>NZ_JBIUAF010000006.1:0-876038 GCF_044547285.1 Nocardia sp. NPDC052566 | reverse complement strand
CGCTGCCACCGTCGAGGGCGCTGCCACCGTCGAGGGCGCTGCCACCGTCGAGGGCGCTGCCACCGTCGAGGGCGCTGCCACCGTCGAGGGCGCTGCCACCGTCGAGGGCGCTGTCACTGTCAGGGGGCACGGCCGTTGTCGGAGGGCACTGTCATGATGGTGCGCGTGCCCGCACTCGACCTCGCCGAACTCGACCCCGAGCAGGCCGCCGCCGTGCGCGCGCCGCGCGGGCCGGTCTGTGTGCTCGCCGGGGCGGGCACCGGTAAGACGAGAACGATCACCCATCGCATCGCGCACCTGGTCTCGGCCGGACATGTGAAGGCCGATCAGGTGCTCGCGGTGACGTTCACCGCGCGCGCGGCGGGCGAGCTGCGCAACCGGCTGCGCGCGCTCGGGCTCGGCGGCGACGCCACCCAGGTGCAGGCGCGCACCTTCCACGCGGCCGCGCTGCGTCAGCTCAAATACTTCTGGCCGCAGATCGTCGGCGACGTGCCGTGGCGGCTCATCGACGGCAAGTTCCCCCTGGTGGCCCAGGCCGCCAACCGGGCGGGCCTGTCCTCGGCCACCGACAGCATCCGCGATCTGCTCAGCGAGATCGAGTGGGCGAAGGCCACACTCATCGCACCGGAGGACTATCCGGCCGCGGTCGCCAAGTACCGCAGGGAGCCGCCCTACGATCCGGCCAGGGTGGCCGAGGTGTACGCGGGTTACGAATCGTCGAAGACCAGCCAGGACGGGCTGCTGCTGGATTTCGACGATCTGCTGCTGCACACCGCGGCCGCGCTGGAGGACTATCCCGCCGTGGCCGACGAATTCCGCGGCCGCTACCGCAGTTTCGTGGTCGACGAGTATCAGGACGTCACCCCGTTGCAGCAGCGGGTGCTCGACGCGTGGCTCGGTGACCGCGACGATCTGACCGTGGTCGGCGACGCGAACCAGACCATCTACTCGTTCACCGGCGCCACCCCGAACTACCTGCTCGACTTCTCCCGCAGGTATCCCGAGGCCACGGTGGTCAGGCTGGAGCGCGACTACCGCTCGACACCGCAGGTGGTTTCGCTGGCGAACCGGGTGATCGGGGTCGCGCGCGGCCGCATCGCGGGCACCAGGCTGCAGCTGATCGGCCAGCGCGCGGACGGGCCGGAGCCCGCCTTCGCCGAATACGAGGATGCGCCGGGCGAGGCCGCCGCGATCGCGAGATCCATCAAGCGGCTGATCGCCGACGGCACGCCCGCCGCGGAGATCGCCGTGCTGTATCGGATCAACGCGCAGTCGGAGGCCTACGAACAGGCGCTCACCGAGCACGGCATCGCGTATCAGGTGCGCGGCGGTGAAGGCTTCTTCCAGCGTGCCGAGGTGAAGCAGGCGGTGATCGCGCTGCGGCAGGTCGCGGCCCGCGACGACCTGCCCGGCGAATCCCGCGGCGGCCGAGCGCTCGTCACGCTGGTGCGGGCCGCCCTCGCGCCGCACGGCCTGACCAATGCCGAACCCGCGGGCGCGCAGGCACGCGAGCGCTGGGCCTCGCTGACCGCGCTGGTCCAGCTGACCGAGGAGCTGGTCGACCACGAGCCCGACCTCGAGCTGCACGGTCTGCTGCGCGAACTCGCCCATCGCGCGGAGTCGCGGCACCCACCGACGGTGCAGGGTGTGACGCTCGCCTCGCTGCACGCGGCCAAGGGTCTCGAGTGGGATGCGGTGTTCCTGGTCGGCGTCACCGACGGCACGCTGCCGATCGCGCACGTACTGGCCGGCGACGGTTCGGTCGCCGACGAGGCGGCGCTCGAGGAGGAGCGCAGGCTGCTCTATGTCGGCGTGACCAGGGCGCGCGAACATCTGCAGCTGTCATGGGCGCTGACCCGCGGCGACGGCAGCAGGCGCACGCGGCGACGTTCGCGGTTCCTCAACGGCCTGGTCCCCGACGACTCGCCCGCCTCGCGCATCGCGGCGCCGACCACCGAGAGCGGGTCGAACGGTATCCGCCCGACCTGCCGTGTCTGCGCCAAACCGCTGATCGGCACCTATGCCACGATGCTCGGCCGGTGCAGGCGCTGCCCGGCCGAGCTGGACACCGAACTGCTTGCCGCACTGCAGGAGTGGCGCGAGGAGAAGGCGCAGGCACTGCGGGTGCGCGAGTTCGTGGTGTTCACCGACACCACGCTCACGGCCATCGCCGAACAGCTGCCCGCCGACGACGACGCGCTGGCCGCGATCCCCGGCATCGGGGCGAAGAAGATAGATCAGTACGGCGCGGATGTGCTGGCGCTGGTCAAGTCGCGACTGCGGGCGACGAGCTCACGCCAGGGTAGGTAACCACGGGTGGCCGCGAACGCCGCCGATTCAATACTGCGATCGGCGCTGCGGTCAAGCCCACAAAACCGCAGGTAGAAAATAGGTTGTCGACTTCTTCGACATTGCATATGGTGGGAATCACGCACCGGGAGGTCATCCCAGCGCGCAAGTCATCAATCGGACCAACGAGTACAGGAACGGAGGCAGACCAATGAATGGCATCACGAACTTCACCGCCCTCAACGTTGCGGTGAATACGCCCGTGTCTGCCTTCCGGGGGGTCCTCGCTTTGCAGGGGACCGGTCTGTCCGGCGTCAGCGCATTCGGTGAGCGTTCGCATCTCGTGAACGAGCACCCGGTGTGCGTCATTCGCCAGGACAAGCCCAGCGCGGGCTGGCACCCGGTAGCCGCGAAAGCAGCTTCCGGCGCCCTCGCCATTGAAGCCGGCTATGCGCCGGCAGATATGCAGGCACGCCTCCGTCGCACCGCACACCAAGCGTCCGTGATCAGGGCTCGATACAGATGTCGAGCTAGGTAGGGAACACCTCCCACCTCCTGGCCACGGATCGCCGAAAGCGAAACCGTGGCCAGTGTTTTCGGGCTCCTCAGCCAGGCACCGGTTTCGCAGAAAACGAAACGAACCGCTGCAAACAAGCTGAAGGAGAACGACGTGTTCACCGCAGAGAACTGGCCGACCGCCAGTACTGACGTGACATGCCGGACCGTGGCCACGCCTACCCGTACCCGGGAAGTTGTCGTGCCCTGCCGTGTGGAGGACCCGGATCTGTGGTTCGCCGAGAACCCTGTCCAGTTGGAGCAGGCCAAGGCGCTGTGTGCCTCGTGCCCGATCCGCAAGGGCTGCCTCACGGCGGCCATGGATCGGCGTGAGCCGTGGGGCGTCTGGGGCGGTGAGATCTTCGACCAGGGTGTCGTGATCGCCCGCAAGCGTCCGCGCGGTCGCCCGCGCAAGGTCGCGGTCCCGGCATGAAACCGGGACTCGAGCCTCTCCTCCCTCCGGTCACTGAGGCCCCTGCCGTAATTACGGACCCGAGCCGGGCCCAGGAACGAGAAAGCAGACGAACCGCTCGCCCCGAGATCGGGCGGGCGGCTCGTCTGCGTTGTGCGGCAAAGCAATTCACCCCGGTGCAGACCGGGATCCAGTCGCTGGTCAAGGGACTGGGTCCTGGTGTGCACCGGGATGGATCAGCGCCGTTTGTGAGTGGCTCGCCGCACCGCGAGCCCGTCGGCGACGGCGATCAGCAGCGCTTTGGTGTCGTGGGTGTGTGCCCACCAGCGATGTTCGGTGCCCGCCGCGCAGTAGTAGGTATCGCCGGTGGCCAGCACGATCTCGCGGCCGTCGGCCGCGACGGTGATCGTGCCGTGCACCACGTAGATCAATTCGTCGTTGTCGTGGGCGAATTCGCGCTCGTCCCGGTGCAGGCCGCCGGTGAACTCGAGCGCGCGCAACTCCCGAGCGCCGTGCACCAGCGCGCGCACGGTGCCGTCGGCGCCCGGATCATCCTGCGGGAGTACGCCTTCGGCGGCCCGCACCACCTCGGTGCCCGGCATCGCGTCCGCGGCGGCGAGCAGCTGCGTCGCGGTGGTGTCGAGCGCGTCGGAAATCTGTTGTAGCGAGCGCAGACTCGTATTGGTCCTGCCGTTCTCCAGCTGACTGAGGAACGACGCCGACAGCCGGGACTTCTCGGCGAGCTGGGCCAGCGTCAGCCCGGCGGCCAGCCGATGCCGGTTGACCACCTCGCCGAGCCCCTGCCACCGGGCCGCATCGGCCTTCGCACTCACCTCGCGCACCATCCTGCTGATTGTCGTGACCGCGCACCCGGCCGCACCGGTTTACCGCACGCTGATCGGAAGCCTTCTCGCGCTGCAGATTCTACTGAATATTCAGTGGCGCTGAATATTCAGGAGGTGTGATGGAACAGAACACGCTGGTGCGCCGCGGTACCGGGCTGATCGGTATCGATCCGGAGCTCGCGTCCCCCGGGTATACGCTGTACGCGCCGCTGGCCGGCGGCGGCGTTGTCGAGCTGGTCGATCTCGCGGGAACGGTGGCGCATCGCTGGCGGTTGCCGTATCGGCCGGGCAGGCATGCGCGGCTGCTCGCCGACGGCTCACTGGCCTACAACGGCGCGACGCTCGCCATCGCGCCGCTGTTCGCGATGTGGCGCAAATACAGCGGCGGCTCGATGGGCCGCTATGACCCGAACGGTGTGCTGCTCAGCGAGATTCGCGACGACTACCAGCATCACGACGCGCATCACCTCGACGACGGCGGGATCATCTACACCGCCGTCGAGCCGCTGACCGGTGCGGCGGCCGACCGTATCGAGGGCGGCGTACCAGGCACCGAGGCCGACGGGATCGTGTGGGCGGATGTCATCCGCGAGGTCGGTCCGGACGGTGCGCTGCGCTGGGAATGGCGGGCCGCCGACCATCTCGACCCGGCCGAATTCGCGCTGCAGCCGCACTATTGGCGCGAGCACTGGCCGCTGATCAACAGCGTGCACCCGCTCGACGAGCACACGGTGGTGGCGAGCCTGCGCAGTGTGTCCGCGGTGATCACCATCGATCGGCGTACCGGCCGGGTCGCCACGCTGGCCGATCGCGGCACCGTGGCGCAGCAGCATCACGCGCATCCGGTCGGCGACGGCCGAATCCTGGTGTTCGACAACGGCACCTTCCGCACCGGCGAGTCGGTGACCTACAGCCGCATCCTCGACATCGATTCGGCCACCGGCGATATCGTCTGGAGTTATCAGGATTCGCCGCGCGAGGCGTTCTTCACCCCGTACATGGGCGGCGCGCAGCGGCTGCCCAACGGCAACACACTGATCACCGAGGCGGCGTTCGGCCGCATCTTCGAGGTGACGCCCGACAAGCGAATCTGCTGGGAGTACGTGGTCCCGTCGTTCACCGCGTACACCGATCCCGGCACCGCGGAGCTGTTCCCCGGCGTCTCCAACGCGATCTTCCGCGCCTACCGCTATGCCGATATCCCGTGGCTGGCGTCATGACGAATCGGACAGCCGCACGTACGGGAGTCCGCGCATGGTGAACGCGGCGGTGCATCCAGTGGACGAGCGGCCAACGCTGGGGCGGGGATTCGCCGCCGCATTACAGCATCTGGCGGTGATGGTGGCGATGCCGATCACCGCGGTGCTGCTGATCGGGCGCAGCCTGCGGCTCGACGATGCCGATACCCGCGCATTGCTGTGCGCCGCACTGCTGTTCAGTGGCGTCGGCACGATTCTGCAATCCACCGGGCGGTTTTCGCTCGGGGCCGGACTGCCGTTCGTCATGCTGCCCGGCGGTGCGGCCGTTGTGCTGTTCCTGCAGATCGCGCAGGAGTCGAATCCGGCCACCGCCAGCGGGGCTGTCATCCTCACCGCGCTGGCCGGGATCGTGGTGGTGCCGGTGGCGCGGCGGCTGGTCACCCGCCTGCCCGCGGTGGTCATCGCGTGCATGGTGCTGGTCATCGGGGTGAATCTGGTCAAGGTCGCGGGGAATCTGGTGGTCGCGCCGGACGAAAGGCCCTCGGTCGGCGCGGTCGGCCTGGCCGCGCTGACCATCGTCGCCACCGTGCTCGCACACCGGTTCCTGCCGCGTGGCTGGCGGCGGCTCTCGGTGCTGGCAGGCATGATCGTCGGCGGTATCGCGGCGGCGGTCACCGGCCGGTTCCACCTGCGGACCGGGTCCGAGGTGGTGCAGTGGCCGCAGCTGTTCCCTTTCGGCACACCGCATTTCGATGTGCTCGCGGCGGTGCCGCTGCTGGTGTTCGGCATCGGCTCCATGGCGGAGGCGGCCGGGCAGACGGTGCTGAACGCGCGGGTGGTCGGCAAGGAGATCGACGCACCGGTCACGGTCGGGCGGACCATCCGCGGCGATGCGGTGACCTCCCTGCTGTCGGGCCTGTTCGGTGGTCCGTCGATGGTCACCAGCGGTGAGAACATCGGACTGGTCCGGCTCACCGGGGTGCGCAGCCGCTACGTCACCGCGCTCACCGGGGTGCTGCTCGTGGTGGTCGCGTTCGTCGCGCCGATCGGGCGGCTGGTGAACTCGCTGCCGGGTCCGGTCGTCGGCGGCACCGCGACGATCGTGTTCGCCATGATCATCGTCGCCGCGCTCGGCATGTTCCGCGCGATCGACGTCGATGCCGAGACGACGCTGCTGACCGCGGCCGCGGCGCTCACCGCGGGACTGCTGCCGATCCTGGTGCCCGGCCTCTATCGCGCCTTCCCCGCCGATCTGCGGCTGCTGCTCGGCAGCGGCGTGACGATGACCGCCCTCGTCGGCGTCGCCACCCATCTCGCACTGCGCGGGCGGACGCGCGGCGGATCGCCGAGCCGACCTGGACCATCAGGAGTAACGCGCCGGTCGGCCGCCTGATGGCGCACGCGCGCCCCGGAGCACCCGCGCGCGGCACGTAAAATTGCGGCGGGAGATTGCGCAGCGGGCAGGCGCATGGCGAAAGGGAGGCGCATCCATGTCGTGGGGTCGCTACAGATCCGGTGTCATAGCGAGTTTCCTGCTGGCAGTGACGCTGCTACTCGCGGCGTGCGGGTCCGGATCGGGGCCGGGCGCCGGCGATACGCAGCCCGCGGGACCGGCGATCACCGTGACGCCCAAGGACGCCACCGTCGACTTCGATCCCAAGGGCACGGTCCAGGTGACCGCGAACGACGGCATGCTGACCAAGGTGACGCTGCGCAACGAAGAGGGCAGGATCATCGAGGGGATTTTGACCCCGGACAAAACGGCGTGGAAACCGGCCGAACCGCTCGGCTATGGACGCACCTACACCGTGACCGCGGAGGGCGTCACGCTCACCGGCCCTTCCGGCCCGGTGACCTCGACCTTCCGCACCATCACCCCGCACAACCAGACCAAGGTGGTGCTGACCACCACGGGCGGGCAGCTGCTCGCCGACGGCGGCGCCTACGGGGTCGGCACCGTCGTCGTCGCCCACTTCGACGAGGACATCCCGGACCGGGCCGCCGCGGAGCGCAGGCTGATCGTGACCACCACGCCGCCGGTCGAGGGCTCCTGGTACTGGCTCGACGACCGCAATGTGCACTGGCGGCCGAAGCAGTACTACGCGCCGGGCACCACGGTCACCGTCAAGGCGGATATCTACGGTCAGCAATTCGGCCAGGGCCTCTACGGCCAGGAGGACGCGAAGACCTCGTTCACCATCGGCCCTGCGCACGTCTCGATGGTCGACGACAACACCAAACAGGTGGAGGTGTTCGAGAACGGCAAGCTGATCCGCACCATGCCGACCTCGATGGGGATGGGCGGCAGCGAGGTGGTCGCGGGCAAGACCATCACCTTCTGGACGCAGCCCGGCACCTACACGGTGATGGACAAGGCCAACCCGGTGATCATGGACTCCTCCACCTACGGCCTGCCGGTGAACTCCCGGCTCGGATACAAGGAGGCCATCGGCTGGGCGACCAGGATCAGCACCGACGGCATCTACCTGCACGCGCTGGACTCCACCGTCTGGGCGCAGGGCAGCCAGAACGTCTCACACGGCTGCCTGAACCTCAGCAGCGAAAACGCCCGCTGGTTCTTCGATTTCGCGACTCCTGGCGATGTCGTGGAGATCCGCAACACCGGCGGCGAACCGTTGCAGGTCTGGCAGAACGGCGACTGGAGCCTGCCATGGGATCAATGGCAGGCGGGCAGCGCTCTGCGCTGAATGTGACAGCGCGCTGCGCTGAACGGTCAGCTGGCGGAACGCTCTTCGCGCAGACCCGGCAGCCAGGTGTTGGCCAGCTGCATGAACGGGATCTCGGCGTCGAGCTGAGCGGCGATGCCGATGGAACCGGCCAGTACCCGGAAGATCATCACGTAGTCGGCCGGAAGCACAAGGGAGCGCGCGGTTTTCATCTCCGGGCTGGTGATGTCGGAGGCCTTGCCCGCCACCCGCTGCATCCATTTGCGGGTGAAGTGGAACGATTCGGTGCGGATGGGATCGGTGAACGGGCGTAGGTAGTCGGCGATCTCCTGATCGGTGACCTTGCGGCCGGGGATGATCCAGCCGTTCTCGTGCAGCAGCTCGGTGAGCTCGTCGAACTGCTCGGCGACGGCGAGGCCGAGTATGCGGCCGAGTTCGGCGGGGAATCCATCGGGCAGCGGTGCGCACGCGCCGAAATCGATGACGGCCAGTTTGCCGTCGGGCAGCACCATGAAGTTGCCGGGATGTGGATCGGCGTGCAGCAGGCCGATGGTCTCCGGCGACGAGAAATGGAACCGCGCCATCTGCCCGGCGACCCGATTGCGCTGTGCGCGAGTACCTTCCGGATCCTCGCTGCCCGCCTTGATGATCGAGGAGACGGCGACGCCGTCGAGCCATTCGGTGACGATCACCTTCGGCGCGCTGGCCACCACCTTCGGCACCACGAATTCCGGATGCCCGTCGAAACCCTTGGCGAAGGCGCGCTGGTTCGAGCCCTCGTTGCGGTAGTCGAGCTCTTCCTCGGTGCGCTCGGTGATCTCGGCGAGCACCGGCTTCACATCGGCGCCGGGAATCACCGACGCGATCAGGCCGGTCATCCGCGACAGTGTCTTGAGGTCGGCGCGCAGCGCCTCGTCGGCGCCCGGATACTGCACCTTCACCGCGACCGTTCGCCCGTCCGACCACACCGCCTTGTGCACCTGGCCGATGCTCGCGGACGCGGTGGGTGTGTCGTCGAACGAGCTGAAGCGCTGCCGCCACTGGGTGCCGAGCTGCTGATCGAGCACCCGGTGCACCGTCTCGGCGGGCATCGGCGGCGCGGCGGCCTGCAGTTTGGTCAGCGCCTCGCGGTAGTGCTCGCCGAACTCCTCCGGCACCGCGGCCTCCATGACGCTGAGCGCCTGACCGAACTTCATCGCACCGCCCTTGAGCTCACCGAGGACGGTGAACAGCTGCTCGGCGGCCTTCTGATTGAGCTGCGCGTTGATCTCGGTCTTGTCCCCGCCCGCCAGCTTCTTGCCGAAGCCCACCGCGGCACGCCCGGCGATCCCGAGCGGAATCTTGGCTAACTTGGCGTTGCGGGAGGAGCGACGTCGCACGATCTCAGACACGTACCCATCATGGCCGAAGAAACCGCCGAATAGCCATCGTAATCGTGATGTGTTTCCTTGGCAGAGTGTAAGAATCGGCACTCCCCTCGGCGTTGACCGACGGCGAACCCTGTGATTGCCGCGACATACCGCCACCGATCGCTATCAATTCGCCGTCGCGCATGCTCCGGCACGTCCGACCCGCGCGCGACGGGGAGACAGCAGCGCGAACCGCACCGGATCCGGCACGGGCGGCGAGGTTGCCCGATACTCATCCCGTGTCACATGAGACGGAATCCGCGCAGGCGCGCGAGGAACGGCATGCGAGCTGGATCGAGCTGTTCTTCGACCTGGTCGCGGTCGCCGGGATCGGCCAGCTGACCCACCTGCTGCACGGCGGGCCGACGCTCGGCGATTTCGCCATGTATCTGCTGCTCTACCTGGCCTTCTGGATGGCGTGGGCATCGATCATGGTGTACGGCAATATCGCGGGCGAGCGGGCCAAGGTGCCGCTGGTGCTCGTCGCGATGTTCGGACTCGGGGTGATGGCGGCGGCGGTGGCCGGAATACCGGATCGCCACGCCACCGCGTTCGCGGCGGTGTACGTGCTGGTGCGGATCTTCGCCGAACAGGTGTGGGGCCGTGGCCGGATCTTGGTCGACTGGCCGATCGCGCAACTGACCGCCGGGGTGACGCCGTGGATCGTGTCGCTCTGGGTGCCCGCGCCGTGGAAATACTGGCTGTGGGCGATCGGCATGGCGCTGGATCTGCTGGTCATGATCGGTATCGACGGCAACCGGATGCTGGCCGCCGTCCAGGAGCGCTTCGATCGGCGACTGCGCAGCTCGCACCGATTCGACGGCATCGAGACACCGAAACTACGTGCGCTGCACACCGATTCGGCGCATCTCGGCGAGCGGCTCGGGCTGTACATGATCATCATGCTCGGCGAGGGCATCATCGTGGTGATCGCGGCGGCCGCGCCACAGGCCTGGGATCTGTCGCTGGATCTACTGGTGGTCGGCTCGTTCCTGCTGCTGGTGAGCATGTGGGCGCTGTCGCTGATCTTCGGCTTCGCCGGTGTGCCGCACCTGGCGCCGAATCAGGTGGCGCCGCGCATCGCCATGGGCCTGCACTGCCTGGTCGGCGGCGCGGTGGCGACCTTCGCCGCCGGGCTCGGGCTCGCCGTCGAGCACGCGCACGGGCATCAGTCCCGCGGCGTGGTGTGGCTGCTGTGCGGCAGCGCCGCAGCGTATTTCGTGATCGCCGCGATCGGCGGGCTGCTCACCGGCGAGCGGTGGCGGTGGTTCCTGCGCTGGCCGGTGCCGTGCACGTTCGCGGTGCTCGCACTCGGCGTCTTCGGCAGCCATCTCCCGTCGGCGGTGCTGATCGGCATCCTGGCACTGGTGGTGGCCTGGCCGCTGCTGTGGGAAGCCGACGTGACCGTCAAGATCGGCGCGCGCGTGCGCGCGAACCGGATCGCCGCCGCGGGATAGTTACCGATCCCGCAGTCGCTTCAGCGATCCCGCGAACGCGCGGGCGCCCGCGCCGAGCGGGGCGAAGAAGTCGTGGTCACAGGCCTCCACCGCGACGATCGCGCGATTCGCCAGCGCCGCACCGGATTCCGTCGGAACGATGGCCTTGGCCCGCCGATCGTCCGGATGATCGCGGCGTTCCAGGAGGCCCTTCTGCTCCAGGGTGCGCAACACCTGCGAGGTCATCATCGGATCGGTGGCGGCGTGATCGGCCAGATCGCGCTGCATCACCGGATCGTCGCGGCGGGCGGCCAGGTAGGTGAGCGAGGCGAGCAGCACGAATTGCACATGGGTGAGGTCGAAGGGCGCAAGCGCCGCGCGCTGAGCCGCCTGCCACCGGTTGGTCACCTGCCAGAGCAACAGGCCCGGACTCTCGTCCGCCTCGGCGAATTGCGTCCGCAGGGTCATACCCGCACCGCTTCGGCCTCGGCGACCAGCGCGTCGAGGTCCGGCTGGACCGACTCGGCGAGGTCGGCGCCCATGACCTTGGTCCACAGCCAGCGCAGTGGTCCGTCGATCGAGACGGTGACGGTCACGGTGGTGCGGTCGCCGTCGACGGCGACGCGGTGGGCGAAGGTCAGCCGCGCACCGATGAGCTCGGAAACGTCGACGAACTCGGAGTCGGTGAGCTTCTCGATGACGAACCCCACCTTGGGCCCGCCCTTCGGCTTGAGCGTCCCGGTCGAGCCCTGCGCGAACGGGCCGTCGAGGCGCACCCATTCGGTGTCGTTGTTCCATTCGGGCCAGGTGGCCATATCGGCCCACTTGGCGAAGAAGGCGGCGGGTGCCGCGGTCGAGGTGGCCTGTGCGGTGGCGATCTGCGTCATGGAAATAGTATGCGCGCTTACTAAATTCATGGCAAGTCGGAGCTCGGGAAATTTTTCCCGAGCTTGTCGGTGTTGCATCATCCGTGACTGACGCAACCCCTGACCTGACCATGTACTCGACCACCTGGTGCGGCTACTGCCGCAGGCTCAAGAAGCAGCTGGACGAGGCGGGCATCAGCTATGTGGAGATCGACATCGAGGACGACCCGGCCTCGGCCGAATTCGTCGGCAGCGTCAACGGCGGCAACCATGTGGTGCCGACCGTGAAGTTCGCGGACGGATCGACGGCGACCAACCCGTCGCTGGTCGCCGTCAAAGAGGCGCTGGCCGCCCTGTCCTGACCGGGATCAGTCCAGCGCCGCCCAGGACTCCACGATGGTGCGCGCGATGGAAATCGAACCCGGCAGCAGCAGCCGTGCGCCGTTGTTCCGCGCCGACCAGTCGCCCACCGCGAGCGCCTCGCGTACCTCGGCGCGGCTGAACCAGTACGCCTCGGCGATCTCGCCATCCGAGAAGACAAGGGGCTGATCGGGATCCGCGACGGCGGCGAAGCCGACCATCAGCGAGCGCGGGAACGGCCACGGCTGACTGCCGAGGTAGTGGATCTCGCGCACGTCGAGCCCGACCTCCTCGCGCATCTCGCGTTCGACGCAGCGCTCCAGCGATTCGCCCGCCTCGACGAATCCGGCGAGCAGCGAGAACAGCGAGTGCGGCCAGCTGTGCTGGCGCGCGAGCAGTACCCGGTCGCCGCCGTCGTGGATCAGGCAGATCACCGCGGGATCGATGCGCGGGAACTCCTCGTATCCGTTCTCGGTGACCCGCGACCAGCCGCCCTTCACCGCGGTGGTGACGGTGCCGTCGGCGCCGTGGAATCCGGCCTTGTCGTGCCAGTTCAGCAGCGCGTTCGCGGTGGCGAGCAGCCCGGCGGTGAGATCGTCGACCCCGCTCGCCATGGCGCGCAGATCGGCGAGCGAGCCGGTCACCTCGTTATCGCGTACGGCCCACACGTGCACGCCCGCGTCGATGCCGAGGAATACCGCCGCCGGGCTCGGCTCCGGCGATAGATCGATCGCCTTGTCGAGGACGAGCGCACCGTTCTCGAATCGAACCTGGCCGCGGCGGTTCACCCGCAGGAGCGCGGCGGTGGCCCAGCCGTCCTTCAGCGCTTGCGCGTCGGCCCTGACCTCCTCGGCCCGATCGATCGTGGAACGCGACAGCAACGGAACACCATTGAGCTGGAAAGGCACACTTCGAGACTAACGCCGACGGCCGGCATACCGTCGGGCCGGTGTCACTTCCCGACGCGGCGGATGTAGAGCAGCTTGTCGCCCGCCTCGATGGCGTCGACCTCGGGCTCACCGACCCGCACCAGCGTGCCCGCGCGCACCACACCGAGCACGATATCGCTGAGATGCCTTGGCGAGCCGCCGATTTCGGACGGCTCCACCTCGCGCTCGGCGACCGCGAACCCCTCCTCGGGGGTCAGCAGATCCTCGATCATCTCGACGACGGTCGGTGTGGTTGTCGCGATGCCGAGCAGCCTGCCCGCGGTCTCGGAGGACACCACCACCGAATCCGCGCCGGATTGGCGCAGCAGATGGGTGTTCTCGGCCTCGCGGATCGCCACCACGATCTTGGCGGCCTTGTTCAGCTCGCGCGCGGTCAGCGTGACGAGCACGGCGGTGTCGTCGCGATTCGCCGCGACCACCACCGACGACGCGTTCTGCGCGCTGGCCAGCCGCAGCACATCGGACTGGGTCGCCGAGCCGTGCACGGTGACCAGGCCCGCGTTCGCGGCCGCCTCGAGCGCGACGAGATCGGTATCCACCACCACGATGTCGGCGGGCGCGACGCCGTCACCGAGCATGGCGTCGATCGCGGTACGCCCCTTCGTGCCGTATCCGACGACCACGGTGTGATTGCGCACGCTGTGCCTCCATCGCTGAATCTTGAAAGCCTGCCTGGAGCGTTCGGTCAGCACACCGAGGGTGGTGCCGACGAGCACGATCAGGAACAGGACGCGCAGCGGGGTGATGATGACGATGTTCGCCAGCCGCGCCTCGGGGGTGATCGGGGCGATATCGCCGTAACCGGTCGTCGACAGCGAGACCGTCGCGTAGTAGAGCGCGTCAAGGAAGGACAGTTCGTCGCCCGAATTGTCGCGGTAGCCCGCGCGGCCGAAGTACACCACCGCCGCGGCGCCGAACAGCAGGGCGATCGCGAACAGCACGCGCCTGGTCAGCGAACGCCAAGGGCTGGTCTGGATTTCCGGGATGCGCAGCACGCCGACCAGGGCGAAATCCGGGCGCCCCGCCAGGCCGATGCCGTTGCCCCTGTCACCGAACAACGCGATCACCCGCTCGGCTGCTCATGATGTCGGCTAGCTCCGGCGTTACGTCTCCCCGCGGCACAGCACCGGAGCCTACCCGCTGCTCAGGGCGCCGCCCGCGCCCGACGCGAACAACGGGTGAATATCGGCGGACTCGATCGGGGCCGCGGGCTCGACGCGAATACCCAGCGAATGCGAAGGTGGCGTATGGCAGAAAACGTGCGTGACACCGGCAGGCGCCCGGCGCTGGCGCTGGCGGCCCTGTTGTTCGGCTCCGGAATCCTGCACTTCGCGATGCCGAAGCCATACGATTCGATCGTGCCGCGCGCACTGCCCGGCAAGGCCCGCGATTACACCTATGCCTCGGGTGTCGCCGAACTCGGCGTGGCCGCCGCGCTCGCGGTGCCGCGCACGCGCAGGCTGGGCGGGCGGCTCGCCGCCCTGCTGTTCCTCGCGGTGTGGCCCGCGAACGTGCAGTTCACCGTCGACATGCTGAAGAGCGAGAAGGCGCCGAAGGTGGTGAAGATCGGCTCCGTGGTGCGGTTGCCGCTCCAGATCCCGCTGATCACCCAGTCGCTGAAGATAAGCCGCCGCTAGAACTCCAGCCAGTTCGCCGAGCGCAGTCGAATGGCCCTGCGACACACCGTAATCAGGCGCATCTGGCTGCTCTCGACGGCGCGGCGCTAGCCCCCGCGCTGTTCGGCGGTGGGGGCCGAGGTCAGGATCAGTTCGGCGAGTTCGGTAGGGCCGGGCAGTGCGGGCGGGGCGATGGTGCGACCCGAGCGGACGTAATGGAAAGCGGCGCCGATCTTTTCGAGCATCTCCGCCTCGGTGGCCCCGGTCCGCGCCGACATCAGGCGGGCCCAGGCGAGCCGATAGATGGCCAGCTGCATGGCGACGGCGGGCTCGTCGGCGACGGTGGGTTCCGCACCGGTCTTCCAGTCGACGACCACCCAGCCACCGTTCGGCTCCGCGAACACCGCATCCATCCGGCCGCGAATCACGGTGCCCGCGATCGACGTTTCGAACGGCACCTCCACATCCACCGGACTGCGATTGGCCCACGGCGAATTCAGGAACGCGTCCTGCATGGCAACGAGTTCCGCGTCCGCACCGAGCTCGGGCGCACCGCCCTCGGCCGAACCGGGTAGTTCATCGAACCCGAGCAGGCTCGAGGTGCTGAACCACCGCTGCACCCACGCGTGAAACGCGGTTCCCCGGCGCGCCAGCGGATTCGGCGGATACGGCAGCGGACGCCGCAGGCGCGCGGCCAGTTTCGCGGGATCCGCGCGCAGCTCCACCAGCGCCGTCGCCGGAAGCTGGCCCGGCAGCTCAACTTCCTGCGCCGCCGCATTGACCGCCTCGAACTCGGCGAGCAGCGCATCGACATCCGCGGCCCAGCCATCGGGATCCTCGGGATCGGTTGCCCAGGCGCCCGTGTCATCGTGGGCAGCCGCCCAATCACCCGGATCGTCAGGACCAGCCGCCCACTCGTCCGGCTCTCCCGGATCAACTGCCCAGACACCAGGATCATCAGGATCTGCTGCCCAGTGGACATCAGGACCGGGCACCCACTCACCTGGACCGTACATATCAGCGTCCCACGCGGCAGAGTCGTCAGGATCAGGCACCCGCTCGCCGGGCGCCTGCGGGCGCCCCACCCGCCCACCCGGCAGCTGGGAGGTAGACATCCCGAGGCCTGGGTCGCGAGAGTCGGTCACCGCCACACCGGGACGGATCGGCTGTCCGGCAACTCGTGTGGCCTCCGTCGACGCGACCCGCCCGACCGCCACTGTCTCTCCGGTGGAGGCGGTTGGTCCGGCGACCCCGGTCGGATCCGTCGATTCGGCCGTCGCGGTCGGCGCAGTCGAAGTTGTCGGTGCGGTCGGCGCGGCAGTGGCGGTCGATCCGGTGGATTCCGGTGGGCGCGAGCGGAGTTCGGCCAGGGCGGCGCGGACCAGGGCGGCGCCCTGTTCGATGGGGTCGCGGCGGGGGCCGAGGGGGTCGCGGGGCCATTCGGCGGTGGCGGGGTTGTCGGTGAAGGGGTTGACGGCATCCGGGTCGGGGGCGTCGTCCCAGCGGGAGATCGTCAGGACGCCATGGGCTGGGCCGTCGGCGGATTCGCTCGCGTGCTTCAGTTCGAGCAGGAAATCCGAAGGGCCCTTGGGGGAGGTTCCGGTCTCGGCCCAGTGATGGGCCGAAACCAGCAGGGTGCGTTCGGTTCTGGTGAGGGCGACATAGAAGAGGCGGCGCTCCTCGTCGATGCGGCGGCGCTCCAGTGCGTCCTTGTGCGCCTTGATGGCGCGGTCCAGGTCGGCGCGGTCGTACAGATCGGACAGGTCGAGTACCGGGACGCCTTCGGCGGCGTCCTCCTGCCGGCGGTCGCCACGCAGGGTGGTCGGCAATTCGGCGAGCGCGCCGAGCCAGGTGCCCGACGCGGTGCCGGAGGGGAAGACGCCGCGCACCACATGCGGTACGGCGACGATCTCCCATTCCAACCCCTTGGCGGCATGCACGGTCAGCACCTGCACACGGTCGCGTGCGACCTCGACCTCGCCCGGTTCCAGCCCGTTCTCCACGGATTCGGCGGCGGCCAGGAAGGCGAGCAACCCGCCGAGCGATGCGCCGGAATCGGCGGCATACCCGGCGACCACCTCGGCGAAGGCATCCAGATGTTCGCGGCCCGCGCCGGTGCCTGCCATCGCGCGCCTGGCCTGGGTCTCCACCCCGACGCCGATGGTGCGCTCCACATCCGCCACGAGTTCGGTCAGCGGCTGTCCGCTGCGCTCGCGCAGCGCCGCGAGCTCGTGGCCGAGCGAACGGATCCGCGCGAACCCGGTTTCCGAATAGCGGTCGGGCGCACCGGGATCGGCGATCGCATCGGCCAGGCCCGCCTGCTCGGCCGGTTCCGGAGCCACCTCGCGCAGCGCCGCCGCGAGCGTGCTGCCGTCGGTGATCTCGGGTGTGTCCCCCGCGGTGAGGCGACTGATCGACAGATCCCTGGCGCGCCGGGCGAGCGCGGCGATATCGGCGACGCCGATCCGCCATCGCGCCCCGGTGAGCACCCGCATGGCGGCACTGCCGGAACCCGGTTCGGCGATCAACCGCAGTGTCGCCACGATATCGGCGACCTCCGGCGTACCGAGCAACCCGCCGAGCCCGACGATCTCCACCGGTAATCCCCTGGCACGCAAGGCTTCCGCCAGCGGCGCGGCATCGGCGTTGCGGCGCACCAGCACGGCGGAAGTCGGCGGCGGCTCGCCCGCTTCGCGGCGCGCGGCCCAGTCCGCGGCGATCCGCTCGGCCAGCCAATCCCGCTCACTGGCAACGGTATCGGTCAATGCCAGCGCGACAACGCCTTCCTCCGCATCGGGTTTCGCACGCAGCGCATCGACGGTTACTCCCCCGGCATCGATCGCACTGCGCCGCAACGGCTCGGCCACCAGATTGGCCAGCGCCAGCGCCTCCGGCGGATTCCGCCAACTGGTCAGCAGCGGTAGCGTCGGCGCGGGAACACCTGGCGCACTGGGAAAGTCGGTGGCGAACCGCGGCAGATTCGCCGCCGACGCACCGCGCCACCCGTAGATCGACTGCATCGGATCACCCACCGCCGTAACCGCCAGCCGTCGCCCCGCGTGCACCGAATCGACCGGCTGCCCCGAGCGCGCCGATCGAACACCGCCGGTACCCACCGCACTCTCCACATCGGATCCGGACGCAGGATCCGCCAGATGCTCCCCGCCCGACAACCCTCCGACCGAACCCTGCGCAGCACGCACAACGCCGGTATCCACCACACTCTCGGCAGCAGAGCCGGGCTCGGAATCCATCGGTTGCCCTGCGCCCGAGGCTCGTTCATCCGACTGACGCCCGGGACGCACCGCCTGTGTGGCGCCGGTGTCCAGCGGGCGATCGCTGCCACGGCGTCGATCGGCTGTCGACCGGCCGGATTCGGCAGGTGGCGCACCGCCGAAAAGGGCGGAGAGCAAGACGCGCTGGGCGTGGCCGGTGTCTTGGTATTCGTCGAGGAGGACCAGGCGGAAGCGGGCGCGTTCGGCGGTGGCGACCTCGGGGTGTTCGGCGGCGAGGCGGGCGGCCAGGGACATCTGGGCGCCGAAATCCAGTGCGCCGCGGCGGCGCAGCGCCTCGGCGAGGCGATGGACGAGCGGAAGCAGGGCGACCCGTTCGCGCTGGACCTGGAGGATGCCGAGCAGCGCCTGGCTTGGTCCGCCGCGCTGGCGTGGACCGGCGGGCAGTGTGTGCACCAGCTTTTCCAGTTCGGTGTGCGCCTCGGCGAGCTGCTCGGCGTCGACGAGGTGTTCGGCGAGCTGACCGGACAGCGCGAGCACCGCCTCGGTCACCGAAACCGGGGTGCGTTCGGTGTCCAGGTCGCCGTCCCATGCGCGCACCACCTGGTGGGCCAGCTGCCACAGCTGGGTCTGGGTGAGCAGCGCGGCCGACGGCTCGACCGGCAGCAGCAGGCCGTGTTCGGTCAGCAGCCTGCCCGCGTAGGAGTGGTAGGTGCTGATCTCGGGTTCCGCGCCCGACAGCTGGGCACGCAGCCCGCCGCTCGGGTCGAGTTCGCGCAGCAGCGGCGCACCGGCCAGCCGGGCGAGCCTGGTGCGGATGCGGGAGGTCAACTGCTGCGCGGCTTTTCGGGTGAAGGTCAGCCCGAGTACCTCATCGGGCAGCACCAGCCGGTTGGCCACCATCCAGACCACCCGCGCCGCCATGGTCTCGGTCTTGCCCGCGCCCGCGCCCGCCACCACCAGGGTGGGACCGGGCGGTGCGGCGATCACCGCGGCCTGCTCGTCGGTGGGCGGCGGCAGCCCGAGGGCCTCCGCGATCCGATGTGGGGTTACCCGCGCACTCACGTGCCGCACCGGCGATCCGGCCGCGATGCACCCGAGACCACGGAGATGACGGCCCGCGCCAGGCGGACCGGACGGCGAACAGCACTCACTCGTCGGTCACCTGCCTCCCGGTGTCCTGGACGGGGCAGCTGCCGGAAACCGCGCAGTGCCTGCAGCCGTCGTTGCGCATCGCCAGATAGCTCGGGCCCTTGGTGGCCGCGGCGGCATCGTGGATAGTGCCGCGCCACTGGTCGAGTGCCTCGGGATCCAGCGGCGGCTGCATCCGCTGGGTCGCCCCTTCCTTACTACTCGGCTTGGCGACGTACACCAGCCGCGCACCGCCGGGTGCACCGAGCTCGCCCGGTGTGCCGACGGCATCAGATCCGGCTGCGCCGGTATCGGATTCACCAGTATCCGATGCCTCGGCGGCGTGATCCAGCTGACGCGCCGTATCGGCCTCCGCGCGGAACTTGTCCGCGGCGGCGTCGAGCGCACCCATGGCGGCGGCCACCTGATAGGTCGCCAGCTGCGCGTGGTCGACGGCCGCCTGCTTGGTGACCGGCGTCTTGCCGGTCTTCACGTCGACGATGACGAAGCGGCCGAGCGCGTCACGTTCCAGCCGGTCGACCCGGCCCCGAATGCGTACGTCGCGTTCGTCTTCCGCGCGTGCGGGCAGCACACAGTCCACCGGCACCTCGACTCCCGCCTGGCTGAGCTCGCCGCGCGTGTTGCGCACCCAGGCCATGAACGTCTCCAGCATGGCCTCGGTGCGCTTGCGCTCCTGGCGGGAATGCCAGCCGGTGCCGGGATCGACTGCCTGCCATGCCTTGTCGAGCGCGGCGCGCACCTGCGCCTCCGGCACCTTCCCGGCCAGCGCCTGCACCAGGGTGTGCACCAGATTGCCCTTGACCGCGTGCGGATTGTCGCCGTCGGTGCCGCCGTTGCGTTCCAGCGCCCAGCGCAACGGGCAGGTGCGCAGCAGTTCCACGGTGGACGGTGACAGCGCGACGGCGGTCCCGTCGTCGTCCCACAGCGACTCGGGGGTGCTGAGATCGGCTGTGCCGTACCACTCGTCGGGATGGGTGCCGGGGACACCGGCGTGCGCGAGCCTGGCCAGCTGATGCGCGGCACGGCGCTTGCGTTCCTGATCGGCCTCGGAATCGCAGACCACGCCGCGCAATTCGGCCACCAGCGAATGCATCACCAGCGCACGCCCCGGATCGGCGATCGGCAGCGCGCCGGGTTCGCTGTCGTCGTCGTGGCCGAGCAGTTCGGCGAGGAATCGCGATGGCACCAGATCGCGTTCGCCCGCCACCGATTCCACGGCGGTGACCAGCAGCGAATGCCTGGCCCTGCTGCACGCGACGAGCAGCAGCCTGCGTTCCTCGGCCAGGATCGGCGCGGCGCGGCTCACCCGCGCACCGGCATCGGCGATGCCCGCGGTGAGATCGACCAGATCCTCGGTGTTGAGCAGCGTCCCGCGCGGGCGCGGGTTCGGCCAGATGCCTTCCTGCACAGCGGCTACCGCGACCACATCCCATTCGCGGCCCGCCGCGGCGTGCGCACTGAGCAGCGCGACCGCGTCGCCCGGCGCGGTCAGCGGCGTGTTGTCGTGCGGAATCTCCTGCTGCACAAGGTATTCGACGAAACCCTCGATACTGGCACGCGGCAGCCGATCCACATAGGCCGCGGCGGCGTCGAACAGCCCGACGGCGGCGTCGAGATCCCGATCGGCCTGCATACCCGCGGCGCCGCCGCGCTCGGACTGCGCGACCCAGCGCCGCTCCAGCCGCGAACCGGTCCACAGCGACCACAGCACATCCTCGAGCACCGCGCCTTTCCTGCGCGCCCGCCTGGCCCGGTCCAGCGCGTCGAGCACCCGCCGCAGCGGGGCGGCCTCGACGTCGGTCAGTTTGCCGAGGATTTCCCGGTCGCCGACACCGATGAGCAGATCGCGCAGCACCTCGGCGGAGGATTGGTCGATCTCCGCACGGCGGCCACGGTGCAGCTCGGCCTCGTCCGGTTCGTCGTCGTCGGCGCCTCGGCTGTTCCGGTCGACCGCACCGCCTTGCTCCGGATAGCCGCCGCGCTCCCACGAGTCGATGACCTCCGCGGCGTCCGAACTCTCGGAACTCAGCGCATCGGCCGAGTCCGACTCCGCGCGCATCCGGTCGGACCAACCGAAGTCCTCGCCGTGCCGTTCCGCACGGGCAGCCTGTTCGGCCCCGTCCGGCGTCCATTCGGAATCGATACCGTACCAATCGGATTCATCGACGATCCGCTCGGAATCGGTGAAGTAGCGCGCCGACTGCTCATCGTCGCGTCCGGCTTGTTCGGGCCCCAGTTCATCGGGGTCGGCGCGGACCTCATCCGCCGCGATGGACTTCGCCCTTTCCCGCTCGGCCTCGAGCACACTGCGCC
Organism: Nocardia sp. NPDC052566; assembly: GCF_044547285.1. NCBI lineage: Bacteria > Bacillati > Actinomycetota > Actinomycetes > Mycobacteriales > Nocardiaceae > Nocardia > Nocardia sp. NPDC052566. The sequence continues at coordinate 854,716 of NZ_JBIUAF010000006.1, read as the reverse complement.
GAATGCCCCGGCGCAGCCGCCGCAGCGTGATCTGATCGGCGCCACCGAGCGGACCGCCGAGCAAATCGAGGGCATCCTCCGGCGAGAACGACGCGTCGGGCAACCGCGCGCCCTGCCGCCGCGGATCGCCGGCCAGCAGCGCACGCAGCGCGAGCAGCATCCACGCGGCGCCGCGCCTGCGGGCCAGCGGCGTATCGAGCACCGGCTGCTGCACCGGGACACCGGCCGCGAGCAGCGCGCGGCGCAGCGGCGCCAGCGACAGCGGCACCGACCGCACGATCACCGCCATCCGTGACCACGGCACGCCGGCGGTCAGGTGGGCGCGGCGCAGGTGGTCGGCGATCAGCGCCGCCTCCTTCGCGGGCGTGGCAAGCACCCGCACCCGCACCTCGGCACCGTCGTCGACGGTGCCGTGCGCACCGTGTGACAGCGGAAACCGTTGCGGCGCACTGCCTGGCAGCCGCGCCGCGATCCTGGCCACCGCGAGCCGCACCTGCCCACCGGATCTGTGGTTGTCCCGCAGGATGATTCGCCGATCCGGCGCATCGATGTCGGCCACGAAGCGGGCATCGGCACCGCGGAAGGCGAATACGCCCTGATCCGGATCACCCGCGACGACCGTCGACGCCGCGGTGCTGCCGATCACCCTGACCAGCATGGCGGCCTGCGGATCCAGATGCTGTGCGTCGTCGACGAGCAGGTAGCGGATCCTCGATCGTTCCGCGGCAAGCAGATTCGCGTCGCCTGCCAGCGCGTCTAATGCCGCGCCGACCAATTCGGCCGCGTCGAGCGCGGGCGCGGTCGCCTCCGGCGCCTCGACGCCGACCGACCAGCGCAACAGCATCGACTGCTCGTAGCGGGTCGCGAACCGCCCCGCCGCGACCCATTCCGGCCGATCGTGTTCGCGGCCGAGCCGCACCAGATCCTCCGGCCCGAGCCCGCGCTCGGTGGACCGCAGCATCAGGTCACGCAACTGTTCGGCGAACCCGGCGAGCCCGAGCGCGGGCTGCAACCGCTCCGGCCACAATCCGTGCGCGCCCTCGGCGATATCGGTGAGATCACCGCGCAGCATTTCGCGCAGCACCGCATCCTGCTCGGCACCGGTCAGCAACCGCGGCGGCGGATTGCCGTGCGCGAGCGCGTGCCTGCGCAGCACCGCGAACGCGTACGAGTGCACCGTGCGAACCAGCGGTTCCCTGGAGGCGCCGGGGACACCCCCCTCGACTCCGGGCCCGTCCTCCTCGGCGCTCGGCGCCGGGGTCAGCCGCGCGGTGATGGCATCGCGCACCGCGCTCGCCGCCCGCTTCGAATGGGTCAGCACCAGCACCGATTCCGGATCGGCCCCGGCGGCGATGCGCGCGGCGGCCAGATCGACGAGCAGCGCGGACTTACCCGTGCCCGGCCCGCCGAGCACCTGCCACGGCCGCCAGCCGGGCCGCACCGGCCCGATCTCGGCCTGGGCGTCGAACAGCGCGCGCACGTCGGCACCCCAGACCCGCGGCCGGGGCGCCGCCACATTCCGGCGAACAAGTCGCACCGCGCTATCCGATCGCACCACGTCGGCTATTGCAACAGACGCGTCCGACACGCCACGCGCCACTCCGGGCCCGCTCGGTCAGCTGTGTCTGATTTGCCGCGCTCCCTGGTCCCTCCGTGGTTACGCTCCGCTGCCGCCTCCGGGCCCGTGCTCGCGCGGCGGGGAATTTCGTCACACGTCAAAATAGCTGGGTGTCGCCTCTACATGTTTATCGATTCGGTCCGGCGGACGGACCGAAGGTGCTGGCTCTGCACGGTGTGACGGGTCACGGCAAGCGATGGGAGGCGATGGCCGACGAATACCTGCCCGACCTCCGCATCATCGCCCCCGACCTGCGTGGACACGGCTATTCGACCTCGTTGCCGCCGTGGAACTTCGAGACCATCGTCGACGACCTGGTCGAACTGCTGATCGCCGAGACCGACGAACCGGTGCTTGTGGTCGCGCATTCCTTCGGCGGCGCCTGCGCGCTGCACCTGGCACAGCGCCACCCCGAGCTGGTACGCGGGCTTGTGCTGCTCGACTCGGCCATCGCGCTCGATCCGGAACTGCTCATGGATATCGCGGTCTCCTCGCTCGCCTCGCCGGACTACATCAGCGTCGACCAGGCACGGCAGGACAAACTCGCCACCGGCTGGGACGACGTGGAGCCGCGCCTGCTCGAGGCCGAACTCGCCGAACATCTGATGCCCACCGCGGACGGCCGCGTCGGCTGGCGGATCAGCCTGCCCGCCATCAACTCCTACTGGGGCCAGCTGGCCAGGCATTACGTCCTGCCGCCCGCCGACCTGCCGACCGTGCTCGTGCAGGCGATGAAGGTGAATCCCCCCTATGTGACACCGGATTTCCGCGCCGCGCTCACCGAACGTCTCGGCACGCATCTGACGGTGCTCGAATGGGACTGCGATCACATGGTCGCGCAGGCGCGTCCCGCCGAGACCGCCGCGCTGGTTCGGTCGATGCTCTGAGCGATGTTCCTCTCGGTGGCGAATATCTCCCGAATGGCTAGGGTTTGCTGATGGCTGGGGTTTGCTGATGGCTAGGGTTTTCTGATGGCTAGGGTCTTCTGATGGCGACGACCGACGCCGAAGTCGAGCGAGTACGCGAACTGGTGGCCGCCATCCCGCCCGGCCGGGTCGCCACCTACGGCGATATCGCCGCGGCCGCCGGGCTGAGCACACCGCGCACGGTCGGCTGGATCATGCGGACCGATTCCGCCGATCTCCCGTGGCATCGCGTGCTCGGGGCGGCAGGCCGCCCCGCCGCCCATCTGGCCGACCGGCAACTGCGTTTGCTGGCCGGGGAGGGCGTGCCGATTCAGGACGGCCGAGTGAACCTGCGGGCCGTCCGTTTCCACTTTCCGGATCCCGCGAATCCATAACGGACCCGCTCGGGCAGCGGTTACCGTTGACTCCATGTCCACCCGTCTGGCGTGTGTCGTGTTCGATGCGGACCGGCCGCGCTTCGTCGCGGATTTCTGGGCGGAGTTGCTCGGCTGGTCGGTCACCATCGATCGCCCCGACGAGGTCGATGTGGCGGCGCCCGATCCGGACGGACTCGACCTCGCGCTGACCTTCCTGCCCACGGCGCGCGCCAAGGACAGCAAGAATCGCATCCACCTCGACCTGGCCAGCCGTTCCCTCGATCATCAACGGGTGCAAGTGGATCGGGCGCTGTCGCTCGGCGCGCGCCGGGTGGACATCGGCCAGGGGACGGTGCCGTGGGTGGTGCTCGCCGATCCGGAGGGCAACGAATTCTGCGTGCTCGAACCGCGCGAGCAGTATGTGGACACCGGCGCCGTCGCGGCCATCGTGGTGGACACCAACGATCCGGTGCGGCTGGCCGAATTCTGGTCGGCGGCCTCGGGCTGGCCGGTGGCGTACGGCGAGGAGCGGGTGGCCGGGCTGCGCTCGGCGACCGGGCTCGGCTCCTGGCTGGAATTCGTGCGCACCCCCGACCTCAAATGCGGGCGCAACCGACTACACCTGGACCTGGCCTCCTTCCCCGCCGACGATCCGGCCGAGGAACTGGCCAGGTTGCGCGCCGCGGGCGCGACCCCCTTCGGCCAGAACGCGGGCATCGGCGGCGCGCCCGGGCTGGCGCTGGCCGACCCCGAAACGAACGAATTCTGCCTGCTCCGCCCGGCGCGTGACTGTTCGACCGTCTGAGGCGCACTAGCATTTCGGCCATGCTGTACCTCGCCCCGGACCTTTTCCGGTGACCGCCGCCGACGCGATCGTGCTCGCGGGCGGGCGCGCCAGCCGCATGGGCGGTGTCGACAAACCGGCGATCGTCATCGGTGGCCGCTCCATGCTCGGCGCGGCGTTGACCGCGGTGTCCAGCTGTCACACGGTCGTTGTCGTCGGCCCGCAGCGGCCCGAGCTCGCGCCCGAGATCAGGCAGGTGCGCGAGGTACCGCCCGGATCGGGTCCCGTGGCCGCGATCGGTGCGGGGATACGCGCACTCGGTGACTCGGCGTCGCCGCTGGTGGTCGTGCTCGCCGCGGATCTGCCGTTCCTCACCGAATACACGGTGGCCGAACTGATTCGGCACAGCGTCGAATCCGGGGCCGACGCCACCTTCGCGGCCGACGAATCGGGGCGGCCACAGTACCTGGTCGGCGTGTGGCGGCGGTCGGCGCTGAAAACCGCACTGGATCACTTGGATTCGCTGACCAACCAGCCGATGAAGGCGCTGATTCCGGCGGATACGGCGCTGGTCGCGGTGCCTGGCATCGCCGACTGCGATACCGACGACGAGGTGCGCAAAGCGCGGGCGGCGGTGGCGGCGCCGACGGCCGAATCGGCAGCGCGCCATGCCCTCTCCCTGGACGAGGCGCGAAATATTCTGCGCACCAAGGTCTCCGGTCTCGTCGTCTACTCGGCGGAGCTGCGGTCGGTGCGCGGTGCGGCGCTGGCGGGGCCGCTGTATGCCGCGGGACCGCTGCCGCGGTTCGATGTGTCCGCGATGGACGGCTATGCGGTGGCGGGCGACGGGCCGTGGCGGCTGCGCCGGGATATCGGGTTCGCGGGCGGCCAGCGCCCGGTCGGACTGCTGCCCGGCGAGGCGGTGCGGATCGCCACCGGCGCGCACGTGCCCGACGGGACGACAAGCGTGGTCCGCGACGAATTCGTCCACGTGGACGGCGATGTGCTGCATCGGCTGCCCGACACCCCGGTACGGGAGGACATCCGGCGCAGGGGCGAGGATCGCAATCTCGGCGATCTCGTCGCGCCGGAAGGCACTCCGGTCGGCCCGGCACTGATCTCCGCGGCCGCCAGCGTCGAGGTCGCCGAGGCGGCGGTGCGCGGACCGGTACGTGCGCGGATCATCATGACCGGCGACGAGATTCGCAGCAAGGGCCCACTGCACGCGGGCCAGACCAGGGATTCGATCGGGCCGGTGCTGCCGGATCTGTTGTCCTGGCACGGTATTCGCCCGGTCGACCGCACCCATCTGCGCGACACCCCCAACGGCTTCGACGAAGTGCTCACCGCGACACCGGATTGCGATCTGCTGGTGATCGTCGGGGCGACCGGCGGCGGCGCGGCGGACCAGTTGCGCGCGGCCATCGCCCGCGCCGACGCCCGAATCCTGGTGCACCGCCTGCACCTACGCCCCGGCGGCTCCACCGTCGTCGCCGAACTGACCGACGGCACCATCGTGCTCGGCCTACCCGGTAATCCGTTCGCCGCCGTCGCCACCCTGATGGCGTTGACGCCCGCGCTGATCGAGGGTCTCACCGCACGCCATCCGGCCCGCTCCCGCACCGGCCCGCTGCACAATGCCGCCGCCATCGCGGGCCCGGTCCCCCGCATCGTCCCCGCCCGGCTCGCACCGCACGGCGGCTGGCTCGGTGACCCGCACATCCGCACGGCCCATCTCGGCGGCCTCATCGATCGGGACGGGCTGGTGATCGTCCCGGCGGACGCCACGGACGGCAGCTCGGTCGAATTCCTGCCATTGCCGCTCTGAACGGGTGCATCAGCCCGCTCAGAGCACGGATCGGGCGACCGGCAATAATCGGATGATGGGACGGTCTTACGAGGAGCTCGTGCGGGAGGGGAACGAGGTGCCCGTCGCCGGCTGGGATTTCGGCTGGCTGGAGGGTCGGGCCACCGAGCAGCGGCCGTCCTGGGGGTACCAGCGTTTGATGAGTGAGCGGCTGGCGGCGGTGTCGTCGGCGCTCGACCTCCAGACCGGTGGCGGCGAGGTACTCGCGGGCGCGCCGATCCTGCCATCGCTGATGGCCGCCACCGAATCGTGGCCGCCGAACATCGCCAAGGCGACCCAGTTGCTGCACCCACGCGGCGTCGTCGTGGTCGCCGACACCGATGACTCGCCACTTCCCTTCGGCGACAACGCTTTCGACCTGGTGGTCAGCAGGCATCCGGTCACCGTCCGGTGGACCGAAATCGCCAGGGTCCTCCGCCCTTCCGGCAGCTACCTCGCCCAACACGTCGGCGACGCAAGCGTTTTCGAACTTGTCGAATACTTCATCGGCCCCCGGCCCCCGGCAGTTCGTCGCACACGCCATCCCGACGACGATCGCGCCGCCGCCGCAGCCGCGGGCCTGGAAGTAGTCGACCTCCGCTACGAACGCCTGCGCGTCGAATTCTTCGACATCAGCGCCGTCGTCTACTTCCTGCGCAAGGTCCCGTGGATGGTCCCCGACTTCGACATCCACCGCGACGAAGAAACCCTCCGCAGGATGCACACCCACATCACCACCGCCGGGTCCTTCGTCGCCCACTCCACCCGCTTCCTCATAGAGGCACGCAAACCCTGACAATCGGCCGCCGACACGCCGGTCCGGCCGCCGTCGACGCCATTTTCACTTTTCTCTTCCACGAGTGATGCGTGATCGCTATTGTGTCAGGTAGGCGATTTACCTATCCCCCGGAAAGGACCGTGTGGAGATGACTGAAAAGTCGAAGAAAACGCCTAAGAAAATGCCCAAGCAGATGCCGCGCCAGCAGCAGCAACAGCAGCAGCGGCAGGACGCACAGCGGCAGGACCAGCAGGGTATGAATCGAGCAGGCCAGAGCGGCGACAGCCAGCGGTACAACCAGAATCAGGGCAATCGCCCCGGCCAGCACTGATCGAAATCTCGTAGCGAGGGCCGCCGGTTATTCGTAACCGGCGGCCCCGCCATTTTTCTGCGTCGACATTTTATGCGTCGGCAAATAACAGTTCCGCGCACCATGCGTCAAAACCTGGTGGCCGCGCCGTTCCCGGATTTGACTGCAACGATGCCTGTTCCATCCCATGCGCGCGGCTACGAGAACTTCGACGGTTCGATCGGCCGCACCGCCGCCGAGTCGACGCCGCGGTGGTCCTATCCCCCCACCGCACCGGACGGCGCGCCCAACATCATCGTGGTGCTGATCGACGACATGGGATACAGCGATATCGGCCCGTTCGGTTCCGAGATCGAGACGCCGACGCTGAATCGGCTCGCGGCCAACGGGCTTCGGCTCACCAACTACCACACCACCCCGCTGTGCTCGCCGTCGCGCGCCTCGCTGCTCACCGGAATCAACGCCCACCGTGCGGGTTTCGGGTTCGTCGCCAACGCCGATCCGGGATTTCCCGGCCTGCGCCTCGAACTCGCCGACGACGTGCTGACACTGCCGGAGATCCTGCGCGGCAACGGCTACGCGACCTACGCCGTCGGCAAGTGGCATCTGGTCCGTGACGCGACGATGAACCCTGCGGCGCACCGGGATTCGTGGCCGACCCAGCGCGGCTTCGACCGCTACTACGGTTCGCTGGAGGGCCTGAACTCCTTCTACTATCCGAATCAGCTGGTGTCGGATTCCTCCGTGGTCGATATCGAGGAGTATCCGGAGGGCTACTACCTCACCGACGATCTGACCGACAAGGCGATCGGCTATCTCAAGGATCTACGCTCCCACGACGCCGCCAAACCGTTCTTCCTGTACTTCGCCCATGTCGCCATGCACGGTCCGCTGCAGGCCAAGCCCGCGGATCTGGAGAAGTACCGCGGCCGCTACGCCGAGGGCTGGGACAAGCTGCGGCAGAGCCGGTTCGCCAAGCAGCTGGCCGACGGCCTGTTCCCGCCGGACACGCAGCAGAAGCCGCGCAATACCGAACCGGGATACGAAGCCGCGGAATGGGATTCGCTGAGCCCGGACGAGCAGCGCCGCTTCGCCAGGTACATGGAGGTGTACGCGGGCATGGTCGACAGCATCGACCAGAGCCTCGGCCGCATCCTGGACACACTCGAGCAGCTCGGCGAGGCCGAGAACACCATCGTGGTGTTCACCTCGGACAACGGCGGCACCGCCGAGGGCGGTCCGGAGGGCACCCGCACCTATTTCGCCGAGTTCGCGCACATCACCGATCCGGACTGGGTGGGCGACGTACCGCACGACGAGGAGTTGATCGGCACCGCAAAACTCGGCGTGCACTATCCGCGCGGCTGGGGTCAGGCGTCCAATACTCCGTTCCGCTTCTACAAGGGGCAGACCTTCGCCGGTGGCGTGCGGGTGCCGTTCCTGCTGTCCTGGCCGAAGGGGTTGCCGCGCACCGAAGGTGACAACGGCATCCGCCACGAGTACACCTACGTCACCGATCTCGCGCCGACCCTGCTGGAACTGGCCGGGCTGCAACGGCCGACGGTGCGTAACGGCCTGCCCGCCAAGGACTTCGACGGCATCTCCGCGGTGGAAACACTGCGCGACGCACAGGCGAAGACCAAGCACACCGAGCAGTACTCGGAAATGATCGGCAACCGCGGCTTCTACCGCGACGGGTGGAAGCTGTTGTCGCTGTACGAACCCGGCACCGATATCGACGCACCGCTGTGGCAGCTGTTCGACGTGCGCGCCGATCCGACCGAGCTGCACGACCTTTCCGCCCAGTTCCCGGAGAAGGTGGCCGAGCTCGCTGCCGCCTGGGACGAATCGGCATGGGCGAATACCGTTTTCCCGCTCGTCACCCGGCAGGAGCTGCAACGGCGCAGGCCGGAGGAGGCGCGGTTCGCCGCACCGGTCCGGCTGCTGCCCGGTACCCCGACGCTGGAGCGCTACCGCTCCCAGCGGCTGATCGCCTACCGGGACTTCGTCATCGAGGCCGAGCTCGGCGGGTACCGGCCCGGCGACGAGGGTGTGCTCGTCGCGCACGGCGACCCGCTCGGCGGCTATGTGCTCTATCTCGAGGACGGCCGAGTTGTGTTCGGCGTCAACAGCTATGGGCTCTATCAGTCGGTGACATCGGCGCCGCTCGACGCGAAAGCACGCCGGATCACCGTGCGGGCGAAGGTGCGCCCGCGGCTGCGCGCGGATTTCGCGATCGAGATCGACGGCGCACCCGCCGGTGAGCTGCTCGATCAGGTGCAGTTCGTCGGAATGTCGCCGTGGACCGGAATTTCGGTGGGCGTCGACGCGCGCGGCCCCGTATCGTGGGAGCTGCGTGAGCGGCGCGGCACCTTCCGCTATACCGGAGAACTTCGTGCCGTCTCCTACACGCCGGGTCCGATCCGAGTGCCGCAGCGAACCATCGAGGCGGTGGAACGCGAGGCGGAATTCGTTGCGGAATAGCACCATTGGACGTACCACCGACCCTTACCTCCGACGTAATCGACTACGGCGGGCGCGCGACCTACCTTCGAGTCGTCGCCTCGATCAGGCGGCAGTGTCGAACAAAACGGCAGTGTCGAACGAAACGGCAGTGTCGAACGAAGGAGCCCATCGTGACCGCCTACGGCTTCGCCCATCTGCGCAGCAGGCGCCCGCACCCCGACATCCTGGAGTATCTGGAGCGCATCCAGGCCACCCTCGACCCGTTCGCGGGACGCTTCGTCATCCACGGGCCACCGGTGGAGGTGGTGGAGGGCGAATGGCCGGGCAGCATGGTGCTGATCGAGTTCCCGACCATGGAGCGGGCGCGGGCCTGGTACAACTCACCGGCCTATCAGGCGATCCTGCATCTGCGCAGCGATCACATCGAGGGCAGCCTGCTGCTGATCGACGGCGTCGGGCCGGACTACGACCCGCGCGAACGGGCCGCCAAGCTGCGCGCGGAGGCCGCCGCCCGAGGCTGAGCCGAATTTCGGCGGCGCACCCGCGTCCGATACCGTTTTCCGGGCAGAATGCGACTCGCGACAAAGGATGCGCCTGATGGACGACAGCTCCCTGACCTGGGACGACGGTGTACTGGTCACCATCGACCAGCGCGGACTGCCGCACGAGGTGCGCGAGCTGCGGCTCGGCACCGTCGACCAGATCATCGACGCGATCAAGACACTGGCCATCCGCGGCGCCCCCGCGATCGGCATCGCGGGCGCGTTCGGCGTGGTCATCGCCGCCCGCGCGCACACCGTGGACGGTGTGATCGACGTGGCACGGATCGAGGCCGAGGCGGCGCGCATCGCCGATGCCAGGCCGACCGCGGTCAACCTGGCCTGGGCGGTGCGCCGGGTCGCCGCGTTGGTGCCGAGCGGCGCGGACGCGGTGCTCGCCGAGACGCTGGACATGCTCGCCGAGGACGGCCGGGTCAATCTGGCGGCCGCGACGCATGCCGCCGACCTGGTCCAGGCGCTGTGCCCGGATCGTCCGCTGCGGATGCTCACCCACTGCAACACCGGACGGCTGGCGACCAGCGCGGTCGGCACCGCACTCGGCGCACTGCGGGTGCTGCACGAGCGCGGTGCGATCGAGGGCGTGCTCGTCGACGAGACCCGCCCGCTGCTGCAGGGCGCGCGGCTGACCGCGTGGGAGCTGGCCGAGGCGGGCATCCCGCACCGGCTCACCATCGACTCCGCCGCGGCGTGGGCCATGGCCACCGGGCAGGTGGACTGTGTGATCGTCGGGGCCGACCGCATCACCACCAGGGGCGATGTCGCCAACAAGATCGGCACCTACATGCTGGCGCTTGCCGCGCGCCACCACGGGATCCCGTTCATCGTCGTCGCGCCGGAGTCGACCCGCGATCCGAATATGATCTCGGGACGCGACATCGTCGTCGAACAGCGGGCGGCCGAGGAGGTCACCGGATTCGGCGGCGTCGCAACGGCTCCCGCGGGGACCGCGGTGTTCAACCCGGCCTTCGACGTGACGCCGGGCGAGCTGGTGACCGCGGTGGTCACCGAGCGCGGTGTGGTGCACCGGGCCGCCGACGCGCCGGAGACGGCGATCGCGCGGACCGCGCGCCAGCTCTACGGACAGGGCTGGATGCCGGGCACGGCGGGCAATATCTCGGTGCGGACCGGGGATTCGGCCGTGATCACCGGGAGCGGGCTGTCGAAGGGCGAGCTCACCGAGCAGGACATGGTGACCGTGCACGTCGCGGATTCCGCACCGGTGTCCGCGGGGCAGCGCCGAAAGCCATCGGCCGAGACCACCATTCACACCGCGGTGTACCGGACCACCGACGCCGCCGCGGTCGTGCACGTGCATCCGCCGTGCGCCACAACGGTATCCACACAGGCAGGCGCCGCCGAGACAGTGACCACCCTGCGGATCACCGACTTCGAACTCATCAAGGGACTCGGCAGCGCCGATCCGGCGGCCATCGACATCCCGGTATTCCCCAACTGGGCCGACGTCGCGCGCATCGGCGCCGACATCGAGCGGTACCTCACCGAGAACCCTTCCGCACCACCGGTTCTCGGCATCGCGGGGCACGGCATCACCACGTGGGGGGACAATCTTTCCCAGGCGCGTGATCGCGCCGAATGCCTGGAAGCCCTGTGCGATCTGGTGCTGCGGACCGGCAGGCGCCATGCGTTCGGCAACCGCGACGAGATACTCGAGATTGGACTGACATGACACTGCTGCAGGTAATGTCCGCGGACAACGCCGCCGACGTTCGGGTACGGACCACCGACGATGCCGTGATCGCCGCCGAATTGGCCGAGTACGGCATCACTTTCGACCACTGGCCGGTGGTCGAGGACGCCGAGAACGTCGGCTCCGACGAGCTGCTCGCGCACTACGAGAGCAATGTCGCCGCGCTCAACGAATCCGGCCGCTACAAGCACATCGACATCGCGCGCATCCATCCCGACGACAGCAACCCGGAGTGGCCGCAGATCGCCAAGGGCGCGCGGGAGAAGTTCCTCAACGAGCACCGGCACGCCGAGGACGAGGTCCGCTTCTTCGCGGCCGGGCGCGGCTGCTTCTACCTGCACCTCGGCAAGGAAGTCCTGGCCACCGTCTGCGAGGCGGGCGACCTGGTCTCGGTGCCCGCGGGCACGCTGCACTGGTTCGATATGGGCACCCGCCCCTCCTTCATCGCCATCCGATTCTTCGAGGAGGAGGACGGCTGGATCGGCGATTTCACCGGCGACCGGATCAGCGAAGGCTTCCCCACCCTCGACGAGCTGCTGACCGCGCCGTGATCGCCGCGATCGTCGTCGATATCGAAGGCACCACCAGCCCGACCAGCTCGGTGCGCGAGGACCTGTACGGCTATACCCGGGAACGGCTTCCGCAGTGGCTCGCCGAAAACCGTTCCGGCGCGGCCGCTCCGGTGCTCGCGGGCACCAGGGAACTGGCCGGGCGGCCCGACGCGGACGAGACCGAGGTGGCCGAGATCCTGCGCGGCTGGCTCGGTTCGGACGTCAAGGCCGAACCGCTCAAGACCGCACAGGGTCTCATCTGCGCCGAGGGTTTCCGCAGCGGTGCGCTGCACGGCGAATTCTTCGACGACGCACCGCCCGCGCTGCGGGGGTGGCACGACGCCGGGCTGACGCTGTACGTGTACTCGTCGGGATCGGTACGCAATCAACGGGATTGGTTCGCCTTCGCCCGCGGCGGCGAACTCGCCTCGCTGATCACCGAGTACTTCGACCTCTCCACCGCGGGCCCCAAGCGCGAGGCCTCGTCCTACGAGAAGATCGCGGGCGCCATCGGCACCCCGCCCGAGAAGATCCTGTTCCTCTCCGACCACCCGGACGAACTCGACGCCGCCGTCACCGCGGGCTGGCACGCCATCGGCCTCGCCCGCCCCGGCGAGCCCAATCCCCCACGCCCACCCCACCGTTGGGTCGACTCGTTCGCCGAGATCACCCTGGACAACTGATCATCAGGAACTGAGGTAACTGCCCGCTCGGCCGATACGTCCCTCAGTTCCTGACAGTCATCCGACCAGCGACGGTACGGTGTGTCGGGGTCGGTGTGTCTGCTCAGCGCAGCGCGGCGACCACCTGGTCGATTCTCCGCGCTCGTGTGTCCGGCCGCTTGGCGCCCTCGATCCCCTGCACCGCCTCGCGCCGCTTACTGAACGACAACGCGTCGAACGCCGCCCGCGCCCCGGCCGTCCGCAACGCGGCGGCCAGATCCTGAGGTACCTCGACAGCCCGCTCGGCGGTATCCCGCTCGACCGTCACCACCACTGAATCCCCGGGCCCCTTCCCCAACTCCGCCCGAATAGCCTTCAACATCCCCAAACAAGGCCCGGCCCCCATCGACGCGATCGACCCCGCATACGCAACCCCGTCAAAGGTCGCCTGCACGGGAATCCGCCCACCCCCACCGAGCCCCGCGACCACCACCGCGGGCACCGCCACATAGGCCCCACCACCAGGCGCTTCTTCGATCGTCCCTTCGAATCGCTCCATGAGCGAACAATAGCGCCGGCGGGCGCCGATACTGCCTCGTCAGCGGAAGAGTGCCTCGGCCAGGCGCACCACGGCGGCGGTGTCGGTGGCCGCGCCGACCGGTTCGCCGAGAGCCGCGACCGGATACCAATCGATCAGGTCAGGGATGGCCAGGCCGATGGTGTCGGTGCCGTCCGCGTCCCGATAGGACACGCGGTGCACCGACGTGAAGTCGTCGGGCACTACTCCGGGCACCACCTGGCAGACGACCACTCGCCCCTTGCCCGCGGCGAGGTAGCGCGGGCCGGAAAGCACCAGAACATAGATCGGCGCAACCGATTTCGCGGCGACGAGACGGCGGATCTCGCCTTGCCTCATCGCGACTCGCCGGTGCGCGCGGTGTCACGCAGCGCCACCTGCTCGGCCATCCATTCCTCGGTGATGCCGAGCAGGTCGTCGACCTTTTTCGAGGACTCCCACATCTCGCGATCCAGCCGGTCCTGAATGGCTTCCGCGACCCACTGCGAGACGTTGCCACCCGCGGCCGCCCGCAGCCTCGCGTCGAGGTCATCGGAAATCTTCATGGACAGCTGCTGAGTCATACGCGATAGGTTACCTCTGGTAATACCGGAAGCCGCGCTCGACACGGCGGCAGGCGAATCCGCCACGCGCTATCCCTTCGGCGGGAGGGAGCGGGCGTAGGTGACGCCGCGATCGACCCATTCGTCGAGATCCCGCTCGGCTCGGATGACCTCGGCGGTGACGCGGAGCCAGCCGTGCGCCTCGCGGCCGCCCATCACCATGACCTCGGTGCCCGCGCGTTCGAGTAGCGCGTCTTCCTCGGCGGGATCGATGCGGACAAGCAGGCCGCCCTTGCCGCTGGCCGCGACGGCCATATTGCCACCGATCAGGAAGGCCAGGCCGCCGAACATCTTCTTCTCGGTCACGTCCGGTTCCGGGTCGATCAGCTCCCGGATCCGGTCGGCCAGTTCTGTGTCGTATGCCACATCAGCATTCTGCGCCGCGGCACCGACAAGTTCCGTCAGACGCCGAGCGCCCCGGCGAATACCGGCCAGGATTGGTGGATGTCGTCCTGCCAGTAGGACCAGGCGTGGGTGCCCGCGGGGCGGAAGTTGACGGCGGCGGGGATGCCGAGCGCGGTGAGGCGGTCGACCAACGGGCGGGTGCAGCCGTCGACGACGGTCTCCATCACACCGCCGACCACCACGCGGTCGATCAGGCTGGCCGGATTGCCGTCGATACCGCGGTCGCCCAGCATTTCGTGCGGGCCGGGGGCGCCGTTGCCCGCCGAAATGTACAGCGCCACACCGCGTAACCGGTCCGCGTGCAGAGTCGGATCATTCTCGGCCCACAGCGGATTCTCCAGCCCGCCCCACATATTCGCGGCGTTGGCGCCGAATACCCCGAGCTGGGAGTGCACGAAGGCCTGCGCGAGCGGATCGCTGGTGCGCGCGCAACCGCTGTAGGCGCCGACCGCCTGATACAGGCCGGGCGCGCCGATCGCCAGGTTCAGCGCGGAGGTCGCCGACATGGACAGTCCCGCAACGGCATTGCGCCCGGTCATCTGGAAGCGGGCGTTCAGCAGCGGCGGCAGTTCGCGGGTCAGGAAGGTGGTCCATTGATTGCGGCCGAGCACCGGATCGTCGCGCAGCCAGTCGGTGTAGTAGCTGGCCCGCCCGCCCATCGGCACGATCACGTTGATCGGCTTGTCGGCGAAGAATTCCGCGACATCGGTGCGGCGCATCCACGGCCCGCCGTCCTCGCCGCCGTCGACCGCGTTGAGCAGATACAGCGCGGGCGTGCCGCCGCCGGGATGCGACATCCACAGCGTGATCGGGCGATTCATCGCCGCGGAATGCACAACGACCTCGAGCTGCCGCCCACCGAGCGGCCGGACCTCGAGTATGCGGGAACCACCGGGATCGGCGGCGGCCGTCACGGCCGGGATGGTGGCGGCGCAGAGCGCCAGCAGGGAAACCAGGCCACGCGCCAGCCGGTGCATGCGTGGTGTTCTATCACGGCAGGTGCCGCGGCCCCAGCATTCAGCGGGCGTGTTCGCCAGGCGAGTGAACGCGCAGCTCGGTGATGCCACCGGCCGCGATCTCGTCTACTCGCAACCTGTCAGCTATCGCGTGGCGCAGGTTGCGCGGCAGATCGGGAGCGACATGCGAGAGATAGGAGTACAGCCATTCGGTCCGCGCGGCGAGGAAGGGGAAGTCGGTGTTCATCATCCGGCGGATCACCAGCATCGGCACCGGCGCGTCCAGTGGATGGAAGTCCCTGTTCCACAGGCCCGATACCGCGCAGCCCGGATAGAACTGGCCGAGCATCAGTCCCTGTTCGACCACGCCGGTCTTGCGCGCCAGGTGCACCGTGTCGACGAGTTGGTGCCGGGTGAGCCCGGGGAACAGGGTGAGCGTGGCGAGCAGCCGGTTCTCGGGCTCGGCGTCGCGCAGCGCCCGGTGCAGGTCGATGGCGTCGTCAACGGCGGCGGTCATGGCGGCGGTGGTGAGGTCGTCGCCGCCGGGCACCATCGCGGCCCACAGGGCGCGGCGCTTGGTGGCCTGCCGCACGAACGGGCAGACCGGTCCGTCGCGGCCGAGACCGGGGTCCGGGTGGATCAGGCGTTCGGCGACCCAGCGGACGAGCACCTGCGCGTCACGGTGGCTGCCCGCCCAGTCCACCGGGTCGTCATAGATATTGCGCCAGGCGAGTCCGGTGCGTGCGCCGAGCCGGGTGCGCGGCGTCATCGCCCGCTCCGCATCGTCACCGCGCAGCCGAATCGGCAAGGCGCGTCAGGTGATCCGCGAGGATCGGGCCGATGACGGCGACCACGTCGGAGTTGGTGAGCTGAGCATGCGTCGCGGCGACCGGGTGTTCGATCAGCGCACCGGTGACGTAGGGCCGCCAGATCCGCGCGTCGAGCAGTTCGGTCATGCCGCGGGTCGCCGAAAAGTACAGCAGGTCACCGTCGAACACGCCGGGCCGGTAGCCGTGCGACAGGCTCACCCCGTCGACGTAGCCGCGATGCAGCCGCTCCAGTTGTCCCGCGGTCAGCCCGGTGCCGAGACTCGCACCGGCCCTTGCCAATTCGGCGGCGGCCTCGGTGGCGGTGAGGTCGTCGAGTGCATCGGCGTCCTCGGGTTCGTCGCCGAGCAGATGGGTGAGCAGATCACGCATGCGCGGCACCGGCGGCGGATCGGCGCCATCCGGGATCACCACGCTGTCCAGCATGGCGAGCACCGCGACGGCGTGGCCACGAGCGCGCAGCCGCACCGCGACGGCATGTGCGATCTGCCCGCCGAGCGACCAGCCGAGCAGGTGATAGGGCCCGTCCGGTTGTACGCGCAACATCTCGGCGACGTAGCTGTCGGCGAGCGCGTCGATGGTGGTGGCGCCGTGCGCGGGGCCGGTCAGCGTCGGCGCCTGCAGGCCGTACACCGGGCGGTCGGTGATGTATCGGGACAGTCCCGCGTAGCACCAGGCCAGCGGCACCGCGGAGTGCACGCAGAACAGCGGCGGGCGGGATCCGTTGCGGCGCAGCATGAGCAGCACGCCGAGTGCGTCGTCGGATTCGGCGGCGGTGTCGGCGGTCGCGTCGTAGCCGGCGATGCGCTGGGCGAGCGCGGCCACCGTCGGCGCGGTGTAGAGCCAGCGCACGGTCACCGGGACACCGGTCGCCGCGGCCAGCTCCGCCGAAACCGCCACACCCAGCAGCGAATTCCCGCCGAGTTCGAAGAAGTCGTCGTCCAGGCCGACGGTCGGCTGATCGGTCGTCTTGCCGAACTGCTCGGCGACCAGCCGCTGCGCCGGAGTCTCGGGCGCGCGGTACGGGTGCGCGGCGACGCCGGGCGCCGGTAGCGCGGTGCGATCGAGTTTTCCGTTGGCCGACACCGGCAACCGGTCCAGCTGGATGAGCGCGGCCGGTACCAGCGCGGCGGGCAGCGCGTCGCGCAGACGGCGGAGCAGCGCCGAGGTATCCAGTGGAACACCCTGTGCGGCAACGACATAACCGATCAGCCTCGCCTGCGGTGCGCCGGGATCGGCCACCGTGACGACCGCCTGCGCGATATCCGGATCGGCGGTCAGCATCGACTCGATCTCGCTCGGCTCGATCCGCCTGCCGCGCAGTGCGATCTGAGTATCCGCGCGACCGAGGAATTCGAAGGCGCCGTCGGCGCGCGCACAGACGAGATCGCCGGTGCGGTACAGGCGTTCGCCGGTGCCCGCCGGGTCGGCGATGAAGCGCGTCGCGGTAGCGGCGGGGGCACGGTGATATCCGGCGGCCACGCACGGCCCGCCCAGATACAGTTCGCCGCGGGCGCCGTGCGGCGCGGGCGCCAATCGGGAATCGAGCAGCACCACGCGCACCCTCGGTAGCGCGGGACCGATCGTGGCCGGGTCGTCGGGCGTCATGGCGGCGGTTTGCGTTGCCATGACGGTGGTTTCGGTCGGACCGTATCCGTTGCACAGGCGCACCCGCGGCGCCCACCGCCGCACCAGCTCGACAGGCGGTGCTTCGCCGCCGATCACGACGAGCCGCAGGGTCGGCACCTCTGCCGGGGCGAGGGTGGCCAGGACCGCAGGGGTGGTGAGGAAGTGGGTGACGGCGTTGTCGCTGATCAGCCGCGCGAGTTCGGCGCCGGCGACGATCGCGGGTGGTTCGACCACCAGTCGCGCGCCCGCCGCGAAGGTGGCGAGCAGTTCGAGCAGATGCGCGTCGAAGGCGGGCGAATGTGCGTGCAGCACCACCGAATCACGGTCGACGCCATAGTGATCGACGATGTAGCCGGTCAGCGAACCGAGGCCGCGGTGCGTGACCGCGACACCCTTGGGCATACCTGTAGTGCCCGAGGTGTAGATCAGATACGCCGGATGCGCGGCGCGCAGCGGGCGGTTACGGTCCGCGTCGGTCACCGGTGCCTCGGCGAAACCGGTGGCGATCTCGGGATCGTCCAGTGCGAGCCATTCGACCCGGCTCGGCGTATCGGCGAAACCCGCTGCCTCCCTGGCAGATCCACCCGCAGCACGCGCGGATTCACGCGCTTCCCCTGAGCGCTCCGGAACCCAGGCGGGCGCCACGGAGTTCGCCGCGCCGGTCGGCAGGTTCGCCCGTATCGAACGGATCGTCAGTCCGAGCCGCGCCGCGGAATCCGCGATCACTCTGGCAATTCGCCGCGCCGGATCGGCCGGATCGATGGGAACGAAGCACGCTCCGGATTTCGCCACCGCCCACAGCGCGAGTACCGATTCGAGCGAACGCGGCACCGCGACCAGGACGAACTCTCCCGGACGCGCGCCCGCCGCGATCAGCCTGCGCGCCAGGCGTGACGATGTCTCGTCCAGCTTCCGATAGGTCATCGTGCGCGAACCGTCCTGTACGGCGACCGCGTCGGCCACCATGCCCGAGCACAGCAGTTCAGGGAGCAGCCTGGTTCGCCCGATCGGCTGCGGCGCGGCCTGTTTCGGCGCTGGTGCGTCCAAATCCCGTATCGGACAGGATGCTTCGGCGGCAAGGAAGCGACCGAAATACTCGAGAAACAACCGGTGCTGCCAGACCACGGTGTCGTAGCGGTAGCGCGCCGGGTTCGCCTGGAAATCGATGCTCACCGTGCGCTCGTCCGGCCCGAGCTGATAGCCGTTGACCAGCAGGTCTTCCACCGGCCCGAGCGAGAGCAGCCGCACATGACCGCTCAGCGGCCCCAGGCGGAACGGCTCGACGAATCCGAGCACGTTCACCACCGGGCCGAATCCGCCCCGCGCGACCTGCTGCTGCCCGCGATCGCGCTGCATGTCCTCGTAGCGGTAGCGCTGATGGCGCAGCGCGCCGATCACCCGCAGCCGCACCTGCTCGATCACCGCACCCACCGTGCCGGCGCCGACGCCGATCAGCCGCAACGGCACCACATTCGACATCGATCCCGCCGACCGGCGCAGTGCGGCGGTCGGGCGCGCGGTGACCGGAAGCGAGAGCACGGCGTCCTCGGTGCCGGTCATCCTGGCGAGGAAACAGGCGAACGCGGCAACCACGAGTTCGGGGAACGTCGCGCCGTGGCGCAGGCGGGCCGCGGCGAGGTGTGCCGCCGTCGCGGCGTCGAGCAGCCCTGCTACCGTATGCGGTCGCGGCTCGGGCGCAACGGGATGTCCGGCCAGGCTCACCGGATCACCCAGTCCGGCAAGCTGATCCAGCCAGTACCCGCGGTCGGCGGCGGCGCGTGCCGAATCCTGGTATGCCCGTTCGTCATCCAGCAGCGCGCCGACCGACATCGGTGCACCGCCCGCCACCGCGTGCGCACCGTCGACCGCATCGCGATACAACTCGCCGGTCCGGCGCAGCACAGACGCGGCGCCGACCCCGTCGAGCACGATGTGATGGCTGCGCATGTACAGCAGGTGGTGCTGTGCCGCGATCCGGTACACGATCCCGGCCGTGAGCTCACCCGCCAGCGGATCCAGCGGCGAGCCGTGGTCGCGCGCCATATCCGTCAGCGCGGCCGCCACCGGATCGGCATGGCTCGACAGATCGGCGAGCCGGATCGGCAACTTCGCGGCGACATCCACGTACTGCCGCGGCTGGCCGTCGACCATGCGGAAGCACAGGTGCGGCGACTCCAGTTCGCGCGCCGCCTGCTCCACACACCGCCGCATCAGCTCGACATCGACGGGCCCGCGCAATTCCAGGTACAGCGCGACCGTGATCGGCACGGTGGGATACAACTGCTGCGCCACCCACCAGCGCAGCTGAGCGGTCGACAGCGGGTAGGACAGCTCCCGCCGAGCGGAGTCGGCGGATTGCGCGGCCTCGTCGTCGATCGCCTGCCCGACGCCGTCCTCCGCTCCCGTCAACCCACCTCCCTGGCCAGCCGAAACGTCCTCGGGCAAACTTACGGCATCGCCGACCGAATCAGCCGCTATTCCCGCGCAACCGTGAGGCGTTGTCGGCTTCGGCCCTACCCGATGACTCCCTTCAGCACGTCGTCCACCTCGGTTGCCGCGACGCCGAATGTGTTCCGGAGCGCGGAATCATCTGCCACGTAGGGCCGGTGCGAGAGGTAGTAGGTCTCGAACAGCTCACCCCAGAACGGGTCGGTGTGCCCCAGCACGGCAAGTTCGCGATCGGTCATCACCTCGAGTCGCGGCGCGGGCGCATCGCTCAGCACCGCCAGTCGGGTGGCGACGTCGCGCACGGTGGTGGTCGTGATCGGCGCATGCCAGGCGCGGCCCCAGGACCGGTCGTCGCGGGCCACCGCCACCGCGGCGGCCGCGGCATCGGCGATCGCGGTGAACGGATGCGGCAGGTCGAGCTCCTGCGGCACCACAGCGAGCTGACCGGCGATCACCCTGGGCTGCACGATGATCGAGAACGGCGACACCGCGCCCGCACCGAGGAACTGACCCGCCCGCACCTCGGTGACCCGCAGCCTGCCCGCATCGTGCGCGACTTTGGCCTCCTCCCACATCTGGGCGCGCACCGCACTTTTCGGGCCCGTCGCCGCCAAGGGGGCATCCTCGGTGACGACACCGTCCACCGGGCCGTATCCATACAGGTTGCCGAGCATCACATAGTCGGCGCCGACCTGCTCCGCGGCCGACCGGATGGCACGGAACAGCGGCGGAACCGTCTGCGGCCAGGTGTGATACGCGGGCATCGCCATGTTGAACACGGTCGCCGCGCCGCGCGCCAGTTCGGTGAGCGCCGCGGTGTCGAGCGCATCGGCGGCGACCGGCTCGATATTCGGATGCTGCGGACCGCCGCCGCCGCGGGAGACGATCCGCACACGGTCACCGGATTCGGCCAGCAGCAAGGCGGTTGCCGACGCGGTGGCGCCACGTCCGACGATGAGCTGTTTCTTCACGATATTCCCTTCTGCGACAACATGATTCAGTCGATCCGAGATGCCCACGCACCGATTGCCGATCGACTGCCATCAAGATTGCGCCGCGGCGGCGCGTTAGACTAGTGGCCGATCAGCCAGCTATCCCAAGGATCCGGCCATGAAAACTGTCGCCGTTGTCGCGGTACCACCCGTGAAGGCCTTCGACCTGGCCATGCCCGAAACACTGCTCGGTGCGGCGCGGGTCGCGAGCGAACCCGGCTACCGGATCATCGTGTGCACCGCCGAACCCGGCATCGTGCCAGGGGGCATGGGCGGTTTCGACGTGGTGGTCGCGCGCGGGCTCGACGCGATCGACGAGGCCGATATCGTCATCGTGCCGAGTACCGGCAGCCGCGGCACCGCCGGCGAAGCCACCCTCGCCGCACTGCGCCGCGCATCGGCCAGGGGCAAGCTCGTCACCTCGATCTGCAGTGGCGCCTTCGTCCTCGCGCAGGCGGGCCTGTTGTCCGGCCGCACCGCCACCACCCACTGGGGCCTCGCCGACGAACTCGGCACGACCTTCCCCGATGTGACGGTCCGCACCGACGCCCTGTTCATCGAGGACGGCCCGATCACCACCGCGGCAGGCGCCGCGGCCGGAATCGACCTGTGCCTGCACCTGATCCGCGCCGACTACGGCGCCGCCGTCGCCAACGCGGCCGCCCGCGCCGCGGTCGTCGCCCCGGTACGCCCAGGCGGCCAAGCCCAATTCATCGATTCCCCACTGCCCCCGGAGAACGGCCTCTCCCTCGCCGCCACCCGCAACTGGGCCATGGAACGCCTGGAATCCCCACTCTCCCTTGACGATCTGGCCACCCACGCCCGCACCAGCGTCCGCACCCTGACCCGCCGCTTCCACGAGGAAACCGGCCTCAGCCCCCAGAAATGGCTACTCCACCAACGCATCCACCGCGCCAGAGAACTCCTCGAATCCACCACCCTCCCCATGGACCAGGTAGCCCGCCACAGCGGCATCGGCTCCGCCGAATCCCTCCGCCAGCACATGCTCCGCCACGTAGGCATCCCCCCATCCACCTACCGGGCCACCTTCACCCGCACCCCGAAGTAGCCACTATCACGGCCAGACGGCTCCCGAGGTAATCGAGATGCGTCGAGCGCAGTCATATGGCCCTCGATTACGGCGTGTCGCAGGGCCATTCGACTGCGCTCGGCGGATGATCGGGCCTGATGGTCGAGCGCTCAGCCGGGTAGGCCGACCGGGCGGATGACCATGGTGTTCACGTCGACTCCTTCGGGCTGGGCGATGGCCCAGGTGATGGCGTCGGCGATGTTGTCGGGTTCCAGGGCGATGGTGGGGGCGCCTTGGGCTCGGCCGTCGAAGAAGGGGGTGTCGACCGGGCCGGGGGCGACGAGGGTGACGCCGATGCCGTCGCCGGTGACGAGCTGGCGGGTGTTCTCGGCAAGGGCGGTGACGGCCCATTTGGTGACGGAGTACATGTTGCCCGGTGAATTGCGGAAGCCCGCAACGCTTCCCAGCAGGACGATGCGGCCGCGGGTGGCGCGCAAAGCAGGCAGCGCGGCCTTGATCAGCAGGGCCGGGCCGAGGACGTTGGTGAGCACCATGTCGCGCAGGCGCTCCGGGTCGGCGTCGGCGATGGTGTCGTGGCTGGAGAAGCCCGCGCTTGCCACGACGTGATCGAGACGGCCGAAGGTTTCGGTGGTTCGTGCCACGGCGGTGGCCATCTCGTCGAAATCGGTGGCGTCACCGGTGATCGGGAGTACCGCGTCGCCCGCGTCGAGTTCGGTCGCCAGCCGATCCAGCCGGTCCCGATCCCGGCCGATGATCACCACCCGATGGCCCGCCGCGAGCAGTCGCCGGGTGGTCGCCGCGCCGATTCCGCTCGAACCACCGGTGATCAGCGTGACCTTATCCATTTGTCTCCCTAGCGCACTCACCCTGCCAACCCCTCGACAGTAGTGCAATTCCCCCGCCGCCGCGCTGCACGCGAACTCTTCCGCGGCCGCATTCCTTTCGATGTCCGCGCATACCCGATCGCCGATGACTCCGTCGGTGAGCACAACCGATCGCACGGATCAGCAGCACGCTGCGCGGCGCCGACAGCGCCTCGGAAGTGCTACCGCGTTGTAGCGATCCGAGACAAGCCGTGTCAGCGGGCGTGGGTGAGGGCGCGTGCCGCGGTGCGGTAGCGGTCGGCGATGAGGCGGACCACGGCGGGGTGGACGCCGATGGGTTCGGCTACGCCGTCGGCGCCCGCTTCGTGCAGGCGCTGCTGGAACAGGCCCTGTGCCAGCAGATACGACGCGACGAAGACGCGTTCGGCGCCCGAGTCGCGGAGGGCGGCAACGACTTCCGGGACCCGCGGGGCGCCGGTGGCGACGTAGCCGATGCGGACCGGCGCGCCGAGGTGTTCGGTGAGCATGGCGGCGGCGCGGCGAACGTCCTGGCGGGCACGGGAATCCGAGGAACCGGCGGCGGCGAAGACGACGGCGTCGCCGGGGCGCCAGCCCGCCGCGCGCAGGCGCAGGCCCATGATGCGGGCCAGTGCGGGGTCCGGTCCCATCGCGGGGGTGACCGCGACGGACGGGTGCGCGCTCTCGGCGACTTCGCGCGGCACATCCTGGTAGACGTGATAACCCGAGGCCAGGAAGGCCGGAACCACAACGGCGGGAACGGATTCCCCGTGCGTGGCGGTGAGGTCGCGCAACACTTCGGCGGGCGAAGGGCCGAGCACATCGACGAAAGCGGTTCGCACCCAGGGCACGTCGCCCGCGTCCGAGCGGAACTCGGTACCGGGCCCCGAAACCCCGGCACCGAGCTCCTTCGCTACCGCCTCGGCGAGCGCCGCGATCATCTGCACTCCCCGAGTACTCCTGGTGCCGTGCGCCACCAGCACCAGGGCGGGCGCCGTCACCAGCCGCCCGCCGTCTGCACGTACTTCGGCGCACGGACCGGGCTGCCGATACCGGCGACCGAGCCCGGGTGCGCCACCGTGCGCTCGTCGTCGCATTCGGCGGCGTCGAGCGCGAGCCGGTAGCCACGCTTGACCACCGTCTGAATGGCTTTGGGCGTGCCGAGTCCGGCGCGGAGCCTAGCGATCGCGGTCTCCACCGCATGCGTATCGTCGCCACCGCCGGGCAACGTCGCGAGCAGATGTTCGCGCGAGACAACGCGTCCCGGCTGCCTGGCCAGTGCACGCATCAGCGCCATCGGCGCGGGCGCGAGCTGACGCACCGTCCCGTCGACGACCACGCAGCCGCCGCGCACGCTGATGGTGTGCCCTGCGGCCTGAATCCGGTTGGCGCGCCTGGGCAATTCCTCCGCGACGTGGCGAGCGAGCGCACCGAGCCTGGCCCGGTGCGGCATCGTGGTGGCGACGCCGAGTTCCTCCAGCGGCGCCGCGGTGATCGGCCCGACACAGGCGGCGAGCACCCGGCCGCGCAGCGCGTGCAGCAGGCTGTCGAGCACGCCGGTTTCCTTGGCGCGCATCAACATCGATGCCACCGCGGGCGCGCTGGTGAAGGTGACGCAGTCGATGCTGCTCGTGACGATGGCCTCGATCAGCTGATCCATCGGCCCCTGATCGTCGGGCGGGGTCCAGCGATATACCGGCACCGGAACGACATCGGCTCCGGCACAGCGCAATACCTCGCAGAAGTCCGGCACCGGCTCCCATTCGGTGGTGGCGCCGTGCAATTGGACCGCGATCCGCACCCCCTCCACGCCCTCGGCCAGCAGATGGTCGAGTACTTCGGCGGAGGATTCGGAGGCGGGCGACCATTCCTCGCGCAGTTCGGCGGCGCGGATGGCGCCCTTGGCCTTCGGCCCCCTGGCGAGCAACCTGGTGCCTGCGAGCGTGTCGTGCAGGTCCTCGGCCAGCCCCCAGCCCTCGGCCGCCTCCATCCAGCCGCGGAAGCCGATACCGGTGGTCGCCACGGTGATCTGCGGCGGCGCGGCGACCAGCTGCCTGGTCACCCGCGCCAATTCGGTGTCGTCGGCCAGCGGGATGATCCGGATGGCGGGCGCGGAGACGATATTCGCGCCGCGGCGCACGAGCAGGGTGGCGAATTCGTCGGCGCGCCGTGCCGCGGTGATCCCGACGGTGAAACCGGCCAGACAGGCGCCGGTGTCGAGCTCTGTCATGCCGATCCGCCGTCCGAGTTGTCGAATCCGGCGGTGACCGGCTCGTTGGATACCGCGACGATGCCGTCGGCCACCCGCACCGCGTAGACCGGCAGCGCCGCCGACTCGTCGTCGAGGCAGCGCCCGTCCAGCAGCGAGAACGCCTGCTTGAGCAGCGGTGAGGCCACCACGGGCACCCCGCCGCGATCGCCGACGAGGCCCCGCGACATCACCGCGGCCCGCCCGATCGGGTCGATATTGCCGACGGCGTACAGCATGCCGTCGGGCAGCAGGAATAGTGCGGCCTGATGGCCACCTTTGAGCAACACCGCCACACCGCGGCCGGGGATCAGGTAGTCGAGCCGGCACGCTTGCGTCCACCCGGTGGTGGTAGCTGCGGCAATGCCGGTGGTATCGATCACGGTCATCGGGGTTTACCTCCAAACGCCTTACCCATTGGTACCGGCGTCCTGTTTCTGTGCGGTTAAGCGGTTATTTCCCCTGCGTAGACAGTGGAACGTCGGGCATCCCCAGGAGCACGGGCACCTTGCGCTCCCCGCTGTCGTCGAAGGAGATGGTCGGATCTGCCTCTTCCGGGGCGTTGACGAAGGAGACGAAGCGCGAGAGCTTCTCCTCGTCCTCGAGCACCGCCGCCCATTCGTCCTGGTAACCGGCGACATGCTGGGCCATGGCCGCCTCCAGGTCGCCGGCGATGCCGAGGCTGTCCTCGCAGATGACCTGCTTGAGGTAGTCCAGGCCACCCTCGAGCGCCTCCTGCCACGGCGCGGTGCGCTGCAGCCGGTCGGCGGTGCGGACGTAGAACATCAGGTACCGGTCGATGTAGCGGATCAGCGTCTCGTCGTCGAGGTCACCGGCGAGCAGCACCGCGTGCTTGGGCGTGAGGCCGCCGTTGCCGCCGACGTAGAGGTTCCAGCCGTGTTCGGTGGCGATGACGCCGACGTCCTTGCCGCGCGCCTCCGCGCATTCGCGGGCGCAACCGGAGACGGCCAGCTTGAGCTTGTGCGGCGAACGCAGTCCGCGGTAGCGCTTTTCGAGCAGCACCGCCATCCCGACCGAATCCTGCTGACCGTAGCGGCACCAGGTGGAGCCGACGCAGCTCTTCACCGTGCGCAGCGACTTGCCGTACGCGTGACCGGATTCCATGCCGACATCGACGAGGCGCTGCCAGATCTGGGGCAGCTGTTCGACCCGCGCGCCGAACAGATCGATGCGCTGGCCGCCGGTGACCTTGACGTAGAGCCCGAAGTCCTTGGCGATCTGGCCGATGGTGATCAGCTGATCCGCAGTGACCTCACCGCCTGGCATCCGCGGCACCACCGAATAGGTGCCGTTCTTCTGCATATTGGCCAGGAAGTGGTCGTTGGTGTCCTGCAGCGCGGCCTGTTCGCCGTCCAGGATGTGCTCGCTGGAGGTGGAGGCGAGGATGGAGGCGACGGTCGGCTTGCAGATATCGCAGCCGGTTCCCTTGCCGTACTTGGCGATCAGGCCGGAGAAGGTGCGGATGCCGGTGACCTGGACGATCTGGAACAGTTCGGCGCGGGACTGGCCGAAGTGCTCGCACAGCGCCTTGGACATCTCGACGCCGGACTGCTCGAGCAGCTTCTTGAGCATGGGAACGCAACCGCCGCAGGAGGTTCCGGCGGTGGTGCACTTCTTGAGCGAGGCGATGTCGCAGGCGCCCTCGTCGATGGCGCCGCAGATCGCGCCCTTGGACACGTTGTTGCAGGAGCAGATCTGGGCGTCGTCGGGCAGCGCGTCGGCGCCGAGTTCCGCACCGGCGGGCGAGATCAGCGCCGCGGGCTCGGCGGGCAGCGGACGGCCGACCAGCGGACGCAGCGCCGAGTAGGCGGTGGCGTCGCCGACCAGGATGCCGCCGAGCAGCGTCTTGGCGTCGTCGGAGACAACGAGTTTGGCGTAGGTGCCCTTGGCCGCGTCGTGCAGCACCACCGACAGCGCACCCTCGGTGGTGGCGTGCGCGTCACCGAAGCTGGCCACGTCGACGCCGAGCAGCTTGAGCTTGGTCGACATGTCCGCGCCCGGGAATTCGCCCGCGCCGCCGAGCAATCGGTCCGCGACGATCTCGGCGGTGGTGTATCCGGGGGCCACCAGGCCGTAGCAGGTGCCCTCGACCGCCGCGCATTCGCCGATGGCCCAGATGTTCGGATCCGAGGTCTGCAGGCCGAGATCGGTGATGATGCCGCCGCGCGGACCGACCTCGATGCCCGCGTCGCGGGCAATCTGGTCACGGGGGCGCACACCGGCGGAGAAGACCACCAGCGCGGCCTCGATCACCGTCTCGTCGGAGAGGGTGACCCGCAGCCGTCCCGCGCCGCCGGACACCGCGTCCGCCGACTCGATCGACGAAGTCCCCACTCCGGTATGCACATTCAGGCCGAGGTCGGTGACCAGGCGCTCCAGGATGGCGCCACCGCCCTCGTCCACCTGCGCGGGCATCAGCCGGTCGTTGTACTCGACCACGTGCGGGGTGAGTCCCAACAGCCGCAACGCATTCGCGGCCTCCAGACCGAGCAGGCCGCCGCCGACCACGACGCCGACCGCACCGGGCCCGGCCGCCTCGGCCGTGGCACGGATGCCGTCCAGATCCTCGATGGTCCGGTAGACGAAGCACTCCGGCAGGTCGTGCCCCGGCACCGGCGGCACGAAGGCGTACGACCCGGTGGCGAGCACGAGCGCGTCGTAGGCGATGGTGTCGCCCGCGCTGGTGGTGACCTTGCGCGCGGCCCGGTCGATCGATTCGCCGCGCTGCCCGAGCCGCAGCTCGACCAGGTCGTCGCCGGCGTATTCGTTGCCGGGCAACGCGAGTGCGCTCGCGTCCCATTCACCGACGTAGGCGGACAGGCCGACGCGATCGTAGGCGGGCAGCTGCTCTTCGCTCAGGACGACGACCTGCCACTGGCCGACCTCGTCCCGGGACCGCAGCGCCTCGACGAACCGGTGCCCGACCATTCCGTGGCCGAGGACAACCGCGGTCTTGCGCTGAGCGGGTTCGACTGGCGAGTTCATGACATGTCCTCCGGTGGATCGATCGGGTGTCAGGCGCGGGCCGACACGGACGGCGCGACAGTGCTTGCGGTAGCGGTGGATTCGGCCGCGCGCACGAGTGCCTCGGCCGCGTCGACGACATCGTCACCCGCGGCAGCTGTGTTCATGGGCCTCGGGCGACGCAGGAACACGGCCCACGTCACGGCGACACACACCACGTAGAAGGCCATGAAGACCCAGAACGCGGTCGTCGCGGATTTGGTTGCGGCATAAGAGGAACGGAGCACCAGGTTGATGGCGACGCCGCCGAGCGCGCCGACCGCGCCGACGAAGCCGATCAGCGCACCCGAGGTGTTCTGCGACCACGAGGCGCGTTCGGCATGACCGAGCGGCAGGCTCTTGGACTTGGCGTCGAAGACCGACGGGATGATCTTGGTGACCGCGCCGTTGCCGAGGCCGGACAGGATGAACAGTCCGATGAAGCCGATCACCAGCGCGACGAGCACCGCACCGGTCGGACCGCCGGAGCGGTCGCCGAGGGTGCTGGCCACGGCAACCACGATCGCCGCGACCGTCATCGCGCCGAAGGTGAGCGCGGTGATCCGGCTGCCGCCGAGCCGGTCGGCCAGCTTGCCGCCGTAGGGCCGGGCCAGCGAACCGAGCAGGGGGCCGAGGAAGGCGATCTGCGCGGCGTGCAGCGTCGCCTGGACCGCCGTGTCACCGCCCGCCTTGAAACTCAGCTGCAGTACCTGGCCGAACGCGAAGCTGTAGCCGATGAACGAACCGAAGGTGCCGATGTAGAGGAAGGCGATCGCCCAGGACTGCGGCACCTTCAGCGCGGTGACCATCGAGGACAGATCGGCCCGCTGGTTGCGCAGGTTGTCCATGAACAGCGCGGCGCCGAGTCCGGCGAGCGCGACGAGCACCAGGTAGACCGCGCAGACCACGGTGGCATAGCGGTTGCCGAGGGTGGCCAGTACCGCGAGCCCGACCAGCTGGACGGCCGGGACACCGATATTGCCACCGCCCGCGTTCAGGCCGAGTGCCCAGCCCTTGAGCCGCTGCGGGTAGAAGGCGTTGATGTTGGTCATCGAGGAGGCGAAATTGCCACCGCCGAAACCGGCGAACGCGGCGACGACGAGGAAGGTGGTGTACGAAGTGCCCGGCTGGTTGACGAAGTAGAGCGTGAGCAGCGTCGGAATCAGCAGCAGCAGCGCGCTGAACACGGTCCAGTTGCGGCCGCCGAATTTCGCGGTGGCGACGGTGTACGGAATGCGCAGCGCCGCGCCGACCAGGGTCGGCACCGCGACGAGGAAGAACTTGCCCGCCGCGTCGATGCCGTACTTCTCGGTCGGCATGAACAGCACCATCACCGACCAGATCGACCACACCGAGAAACCGACGTGCTCGGCGATCACCGACCAGATCAGGTTGCGCTTGGCGACGTCCTTACCGCCCGCTTCCCAGGCGACGACATCCTCGGCATCCCACTGTTCGATATCTCTGTTCCGCGTCAGCGTGCTCACCAAGGGCCTCCCAAGATCCGGTTGGCCCAACGGTAGGAAACGGGTATTGCCGCAATGCTGCGCGGAATGACCGGCAAATCAACGGTTGCTCACGGTTCTCCGAAATGCGGGGTGAGCTCGGCCGTTTGTTTCCGCCGTGTGACGCGGCGGTTTCCGCGGGTCACGAACAGCCGACCACGAGGTGCGGGCCGGTGAGATGCGGACGCCCCCAGAGTGGTCCGCACCTCACCGGCCCGCAACGCTCCCCCGCCTCCCCGCGACTTCAGGCCAGACTCGGGTGCCGCGACCGTTTCGCAGGCGGCCGGCGGTGAGCTGACGGTTCAGCTCTGGGCGTACCCGACGAGTTACCCATGTACTCGCCAGCTCAGTTGTTCTGTTTCGAGCTCCAGGTGTCTTCCAGCAGCCGCGGCTTGCACGCCTGCCAGGCGCCCGCGAGCAGCACGAGCACCGCGACGCCGAGCATCGCGAACGGGGCGAGCCAGCCGTCGGTCGCGGTGTGCAGGAGACCGAACAGCACCGGGCCGACACAGGCGACCGCGTAGCCGACGCCCTGGGTGAATCCGGACAGCGCCGCCGAACCCGCGGAGGTCCTGGTGCGCAGGTTGATCAGCGTCAGCGCCATCGGGAAGGTGCTCGGGCCGAGGCCGAGGACGAGCACCCACAGCAGCGGCGCGCTCATCGGGGCGATGAGCAGGCCGGCGAAGCCGATGAAGAAGAACACCGCACAGCCGACGACGACGAGGAACGGGTTGCGGAACCTGGTCACGATCGTCGGCGCGCTGAACGCGGCGACTAGGCCGATCAACGCGAAGATGCCGACCATGCTGCCGCCGAACTGCGCGCTGGCGCCCGCCTCGCTCAGGATCTTGGGCAGCCACGCGAAGATCGCGTAGGTGATCAGCGAGGTCATGCCGAACATGCCCGCCATGCCCCAGGCCAGCGGCGAGCGCCACGGCCTACCGGTCGGCTTCGCGGCGGGCATCCCGGTCTTGTCCTCGACATCGTGCCCGCGCCGGTCGCGCAGCACCCCGATCCACGGCACCGCGGCCGCGAAACCGAGCACGGCCCACAGACCGAGCGAGATCCGCCAGCCGTGCGAATCGGCGATCGGCACCGCGACGAGCGCGGGGATGACCGTGCCGAGCTGCACCATGACGATGTAGAGGGAGCTGACCACCGCGAGGCGATCACCGAAGTAGCGCTTGACCAGCGGCGGGATCACCACGTTGCCGATGCCCATGCCCGCGAGCGCGAGCGCGGAGAACAGCAGCAGCGTCGCGGTGTCGCCCATGAGGACGCGGATCAGCATGCCGGAGCCCGCCATCAGCATGGCGGTGAGCGCGGTGCGCTCCAGCCCGAGGCGGCGCACCAGCAGCGGAGTCAGCAACCCGGACAGCGCGAACATCGCGGTGGGGATCATGCCGAACACGCCGACGATCGCCGTGGAATAGCCAATGTCCTGTCCGATGCGCTCGGCAAGCGGACTGAACGCGGTGACCGCGACCCGGAGCGTGAGCGCGGACATGACGATCGCGGCCAGTACCAGCAGGCGGCCTTCCGTCAGGGCGCGCCGACGGACCTCGACCGGCTGGAATTCCGGGCGAGTCGTGGTTTCCGGGAGGGTTGCAGTCACCGAGAAATCATAGGATGACCAGACGATCTGACACAATGATTTGTGACGGGCGGTACTCTATGTCGGTGCAACCAGTCCGGCGCACCAGCCTCATCGCCCAGGTAACCGAACAACTACGAGCCGAGATTCGTTCCGGCCGTTGGCCAATCGGGTCCCGTATCCCCACCGAACCGGAGCTCACCGAGCTCACCGGAACGGGTCGAAACACTGTCCGAGAGGCGGTGCAGGCCCTAGTCCATGCCGGCATGCTGGAACGCCGCCAAGGTTCCGGCACCTATGTGATCGCCATCTCCGATCTCGGCGGCACCCTCGGCAAGTACTTCGCCGACGCCGAGGAGCGCGACATCCTCGAACTCCGCCAGGCGCTCGACACCACGGCGGCCGGATTGGCCGCGCGCCGCCGCGACGACGTCGATATCGCGAACCTGAAGCGACTGCTCGAGGAGCGCGCCAAGCAGGATTGGGACAAGCCCAACCGCGCGGCCATCGAGATCGACGTCGAACTGCACCGCGCGATCGTGGTCGCCAGCCACAACGCGGTGTACCTCGAGTTCTACGATTCGCTGTTACCGATCATCGAACAGGTCATCCATTCGCGGACCGCGAAATCCGACGACTCCTACGACGCCGAGCACATCGAGATGGTGCAGGCGATCATCGCGGGCGACGCCGAACGCGCCGCGCTGGCGGCGCGCTGCTTCCTCGACGCGCTCATCGCCGAATACCCCGACGCCAGGTAACCAACAGGTCACCAACGACTCGATCGCCCGGTGAGGCGGATTTGCCCGGAACGTCACCCAGTGACGTTCCGGCGCAACATCCGCCACCTACCTTTTGTCTCGACCGTAGCCAGGCAACTCCACTCGAGGTCGCCGCGACGATGCCGCGACACCGAGCGGGCCGAGCCGATCGAGAGGTACGCCGATGACCGCAGCACCCGCTGCCACCGGCCAGCAGTCGGAGACAACATCCACCGGGACACCGGCTTTCGAGCATCGGCGGCGCGGCCGCTGGCTGGAACACTGGGATCCGGACAACCTGAAATTCTGGGAATCCGGCGGAAATCGCACCGCGCGTAAGAATCTGATGTTCTCGGTATTCGCCGAGAATCTCGGATTCAGCGTCTGGGTCATCTGGGGCACCGTCGTGACCAGCATGGGCGCGGCAGGCTTCGACTTCCTGGCCGGGCTCGGCAAGGGCAATCCGGCCGCGGTGAGCAACGCACTGCTGCTGACCTCGACCCCCACGATTGTCGGTGCGGCACTGCGCATTCCGTACACCTTCGCCATCCCCAAGTTCGGCGGCCGCGCCTTCACCGCGTTCAGCGCGGCGATGCTGCTCGTCCCGACCCTCGGCCTGGCCTACTTCGTCAATCAGCCCGGCACGCCGATGTGGGTGTTCATGGTGCTCGCGGCGCTCGCCGGTGTCGGCGGCGGCAACTTCTCCTCCTCGATGGCCAACATCTCGTTCTTCTTCCCCGAGGGGAAGAAGGGTGCGGCACTCGGCATCAACGCGGCGGGCGGCAATCTCGGCGTGGCCCAGACCCAGCTCATCCTGCCGCTGCTGATCACGCTCGGCACGCATCTGACGGCGAAGGATCCGGCGGGCTACCGGTTCGGCATCACGCTGTCGGTGCTGGTGTGGGTGCCGTTCATCCTCATCGCCACCTTCGGCGCGCTGCGGTTCATGGACAGCATCAGCAGCGCGAAATCCGATGGCAGGTCCTACAAACTGGCGCTGACCAACCGGCACACCTGGGTGATGTCGTTCCTCTATATCGGCACCTTCGGCTCGTTCATCGGGTTCTCCTTCGCCTTCCCGACGCTGATCAAGGCCAACTTCCCCGACCTGGCGAAGATCGGCTGGATCACCACGCTCGGCAACCTCGCCTTCCTCGGCGCGCTGGTCGGTTCGTTCAGCCGCCCGTTCGGCGGCTGGGTGTCGGACCGGGTCGGCGGCGCCAAGATCACCGTGTACGTCTTCGGCGGCATGGCGATCGCCTGCGCGCTGATCATGGCGGCGCTGTCGCTGAAGAGCTTCCCGCTGTACCTGGCGGCGTTCCTGATGCTGTTCGTGCTCACCGGGATCGGCAACGGCTCCACCTACCGGATGATCCCGTCGATCTTCAGCGCCGAGGCCAGGAAGTACGCCTCCGAGCACGGCATGGAGCTCACCGAGGCCACCGCGTCGGCGCGGCGGCAGGCGGGCGCGGCGATCGGCGTCATCGGTGCGATCGGCGCCTCCGGCGGCTACCTGCTGCAGCAGGCACTTCGGTTGTCCAATATCAACTTCCACAGCATGGCGCCCGCGTTCTGGAGCTATGCCGGTGCGTTTCTGGTGATGGCCGGGGTCACCTGGTGGTTCTATCTGCGGTCGTCGTTCGCGATCGGGCGGGTGCCTTCGCTGGCATACGCGAACGTGTGACAAGGAGTTCCTCGGTGCGGTGGCTGCCACGGGTGGCCACCGCATTGCCTTGTGCGCCTACAGCATCAAGCGCACCATGTCGGCGGTGCGGGCCAGCCCGGGAAATGCCTCGGGCGTCGATCTCGGATGTAGCGCGTGCACCGCGAGCCGGAACATGACCGCGCGCAACAACATCTGCGGCCACTCGGGTAGCTCGCGCCACCTGTCGAGCAGCCCGTCGTCCGCGCCGCCCCAGGCGAGCGCGTCGACGACGATGACTCCGGCGGCCCACGGCGCGGGCCGCCAGTAGGGCGTGATATCGGTGAGTCCCGGCGTGAAAACCCCCGCGAACAGCACGGTTCCGAACAAATCGCCGTGCACGAGCTGCGCAGGCGTCTGCACCGGTTTGCGCAGCGTGGCCAGCTGACCGATCAGCTCCATGCTGCGCTGACCATCGGGCGACGTGGTCGGCAGCGGACCGCCTGCTCGTAAACTACGTAGCGGCACCGCTTCCCACGCGGCGCGGTCGGCGGCGACGAAGACGTCCACATCCACCCACGGCGCCACGGGCGGCTGGACGAGGAACCGCGGCCGCTCCAGCTTCGCGGTGGCCTGATGTAGCCGCAGCGAGACCGAAACCACCTCGTCGTGCCTGGGCTCGGGCGAGCCCTCCAGAAAAGTGTCGGCGCGCCAACCGGATACGACGTAGCGCCCGTCGGTCGCGCGCACCGGCCTGGCCAGGCGTAGGCCGTCCACCTTCAGCGTCTCGCGCACCTTCGCCGACCACGCCGCCCTGGCATGGTCGGCGACCGGGCTGAGCACCACGTCACCGAGACGCCAGGCACCGTCCCAGTCTCCGAGCGAAACCGGGGTCACCTCGCGTAGACCGAACGTGGCTCGCACGTGCTCGGGAGGTTCCACAGAAGTCACGGCCGTACGGTACCGCTGTGTTTAATGGGCGCACCTCCGGCGCGCCGGGTGGGTTGCGCGGCCGATATGCCGCGCAACCTGCGATCAGTAGACCGGCAGCGACGGATCGATCTGGTTGGCCCAGGCGATGATTCCGCCCTGTACGTGGGTGGCGTCGGCGAATCCGGCGCGCTTGAGCGCGGCGAGTGCCTCGGCCGAACGCACACCGGTCTTGCAGTGCAGCACGATCGGACGGTTCTGCGGCAGCTCGGACAGCGCTTCACCGGACAGGATGCGATCCTTCGGGATCAGCTTCGCGCCCTCGATATGCACGATCTCCCACTCGACCGGCTCGCGCACATCGATGATCTCGATGTCCTTGCCCGCGTCGAGCAGTTCCTTCAGCTCACGTGCGGTGATCGTGGAATCGGCCGCGGCGGCGGCGCCCTCCTCGGACACCACACCGCAGAACGCCTCGTAGTCGATCAGTTCGGTGATCGGCTGACGCTCCGGATCGCGGCGCAGCTTGATGGTCCGGTAGTTCATGTCCAGTGCGTCGTACACCATCAGACGGCCGAGCAGCGGCTCACCGATACCGGTGATCAGCTTGATCGCCTCGGTGACCATGACCGAACCGATGGACGCGCACAGCACACCGAGCACGCCGCCCTCGGCGCAGGACGGGACCATACCCGGCGGCGGCGCCTCCGGGTACAGGTCGCGGTAGTTGATACCGCGCCCGTCCGGTGCGTCCTCCCAGAACACCGAGACCTGGCCCTCGAAGCGGTAGATCGAGCCCCAGACGTAGGGCTTGCCCGCCAGCACGGCGGCGTCGTTGACCAGGTACCTGGTCGCGAAGTTGTCGGTGCCGTCGACGATCAGGTCGTATTCGCGGAACAGCTCGATCGCGTTCTCCGGCTCCAAGCGGATCTTGTGCAGCCGCACGTCGATGCCGGAGTTGATCTCCAGGATGGAGTCGCGCGCGCTGTCGGCCTTCGGGCGGCCGATATCGGACTCACCGTGGATGATCTGCCGCTGCAGGTTGGAGGCGTCCACCTCGTCGAATTCGACGATGCCGAGCGTCCCGACGCCCGCCGCGGCCAGGTAGAGCAGTGCGGGCGAGCCGAGCCCGCCTGCGCCGATCACCAGCACCTTGGCATTCTTCAGCCGCTTCTGCCCGTCCACACCGAGATCCGGGATGATCAGGTGGCGGCTGTAGCGGGCGACCTCGTCCCTGGTCAGTTCCGCGGCCGGTTCGACCAATGGCGGCAGGGACTTTGGTGATGACACGTCCAGGACTCCTCGAATCGAATTGCCGATCGCAGTAACGCCTAGCTACAACACCGGCGACCGGGCCGTTCTTCCCCGCCTATCGTCGCGTACCGCCCGGCCGCGGCCGCAGCCGCCCCCGTGCTCATCCGCGCGGGTAGGGCCAGGCGTTGAAGCGGCAGCGTTTACCGTCCATCGGGACGATACCGCCGGGATCCAGTGTGGCGATGTCGTTGTTCTTGGTGCCGAAGGTCTGCTGCATCATCACCGGCGCGAGGCCGCCGTCGGTATCGCACGGCTGATGCTGGTGATAGCCGATGGCGTGGCCGACCTCGTGATTGATCTGATACTGCCGGTAGGAGCCGATATCGCCCTCGAAGGCGACCGCGCCGCGCACCCAGCGCACCTCCGAGACCACCACCCTGCCCATATCGGCGTTGTAGCAGGACGAGTCGATGGGGATGTCGAACCCGCAGGCCTTGCGGGTGGATTCGCGCGAGGCGAGCGAGATCCGGAAATCGGTGTCGCCCTGATCGACCCGGCGGAAGGCGAATTTGCGATCGTGGGTCCAGCTGCGCGGATCGGCCAGCGTCGAGTCGATCATCTTGGCCACCGCGGCGTCACCGCCGAAGGCGGAGGTGTCGATGCCGTCCTCGATCTCCACGGTGTAGCGGAAGACGATGTCGGAGCCGGTACCGACCTGCGCCGTCGTCCCTGGCACCACATGCCAGACGCCGGTGCCCGCCTCGACGAACGGGCCGCCCTCGGGCAGCGCGCCGGTCGGGAGATCGGTCGGGAAGTGGCCGTCGCCGGGCGGCGCGCCGCCGATGATGCCCGCGGTCGCGGCACGCGGGCTGAGTTTGCCGAAACCGGGAATGCCGCCGGTCGCGGCCGGTGCGTCGGTACCGCGCACCGCGTCGACCACCACGAGCACGGTGACCACGAACAGCACGGGCAGCGCGTACGCGCGCCAGCCGTAGGTGCGGACGAATCTGCCGAGCGCGCTCTGCTTCTTGGTGTCGCGCTCGGGCCGTGCGCGCGATCTGCTCTCGTCGGGAGCGGTCGGATCCCAGCGGGCTCGCAGCGGTTGATGGGAGCGATCGCGAGTCTCGTACAGACCGAGTGGGTCGTAGATCTCGACGCCGTTGCGGTCACGCTTGGTCGACCGCTCCGGTCTGCTTCTGGGCGGCGGCCCGGTTCTCGGCGGCGGGCCGCCCTCGGGATTTCCGGCACTGGGCCGTCCAGCGGTGTCGGGTCGTCCAGCAACGTCGGGCCGTGCCGCAGCGCCGGTGCGGGCCGCTGCGCCCGATCGTGCTTCTCGGCCGGACCTTGCCACGGACTCCGACACTACGGAACCGGGCGCGGCGGAGCCAGCGGGACGACGTGCCTCCTGGCCGCCGCCCGACGGTCTTTCCGATCGGTCCGTCACGCCATTCAGGCTCTCACAGCGCGCAAGACCCCGACGTCGGGCACACCATTGACGGGGGCCGCTGCGACATATGTCACGGCGGGGTACTACATTCGCCTGCCAGGGCCCGTCCGTATAGCGGGCCACCACCATGTTCCCCGCGCGGTCGGCGCGCAGGAGCGACGACCAGGTATCGTTCATGGGATACCCGGTGCACACCCCCTCTTTGCCGGGGAATCGACTGGGAGAGCCGAAATGACTGACCTCGTGGACCGGACGACGTCCCGCAGAGCATCGTCGTCCGCGACCGCGGCACCGGCCAAACGCGGTACCCGGCTTCCACGCGACGAACGTCGCCAGCAACTACTCCAGGCCGCCAGTGAGGTCTTCGTCCAGCGCGGCTATCACGCCGCGGGCATGGACGAGATCTCGCAGTGCGCCGGGGTGAGCAAGCCGGTGCTGTATCAACACTTCACCAGCAAGCTGGAACTGTACCTGGCGGTGCTGCAGAACTACGTCGACATGCTGGTCCAGAGCGTGCGCCAGGCGCTGCGCTCGACCACCGACAACCGCCAGCGCGTGCGTGCCGCCGTGCAGGCGTACTTCGACTTCGTCGACAACGAAATGCAGGGCTTCCGATTGGTTTTCGAATCGGACCTGACCAGCGAGCCGCAGGTGCAGCGCCGGGTGGAGCAGGCGACCGAGGCCTGTGTCGACGCCGTCTTCGATCTGGTGGCCCACGACTCGGGCCTCGACCCGTACCGCGCGCGCATCCTCGCGGTCGGCCTGGTCGGCGCGAGCCAGTTCACCGCGCGCTACTGGCTGGAGGCCGATCGGCCGATCCCCAAGGAGGAGGCGGTCGACACGACCGTGCAGCTCGCCTGGGGCGGCCTATCCCACGTGCCGCTGCACCCGATCGACTGAAGACCCGTCGACTGAAGACCAACGAAAACAGGCCCCACCTTCTGATGTCAGAAGGTGGGGCCTGTTTTCGTTGGTCCAGATAATCAGGTCCAGAAGTATTACACGGCGGCGAAGCCGACGCGGCCCGCGCTGACCGCGCCGATCTCGACGTAGGCGACCTTGGATGCCTGGATCAGGTACTTGCGCCCCTTCTCGTCGACGAGCACGACCACACCGCCCTCGCCGCTCAGCGCACCGGACACCAGCGCCTCGACCTCGTCGGGAGTCTGCGGGCTGTTGATCACGAGCTCGCGCGGGCTATCCGAAATACCGATCTTGACCTCCACGGCCAACCTCCGAACCTAGAGTCCTGTGCTGTCGAAACCAAGGCTAATCGAGTACGACAACCGAACAGCAGTTGGTGTCTGCGCTCTCAGCGAACGCCACCCCCACTCGCGAGGCGACGGGACGGCTACTTCGGTTCGATCAGCTGGATCTCGAGTTCGACCTTGACCGCGTCGCTCAGCATGCCCGGTACCGGGCCGCCGACGCCGAAGTCGGTGCGCTTGATGGTGCCGGTGGCCGAGAAGCCGGCGTGGCGGCTGTCGCCGAACTCCTGCACGCCGCCCCATTCGACCTCGAGGGTGACCGGCTTCGTGATGCCGCCGAGGGTGGCCTCGCCCTCGACCGTGAACTCCTCGGCGATCAGCACCGGCCCGGTGGCGCGGAAGGTGAGGGTCGGGCGGTTGGCGACGTCGAGGAAGTCGGCGTTGCGCACGTGCGCGTCGCGGTCGGCGTTGCCGGAGTCGAACGAGTCGAGGTGGATGGTGGCGCCGAGGGTGGCGAATCCGGCCTCGTCGACCACGAATTCGGTGTCGAACTTGGTGAAGCCCGCGCGCACCTTGGCGATGCCGAGGTGGCGGATGGTGAAGCCGACCGAGGAGTGGGCCGTATCGAGTGCCCACGGGCCCGGCTTGAGAGCGGTTGCGGCGGTGGTGGATTCCGATGTCGTCATGCCGACAACGATGCGTGGCCGGAAAGCGCCTAACCAGACCGCCGTTATCCTGGACCCGCCAGTGCCAGGATAAGCGGACCGAAGTCCGGCATGATGGGTCCTATGGCTCGATCGGCATTCGCGGAATTCCTGGTGACGCGGCGCGCGGAACTGCGCCCCGCCGATGTCGGCCTGCCCGAGGGCGGCCGCCGCCGCACGCCCGGCCTGCGCCGGGAAGAGGTCGCCGTGCTCGCCGGTCTCAGCGCCGACTACCTGGCTCGCTTGGAGCAGGGCCGGGACCGGAATCCGTCGCCCTCGGTGATCAACGCGCTCGCCGAGGCGCTGCGGCTCGAGGGCCCGGAGCGCCACCACTTCGGCTGGCTCGCGCTCAACAACTGCAACGACAGCGGGCAGTGCCCCGGCAGCGAGGGCGCCGAGCGGGAGATTCCGGAGCGGGTGAGCGCCGTGCTGCGCGCGCTGGCGCCGACACCGGCCTTCGTGATCGGCAGGCAGCTGGACATCCTGGGCTGGAACGCCGCGTGGGAGGAATTCGCGACTCCGCTCGGCCTGCTCGACAATTCGACGCACGCCAACCTGGCCTGGTTCACCTTCGCCCACCCCTCGGCGCATCGCGTCTGGCGCAACTGGTCCGAGGCGGCCGATATCTTCGTCGCGGCGCTGCGCCGGTCCACCATGCGCTGGCCGGGCGACGATCGGATCGTCGAGTTCGTCGAAACCCTGCGCGCCCACCCGGAATTCGCCGAACGGTGGGCCAGGCAGCGCGCCGGCGCGCACCCCAACGGCACACTGCGCATCGACCATCCCGCAGGCGGCACGGTCGAGGTGCCGTTCGAAACCCTGGATTCCAGCGGCGATCACAGCATCGTCGTCTGGCTCACCGATCAGGCGCAGGCCCGCACACCCGAACTGCGGCTTGTCACGGACCGCGCCGTCAACGACTGAATGCCAGCACTCAAATACCCAGTACCGCCATGCGTTCCGCGTGGCTGGCCTGCATGCGCTCGAACAGCTCGGCGATGCCGTTGAGGTCACCGGTCGCCGAGAGCACCAGCTCGGTGAGCTCGTCGCGCTGCGCCATCACGTACTGCGCCTGGGTGATCGCCTCGCCGAGCAGCCGCCTGCCCCACAGGGTCAGCCGGTCACGTTCGGAGCGGCTCGCCTCGACCGCGCGGCGCACCTCGTCGACCACGAATTCGGAGTGGCTGGTCTCGGCGAGCACATCGCGGACCACGTCGGCGACCTCGGGCGGCAGCGCGCCCGCGATCTCGGTATAGAAGTCGGCGGCGATGCCGTCACCGACATAGAACTTCACCATCGACTCGAGCCAGGTCGAGGGGTCGGTGGAGGCGTGGTAGGCGTCGAGCGCCCGCACGAACGGCGCCATCGCGTCGAAGATGTCGACGCCGCGCTCGGCCAGCGCGGCCTCGAGCGTCCTGAAGTGTTCCATCTCGGCGGCCGCCATTTTCGCGACCGCGACCTTGCCGCGCAGCGTCGGCGACAGCTTGGCCTCCTCGGCCAGCCGGTAGAACGCGGAGATCTCACCGTAGGCGAGCACCGCGAACAGATCGGTCACCCCGACGGGTGAGTCGGTGGACGAAACACCTAGCGCGGCAGATGACTGTGCTCCCATGGCTGCATAGCCTAGTCGCGGT
Organism: Nocardia sp. NPDC052566; assembly: GCF_044547285.1. Lineage (NCBI taxonomy): Bacteria > Bacillati > Actinomycetota > Actinomycetes > Mycobacteriales > Nocardiaceae > Nocardia > Nocardia sp. NPDC052566. The sequence continues at coordinate 813,871 of NZ_JBIUAF010000006.1, read as the reverse complement.
TCGGGCCGCGCGACTCGGCCATCCCCGGACAACATCAGGCGAGTTCGCCGAGGAACTTGTCGAGGTAGGTCCATGTGCTGTCGCGAGCGCCCGGACCGGCCAGAATCCCCAGGTGACTGCCGGGCGCGGTCTCGTAGCGGACCAATTCCGCACCGGTGAGCGTGCGGGTGCCCGCCGCGACCGCGGCCGCCGCGGTGATCATGTCGTCGGGTCCGCCGACGAGCAGCACCGGCGCGCTCACGTGTGCGAGCTCGATGCGCCGCGCACCGAGTCGCAGCCCGCCGCGGCCGATGTCGTTGTGCCGCATGAAACGTCCCCACAGCTGGTTGTAGAAGCGGCCGGGGTAGCCGGGCATCTCGGCCATGAAACGGTCGATGGTCTCCATCTTGGCCAGCGCCTCGGTGCTGGTGATATTGCTGGCGACGAACCACGGCCTGGTCAGCTCGCGGTCCCATGCGGTCAGCTTGTAGCCGAACCGGGTGAGCGAGGCGGGCACACCGCCCGCGGCGCGCACGGCGGTCGACATACCAAGTCCGCCGGTCACTTTGGCGACCGCGCGCAGCTGCTTGATACCGGTCATCTCGTCGTAGTCCAGCGGCGCGCCGACGGCGGTGACGGAGCGGATCGGCAGGTGCGCGTGCGCGGCGGCGGTGAGCAGCGCCAGGGTGCCGCCGATCGACCAGCCGACCAGATCGACCGCGCGGCCGCCGCGATCGGCGGAGGTGCGCAGGATCGCCTCGGGCAGGATGTCGTCGATCCAGTCCTCGAATCCCATCCGCCGGTCGGCGAAGGTGATCTCGCCGTAGTCGACGAGGTAGGGGCTGCGGCCGGTGTCGAGCAGGAACCTGGCCACGCTCTGGTCGGGCCGCAGGTCGAAGCAGGTCGCGGGGGCGGCGAGCGGCGGGACGAGCAGCACCGGCGGGCCGGAGCCCAGCGACCCGGGAAAAGGCACCGCGGTGTCGCTGTCCGCCGGGGCGGGTTCGAATCGGCGCAGCAGCCGATGCGGTTCGTCCCACAGCACCGTCGACGGGGTCGGCTCAGGCGCCTCGACGCCCGGGCCGAAGGTCAGGGCCCAGGCGTTGCGCGCGGCGGTGGTCACGGTTTCGGCGATCGTCACACCGATGAATCTCTCACATCCGGTACCGCCGGTAACAGGCAAGTCCGGCCATGACTCATTCCCGGCCCATGCCGATCGGCGTGATCGGCGGCATCACCGTGTCGAAGACGGTCTTCACCAGCGGCGCAAGCGAAGTCAGCAATTCGGCGACGGCATCGGAGGACAGCGCCGACAGCGCGCCGTGCCACGCGGCATCGTCGGTGCTCGCCTCGACCCGCTCGAGCAGCTCGCCGCCGCTGCCGGTCAGCACCGGGCTGACCGGCTCCCCCTTGACCAGGCCTCGCGCGCGCAGCTCGTCGAGCGCGTCCGCCCACTCCCGCTCGGACAGCCCGCGCGCGGTACGCATCACCGAGGCGGGCATCTTGCCCGCCGCCACCTGCATCACCATCGCCAGCCGCCCGGTCAGCCCGTGCGTCACCAGCGCGGCCACATGTCCGTCGCCGCGATGCTCACGCAGCGAGGTCGCGAGCTGCCACAGCCGCGCCACCGGATCCTCGGGCAGCGGCAGCGCGTTGTTCGCCGCGAATAACGGCCTGCCGGTCGCATCGGCCGCGCGGTACGCCGGAAGCAGCAGAGCGACCGCCCTGGCGCACTGCGCCTCCTTCGCGCCCGCGGCGCGCAGCAGGGCGGCGGACAGCTCGACGCGCGCTTCGAGACACTTGTCCGGATCGGTACGTACCCAGGCGTCGGGCAGCGCCTTGGCGATCATGTCGGGGTGGAATCCGGCGAAGGTGGCAAGCACCGTGCCCGCGCTCACCGCGCCCATCGGCGCTGCCCGAAATGCGAAGTATGTCTGCCAGTAGCCCCGCAGGCCGAGCGCGACCCCGCGCTCCTTCACCCCCTCCCCGAAATAGACCACATCGTGCAGGGGTTCGAGGGTCGTCCAGATTCGACGCGCCGGATGAATTGCCATGTGCCGCAGCGTACGTCGACCCGCGACTGGGGGAAACCGGTCTTTTGCGGCGAATTCACCCGGGCGGCAATTCGAGCCGTGCACAATATCACGCTACAATCACTCCCGACAACGGAAATTTACGCACCTTCGAAGGTTTCCGCTGCCATGGAAAATGTGCGCGCACCAGATCCGCGTCACCCATGCGCCGCGCCGAGGTATCCCGAGATAGCTGCCGTATCGACGGCACCCGGGACCGGCTGTGGCCTGGCGGTGAGCATCACAGGCGGATACGTGGTCGTCGCGGGCCGACCGGTCCGCCCCACGCCTCGTGCGCGCGTGACGCGATGACGAGGAAGGCACGAACCTGAGCAAGATCACTGTCGAACAGGAACCAGGCTTGGCGGACACACTGCTGACGGCCGAACTGGACGAAACGCATACCGCCCCGACATTCGCCGAATTAGGCGTTCGCGACGAAATCGTGCGCGCGCTCGGCGAGATGGGCATCGAACGTACTTTCGCAATTCAGGAACTCACCCTGCCGCTGGCACTGGCCGGCGAAGATCTCATCGGCCAGGCGCGCACCGGTATGGGGAAGACCTTCGGTTTCGGCGTGCCGCTGCTGCACCGGATCGCCACCGCCGAATCCGGCACCACTCCACTCGACGGCACCCCGCGCGCGCTGGTGATCGTGCCGACCCGTGAGCTGTGCATCCAGGTCACCCAGGACCTGGAGAACGCGGGCAAGTACCTGAAGAACCACCAGGGCGCGCTCAAAGTCGCCTCCATCTACGGCGGCCGCCCCTACGAGGCGCAGATCGAGGCGCTGCGCAAGGGCGTCGACGTCGTGGTCGGCACGCCGGGCCGCCTGCTCGATCTGGCCAACCAGAACCACCTGATCCTCGGCAAGATCGGCGTGCTCGTCCTGGACGAGGCCGACGAAATGCTTGACCTCGGCTTCCTGCCCGATATCGAGCGCGTGCTCGGCATGGTGCCCGACAAGCGCCAGACGATGCTGTTCTCGGCGACCATGCCCGGCCCGATCATCACGCTGGCCCGCACCTTCCTGACCCGCCCGACGCATATCCGCGCCGAGGAGCCGCACGATTCCGCGGTGCACGACCGCACGGCCCAGTTCGTCTACCGCGCACACGCGCTGGACAAGAGCGAGCTGATCGCCAAGATCCTGCAGGCCGAGAACCGCGGCGCCACCATGATCTTCACCAGGACCAAGCGCACCGCGCAGAAGGTGGCCGACGAACTGGCCGAGCGCGGGTTCGCGGTCGGCGCCGTGCACGGCGACCTGGGCCAGATCGCCCGGGAGAAGGCGCTGGCGAAGTTCCGCAAGGGCACCATCGACGTGCTCGTCGCCACCGACGTCGCGGCGCGCGGCATCGATATCGACGACGTCACCCACGTCGTCAACTACCAGTGCCCGGAGGACGAGAAGACCTACGTGCACCGCATCGGCCGCACCGGCCGGGCCGGGCGCACCGGCGTCGCGGTGACGCTGATCGACTGGGACGAACTGAACCGCTGGGCCGCCATCGACAAGGCGCTCGGTCTCGGCATCCCCGAGCCGGTCGAGACGTATTCGCGGTCGCCGCACCTGTTTTCGGATCTCGGCATCCCCGAGGGCGCGACCGGCGTCGTGCGCAAGCCGAAGCCGGAGCGCGATCCGGACGCGGTGGTCGAGGAGCGGCCCGCGCGCACACCGCGCAAGCGCAACCGCAGGCGGACCAGGGCCGGTCAGCCGATCGACGGTGAATCGAACGGCACCGAGTCCAACGGCACCGACGTGGTCGACGACGACACCGCCGACATTGTCGATGCCGCAGCCGACGAGACCGGTGACAAGCCGGCCAGGCGCAGGCGCAGCAGGCGGCGCAAGCCCGCGGGCGACGCCGCCGAGAACGGCACGGCCGAGGCCGGGCACGATGCGGCCGAGAACGGCGTCGCGACCACGGCCAACGGCTCGGCGGACAACGCCGAGGGCGAGACCGAGCCGGCGGAGGGATCGACCCGCCGTCGGCGGCGCAGGCGCAAGCCGGCCGGGGAGAACGCGGTGACCGGCGACGACGCGACGACCGAGGTGATCACCGCAACCACCGCGTCGGTCTGAGTTCGCCGGATCCGCTACTCTCGCAATCGTGCTCGCACCCGAGCGGCGAACGCGCGCCGACATCATCTCCGCGGTAGTGATCGCCGTGCTCGTGGTGGTCGCGGCGATCGTGGTGTGGGCGCGCGGCGATGCGAGCGGCACCGAGTCGGTGACCGCGAGTCATCCCGCGCCGGTGCCGACCTCGACGGATCAGCTGCCCGGCGCGCTGCGCCCGCTGTGGCAGGCGCCCGACGCCGCGGCCGCACGCGCGCTGGTGGCCGGCGGCGTCGCGGTCACCGGTGACGACGGTTCGGTGGTCGGCCGCGATCCGCGCACCGGTGAGCAGCTGTGGCTGTACAAGCGGGATATGCCGCTGTGCGGGGTGGAATCGCAGTTCGGCACGGTGATCGCGGTGTACCGGGATCAGCGCGGCTGCAGCCAGGCCACCTTGCTCGCCGAGGACGGTGCGCGGCGCACCGCGCGCAGCAGCTATATGGATATGACCGTCCGGCTGTCTGTTGATGGCACCTATGTGCTCGCGCTCGGCCCGAAGCGGCTGGAGATGTGGCGCTCGGATCTGGTGCGCACGCTGGAGTACGGCTATGTCGACGCGCCGGTGAACACGAAAACCCAACCGCGCCATGACTGCAAGCTGCTCTCGGCGAGTTCCAGCTCGACCAGGCTCGCGGTGCTCGAGCGCTGCCCCGAGGACCCGTCCGATCGGCTGAGCGTGCTCAATCCGGCGCCGAAGGACAATACGGTGCCCGAGGAATTCAGCTCCCACGTGCTCACCGGCCCCGGCGCGGATTCACCCGAAACCAGGGTGATCGCGGTGTCCGACAACAGGATCGCGGTGTACCTGCCCGGCGCGCCCGCCGCACCCGGCGGCGCACCGACCCCGCCGCGCCTATCCATCTCCGACGCATCCGGCAATCCCGTTGTCGTACACGATCTTCCGGCACCGCTGACCGACGGCGCCACCGCGATCCGGCTCGGCAACGCCTACTTCCTGTTCACCGGCAACAGCGTGATCGCCTTGAGCGCAACCACATTGGAGCCACTCTGGACCGCGCCCGGCGCACTCGGCACCCCCGCCCTCATGGCGGGCCGCGTACTGGTGCCGGTGCGCGACGGCCTCGCCGCCCTCGACCCGGGTACCGGGGTCGAACAAACCCGCATCCCGGTGCAGCGCCCCGACTTCGACGGCAGCCCGATCTCACTGGCCGTCCTCGGCCCCACCATCCTCGAGCGCCGCGCGGGCATCCTGTACGCCCTCGGATGAATTACCGGCGGGCGGGAACTCGCCACAAGAGGCAACCGCTCACGGTTCATCACAACCAGACAACTGATTTCGCGAGTACATCGGTAACTCGCCGGGGACCGGCTAACCCATCCGGCACCCAACCGCCGGACGCCGACGCAACCGGATTCGCACTCGAGTCTGGCTCGAGGTCGCGGGGAGGCGGGGGAGCTCACCCCGGTCCGGTGCCGCGTGGGGTGGGTGGCCCATGATGGATGACATGTCCGAACTCGACGATGCACGCCTATCAGGCACAGCCGGCGAAGCCGTCGACAGCCTGCGCACGGCCGGAGCGAAGGCGGAGGTACGCCTAGTCCTGCTGCGGCACGGCGAAACCGCCTGGTCGACCGCGCGGCGGCATACCGGACGCACCGATCTGCCACTCACCGAACTGGGCGAGGAACAGGCAAGGGGCGCAGGAAAATTGCTCGCCGCGCTGAAGTTGCGCGATCCGCTGGTGCTGACCAGCCCGCGTGAGCGCGCCATCCGTACCGCCGCGCTCGCCGGACTATCCGACACCGTCGTGGACGACGATCTGGCCGAATGGGATTACGGCGACTACGAGGGCTTGACCACCACACAGATCCGCGAGACCGCGCCGGACTGGACCATCTGGACCGGCGAGGTCCCCGGTGGCGAATCCGCCGCCGAGGTACAGGCCAGGGCGGACCGGGTGCTGGCCTCGGTCGTCCCCGCGCTGCCGGGCCGCGATACTGTCCTGGTCGGGCACGGCCACTTCTCCCGGGCGTTGATCGCCAGGTGGGCCGAGCTCGATGTCCGGGAAGGGCGCCGCTTCGCCATGTCGACCGGCGCGATCACCGTGCTCGGCTACGAACATGACGTGCGGACCGTCCTGGCGCACAACCTCGTACCGAACATCGATGGAGTATCACTGTGACCGAGACCGGCACCATCCGCCGCGCCACCGCCGCCGACGTTCCCGCACTGGTCGACCTCGTCTACGACCTCGCGGAGTACGAAAAGGCGCGCCACGAATGCACACTCACCGCCGAGCAGCTGCACACCGCGCTGTTCGGTCCGACCCCGAAGGTCTTCGCGCACGTGGTCGAGCAGGACGGCGAGCTGGTCGGCTGCGCCATCTGGTTCCTGAACTTCTCCACCTGGGAGGGCGTGCACGGCATCTTCCTGGAGGACCTGTACGTCAAGCCGTCCGCGCGCGGCAAGGGCTACGGCAAGACGCTGCTCGCGGCCCTCGCGCGGGAGGCGGTCGACAACGGCTACGCCCGCCTCGACTGGTCGGTACTCACCTGGAATACGCCGTCGATCGACTTCTACGAATCGCTCGACGCCGTCAGCCAGGAGAAGTGGCGCGGCTACCGCCTCAGCGGCGAACCGCTGGCCGCACTCGCCAAAGAAGCGCAGTAGCGACCACCGGGCCGTTCTCGCCGCATCGCACGTAATGTGTTCCAGCGATGAAAGTTTCGAGACCGGCCCGCTGGCCCGCCGACGCGGATGAGGCCATCGCCGTACAGGACCGACTCCGCCCGCTGGTCGATCCGATCAATCCGGGCCCGCCGGAGTTCCGCACCGTCGCCGGGCTCGATTCCGCCTACGCCGAGACCGGTGAAGTGGCCACCGCGGTCGTCGTCTTGGACACCGCCACAGCCGAACTCGTCGATTCCTCGGTCGCCTACGGCACCGTCGACTTCCCCTACATCCCCGGACTGCTCGCCTTCCGCGAACTACCGACCACCGTCGACGCGCTCGAAAAGCTTTCCACCACACCGGATCTGCTGATCTGCGACGGCCACGGCCTTGCCCATCCCAGGCTGTTCGGCCTCGCCTGCCATCTCGGCGTGCTGACCGGGCTGCCGACGATCGGCGTCGCCAAGAACGTCTGGGGTGAGCACACCGAGCCCGCCGCCGAACGCGGCGCCACCGCGGACGTCACCATCGACGGCAGGGTCGTCGGCCGGGTACTGCGCACCCGCACCGGGGTGAAGCCCGTCTTCGTCTCGGTCGGCCATCGCATCGATCTCGACACCGCCTGCGCGCAGGTGCTCACGCTGACCCCGAATTACCGTCAGCCCGAGACCACCCGGCTGGCCGATCAGCGCTGCCGCGCGGCGCTGCGCGAACATCTCGCCGGCCGATCAGCGACTGCCTAGCTACTGGCCGATGGCTCCTCCGGCTCGGCGCCGCCGTAGCCCTGCGCGAGCCAGCGCGTCGAGGCGGGCACGAACAGCAGCACGAGCGCGCCGACGACAACGACGCCGAGCAGCCCGCCGTAGACCGGCTGCTTCGAATCGGTCAGCAGCGACCACGTCACCGGGAGCAGCAGCAGCTGCGCGATCACCGCGATGGCCCGCCCCCACCGGCGGCCGAGGAACAGCGCGATACCCGCGGCGAGCACGGCGCCGCCGAGTATCCCGAAGTACACCGCGTTGCCGTAGCCGCTCACCGCGCTCTCCTCGTGTCCGAGCAGCTGGCGCACGGCGAAATAGATCGCCGCGATCACCGCGGCGGCGCCCTCCAGCGCCACCAACCCGCCCGCGGCACGCACCGTCACGGGCACGCCTTCGGAAACCTCACCCCGGTCGCTCGCATCCACGCGCCAAGCCTACGACGCCGGGCAGATTAGGCTGCCAAGCGTGCGGACGCTGCTGATCGTGAATCCCAATGCCACCTCGACGACACCGGCGACCCGGGATCTGCTCGCGCACGCACTGGAGAGCCGCACTCAGTTGACCGTCGCGCATACCCAGCATCGCGGCCACGCCGCGGAATTGGCCCAGTGGGCATCGACCAACGAGATGGACCTGATCGTCGTGCACGGAGGCGATGGGACGGTCAACGAGACCATCAACGGCTTCCTGCCGCTGCCCGAGTTGAACGACGGCCAGGCCTGGCTGCCCCGGCTCGGCGTGATCCCCGGCGGCTCGGCGAATGTGTTCGCCCGCGCGCTCGGCATCTCCCCCGACCCGGTCACGGCAACCAACCAGCTCATCGATCTGCTCACCCTCGATCGGGACCGCCGCATCGGCCTCGGCCTCGCCGACGACCGGTGGTTCACCTTCAGCGCGGGCGTCGGGCTCGACGCGGATGTGTGCGAGGCGATCGACGCCAGCCGCGCCGACGGGTACACCGCGACGCCGGGCCGCTACGTTCGCACAACCGTTCGCCAATTCTTCCGCGCCAAACGCAACGCGCCGAGCGTCCGGATCGAGATACCCGGACACGAGCCGGTGACCGACGCGCATTACGCCTTCGTAACGAACACCACCCCGTGGACCTACCTGAACGCGACACCGGTGCACACCAACCCCGGCACCAGGTTCGAAGGCGGCCTCGGCGTGTTCGCCGTGCGCTCCATGTCGGTGCTGCCGACGCTGCTGCTCGCCAGGCAACTGCTGGCGGCCAACGGAGATCCCAAGTCCCGCAATTTGTTTCGTGAGGACGATGTGCCGTCGGTGCGGATCGAGACCAAGGAACCGATCGGCCTGCAAATCGACGGGGACTTTATCGGGAAGCGCAACGTGGTGGATTTCACCAGCGTGCCCGGCGTACTCGATGTGGTGGCTCCGCAGCCCGCTTGAGCGCGAAACGCCGCGAAAAAACTCCGGGTTGTGCTGCGAAAGCCGGGTAGAGCGAGTACAAAGGACCGGGCAGGTTCCCATGCCGGGACCCAGTGAGCGTGAGCTTCCCCACGGTGCACCGCAAACCTATTGACATCTACGGTGTTCGTGAAAGCATTCACAAGCAACCGTGCGGAAACATTCGAGTCGCACAAGTGAACGATCCACAAACCGTAGGCGCCCTTTGTGGCGCCCAGCAAAGGAGCAGAGGAATGGACTGGCGCCACAAGGCCATCTGTCGCGACGAGGACCCCGAGCTGTTCTTCCCGGTGGGTAACAGTGGTCCTGCGCTCGCGCAGATTGCCGATGCCAAGCTGGTCTGCGCTCGCTGCCCCGTTACCGCCGACTGCCTGTCCTGGGCCCTGAAGTCCGGACAGGATGCCGGCGTGTGGGGTGGTATGAGCGAGGACGAGCGACGGGCGCTCAAGCGTCGCAACGCCCGCACCCGCACCCGCACCGTCGTCTAACCGACGATCGGCATTTACCGGACCATTCAGCCCGGCCCGGTAAACGCATTTCGGCCCGGCACCTGTAGGTGCCGGGCTTTATTGTGTGTTGAATCGTGTCGCCGCGGAATGGCTTCCGGCATTGAATGCGACGAATGCGACAGGGTCGCTAACGGCCCGAGCGACGCCCCAATGGGACACGCAGCACCGCGTCCGTACCGATATCGGCGCCGGGATGCAGACCGATGGAACCGCCGAGTTCGGCGGTCACCAGTGTGCGAACGATCTGCAGCCCCAATCGATCCGAGGATTCGAGGCTGAAACCCGGTGGGAGACCGCGTCCGTCGTCGCTGATGATCACATCGAGCCAGCGCGCCGAACGCTCCGAGCGGATCGTCACGGTGCCCTGTTCGCCGGAATCGAAGGCGTGCTCGATAGCGTTCTGCACCAATTCGGTCAGCACCATCACCAGCGGGGTCGCGCGTTCGGCGGAGAAGACGCCGAGCGAGCCCGCTCTGCGCACCTTGATCCGCGCGGTGTGCACGGTGGCGACGTCGGCCATGATCGGCAGCAGCCGGTCGACGACCTCGTCCAGATCGACCTCTTCGTCCACCGACATCGACAGCATCTCGTGCACCGACGCGATCGAGGTGACCCTTCGCACCGACTCGGTGAGCGCGACCTGCGCCTCCTCGTTCTCGGTGCGGCGCGCCTGCAGGCGCAGCAGCGCGGCGACGGTCTGCAGGTTGTTCTTCACCCGGTGGTGGATCTCGCGAATGGTCGCGTCCTTGGACAGCAGGGCACGGTCGCGCCGCTTCACCTCGGTGACATCGCGCACGAGCACCGCCGCACCCGCGAGTTCGCCGTGCGGGCGCAGCACCAGGGTGCGCAGCAGCACGGTCGCGCCGCGCGCCTCGACCTCCATCCTGCGGCCGGTGCGCCCGGCCAGCGCGGCCTGGATATCGCCGACGACCTCCTGCGCGTCGAACGGGTCGGTGATCAGCGAGCGGGTGGTGACGGCCAGGTCCTGGCCGGCCAGATCGCTCTGCAGGCCCATCCGGTGATAGGCGGACAGCGCGTTCGGGCTGGCGTAGACGACGTTGCCCTCGGTGTCCAGGCGGATGAAACCGTCGCCAGCGCGCGGGCTGGAGTGCGTCGCGGCACGGTCCTCGGTGGTCGGGAAGGTGCCGTCGGCGATCATCTGGCACAGATCGTCGGCGCAGGCCACGTAGGCGATCTCCAGGCTGCTGCGCACCCGGGAGCGCTGCACGTCGGTATCGCGGCTGAGCACCGCGATCACGTCGTCGCCGCAGCGCACCGGGATGGCCTCGCGGATCGCGTGCACCGGATGCGGATGGTAGACGCCAGAGGCCTCGACATCGCTGTCCGAGCGCACGATCTTGCCGGTCAGCAGCGCGTCGAACACCTGGGGGTGATCGGCCTGCATGGCCGTGGTGCCGACCCGGTCCTCCAGGTGCACGGTCGCCGCGGTGGTCGGGCGGCACTGCGCGACGCAGACGATATCCGCACCATCCGCGACGGGACCGGCGCCGACCCACAGCGTCAGATCCGCGAAGGACAGATCCGCGAGCAGTTGCCAGTCACCGACCACTCGCTGCAGATGGTCCACGGCGACGCCGGGTAGGTCGGTGTGTTCGGCAAGTAGCTCGCTGAGAGTCGCCACGTTCGTTCTACCGCTTCAGTTTTCGCTCAGGAGATGACGGCGATGAGATCGCCCTGCTGTAGTACCTGGCCGGGCGCGACGGCGATCGAGGTGACCTCGCCGCTGACCTCGCTGATCACCGGGATCTCCATCTTCATCGATTCGAGGAGCACCAGAGTCTGATCGACGTCCACCTTCTCGCCGACCGCGACCTCCACGGTCAGCACCGTGGACACCATCTCCGCGCGCACTTCCTCAGCCATGACACCCCGTTCACTAGGTCTGTTCCGGCGGCCGCGCGGCCGCGCCTGTATCCGCTGCAGCTACAGCCAACCACACATGAAACAATGGCCTTCAATCAGAAGGGAGCCTACTCATGGGTAAGCGTGGTCGTAAGAAGCGCAGCCGCAAGGGCAACGCGGCAAACCACGGCAAGCGTCCCAACGCCTGACCGTAGCCACAAACGACAAACACCGAGCGGCCGAAGTACCAGCCGCTCGGTGTTTTTCGTTGTGCTGCTTGTTAGTCGGTGGTCTCGATGCGCGTCACCGTCACCGACTTGCGGATCTCCAGCGTCAGCCGGTCACGCAGCGACTCCGGTGCCCGGTCACCGCCGCACTTGCGGCTGAGCAGGCCCTTGATCTTCTCCTCGATGCCGTACGCCTCGATGCAGGGCGAGCAGTGGTCCATATGCTCCTGCAACCGGGCTCGGGTGGCCTCGTCGCACTCGTTGTCGAGCAACAGCCACACGTCGGCAAGGACTGCGGTGCAGTCCAACTCCATATCGGGGTCACGCTCGGTCACTGCTTAACCTCCTGGCGTTCCGCCCCGTTACGGTTGAACCCACGCTCGCGCGCCACGTCGGCGAGCAGCCCCTTCAGTTGCTTGCGGCCGCGATGCAGCCGGGACATCACCGTACCGATGGGAGTGCCCATGATGTCGGCGATTTCCTTGTACGGAAAGCCCTCGACATCGGCGTAGTACACGGCCATGCGGAATTCCTCGGGAAGTTCCTGCAGCGCCGCCTTGATGTCGTCGTCCGGCAGCGCGTCCAGCGCCTCGACCTCGGCCGACCGCAGACCCGTCGAGGTGTGCTCCGCGGTGGCGGCGAGCTGCCAGTCGGTGATCTCGTCGGTCGGGTACTGCGCGGGCTGACGCTGCTTCTTGCGGTAGGAGTTGATGTAGGTGTTGGTCAGGATCCGATAGAGCCAGGCGCGCAGGTTGGTGCCCTCCTTGAAGGACTTGAACCCCTGGAACGCCTTGACGTAGGTCTCCTGGACCAGGTCCTCGGCATCGGCCGGATTCCTGGTCATCCGCAGCGCGGCACCGTACAGCTGGTCGAGCATCGGGAGCGCGTCCCGCTCGAACCGCTGCGCCAGCTCGGTATCGTCGACCGCGGTGCCGACCTCATCGGTCACCACCTCTTCGTCGCTCGTCACACCTGTCCCTTCGATCGCCGTACCTGCCAAATCTACCGGCAAGGCGAATTCGAAGGGCAATCGCGCATCCCTCAGCGATACGGGACGCTCCTCGAGCAGAACGGGCACCGACCTCTCCTTCACGTCGATCACGGGGTGCGCACTTGTCTCCGCAAACAACATCGGTGATCGGCGGTGTGTTCCCGCCCGGCGCGAGCGTCAGGCCCGAAGGCGGCAGCGAAGCGTGACCACGCAGGGCCAGGGAGCGCCGCAGATCAGGCACAGCGCGAGCGTCAGGCCCGAAGGCGGTAGCGAAGCGTGACCACGCAGGGCCAGGGAGCGCCGCAGATCAGGCACGGCGCGAGCGTCAGGCCCGAAGGCGGCAGCGAAGCGTGCAGGAACAGCGACGCTCCAGCATCGAAAACCCGTTGCGCGGCGGGCGGGTCGCGACATTAGGGTGACCGCATGGCAGGAGCCTCCACACCGGCGATCAGCGCGTTGACGAAGGCGGGCGTCGCCCATCGCGTGCACTCCTATAAGCACGATCCGCGCAGCGATTCCTACGGCACCGAGGCGGTCGACGCGCTCGCGGGCGAGCTCGGCATCGTCGCGGCGCAGGTGTTCAAGACGCTGGTGATCGAGCTCGGCTCGGGCGCGCTCGCGGTGGCGGTGCTGCCGGTGCCGAATTCGTTGTCGCTCAAGGCCGCTGCCGCCGCGCTGGGCGCCGCGAAGGCGAGCATGGCGGACAAGACGAAGGCCGAGCGCACCACCGGCTACGTCCTCGGCGGCATCTCCCCGCTCGGCCAGCGCAAACCGCTGCCGACCGTGGTCGACGCCTCGGCGCTCGGCTGGGATCGCGTGCTGTGCAGCGCGGGGCGGCGCGGGCTCGAGATCGAGCTGGCGCCGGATGATCTTGTTCGGCTGACCTCGGCGATTACCGCCCCTGTGGTGTCGGGCTAGGCATACCTCCGCATTCGCTCCGGCCGTGCGCGGTCTATCGACGGACTTCGTCCGACAGCGCCGGTTTCTTGCACCGGATTTCCGCTGTTCTGTGCGTTACTGGTGGGGCCAGATTTTCGTCTGACCAGAGGATGTGATGCGAAATGTCCGCGCGTCAACGTGTCGTCGCCCTGATGGGGACGCTGGTCCTAGCCTTCGGACCGGTGGCACTGCAGGCACCGATGGCCGCCGCCAACCCCGATATCCCGTCGGCCACCCAGATCAACGACTTCCCATTCGACGGGAAGGGCCTCGACGACACACCGAGTCAGCCACCGAACGGCAAGCCGAAGCCCGATGAGAGGGGCGACAAGGCCGAGAAGCTCGGCGGCGGCGTTGTCACCAAGGTGATCGACCTGGTTGCCGGTATCACCAAGTGCGCGTTGAACATTGCCAGCCCCAGTGTGAAGTGCCAGCTCTGAGTTCTCTTGTCGGCGGGCCGGGTGCGATCACAACAAGCTGATCTGCCCGGCCTGTTCCGTGTCGTCCACCCGCGCGAGCAGTTCGGGCCCGTTGTTCTTGACGCTGTTGACCAGCGCGGGCACCGGGCGCGCCACGATGTTCGCGACCGAGGCCGCGGTCGGCGTCTCCAACAGTTCGGCGGGCGCCGGATGGTCCGGATCGAGCCAGGCGGCCCAGTGCTCGCGCGGCATCGGCAGCGGCATCCGGTCGTGGATGCGGGTCAGGTCGCCGACCGAATCGGTGGTCAGGATGGTGCACGACAGGAGCGGCCGACTCTCCTCTTGCGAGCGGTCGCGCCAGACCGACCAGAGTCCGGCCATATACAACCGGGACCCGTCGGCGTCGGCCATGTAATACGGCTGCTTGATCACCTTGCCCTTGGCGTCGACGACATCCGGCTCGACCAGCCACTCGTACCAGCCGTCCATCGGCACCAGGCAGCGCTTGTACTTGACCGCGTCGCGGAACGACGCGGTGGTGGCCGCCTTGTCGGCGCGGGCGTTGAACAGCGGTTTGCCCTTCACCGGTACGCCCGGTTCGGCGGCTTTCGTCCATACCGGGATCAGGCCCCAGCGCATCCGGCGCAGCCGCAGGCGCGGATCGTCGTCGGGGCTGCCGTGCTCGTGCCGCTCGACGACGGTCAGCACCCGGTTCGTCGGTGCGACGTTATAGTTGGCGAAACCGGCAGTGCGCGTGTCATTTTCACTGCCGGTCTCATCGATCGCGTCCAGTTCGACGGCGAGCCTGCCCGGGTCGGTGGTAGTCGCATATCGTCCGCACATATCTCGATACTTCCATCGGACACCGACAAAACCGAGGACAATTACCGATAGTGGGTGACCAGATGAGAGTTTTGACCTAGCATTCTCTCATGTTGGGCGGTTCCCGTCCCGCTTTCTGCGTGCGCACCCACCGGCCACGCGGCACGAACGACAGGCCCGGAGGCGGCAGCGCAGCGTAACCACGCAGGGCCCGTGAGCGCCGCAATTGAGCACAGCGAATTGGCAAGAGGAGAGATCCACCGTGACATCCACCCAAACCACACCTACCGACCAGAGCACCACGCTGAAATCGGTCGACCCGGCGACGGGCGAGGTCATCGCGACCTACCCCATCGCCGATGTGGACGCGGTGCGCGCGGCCGTCGCCAAGGCCCGCACCGCCGCAGCCACCTGGGGCGCGCTCGATTACGACCGGCGCCGCGAACACCTGCTGCGCTGGAAGAGCAGGCTGGTCGCCGAATCCGAGGACTTCTGCGCGCTGATCCACCGGGAGAACGGCAAGCCGCTCGACGACGCCTTCCTCGAGCTGATGCTCGCCATCGAGCACATCTCCTGGGCGGCCAAGAACGCCAAGAAGCTGCTGGCCCCCAAGAAGGTCGCACCCGGCATGTTCATGGCGAACTTCGCCGCGCGCATCGAGCAGCGCCCGCTCGGCGTCGTCGGGATCATCGGCCCGTGGAACTACCCCGTCTACACCCCCAACGGCTCCATCGCCTACGCGCTCGCCGCGGGCAACACCGTGGTGTTCAAGCCGAGCGAATTCTCCACCGGCATCGGCAACTTCCTGGCCGAGGCGTTCCAGAAGGCGAATCCCGAACTGCCCGAAGGCGTATTCGTCTCGATCAACGGCTACGGCGCGACCGGTGCCGCGCTGGTGCAGTCGGGCGTGGACAAGATCGCGTTCACCGGCTCCACCGCGACCGGTAAGAAGATCATGGCCGCCGCGGCCGAGAACCTGACCCCGGTGCTGCTGGAATGCGGCGGCAAGGACGCGGTGATCGTCGCCGCCGATGGTGACGTGAAGGCCGCCGCCGACGCGGTCGCCTGGGGCGCGACCGCCAACAGCGGCCAGACCTGCGCGGGCGTCGAGCGGGTGTACGTGGACAAGTCGGTGAGCGCGGCGTTCGTCGCCGAGGTCAAGCGCATCCTCACCGAGATCAAGCCGGGCTCGGGCAGCGATGCCAGCTACGGGCCGATGACCATGCCGAGCCAGATCGACATCGTCAAGCGGCACATCGAGGACGCGCTGAAGAACGGCGGCACCGCGGTGCTCGGCGGCGTCGAGTCGGTGAAGGGCGCGTTCATCGATCCCGTCGTACTCGTCGACGTGGACGAGAACTCCGAGGCCGTGCAGGAGGAGACCTTCGGCCCGACCGTCACCATCCGCACCGTGAACAGCACCGACGAGGCGGTCGAGCTGGCCAACGCGAACAAGTACGGCCTGTCCTCGGCGGTGTACTCGAAGAAGAACGGCCTCGACATCGCGCGCAGGCTGCGGGTCGGCGCCACCTCGGTCAACTCGGTGCTGGCCTTCGCCGCGATCCCCGGCCTGCCGTTCGGCGGCGTCGGCGATTCCGGCATCGGCCGCATCCACGGCGAGCCCGGCCTGCGCGAATTCGTCCGCCCGCATTCGATCGCGGTGCAGCGCTTCGCGATTCCTGGTATGGCGCTGCTCAGCTACACCCGCACCGATTCCACGATGAAGCTGCTGCGCAAGCTCGTTCCGGTGCTGCACGGACGGAACAAGTAGGTCGTCGCCACTCGTACCGGACCGGTCGGTCCGGTACGAGCCTGGGCGAGTTACCAGAAACACCGCCACCTCCCCGTGACCGCGCCCGAATTCGGTCGCAGTTCGGCGACCGCTCGTGTGTCTTATGGGGCTATACGCGAAGATGGACGCGTGACTTTCTGGCCAGCGCCCCATGTCGATGTCCCCGTCCGCGCTACCGTGACCCTGCCGGGGTCCAAGTCCATCACCAACCGCGCATTGATCTTGGCCGCGCTGGCCGACGGGCCCTCCACCCTCACCGGTGCGCTGCGCAGTCGCGATACGAACCTGATGATTGCGGCGCTGCGGGCCATGGGCACGAGCATCGAGGGTGACGGCGACAGCCTGACCGTCACACCCGCGCCACTGCGCGGCGGCAGCGTCGACTGCGGGCTCGCGGGCACGATCATGCGCTTCCTGCCGCCCGCGGCGACGCTGGCCACCGGCGAGGTGGCGTTCGACGGCGACGAGCAGGCCAGGGTTCGCCCGCTCGGCACCATCCTCGACGCACTGCGCGGGCTCGGCGCCGAGATCGACGGCAATTCACTGCCGTTCACCGTGCGCGGCACCGGCTCGCTGCGCGGCGGGCACATCACCATCGACGCCTCGGGCTCCTCGCAGTTCGTCTCCGGACTGCTGCTGTCGGCCGCCCGCTTCGACGAGGGGCTGGAACTGCGTCACGACGGCAAGGCACTGCCATCAATGCCGCATATCGAGATGACCGTGGAAATGCTGCGCCGCGCCGATGTGAAGGTGGACGCGCCCGCGGACAGCCGCAAGGCGCAGACTTGGACGGTGCGCCCCGGTCCGATCCGCGCGGTGAACTGGGAGGTCGAGCCCGACCTGTCCAACGCGACACCGTTCCTGGCCGCCGCCGCGATCACCGGCGGCGAGGTCAGCATCCCGCATTGGCCGCGCCTGACCACCCAGCCGGGCGACGTCATCCGGGAGATCCTGGTGCGGATGGGCGCGGAGGCCCGAATCTTCGACGGCGTGCTGACCGTGCGCGGCCCGGAACGGCTCGCCGGTATCGATATCGATCTGCACGACGTCGGCGAGCTCACCCCCACCGTTGCCGCATTGGCCGCGCTGGCCGATTCCCCGTCCTGGCTGCGCGGGATCGCGCACCTGCGCGGCCACGAAACCGACCGGCTCGCAGCGCTTTCCACCGAGATCAACCGGCTCGGCGGCAAGGTCACCGAGACCGAGGACGGCCTGGAGATCGTGCCCGCCCCGCTGCACGGCGGCCGGTGGCACTCCTACGCCGATCACCGGATGGCAACGGCCGGTGCGATTCTCGGGCTGCGGGTGCCCGGCATCGAGATCGAGGACATCGGGACAACGGCCAAAACGCTGCCCGACTTCGTCGTGCTGTGGCAGGGCATGATCGCCGGCACCGGAGCGGCGCACTGAGCCGCGGCGGCCGCTCGGCGAGCAGCTACGACGAATCCGATGTGCGGGTTCGTCCGGGTAAGAGCTCCCGCCCGCGCACGAAAACCCGTCCGCAGCACAGTGATGCGGAATCGGCCATGGTGGTCTCGGTGGACCGTGGCCGCTGGGGCTGCGTGCTCGGCGGCGATCCGGACAAGCTGATCGTCGCCATGCGGGCGCGGGAACTCGGCCGCACCCCCATCGTGGTCGGCGATCAGGTCGACGTGGTCGGCGACCTATCCGGTAAGCCCGACACACTCGCCAGGATCGTGCGGGTCGCCGAACGGTCGACGGTGTTGCGGCGCACCGCCGATGACACCGATCCGTTCGAGCGGATCGTGGTCGGCAACGCCGAGCGGCTGTTCATCGTTGTCGCCCTTGCCGATCCGCCGCCGCGCACCGGTTTCGTCGAGCGCGCCATGGTCGCCGCGTATGCCGGTGGGCTGCAACCGATTCTGTGCCTGACCAAACACGATCTGGCCGCCGAGTCCGAATTCGCTTCTGCCTTCGACGATCTCGATCTCACCATCGTCTACGGCGGTATCGCCGATCCGATCGAACCGGTCCTCGAACTGCTGACCGACCGGCTCACCGCCTTCATCGGCCACTCCGGCGTCGGCAAGTCCACCCTGGTGAACCGGCTCGTGCCCGATGCCGATCGCGCGGTCGGCGAGGTCTCCGGCGTCGGCAAGGGTAAGCACACCTCGACCCAATCGGTCGCACTCCCCCTGCCCACCGGCGGCTGGGTCATCGACACCCCTGGCGTGCGTTCCTTCGGCCTGGCCCACATCACCCCCGACGACGTCATCGCCGCATTCAGCGACCTGGCCGCCGCCATCGAGGACTGCCCGCGCGGCTGCACCCACCTCGGCCCGCCGACCGACCCGGAATGCGCCCTGGATCAGCTACCGGGCAAGGAACGCCGCGTCGCCGCCATCCGCCTGCTGCTCACCGCACTGAACACCAACGAGAACTGGTAGCCGCGGATACGCCGAAGCGCCCACCGCCGTGGTCGGCGATGGGCGCTTCGAGGTGGATCAGAGGTAGGCGCCGCAGACGGGCCAGGCGCCGGGGCCCTGGGTCGCCAGGACGTTCTCGGCGACGCGGATCTGCTCCTCGCGGCTGGCGTTGTGCGCCGAGCCGGAGCCGCCGTTGGCCTCCCAGGTGCTCTGGGTGAACTGCAGGCCGCCGTAGAAGCCGTTGCCGGTGTTGATGTTCCAGTTGCCACCGCTCTCGCACTGGGCGACGGCGTCCCAGTTGCCCGCGGCGTGCGCGGTGGCGGAAAGTCCGAAGGGGATCGCGGCGAATGCACCGACGGCGGCGGTGAAGCCGAGGAAACGCGTGCTGAACTTACGGTTCTGCGACATATGAATTCCTGCCCGCGCCCACCAACTCGGTAATTGCCCACCGCGTTCCTGCCCCCAGGTTTGTCGGGGATTCTCGGGCCATGGGGCAGGGTTTCCGGTGTTCAGCGGCCCGAGCTCTGGCCCATCGCGGGTTGCTCCGGGCCGACGACGACGGTAACGGAGAATTCGCCAGTAATCACGTCAAGGTAACGTCAGGGATAGTCTCGACTCAGAGTTGATGGCCCGATGTTTACGCAGATGACAGACAGAAATGAAGATATTCCACTCGGGCGTTATCTCTTCTTGATGTGCGCCGAGTCACTCCCGAAAATAGAGCTGAGTCACACCAGAAGCGGACAAATCAGACACAAGCCAGCACCCCCGATAGCGTGCCGCGTCACGAGCTCCGACCCCGTCGAGCGCAGTCGAGTGGCGGTGCGACACGCCGTGCGGAACGACCATCTGACTGCGCTCGACGGATCTCGATCACCTCGGAGGTTATCGGGGCACGGCGGCGCTAGTGCCCGTCGCGCTGCCCCGGCGCGAACGGCCACTCCTCGAACCACACACACCGCCCGGCATCGTCGAACCGCAGCACCCACAGATCCCGCCACAGCGCCGTCTCGTCCTTCTCATAGACGACCTCGACCCGCACCACCGCGGTCAGCCCGTCCACCGCGACAACCTCGGACTCCATCGAGAACGGCTCATCCGGCCCATCCCGCTCGCCCTCCCACAACTCCGCCAGCGCCGCCAACCCGATCGCGGGCTCCGCCCACGGCGACACCTGATACCCCACCCCCTCGGCGAACAACACCCCGAGCCCGTCGGTCCCCTCAGCCCGCCAAGCCCGCTCATACCCCTCGACCCATGCCCCGACAGCACTCTGGTCCATGCCCGGACGCTACCTCGAATCCACGCCGCGCCACCGCAGTACTGCCGAATCCGGCCAACACGCAGTCCGTTGCATGACGTCGGACCCGCAACCTGAGCAGCATCTCACGGCCCGCGATCGAGGTGTCGGAATTGGCTACGCGTACCACCTCGGTATGGTGGGTTCCTAGCAAGGACACCGTTTAGGGGGACGCTGTGTTGAGTTCTGGTGAGGTCTTCGCCGGGTTCACCGTCGAGCGGCTGCTCGGACAGGGTGGAATGGGGTCGGTGTATCTCGCCGGACATCCACGACTACCACTGCGGATGGCACTGAAGTTGTTGAATCCGGAGTTGTTCTCCGACAAGGAGATCCGAGCTCGATTCGAGCGGGAAGCAGATCTCGCCGCCGGACTGAACCACGCGAACATCGTCACCGTATACGACCGTGGCAGCGAGTCCGGGCAACCGTGGATCGCCATGCAGTACGTCGAGGGGCACGACGCCGCACAGATCGACCCACCGACCCTCACCCCGCAACGAGGGCACCAAATCATCGAAGGTGTCGCTGCGGCACTGGATTTCGCGCACAGCCACGGTGTGCTGCATCGTGATGTCAAGCCAGCGAACATCCTGCTCGAGCAGACGTCTGGCGACCATCCTCAGCGGGTGTTCCTGACCGACTTCGGAATCGCGCGCCTGCGAGAGGATTCGACACGCCTGACCCGCACCGGAACATTCACCGCGACACTGGCTTACGCGTCACCCGAACAAATGACGGGCGCACCGATTGGACCCCACTCCGACCAGTATTCGCTGGCCTGCACCTTGTACTGGCTGCTCACCGGTTCCGGTCCCTTCGATGCCCCGCACCCCGGCGAAGTGATCCGTGGTCACCTACAACTGGAACCGCCTCCGGTGAACAGCAGACGCGCGGAGCTACCCACAACATTGGACGCGGTGTTCACGGTGGCGCTGGCCAAACGGCCAGAGGAACGATTCCGCTCCTGCCTACAGTTCGCCGAAGCCGCTCGCCAGGCTCTGAGTACAGCACCTCAGCCATATCCGGGAGCGTCCCTGGAGGCGCGGCTCGCGCCAACCATGCGAAGAATCCCCGCACCGAACGAAGGCAAGCCCGATCACTCCGGCGCGGCCAGCCCGTATCCACAAGCAGCACAACCGGTTCGAGGCCTTACCTTCACCCCAGAGCCCCAGCCCCCCATCGACGCACTCGACCGGCAATCGCCGCAACTACCTCTCGCACCCGACAAGCGCAGGAAACGCTGGCTGGTCGGCGGCATTCTGCTGGCGGTTGCCGGCTTGGTACTCGGCACCGTCACAGTGATTCGATCTCTCGCCCCAACCGGTTCGACCACCTCCGACCCCACCAAGCTGGCCTTTCCGAAATTCTTACCCCCGGGCGACGCCCAGAGCGGCACGGGTTTCCAGAATGCACACTGCACCTTGAACAGCTATTTCACCGACCAACCTGGATCCCCGACCTTCGCCAGATACCAAAGCGCGTGGGGTTGCACTACCACCGTCGGCAAACCGGACTATCTCATCCTGCGCTACGCCACCAGTTCAGAGGTCCAATCGGTGTTGACACGGCTTACGAAACCGGATAAATCCGACGGCTCCAACGGCTCTACCTACTACACGAATTACAACCTCCCCCTAGCGAGCGGCCGCCCGGTAATGGTCACAGCCTTCCCCAACGCGGCCAAGCGCGCCAACTTCCTCATCTACACACGCGGGCTCGACTTCCCAGACCAGCTCAAGTCCTGGATGCGAGAAACCGCACCTCTCAACTAAGCGCCAGACGTCCAGCCCTGCATTGACGAGCCTGGCCGAACACATTCGCGCGTTCGCCACCCCCCTCAGCCAGCGGCGCGGACGCGACCTCGAATCCTGTTGAGCGACTGACGATCCGACAGGCCGAACACGAATAGTGGGCCAGAACCAGAGTCACACCGGAATCGACATCTAGCGTGCCAACTCAATTCTTCAGAGTTCGAATCATGTTCACGAGCACCTTCGCACCAGCTTGTATCGTTTCGTCGTCGCTGCTGTAGAACCGGAGTTGGCCGTCCACACCGTCATCGGCGGCACTCAGCTGAATAGGCGGGGGCGCGCTAGGCTCCCATGTCGGCGGTAGCGGCTCGATAACTTGCGTAACAGGCACGCCGTCTACCGTCAATATGCGGGATGGCGGGTACTTCGAAACAGTGGGCGTCTCACCCGCGATGCGATAACTGATGTAGACATACCCCAGATACTTCGAGTCACCGTTTCGATAGCTGCACTCGTTGAAGTTGCCAATCTTCTCGGTGAGCGACTTCCCCTGAGCCGGACTGACTTTCAACTCCGTCGCATTGAACCGTGTGATGTAGAACTGCTTCGGGAAGTCACAGAGCTCGTGGAGCGTCCGCTGGCTCTCCGGAACCGCCGACTTACCGGTCTCCCCATGCGAGAACAGGCTGCAACCCGAGAGAGAGACGGCAAGCATAGCGAGCGAAGCGAACTTCACGAGACTCATCGGGCTTGCCAATCCGGAGTCGGCGCATTGGCATCGAAGTCGCTGGCAGTGCTGTGCGGCCATTGATTGTTCTTGAATGCCTTCTGATTATCGGTCGCTTCAGCCACCTCAATGATGCTGTTGCCCTGAATCAAGAGAGCACCTCCCAGCTTCTTGAGGTAAGTTACTGCCGTTGAGATGATTTTCGTCAAGAGATCGATCGCATCCGATATGCCCACCGGCGCCGCGACACCTGTCGCGATCTTGAGTAGCGCCCCGGCGAAACCGGAAAGAAATTTAGTCAATTCTTCTACGATATCCGAGTAGAACTGCCAAGCCGCATTGGCTACGGCTGTGAGGTCGGTATGCAATTTATCGCAGATCGCTTTGGCGGAATCCAGCGCCGTATCCTGGAGCAGACGCGTTGCAAGATATTTGTCCGCTGCAGCACCCGACCAATAGCCCGTCAGATTACCGCTGACCACTTCATTGTTTTGCGCCTGTCCAATCTTGGATTTGAGCTTGAGCCAATCCTCACTTGTTTGCAGAAAAGCAACAGGCGCCTTCAACCCCTCAATGGCTTCGCGCAATTTCTCAAGGAGGTCTTTGATCTTCCCTTTGATCTCTTCCTTATGAGAGCTCAAGTAGCCGGTGAAATCATCGTGAGTAATCGCGCCATAAATGCCTCCAACAACTAGACCCACCGGACCCAGCAATATCGGGGTTGTCGCGGCGCCTCCTTCTGCGGCAGCCGTAGCTATTGCCGCCTTATTGAAGGCGTCGTCTATTTTGTCCGGCTGATTCTTAACATCCTCGATCTTATCGGCAAACTGCTGAAGAACAGAGTTCAACTCATCAAGTGTTTTATCGACCATCAGAGCTCCCCGTCGAGCTTTATCAGCACATTAGCGAAATTGTCGTCCTGTTCCCGATAAACTTTAGCGATATGCTCGAGCACTTCTCCGATCGCTCGGGTTTCTTTCTGCCCTTCCGCTAATCTGTCATGGATGTACTGCGCAGCCTTGATCTGCGCATTCCAAGCCTCCAAAAACGGCCCCCACTGCACCTCTTTGTGAGAGTATGTGATTGCCTGAGCCTGCACGCTGGCCCCTTCGAGCGAATCAGCCGTTTGATCCCAGGCTCTCGAAGCACCGACCAGCTTATTCAGATCCACTGAGAACTGGGCCACTGTCACTTCCCCTTCAAGTAACTCTTATATTCTACAAGTTCATACTCGAGCTCATCATCCGTTCGTTGTGCCCAATCTCCATTCTCATGGAATTGTGGGCGCTGTCGACGAATCTGATCGACACAATCGATAATATCGTGCCCAATATAGGAAGGCGGCTTCTGCGCTGCCCAACGGGCATCGACCTCGATACTGCTGATACTAGACAGAGAGGCTCTCACAACAACGGAGTGCGATCCAGAGTCAACCACTGGACCATGGCCAATGAATTCATCTTCCCCCCATAGCGCTCGTTCTATCGATTCGAATTCGTCAATGGAATTTACATCGAGGAGCGTTATTATTTCGGAGCGTCGCGAAGGTCTCGCACTTAATGCACCGAAATCTCCCCGAGCAATGATCGCTGTATCTCGCTGCCACAATGCTATGTAATAGCCGGTCATAGCCGCAGCAGAAAGATCCCGAGGCTCCAATAGGCTATGCAAGCTACGACTGACGTCTACCTCAATAGGAAGACGCCCTTCATCGAGTCTCATTGTGAACAGACCCACTCCAGTCAAGGGAGCAGTCACTGGTCATTCACTTCCTTTGCCAGTAATTCTGGTTCGACCAAGCGCTGCCAGCGCGAACTCAAACCTAAATACGACAGTGCTGAACGAATCCGGGCCAACCCCCTTCATTGTCGCTCTTCGGGGCCCCGGATCCCACCTGCCCCCGATCCATTTGCGACGACCCTACGACCAGCAGACATCGAATGCAACCACTACCGAATGTCACCCGTCTTCGTATTCGAGCATAGTAAGGATACTCACTCGCGCCGTCGTCGCAGCCCAAGCCCCGCGGGCCGCACTCGATTTTCGGGCGTCGTTGCATGGGAGGTCCCCTCGCCGGTAAGGTTTGCGCACGTAACGGGTCCTTCCGCATCCAGCTCGGCGAGGCATGCATGCACGACACCGGCAGCAAGGGGAATGATGACTGGCAGGGGGAACTCACTGCGTGGCCTCGGCCTTGCGTTCGGGGCTGCGATGGTGCTGGCCGGGTGTGGTAGCTCGACGGTTGGAAGTCCGGCGACGGACACGACCACTGCGGCGAGCACGACATCGGCGGCCGCGATAACATCTGCCAATCCCAGTGCCGCAGTGTGGAACCCATGCGATCTGCCCGACTCTGCGATATCGGCGACCGGACTCGATCCGGCGACCGAAGTGAAAGATGTTGCCGGTGTCGAGTTTCCAGGCTGGAAGGTATGCAGCTGGCGAGCAACCGCAGGTTGGTACAACTTGGCGATCCTTTCGGGCACCCCCACGTTGCGAGAGGTGCAAGAGCGGCCAGATAAAGAGGCGTTCACACCACGCACAATCGGTTCGCACCGAGCCGTCGAGTATCTCGACGTCGGCGACAGCAAGCGGTTCAAGTGCAGTATCGCAGTCGAGGTTCCGCAAGGATCGGTGATATTCAGAGTTCAGACACGCTATTCGGAGGGGAAGCAAGGCGAGCCATGTGTCGAGGCGCGTCGTCACACCGACGACCTCACCAAGCATCTGCCGGGAAACTAAGGAGGGGCCATGCAGATCGGTGTAGATCCAGCCGAGTGGCGCGGCCTGCTAGATAGGGCGAACGCAGGTGAACTGTCACTGAGTCTTGATGTTGGCAAGGGGCTGGATCAGGTCTGTGACAGCTATATTGCACGACTACAGAGCATCCTGGATGGGATGGACTTGATCACGGAAATCACCGGTTTCGGTACGTTCCCTTCCAGTAGCGCTCTTCAAAGCAAGTTCAGATTGAAGGCGACGGGAACAGATCAATCGCTGGACACCGTCATCCAACAGCACATCGACACCGTCAAACTCGCGAAACAGGTTGTCGCCAAAGCGATTGCGAACTTCAGTGAGACAGGGCAGCAGACCGCCGAGCAGATCACAAGCGCAGGCACCCCGCGATGAGCTCCTACGACGACTACCGAAGCCGGATTATCGCGGCGCAGGAGCAGTGGAATCGCGAGCGGGACACCATCTATGACTTCTCTCGGCGGGCGGAGAGTGTGTTCCGGGGCGAGTTCGAACCGCCGCGGATTCCGGGGCCGGATGGGTATGAGCTGATGGATTTGCCGCAGATGCGGGCGGCGGTGGATGCGATGCGGCCGGATATGGTTCGGGCGGCGGCGGAGGCGTGGACGAATATCGGGATGAATCTGACCGGTGCCATCGAGACGTTCAACAAGGAGTTCGCGCGGACGGTGACCGGTGACGGGACGAATCCCGGCTGGACCGGGCAGTCGGGTCCGGCCGCGATCAACGCGGTGGGCCGGTATGCCGAGCGGTCGCAGGCGCTCGCGGGGGCGGCGGGGATGGTCGGGCTCAAGCTGTCGGAGATGCATACCGGGCTGGAGCAGACTCAGGCGTTGATGCCGCAGGTTACCCAGCGGCCGACGCTCAAAGACAAGACACTGCCGCCGGACGGGCTGATGAAGGACGGCGACTACACCGAGGACGAGGCCAAAGAGGAAGCGCGGCGGATCCTGCGCACGGTCTACGCCCAGGTGGCGAACCAGACCGACAACGGGGTACCCGTGCTGCCCGCCGCACCGCCCATCGTCGACGATGCGCCACCGGCTCCCGGCACCTCGCTGGGAAGTCCGAATTCCGGTGCCCCACAAGCACCCTCGGTCCCGAACCAACCCGGTACCCCGGGCGAACAGCCCAAGGATTCCGATAAGCCAGGCGACAACCCGGCTCAGCAGCCGGGAACCCAACCCGCCTCGACGACACCGCAATCGGCGGATCAGAGTAAGGCGAGCCAGCAGCCCGGTACCACGACGAACCCGACCACACCGAGCAGCACCAACACCGCCACTCCGAACTCCACCGCGACGCCATCGTCACCATCCCGGCCGACGACGCCGGGTAGCCCGAACCGTCCTGGCAGTCCCGCTCGTCCTGGCAGCCCCGGACGTCCAAGCACCCCAGGCATTCCCGGCACGCTGGGTGCGCCCGGAGCGCCGGGCCGCAGCGTGCCGGGCGCGCCTCAGCAACCCGGCGTCGCACCGGCGGCCGCCCGCGCGGGCGGTCCGGCCGGTCGGCCCGGTGTGCCAGGCACGCCGGGTATGGCACCGGCCGCGGCGGGCAGGGGTAAGGACGACGAGCGCACGAAATCCGTTCCCGACTACCTCATCTCCCAGGAAAACGGCAACGAGCTCACCGGTTTGGATGTACGCCCGAAGGCGGTGCCACCGGTCATCGGCGGAGACTGATCCGGTGACCGAGCTGAGTTTCACCGGCCAGGAGTTCGAAATCCTCTGGGCGGCATATGATCGCGACCGCCTGCCGTATCCACTCCAATTCCAGCCCGAGGCAACGGATTTCGACGATCTGAAGCGACAGCGCGAGGCAGCCGTCGAGTCGCTGTTCGGCAAGTACTCGACGGACCTGACCCGTGCACTCGAGGTACTGCTCGATCCAGAGGCCAGAGTCGAGTCGAAGGGTTTCAGCGGACCGGAACTCGCGCGGACCTACCGCTTCCACGGGGCGGTCCACGGCGAGGAAGGCGCGACCCTCACCCAGGACGACGCCGGTGACGTGATCCTACGTCGTTGCACCGCAAGCGAAGTCGCGAAGTCAGCGATGCGGATACTTCCGCCGACCCAGGCGGGCACGCACCCACCGATCGAGGTGCGCCGCGAAGAGGTCGCCACCGACCGCGCCCGGCACGTACGCCCAGCCTACGAACTAAGCCTCACCCAACAGCTGAACCGCATCTTCCAGCGCGACCGCCTCGGCCTCGGCGAGATCACCGTCTACGCGGGCCCGGCCGTCGACGCCCGCCCCGCCTTCGGCCGCGGATTCTGGTGGATGGATTACGAAGACGGCCGCTACTACGTCCAAACCGGCGACCCCATCATCGCTAAACCGATGGATGCCGCCGTCATGGCCGCCGAACTAGACCGCCTACTCGCCCTCACCCAGCGCTTCAACCGCGAGGACCGCGACCACGACGAATACTTGCGACGGCGAGCGCCCAGAGGGTCGAACTTGTAAGGATTACCTACAGGTTCGCGAAGGGGGCATCAGACTGTCCGACGCACTGTCGAGCACGCCCACTACGCCTGCCCATCACTCCGATTCCGGATAGTTCCCTCCGTCACCAGAGCGGTCGGCGACAAGACAAAGGCGCCCACGGGAATCCCATGGACGCCTTCGCTATTCGGCTCAGTGCCGGATTCGGCTCAGTGCCTGCGGCGCGGCTTCGGCGGGCGCTTGGACTTGGACTCGGCGCGGGCCGCCTCGCGGCGTTCGCGGCGGGTGCTGCCGTCGCCGTACTCCTCGGCATCGGTGTGCCTGGCGGCGTGGCCGTCCTCGTCGGGGCCCGAGTAGCTCAGGCCGCGCGGACCGGAGTCATCGATGCCCTTGGCGCGCAATGCCGCCGGGGCGCTGGTGCCATTGGTCCTCGCCTCCTCGGTAGGCAGCGGACGCGGTGCGCCCGCGCCGACCGGGGAACGCAGGCCGGGATCGACCGAAACACCTTCGGGCTGCGGCTGCTGCACCTCGACCTGCAGGTTGAACAGGAAGCCGACCGACTCCTCCTTCAACCCGTCGAGCATCGCGACGAACATGTCGAAGCCCTCGCGCTGGTATTCGACGAGCGGGTCGCGCTGCGCCATGGCGCGCAGGCCGATGCCCTCCTTGAGATAGTCCATCTCGTAGAGGTGCTCGCGCCACTTGCGGTCGAGCACCGAAAGCAGCACCTGCCGTTCGAGATTGCGCATCGAGCCCTCGCCGGCCAGGCCGTCGATCTCCTGCTCACGCTTCTCGTACGCGTCGTGCGCGTCGTCGAGCAGTGCCTCGGTGAGCTCCTCACGCGACAGGTCGCCTGCCTCGCCGGCCTCGGTCTCGCCGCTCAACTGCTTGTAGTCCAGGCTCACCGGGTACAGCGTCTTCAGCGCGGTCCACAGCTTGTCCAGATCCCAGTCCTCGACGTAGCCCTCGGCGGTGGCGCCCTCGGCGTAGGCCGTGATCACGTCGGTGATCATGTTCTGAACCTGGCCCTCCATATCCTCGCCACGCAGGATCTGGTTGCGCTCGCCGTAGATGACGGTGCGCTGCTGGTTCATCACCTCGTCGTACTTGAGCACGTTCTTGCGGATCTCGAAGTTCTGCTGCTCGACCTGGGTCTGCGCGCTCTTGATGGCCTTGGAGACCATCTTCGCCTCGATCGGCACATCATCGGGGAGGTTGAGCCTGGTCATGATCGCCTCGAGCGCCGCGCCGTTGAAGCGCCGCATGAGCTCGTCACCCAGCGACAGGTAGAACCGGGACTCACCCGGATCGCCCTGACGGCCGGAACGACCGCGCAGCTGGTTGTCGATGCGCCGGGACTCGTGCCGCTCGGTGCCGAGCACGTACAGCCCGCCCGCCTCGCGCACCGCGTCGGCGTCCTCCTCGGTCTGCGCCTTCACCTTGTCCAGTGTCGGCAGCCAGGCCCGCTCGTACTCGTCCGGCGTCGCCACCGGGTCCAGGCCCTGCTTGCGCAGCGCGATATCGGCGATGATGTCCGAGTTGCCGCCGAGCACGATGTCGGTACCACGACCGGCCATATTGGTCGCCACGGTGACCGCGCCCGGCCGACCGGCCTCGGCGATGATCTCGGCTTCCTTCTCGTGGAACTTCGCGTTCAGCACGTTGTGCGGGATGCCGCGCTTGGTGAACTGCTTGGACAGGTACTCCGAGCGCTCGACGCTGGTGGTACCGATCAGCACCGGCTGGCCCTTTTCGTGCCGCTCGGTGACGTCGTCGACCACCGCGGCGAACTTGGCCTCCTCGGTCTTGTAGATGAGGTCGGCCTGATCCGCGCGGACCATCTTCTTGTTGGTCGGGATCGGCACCACGCCGAGGCTGTAGATCTGGTGCAGCTCGGCCGCTTCGGTCTCGGCGGTACCGGTCATGCCGGACAGCTTGTCGTAGAGCCGGAAGTAGTTCTGCAGGGTGATGGTGGCCAGGGTCTGGTTCTCCGCCTGGATCTCCACCTTCTCCTTGGCCTCGATGGCCTGGTGCATGCCCTCGTTGTAGCGGCGCCCGATCAGGATGCGGCCGGTGAACTCGTCGACGATGATCACCTCGCCGTCGCGGACGATGTAATCCTTGTCGCGGGTGTAGAGCTCCTTGGCCTTGATGGCGTTGTTCAGGTAGCTGACCAGCGGCGAGTTCGCGGCCTCGTACAGGTTGTCGATGCCGAGCTGATCCTCGACGAATTCGACGCCCGCCTCGTGCACGCCGATGGTGCGCTTCTTGATGTCGACCTCGTAGTGCAGGTCCTTCTTCAACAGCGGTGCGATACGGGCGAATTCGGCGTACCACTTCGAGGAGGCGTCGGCCGGGCCCGAGATGATCAGCGGGGTGCGCGCCTCGTCGATGAGGATGGAGTCGACCTCGTCGACCACGGCGAAGTTGTGCCCGCGCTGGACCAGATCCTCCAGCGAGTGGGTCATGTTGTCGCGCAGGTAGTCGAAGCCGAATTCGTTGTTGGTGCCGTAGGTGATGTCGGCGTTGTAGGCGGCGCGCCGCTCGGCGGGCGTCATGCCGGACAGGATCACGCCGACCTCGAGCCCGAGGAAGCGGTGCACGCGGCCCATCCACTCCGCGTCGCGCTTGGCCAGGTAGTCGTTGACGGTGACGACGTGCACGCCGTTGCCGGACAGCGCGTTCAGGTAGGCGGGCAGCACACAGGTGAGGGTCTTGCCCTCACCGGTCTTCATCTCGGCGATATTGCCGGTGTGCAGCGCCGCGCCGCCCATGATCTGCACCTTGTAGTGCTTCTGGTTGAGCACGCGCCACGACGCCTCGCGCGCGACCGCGAAGGCCTCGAGCAGCAGGGCGTCCAGCGGACGGTCGTCGCCGTCCTCGACCGCGTCGGCGTAGCGCTGCTTGAACTCGTCGGTCTTGGCGCGCAGTTCGGCGTCGGTGAGCTCTTCGAACTCCGGCCCGAGTGCGAGGACCTCATCGGCGAGATTGGCGAGCCGCTTGACCATGCGACCCTCACCAATCCGTAGCAACCTCGTCAAAGTCAGCGCAGGCACGGGTCTCGTCAGTCCTCTGGTCGGTGTGTCTTCATGTCGTCGGTGGCGCGGAAAACCGCAGCATGCTTCATGGTAATGCGGCCCCCATGGTAGGTGCCGACGAGCAGCGCCGTACCGCGTCACCCCAGGCCCAACCATGAAAGCCCACCCGGATCTCACCGTACCGCTAGTGCGGCCGCTACGGTGTGGCGCGGCCCACTCCCGATGTCGCGCGCGGCGACCTTCGAGCGAATCGAATTGGTGCCGAACCTGTTTCAATGCCGGTGTCGTACGATGTAAGTCGTCCGTCGCGCGGGGTGTATGGCCCGTCCTAGCTGGGCCGATTCGCGGCGATGTGTCATGAAGGCAGGGGCAGTGCGGCTCGTGTACTCCGATCAGCGGGTCGAATAAGGGGCAGCGTGATCACGAGACTGACGCCGCAGGACGCGTCGTTCTATCGGCTCGAGTCGAGCAGCAATCCGATCCATATCGGCTCCCTCGCGATCGTCCGCAATGCCGATATCGGCGCCGGGGGGCAAGTACTCGACTACGACCGGCTCGTCGATCTGGTCGAGGCCAGGCTGTCGCTGGTCCCCCGCTATCGCCGCAAGGTGCGCGAGATCCCGTTCGCGCTCGGCCGCCCGGTGTGGGTGGAGGACAGCTGCTTCGACATCACCTATCACATCCGGCGTTCCGCGCTGCCCAGTCCCGGCACCGACGGACAGCTGCACGAACTTGTCGCGCGGCTGGCCTCGCGCCCGCTGGACCAGACGCGGCCGCTGTGGGAGATGTACCTGATCGAGGGGCTGTCCGATGGCCGCTGCGCCGTCTTCACCAAGACCCATTCGGCACTGGTCGACGGTGACACCGCGCTGGAGATCGGCCACGTCATCCTCGATGCGAGCACCTCGCCGCGCGGCATCGCCGACGATGCCTGGCGGGCGCCGCGCGAACCGAGGGATACCGAGCTGCTTGTCGGCGCGCTCACCCACCTGGCCGCGCAGCCGCGCGAGGCGCTCGAGGTGTTCCGCGACGCGGGCTCCGGCGCGTTCGGCGTGCTCGGCGCGACCGGCAAGGCCGTCGATTCGGTGATCGCCGCGGTGCGCGCCGCGACCATCGGCGCGCCGGACAGCCCGCTCAACGCGCGGACCTCACGCAACCGGCGCTTCGATGTGGTGCGCACCGATCTGGAGGACTACCGCAAGATCCGCAAGCGCTTCGACTGCTCGATCAACGACGTCATCCTCGCGGTGGTCACCGGTGCGCTGCGCAACTGGCTGCTCTCGCGCGGCGAGGCGCTGACCGATCCGACCACGCTGCGTGCGGTGGTGCCGATGTCGGTGTACGTCGAAGACGCGCTCGGCGATCGGCTGGAGCCGGCCAGCGAGGTGTCCTCGTTCCTCATCGATCTGCCGGTGGGCGAACCGAATCCGGTGATGCGGCTCTCGCACATCTCCCATGCCACCGAGGCCAACAGCAAGCACCGGCGCGGCGTGCGCGCACGCACCCTGGTGCACCTGGCCGGGTTCGCACCGGCCAGCCTGCATGCGATGAGTGTGCGGGCGGCGAGTACGTTCGCAGAGCACACGTTCAACTTGGTGATCACCAACGCACCGGGTCCGCAGACGCCGATGTACATCGGCGGCGCGCGGATGCTGGAGATGTATCCGGTGTCGCCGCTGCTGCGCAATCAGGCCTCGAGCATCGGGATCACGTCCTATGACGGACGCGTTTTCTACGGGCTCAACGCCGATCGCGACGCGATGGCCGATATCGGCGTACTTGCCGCGTCGGTGCACGAATCCATGGAGGAGATGCTCGGTGCCGGTATCTGATCAGAACACCATGCGGGTCTATATCCCCGCCACGGTGGCGATGCTGCGCGAGCTGGTCGCGAATCGGGAGCTGTTCCCGGTCGGCGGCACCGCGTTCGCGGTCACCCCCGCGCTGCGCGAGGCGTACGCCTCGGGCGACGACGAGGAGCTGGCCGAGGTCGCGATGGGCGAGGCGGCCCGCGCCTCGCTGCGACTACTCGCCGCCGAGCGTGACGACATCAGCGAATCCGACGGCGGCAACGAGGCAGACGCGGAACCGGTAGGCGGGCATCGCCCGGTCTACCGGCGCGCGGTGATCGCCGCCGACGTCACCGGCGCCAAACTGCGCCCCGACCTCGACGACGCGGTGGTCAAGCTGGCCGGGCCGATCCCGTACGCGAAGATCGCCTCCGCGCACGTCGACCTGGCCGAGGCCGAACCCGAGGTGGCCAAGGCGGTCGACGTCATCGACGCCGCCGATCTCGGCGACACCGACGCCGAATTCGTACTCGGCGACGCCGAAGATCACCAGCTGGCCTGGTACGCCGCGCAGGAACTGCCCTTCCTGCTCGAACTGCTGTAACCACCCCCGCGCCGAGCTGCGGCACCACTGAAACCTACGATGCCGTAACCTTGCGGGCGTGGCGCTGCCGGGAGCGAGAACCCGGCGGCGTATCCGACGACAGGGAGACGAACGGCAGCGATGGGCTCGAAACGTGGGGGGTTTTCCGTGCGGGGTGTCCGAGACTGGCTGGAGGCTCCGGCCGCGAGCGTCGCCGAACGGGGCGGCAGGCTGAATGTGCTGCGCGGCGCCGTCGCGCGGGTCACCACACCGCTGCTGCCCGACGACTATCTGCACCTGGCCAACCCGCTGTGGTCGGCACGCGAGCTGCGCGGCCGGATCGTCGAGGTGCGCAAGGAGACCGCGGATTCGGCCACCCTGGTCATCAAGCCGGGCTGGGGCTTCGACTTCAAATACGAACCGGGCCAGTACATCGGCATCGGCATCCTGGTCGACGGGCGCTGGCACTGGCGCTCGTATTCGCTGACCTGCCCGCCGGATTGGACCGATCCCGGGGGACGCGGGTGGGAGCAGGGTGGGGGGAGGCACAGCAAGCGGGTCATCTCCATCGCGGTCAAGGCGATGCCGGAGGGGTTCCTGTCCAGCCACCTGGTCAGCGGCGTCAAGCCGGGCACCATCATCCGGTTGCAGGCACCGCAGGGCGGATTCGTGCTGCCCTATCCGCCGCCGGAGAAGGTGTTGTTCCTCACCGCGGGTAGCGGTATCACCCCGGTGATGGCGATGCTGCGGGCGATCGACCGGCGCGACGTGGTCACCGACGTGCAGCATCTGCATTCCGCGCGCACCGCCGAGGACGTCATGTTCGGCGCCGAGCTGCGCGCATTGCACGACCGGCATCCGAGCTTCAGCTCGCACCTGCACCTGACCGGTGAGAACGGCAAGTTCGCGCTCGCCGATCTGGACGAGCGGTTCCCGGACTGGCGCGAACGCCAGACCTGGGCGTGCGGGCCCGCCGCCATGCTCGACGAGATCGAGCACCACTGGCGCGACGCGGGTATCGCCGACCGGCTGCACGTGGAGCGCTTCGAGATCGAGCGCTCGGCCATCGGCGAGGGCGGCACCGTCACCTTCGGCAAGTCGGACCGCAGCACCGAGGTGGACGGCGCGACCAGCCTGCTCGAGGCGGGCGAATCCGTCGGCGTGCAGATGCCGTTCGGCTGCCGCATGGGCATCTGCCAAACCTGTGTCGTCACACTGAGTTCCGGCCACGCGCGAGATCTGCGCAATGGTGAGGAACGTCGCGAGGGTGACAAAGTGCAGACCTGCATTTCCGCCGCCGCCGGCGACTGCACGCTGGACGTTTAGCGAGATCCTGGCGCCTCGCGCGGACCGTGGGGCCTGCGTCACAGGTACGCTCGAAACAAATCGCGTAGTGAAAGGACCCCGGTGGCCATCACCGATATTCAGGCGTTCGCCCATCTCACGGCGGCCGACATCGAAACACTGGGGCAGGAGCTCGATTCCATCCGCCGCTCAGTGGAGCTGTCACGCGGGGAACGTGACGCGAAATACATTCGGCGCACCATCGCCGCGCAGCGCGGGCTGGAAGTGGCCGGGCGCGCGGTGCTGTTCGGCAGCCGCAACCGGTGGGCCTGGCTCACCGGTACGGCGCTGCTGTCGGTCGCCAAGATCATCGAGAATATGGAGCTCGGGCACAACATCAGCCACGGGCAGTGGGACTGGATGAACGATCCGGAGATCCACTCCAGCACCTGGGAGTGGGATCAGACCGGTCCGTCGTCGCAGTGGCGGCGCGCGCACAACTACTCCCACCACACCTACACCAATGTGCTCGGCAAGGACGAGGACCTCGGCTTCGGCATCCTGCGGATGACCCGCGACGAGCCGTGGCGCCCGCTGCACCTCGTCCAGCCGGTGGCCAACCTGATCCTGGCCGCCACCTTCGAGTGGGGCATCGCGCTGCACGACTGGAGCATCGAGAAGGAACTGTCCGGTACGCCGCGCGCCCAGCTGATGTCGGAGCCGAACAAGGAGTTCGCCCGCAAGATCGCGCGCCAGGTCGGCAAGGACTTCGTGTTCTACCCGGCGCTCACCGGGCCCGCGTGGAAGTCGACGCTGAAGGCCAACGCCACCGCCAACCTGGTGCGCAATCTGTGGGCCTACGCGGTGATCTTCTGCGGCCACTTCCCCGACGGCGCGGAGAAGTTCACCATCGAGCAGCTCGAGGGTGAGACCAGCGGCGAGTGGTACCTGCGCCAGATGCTCGGCAGCGCCAACTTCAAAGCCGGGCCCGCGATGGCATTCATGAGCGGCAACCTCTGCTACCAGATCGAGCACCACCTGTTCCCCGACCTGCCGAGCAACCGGTACCCGGAGATCGCCGCGCGGGTGCGCGAACTGTGCGACAAGTACGACCTGCCCTACACCACCGGCTCGCTCGGCAAGCAGTACCTGCTCGCCTTCCGCACCATCCACAAGCTGGCGCTGCCGGACCGGTTCCTGCGCCGCACCTCCGACGACGCACCGGAGACCTCCTCGGAGCGCAAGTTCGCCGGCATCACCCTGCCGACGCTGCCGACGACCAACCAGCTGTCGGAGGCATGGGCGGAGACGCACATCCTGCCGGTCGACCCGGCCACCGGGCGCAGGTACGGCCTGCGGTCCGCGCTGAACGAGGCCAAGGTGGTGCTCAAGGAGAAGGCGCGGCAGGAGAAGGAAGCGCTGCGCGAGGCCAAGGTGGCACTGCAGGAGAAGGCCAGGCTCGAGCAGGCGACCATGCGCCGGAAAGCCGTGCGGCGGAAGGCATTGCGCAAGCTGCGCAAACCGCGCACCGTATAGCATCTCGCCCGGCCGTCCTCAATGGGGGATTTGCCACACTTCCCGGGCCCGCTAGCACAACCTACGGTCTCGTAACCTACGGTACTGTAACCAACATGGCGATCTCGGATGTCAAGGAGTACGCGCACCTCACCGAAGCCGATGTCGAGGCTCTCGGCGCGGAATTCGACGCGATAAGGCGGGAGATCGAATCTGCCCGCGGCGCGGACGACGCGCGCTACATCCGTAACGTCATCCGCCTGCAGCGTGCGCTCGAAATCAGCGGGCGCGCCGTGCTTTTCGCCAGTTTCCTGCCGCCCGCCTGGCTCGCGGGCGTCGCACTGCTCAGCACCGCCAAGATCATCGAGAACATGGAGATCGGGCACAACGTCATGCACGGGCAGTGGGACTGGATGAACGATCCGGAGATCCACTCCAGCTCGTGGGAATGGGATAACACCGGCCCCGCCAAGCACTGGAAGCAGACGCACAACTACCTGCACCACAAGTACACCAACGTGCTCGGCATGGACGACGACATCGGCTACGGGCTGCTGCGCGTCACCAGGGACCAGCGCTGGAAGCCGTTCAATATCGGCAACCCGGTCTACAACCTGCTGCTGCAGCTGTTCTTCGAATACGGTGTCGCCATCCAGCATCTGGAGCTCGGCAAGCTGGCCGCGGGCCGGTTCAAGCCCGGCACTCCCGAGCGCGCCGAATTCGACCGCAAGCGCGGCGAGGTGGTCCACAAGATCGGCAAGCAGGTCTTCAAGGACTACCTGATGTTCCCGCTGCTGACCGGGCCCGCATTCGTTTCCACGCTCACCGCGAACCTCGCCGCGAATATGATCCGCAACGTCTGGACCAACGCGGTGATCTTCTGCGGGCACTTCCCCGACGGCGCGGAGAAGTTCACCAAGGCCGATATCGACGGCGAGACCAAGGGGCAGTGGTACCTGCGCCAAATGCTGGGCAGCGCCAACATTTCCGGCGGACCGCTCATGCATTTCATGACCGGCAACCTCAGCCACCAGATCGAGCATCACCTGTTCCCCGACCTGCCGAGCAACCGGTACGCCGATATCGCCGTGCGGGTGCGCGAGCTGGCCGAGAAGTACGACCTGCCCTACACCACCGGCTCACTACCCGTGCAGTACTTCAAGTCGTGGCGCACCATCCTCAAGCTGTCGCTGCCCAACAAGTACCTGCGCGCCACCACCGACGACGCCCCCGAAACCGCCTCGGAGCGCAAGTTCGCCGGCAACACCGCCCCCACCTTCGACCCGATCACCGGCAAGCGCCGCGGCCTCCGCACCGCGATCGCCGCGGGCCGCAAACGCCTCGGCCGCCGGTCCGCACCAGCCGAGCGCCTCCCCGAATACGTCGCCTGAGCGAGTCGGAGGCAGCCGCATCTGTTTCGATCTCCCGCGTACCTGATCGCATGCGATTTCGTGTGCGGGAAATCAACGGGTGTGCGGGAAGGTGCGCGGATCGCTGCTGGTTGACTGGGTGCCGTGTGTGCTGACCAGTTGAGTGTTTATGAGGCGATCCGGTTGCGGCGCGATGTGCGCGCGGAGTTCACCGGCGACGTCGTCGACGACGCGACCCTGTGGCGCATCCTCGACGCCGCACATCGCGCGCCGAGCGTCGGCAACTCGCAGCCGTGGGACTTCGTGGTGGTGCGCGATCCCGCGACCCTGCGCAAGTTCGCCGACCACGTCGCGGACAAGCGCGTCGAGTTTCGCAACGTACTCCCCCAGGAGCGCGCCGAAACCTTCGAACCGATCAAGATCGAAGGCATCACCGAGAGCGGCACCGGCATCGTCGTCACCCACGACAACACCCGTGGCGGCCCGCATATCCTCGGCCGCGCCACCGTCCCCGAAACCGGCGTCTACTCAACGGTTCTCGCCATCCAGAATCTCTGGCTCGCCGCCACCGCCGAACACGTGGGCGTCGGCTGGGTCTCCTTCTACGACGCCCCCTTCCTCACCGACCTGATAGCCCTCCCCGAGGGCATCACCCCCATAGCCTGGCTGTGCGTAGGCCCAGTCCACGAATTCCAGCAGATCCCCGACCTCGAACGCCTCGGCTGGCGCCCCCGCCGCCCCCTCACCGAAGCCA
Organism: Nocardia sp. NPDC052566; assembly: GCF_044547285.1. NCBI lineage: Bacteria > Bacillati > Actinomycetota > Actinomycetes > Mycobacteriales > Nocardiaceae > Nocardia > Nocardia sp. NPDC052566. The sequence goes on along the minus strand of NZ_JBIUAF010000006.1, from coordinate 775,620 downwards.
TCCACCACGAGACCTACCGAACCCCGTAACCGGGTTCTTTCCGCCGAGCGCAGTCAAATGGCCCTGCGACACGCCGTAATTGAGGGCCATATGACTACGCTCGACGGATCTCGACCACCACCGTCGGCCCCCAGCGCCTCGTTGTACTACCCACAGCCGCACCGACGGCGACCTGATCCGACTCGCACACCGTGTGCGGTGATGGGCGGTTGCCGGTCAGACGCGTTCCAGTACCGCGGAGGCGCCGATGCCGCCGGCGGCGCAGATGCCTAGGAGGGCGGTGGATTTGCCGGTGCGGGCGAGTTCGTTGGCCATGGTGGTGACCATGCGGGCGCCGGTGGCACCGAAGGGGTGGCCGAGCGAGACGGAGCCGCCGTGGACGTTGAGGGCGTCGATGTCGATCTCGCCTACGGCGGTGTCGCGGTCGAGGCGGGTCTTGGCCCATTCGTCGCTGGCGAGCGCGGACACGACCGAGAGGGTTTGGGCGGCGAACGCCTCGTGGATATCGACGAAGTCGATGTCGCGCAAGGACATTCCGGCCTTGTCCAGTGCGCGCGGCATGGAGATGGCAGGCCCGATGAGCACCTGGTCCCGCGGGTCGACGCTGACGTAGCTCCAGGAGCGGAACGCGGCGAGCGGGCGGTAGCCGAGCGCGAGCGCCTTCTCCTCGCTCATCAGCAGCACCGCGGACGCGCCGTCGGTCAGCGGACTGGCATTGCCCGCGGTGACACTGCCGTCCGCGGCGAACACGGGCTTCAGCTTGGCCAGTTTCGCGACGCTGGTATCGCCGCGCACCAGCCCGTCGCGGCTGATGTCCTTGCCCTCGGGGGTGCGTACCCGCAGCACCTCGTCGTCGAAGCGTCCCGAGTCGATCGCGGCGGCGGCGCGGTGATGCGAGCGTGCGGCGAACTCGTCCTGATCGGCGCGGCTGATGCCGTGGATGCGGGCCATCTTCTCGGCCGACTCCCCCATCACCTCACCGGTGGTGCGTTCGGCGATCTTGGGCCTGCTCGGCAGGATGTCGGTGAACGGCGCGAGCTGCGCGACCGCGGACAGGTAGTCCTTCGGCTTCGGTTTGCCGAGCGCCAGCGGCGCCGCCGCGTGCACCACCTTCTGCGGCAGCTTCACCTCGGCATTGCTGGTGGAATCGCTGCCGCCGGCGATCATGATGTCGTATTCGCCGCGTTCGATCGCGGCCGCGGCCGAGGTCACCGCCTGCAACCCGGACGCGCACGCACGCGTCACGGTGTAGCCCTCACATCCGGCGTCGAGCCGCAGATCCAGCGCGATCTCCCTGGCGATATTGGGCGCGACGCTGGGCAGGATCACCCCGCCCCAGACGATCGCCTCCACCTGGGCGCCGGGCAATCCGGTCCGCTCCAGCAGCCCGCGCACCGCGGCGTCGGCCAGCGCGATCGAGTCCATCCGGGTGTAGTCGGTGAATGCCCGGAGGAAGGGCGTGCGTGCACCGGAGACGATGACAGCACGGCGAGCAGCCTTGGTAGCCATGCGGATTCCTTTCGAGTGACCTTCCCCCCAAACTTACTCCCCAGTAAGTTAAAGGTCCACCCGAAAGGTGCAGCGACGATCCCCGCCACCGCCGCTGAGCCGGTCTGCCGCGCGCCATTGCGCAACAGACCGGGGCGCCCGTTCCGGCGACGCCCCTGCTCGTTCCGGAACTCCCAACCGGCGGGTGTGGCATCGCTTCGGCGCGATCGAACAGTAGCAATATTTCCATCGATTTTTCAAACACTTTCTATGAAGTTGTCTTCAAGCCGCCGCTCGATCTACCATGAGGCCCACTATGCAGCGCACTTCGGAGCCGGGGCGGCAGAAGCGCTTCGGGCGAATCATCAAGGAACGTCGAGATGAACTCGGCCTCACCCAGATGCAGATCGGCGACCTGGGTGGTCCCTCCGCGCCCACGATCCGGAAGATCGAAGACGGCGACGCCGCGATCAGCACGAACACACTGAACAAACTCGACGCGCCGCTGCGCTGGTTGCCCGGCAGCGCGGCGCGGACCTACGCGGGCGGCACCCCGACCACCGATACGGTCGCGGCCACCGAGCAGCCGGGTGAATCCGTGGTGTCCGGACCGGATTCCATCCGATTCGAGCTCTCCGACCTGACCGGCTTGCTCGCCGCCGCGGGCAGGCTCAACGATGCCGCCGAGCGACTGAAGACGACCGAACCCCAAGTGACAGCGGCGATTTCGGACCTGAACCAGGTGGTCTCCCGACTCTCCGCCCGCTACGCCACCGCCATGCTCGAACGCAACGGCGGCCCGGGCAGGCAGCTGCACCCGCTGGTCGAGATGGCCTTCGCCCATCTGCTCGAGGTGCCCGCCGCGTCGAGCGATCCCGACGAATTGGAGGAGCGCCGCTACCGCCGCTGGCTGGCCGGGCGCGCCGAGGATGTGGACACCGCGACGGAGACCCGATTCCGGACCCGCTGGCATGCGGTCAACACGGGCGCGGCGCCGGTACGCAACGGCAAGCCGCGCGGCGTGAGCGACGGGCCCGGAGGCGGTAGCGGAGCGTGACCACGCACGGACCCGCATACGCCGCAATTCGATGCAGAGGATGATCTCGATGACCGACGCACCCGGCGCAGGCCTTTCGCTGAGCCACAAGATCAACCGCCTGTTCGCGGTGGTGCATCCGCGCTCGGCCCCCGAGCGCAGCACCGAGGCCGTGGCCGAACAGGTCGGCGCGCAGTTGCGCCGCACCGTGGCGCCGAGTTACCTCGACGCACTGCGCCGCGGCGACATGGACGACGAAACCGCTTGGGCCACCGTCGATCTCGAAATAGTCTCGGCCATCGCCCAGTCCTTCGGGGTGGCCGCCGACTATCTCACCACCGCCGGACCGGCGGCCGCGGCGATCGACAGGGAGCTCGAACTGCTCGCCACGATGCGGGACGCGAACGTCTCGAGCATCGCGCTGCGCGGCTCGGATATGGACCGCTCGACGCTGACCCGGATCATCGCGGGAACGGATTCCCCGCCGCGGGATAGGTAGCATCGACTCCCAAAGCACGGCTGCTCTAGGGAGAACGCGATAGATGATCGGTATCGAGGAACGGTTCCGGACGCTGTCCACTGCTGTGCCGATACCGCAGCCATGGGATCTGGCCGACTATGTCGCACAGGTGGCGGCGCACCGGCGCAGGCCGATCTCGCTGCATCCGATCGATACCGCCGTACTCACCGGCACCGGATGCGGAACGGGCAGCGGCCTGTGGATCGCCAAGCGGGACGCCGATGTCATCGTCTACGGCGCGGACACCACCCAGTGGCATGCCGAGCACATCGTGGTGCACGAACTGGGCCACATGCTGCTCGGCCACGGCACCGAATCGGCGACCCCGCCGGAGGCCGAACCGACGATGACCGAGCACACGCTCGCCGCGGTCGCCGAACTGCTCCCGTCGATCTCGCTGGAATCGATCGCCCACGTCCTCGGCCGCACCGACTACGGCACCGCGCGCGAACGCGACGCGGAAACCTTCGCCGACCTGGTCATGCTCCAGGCGATGCGCCCACCCCGCCGGAATTCCCTGCTGCACAGGACGTTTTTCCGCGACGGACGGCAGTAAGTCTGCCAAGGCAATGCAAGTCTCCGGGCACCCAACTGGTGCGCTGAATACCCGGAGAGGCGGAATAGACTACGCGAGCCTGATCAGGCCGTAGTCGAAGGCGTGACGACGGTAAACAACCGACGGTCGGTCGGTCTCCCGGTCTTGGAAGAGGAAGAAGTCATGGCCGACGAGTTCCATCTGGTAGAGGGCGTCGTCGACAGACATCGGGGTCGCTGTGTGGACCTTGGTTCGGACGATATGGCCAGGGCCCGCGTAATCCTTGGCCTCCGCCGATTCGGAGGGTCGACCTTCGGGGTGGTCATGCGCGGACGAGCCGTTGGACAACGTGAACAATGAATCATCGATGAGGTCGGCGGTGGCCTCGGCGACGGAGACGGGCGTCTTCTCGCCGTAGTGCACCCGGCGCCGATCCTTGGTGCGACGGAGCCTGCTTTCCAGTTTCGCGGTCACCGACTCGAGCGCCGCGTAGAAGCTGTCCGCGCAGGCCTCGGCCCGGACGACGGGACCCTTGCCGCGCGCGGTGATCTCGACGCGCTGGCAGCTCTTGCGCTGACGACGGTTGCGTTCGTGGAACAGCTCGACATCGAAGAGGAAGATCGACGGATCGAAACGTTCGAGACGGGAGAGTTTCTCCGCGACATAGATTCGGAAGTGGTCGGGCACCTCGACGTTGCGGCCTTTCACCACGACGTCCGCACGGGGTGCCCTCGATCGGTCCGCTGCGGGTTGCTCTGTCATGTCCAAGGCGCCGTCATCCAGCACCGCAGGCCGTACCTCACGCACTGAGGGGGCATCTTTCACTGAAGGTCGTGAAGAAGTCGTCACGCGTACCTCCCGGATATGGCCGCACAGACCGATTGACGTGCGGCGGGATTTGCCGTGCCGATAGACGAATCACTCGGCACAAGTTGTCCGAGGCGCCACCTCCAAACTTCCCGTTCGGGTGTGTGATCGCGACGCTAGTACGCAAACCTGAGGTCCGCCAGTGTTCACGCAAATTTCCCGGATTCAAGCAGCACAGGTCACCAGGACCGCGCGTGTCCGCACACCGATTCCGGCCAGCGCGCGAATCGATTCGCAGGCCGTAGCACCGGTCGTCAGCACGTCGTCGACCAGCACGACCTCGGCATTCGGCGGCAGTGCGACACCAGTGTCGCAAGCAGGCAAAGTAATGATCCTGCCGTGTAGGTTGTGATACCGCTCACGACCTGTCAAGCCCACCGAATCTTGTACACCCCACCACATCCGCAACATCGGTACCATCTGGCTATCACTCAGCCATCCCGAGGCCGCGCGGGTCGCGCACAGCACCGGATCGCCACCCCGCCGACGCGCCGACGCCCGCCTGCTCGGCGCCGGAATCAGCACCAGCGGCCGATCTTTCGCGCGCAGCCGCGTCAGCCCGCCCGCCAGCGCCAGCCCGAGCGGCGCGGCAAGGTCGCGGCGACCGCGCTCCTTCGCGGCGAGCACGGCCCGCCGCCCCGGCCCGGCATACGGCCCGAGCGCCCAGCACGGCACGCCGGGATCCGCCCGCGGACGCACCCGCACCGGCGGCCGGGCGAGCGCCGAGGCGCAACCCTCGCACCAACCGACCCCAGCCGCGCCACAGCCCGCACAGGCGGCAGGAAGCACCAGATCCAACAGGGTCCGCATGCGCCGATCCTCCGCCGCCCCACCGACATACAGCGCAGCGCTGGCGTCCAGCGCAGTCGAATGGCCCTAGAGCACGGCGTGTCGCAGGGCCATTCGACTGCGCTCGGCGAACGGGCCCGGCGTGACAGGCGCTAGCCGGGCAGGACCGGGACCACGTTGTCGCCCGTGAGGCCGGGCACCTCACGCCAGAAGCGGTCGGTCGCGGTGGCGGGTTCGGCGTACTGGAGTTGCAGCACCGCGCGTGAGTCGGCGACGTACTGCGTATCGGCCGAGGCGCTGACCACGCGCACCGGCGGGGTCAGGTTCTGGGTGGTCTGCGGGGTGAGCTGGGAGCCGTCGATGGAGACGGTCACCACCGGGTCGACGTTGCCCTCGCGGGCGATGATGATGGTGTCGCCGGTGAGCCAGCTCAGCGAGACCGCGCGGGTGCTGAGCCCGACCGCGAGCGGCAGCGGGGCGGCGAGCGCGAAGGAGCCGTCCGGTCGCCGTTCGATCACCGCGAGGTAGACCTTGCCGTCGGCGATCAGCGCCGCGCGCACGCCGGTGCGGGCGATGCGCAGTTCGGTGATCGGCGCCCGCAGCGTGGAACCGGAATTCGCGGCGGTGATGGCCGAGATGTCGACGTCCTGGCGCGAGACCGTGCCGGTGGCCCGGTCGTTCACGGCGCGGATCACCCGGTCACCGTCGATCACTGCCCAGGCCGCGCTGCCGTCGGAGGCCCAGGACGGCCTGCTGATGCTGCCGCCCTCGGCGACCGGGAAGGCGGTACCGCCGTAACTGCCGATCATCAGGGTCTGCGCGGGCTCCGGCGCCGACCGTCCGGTGGCGGCGACACCGGCGACCAGCTGACCGTCCGGGGACAGCGCCACCGACTGCAGGTTGTTCACCTGGCCGAAGTAGCCGGGCGCGTTGACGACGCCGTTGTCGGCCGCCTGCACCAGTGCGCCGCCGCGTAGGGCATGCAGCCCGACCCGGTTCTGCGCGTACACCGCGGGGCTGAGCTGTTCGACGTCGGCGACCGACCAGCCGTTGGTGGCGAACCGCTCGTCGAGCGGCTTGCCGTCGGCGAGCAGCTGATACGGGCCGAGGATGTCGGCGCCCGCGAGGGTGAGCACCACCTGCGCGGCGAGCAGTTCGCGATCGCGCGGGCCGAGCGCGCCCGCGCCGGCGAAGTCGATGCGTACCCCGCCGAGCCCGACGCCGACCTCCTCCGGATCGCCGTTGAATTTGGTGATCGGACCGCGCAGCGACAGCGGTGCGGCCAGCTGGTTGCGCACCACCTTGGCCAGCGCGGGCTGCGAACCCTCGGTGAGCAGGCTCAGCAGCCGCTGGGTCAGCTGCACCTTGGCCGCGGCGATCCAGCGCAGATCGGGCACGACGGTGGTGCCGGTCGGGTCGATGAAGTACAGCACGTAGCGCCGATACGACTTGCCGAACGAGGTGTTGTCCATGACGACGCCGTCGGGCAGCTCGTCGATGCGCCACTCGCCGTCGACCTTGCTCATCTCGATCTTGTTTTCCAGCGTGCCGTCGCTGGCCCGGTAGGCGCCGTCGGAGGAGAGCTCACCGACCTTGCGCGCGCGGACCACATAGGTGGCCTTGTCACCGGACCTGGACTCGCGGAGGGTATCCGGCTTCTCCACGATGGTGGTGCCCGCCGAATCGTCCCAGTGCGTCGAGGCGGCCTGCGTCAGATATTGCCGCGCGGCCAGGTGGCGGTTGGCCGGATCGGCGGTGGCCTGGAGGAAGTCGAGCAGCAGCCGGTCCGGGTCGCGCCCGGAGATGGGCGGCGGCGGTCCGTCGGTGGTCGGCTCCCTGTTGATGGTGCCCAATGCCTGCGGCGCCGAGGACTCCGGCAGGCTGGCGCAGCCGGTGAGCACAAGCAGCACCGCCACGGCGGCTGCACCGAGTGCGGACACTCGGTGCAGCCGTGGAGTCCAGGCGCGCATTCTCATGACTGTACGTCCCGGGTTTCGCCGCGTGTGCTGGTGTCACCCGGCTTCGGCGGCGCGGGGCGCGACCCGTTGAAGGCGATATCGGGCGGCGTGCCGACCGCGGGGTTGTCCGCCTCCGCGACGCCGTTCGACATCGCCACCGTGGCGTCGAGTTCGTCGGGTGCGTCGCCGGGCTTGTCCGTCTCGACCGGCGCCGCGTCGACCTCGACCGGCCGCAGTGCCGTCTTGCGCAGCGGCGGTTCCAGCGACAGCGGGCTCGCGCCGAGCTTGCGCCCGCGCACCAGCGGCAGCGTGAGCCGGAAGCTCGCGCCGACCCCGGCCTCACCCCACGCCTCCAGCTTGCCCTCGTGCAGGTTCGCGTCCTCGACGCTGATCGACAGGCCAAGACCCGTTCCGCCGGAACGCCGCATCCGCGACGGGTCCGAGCGCCAGAACCGATTGAAGACCAGCTTCTCCTCGCCGGGGCGCAGACCGACGCCCTGATCGCGCACCACCACCGCGACCGCGTTGGCCTCGATATCGCCGCGCATCCTGATCAGCACCGGCTTGCCCTCGCTGTGATCGATCGCGTTGGCGAGCAGATTGCGCAGCACCCGCTCCACCCGGCGCGGATCGACCTCGGCGACAAGCGGCTCTTCCGGCAGATCGGTGACGACCTCGATACCGGCCTCCTTGGCCAGATGCCGCACCGTCGAGATCGCGGCACGCGCGCACATGCGCACGTCGAGCGATTCGACCTGCAACTCGGCCACACCCGCGTCGTGACGGCTGATCTCGAGCAGATCGTTGAGCAGGCCCTCGAACCGGTCCAGCTCGTTGACGAGCAGTTCGGCGCTGCGCGCCAGCGCGGGATCGAGATCGTCGCTGCTGCCGTGGATCAGATCGGCCGCCATCCGCACGGTGGTCAGCGGGGTGCGCAGCTCGTGGCTGACGTCGGAAGTGAAGCGGCGCTGCAGGTTTCCGAACTCCTCCAGCTGGGTGATCTGGTTGGACAGGCTCTCGGCCATCTCGTTGAACGCCTGCGCGAGCCGCGCCATATCGTCCTCGCCGCGCACCAGCATGCGTTCCTTGAGCCTGCCGTCGGCGAAACGGCCCGCGATCCTGGCCGCGGACCGGATCGGCAGCACCACCTGCCTGGTGACCAGCGCGGTAATCGCCGCGAGCAGGACGAGCAGCACGACGCCACCGATGAGCATGGTGCCGCGCATCAGCGAGAGGCTGCGCTCCTCATTGGCCAGCGGGAAGATCAAATAGATTTCCAGCGTGGGGATTTCGGCGCTCGGGCTGCCGATGATCAGCGCGCGACCGTGATACCCGTCGGGATCGGACACCACGGCGAACTGGTAGCTGACCTGGTTGCGCTGCACGAACCGGCGCAGCTCGTCCGGGACCTCCTGGATGGGCCCCGACGAGACCGGCTGCGGCGGCACACCGCCGACGATGCTCAGCGCCGGTTCGAAACTGCCTGCGACACCACCGGACTGACTGGTGCTCCCGCGGGTGGACAGTGCGCTGCGGGCATCGTTGAGCCGCGACTGCTGGGTGCCGACATCGTGCACGCCGGCCAGCTGGCTCTGCACCGTGTTGCGGGCACGATCCATCTCCTCGACCGCCGCGCTGACCTTCGCGTCCAACAGCCGATCGGTGATCTGGCCGGTCAGCACGACGCCGAGAATGGTGATGACGATCAGCGACAGCGTCACCGTCGACACGATGACGCGCAGTTGCAGCGAACGTCGCCACAGGTGGCCCAATGCGGTGCCGACCATCTGGAACCAGGCCACCACGGGCGCCAGCGATCGTTCGATCCGTGCGACCAAACCACCGATCACAGCCGCGCCTCGCCGGCGCTCACTGTATCGGTGGCTCGCTCACCACGTCCGATCACGGCGGCCCGGCCTTGTATCCGACCCCACGCACGGTCAAGACGATCTCCGGATTTTCGGGATCCTTCTCGACTTTCGCGCGCAACCGCTGCACGTGCACGTTGACCAGGCGGGTATCGGCGGCGTGCCGGTAACCCCAGACCTGTTCGAGCAGCACCTCGCGGGTGAACACCTGGCGCGGCTTGCGGGCAAGCGCCACCAGGAGGTCGAACTCCAACGGAGTCAACGAGATCTGCGCACCACCGCGAGTCACCTTGTGCGCGGGCACATCGATGACGATATCGGCGATGGACAGCAGCTCCGCGGGCTCCTCCTCGGTACGGCGCAGGCGGGCACGCACCCGGGCGACGAGCTCCTTCGGTTTGAACGGTTTGACGATGTAATCGTCGGCACCGGACTCCAGACCGAGCACCACGTCGACCGTATCGGTCTTCGCCGTGAGCATCACGATCGGAACTCCGGAATCGGCCCGCAACACGCGGCATACGTCGATGCCGTTCATGCCGGGCAGCATGAGGTCCAGCAACACCAGATCGGGGCGGATCTCCCGAACCGCCGCCAGCGCCTGCGTGCCGTCGCCGACCACATGCGGGTCGAACCCTTCCCCGCGCAAGACGATCGTGAGCATCTCAGCGAGCGCCATATCGTCGTCGACGACCAGAATCTTCGGCTTCATAAGTACTATGTTGTCATCTCTCCGGCTTGGATCGGGCCGCCACGCCTACACTCGTGACCCATCGGCGCACATCCAACCCTATCGGGCAGCGAATTCGGTGAGCCGCGCAGCAAACGTTGCCGGATCGTCACCGCTCGTATGCATGGACCACGTTCCATACCAGTTCAGCTCGGCCAGTTCACGATAGACCGCCCCGGTGCGCTGTTGTAGCCCGCCGTCGCGTTCGTAGGCATCCAGCGCACGGCTACTGTCGAGCTCGCCGCGCACCCGCGCGCGTTCGGCGGCCAACTCGACCGGCACCGCCAGATACACCTGCAGGTCCGGGATCGGCAGCTCGAACCGCCCGAACTCCAATTCGCCCACCCAGCGCGCGATTTCGCCGTCGGCGGACTGATGCAGCCGGGCGGCGCTGTACGCGGCGTTGGAGGCCACATAGCGGTCGAGAATCACTATGTCGTTGTCCGCCAACAGCTTCGATAGTTCGTCGCGGGATTCGGCGCGATCGAGCGCGAACATCAGCGCCATGGCGTTGACCGACTCCGCGAGATCACCGTGCGCGCCGCGCAATGCCTCGGCCGCGAGGTCGGCGTGCACCGAGCGGCCGTAGCGCGGGAAGGCGAGCGTCTCGACCCGAAGGCCGCGCCCGCGTAGGTCGCCGAGCGCGGCATCGATCAACGTGCGCTTACCCGCGCCGTCGAGGCCTTCCACCGCAATCAACGAGCCCATGGACAGGCAGATTACAGGTCCACCCCGACAAGCCCCACCGGCCCAGTGCGGACCGGTGGGGCGAAAGGGACTCAGTAGCGGTAGTGCTCCGGTTTGAACGGGCCTTCGACATCGACACCGATGTACTCGGCCTGATCCTTGGTGAGCTTGGTCAGCTCGCCACCCAGTGCCTCGACGTGGATCTTGGCCACCTTCTCGTCCAGGTGCTTGGGCAGGCGGTAGACCTCGTTGTCGTACTCCTGCGGCTTGGTCCACAGTTCGATTTGGGCGATGACCTGGTTGGAGAAGCTGTTCGACATCACGAACGAGGGATGCCCGGTCGCGTTACCCAGGTTCAGCAACCGGCCCTCGGACAACACGATGATCGACTTACCCGACTCACCGAAGGTCCACAAATCCACCTGCGGCTTGATGTTCAACCTGCTGGCACCGGAACGCTCCAGGGCGGCCATATCGATCTCGTTGTCGAAATGACCGATATTGCCCAGGATCGCCTGATCCTTCATCGCCTTCATATGCTCGAGGGTGATGATGTCCTTGTTCCCCGTCGAGGTGATCACGATATCGGCATTACCGATGGCCTTCTCCACCGTGACCACGTCATAGCCATCCATCAACGCCTGCAACGCGTTGATCGGATCGATCTCGGTCACCTGCACCCGAGCACCCTGCCCGGCAAGCGATTCCGCACACCCCTTACCCACATCGCCATACCCACAGATCAACACCTTCTTGCCACCGATCAACACATCGGTGCCACGGTTGATGCCATCGATCAACGAGTGCCGGGTGCCGTACTTGTTGTCGAACTTCGACTTCGTCACCGAATCGTTGACATTGATCGCCGGGAACACCAACTCCCCGGCAGCGGCGAACTGATACAGCCGCAGCACACCGGTCGTGGTTTCCTCGGTGACACCCTTCACCGACTCCGCGATCGCCGACCACTTACCCTTGTCGGTTTCGAACCGCTCGCGCAGCAGGTTCAAGAACACCTTGTACTCGGCGGAGTGGTTCTCATCCTCGGGCGGCACCACACCAGCCTTCTCGAACTGGGCGCCCCGCAGCACGAGCATGGTCGCGTCGCCACCATCGTCGAGGATCATGTTCGCCGGCTCACCCGCCCAGGTCAGCATCTGCTCCGCCGCCCACCAGTACTCCTCCAGGGTTTCGCCCTTCCAGGCGAACACCGGGGTGCCCTTGGGCTCCTCGATAGTGCCGTGCGGACCAACCACAACCGCGGCGGCAGCGTGGTCCTGGGTCGAGAAAATGTTGCAGGAAGCCCAGCGGACCTCGGCACCCAACGCGACCAGGGTTTCGATCAACACCGCGGTCTGCACCGTCATGTGCAACGAACCCGAGATCCGGGCGCCCTGCAACGGCAGCACCTCCGCATACTCACGGCGCAACGCCATCAGGCCGGGCATCTCATGCTCAGCCAGACGAATTTCCTTGCGGCCGAACTCGGCCAGCGACAGGTCCGCCACCTTGAAATCGATGCCATTGCGCACATCGGCGGTCAGGTCGGTACGTGCGGGAAGTTCTGAGGTCGTCATCTGCCTCTATCAGCCTCTCCTGAATGACTCGGTACCGAGGCAAGGCGAGCCGCTCAATTACCCCGGGGGCCGAAGCGGCCACACGGCAGCGCTTCGACCTGCGCAGGCTTACCGACGGACCCGTCCGGCTGCGCTAGTCGTGTGATCGCGGCAACCGTTTACGCGGTTGCCCGATACGCAGCAAGGATACGACGCCGCTTGCGCGGTTGGATATTCGCCAGGGTGATATCGCCGTCATAGTGCGCGAGCACCCGCTGATCCATCACGGCGCGCCACAGCGGCGGGACGGCGGCGAGCACGATCATGCTCGCGTATCCCGCGGGCAGCTGCGGCGCCTGCATGGAGCTGCGCAGCGTCTGGTACCGCCGCCCTGGGTTGGCGTGGTGGTCGCTGTGCCGCTGCAGGTGGAACAGGAAGATGTTGGTGACGAGGCGGTCGCTGTTCCAGCTGTCCTTCGGCGAGCAACGCTCCCAGTGCCCGTTGGCTTTTCGGCCACGCAGCAGTCCGTAGTGCTCGACGTAGTTCACCGTCTCCAGCAGCGCGATGCCGATCACGGCCTGCAGCAGCAGCCACGGCAGCGCACGCCAGCCGAACACCGCGAGCAGGGTGCCGAACAGCACCAGGCTCATCGACCACGCCTGCAGGATGTGGTTGTGCACGCTCCACCAGCCGGACCCCTTGCGGGCGAGCCTGGCCCGCTCGAGCGGTATGGCCGAGCGGAATCCGCCGATCACGCTGCGCGGCAAGAACTCCCACAGCGATTCACCGAGCCTGGCGCTGGCCGGATCGTCCGGCGTCGCCACCCTGACGTGGTGCCCGCGATTGTGCTCGACGAAGAAGTGCCCGTATCCGGATTGTGCGAGTGCGATTTTCGCCAGCCAGCGCTCCAAATGCTCGACCCGGTGGCCGAGTTCGTGCGCGGCGTTGATGCCGATGCCGCTGACGAAGCCGAGAGTGGCCGCCAGACCTAACTTGTCGACGATGCCGAGCTCGTCGCCCGCCCACATGGCGCTGGCGATGATCAGCCCGATCAACTGCACCGGCAGGAACAAATAGGTGCACCACCGGTAGTACCGGTCGTTCGACAGCAACTCGTAGTCCTCGTCGCGTGGATTGCTCCCGTCCTCGCCGACGACCCAGTCCAGCACCGGGATCGCGATCAGCACGATGATCGGCCCGATCCACCAGAGGACCGGAGCGCCGGTGTGCAACACCAGTTGCGAGGGCAATAGTGCAGACGCCGGAGCGATGAGGCCGAGAACCCACAGGTGGCGTTTGGGGTCGGGCGACCCCGCCGGTTTGCCAACCGTTTGCACGTTTGCCCGCCTAAATAAGTACCCTAACTCCGACTGATGAGAATACTTCCAGACTGTACGTCTGTTACACCCCGCCTGCGCGCTTAAACGTGTCCGTAGTTACATGCCAGGCAGTTGGTTTTTAAGCACGTTCACATGTGACGCCCGTCACCGCACACTCGCCGCAAACGCGCGACCGGCGGTGCGACACGGCTCAATTGGGTTCGCGCGCCGCGAGGATTGCCTCGACATACGGACTCAGCAACTGGCTCAATTCGGCGGGCGCATTGCGGCCGGAGGCGGGCGGTGTCGGGATGTAGCTCAGCGCGATGCGCACCAGCGCGTGCGCGATGACATCCGATTCCGCCGCGGTCGCGGCCACCCAGCTGTGCTGGAACGCCACGGATAGGCGCTCGGTGGCGTGGTCGAGCAACGGGCCGGCATCGAGGGTGATGAGCCGCAGCAGATCCAATTTCACCTCACCCGCCAGCAGCGACTGGACGAGCGGATCGGCGGCGGCTTCCAAGAAGAAACCCGAAAGCCCTTCGCGGAAGGCAGCTCTCGGGTCACCGACATTGCTCGCGATGGCAGCGTCGACGTGGTCGACCAGATCGTCGGCCAGGCGCAGCGCGTAGGACTGCGCCAGGCCGGCGCGCGAACCGAATTCGTTGTACAGCGTCTGCCTGCTGACCCCGGCCCGGCCCGCCACGTCACCGAGGGTGATCTTGGACCAGTCCCGCTCGGTCAGCAGCTCGCGCATCGCGTCGAGGACCGACGAACGCAGCAGATCCCGCGCCGCCTCCTGGTAAGGGATGCGGGTTCCGGTGCGCGGCATACCCGCGACCCTGTCACGGGCCGATGCCACAGTCAAAATCCCACGGCCGCGTTTCACGCCATGCCCGCCGCCGGATCAGTTGCTCGGGCTGCGGTCGATCTCGACCATGTAGAAGTCGGCCTTCGCCGCGCCGCAGTCCGGGCAGGTCCAGTTGTCCGGGATGTCGTCCCAGCGGGTGCCGGGCGCGATGCCGTCCTCCGGCCAGCCCTTCTCCTCGTCGTATTCGAATCCGCACTGAATACACTGGTACAGCTTGTAGTCGGTCATGACTGCACTCCCATCGCCTCGAAGTCGATCTTCTCCCGCACGCCACAGTCGGGGCAACACCAATCGTCGGGAATGCGATCCCATTCGGTGCCGGCCGGAAAGCCTTCGTGCGGAGCGCCTTTCGCCTCGTCGTAAACGTAATCACAGACGGGGCAACGAAACCTTCTCATAGCCGCGCCGCCCCCGAGCTCCCATACCTGGCAATCACCTTGTCCCGCTTGGCCGGATCGATATTGGCCCTGGTGATATCGCCGCCGTAGTGGGCGAGCACGCGCTTGTCCATCACGCGACGCCACAGCGGCGGGAAGTAGGCGAGCAGAATCATGCTCGCGTAGCCGCTCGGCAGGTTCGGCGCGCCGTCCCAGCTGCGCAGGGTCTGGTAGCGGCGGGTCGGGTACGCGTGGTGATCGCTGTGCCGCTGCAGGTGGTACAGGAAGATGTTGGTGACGATGTGGTCGCTGTTCCAGCTGTGCACCGGCGCGGGCCGTTCATAGCGCCCGGACGCGGTGCGCTGGCGGACCAGGCCGTAGTGCTCCAGATAGTTGACCGCCTCCAGCAGGCTGAAGCCGACCACCGCCTGGAGAATCAGATACGGCAGCACGCCGATCCCGAATACCGCGATCAGCACCGCGTACAGCGCCACCGACATCAGCCAGGCACTGAGCACCTCGTTCTTCGTGCTGAACGGCTTCTTGCCGAGCCGTTCCAGCCTGGCGGCCTCCAATCGCCACGCGGAGCGCAGACTGCCGACGACCGTGCGCGGCCAGAAGGCCCAGAAGGTCTCCCCCACACGGGAACTCGCCGGATCCTCCGGAGTGGCGACCCGCACGTGGTGGCCGCGGTTGTGCTCGATGTAGAAGTGGCCGTAGCACGACTGCGCCAGCGCGATTCTCGACAGCCAGCGTTCCAGATGCACCTTCTTGTGGCCGAGTTCGTGCGCGGTGTTGATGCCGATGCCGCCGATCATGCCGACGGTGATCGCGACACCGATCTTGTCGACCACCTGCAGCCCGCCATCGATACCGAGCCAGCGCAGATCCGCCGCGCTGATCAGATAGCAGGCCATGATCAGCGACGCGTACTGGAACGGCAGATAGAGGTAGGTCAGATAGCGGTAGTACTTGTCGTTCTCCAGGTACTCCATCGCTTCGTCGGGCGGGTTGTCGCCGTCCGGCCCGAAGAAGATGTCCGCCAGCGGAATCAGCACATAGACCAGGATCGGGCCGAGCCAGAACGGCACCTGGGCCAGGCGATGCCAGCCGAGTTCGTTGAGCATCCAGATCGCGGGCAGGCCGATGGTGAACAGGCCGGTCGGCGCGAACAATCCCCACAGCCACAGGTATCGCTTGCGATCCCGCCAGCCCGGCACCTCGACGTGCACACCCGACATGTCGGTATTCGTCGACATCGTTGTCTCCACTTCATCAGGCGGCGCGCCAACGTGCGACGCGCAGTACAGCTGAAGTTGACATTAGAGATCAGCTTGTCTGTTGTCTAGACAAATCTGTCGATTTGTAAATCTCAACAGGGCCGAAGAAGGGCGAGCGGCCGACCCGCTCGCCCTTGTCGACCAGATCGTCAGTACAGCAACACCTCGGCGTTCTCGGGAAGTGCGTCGACCGGCCACCAGCGCAGATCGGTCGACTCCGAACTACGCACGGGGACAGCGTCTTTCGGCGCGGTGATGCGGAACAGCAGATCGAGGTGCCGAGTCGGCACGCCGAGCGAGCAGGTGATCGGATGCGCCTGCACGCCGTACAGCTCGGGCTCGAGCCGCAGATCGGCGATGCCCGACTCCTCGACCGCCTCGCGCAGCGCCGCGTCCGGCACCGTCTCGTCGCCCTCCTCGCAGTGCCCGCCGAGCTGGATCCACAGCCCGACGCGCGGATGCAGGGTCAGCAGCACCTCGCGCTGGTCGTGCGAGAAGACCACCGCCGAGGCGGTGATGTGACCGGGCGCGTGCTCGCGCAGGCAGCCGCGCGGCGCCGAGCCGAGGAACGCGAGCATCGCCTCGCGCAGGGAGCTGTCGGAACCGACCGGCGGACGCCATGCTTCGAGCAGTCCCGTCGCCGAGGCGTGCAGCGACTCAGCCGTCACGACTCCACCTCGCTAGCGCTCGGCTCCGCCGTGCCGGCATCCGGCGCTATGTCTTTGGTTCGCTCGCTCACAGCTCGACCAGCCCGAAGCCGGGCATCGGCGTGGGGCGCGGGGCCAGCTCCTCCGGCGGATGACCGATGGCGATGGCACCCAGCGGATTCCAGTCGGCCGCCAGCCCGAGCACCTCGCGGGTGATCTCCGGGGCGAAGATCGTCGACCCGATCCAGCAGCTGCCGAGGCCCTCGGTGGCCAGCGCGACGAGCAGGCCCTGCACCGCGGCGCCGGCCGCGACGGTGAACATGGTGCGCTCGGCGGCGCGACGCCGCTCGTCCGGATAGTCGTGCGCGCCGTCGGGCACACAGAACGGGATGATCACCTCGGGCGCGTCGAAAAGGATGCGGCCACGGGCGATCCGGCGTTCGACGCTCTCGGGGCCGCGGCCGTCGGCGGTGAGATCGGTGCGCCACTTCTCGGCCATCGCCTCGAGCAGCTGGGCACGCAGACCCGGCTTGCGCACCCACACGAAGCGCACCGGGCGGGTGTGATGCGGCGCGGGGGCGGTGAGCGCCACCGCGACCGCCGCGCGCACCCGCTCGGGATCGACCGGGGTATCGGCGAACTGGCGCACCGAACGGCGTAGCAGGATCGCCTCGCGACGCCCCTTCTCGATGGCCTCGGCGGTGCCGAGCCAGAACAGGTCGTCAGTGCCGCCGCGCAGCAGATCCTTGGCGGTGGAGCCGTCGTCGGTGACGGGCAGCCCGCGCACCACCGCGACCGGGACACCGCCGAGCTTGCCCTTCACCAGATCCGCCGCCGCGGCCAGTTCATCGGCGATGGCGACCAGGGTGACGTGCAGTTCGTTGCCCTGCCCGTCCACCGCGCCGTCATAGTTGTGCAGTACCCGCAGCCCGGACGCGCCGATCGCGGCGTCGATCTGACCGCTGCGCCAGGCCCGGCCCATGGTGTCGGTGATGACCACCGCGACGTTCACGCCGAGCCGCTCGGCCAGCGCGGCGCGCAGCGCTTTGGCGCTGGCATCGGGATCGACCGGCAGCAGTACCAATTCGCCCTGTTCGACATTGGAACCGTCCACGCCGGAGGCGGCCTGGACGATGCCGAGCCGGTTCTCGGTGATCAGCGTGCGGCCCTTGCGCGCGAGCACGCGCACGGCTTCCTGATCGACGAGCGCACGACGGGCGGTGTCGCGCTCCTCCGGATCCAGCGGTGCGGCGACGATGCGGCCCTCGGCCTTCGCGACGATCTTGCTGGTGACCACGAGGATGTCGCCGTCGGCCAGCCACGGGGCACGCTCGGCGAGGTGGGCGGCGAGATCGTCGCCGGGCCGGAACTCCGGCAGCCCGGCGACGGGCAGGATGCGCAGCTCGCCGGCGGCGTGATCGGACAGCACCTCGGTCACGGTTTCACCCCTGCCAATTCCAGTGCCGCCCGCGCCATCTCGGCGGTGGTTGCCGGATCGGTCATCAGCAGCGGCACGCTGCGCACTTCGACGCCGGGCACGTCGGCGGTGTCGGTGCTGTGTACCAGCCAGCCGTCGAGGATGCCAGTGTCCGAGCGCGCGCCGTAATGCCTGCCGACCGCCTCGGCGGTGGTTTCCACGCCGATCACCGAAAGACATTCGTCGGCCATACCGCGCAGCGGCTTGCCGTCGATCACCGGCGAAAGGCCGATGACCTTGGCATCGGTGGTGCGTAGCGCCCCGCGCAGGCCGGGAACGGCGAGGATCGCGCCGATGCTGACCACCGGATTGGACGGGGCGAGCAACACCGCGTCAGCACCGGCTATGATCTCTGTCACATTTGGGGCCGGCTTGGCCTGATCCGCGCCAATTGTGGCGAATCCGTGGGTCTCGATGGCCGCGCGGTAACGAACCCACCACTCTTGGAAATGGATCGCGCGACGTTCGCCAGGGTTGTCAGGGTCACTGACAACAACGTGCGTTTCGCATCGATCGTCGGTTGCGGGGATCAATTTCACGCCCGGCTGCCACCGGTTGCAGAGCGCCTCGGTGACCGCGGAGAGCGGATACCCGGCACGCAACATTTCACTGCGAATCAAGTGGGTCGCGATATCGCGGTCACCCAAACCGAACCAATCGGGCTGAGCGTTGTACTTCGCCAGCTCCTCTTTGGCATGCCACGTTTCGTCGGCATGCCCCCAGCCGCGTTCGGTATCGATGCCACCACCCAGGGTGTACATGCAGGTATCGAGGTCGGGGCAGATACGAAGGCCGTGCATCCACACGTCGTCGCCGACATTGACGATCGCGGAGATATCGGCGTCGGGCAGCAGTTCCCGAACGCCCTGCAGGAAGCGCGCGCCACCGACTCCGCCCACCAGGACGGCGATCCGCGGCCCGTCGGCGGGTGCCGGGCCGGTTTGTTGTCCAGTCACATCCGCACAGCCTATGCGGTCCGGGAGACGGCGCGATTCCTCCTATATTTGCTGGTCATTTGCCGTGCGGCACTTCAAGATCGACTCGGAAGGCGGCGGCGGATAGTAACGGAATAGCGTCGGCGGCTTGACCATCGACACGTCCGGCGTGTCTAATCACAGTCATGTCATTCCGGGTCCGCGCGAGAGTTCAAGGCGCGGACGGATTTTCGAACAGATGTTCCCACTGGGATGACGAGCTCGGGGATGTCCGCGAGACAACGTCGCGGGGTAGTGCCGTCGGTGTGCGCGTTGGTCCGACGGAAAGAATCATTCTGCGCTAACACACAGTGAGGAGGCGGAGCGATGGCCAATGAGCTGGTCTCGCCGAGCGATTCCACGGCAGGCGCAGCACGTGGCGTCTGCGCAGAAGTCGGCCGGATGGAGCAAGAAGGGGGTGGCGAAGTCTCGGCGCCCCGGCTCAGCCTGGTCGTCACGGGCTTCGACGAGATGTTCGAGTCCATCGAAGAGCAGTGGCAGGAACGTGCCCTGTGCGCGCAAACCGATCCGGAGGCGTTCTTCCCCGAGAAGGGCGGCTCGACCCGTGAGGCGAAACGGATCTGCATGGGCTGCGAGGTACGTGACGAGTGCCTGGAATACGCACTCGCCCACGATGAGCGCTTCGGCATCTGGGGCGGCCTCTCCGAGCGGGAGCGCCGCCGCCTCAAGCGCGGCATCGGTTAGACACCGGGGTTGGGCCCGGAGTTACCCACGTGGGTAACTCCGGGGGTACGCCCCTCGAATCCCGCGACGCACCGACCGGCACGCCGAGCACCCGGACAAGCGGGCGGGCGTGAGCTGGCCTAGATTTCAGGTATGGCACGTTTCCGGAATCGTCGACCGCCGACCGCCAGGTCGGTGACCCGGCGTGGGCGCGGGGTGCGCGGGCCCATGCTGCCGCCGACCGTGCCCGCATGGCGCACCCGAGGACAGAAATTCGACCGGCTGGTGCTCGAGGCATTCGCACCGCTGGACACCCGCTGGCACGACCGGCTGACCAAGCTCGATATCGCGGTCGACGATGTGCCGAAAATTCGTCCGCTGCACCCGGATTCGGTCACCTGGCCGGATGAGGTGGTGGCCGACGGCGCGGTACCGCTCTCCCGGCTCATCCCGGCGGGCGTCGACAGGTACGGCACCGCAACCCGCGCGCGAGTCGTGTTGTTCCGCAAGCCATTGGAGTTGCGCGCCAGCGATCCCGACGATCTGGTCGATCTGCTGCGCGAGGTACTGGTCCAGCAGGTGGCGACCTATCTCGGCGTCGACCCGGAGATCATCGATCCCGAAGAGGACGAATAACAGTCGCATAAGCGTGTCCTATCCCCGCGAACGCGCCAGGGGGGTTACTCTCATCGGCGTGATCCCCATGCGTCGCTGCTGCCGACCCGGCTGCAAGAATCCGGCCGTCGCGACGCTCACGTATGTGTACTCGGATTCGACGGCGGTGGTGGGTCCGCTGGCCACGGTAGCCGAACCGCACTCCTGGGATCTCTGCGAAACACATGCCTCCCGGATCACCGCGCCGAAGGGCTGGGACATGGTCCGCCACGAGGGCGGATTCTCTTCCAGCACACCGGATGACGACGATCTGACCGCACTGGCCGAAGCGGTGCGCGAGGCCGGCCTACGCCGCCGCCCGCCGGAGCAGGAACAGCGCGGGTACTCCGATTACGCTCCCCCGCCGCCGCAGCGGCCGACCCGCACCGGCCGCCGCGGGCATCTACGGGTGCTGCCCGATCCGCCGAACTAGGTATATGCTCCCCCGCCTCTCCGCACTTCAGGCCGGACTCGAGTGCGCCTCCGGTTAGATCGCGGCCGGCGGTCAGATGCCCGGTAAGTTGGCCGGTACCCGGCGAGTTACCCATGTTCTCACGAAATCTATTGTCGCCGAGGCGCTCTCACCGTAGACATCGGTTTGCCTCCTGATTCGGCCGAACCGCGGAAATCAGCGCAGGGGTGGGGACTGGTCCGAGCGCGATGTGGGGGCACACTAGTGTGGTGGCCATGACAGTCGCCCGCTCTGCCGAGTTCGTGAACGGTGTGATCAAGGCTTACGACGTTCGCGGTGTGGTCGGTGAACAGATCGACGCGGAATTCGTCGCCGATGTCGGCGCCTCCTTCGCACGGCTGATGCGCGGCGAGGGCGCGGCCCGCATCGTCATCGGACACGACATGCGCGAATCCTCCCCCGCACTGGCCGCCGCCTTCGCCGACGGCGTGACCGCGCAGGGGCTGGACGTGGTGCACATCGGGCTCGCCTCGACCGACCAGCTGTACTTCGCCTCAGGCGATTTGGGGTGCCCCGGTGCCATGTTCACGGCCAGCCACAACCCGGCCGAGTACAACGGCATCAAGCTCTGCAGGGCCAAGGCGCTGCCGGTCGGCCAGGACACCGGGCTGGCCACCATCAAGCAGGAAATGATCGACGGCGTCCCCGGCCACGACGGTGCGCGCGGCACCGCGACCGAGATCAACCTGCTGCCCGACTACGCGAAGTTCCTGCGCGGGCTGGTCGACCTCGACAACATCCGCCCGCTCACCATCGCGGTGGACGCGGGCAACGGCATGGGCGGCTACACGGTGCCCGAGGTGCTCGGCACCCTGCCGCAGGTGACGATCGTGCCGCTGTACTTCGAACTCGACGGCTCGTTCCCCAACCACGAGGCCAATCCCCTCGACCCGAAGAACCTGGTCGACCTGCAGGCGCTGGTCCGCAAGTCCGGCGCCGATATCGGCCTGGCCTTCGACGGCGACGCCGACCGGTGCTTCGTGGTCGACGAGAACGGTGATCCGGTATCGCCGTCGGCGGTCACCGCGCTGGTCGCCGAGCGCGAACTGGCCAAGGAGCCGGGCGCGGTGGTCATCCACAACCTGATCACCTCGCAAGCGGTGCCCGAACTGGTGACCGAACTCGGCGGCACCCCGGTGCGCACCCGCGTCGGGCACTCGTTCATCAAGCAGGAGATGGCCGCCACCGGTGCGGTATTCGGCGGCGAACACTCGGCCCACTACTACTTCCGCGACTTCTGGGGCGCGGACTCCGGCATGCTCGCGGCGCTGCACGTGCTCGCCGCGCTCGGCGAGAAAGACCGGCCGATGTCGGAACTGATGTCGTCGTATGCAACATATGCGGCCTCCGGAGAGATCAATTCAACAGTGGCGGACGCAAAGGAGCGGACGATGACTGTGCTGGAGGCATTCGAGAGCCGGGCGCACTCGGTGGATCGACTGGACGGTGTCACCGTGCAGCTCGCCGACAACGCCTGGTTCAACCTGCGCGCGTCGAATACCGAACCACTGCTCAGGCTCAACGTAGAGGCCCGATCGCCTGAGGAAGTAGACGCACTCGTAACCGAGATTCTGAGCATCGTGCGCTCCTGACTGGAATAGTGGAATCACAGAGCGTGGATTCGCCCGGCCTGGGCTCCCTCCGGACCCAGGTGGGAGCGGGGCGCGAGAGACAACAGCGCGATGAGGGGAGGTGGGACGCCCGATGATCGCTGGAACACCGGTACTCGACCTCGACGATGCCGCGTCGCTCGAGGCAGCCGATAGCGGCGGCGCCCTGCGCTCGGCCGCATCCGGTGGCGCTCAGGTACGCGCCACCGCCGCGGCCGTCGGTGAGGACGCCCTGGCGCGACTGGCCGATCTGCGGCCACGCAGCGTGGTGTTCGTGTCCGGCTCGGGCCGCGCCGCGCGCGCCGCGAGCCTGCTCGTCGCCGCGCTCGGCGAACGCGCGGGCATGCCCATCGTGCCCGTTTCCGCACTGCCGCCGTGGGTCGGACCGCTGGACGTGGTGCTGGTCTGCGGTGACGACGCGGGCGATCCCCGGCTGATCGACGCGGTCGACCGCGCGCTGCGCCGCGGCGCCGAAGTGGTGGTCGCCGCACCGCACGAGGGTCCGCTACGCGCGGCGGCCGCTGGCCGCGCCGCGCTGTTGCAGCCGCGGGTCCAGGTGCTCGACCACAACCGCCTGCTACGTTTCCTCGCCGCGGGGATCGCGGTACTGAGCGCGGTGGATCCGGCCCGCTCCGGCGCCGCCGTGCCCGACCTGACCGAGCTGGCCGACGTGCTCGACGCGGAAGCGTTGCGCGACGGCCCGCACAACGAGGTGTTCCACAATCCGGCCAAGACGCTGGCCGCGCGCATGCAGCAGCGCGGGATCGTCTTCGCCGGTGACTCCCCCGCCAGCGCGGTGCTGGCCGAACACGGCGCCGAGGTACTGCTCGCCGCGGCGGGCCGGGTGGCGAGCGCGGTGGATCTGGCCGAGGCCGTCGCCGCCAATCCGCGCATGGTCGAGGCCGCCGGTGAATCCGCGCCCGGCTTCGATCCGCTCTTCCACGACGAACAACTCGACGGACCGGCGCCGGTCGAACGGCTGCGGGTATTCGTGCTCAGCGTCGATCCGGATCAGGTGGCCGCGCGGCGCAGGCTCGCCGTCTTCGGCGGCACCGGCACCGGACTGGTCGACGCCGACCTGATCAGCGCCGAGGTCGACCTGCTGCACTCCACGCTCACCGATCCGACGCAACCGCGCCCCGAGGAGCCCGGCACCGGGCGCGGCAGCGAGGTCGAGCAGCTCGCGGTGCTCGCGCTGCGGCTGGAGATGGCCGCGGCCTATCTGCGACTGATCGGTGCGCACGGCGCCGCGACCGCGGGTCAGGGCGACTACGACGGGGGTCGCTACTAGTGCACGAACTCGTTGGTGCACTTCGCTCCTACGCCTGGGGTTCGCGCACCGCGCTCGCGCAGCTGTGCGGGCGGCCGGTTCCCTCCGCACATCCGGAGGCCGAACTGTGGTTCGGCGCGCATCCCGCCGATCCGGCGCACGTGCGCGTCGACGGGACGAAGCGGTCGCTGCTCGAGCTCGTCTCCGCCGACCCCGATCGCGAACTCGGCTCCGCCGCACCGGAATTCGGTGGAAAGCTGCCGTTCCTGTTGAAGATCCTCGCGGCCGAGGAGCCGCTGTCGCTGCAGGCGCACCCGAGCCTGGCCCAGGCCAAGGCGGGCTACGAGCGGGAGAACCGGGCGCGGGTGCCGCTGGATTCGCCGATGCGCAACTATCGCGACGAGAACCACAAGCCGGAACTGGTGGTCGCGCTCGACCGGTTCGAGGCACTCGCCGGATTCCGCGATCCGGTGCACACCGTCGAACTGTTCCGCGCGCTCGACGTGGTGCTCCTCGAGTCGTACGCGGATCTGCTTGCCTCCTCGCCGGATTCGGCCGGACTGCGGACGCTGTTCACCACCTGGATCACCCTGCCGCAGGCCGCGTTGTCGTCGCTGCTGCCCGCGGTGCTCGACGGATGCGTGCGCTACCTGTCCGGTAAGGGCACGCGGAAGTTCACGCCCGAGGCGCGCACCGCACTCGAACTCGCCGAGGCCTACCCCGGCGACGCCGGCGTGCTCGCGGCGCTGCTGCTGAACCGGGTGACGCTGGAGCCGGGACAGGGACTGTTCCTCGCGGCGGGCAACCTGCACGCGTATCTGCGTGGGCTCGGCGTGGAGATCATGGCCAACTCCGACAATGTGCTGCGCGGCGGTCTCACGCCCAAGCACGTCGACGTGCCGGAACTGTTGCGGGTCTTGGATTTCGAGCCGCTGGACGTGCCGATCGTGCTGCCCGAACCCGCCGGGGACGGATCGGTGCGCTACCGGACCCCCGCGCCGGAATTCGCGCTGCGGCGCTTCGATCTCATCGCGGGATCGGGCCAGGTGCCGCTCACCGCCGCCGGGCCTGGCATCGTGCTGTGCACGGCGGGTTCGGTGCGGCTGCTGCAGGACGGCGCGCCGCTGGTGATCGAACGCGGCGGCGCGGCCTGGATTTCGGCCGCCGACAGCGATATCCGCGCACAGGCGGTGGACGGGGACGCGCAGCTGTTCTGTGCCGTCGTCGGTGGGACCGGCTGATCTGCCCTATCCACCCCGATCGGCCTCGGGTGGTCGGGCCGTGCCCGCGGACAGGCTAAGTTAGCCAAGATCGAGGTTGCGGAAGACGGAGAGGACATCCGGGATATGTCGGCTGGTGGTGGCAAAAAGGCGATTCTCGCCGCATTGTCGGCGAATGCGGGGATCGCGGCGGCGAAGTTCGTCGGTGCGGCGCTCACCGGTTCGGCGTCGATGCTGGCCGAGGCGGTGCACTCGGTGGCCGATACCGCCAACCAGGGGCTGCTGCTGCTCGGGCAGCGCCGCGCGGAACAGGAAGCCGATCAGCTGCACCCGTTCGGGTACGGGCGCAACCGGTACTTCTACTCGTTCATCGTCGCGCTTGTGCTGTTCACCCTCGGCTCGATCTACGCGATCTACGAGGGCGTGCACAAGATCCAGCATCCCGAGGAGCTGAGCAATCCGATCATCGCGATCGTCATCCTGGTGATCGCGATCGCGCTCGAGGGCTTCAGCTTCATGACGGCGATGAAGGAATCGCAGCCGCTGAAGGGCGATTCGAGCTGGTGGCGGTTCATCCGCAACTCGCGAAGCCCGGAACTGCCGGTGGTGTTGCTCGAGGACACCGGCGCGCTGATCGGCCTGGTGTTCGCGTTCGCGGGCGTCGGCCTGACCATGCTCACCGGCAATCCGGTCTGGGACGGCGTCGGCACGCTGGCCATCGGCCTGCTGCTCGGCGTGATCGCGCTGGTGCTGATCGTGGAGATGCAGAGCCTGCTGATCGGTGAGGGCGCGACGCCCGCCGAGGACCGCGCGATCCGGGAGAACCTGGTCGACGGCACCCGCATCGACCGCGTCATCCACCTCAAGACCCAGTACCTCGGCCCCGACGAAATCCTCGTCGCGGCAAAGATCGCCATCGTCCCCGGCCTGGAGATCGCCGAGATCGCCACCGCCATCGACGAGGCGGAGGCCAGGGTTCGCGGCGCCGTCCCCGCCGCCCGCGTCATCTACCTCGAACCCGACCTCTACCGCACCGCGAAGGTCTAACGGACACCGTCTCATTCGCCGAGCGCAGTCGAATGGCCCTGCGACACGCCGTAATCAAGGGCCATATGACTGCGCTCGACGGATCTCAGTGCCTCCGCGGCTCTCTGGCCGCTGCACCAGCTGGACCTGGCGCGGGCACCACCTGTGCGTCCTCGCCCAGGTCGACCTCCCGTAGGGGCCTGCGGTCAGCTGGCCTGGGCGGCTCGGGAGGCGAGTAGGTCCAGTGGATCGGTGGTGATGCCGAAGCGGTCGCGCAGGACGTGCCGGGCCGAATGCAGGCCGGACATGCCGTGGACGCCGGGGCCGGGCGGAGTGGCCGCGGAGCACAGGTAGACGCCGGGCAGCGGTGTGGCGTAGGGGTTCCAGCGGGCGATGGGGCGGAAAGCGGTCTGGCGCAGGGTCATCGCGCCCGCGGAGATGTCGCCGCCGATGTAGTTGGCATTGTGGGCGGGGAGTTCGGCGGCGGTGTAGACGTGCTCGGCGACGATGAGGTCGCGGAAACCCGGTGCGAAACGCTCGATTTGGGCGATCACCGACTCGCTGACGTCGCGGGTCGAGCCGTTGGGGACATGGGTGTAGGCATAGAAGGTGTGCCCGCCCGCCGGGGCGCGGCTCGGATCGACGACGCCGGGCTGGATGGCGAGCACGTAGGGGCGCTCCACGTGTTGTCCTGCGGCGATGGCCTTTTCGGCGGCCATGGCCTCGGCGCGGGTGCCGATCAGATGCAGCGTGCCCGCGCGCGCACAGCCCTCGGCCTGCCACGGCACCGGGCCGGAGAGTGCGAAATCGACCTTGCACGCCGCGCCGCCGTAGCGGAAGCGCCGCAGCCCCTTGGCATATCGGTCCGGTAGCCGGTCGCCCGCGATGCGCAGCAGTTCGGCGGGCGCCAGGTCGAGCAGTACCGCACGGGCGTCGGCGAATTCGTCCAGCGAATCGACGCGGTGACCGGTATGGACACGGCCGCCGAGCCGTTCGAGCTCGGCGATCAGCGCATCAGGAATGGCTTGGCTGCCACCGCGCGGCAGCACCCAGCCGCCCGCGTGCGCGAGCGTGCCGAGCAGCAGTCCCGCACCGACCGCGGGCAGCGCGCGTGGCGGCGTAATCGCGTGCGTCGCAATACCGGTCAGCATCGCGGGCGCGGCCGCCTCACGAAACCTGATGTTCCACAGCGGCGATCCCTGTTCCAGCAACCGCAGGCCGAACCGCACCGCGGCGAACGGATCGGCGGGCAGCCGCCGCAGATCCGACATGGCGACATCGACCACCTCCCGCCACCGCCGCACCAGCGGCCCGAACAGCCCACGCCAGGCGGCGCCGTCCCGGCCGAGCCCCTCGACGGTCCGATCCAGATCGCGCCACGCCAGCCCGGCCGTCCCCCCGTCCAGCGGATGCGCGTACGAAACCTCCGGCGCCAGCAGCTCCACCCCGTGCGCCGCGAGATCGAAGGCCCGAAACACCGGTGACGCCAACGCCATCGGATGCGCCCCGGCACACAGATCATGCCGATACCCCGGCAACGTCAACTCCTGCGTCCGCGACCCACCCCCCGCCGTCGGCTCCGCCTCGAACACCTCGACCGAAAGCCCCGCCCTGGCCAAGATCACCGCCGCCGTGAGCCCGTTGGGCCCCGACCCGACCACCACAACGTCAGCCATAACCCCACGCTACCGCGCACCGATTGCTACGCCCGCGCATCCGTTCTCGTGAGATTCGACGCGTGGGGTGATGTGATCGCCGACACAGACGTGCTCGTACCGATGAGTTCTCGAATGGCCCGTCGTCCCTACAGCTGAACGGCAGACGAGCAAGGAGATGAATCATGGCGACGACCAAGCCGCACGGGCCCGCGTCCTACTTTCCGTCCATCGAGGCCAAGTACGGCAGGACGATCGACGAGTGGAAGGCCGCCATGCGGGAGACCGGGCTGACGTCGCACAAGGAGCTCGTCGCGTGGCTGAAGACCGAGCACGGTTTCGGCCACGGTCATGCCACTGCCGTCACCCAGCATCTGCTGAATCCCGAGAAGTGGGCTTGACCGCCTCTCCGCGTATTCAGGCCAGACCGACTGCCGCGTTGGTGATATCGGCGGCCGGCGGTCAGGCACCCGGCAGAGTTCTGGGCGTGCCCGACAAGTTACCCATGTCCTCACGAAATCAGTTGTCGCGCTGGGCAAAAAGCAGGGTCCGCGCATGATGCACGGACCCTGCTCTCCTATTCGGTGCCGTCCCAGTCGCACCGATCAGGTATCGGATCAGGCCGAGACGAGGTTCTTCTCGTCCTTCTCCGGGCCTTCGGGAGCGGCATGGTCGTCGACCATGGTCTGCTCGTCGAACGGGATCTTGCGGTCGAGCACCTGGCGCACCCGGTCGGCGTCGACGGTCTTGGTCCAGGTGCCGACCAGCACGGTGGCGACGGCGTTACCGGAGAAGTTGGTGAGCGCGCGCGCCTCGGACATGAACCGGTCGATGCCGACGATCAGGCCGACACCGTCGAGCAGCTCCGGCCGATGACTCTGCAGACCACCCGCCAGCGTCGCGAGACCGGCGCCGGTGACGCCCGCCGCACCCTTCGACGCGACGATCATGAACAGCAGCAGGCCGAGCTGCTCGCCGAGCGCGAGCGGCTTGCCCATCGCCTCGGCGATGAACAGCGACGCCATGGTCAGGTAGATGGCCGTGCCGTCCAGGTTGAATGAATAGCCGGTCGGCACGACGACACCGACGGTCGTCTTCTCCACGCCGAGGTGCTCCATCTTCGCGATGAGCCGCGGCAACGCCGACTCCGAGGACGAGGTGGCGACGATCAGCAGGTATTCGCGGGCCAGGTAGCGGGCCAGCTTGAAGATCGACACACCCGACACCGTCCGCAGCAGCACACCGAGCACGCCGAAGACGAAGATCAGGCAGGTCAGATAGAAGGCGATCATCAGCATGCCGAGTTTGACCACGGCGTCCAGACCGGTCTTGCCGAC
Source organism: Nocardia sp. NPDC052566 (assembly GCF_044547285.1). Classification (NCBI taxonomy): domain Bacteria; kingdom Bacillati; phylum Actinomycetota; class Actinomycetes; order Mycobacteriales; family Nocardiaceae; genus Nocardia; species Nocardia sp. NPDC052566. Next base: position 746,713 of record NZ_JBIUAF010000006.1, on the reverse strand, counting down.
GACGTTCGCGATGGCGCCGAACGCGCCGACCGGTGCCAGCCACAGGATCATCACCAGGATGCGGAACACCAGCTTCTGGATGGAGGCGACCCCGCGCAGGATCGGCTCACCCGCACTGCCCATCGCCTGCAGCGCGAAGCCGACGAGCAGCGCGACGAACAGTGCCTGCAGCACGCTGCCCGCGGTCAGCGAGGACAGCAGCGAGGTCGGAATGATGCCCTGGATGAAATCCCAGGTGCCACCGGCGTTGTGCGCGGTCTTCGCGTACTCCGCGCCGGCCTTGGCGGTCTTGGCGATGTTCAGTCCGTCGCCCGGCTTGATCAGGTTGCCGACGAGCAGGCCGATGCCGAGCGCGAAGGTCGACATGATCAGGAAGTAGCCGATGGCGAGCCCACCGACCTTGCCGACGGTGGCGGCCTTACGGATCGAGCCGATGCCGAGCACGATGGTGCAGAAGATGACCGGTGCGATCATCATCTTGATCAGGTTGACGAACATGGTGCCGAGTGGGGCCACCGACTGCCCGAACTTGGGCGCCAACCAGCCGACCAGGATGCCGGCGATAACCGCGACGATAACGGCCAGATACAGCCAGTGGGTGCGGTCGCGCCGCGTGGTTTGCGTTGAGTCGCTCATTGCGAGTCGTGTCCTCCAGGTGGTACCGAGGTCCGACGGTGTACGCCTGACCATGCAGAATGGTTGCCGCGATCGTGACGGCGGTCACGGTTTCGTGCATTACGTTCAGTGGAGGCAGCAAATATGCGTAGACGGTTGTCACTTGCCGGACAGACGTTGGTGCTGCATATGTCGGTCATTGTGCTTGTCGTCGCCGCCGGTGCGGCACTGGCGATTCTCGAGGAGCGGCACAATCGGGACCGCGCGACGACACAGCAGGTGATGGCGATCGCGGTGAGCGTAGCCGACGCGCCGTCCACGGCCGCGGCGCTGCACACGCCGGATCCGACCGCGCTGTTGCAGCCGGTGACCGAGCGCATCCGGATCCAGACCGGTATGGACTTCATCGTGGTGATGGCGCCGGACCGCACCCGCTACACCCACACCGTGCCCGAGCGCATCGGCCAGCCGTTCAGCGGCAATATCGATCGCGCGCTGGCCGGTGAGACGTTCACCGAAACCTTCGCGGGCACCCTCGGCCCGTCCATCAGGGCGGTGACGCCGGTCTACGAGAACGGCGCCATCGTCGCGCTGGTGTCGGCCGGGGTGACCAGGGACAAGATCGGCGATCAGGTCGGCGCGCAGCTGCCGCTGATCTTCGGCGTCACGGCGGGCGGCCTCGCGCTGGCGACACTCGGCTCACTGCTGCTGAGCCGCAGGCTACGCAGGCAGACGCGCGGTCTCGCGCCCGCCGAGCTGCGCACCATGTACGAACACCACGACGCGGTACTGCATTCGATCCGCGAGGGCCTGATGGTGTTCGACACCACCGGCGATCGCGCCGACGTGGTGAACGACGAGGCGCGCAGGCTGCTCGAGCTACCCGCGGGCGAGGTGCATCGATCCGATCTACCGGTCTCGTTCCAGCACCTCGGCACCGGACTGGTGCGCGACGAGATGCACGTGACCGACTCCCGGATCCTGCTGATCAACCAGGATCCGGTCGAATGGGAGGGCACCCCGGTCGGCACCGTGCTCACCATCCGCGACCACACCGAATTGCGCGGGGTGATGGGCGAACTCGACTCGGTGCGCAGCTTCGCCGAATCGCTGCGCTCGCAGGCGCACGAGTCGGCGAACCGGCTGCACACGGTGATCACCATGGTCGAGCTCGGCCGGTACCGGGAGGCGGTGGAGTTCGCCACCGCGGAACTCGAACTGTCCCAAGCGCTGATCGATCGGCTGCTTGCCGCCGTCGGCGATCCGGCGCTGGCCGCACTGCTGCTCGGCAAGGTGAATCAGGCCGCCGAGCGCGGCATCGAACTCAGCATCACCGAGGACACCGCGCTGGATTCCACCGCGCCGCTGACCGCGCAGGAATCGGTGACCCTGGTCGGCAATCTGATCGATAACGCGCTGGACGCCGCCGCGGACAGTGCCGCCGGTTGGGTGGAAGTGACCGTACGGCATGATACTTCTGTGCTTTTTGTTCGGGTCGCCGACAGTGGGCCCGGTATGTCACCGGAGACATTCGCCCGCGCCGCGGAACGCGGTTATTCCACCAAGGCCGATCACCATGGGTTAGGCCTTGCCCTGGTGCATCGGGTGGTCGCCAGATACGGCGGCACCATCGGCACCTCGCGTACCCCGGAAAGCGCGGTGACCGTGCATATCCCGCGGACCACGCGATGATCAGGGTGCTCATCGTCGAGGACGAACCACTCATCGCCGAAGCCCACCGCGCCTACGTCGAACGCATCCCCGGCTTCACGCCCGTCGCGGTGGCGCACACCGGACGCGAGGCGATGCGGGCGACCGCGGAGGCGGCCGCCGAGGGCAGCCCGATCGATCTGGTGCTGATGGATATCGGCCTGCCCGACGCCAGCGGCCTCGATGTCGCCGCGGCACTGACCGGCCTAGCCCCGCGGCCCGACGTCATCGCGATCACGTCGGCCCGCGACCTGACCCTGGTGCGCACCGCGGTGTCCTACGGTGTCGTCCTATACCTGCTGAAACCGTTCACCTTCGCGGCCTTCCGCGACAAGCTGGAGCGCTATCGCGAATTCCGCGCCGCACTGCCCGCGGGCGAGGCCGCCATCTCCCAGCACGACATCGATCGCGCGCTCGGCGCGCTGCGCACCCCCGATCAGCGCGCGTCCGCCCCGAAGGGCGTCGCACCGCAGACGCTCGACCAGATCTCGCGCGCGGTCCGCGCCGCCACCGACGGCATCACCGCCGCCGATACCGCGACCACCGTCGGCGTCTCGCGCATCACCGCATGGCGCTACCTGGAAAAGCTGGCCGAGGACGGCCTCGTCACCCGCCACTCCGACTACGGCCGCGCAGGCCGCCCCAAAACCCGCTACGTCTGGAAGGGTTGACGGGCGAGTGTGCAATCAGGTTGGCGCCACCCGGCATTCACCGACCTGACCGCACACTGACGCCAGGTCAGACGGTGGTGGGTTCTGGGACCGGGACTTTGGGGCCGAGGCGGACGGGCATCTTTTCGTAGCCGTGCAGCGTGTACAGCTGGCGGCGGCGCGGCGGACCGTCGAGCTTCAACTCGGGGAACCGCTCGAAGAGGCCGCGCAGCGCGTAGGCGCCCTCCATCCTGGCCAGGCTGGCGCCGAGGCAGACGTGGATACCGTTGCTGAAGGTCAAGTGGTCCTTGGCGTTCGCGCGGGCGACGTCGAAACGCATCGGATCGGCGAACACCTCAGGGTCGCGGTTGGCGCCGGCCAGCGAGAGCACCACGGTGGTGCCCTTGCGCACAGTGACGCCTTCGACCTCGGCGTCGGTCAGCGCGGTGCGCGCGGTGGTCTGCACCGGCGGGTCGAAGCGCAGGATCTCCTCGATCGCGTTGGGCCACAGCTCGGGTTCGGCGCGCAGCCGCTCCAGTTGGCCCGGATGCGCGAGCAACTGGGCGATGCCGTTGCCGATGAGGTTGACCGTCGTCTCGAAGCCCGCGCCCATGAGCAGGCTCGCGGTCGCCTTCAGCGCGTGATCGTCGAGTTCGCCGCCGGTGACCAGGCTGCTGAGGATGTCCTCGCCCGGCGTGCGGCGCAGGCGGGCGATGTGCGCGTCGAGGTAGCCGTTCATCACCTCCATGGACAGCAGCGCGGTGCGGTGCGCGCGCCAGGAGATGCCGATATCGAGCAGCGGGCTCATGCTGTCGCCCCAGGCCAGGAACATGTCCTGGTCCGACTCGGGGAAGCCGAGTATTTCGGAGATGATCGCGATCGGGACCTTGACCGCGAAATCCGCGATCAGGTCGGCCGATCCGTCGGAGGACAGCCCGTCGAGAAGCTGCTCGGTGACCGTCTCGACCCGGTCGCGCAGCCTGCCGACGGCGCGCGGGGTGAAGGCCGAGGCGACCGGTTTGCGCATCTTGGTGTGCTCCGGCGGGTCGATCACGAGCATCGATGGCGGATCGACCGGATTGGGCGGCAACGGGAATCGCCTGCCGAGTTCCTGCAGCGGCCGGGGAACATTGAAACTTTGGGTGGCGCGCACCCCGAACCGGCTGTCGCGCAGGATGGATCGCGCCAGCGCATGGTCGAAGGTGGCGATGGCGATCGGTGTGCGCTGGAGTTTGCCGCGCCCACGCATCCGCTCGATGAGGGGATACGGATCGTCGAGACCGTTCCCACCCATCAACTGGGAGAAGAGATCACCGCGCCTGGCCTGCGTACGCAGTGCGAGCCGGGGCGCGCCTTGTTGTGATAACCAACGAATCCAATACTGCGGCTTCATATTTCAACCTCTGTGTTGAATTGCGGCGCTCCCGGTGCCCTGCGTGGCCACGCAAGCTACCGCCTCCGGGCCCTGAGCTCGCACCGCGGGTTGTGCGGCGACACAACCCACCGTACGGAACGCTATGCGATTGTGGAACGTCCCATGGTCGGAATTGGACCTATACCGTGGTATGAGCCGGAAACGTCTGCGATCCGCGTCAAACGTAACCCCGATATGTCGCGGCAGGAAGAATCCGCGGAAAATCAGCGCTGAGCGGTAACCCTCTCGGAAGCGATGCGCCGTTCCCGCTGTGCCGGGTCGGGATTGACCACCTGGACCAGCGACGCACCCGCCGCGAGCACCGCGACGAAACCATCGATCAGCTCGGCGGCGGTATCCCACGGCGTACTCGACAGCACCCGGTCGCCCTCGGAGAACCCTTGCCGCACCGCCGATTTCCGCGCCTCGGCCAACACCTCGGAGACCGGCATACCGTCCAGTGCGACACCGGCGCCCGCCGGGAAGAACTGATCACCGTGCACGCGCACCGAGGTGGCGAAATCGGTGAGGCCGACCGGCAGGTCACGCACCGGACCGCCCATGGGATCGAGCGAGAGCACGGCGACCTCGGCGATGCCGTCGGTCTCGTCGAGCCGCTCCATCGTGGTGAGCGCGAGTTCGGCATCGGGATCCGCGTGCAGCACCACCTCGACACCCGCCCACCAGCAGCCGAGCAGTACCGCGGCGGTCTGCCAGTGCGCGGGCAGCAGCACCGCGACCCGCGCGCCGGGACTCAGGCCGAATTCGTCGCGAATCAGATTGGCGGTCTTGGCCGCCCAGTTCGCCAGCGTGAGCCCGGATAGCTCGATGCGCGCGCCGGACGCGTCGTCGTAGTAGGTGACGCGCGGGCCCGCCGGCTCGCGAGCGAGGATCGGGTCGAGCACCGCTTCCGTGAGGGTCAGGGTGCTGTCGTGGTCACGCATCGTTCAGTTCACGCATTTCGGTCCGTTCTGGCCTGCGCTGATCGGAGGGGCTGGCGGCACGGGCGTCGCGGTCGGCGACGATGTTTCCGACGGGTTGAACATCGTGCTCGCCGCAGAGCCCGGACCAGAATAGTCGCTCGCCAGCACCACGCTCACCGAATCGGCGGACAGTGTGGGATCGGCCACCACGGTCAGTCCGCCGAGAGCGCGGGCCACCGCCTTCGCCTTCACATCGGCGGTGTTCGCCGCGAGCACCCGGCTGCCCGCCGGGGTGCCGCCGGTGTAATTGCCGACATTTCCGGATCGGAAACCCTTGCCCTGCAACGCCTGTGACACCTGCCCGGCGAGCCCGCCGACCGCGCTCGCGTTGTACACGTCGACGGTCACCGTGGCCGGATCGATGCCGATCGGCTCGGGATCGGCGGGCCGATTCGCGACCATGGCGGCGACATAGGCCTTGACGGCCTTCGGATCGACCCGCACCACCGATTCGCCGGTGCTGATCGTCTCGTTGAGATCGGCGACGGGCACGGTCTCGAAGTTCACCTGTCCGCCGGTCAGATCCTTCAACTGCTGCAGGAACGCGAGCACATCCCAATTGTCGTCCAGTACCACCGAGCGGCCCACCCCATCGCTGAGCTGCTTGAGCTTGGTGGGATTACCGAGTGTTTTCGCGCTGAGCATCTGGTGGACGAGCTGCGCCATGAACACCTGCTGGCGCACGATCCGGTCCAGGTCGCCGCGCGGCAGGTCGTGGCGCTGGCGCACGAAGCTCAAAGCCTGTGGGCCGTTGAGGCGTTGGCGGCCCGCGGGGAACTCCGCGCCCGACATCCATTCGTCTACAGGGGCGTTCAGGCAGACGTCGACGCCGCCGACGGCGTCGGTCAGCAGGACGAAGCCGAGCAGGCTGACCTCGGCGTAGTGGTCGACGGTGATACCGGTGAGGTTCGCCACCGTCTTGATCAGCGCCTGGCGGCCCGCCTGGGTGGACTGCTTGTCCGCGTCGGCCTCGGAGACGCCCTGGTTGATCAGCTTCATCCGCTGCGTCTCTTTGGTCGCGCCGTACGCGGAGTTGATCTTGCCCTTGCCCAGGCCGGGAATCTCCACATAGGAGTCGCGCGGAATGGAGATGGCGGTGGCCGAACGCCCGTCGTTCGGTACGCGGATCAGCACGATGGTGTCGGTATTGGTGCCGACCTCGTCGCCGGCGTGCAGCATGGCGCGCTCGGCGCCGGTGAGCGGATTGCCGTGCGCGTCGGTGCGGCTGTCGACGCCGACGAGCAGGATGTCGACGGCGCCGTCACGGCCGCCGCCGAGGCCTAGGTTGCCGATCCGCTCGATATTGGACACGAGAGCGTCGACACTGTGCCACGCCAGACCGGTGATGACGAGCACGAGTACGGCCGCACCCGCGATGAACGCGCGCAGCGGACCGAATTCGGGCGCATTACCGGCCCTCGGTAATCGAGACGGCACCGATCCTCTCCTCAATCCTTTCGACACGCTGATTCCTCTCCCCGGCGTTGTCGCACCAGAGGCACCGCCACTGAAACTGCTTTCCCCGTAAGCGGATCAGTTCAGGCAACGCAGCCCCCGGTTCCCCATAGGCTAACCAACCGTTACCGCAGCGGACCTCAACGCGCGGGCGTGGCGCGTGCCAGACTTGCGCTGTGATCGACCCGAACATCGCGCCGTCGCGCGCGATCGAATCCACCGCCCGCCTGGTCGTGACGGGTGCGAGCGGACAAGTCGGACAGGAACTGCTGCGCCGCGCACCCCACGCCCGTGGTTTCGGCCACACCGCACTCGACATCACCGACGCCGCGGCGGTGCGCGCGGTGCTCGAACCCGGCGACGTGGTGCTCAACTGCGCCGCCTACACCGCCGTCGACCAGGCCGAAACCGATACGCGGGCCGCGTTCGCCGTGAACGAGACCGGACCGGCCGTACTCGCCGCCGCCTGCGCCGCGGCAGGCGCCAGGCTGATCCATCTGTCCACCGACTACGTCTTCCCCGGCACCGGCGATCGGCCGTACGAGACCGGCGACCCGACCGGGCCCGCCACTGTCTACGGCGCGTCCAAACTGGCCGGTGAGCGCGCGGTACTCGAGCTGGCGCCGCACGCGCACGTGGTGCGCACCGCGTGGGTCTACGCCGGAGCGGGTAGCGATTTCGTAGCCACGATGTTGCGGCTGGAGCGCCAGCGCGACACGATCGACGTGGTCGACGACCAGATCGGCTCGCCGACCTACGCCGCGGACCTCGCCGCGGGGCTCCTGGAATTGGTCAACCGACCGGATGCTCCGCGGCTGCTGCACGCCACCAACGCGGGCCGGGCGAGCTGGTTCGAGTTGGCCCGCGCGGTCTTCGCCGGTATCGGCGCCGACCCGGACCGCGTTCACCCGTGTGACTCATCCGCCTTTCCGAGACCCGCACGGCGCCCGGCATATTCGGTGCTGTCCAACCACGCCTGGGCCGCCGCCGGACTGACACCGCTGCGCCCATGGGAAGCCGCACTGCGGGACGCGCTGGCGCGGCGTTCCGACTAGGCTGAATATTCGTGAGTGAATCGCATCCTGCGGCCCCCGGTGGCCTTGTCGTCGTCACGGTGACCTATTCACCCGGCGAGCACCTCGAGCACTTCATCTCGACCCTCGCCGACGCCACCAGCGAGAAGCCGCAGGTGATCCTCGCCGACAACGGGTCGACCGACGGCACCCCCGAGCTGGCCGCCGAGGCCAATTCGCACGTCCGCCTGCTGCGCACCGGCGGCAACATCGGCTACGGCGGCGCGATCAACCGTGCCGTCGCCGAGATCGATCCGAGCGTCGAATTCATCGTCATCGCCAACCCCGATATCCGTTGGGGCACAGACTCGATCGACCAGCTGCTCGCCGCGGCGCAGCGCTGGCCGCGTGCGGGCGCGCTCGGCCCGCTGGTGCGGGAACCGGACGGCAGCGTCTACCCCTCCGCGCGCTCGGTGCCCGGTCTGCTCGACGGCGCGGGCCACGCCATCCTCGGTTCGATCTGGCCCGCCAACCCGTGGACCCGCCGCTACCGCCAGGAGAACGAGCAGATCTCCGAGCGGACCGTCGGCTGGCTGTCCGGATCGTGCCTGCTGGTGCGGCGCGCGGCGTTCGACGCGATCGACGGCTTCGATTCGCGCTACTTCATGTACATGGAGGACGTCGACTTCGGCGACCGCATGGGCAAGGCGGGCTGGCACAACGTTTTCGTGCCCTCATCCGAGGTCACCCATGCAAAGGGACATGCTGCCGGACGTAATCCGGAGGTAATGCTGCCCGCTCACCACGCCAGCGCGTACCGTTTCCAGGCAGACAGGCATCCGCACTGGTGGCAGGCACCGCTGCGGCTGGCGTTGCGCGCCGGACTTGCGGTGCGCGAGCGGATTGCGGTTCGATCTGCGCTGCGTGAGAAAGCGCGGAGTTAGCGTCACGATGTAGGTACGGCGCCTTCGGGCGCCGAGGTGACGGGCGACCGGGGCCCGTGACCTGTGGCTTGGCGTCAGCACAACCATCCACCGTGAACAGGGGACCCAGATGGCAGGAAAAGCAGACACGGACGCCGTGGTTCTGGTCGGCGGTCAGGGCACACGGCTGCGGCCACTCACGCTCTCGGCGCCCAAGCCCATGCTGCCGACGGCCGGACTGCCGTTCCTGACGCACCTGCTCGCCCGCATCGCCGATGCCGGGATCACCCACGTGGTGCTCGGCACGTCGTACAAGGCGGAGATCTTCGAGGAGCACTTCGGCGACGGCTCCGAACTGGGCCTCGAGCTGGAGTACGTCACCGAGACCAAGCCGCTCGGCACCGGCGGCGGCATCCGCAACGTGCTGCCCAAGCTGCGTGCCGACAACATCATGGTGTTCAACGGTGACGTGCTCGGCGGCACCGACCTCAACGCGGTGCTGGAGACGCACGAGACGACGAACGCCGATGTGACGCTGCATCTGGTGCGGGTCAGCGATCCGCGCGCGTTCGGCTGCGTACCCACCGACGAGGACGGCCGGGTCACCGCGTTCCTGGAGAAGACCCAGGATCCGCCGACCGATCAGATCAACGCGGGCTGCTACGTGTTCCGCCGCGAATACATCGAGAAGATCCCGTCGGGGCGCCCGGTCTCGGTGGAGCGCGAGGTGTTCCCCGCGCTGCTCGCCGAGGGCGCGCGGGTGCAGGGCCACGTCGATATGGCGTACTGGCGGGATATGGGCACACCGGAGGACTTCGTCCGCGGCTCGGCCGATCTGGTGCGCGGTATCGCGCCGTCACCGGCGCTGAACGGTCAGCGTGGTGAATCGCTGGTGCATCCCGGCGCGGGTGTCGCGCCGGGCGCGCTGCTCATCGGCGGCACCGTCATCGGCCGCGGTGCCGAGGTCGGCGCGGGCGCTCGGCTCGACAGCGCGGTCGTCTTCGACGGCGCGCAGATCGAGGCCGGTGCGGTGGTCGAGCGCTCGATCATCGGGTTCGGCGCCCGTATCGGCCCGCGCGCGCTGGTGCGCGACGCGGTCATCGGTGACGGCTCCCAGATCGGTGCCCGCTGTGAACTGCTGCGCGGCGCCCGTATCTGGCCGGGTGTGGAAATCCCCGACGGCGGCATCCGCTTTTCCACCGACGTGTAGCGGCGAAAGGCCGCGCGCCCTAGGGGGTGCGCGGCCACCGGATCACAGCACCGGCTGGCAGTTGAAGCCGATCACGTCGTTCTGCGGTGCCATCACCTGCGTCGCCATACCCATCTCGCAGGTCCACGTCTTACCTGCGGAGACACCGGCGGTTCCCTTGAGATCGAACTGGTTCAGCGTGCCGACCTTCGGCACGCTCCCCGACGCCGAACAACCCTGCGCGTTGATCTGGCCGTTGTCGAAGAACCACAGCGACTGACAGCTGTATGCCCCGGCCGACTCGGCGTTCGCCACCTGCGGCGCGACAACCATTCCGATCGTGCCGAGCGCTCCGACCCCGGCGAGCATCAGCGCACGCATCCGAATCACACTCACTACCAATCCCTTCGATTACGGCGCGTGGCGAAGCCTGCCCTCACCGAACCACGCCGATCCGCATCTGATCACCGTGATCCTAAGGTCGAACCCCCGCCCGCCGGGCATCGAAGCGCGAGAATCGGTGCGTGTCGGCGCATTTCGCGTGTTCAGCTGAAGCCGACGGCCTGTTCGCCCCATGCGGTGTGCAGGTCGCGATCCGGATTGTCGACCACGCGGTCGACCGTGTCGATGAGCAGGGTGGTGCGGCTGGCCGGCCGGTAGGGCGGCCAGTGCTTGGAGCCGTCGAGCGCGGCGGGGACGCCGTGGGTGGCGAAGGCGAGCCAGCGGCGCATCATCCGCCCCGATACCTCCATGGCCACCTTGCGGCCGCCGAGCCAGAAGGTCGGGTCGTGGTTGAAGGTGCCGAAATTGCCGAAGACATATGGCAATTCGGTGGCATGCCCGGCGCCGACCCTGGCGGCGCGCAGCATCGGCGTCGCATGGTCGAAGCGGTACATCCAGGTGGGTGAATGCCCGGCGTGCGCGTCGGCGACCCAGTGCGCCGGCATGCGGAACGCCGCGTCGGTGGACATGGCCAGCGCGCCGCGGGTTTTGTCGAGATCGGGATAGGCGGAGGTGATTTCGGCGATCCGCTCGTGCGACATCCCCGGATGACCGGCCGCCACGTCGCGCAGCATGGCGTTCACGGCATCCGGAGTGACCGGCATGATCGGCGAGCGGAACAGCCGGAACAGCGAGGCCTCGTCCTTGTTGGTGCCGATGATCAGCGGCACCCGGTGCGAGCGGCCGTGCTGGAAGCGATCGATCGGATAGGTCGGCACGAGTTCACCGTCGACCACCGGCGCGGCGGCCAGCCTGCCCGGTTCCTTGGACGGTATCTCGTCGAGCAGCACGCCCGCCGCGTCGACGATGCGTTCGATCGGGCAAGTGAGCAGTTCGCCGACCCGCGCACGCGGCAGCTCGAGCAGCTCCAGGAACCGCTGTGCCACACCGGCGGAGCGCTCCGGCCCGAAGACGGTGGTCGCGGGCGGGCTCTGCGCGATCGCCTTGTGGAACAGCCCGGCAGCGCGCGGCGAGGTGAGAAGTGTTGTGACACAACCACCACCGGACGACTCGCCGAAAACGGTCACGTTGCCCGGGTCGCCGCCGAAGCCGGAGATGTTGTCGCGCACCCATTCCAGCGCCGCGATCTGATCGTGCAGGCCGAGATTGGGCACGAATTCGTCACCGAGCGAGGACAGGTCGAGGAAGCCGAAGGCGCCGAGCCGGTAGTTGATCGCGACGATCACCACATCGCCCGCCTCGGCGAGTTTACGACCGTCGTAGAGCCCCTGGGCGGCGGTGCCGAGGCAGTAGGCGCCGCCGTGGATCCAGACCATGACCGGACGCGGTTCACCGTCCTCGGTCGGGCGCGGCGACCAGACGTTCAGCCACAGGCAGTCCTCGCCGGTGTTCAGCCCCGCATCGATGGGCACCATCGGGCCCATGGTCTGCGGTGCGATATCGCCGAAGCGGGTGCATTCGCGGATGCCGTCCCACTCGGCGCGCGGGCGCGGCGGGCGGAAGCGTTCGGGGCCCGCGGGCGCCGCCGCGTACGGAATGCTGCGCCATACCGCGATCGGACCGTCCCACAGGCCGCGGACCTGTCCGTACATCGTCTTCGCGACCGGACCCTCGCCGGTCTGCTGCCCGGCCGACGTCTCGAACTGCGTACTCAACTTCCCGCACCTCCTACCGCGACCACTCGATGGCTGAGGATTTGCTGACTCGCGCCTCTGCCTCGTGCGATCTGTTCTTCGAGGGTACGTCCCTGCGGAAGAGCGGGTAGCACGACGCACTAGATCGAGTGATCACCGTTACGCTGAGCGGATGCCGAGTTACAGCTTCCGCTGCCGTAGTTGTGGGGACACCTTCGAGGTGAACCGGCCGATGGCGCAGGCGTCCGATCCCGCGTCGTGTCCGAGCGGACACGACGACACCGTCAAGCTGCTGACCACGTTCGCGACCGTCGGCCGCGGCAATGCGCCGTCGATGCCGAGCCCGGCGCCGCGACCGGCCGGTGGCGGGTGCTGCGGCGGCGGAGGCTGCTGCTAGGCCCGCCCGTCGCCCGACCACCACCCCTCATCGAGGCGCTACCCGCCGCTGTGCTTCTGCACGTCGGCGTGGCCGAGGTCGCGGTCGGGGGCGACGCGGTCGCGCACCCGCTGCTTGAGCACCGCGATCTCGGGAAAACCGCCGTCCGCCTTGCGTTCCCACACCTGCTCGCCGTCGACGCTGATCCGGAAGACACCGCCTTCGCCCGGAATCAGCGCGACCTCGCCGAGCTCGGTGCCGAAGGTGCTCAGCAGCTCCTGCGCCATCCAGCCCGCCCGCAGCAGCCAGCGGCACTGAGTGCAGTATTCAATCGCGACACGCGGCATGACCGAGACGCTACCGGTCATGGCCGCATCACCCCGTCGCGGTAGACCCACGCGCCGTCCGCGCGCTCGAAGGTGCTCACCTCGTGCAGCGAGTCGCGGGCGCCGTCGGCACGATAGTGCGCGACGAATTCGACGAGGCCGGTGTCGTCGAAGAGGCCGCCGCGCTCGGTCCGCAGGATCTCCAGGAACAGCCAGCGCTGATCCGGATCGAGCTCGAGCCCGGGCGGCCTGGTGCTCGGATGCCAGGAGCGCAGCAGGTAGTCGCGGTCGCCGACCGCGAACGCGGTGTAGCGCGAGCGCATCAGCGCCTCGGCGGTCGGCGCGGGCCGCTCGCCGGCGAGCACCGGCCCACAGCAGTTGTCGAAGACCTCACCCTGTCCGCACGGACACCGTCGCGATTCGCCCATCCCCCAATCCTCGCCGCCGTCCGGAGCGCCCGGGACATCGGCCCCTCAGCACACCGCGAGTCCGCGGCGCGAGCGACGGGCCAGGAGGAGGCAGCCCGCGTAACCACGGAGGGCACCGGGGAGCGCCGCAATCCAACACAGATCCGTACCGCCCAGTACTCCGAATCACGTTGTGCACAGGCTTGCTTCCCCCTCGCTGAAGGAGCCAGACCATGCCATTGCTCAATATGCTGAACATCCTGGGCTCGGGGTCTTCCATCGCCGCGAACAGCATCTTCTTGCTGAGCAGCATCATCGGACTACTGCGGGTGCTCTGATTTCACATCGTCACGCCCGCGAGTTCGGTTGCGATGCGGGCCGTTTGCTCACGCCAGCGGCGCAATTCGGTGACGCTGGGCGCGAGTTCGTAGTCATGGTGGTGGGCGGCGCGGGAGAGCGCCGCCCATACCGTCGCGACCTGTGCCGCGGCCTCGGCACCCGCGAAGAATCGCAGGGCGAGCAGCTGTGCCCGCATCGGGCAGCGCACCAGATCGGGCGCGATGCGTAGCCACAGCTCGTCCACCGACTGCTCCAGCGCGAGCCGCAGAATCCACGCGGTCGCCCGCGACCACAGGCCGCCCGCGTCGGTCACCGAACCGGCGAGCAGCCGGTCGACGGCGTCGAGCCGCTCGACGAAGGAGGGACGGTCCGGTCCAGCGGGTCCGCGCCTGCCCTCCCGCTTCGAACTCCCCTGCCCGCGATCACCTTTGGGCTTGCCGTGCCGACCGTTGCCGTACCTGCCGTTCCCCTGTCGGCCGTTGCTCTGTTTGCCGTTGCTCTGTTTGCCGTTGCCCTGTTTGCCGTTGCCCTGTTTGCCGTCGCCCGCCCCGCGCCGCTCGCTCACCAGCCGATCCTCATGGCATCCGGTTGCCCACTCAGCGCGCGAGCCAAGCGACAAACCTTTCGGTATCGGTGATCAGCTCGCGCATACCGCGCCCGATCGGCACGTGCGCGCCCGCGGTGGCATCGCGCAGCACATCGACGACCCAGCGGCCCTCCAGACCGGTCAGGTGTTTGTTCAGGTCGTCCACCTTGCCGGAGACGCCCATCACCGCGAGCGCGACCATGGCCCGCGTGGTGTGCGCGCCCTCGATATGCCGCTCGACCACGCGATGATCCATCCCGCCAGCCAGCAGATTCCGGCGCGCCCTGGCCAGGCTCGCCGCCTCGATCGCCGAGCGGCAGCAGGAAGCGACGAGTTCGTCGGCGATAGCGGGCGGCAGCTGCGGCGTACGAATCAGCGAGCGGGCATCGTCGAGGTAGCGGCGGATCGGATCGCTCGACACCCGCACCTCGACCACCGAGCGCTCCCGCCGCTGCACCTCGAGCACCGTCGCGTCCAGCTGCATCCTGCGCACCGCCTCGGCGAGGCGCTCATCGTGGGTGAACACCACCACCTGCCTGGTCCACGCCACCGCGGCGAGTACCCGCGCGAGCCCGTCCACCTTCGCCGGATCCATCGCCTGCACCGGATCGTCGATCATGACGAACCGGAACGGGCTCTCCTCCACGGTGGCCCTCGGCAGGAACAGCGATAGCCCGAGCGCGTGCAATTCGCCCTGGCTCATCACACCGAGCGCGGCGCCGTCCACATCGTCGACGGTGACGTCGAGCAGCACCCGCCGCGCCGTTCCCGCGTTGCCCTGCAGCCGAATCGCGCCGAGCTCGACATTGCTCTGCTGGCGCAGCGTCTGCCAGACCCAGCGTGCCGTGGTCTCCAGCGGCGCCATCCGCTCGCCGCGCAACCCGGCGGTCGCCGACTTCAGCCAGTCCTCGGCACGTTTGACGGTGCGCAGCTCACCGGCCCGCGCGGCGACCTGCTTCGCGCCGTCGAGCCAGGCCGCGATGCGCGGCACCAGCGGCGACCACACCTCGTCGAGGCGGTCCAGCTCTTTGCGGGTGCCCTGCTGCAGCTGCTCCAGCTGGTCGACGAGGCGCTGATGCGCCCAGCGCAGCCGATCGGGCAGCTCGGCGCTGTACTCGGCGGTGGTCAGCGCGGCCCATTCGACCCAGGCCGCGCGGACCGCCTCGGTATCCACCGTCGGCGGATTGCGCGGATCGAAATCCAGTTCGGGCGGTACATGATTGGGCAGGGCGCGCGCGGCGTGCACCGCCTGGTCCAGCTCGGTGCGCGCCGTGGTCAGCGCGTCGAGGCGGGCGCCGAGCGTCGCGATGGAGATATCCGCGGCGCGCGCCCACACATCGTCGAGCCTGCCGCGACCGCAGACCGGACATTCGCAATCACCGCTCGCCGCAACGTGTTCGCGCGCCTTGCGCAACAATTCCAACACGCGCAAATCGGCTTCGGCATCCGCGGTCGAATCGCGGGCGAGTACCGCGCCGCATTCCTCCAGCCGCTCGGCCACCGCGGCCACCCGGTGGCCGCTGGGCAGTACCAGCCGGACGATCGCGCGCAATCCCGCTGGGCCGGAGGGATCTTCGGCATTGCCGTGCAGCTCACGGCCGATCGCGGTGAGATCGGGTTGCGCGGGCCGCAGCAGGCTCGCCATCCTGATCGCGCGGTCGTCGGCCACCGGGGCGAGCGCGCTCACCAGGTCCAGCCGCTCCTGGCGCGAATCTCGCACCGCCCGTTCGAGTTCCAGTCTGCGGGAGCGAATCCGCTCCTGCGCCAACGTGAGTTCGTCGAGGCCGAGCAGTTGATGCAACGCGTCGAACAGATCGCTCGGCTTGCCGTCGACGAGCGCGCCGAGCTCACTGTAGGACAGGAAGGGCCGGTACAGCTCGAGCAGCGCCGCCCACTTCTCCGTCGCGAAAGCCGTTGCGGCGGTGGGTGGTCGCTGCTCGGTCCAGTGCGCGGCGGACAGGTCGGCGCCGGGGCGCCACTGCTTGACGATGGTCAGCTCGGGCGCATTGCCGGTGGTCAGCAGATCGAGTTCGATGCGGGCGGCATCGCCGTCGTGCAGATTGCGCCAGCCCTCCCGCCATGCCGCCGATCGGCCGTCCCAACGCCGATTCCCGCCGGTGAGCGCCAATTCGGCGGCCTCGGCGAAGCTGGACTTGCCGCTGCCGTTGCGGCCGACCACCAGGGTCAGGCCCGGACCGGGCGCCACGTGCAGGGTGGCCTCGGGGCCGATACCGCGGAAACCGCGTACCGTGATCGCCTTCAGGAAGATGCCCGTGTCATCGAATTCGGTTGCCTGATCCTCGGATTCGCCGCCGCGCAGGGCGCGAAGCACCGCCTTGGCCACCTCCGCGGTCACCGCCGGATCCTCGGCCAGTCTGCGGGCAACCACCTCGCCCAGTCGAGGCACCGGATCGGCTCGACCGGTATCGGGATGGGCATCCGTCTGCATGCGAAACCCCCTCCACCACCGAACCGCGGCACATCCTCCAACCCCGCGCGCGGTGTCGTCGTCGAAAGCTGCGAGAAACGCTACCCGATGACGTCGGTTTCGCCCACTTCACCGATCGAACCTGCCCGCGAGGCTGGTTTATGGCCATCGAGCGACCGGGGGCCGCGCTCGATGTCCACCCCTCGCCAACCTCGACGGGCAGCTCGATGGTGTCTCACCCGAATGGGTGGCTCGGTCGCAGCCGAACAGGACAGAATGCCAGAAACGGACAGGTTGCGCAAGATGCGGTCGGCGCCGAACCCGGTGTCCGCGCGGCGATTTCCCCATCGAAATGGCTCAGAGCACGGCACATGTCGGTGGGGTGCGGTACAAATCCGGCAACCGAAAAACGGGGGATCACCGATGACACACCGGCGAGCAGGAGTTGTTCGATGACCGCGGCCATGACCGACGACCAGGTGACCGCGCTGGCGCCGGACGCGAGTTCGCTGTCCGCGGCACGCAAACTCGCGAACCGCTGGCAGGGGACGGGATACCTCGGCAACGCGCTGTGGGGTCTGTGCCAAGGCAGCGGCGCCAAGCCCTATCAGACGATCGTCGACCTGGCAGGGCCCGCGTACAAGTGCTCGTGCCCGAGCCGGAAGTTCCCGTGCAAGCACGCGCTCTCGCTGCTGCTGAACTACGCGCAGGGCCGCGTCGACGAGGCAACGGGGACAGCGGATTTCGCGGCGCAATGGCTCGCGGAGCGGACAGCGCGCGCGGCCAAGCCCGCCACCGCCACCGCGCGCACCGCCAACCCAGCGACGGCCGAGCAGCGCAGGGTCAGGGTCACCGCCGGACTGGAGGAGCTCGATATCTGGCTCGGCGATCAGGTGCGCACCGGGCTCGCGCAGACCGATCGGTCCTACACGGCATTCGAGGCGGTCGCCGCGCGGATGGTCGACGCGCAGGCGCCAGGGATCGCCTCGGCGCTGCGCAGGCTGCCGAGTGTGGTGGTGACGCGTCCGGATTGGCCCGAGATCGTGTTGCGCGAGTTCGCGGGCATGCATCTGCTCGTCGCCGCGCATCGCCGCCTCGACGAGCTGACGCCCGCGCTGCGCGCCAGCGTCCGCGGCCACATCGGCTATCCGGTGCCGGCGGAGACGGTGCGCACCGAACCCGCGGTACGCGATCGCTGGATGGTGCTCGGGGTGCGGATCAGCGAGGAGGAGCGGCTCCACACCCGGCGAATCTGGTTGTACGGGCGCGAGACCGGGCGCTGGGCGCTGATCGTCGACCACTCCTTCGGCTCGCCGAGCTTTCCCGCCGAGATACCGCCGCCGGGACTGCTCGCCGAGGCGGATGTGCACTACTACCCCGGCGCGGCGCCACTGCGCGCGCTCTGGGGCACCAGATACAGTGCGGCCGAACCGTTCACGACGCTGCCCGGCGCGGACGCGACCATCGATACCGCCGCGACGCAGCACGCGCGGGCGGTCGGCGCCGACCCCTGGCTGCGGTCGTGGCCGGTGCTGCTCACCGACGTGATACCGCTCTCGAACGAAAGTGGTTGGTACATAGTGGAATCCGACGGCAGAGCGCTCCCCCTCGCGGTGACCGACCAGCCGTGGCGGCTGCTCGGCATCTCCGGCGGCCACCCCGTGACACTCGCCGCCGAGTGGACCCGCGAGGGGCTCGTCCCGATCTCGGTGTTCACCGCGGGCGAGGTAATCGACCTGGACCACACCGATCCCACCGGACGCGCGATACCGAATTCGCCTGCGGCGCCCGGCCCCGGCGCCGAGGACCTCACCTCGGCGGCGCTGCTCGGCACCGCGCGGCGCACACCCGATCGGACCGAGCTCGCGCCCCCGGTCGCCGCGGCCGCGTCGCACCTGCGTACCGACCCGGCGCTGCTGCTCCTCGAATATGCCGCGCTGCAGGACACTTTCGGCCGTGGCAGCGTGGTCGCGGGCACCGCGAGCACGCCGGAACCGGCCGAGGACGATCCGCGCCCGCTGCTGCCGCGCCTGGCCGCCGCCCGGCTCGCGCGCATGCTGCGGGACAAGTCGGCGTTCCTGCCCGAATGGTTCGCCGCCGCGGCACCACACGATTACCGCGCGCCGGATGCACTGTGCGGCCAGCTGCTCGACTTCGCGCGCGGCAATCTCGCACTGCGCGAACCACTCCTGCGCCTGGCGGGTGCGCGCGGCCGCTGGCTGGCGAGCAGGCATCCGGAGTGGCGGAACCTGGTGCGGCGCGGCGATTCGGTGCCCGCCGAGGAGATCTGGCGCCTCGGGCAGCCACCCGAACGGCGGGACTGGCTCGCCACACTGCGGCATCGCGATCCCGCCGCGGCGCGCGCGACACTCACCGCCGCATGGAAACAGGAGTCGGGGCCGCTGAAGGCGGAGCTGATCGGCGTACTCACCGAGGGGATCTCGGCGGCCGACGAACCACTGCTGGAGACCGCGCTCGACGACCGGCGCGCCGACGTCCGGCGCATCGCCGCGAGCCTGCTCACCCGGCTGCCCGATGCGGAATTCGGCCTGCGGATGACCGCACGTGCGCGGGCATGGGTGCGCGCCGAGCGGAGTAGGCAACGCGCGGCGCGCGCGACGGGCCCCGAGGAGGCAGCTTGCGTAACCACGGAGGGCCCCGCGCGCGCCGCAATTCAACACTGGAACTTCGTCATCGATATCCCTGATGCGCTCGACGACGCGGCGCGCCGGGACGGCATCACCGACCGCACCGTCGAATTCAGCTACCGCTGGGGCGTCGCGCCCGATGTGACGGCGGGGCGGCTGCGCCAGCTCGTGGCCGCGACGCCGCTGGCCCATTGGGAGACCGCGCTGGAGGTGCTCGGCGCACGGGACGCGGCGACGCGGGTGGTCGATGCCGGTGTCCCCGACCGCTTTCGGCAGCCGCTGTTCGACGGATGGATCGATGCCGCACTGGCCCAGCGGAATTCGCGATGGGCGGCGGCGTTGTTCGGCAAGGGCGTGCCCTCCGATCTGGCCATGCTGCGGCGGCGTGAACTGTTCGCCCTGCTCGCGCCCGAGGACCGCACGCGGCACCTGTGCGAGCTCAACGGGTCGTGGCTCTCCGAGATCGAGGCGCTGCTGCCCGCGATGGGGCCGGTGTGGCCGGAACCGGTGGCGCGGCACCTGATCCTGCTGCTTGCCGAACGCGCGCGCGTCGCGGCCAAACGCCACGATGCCCACAGCGCCGGACCGAACGCGCATCAGTCGCTGCTCGCCATGGCGGCCGTCCACCTGCCGCTCGTCGCGGTCAACGCGGTCGCCGTCGTCGCCCGCCGCTGCGAATCACCCGCCTGGGAACAGGCATTCGACCACCTAGTGCACGACCTCAACCACCGCTCGATGATGCTCGAGGAGCTCCAGTGACCATGACCGAAACCACCGCAGGCACCGCACTGCTGCGGCCGCACGCCGAACAGGCCTTCGCCGAGGAATTGCGCGCACTGGCCGCGGCCGACGACCGGCCGCGCCCGCCGTCCTGGCAGCTGTCGCCGTGGGCCGTTGTCACCTATCTGCTCGGCGGCGCGCTCGACGACGGCACGGTGATCACGCCGAAGTACGTCGGGCCGCGCAGGTTGATGGAGGTCGCCGTCGCGACGCTGGCCACCGACCGCGCGCTGCTGCTGCTCGGTGTGCCCGGCACCGCGAAGACCTGGGTGTCGGAACACCTTTCGGCGGCGATCTGTGGCACGTCGACGCTGCTCGTCCAGGGCACCTCCGGCACCGCGGAGGAGGCCATCCGCTACGGCTGGAACTACGCGCGGCTGCTCGCCGAGGGGCCGAGCGAGGGCGCGCTGGTGCCCTCGCCGGTGATGACCGCGATGCGCGCCGGGGCCATCGCCCGGCTCGAGGAACTCACCCGCATCCCGTCCGACGTGCAGGACGCGCTGATCACCGTGCTGTCCGAAAAGACGCTGCCGGTACCGGAACTCGGCACCGAGGTGCAGGCGGCCAAGGGCTTCAACGTGATCGCCACCGCCAACGACCGCGACCGCGGCGTCAACGACCTGTCCTCCGCGCTGCGCCGCCGCTTCAACACCGTGGTGCTGCCGCTGCCCGCCAGCGAGGACGAGGAGGTCGCGATCGTCACCCGCCGGGTCGCCCAGCTCGGCACCGCGCTGGAATTGCCCGCCGTGCCCGCGGCCGCCGAGGAGGTGCGCCGGGTGGTGCGGGTCTTCCGGGAACTGCGCTCCGGCATCACCGCGGACGGGCGCACCAAACTCAAGTCGCCGTCGGGCACCCTGTCCACGGCCGAGGCGATCTCGGTGATCACCAACGGCATCGCGCTGTCCGCCCACTTCGGCGACGGCACCCTGCGCGCCGCCGATATCGCGGGCGCGGTACTCGGCTCGGTCGTCAAGGACCCGGTCGCCGACGCCGTCGTCTGGACCGAATACCTGGAAGCCGTTGTGCGCCAGCGCGAAGACTGGTCCGACTTCTACCGCGCCTGCCGCGAGGTGACGGGGTAGGCGTGCGGATCGGAATCGAGGAGCTCGGAAACAGGGGGTGAGCAAGATGCAGCAGGCAACGGCCGACGCTACCGACGGCCCGGCGGTGACTCGGGTGTTCGGCATCCGCCACCACGGACCGGGGTCGGCGCGCTCGGTTCGCTTGGCGCTGGAGGAGTTCCAGCCCGACACCATCCTGATCGAGGGACCGGCGGATGCGGATCCGCTGGTGGGTTATGTCGCCGCCGAGGGCATGATGCCGCCGGTCGCGCTGCTGGCCTACGTTCCGGATTCACCTGCGAAGGCGGCATTCTGGCCGTTCGCGGTGTTCTCCCCGGAATGGCAGGCGATGCGGTATGCCGCCGAACACGGTGTGCCCGTTCGCTTCTGCGATCTGCCCGCGTCGACGGTGCTTGCCGTCGACAAGGAGCCCGGCGACCGCACCGACCCGCTCGCCGAACTGGCGGCGGCGGGCGGCTACGACGACGCCGAGCGCTGGTGGGACGCGGTGGTCGAATCCGTCGCGGACACCGCCGCATTCGATGCGATCACCGAAGCCATGGGTGCGCTGCGCGAATCAGCAGAGCAGGACGGCGAATCGGATCCCGTTGTCCCCGAGCAACTTCGGGTTGACGCACACACCCTGGTGCGCGAGGCATACATGCGGCAGACCATGCGTAAGGCGTTGAAGGAGGGTTCGCGGCGTTTGGCGGTGGTGTGCGGGGCATGGCATGCGCCGGCGCTGGCGGGGAAGCTGGGGCCCGCTACGGCGGATGCCAAGGTGCTCAAGGGGTTGCCGAAGACCAAGGCGGCGCTGACGTGGATTCCGTGGACGCATTCGCGGCTGTCCACGATGTCGGGGTACGGCGCGGGCATCGACTCGCCCGGGTGGTATCACCATCTGTTCACCGAGACCGAGCAGCCGGTCGCGCGGTGGCTGACCAAGGTGGCCGGTGTGCTGCGCGAGCACGATCTGCCGGTGTCGAGCGCACACATCATCGAATCCGTCCGGCTCGCCGAAACACTCGCCGCCATGCGCGTCCGTCCGCTGGCCGGGCTGTCCGAGGTGACCGAGGCGGTGCGTGCGGTGATGTGCGGCGGCGACGAGGTGATGGTGCGGCTGATCGCCACCGAGCTCGTCGTCGGTGAGGCGCTCGGCACGGTACCCGACGGCACCCCGACCGTGCCGCTGGACGCCGATCTGCGCGCGCGGATCAAGACGCTGCGGATCAGGCAGGAGGCGCTGTCGCGCACGCTGGATCTCGATCTGCGCAAGGAACGCGAGATGGAGCGGTCGCGGCTGCTACATCGGCTGCGGGTACTCGACATCGACTGGGGCACACCGGCATCCAGTGAGGTGCGCAGCACAGGCACCTTCCGTGAGACCTGGACACTGCGGTGGGAACCGGAATTCGCGGTCGCCATCGTCGAGGCGTCGCGCTGGGGCACCACCATTCGCACGGCGGCCGAGGCGAAGATCCTCGATACCGCCGGTCGCGACGGTGTCACCGTCGGCGACCTCGCCGTCGCGCTCGATACCGCGCTGCTCGCCGATCTCGGCGGCGCCACCGACGGCCTGATCGCCAGGCTGGCCTCGGTCGCGGCGCTGGACCACGACGTCACCCATCTGCTCGCCGCGCTGCCCGGCCTCACCAGAACGCTGCGCTACGGCGACGTGCGCGGCACCGACACCAAGGCGCTCGCGCAGGTGGCCGACGGCCTGCTCGTCCGGATCTGCGCGGGCCTGCCGGGCGCGGTGACCGGCCTGGACACCGATGCGGCGCTGCATCTGCGCGGACTGGTCGATGCGGCGCACACCGCCGTGCGCACCCGCGACGACGGCTGGGCCACCGGTGAATGGCTCGCCGCGCTGCAGCGCGTCGCCGATCGCGACGACGTGCACGGCGCGCTGGCCGGCCGCGCGGTCCGCCTGCTGTGCGATGCCGGGCGGATCGACGAGAACGAGTCGGCGCGCAGGCTTTCCGCGGCGCTGTCGGTCGGCAATACCGCGCAGGCGAAGGCGGCGTGGATCGACGGTTTCGTGGGCGGGCGCGGCCTGCTGCTCGTGCACGACCGCGAACTGCTCCGGCTCATCGACGACTGGCTGCGCGGCCTGGACGAGGAACGGTTCATCGAAACACTCCCCTTGCTGCGCAGGACATTCGGCGCCTACGAGCAGGGTGAGCGCCGCGCCATCGGCCAGGCGGTGCGCGATACCGGTTCCGCCGCAGGGCCTTCCGGCGCCGACGAGCACCGGGGCCTCGACCTGGAACGCGGCACGCTCGCGATGTCGGCGGCCGCACAGATCCTCGGGGTCACCGCATGAGGGAGCGAACCATGTCTCAGCGCGCCGCGGCGCCGAACACCATCGAGGTGCGGTCATGAACCAGGAGTCACCGATGCAGGCCACCGACGAAACCCGGTCCAGGCGTTGGCGTCTGGTGTTGGGCGGCGCGGCCGAGGCGGAACTCGGCGCGCTCGGGGGCACCGACGATGCGGCGATGGACCGCGCGCTGACCGCGCTGTACAACACCGCCGACGATCGCTCCGGCGGTAAGCGCGCGGGCAGCCTCGGCGAGTCGGCGCCGCGAGTCGCCCGGTGGCTCGGCGATATTCGCAACTACTTCCCGTCCTCGGTGGTCGAGGTCATGCAGCGTGACGCGGTCGACCGGCTCAACCTGACCCAGCTGCTGCTCGAACCCGAACTGCTGGAGGCGGTGGAACCCGATGTGCATCTGGTCGGCACGCTGCTCAGCCTGAACCGGGTGATGCCGGAGACCACCAAGGCGACCGCGCGCATGGTGGTGGAGAAGGTGGTGCGCGAGATCGAGCGCCGCGTCGCCGCGCGTACCGTCACCGCCGTCTCGGGCGCGCTCAACCGGGCCGCCCGGATCGCCCGCCCCCGGCTGCGCGATATCGACTGGGACCGAACCATCCGCAAGAATCTCGCGAACTACCTGCCCGAACATCGCACGGTGGTGCCCGAACGGCTGATCGGCTACGGCCGCAAGGCGCAGGCGGTGCACCGCGACGTGGTGCTCGCCATCGACCAATCCGGTTCGATGGCGTCGAGCGTGGTGTACGCGTCGGTGTTCGGCGCGGTCCTCGCCTCCATGCGTTCGCTGAAGACCTCACTGGTCGTCTTCGATACCGAAATCGTCGATCTCACCGACCAGCTCAGCGATCCCGTCGACGTCCTGTTCGGCACGCAACTCGGCGGCGGCACCGATATCAACCGCGCCATCGCCTACTCCCAGTCCCTGATCACCCGCCCCGCCGACACCCTGTTCGTGCTCATCTCCGATCTCTACGAGGGCGGCATCCGCGAGGAGATGCTGCGCCGGGTCAACGCCATGAAGGATTCGGGCGTGCAGGTCGTCGTCCTGCTCGCCCTCTCCGACGACGGCGCCCCCGCCTACGATCACGACAACGCCGCCGCCCTTGCCGCCCTAGGCATCCCGGCCTTCGCCTGCACCCCCGACAAGTTCCCTGACCTGCTCGCCCTTGCCCTCGACCGTGGCGACGTCCAAGCCTGGGCCAACCTCAACGCGGGAGGTCAGAACTGACTACGAATCCTTCGCCTCGCCATTCAGCGAGACCTCGGTGCCGGGCTGCATTGCGGGAAGCAGGGATTCACGGGCCAACGTGGTGAGCGCGCCCGCCTGCTGGATGATTTCGGCGAGCGCCGAGGTGACGCCCTGCGCACCGTTGAGCACCGTGAAATTGCCGACGTGCTCGAACGGTGCGGCCGCCGCGGCGACGATCTGCGGGAGGTTCTCCGCGACCTGCTGCGCGATGACGGCCTCCTGGTTCTTGCTCATCGCCTCCGCGCGTAACTGGATGCCCGCGGCCTCGGCGGCCATCTGGGCGCGCACCGCGTCGGCCTGTGCCAGGCCCTTCGCCTTGATCGCGTCGGCCTCGGCCTGACCGGTCAGCCTGGTCGCCTCGGCCTGGGCGGCCGCGCGCACGCGGATCGCCTCCGCCTCGGCCTCGGCCTGCAATTTCGTCTGCGCCGCCGCGGCTTCGGCGCGCAGCCTGGTCTCCTTGGCCTGCGCCTCGGCCTGGGAGATATGCGCGTCCCGTGCCGCGGTGGCCAGCGTCGTCTGCTTGTACGCCTCGGCGTCGGCGGGTTTGCGGATCTCGGCCTGCAACTGCTGTTCGCGCTGCTGTCCCTCTAGCTGCGCGACCCGCGTCGCCACCTCGACGACCGCCTGCCGCGAGGTCGCCTGCGCGAGCGGACCCTGCTGCGCGGATTCCTGCATCGCCTTGTCGATCTCGGCCTGATACCCGGCCTTCTTGATATCGGTATCCCTGGTCGCGAGCGCGATCCTGGCCCGCGCGGCCTGCTCCTGTTCGATGGCCTCGCGCTCGGCGTTGGCGCGGGCGATCCTGGCCCGCTGCTCGATCTCGGCCTGATGCGGAACGGCCAGGTTGGCAATGTAATTCGACTCGCTGCCGATGGACTGGA
The DNA here is from genome assembly GCF_044547285.1 of Nocardia sp. NPDC052566. NCBI lineage: Bacteria > Bacillati > Actinomycetota > Actinomycetes > Mycobacteriales > Nocardiaceae > Nocardia > Nocardia sp. NPDC052566. The sequence continues at coordinate 721,246 of NZ_JBIUAF010000006.1, read as the reverse complement.
TCTGGAAGCTGTCGATCACCAGGCCGAAGGATTCCATCTCCTGCGAGCACCGGTCCCTGACCTGCTCGGAGAACTTGTCCTGATCGCTGATCATGTCCTCGACGGTCATCGAACCGGCGATGGAGCGCAGGTGACCGACGAAGACGTTCTGCACCTTGGTTTCCAGGTCCTGCGCGGGCCGATCGAGGAAGCGGCGGGCCGCGTTCGCGATGGACCGGTAGTCGTCGCCGACCTTGTACATCACCACGCCGGTCAGCTCCAGGTTGATCTTCTGCTGACTCACGCACGGCACGGTGATCTGACTTTCGTGCGCCTCCAACGACATTCGCCGCACCTTGGTGAGTCCGGGCGCGATCAGCGTGCCGCGGCCGGTGACGATGCGGAACCCCATGCTCTCACCGACGCCCGACGGCCCGGTACCCGCGCGGAAGCCCGAGATGATCAGCGCCTCATCGGGTTCGGCCACCCGCCACGCCGCTCGGAACAACGCCACCGTCATCAACAGGATGGCGACGACGACCCCGACCACCACAAGGACAAGAGTGTCCACGGTGCACCTTCATTTCACGGAGATAACTTCGACTGTGCGACCGCCCAGACTCCCGACGACCAGGATCTGCGCGTGCTTGGGAATGATGGCGTCGTCCGCGGCGCGGGCCAGGAAACGCTCTGTCCCCGCGCGCACTTCGATCACCACCTCGCCGAGATGGCCCGGCTTGATCGTCGCGGTCACCCGGCCGTATTTGCCGATCACATCCGCTGCCACCGACACCTCCCCCGGACACCGTGATTGGACCAACGTCCACGGTAGACCCGCGCGATGCCGGTGGGAATGGTCTTGATGGGAACGCAACAACCGAGTCAGCGCATCCAGGCGGGCCCCATCGCGCCCCATGCCGTCGCCGAGGCCGGGACGATCAGCGGATGCACGATCGCGGCGATCGCCAGCAACGTGGTAGCGACGATGGCGTCGAGCCAGTAGTGGTTGCCGGTGCCGATCACCACGACGGTGGTGATGATCGGATGCGCCAGCGCGAGCCAGCGCCATCCGCTGCGGGTGGCCGCGACCATCGCGAAGCCGAGCAGCACCGCCCAGCCGACGTGCAGCGAGGGCATGGCCGCGAATTGGTTGGACAGTCCGCCCGAATCGTCCGGGCCGTAGACGGATTGACCGTGCATCAGCGCGAGGTCGACGAACCCGTATTCCGGCAGCATGCGCGGCGGCGCCAGCGGCAGCGCGACGTGCACGACGAGCCCAGCTCCGGTGAGCGCGACCATCAGGTTGCGCGTCCAGCGGTAGTGCTCAGGGCGGAACATCCACAGCCACAGCAGCACTCCGACGGCGACGCTGAAATGCGCGGTGGCGTAATAGAAATTCGCCGGGACCGCGAGCGAGCTGTGGTCGACGAAGAGCGCCTGCACCCGCGTCTCGGTCGGAAGGCCGAGCCGGTCTTCCAAGGTCAGCACGGTATGCGCGTTCCCGAAGGCGCGGACCGTGTCGTCGGCGGTGAACATCCGCCCTACCCGGTACCCCAGGTACAGCACGGTGATGAGCGCGAACTGCCCGAGCGCCTCACCACCGCGGCCGCGCACCGCCGCCCTCATCCGTTCGGCGACGCCGTCGTCGACGAAACCCACCGCCACCATTGCCCGCGGGCTCCTTCTCCGTTGAACCAAGCCGCCATCGGTCGTTAAGTGGAGTAACAACCTCCGTTTACCGTAGCATCACCTCCCCCGCGGGGACGGCATCGTGTGATCGGACAGACAGCGGCGCGGCAAAGCAGAACCCCGGCGGATTCCGCCGGGGTCCGATCGTCGATGGGTCAGGATCCGAAGGACATCAAGCCGGTCACGAGGCCGAGCATGTTCTGGAACATCCCGGTGACTTTCAGCACGATCGACAGCACATCCATGATGGACTCCTTGTCGGAACGGGCAATGGGCCAGCAATCCGATGTTACGGCGTTTCGCGGCCGAATCTCCGTACCGCCTCGCCGAATGGGCCGACACGCGTCGACCCGCCGGATCTGCCGGCACTGACCTGCGTGTCCGCCGACGTTCACCGGATCGACCGCGACACAACACCTTTCGGACCTAACGTCGCCGCGTCGGCAGTTGCGGCCGGCGATACGGTTCGGCGAGAAAGGATCACGATGGCAATCGGCGTCATTCTCGAATTCCACGAAGCGACACTCGAACAGTACGACGCCGTACTGGAGATTCTGGGCTTCGAACCCAAGGGGCCCGGCGCGCCGGGCGGCCTGTTCCACTGGGTCACCGCCACCGATGACGGTGTCCGCGTCACCGATGTGTGGGAGTCCCAGGAACTCTTCGAACAGTTCGCTCAGGAGAAGATCAACCCGGCATCGGCCAAGGTCGGTCTCCCCAACCCACCGGAGATCACCTACCACGAGGTGCACAACTACCTCACCGCGGGCTGACGCTCCCGCGGCGCGTGCGGTGCGCAGCGCCGCGCACCGCACGCGCCCTACAGATCCGCGATCGCCGCGAGCGGCGGTGTGCGCGCCGCACGGATACCGGGCCACAGCGCGGCGAGCACGCCGACCACACCGGAGCTGATCAGCACGATTACCAGCTGAGCCCACGGGATGGTGATCTGATCGATGCCGTATTCGCTCAGCGTGCGCAGGAATCCGATGCCGAGGCCGATGCCGAGCGCGACGCCGACGAGGGCGCCGAAGATGGAGATCAGCATCGACTCCAGATAGATGGTGCGGCGCACCTGGGCCCGCATGGTGCCGACGGCGCGCAACATACCGATCTCCCTGCGCCGTTCGACCACCGACAGCGCCAGGGTGTTGATGATCCCGAGGATCGCGATCACCACCGCCAGCGCGAGCAGGCCGTACACGATCGCCAGCAGCGTGTTGATCTGGCGGCCCTGCGCGCCCTTGAACTGCTCGCGGTCCTGCACCTGCACCACGGCGAACTGGTCCGTTGCCTTTTCCAGGTTGGTGCGCATCACGGCCAAGTCGGCGCCCGGCTTCGCCGCGACGAGCACGTAGAAGTTGTTCTGGAACCTGGGCGGAGTCACCTCGGCGAAAACCTTGGGCGAGATGACCATCTTGCTGAGCAGCGGCGTGTTCTTGTAGATGCCGACGATCGTGACGGGAGGCACCTTCTCGTTCTTGTCCAGCGTATTCAGCTCGATCCGCTGGCCGACTCGCCAATTCCGGTCGGTGGCTTCACCTTCGGACACCAGCACGTCCCGGTCGCCGATCGTGCGGGTACCGCGCACGATCTCGTAGCTCAGCACCTTGTCCATCGGCCGATCCGGCGAAACACCCTGCACCAGATCGTTGCCGACGCGCACGGCGAAGCCGCGGACACCGACAGCGTCGGCGGCTTCCGGCACGCCGTCGAGCACCGCGGCGGGCACACCGAGCGGCAGGCCGAGCAACTGCGTCTGCTGCGGGCCCGAGAGCACGTAATCCGCTTCCACACCCTTGTCGACGAGCACGCCGATACTCGCCTTCGCCGACGCGCCGAGCATGCCGATGGCCGAGACCAGCATCAGGCCGAGGGTGAGCGCGAAAGCCGTTGCGGCCGTACGCCGCGGGTTGCGCACCGCGTTGTCGCGCGCCATCCGGCCGATCGGCCCGAACGGGCGAACCAGCACACCGAGGACGGTGAGCACCGGACGCGACAGCGCGGGCGAGGCGAGCAGCACCGCGAAAATCAGCGACAACGCGCCGACCCCGACGGTCGCCGCGGCCCGGCCACCGGTGGACTGCGCGCCGATCAGCACGACGACGATGCCGAGCACGGCCAGGCCGAGCCCGACGACGGTACGCAGGCGCAACGACTCACCGACGGAGGCGAATTCCTCGCGCATCGCCTCGACCGGTGGGATCTTCGCGGCGCGGCGGGCGGGGGCGTAGGCGCTGACCACGGTGACCAGCATGCCGACGAGCAACGCGACGAGCACGGTGCGCGGCAGCACCGCCATCGATCCGGTCGGCAACCCGAGGTCGAAGTAGTTCAGCAAGCCGGACAGGCCGAACGCCAAACCGACGCCTGCGGCCAAACCCAGTGCGCTGCCGACCAATCCGATGACCAGCGCCTCAGAGACCACCGAGACGCCGACCTGTCCGCCGCTGGCGCCGACGGCACGGAGCAGCGCCAGTTCGCGCAGCCGCTGGGCGACGATCATCGCGAAGGTGTTGTAGATGATGAAGGTGCCCGCGATCAGCGCGATCGCGCCGAAGGCGAGCAGGAAGTAGTTGATGAACTTCAGTGTCTGCGAGAACTGGGTTTTCAGGTCCTCGCGCACCTGTTCGCCGTTCTGCACCTTGAAGCCCGGCACCGCGGCGCCGATCCGGTCGCGCAGATCGTTGACGGAAACCCCTGAGGCGGCGGCGATATCGATGTAGGCGACGTGGGTGCCATCGGTGAACAGCTTGCGGGCCTGCGCGTCGTCGAACAGCATGCCGACGAAACCGCCGGTGTCCGTTGACACTTCATAGATACCGGTAATCGTGACGTCGATGGCCGGTTTCTGCTGGTCGCTCTGGGACGGGATCAGGATCTTGGTGTGATCGCCGACCTTCAGCCCGGCTCGCTCGGCGCCGCCGCTGTTGATCGCGACCTCGCCCTCGGCGGCGGGTGGCACACCGGCGATGAACTTCTCCGGTTCGGCGACCGCGCGCTCGGGCGGCACATACGACTGTCCCCAGCTCGGCGCGCCGCCGGTCTGCACCGGCTTCTTCCCGGCCGGGTCGAGCAGGATCAGCGGACCGTTCACGCTCGGCGCGATCGCCCGCACGCCGTCGATCTGTGACACCTTGTCCACCACGGCGAGTGGCACACCGAAGGACCGCTGCTCCTTCGGGCTGACGCGCACATCCACGCCCCTGGCCTGGTTGGCGAAGATGCCGTCGAAGGTGCGCTGCAGCGTATCGGTGAAGACGAAGGAACCCGCGATGAACGCGGTGCCGAGCACCACCGAAAGCAGGGTCAGCGCCAGTCGCACCTTGTGCGCGGCCAGATTGCGCAAGGCGACCTTGCGCATCGGGTTTTTCATCAGGCCTGCTCCAGTGCCTTCATGCGGTCGAGCACCGAATCGGCGGTCGGATCGCGCAATTCGTCGACGATGCGCCCGTCGGCGAGGAACACCACCCGGTCGGCGAAGCCAGCGGCATGCGGTTCGTGGGTGACGATGACGACCGTCTGCCCGAATTCGTCGACGGCGGCGCGCAAGATGTTGAGCACCTCGCCGGAGGCGCGCGAATCGAGGTTGCCGGTCGGCTCGTCACCGAAGATGATGTCCGGTTTACCGGCCAGCGCCCGCGCGCACGCGACGCGCTGCTGCTGCCCGCCGGACAGCTCGCTCGGCCGATGGCCGAGCCTGTTCTCGAGCCCGAGCCGCTTCAGCACGGTGTCGAGCCACTCCTGATCCGGTTTGCGGCCCGCGATATCCAGCGGCAGCGTGATGTTCTCCAGCGCCGTCAGCGTCGGCACCAGGTTGAACGCCTGGAAGACGAACCCGATGCGGTCGCGCCGCAGCCGCGTCATCTGCTTGTCGGACAGGCTGGTGAGATCCGTATCACCGATCCGGACCGTGCCCGAGCTGGCGCTGTCCAAGCCGGCCAGGCAGTGCATGAGCGTCGATTTACCGGAGCCCGACGGCCCCATGATCGCGGTGAACTCACCCTTCGCGAACTCCGCCGACACCTTGTCCAAGGCCGTGACCTGCGTATCTCCGGTCCCATAGACCTTGGTCAGTTCGATAGCGCGGGCCGCCACATCGGTCGATCCCGCCTTCTCGGCGGTGTCGGCGCCCAAAGCTTGCGAAGTCATGAGACCCAGTGTGTCCACGTTCGTGCGTCCGCGCCATCGGGGAGAACCCCGAACTGGTGATGGCGTCTCCGTTTTCCGGCACTGACCGCGCTATTTCCAGACCTGCACCGACTTGTGCGTGCCGACGGCGAGCAGATCACCCTCCGGACCGAAGGCGATCGCCCCGACCTCGGACCCCACCGCGAGCGCCCGGCCCAGGCCGGCGCCGGTGGCCGGATCCCAGAACCGCACGGCCGAATCGGCGGCGCCGGTGACGAACAACCTGCTGTCCGGGCTGAAGGCCGAGACGCAGATCGGCTCCCGGTTCTCGGTCACCCCGAATCCGATGAGACGGCCGCTCGGCAGATCCCAGAACCGCAGCATGCCATCGCTGCTGCCGGCGCCGAGCACCCGGCCGCCGGGGGCGAAAGCCACCGATTCGACCGCCGTATCGAAGGTCCCGGCCCCCGAACCCCATAGGCCACGCCCCGTGTCGACATCCCAGAGCCTGACCTCGTTCGTCGTGACGCCACCGGCCAGCAACCGTCCGTCCGGGCTGAAGGCCAGCGCATCGACGGCCCGCGTGGTCAGCGCCTCGACCTCGGCGCCGAGCTGGGCGCCCGTCGCCGCGTCCCAACTCCGCACGGTCCCATCGGCGCTCGCGGTAGCCACCCGGGCGCCATCGGGACTGGCGGCCACCGCCAGCACGCAGTCCCCGTGACGGCCGAAGCCGATATCCATTGCGCGACCGGTCGCGCAATCCCAGAGCAGCACCGTCCCGTTGTCGCTTCCGGTGATCACCGATCGCCCGCCGGGGAGAAACGCCGCCGCCGCGATCGGATTCGACGGGCCATCGAGAACCGTGGTTGTCGTGCGGTCGGTGGCCAGGTCCCACCGCCGCAGTTTGTCGGCCATGTCGAGGCTGAACAGGACGCTGCCCGCGGCATCGAAGCAGACCGCGCGGACGCTCCGGCGGAATCCCCAGGAGCCGGTTTCGCTCACTCGGACAAGGTGAGTGGGCACGGTGGATCGCGTGCGCACGGGCGGTCGAGCGGCGATCGGTGGAATGGGATGTCCGGCGGGTGGCTTACTCGATAATCCGGCCAGCGACATTCCGGCGAGCGAAGGGCCCGGTACTCCGGCGGGCGGTGGGCCCGGATGTCCGGCGGGCGGCGTCGCCCGGACCTGAGTCGGCGCCAACCTCGACGCGGGCACCGGCCTCGTCACCGGCGCCGCGCCCGCGGGCCCGGCGAACGCACACAGGGCGGCCTCCGCTAATTCCGCACAGGATCCGTAGCGGTCCTCGGCTCGCTTGGCCAGCGCCTTGGCCAGCGCGACATCCAAGGCGGCGGGCAGGCCGGGCCGCACACTGCCGACGGGCGGTGGCGGTTGCTGCAGATGGCCCTGGATCACCGCGACCGGATTGGTCGCCTCGAAGGGCACCGTGCCGGTCAGCAGCCGGAACAGACTGCACGCCAACGAATATTGATCGCTGCGATGATCCAGCGGTACACCGGACAACTGCTCCGGCGACGCATAGGCGAGGGTGGCGATGAACGTCCCCGTCCTGGTCAGCCTGCCGGTCTCGTTCACCACCCTGGCGATGCCGAAGTCGGTGAGGAACACCCGCCCCGCACCCTGATCACCGGCACGCTCGACAAGAATGTTGGCGGGCTTCACATCTCGGTGTAGCACGCCGCGACCGTGCGCGAAGTCCAGCGCGTTCGCCGTGTCGGCGATGATCCGCACCGCCCGCAGTGGATCCAGCCCACGCACGTCCATCGATTCGCCGTCGACACCGTCGACATACTGCATGGAGATCCACAGCTGCCCGTCCTCGATCCCCCGATCGAACACCGTGACGATATTCGCGTGATCCAACTGCGCGACCACATCGGCCTCCCGCTCGAACCGCGCCCGAATCTCGGTGTCCGCGAACAGTTCCTGATTGAGCAGCTTCAACGCGATGAGCCGGGGCAGCCGCGGATGCCGCGCCAGATACACCGACCCCATCCCGCCGTACCCGAGCGCCCGCTCCACGGTGTACCCCGCGAATACCTGTCCGTTGCGCAACATCTCGCCCCCTGACTATTTCCACACCTGCACCGACTTGCCCGCCGCGACGGCGAGCGATCCGCCGTCCGGGCTGAACGCCACCGACCAGATCGGCGACAGCGCGGTCAGTGCCTGCCCGATCTCCTTGCCGGTGGTGGGATCCCAGAACCGCACCGTTTTGTCCGCGCTACCGGTGGCGAGCAGTGTGCCGTCGGCACGGAATGCGAGGGAGTGGATCGTCTTGTGATGCTCGCCGGCGGCGGATCCGATCAACCGGCCACGAGGCAGATCCCAGAACCGCAGCGAGCCGTCACTGCTGCCCGCGGCCACCACCCGCCCGTCTGGGCTGAACGCCACTGAAACAACCGCGGAGTTCGCGGGCACCGCGTCGGTGCTGCGTGAACTCCACACGATTCGGCAGGTGTGCGTGTCCAGGAGGCGCACTTCGTCGGCGCTCGAACCGCACGCGAGGTAGCGGCCATCCGGGCTGAAGGCAAGCGCGCCCGCGGCCTGGCTCGTGCGCAGCGCGGCGGCGTCACCGATCTGCGCGCCCGTGGCCACGGCCCAGATCCGCACGGTCTGATCGGCACTCGCGGTGGCGACCCGACCGCCGTCCCGACTGCACGCCACCGCCCACACCCAGCGGTTGTGCCCGACGAAGGCGGCGTCGGCGGGCCGTCCGGTCGTGCTGTCCCACACCTGCGCGGTGCCGCCGCCACCGGTGACCAGCTGCCGACCATCCGGGAAGAATGCCGCCACCGCGATCGGATCATGGGATCCGGCAAGGGATTTGGTGGTGGTGGCATCGGTGGTCAGGTCCCATCGCCGCACCTTGTCGACCGAGTCGATGCTGGTGAGGACGCGCCCGCCGGGATCGAAGGCGATCGCGCGGACGCACACGCCGAAGCCCAGGCCCGACTTGCCCGTCATGGCAAGCCGGTTCGGCACCGCGGGGAGCGCACGTGCGGGCGCCGGTGTCGGGAACCACAACTGCGGGCCGGGCGGCGTCGGCAGCACTACCGTCGGCGGCGACGGTGCCGGTGGCGGCGCGGGGACCGAGACCGGCCCGGCGAAGGCGGCGACCGCGGCGTCGGCGAATTCGCCGCACGATCCGTACCGATCCTCGACACGCTTGGCCATGGCCCGCACCAGAATCGCGTCCAATTCATGTGGCAGCCCGGGCCGAATGGCGCTCAGCAGCGGCGGCGGCGATTGCATGTGCCCCTGGATCAAAGCGACCGGGTTGGTGGCGTCGAACGGACCGGTGCCGGTGAGCAGCCGAAACAGGCTGCACGCCAGCGAGTATTGGTCGGTCTGATGGCCGATGTTCGCGCCGGACAGCAACTCCGGCGAGGCATAGGCGAGGGTGGCGACGAAGGTCCCCGTCCTGGTCAGCCTGCCCGTGTCGTTGAGCAGCCTGGCGATGCCGAAGTCGGTGAGCAGCACCCGCGCCGGCCCCGGATCATCGCTGCGCTCGACAAGGATGTTGGCGGGCTTCACATCCCGGTGCAGCACACCGCGCCGGTGCGCGAAGTCGAGCGCACGCGCGGTCTCCGCGATGATCCGCACCGCCTGCGCGGGCTCGAGTGCGCGCACATCGATCGAGTCACCGTCGACGCCGTCGATGTACTGCATGGAGATCCACAGCTGTTCGTCCTCGATACCCCGGTCGAACACCGTGACGATATTGGCGTGATCCAGCTGCGCGGCCAGATCCGCCTCCCGTTCGAACCGCGCCCGAATCTCGCTGTCGGCGAACAGTTCCTGATTGAGCAGCTTGAGCGCGATACGCCGAGGCAGCCGCGGATGCCGCGCCAGATACACCGACCCCATGCCACCGCGCCCGAGCAGCCCCTCCACGGTGTACCCCGCGAACACTTGACCATTGCGCAACATCTCGCCCCCTCGCCATCTTCCGCCAGGCGCATATGCACCCTAACGGGACGCGGGGTCAGGTGCGGGCGGGTTCGGATTCGTGGAGGCGGTCGATGAGGGTGGTCAGGGTGCGGGTGAGGCGGTGGCGGTCGGTGGGGAGGGCGGGGAGGTCGCTTTCGGCGAGGGCGGTGGTCATCACCTGGTGCGTGAGTTTGCCGCGGCGGGTGGGGAAGACCAGGACGCGGCGGCGGTCGGTGGCATCCACCTTGCGGTGCACCAGGTTGTCGGAGATCATCGCGTCGATCAGCCGGGTCAGGCTGGCGCCGGTGCACAGGGTGGCCTCCGCCAGCTGCGACATGGAACGGCCGTTGCCGTCGGCGACCGCGGACAGCACATGCCAACGCCCGACCGAGGTTTCCCCGAGGCAGGCCGCGATGGCGCGATCCAGCTCCTGCGATGCCCGGCGTACGAGCCGCGCCAGGTCCTCCAGTGCGGCGGGTGCGGTGCTATCGTCCACGTCAGCACTATATACAACGCCGTACGCGATAGATTCGAATGGAAATTACGGTGGTGATTCCATTGCCGCGCTGGGGTTCTGCCGATCCGGCCGCCCGCTATCGGCGCCCTACCGTTGATATCGCCCTGGTGGTGCCGCTGAGCGGTCCGGCGGGCATGTTCGGGCCGTCCTGTGAGGCATGCGCCGATCTCGCGGTGGACGACATCAATGCCGCGGGCGGCATTCTCGACCGCCCCGTGCGTTTACACCCGGTGGACGCGGGCGCGCCGCTGCCCGTGCTGGCCGAGCGGATCGATCGCATGGTCAGCACCGGCCAGGTCGACGGCGTCGTCGGCTGGCATCTGTCCAACGCGCGCAGGGTGATCACGCCGCGCACCGCGGGCCGGGTGCCATACGTGTACACCACGTTCTATGAGGGCGGCGAGGACTCCGACGGCGTCTACATGGTCGGTGAGACCCCCGATCATCAGCTGTTCCCCGCGCTGCGCTGGCTGCGCGGCGAGCACGGCATCCGGCGCTGGTGCGTCATCGGCAACGACTACGTCTGGCCGCGCGAAACCGCAAGGGTGACCCGCGAATTCGCCGCGGGCACCGATATCGGCATCGTCGGCGAGGTCTTCCTGCCGCTCGGCGGGCGCGACTTCCGCGGCGCGCTGGATCTGATCGCCGACTCCCCCGCACAGGGTGTGCTGTTGTTCATGGTCGGCGCCGACTGCGCCGCGTTCAACCGCGCCTTCGCCCGCGCCGGTCTCGACGAGGGCAGGCTGCGCCTGAGCATGATGATCGGCGAGGACGTGCTGTACGCGGGCGGCGCCGACAGTACCCGCGGATTGTTCACCGCGAGCGGCTATTTCGAGAGCCTGGTCTCCACGCCGGGCATGGACTTCGGCGCGAGGTATCTGCGCGAGTTCGGACCGGCCGCGCCCGCGCTGAACAATATCGGCGAATCCTGTTACGAGGGGCTGCTGTTGTTCGCCTCGCTCGCCGATACCGCGCGCAGCCTCGATCTGCGCACCATCGAGCGCAGCGCGGCGCGGGTCAGCTACGGCGGGCCGCGCGGTGAGGTGCGGGTGCGCGGCACGCACACCACTCAGCCGGTCTACCTCGCCGACGCCGACGCGCTCGAGTTCAGCGTGCTGACCGAACTGGGCTGACCAGCCGTTTCGCCGTAATACGAACTTCACCTCGCGGATTCGCCGCGGAGACATCCACACCTTTGTATCGTCACCGTACGGAATATCCCCATTTGAAAATAAACGAGGTCGCTATGCCGTCCTATCAGTTCACTTGCCGCCGCGACTGCGGCAGCTTCGAGCGCACCTTCCGCATGGCCGAGGCACCGGCCGTCACCACATGCCCCCAGTGCGGCGCCGCGAGCCGAAGGTGCTTCGGCGGCGCACTGGTTCATCGAAGCGCGACCGTGACCCGGCTGCTCGATGCCACCAAACGCACCGCCGACGAGCCGAGGGTGGTCGGCGCGCCGCCGGCCCGAAGCACGTCATCAATATCTCGTAATCCCTTGCACCGCAAGCTCCCCCGCTACTGATCGCGAAAGAAGGAGACCCATGCCCGAGTTGGTGTACCCGCTCGACTCCCGCAAGAAGTTCACCGAGCAGCAGTTCATCGGCCACAACCGCTGGCATCCCGATATCCCGCCGGCGGTCACCGTCAAGCCGGGCAGCGAATTCCGGGTGCACGTGCGCGAATGGTTCGACGGCGCGATCCACAACGACGACTCCGCCGAGGATGTGCTGAACGCGCCGCTCAGCACGGTGCACTGCCTGTCCGGCCCGTTCGCCATCGAAGGAGCGCGGCCCGGCGACCTGCTCGTCGTCGACATCCTCGACATCGGCCCCATCCCGCAGGAGGATTCGGGCCCGCTTGCCGGACAGGGCTGGGGTTACACCGGCATCTTCGCCACCGACAACGGCGGCGGTTTCCTCACCGAGCACTTCCCCGACGCGTACAAGGCGATCTGGGATTTCAGCGGCCACACCACCACCTCGCGGCATATCCCCGGCGTGAAGTTCACCGGGATGACCCACCCGGGGCTGATGGGCACCGCACCGTCGGCGGCGCTGCTGGCCAAGTGGAATGCCCGCGAGCAGGCGCTGATCGATACCGATCCGCTGCGGGTGCCGCCGCTCGCGCTGCCGCCGGAACCGCGCGACGCCATCCTCGGCGCGCTGCGCGGGCCCGAATTCGACCGGGTGGCCGCCGATGCCGCGCGGACCGCGCCGCCGCGGGAGAACGGCGGCAATCAAGACATCAAGAACTTCACCAGGGGCAGCCGGGTCTTCTACCCGGTCTTCGTCGACGGCGCCAATCTGTCCGTCGGCGATCTGCACTTCTCCCAGGGCGACGGCGAGATCACCTTCTGCGGCGCCATCGAGATGGGCGGATTCATCGATCTGCGGGTGGATCTCATCAAGAACGGCATGGAGCTCTACGGCGTCGCCGAGAACGCGATCTTCATGCCGGGCAACGAGGGCCCGAACTACACGGAGTACCTGGCCTTTTCGGGCACCTCCGTGACGCTCGGCGGCGAACAGCGCTATCTCGATTCGCAATTGGCCTTCGAGCGCGCCTGCCTGCACGCCATCGACTATCTCACCAAGTTCGGCTACAGCCCCGAGCAGGCCTACCTGTTGCTGGGCGCCGCCCCCATCGAGGGCCGCTTCTCCGGCGTCGTCGACATCCCGAATTCCTGTGCGACGGTGTACATCCCGACGGCGATCTTCGACTTCCCGATCGCGCCGTCGGCGGCCGGGCCGGTGGCCATCGATCCCGGTATCGGCGCACCGCACGCCAGTCGCTGACCAATTGCCGAAAGTGGTCCGCGCACAATAGAAACGGTCAGGCCGAGGTATTCCGCCGTCGATGGGCGAAACACCTCGGCCTGATTGCCGGCACTAGGGGCAGTTCTTGCCGCCAGGGCAAACCGGGTTGCCGCTGCCGGTGTTGAGCAGCTTCGCCAGGCCGTTGATCAGGTTCGCCGAACCGGTCGCCGAACCGGTGGCGGTGCTGTCGGCCGAGCCGGTGCTGTCCGCGACAACGCGGCCCGCGTCGACGTTGTCCGCGTGGACCAGGCCCGAGCCTGCGACGACGATGGAAGCCGCGCTCACGCACACGATTCCGAAGTTACGGATCTTCTTCATGGAAAGTTTTCCTGTTCTCGCACCGTCAACGCCCCCTCGGCGCCGACGGACAAAGAACTATCACGAAATGGCAACGACAAAAGTAACGTCCCGAGCCGACACAACCAGGTGAGATAGCTGAGAATTTGCGATCATTCGGAGCGTAATACTGGACAACCGAATCGTGCCGATACGCTCGCGCCTCCGCCGTTCAGCGCGCGTTTGCCGGGCGGCAATATTGACCCGAAGTCAGCAAACCACTGGCTACCAGTGAGATTAGCGTCACTCACCACTACTTCAAGATCAACAGGGCGGACTTCTCGATGCGGTCGGCAATCTCCGAGTACGACGCATAGCCCATGCCCGCGCGCACCAGCGCCCCCGCATAGAGCAGCTCCAGCGATTCGACGACGTCCGGATCGGCCGCGGCGCCGAGCGCGCGCACGATGCGCTTGCGGATCTCGGCGCCGGTGCGATCGCGCAGATGCGCGACATCCGGGTCGCGCCCGAGCAGCGCGCTGGTCACCGCGCCGGACAGCTCCTGCTCATCGGCGACGAGCATCGCGATGGTGCGCAGCTCGGCGACGACACGGACGGTGGGATCCGGATCGTCGCTGGCCGGCGACGGTGTGGTGATCAGCCTGCGCCAGAAGATCTCGGCGACCAGATGTTCCTTCGACGAGAAGTACGTGTAGGCCGTCGCGGTCCCGACGCCCGCCGCGGCCGCGACCATCCGGATGGTCATCCCGGCGAAACCCTCGCGCGCGAGCACCTCGACCGCCGCCTTGGTGAGCTTGTCGACGGTGTCGGCCTGCTTCTCGCTGAGGCGTCTGCGCGTCGCCTCCAGCATCGTGGAATCGCCTTCGGACATGTGTCTGGACGCTATCAGCTCTTGGCCGCCGCGATACCGGCGCGGCGACCGTAGAAGCTGCCGTCACCGAGGGACGCACCGCTCACGTAGCCGCCCGCACACAGCCCCGAGGTGCACCGGCCCGCCGCGAACAGCCCGGCGATCGGCGCACCGGAGACGTGCACGACCCTGGAGTCGAGATCGGTGCGCAGCCCGCCGAGGGTGAAACCCGCGGTGAAACCGCGCATGTCGAAGGCGGCCAGCGGAGTTCCGATGGGGCGCACCCACTCCGGCTTCTTGCCGAGCAGCGGATCCTTGCCGTCCTGCGCGTGCAGGTTGTAGGTGTCGACGGTGGCCTGCAAAGCCTGTGCAGGCAGGCCCATTTCGGCCTCGAGCTCGGCCACCGTCTCCGCCGCCCAAGTCGGCGGCTGCCGGAAGAACGGGGTGGCGGTCACCGTGGTCAGCGCCTCCTCGTAGGACTGCTCGTCGATCACCAGGTAGGCCTGGTTGTCCTGCTGGAGCAGGGTCGCCTGCCCGATCCGGCCCGGGTAGGTGTCCTCGGGGATATAGCGCTGACCACGGCCGTTCACCAGGATGCCGCGCACCAGCAGCTGCGGGTCGCCGAAGAACGCCACCTCGGTGGCGTCCATATGCGCCAGATCCGCGCCGAGCGCCTGGGCCAGCCGGATGCCGATGCCGTCGTGCTCCTCGATCGCCGCGGCGGGCCGCCCGATCAGCCGCGGCGCGTACCCCTCGATCATCCGCTGCTCGTAGGCGAAAGAGCCAGTGGCCAAGACGATTCCACGCTCGGCCCGCACCGCGATCTCCTTGCCGAACCGGGTGACGATCGCGCCGACCACCCGATCGGTGTCGTCAACGACGAGGCGGCGGATGCGGGTGTCGTACCGCACCTGGACACCGAGCCCCTCCGCGGTCTCGGCGAGCGGCTTCATCAGCATGTAGCCACCGCTCTTGCGGCCGATCCGCTTGTCGGCGTACCGCGGAACATGGCCGCGCGGTGCGGGTTTCGCGAGCTGATTGAACGGCGCGGCGTTCTCACCGCCGGAGTACATCAGCCCCTCGTCGTGCGGCGGCTCCCAGCCCGGCTCGCCCCAGAACGCCTCGCGGAACGGCACGCCGTTGGCGACGAGCCAGTGGTAGTGCTCGACGCTGCCGCGGCAGTAGTCCGCGATCTTCGCCTTGTCCACTCCGGGACCGAGCGCGGCGAGCAGGAACTTCTCCATGTTCTCCGGGGTGTCCTCGAAACCGAGGGTGCGCTGCAACGGCGTTCCGCCGCCGAGATAGATGAAGCCGCCCGCCATGGCGGCCGCACCACCCCAGCCGCCGGTGCGCTCCAGGATCAGCACCTGCGCACCCGCGCGGGCCGCCTCGATCGCGGCACACACCCCGGCGATGCCGTATCCGGCGACGACGACGTCGGCCCGCTCATCCCATTCGGTGACGGCGCTCGCGCGCAGCGGGCGAACGGTGCTGGTATCGGACATGTTTCGGGTTCCCTACTGCTCGCTGGATTCGGATCGCGCACTGGTTTCGGACTGCTCACCGGTTTCGGACTGCGCTGCCTTGGCGGCCTTCTTCTGCTGACCGACGATGGTGCCGACGAGCAGGTCGAGCTTGGTGCCGTTCGGCCAGCCGACGTAATGGCACAGGAACAACGCGATGTCGTGCAGCTGCTCCTCGGTCAGCTCACCGTTGCGCAGCGCGGCGCCGATCTGGATGCCCGCGGTATCGATCGCGCCCTGCGCGGTCAGCGCGCCGAGCAGCAGCAGCCGCCGGTCACGCACGGTGAGCCCGGGTCGCGACCAGATATCGGCGAACAGATGGTCGGCGGTCACGGCGAAGTGCGCGCCGGGGTAGTCCTTGAATTCGGTGCCGTATACCTCGGCCATCTTGGCAAGGCCACGCTGCCGCACAGAGTCGGATCCGTTGTAGCTCATATATTTTCCCCTTCAGAGCCGAGTTCACCCGTACCGACGCCGAGTCCCGCGCCCAACCGCCGCAGCGCCGATTCCGCCAGCGGCAGGTCGACGCCGAGCCGTGCGCCGAGGTCGAGCGCGAGTGCGAGGTCCTTCTCGCCGAGGTCGCGCACGTGGCGCAGGATGGGCAGCCAGAAATCGCCCTCCGCGATCGGCGCCGTGCGATCGCGCAGCATGATCGCGCCGGGCCCGCCGGTGACGGCATCGGAATGCCGGACCACCTTGCCCAGCACCGTAATATCCAGCCCCGCCGCCTCGGCCAGCCGCTGCGCCTCGGTGACCGCGGTGAACGCGACGAAGTGCACGAGGTTGCGCGCCAGCTTCATTCGGGTACCCGCGCCGACCGGGCCCGCGTGCACCACGAGATCGGCGAAGCATTCGAACGGCCCGCGCACCCGCTCGAAGGCCGCCGCGCTGCCGCCGACCATGACCGCGAGCGCACCGCGTCGCGCGCCGACCGCGCCGCCGCTGATCGGGGCGTCGACGAGCTCGACGCCGTGCTCGGCGCATGCGGCCGCGAGCTCCGCCGCGGTCCGATCACCGATCGTGGAGTGCACGGCGACAACGGTTCCCGGCTTCGCCGTGTGCAGTAGTTCCGCGACCACCGCGCGCACCTGCTCGTCGTTCACCACCGTCACCGAGATCACCTCGGCCCGCTCGGCGACCTCGGCGGCCGAATCGACCGCGACCGCACCGGCTTCGACGAACGGCCGGACCGCCTCGGCGCGGGTATCGCAGACGGTGAGCCCGCCCGGCCAGCTCAGCAGCCGCTGCGCCATCGGCGCGCCCATATTTCCCACACCGATGAACCCGACCCGGAGCTCGCTCATGACCGGAAGACCTGTCCGCCATCGACATTGAAGATCTGCCCGGTGACCCAGCTCGCCTCGTCGGACAGCAGGTACAGGCAGGCACCGACGAGATCGGCCGGTGTGCCGAGCCGTTTGAGCGGCAGCCGCGCCACCATGTCGTCGACGATGACGCTCGGCGTGACGGTCTTGGTCGCCTCGGTGTCGATGGGGCCGGGTGCGATGGCGTTGATCCTGATGTTGGATCCGCCGAGTTCGAAGGCGAGCTGCTGGGTCAGGCCGTTGATACCGACCTTGGCCAGGCCGTAGAAGCTGGCGTATGTCCATGCCGCGGTGGAGGATTGGTTGACGATCGACGCGCCACCGGTTTTCGGCATGTGCGGAAAGACCGCGCGGGTCATATTCAGCGCGCCGTCCATGTTCACGCTCATGAACCGCTTGTAGTAATCCCATGGCACGGTGAGCAGCAGGTTGATCTTCATCTCGCCGTAGATGGCGGCGTTGTTCACCAGGTGATCGATACCGCCGAACTCTTCGACGGCGAAGGCGGCGAGCGCCGCGGCGGAATCCGGATCGGCCACATCGACCGCACCGAAGACCGCGTTCTGCCCGTCGGCGACGATCGCGTCGGCCACCGCCGTGCCGCGTTCGATATTGCGGTCGGCGACAACGACATTCGCCCCCTCGGCGGCCAGCGCCCTGGCGTACGCCTCGCCGATACCCTGGGCGGCGCCGGTGACAATGACCGTGCGTCCGATGAAACGGGCCATGAATGCGGCTCCTCTAGTGTCCGTGCGCGGTGGCGATCACCTTGGTCTCGAGGTACTCCTCGAATCCGGCGACGCCCATTTCCCGGCCGATGCCGGACTGCTTGTAGCCGCCGAACGGGACGTCGGCGGAGTACCAGACGCCGCCGTTCACGCTCAGCGTCCCGGTGCGCACGCCCGCGGTGACGTGGCGCAGGCGCTCGGGATCCGCGCCCCACACCGATCCGGACAGCCCGTACGGTGAATCGTTGGCGAGCCGGATCGCGTCGTCGTCACCGTCGTACGGAATGATCACCAGCACCGGGCCGAAGATCTCCTCGCGCGCGACCCGCGCCGAATGCGGCACGCCGGCAATGAGTGTCGGCTCGACGAACCAGCCGCGCTCACGGCCCGCCGGTATGCCGCCGCCGGTGACGATCCGGCCGCCGTCGGCCAGCGCGCTGTCGATATAGCGCAGCACCCGATCCCGCTGGCGGCGCGAAATCAGCGGTCCGCAGACAGTTTTGGGATCCGCGGGGTCACCTGGGGCGATCCCGGCCAGCGTGGCGGCCGTGGCTTGGACGGCCTCGTCGTAGGCGGCGCGCGGTACCAGCAGCCTCGTGGTGATCGCGCAGCCCTGCCCCGCGTGCACGCACACCGAAAATGCCGCGACCGCACAGGCTCCCGCGATATTCGCGTCGTCGAGCACGATGAACGCCGACTTGCCGCCGAGCTCGAGGAAGGTCTTCTTCAGCGTCGGTGCCGCGGCGGCCATCACCGAGCGCCCGGTCTGCGTCGAGCCGGTGAAGCTGATCAGATCGACCCGCGGATCCGCGGTGAGCCGCGCGCCGAGACCATGATCGGCCGAGGTCACGATGTTCACCACGCCCGCGGGGATATCGGTCTGCTCGGCGATGATCGCGCCGACGGCCGCCGCGCACCACGGCGTATCCGGAGCGGGCTTGAGCACCACGGTATTTCCGGCGGCGAGCGCGGGGCCGAGCTTGGCGAAGTTGATCTGATGCGGGAAGTTCCACGGCGTGATGGCGCCGACCACGCCGACGGGCTCCTTGCGCAGCATTCGGTGCGTCGAGATGCCCATCGGCGCGGCGACACCGAGATCGGTCTGCCACGAATAGTTTTCGGCGAGCTCGGCGCAGTAGCCGAGGTCGGCGATCGGTCCGGCCAGCTGCGGCCCGGACGTGAGCATGGTCGGCGCGCCCGCCTCGGCGACCGTGATCGCGCGCAGCTCTTCGATATTCGCCTGCAAGGCGTCGCGCAGCTGAAGCAGGCAGCGGGCGCGCAGTGCCGGATCACTCGCCCACTCGGTGTCGTCGAATGCGGTGCGGGCGGCGGTGATCGCCGCGTCCATATCGGCGCCGCACGCATCGGCCGCGTAGCCGATGACCTGCTCGGTCGCCGGGTTCACCGTCGCGAACACACCGTCACCGCCCGCGACGAGCTTGCCGTCGATCAACAGACGCGAACCGTCGGCGGGCAGCAGGCTCATGCGTGACTCCGATGCTGTCTGGACAGGTGTACGGAATATAGTCTCGCAATACTTCGCCGCACAAGAACATGTTTCACTATTGCGGTCGGATCCACGGTGGATCTCCCGCAAAATAGTGGAACCGATTGTCGCGAAACCTGGTCGCTGGTACCGTCCAGACACATGTCCAGCTACGTGTCTCTCCCCTGCGGAGCGACCGGGCCGAGCCGCGAGAACTCGTTATCGATACACGGAGGAGCGCGATGAAGGCAGCCTCGCTGGAGCCACTGACCTTCGATCCGTACGACTACGGATTCCACGACGATCCATACCCCACCTACGAGCGGCTGCGCGCCGAGGCGCCGCTTTACCACAACGCCGAACTGGATTTCTGGGCGCTGTCCAGGCACGCCGACGTGGTCGCCGGATTCCGCGACAGCGCACGGCTGTCGAGCGCCAACGGCGTATCACTGGATCCCGCCGCCTGGGGCCCGCACGCCCATCGGGTGATGTCGTTCCTCGCGATGGACGATCCAAGGCATCTGCGCATGCGCAAGCTGGTCTACAAGGGGTTCACCCCGCGCCGAGTGGCCGAAATGGCCGATCGCATCACCGAACTCACGCTGTCTTACCTGGAGCCCGCCCTGGCGCGCGGCACCTTCGACTGGATCGACGAGGTCGCGGGCAAGCTGCCGATGGACGTCATCTCCGAGCTGATGGGCGTGCCGGAGGCCGACCGCGCGGAGATCCGCAGGCTCGCCGATCTGGTCGTGCATCGGGAGGACGGCGTGCTCGATATCCCGATGGCCGCGGCGCAGGCCTCGATCCGGCTGATCACCTACTACTCCGACATGGTCGCCGCGCGCCGCGGATCCCCGACCGCCGACCTGACCTCGGCGCTGCTCGACGCCGAAATCGACGGCGACACACTGTCGGACGAGGAGATCATCGGGTTCCTGTTCCTGATGGTGGTGGCCGGGAACGAGACGACGACGAAGCTGCTCGGCAACGCACTGTATTGGGGCGCACGCAATCCCGGCGAGTACGCGAAGGTGGCCGCGGCGACCGATCTGGTGCCGGACTGGGTCGAGGAAACGCTGCGCTACGACACGTCGAGCCAGATCATCGCGCGCACCGCGGCCGTCGACCTGGAGTACCACGGCCGCACCGTCCCCGCAGGTGCCAAGGTGCTGTTGCTGATCGGCTCGGCCAACCGGGATTCGCTGGCCTTCGCCGACGGCGACACCTACCGCATCGACCGCGCCGACACGGGCGGGCTGGCGAGTTTCGGTGCCGGAGTGCACTTCTGCCTCGGCGCGCACCTCGCCCGGCTGGAGGCGAACATCGCGCTGCGCGCGTTCGCCACGCGCGTACGCGCCTACGACGTCGTGGACAGCGGCATCGTGCGGGTGCATTCGACCAATGTGCGCGGGTTCGCCGCGCTCCCCCTAGTCGTCGAGGTGCGGTAAATGCCACGCTACGAACCGAATCCGGTGCGCAGGCCAGCGATCGTGGCGGGCGCGTCCTCCGGCATCGGCGCCGCGACCGCGCTCGCGCTCGCCGAGCTCGGACATCCGGTGGCGCTGGGCGCCAGGCGCGTCGAGCTGTGCGCCGAGCTGGCGAACAAGATCAGGGCCGAGGGCGGCGCCGCGTTCGCGCACCGGCTCGATGTCACCGATGCCGCCTCGGTCGACGAATTCGCCGGCGCCGCCGAAGCGGAACTCGGACCGACCGAGATCGTCGTCTCCGGAGCGGGCGATATCGAATTCGCGCAGGTGCACGCGATGGATCCCGAGGTTTTCCTGCAACAGCTCTCGGTGCATCTGAGCGGGCCGCAGCGCCTCGCGCACCGGGTACTACCCGGCATGATCGCCAGGCGGCGTGGCGATTTCGTGCTCATCGGCTCGGATTGCGCCCCCGAACCGCGGCCGCGCACCGGTGCGTACAGCGCCGCGAAGGCCGGAGTGGAGGCCATGGGCGCGCAGCTGCGCATGGAGCTCGAGGGCACCGGAGTACGTGCCTCGGTGGTCCGGCCGGGACCGACGCTGACCGGGATGGGGATGAACGCGACGCCCGAGGCGGTCGGCCCGCTGCTCGACGACTGGAAGACCTGGGGATTCGCCAGGCATCCCTACATGCTGCGGGCCGCCGACCTCGCCGCGGCGGTGGTCGCGGTGGTGTCCGCGCCGCGCGGCGCGCACCTGGTGCTCGTCGAGGTGCAGCCGGAGGCGCCACTGCGGGAGGTGCCCGAATCATGAGGATCGTCGCGGATCTCGACCTGTGCCAGGGCCACGCCGTCTGCCAGGACGAAGCGCCACAGGTGTTTTCGGTCCCGATGCGCGGCCAGGTCGAAATCCTGTCCGCCACACCGGATGCCGAGCAGCGCGCCGATATCGAACGCGCCGTGCGCTACTGCCCGACCCAGGCGTTGACGATCGTCACCGACGAGCCGGAAGGAGCACGCTGATGCCGAGTTTCGAGCGCGGCGAACTGGACGAGATGGTCCGGCGCTGGGTGCTGGAGAACCAGCGGTGCGAGGAGAAGCGCGACTGGCGCCCACTCGCCGAGATGTACACCGAGGACGCGACCTACGGCTGGAATTACGGGCCAGCCATGGAATTCATGGCGGTCGGACGGGCCGAGATCCGCGATATCGCGCTCGGGCAGGAGATGCAGGGCCTGGAGGGCTGGGCGTATCCGTATCAGGAGTTCGTCATCGACGACCGCAGCGGCACCGTCATCGGCCTCTGGAAACAGGTGAGCGATGCGATGCGCCCCGACGGACGGCCGTACAGCCCGGCGGGCATCGGCGGCAGCTGGTTCCGGTACGGCGGCGGCTTCCAATGGTCATGGCAGCGCGACTTCTTCGACTTCGGCAATGTGTCCGCGCTGTTCGTCGAGATGATCACCGACAACGCGCTGACGCCCGGCATGCAGCGGCGCATCCAGCGCTCGGTGTCCGGTGATCCACTGCCCGGCTGGTATTCGATCGGCGAGTCACCGATTCCCCTGTGGTGAACGAGATGTCGCGCTCGAGTGCGTTCGCGGAGCTGTCCAGGCACACACTGGCGACTCTGCTGCCCGAACTGCTGCTGTGCGGCCACCTGATCGACAGATCCGGGATGGCGCATTCGCTGGCCGCCTTCGGGCGCGCGGGCATGACGGCCATCGCGATCGAGGAGTGGCGGCTGGCCAGCCCCGTCTACACCCGCCGCATGCGCACCGCGCTCGGCATCGAGGGCGACGGCGTCGCGACGATTTTCAAAGGGCTGCAACTGGATATCGGCGCGCCGCCGCAGTTCATGGACTTCCGGTTCCGCGTCGACGATCACGACAGCGGCGAGTTCTGGCTCGACCACTGCGGTGCGCTGTGCGATGTGGAGCCGATGGGCACCGAGTTCGTGGTCTCGATGTGCCACGACATCGAGGATCCGACCTTCGACGCGACCGCGCTGGCCACCAACCCGCACGCGCGGGTCCGGCCCATCCATCGCCCGCCCCGGGTACCCGCCGACCGTCATCCGGTGTGCGCGTGGACCGTCACGATCGACGCGGCGCACACCCCGCCCGCCGCACCGGAAAACGCCGGGCTGGTGGCGAATTCGGCGGCCGCCCGCCTCGAACTGCCCGCCGTCGACCATGACGGTCCCGGGCTGCCGGACTACGCCGGACCCCTGCTGAGTGACCTGCGCTTCGCGGACTTCTCGCACTCCGCGCTGGTCCGGCTCGCGGACGAGGTATGCCTGCAACACCATTTGCTCACGCTCGGCTTCCTCGTCGCGGTGCGCGAGCTGGATCCCGGTGCCGCCGTCGACATCTGCCGCAAGCAGTTCACCGGCATCGCCGGGCTCACCGCCGAACGCCTGCGCAACGCGCTCGGCCTCGGCGACGATCCCGCCGCGCTCGCGCGGGTACTGCGGCTACATCCGGCATGGAATCCGCTGCACTACACCGATATCGAGGTATCCGCTCGCACGGACTCGGTCCTGCTGCACCTGCCGCGGCACAGCCCGTCGATCACCGACGGCGCCTGGCCGTCGGTGATCGACGCCGAGCACCTCGAACCGGTCGAGGCGATGGCACGCGGAGTCAACCCGCGGTTCTTCGCTCGCTCCACTACCTCGGGTGACCACAGCCTGACCATCGAGCTCGCGCTCGCCCCCACGCCCTTCCGCGAAGCGGCGGAGGTCGCGATCACCCGCTTCAGCACCGGCGCCGCCTTCACGTTCACCGATCGCGGCATCCCGTTACCGCTCACCGTGCGGTAACCGGAACCGGCGAACCCGGTGACCACCAACCAGGAACGTGTTCTAATTTGATCGGCAAGCACCCGATGGAGGCGCATCCATGAGCTCGACCGAAACCGAACAGGGTCCGGCCACCGCACTGCCCGCCCGGATCACCGGCGCACTGATCGACCGGCTGACCGGGATGGTCGCCGCCGACGGCACGGCGGCGCCGTACTCGATGATCGAGGTCTACACCGGCGCGACGGTCGGCGAGCTGCCGCAGTCGCGCCCCGCGGATATCACCGCCGCCTACGCGACCGCACGTGCCGCGCAGCGGGATTGGGCGCGCTGGCCGGTGCGGCGCAGGCTCGCGGTGTTCGAGCGGGCGCACGAGCTGCTGCTGCGCGAATCCGAGACCATCGCCGACCTGATCCAGATCGGCTGCGGCAAGACCCGCAGGATGGCGCTGGAGGAATCCTGCGACGTGCCGATGGTCATCAGCCACTACCTCAAGACCGCCAAGCGGGTGCTGCGACCGACCCGCCGCGGCGGCCCGATGCCGCTGATCACCACCTCGACCGAGGAGCACCGGCCCAAGGGCGTCGTCGCGGTCATCGCGCCGTGGAACTTCCCGTTCGCCATCGCGCTCTCGGACGCGGTGCCCGCGCTGATCGCGGGCAACGGCGTCGTACTCAAACCGGACAACAAGACCGCACTCTGCGCGCTGTTCGGCATCGAGCTGCTGTACCGAGCGGGCCTGCCGCGGGGGCTGTTCCAGGTGGTATGCGGCGAGGGACCCGATGTCGGGCCGACGCTGATCGATAACGCCGACTTCGTGATGTTCACCGGGTCCACCGCCACCGGACGGCTGGTCGGCGAGCAGGCGGGCCGGAACCTGATCGGGTGCAGCCTCGAACTCGGCGGCAAGAACCCGATGATCGTGCTCGACGACGCGAATCTCGACGACGTGATCCCCGGCGCGGCGTTCGCGGTGTTCGCCAACTCCGGCCAGGCCTGTATGCACATCGAGCGAATCTATGTGCACGACAAGCTGTACGACGAGTTCGTCGATCGACTCGTCACGGCCGCACAGGATTTGGGCGCCAAGGCGGGCGCGGCCTACGACTACACACCGGAATTCGGCTCGCTGGTCTCGGTCCAGCATATGGAGCGAGTGGCGGCACACGTCGACGACGCCCGCGCCAAGGGCGCGACGGTGCTCACCGGCGGCGCCGCCCGGCCCGATCTCGGCCCGGCGTTCTACGAGCCGACGGTGCTCACCGGCGTCACGCCCGAGATGACCCACGCGACCATGGAAACCTTCGGCCCGGTGGTCGGCGTGTACCGATTCACCGACGAGCAGGCGGCCATCCGGCTGGCCAACGCCACCGACTACGGACTCAACGCCAGCGTCTGGAGCCGGGACCTGGCCCGCGCCAACCGGATCGCCGCACAGCTCGAGGCGGGCAATATCAACATCAACGACGGCTTCGTCGCCACCTACGCGACCAAGGCGACACCGTCCGGCGGGGTGAAGCAGTCCGGCGTCGGCACCAGGCACGGCGATGCCGGGCTGCTGAAGTACACCGACGCCGTGAATGTCGGCGTGCAGAAGCGTCAGGTGCTCGCGGCCCGCTCGGCGATGCCCTACGAGAAGCAGCTGAAGATGACCATGACGACGCTGCGGCTGATGCGCCGCACCAGGCTGCGTTGAGTACGGTGGCAAGAATGAGCCTTCGAGAGATTCCGCTACGCACCCTGGCCGGTGAGCCGACCACCCTGGACGAGCTGGCCGGTGACAAGGCGGTGCTTGTGGTGAACGTGGCCTCCAAGTGTGGCCTGACACCGCAGTATTCGACGCTGGTCGAGTTGCAGAAGTCCTACGGCCCGCGCGGATTCAGCGTGGTCGGGGTGCCGTGCAACCAGTTCATGGGCCAGGAACCCGGTTCGGCGGAGGAGATCCAGGAGTTCTGCTCCACCACCTACGGCGTGGATTTCCCGCTGCTGGAGAAGACCGACGTGAACGGCGACGACCGGCACGCGCTCTACCGCGTACTGGTCGAGACCGCCGACGCCGAGGGCGCGGCCGGTGATATCCAGTGGAACTTCGAGAAGTTCCTCATCGATCGCGAGGGGAAGGTGGCGGGCCGCTTCCGGCCGCGGACCACCCCCGACGATCCCTCGGTCATCGCCGCCATCGAGGCCGCGCTCTAGCACCTGGCACTAACCGCAGATCGCCTCGTCGAGCAGCTCGTGCACGGCATCCTGGTGCGCGATCAGGGTGAGGAATCCGGGTAGCTGATTCACGCTGACGGTCACGGCGCGCTCGGCCGTCGCCGCATTGACGACGTAGTAGCCGTTCATGGCGCCGCCGTGGCCCCAGGTCTCGATGCCGCACGAGGTGATCCGGCGGAACAGCCCGAGTCCGGCATCCTCGGTCACCCGTGGCGCGCCGGCCGGGACGGTACGTTCCATCTCGGCCAGTTGCGCCGGCGGCACCAGCTGACCGGACAGCAGCGCCATGAAGAACCGGTTGAGATCGGCGCCGGAGGCCACCATGGCGCCGTCGGAAAGACCCCAGCCGGGATCGATATCGGTGATGTCGACGAGCGGGCCGTCGAACGAGTGGTAGCCACGTGGATGGGGCCCGCGGATCACATTCTCCAACGGGTATGCGGGCCAATAGGTGTCGCGCAGGCCGAGCGGGATGAGGATGCGGGTGGTGATCTCCAGACCGGCGGGGCGGCCCGTCAGCTGCTCGATCAGTTTGCCCGCGATCAGATAGTTGGTGTTGGAGTACCTGGACTCCGAACCGGGCGCGAACCGGGCGTTCTGGTCGAGACCGAGCCGGATCAGCTCCGCGGCGGGCCGGCTGCGCTGCAGGTCGGCCACCGAGGCGGCGGGCAGCTGGTCCAGGTAGTCCGGAATGCCGCTGGTGTGCTGCAACAGATTTCGCACGGTGATCAGGTTTCCGTCACCGCCGGGCCCGCGCACGACGCCGGGCAGGTACAGCTCGACAGGAGCGTCCAGCTCCAGCCGCCCTTCGGCGACCAGTTGGAGCAGCACCGTCGCGACGAACGACTTGGTATTGCTGGCGATCCGCACCTGCGCGAGATCGGGGAAGGGTGAGCGGGTGGTCAGATCGCCGACCCCGCTGTTGAGCTGGAGCACCTGATCGCCTTCGGTGCGGATCAGCTGTGCGCCTGGCACAGCCATACTCTGCACCAAACTGTCGAGGTCGGTTTGTAGTTGCGGGACAAGGGAAGCCGATTCCGCGGTCGAGTGTGCCGCCGAAGGCAGCACGGTGACCGCGACGGCCATCACGAGGAGCATGAGGGGGCGTCGCACACCGTAGATATCTGCGGCGCCCGAAAGATCGTTCACGCGCAGCGGATTTCAATACTTCCTGCGCCGGTAACGAATCGTGCACGGCTGCCGCAGCTGCACCACCATCTTGCTGTGGTCGTTGCGGTAGCTGTCCGACGGCTGGGCCATCTCGAATTCCCAGTCGCGCAACAGTATCGAGAAGATCGCCTTCAGCTGCATGAGCGCGAACGCCGCGCCGACGCACCGATGCCTGCCCGCGCCGAACGGAATCCAGGTCCAGCGGTTGAGCAGATCCTGCTGACTCGGATCGAGATAGCGGCCGGGATCGAAGGCGTCCGGATTCGGGAAATCCTCGGCGATCCGGTTGGAGATCGCGGGCGTCGCCGCGACCAGATCGCCGGATTCGATGCCGTGCCCGCACACCTCGAATTCGCCGCGCGCCACCCGCATCAGGATGATCAGCGGCGGATGCAGCCGCAGCGTCTCCTTGACCACCGCCTCCAGGTTCGGAATCCGGCGCAGCGCACCGAAACTGATGTCCGAGCCGTGTTGGTAGAGCTCGTCCAACTCATCCACCACAGTGCGCAGCCGGTCCGGGTGGCGCAGTAATTCGATGACCGTCCATGCCGCGGTGCCCGAGGTGGTGTGGTGCCCGGCGAACATCATCGAGATGAACATGCCGGTGATCTCGCTGGCGCTGAACCGCGCCGCGCCGTGCTCGTCGGTGATCGAGATCAGCACGTCGAGCATGTCCCGATCGTCCTTCGCCCCAGGAGGGTTCACGGCACGCCGGTCCATGATGCCCTGCACCAGCTCGACCAGTTCGGCGCGCGCGGCATCGCGACGGCGGAAGCTCTCGATCGGCGCGTACGGGTCGACGTAGGCCATGGCGTCGGTGCCGCGTTCCAGATCGTGGTAGAGCCGGGCGAAGCGCTCGTCGAGTTCGTCGCGGAACTTCACGCCGATCAGGCAGGCCGAGGAGGTGTAGATGGTCAGCTCAGCGAAGAAGTCGAGCAGATCGATCTCGCCCTCGTCGTCCCAGCGCGCGAGCATCCGCGCCACCTCGCGGCCGATGGTCGCGGCGTGGCCGCGCATCTGCTCGGCCCGCAGCGCCTGGTTGTGCAGCATCTCCTTGCGCCGCTCGGGCGGTACGTCGAACACGACACCCGCACCGAAGATCGGCTTCATGAACGGATAGGCGGCGGCCTGATCCAGATCCTCGTCGCCGGAACGGAAGAAGAATTCGTTGGCCTGCGCGCCGGACAGCAGGATGACCTGCCTGCCCGCCAGTTCGAACGCGCCGACGTCACCGCATTCGGCGCGCACCCTGCGCATCAAAGCGAGGGGATCGCTGCGGAATTCGTCGAGATGGCCGTACTCGCCGTCGCCGCCGGAAACCCGCCGTGGCCGCACCAGGGTCATGACCGTCCTCCTGGATCGGGTGTCCATCCATACGATGGACACCTGTCCAGACGCTACTATGGCCACTGTTCCAGGACAAGGCCTTTCGGACTCAGCCGGGGATAACCCATTCGAAGGCAGCCGCTTTGGAACGGGCGCCCTCCGCGGCGCGCGAGCGGTTCGGCTCACCGAGATCGGCCAGGAGCCGTTCGGTGAGACCGACCAGGGTGGCCAGCTTCGCCGGTGTGAACCAGTGCGGCCTGGTGGCGAACAGGATGTCCTCCGACGAGGTGTTGCCGCTGGCGCCCGGGGCGAACGGGCAGCCGCCGAGGCCGCCGAGCGCACCATCGACCATGGTGGCGCCCGCCGCCAGTGCGGCAAGGGTGTTGGCCACACCCATACCCCAGGTGTCGTGACCATGGAAGACGATGCGCCGCCGCGGCGTTCGGTCGCGCACCGCCGCGATAAGCGCGCTCACCTGTGCCGGATGCGCCTGGCCGAGCGTATCGGCGATGACGATATCGGCGGCACCCTCGGTGCGGGAATCGTTGGCGATGGCCAGGACTCGCTCCGGATCGACCGGGCCGTCGAAGGGGCAGGTGAAGCTGGTGGCCAGGCACAGCTGGATCTCGCCACCGGCCGCGCGGGCCAGCCGCACCGCGTCCGGCATCGCCGCGACGCTGTCCTCGGTGGTCCGGCCGATATTGGCCCTGTTGTGCGCGTCGGAGGCCGAGAAGCAGTACTGGAAGTTGCGCACGCCTGCGGCGGCCGCCTTCTCGACGTGGCGCGGCGTGGCCACCCACACCCAACAGCGTTGCAGCTCTTGCGGAGTCAGCGCGGCGATCAACTCCATGGTGTTCGCCATCGGCGGCACCAGATCGGGCCGCGCCATGGACCCGATCTCGAGCGCGGGCACGCCGAGCGCGAGCAGGCCGCGCACGATCTCCACTTTCCGCTCCACCGGAAGTACTTTCCCGGTGAGCTGCAACCCGTCACGCAGGGTGACATCGCGCAGCAGCGACTCGTGCTGGGCCGTCATCGCTCCTCACGGTCCTGGCGCGGTACGCACATCACACCGCCCCACGGCTTTTCGTGGACACCGGCCGGATTGGGATGCACAGTCGGGCGGATGTGCGCGGGGCCGCGGAGCTCGCGCGGATCACGGCCCGTCGGCCGCCTGCGGTCTTGTCTGCGCCTGCTCACGAGTCCTCCAGTGCGTCGATCTCGGTGTCGCTCATACCCAACAGCTGCGAAAGCACCTCGTGGGTGTGCTCGCCGAGGTCGGGGCCGACATTGCGAATGGGCAGCGACTCGCCACCGATCACCGGGACGATGCCGGGGAAGCCGACCGTCTTCGGTTGCGGCTCACCGATATCCACCGGGAACTGCTGGATCATGTTGCGCGCCAGATACTGTTCGTCGGCGACGATATCCGCGGCCGTGTAGATCGGACCGCACGGAATAGCGGCCGCCTCCAGCAGCTTCAGCGCGTCGTCACGAGTGTGCTGAACGGTCCACTCCGCGATGGCGGCGTCGAGGCGATCCCTGTTGCGCCAGCGGCCCGCGTTGTCCTGTAGCTCCGGATCGGCTGCCAGGTCGGGGCGTTCGATCACCTGCATGTAGCGCTGGAAGATGGCATCGCCGTTGCCGCCGATGATGATGCTGACGCCGTCGCTGCACGGGTAGGCGTTACTCGGCGCGATACCCTCCACCCGGCCGCCGACGCGCTCGCGGCTGATGCCGTAGGCAAGATAGTCCGGGACAAGGGATTCCATCACCGAGAGGATGGACTCGTTGAGTGCGACGTCGATGACGCGCTCCCCCAGCGGAATCGCCGCATCCCGCTTTTCGCGCTGGAACAGCGCCATCACCGTGCCGAACGCGGCGTAGATGCCCGCGATGGAATCGCCGATGGACACGCCGGTGCGCACCGGTGGCCGATCCGGATCACCGACCAGCTCACGTAGGCCGCCGACCGCCTCGGCCACCGCGGCGAAGCCGGGGCGGGCCGACAGCGGCCCAGTCTGACCGTAGGCGGAGATGCGGGTGATCACCAGATTCGGATTCACCTGGTCGAGCACGTCCGGCCCGAGACCCCATTTCTCCAGCATGCCCGGGCGGAAATTCTCCAGCAGCACATCGCAGTGACGGATCAGATCGAGCACGACCTTGCGGCCCGCCTCGCTGCGCAGATCGAGCGTGATCGACTTCTTGTTCCGGTTGATGGTCCGGTACAGCATCGAGGTGTCGCCGCCGTAGAGCCGCCAATTGCGCAGCTCGTCACCGGCTTTCGGGCGTTCCACCTTGATCACCTCGGCGCCGAAATCGCCGAGGATGCGTCCCGCGGTCGGCGCCGCGATGTAATTGCCGAGCTCGAGGACGCGCACCCCGTCCAACGGCCGAATACTCATGCGCAACAGTCTCTACCATGCGCGGGCCCCCTACGCCACACGGCCCCGCCCTTGACGGGGCCGTGCGACCGGTCAGGACGCCAGGAGCTGGGGTTCTTCGATAATCGAGTAGT
Organism: Nocardia sp. NPDC052566; assembly: GCF_044547285.1. Taxonomy (NCBI): domain Bacteria; kingdom Bacillati; phylum Actinomycetota; class Actinomycetes; order Mycobacteriales; family Nocardiaceae; genus Nocardia; species Nocardia sp. NPDC052566. The sequence continues at coordinate 690,491 of NZ_JBIUAF010000006.1, read as the reverse complement.
GCTCGGCGTTACCGGCGATGCTGACGCTCGCGCTGCCGTCGACACCGACCGGCACATCACCGGCCAGCGTGATGCGGGTCAGCCTGCGGGGCTGGTCGTCGTAATCGTCGATCGCGTAGTGCTGGGTGGCCCGGTTGTCCCAGATGGCGACATCGCCCGGCGCCCAATTCCAGCGCGCGGTGTTCTCCAGCCGCGTCACCCGATCCTGGAACAGGCGGAACAGCGCCTGCGACTCACCGGTGGACAGCCCGACGAAATGCTTCACGAAATGCCCGACCAGCAGTGCACGCTCACCGGTCTCCGGATGCACCCGCACCACCGGATGCTCGGTCTCGTAGTAGTCCGACTCGAACTCGGCACGGTAGGCCGCCGAGTTGGCCGTAGTCTTGTCCCGATGCACGGCGGCGTAGTCGTAGATGTTGGTGTGCACCGCCCGCAGATTCTCGGCCAGCCGCTTGAGCGGTTCCGGTAGCGATTCGTACGCGGCAACGGTCGAGGCCCATGTGGTCGACCCGCCATAGGGCGGCAAGGTGACCGCCCGCAGAATCGATGCCTTCGGAATCCGATCAACGAACGTCACATCGGTATGCCAGCTGTTGGCCCGTCCGTACTCGGAATCGATCGCCAGACTCTTCACACCATGCGTGGTCACGGTCGGATGCGGCGTAGTCGGGGTACCGAGCAGCTCGGCGAACTCGTACTGCCCGTCCTCGGTCAGGTGGTCCTGCTCCCGGAAAAAGATCACCTTGTGCTCGAGCAACGCCCGCCGAATCACCTCGACCGTCACCTTGTCCAGCTCCCCACCGAGCCGAACATTGCCGATCTGAGCACCGATCCGCGCCCCGAGCTTGGTCACCGTTGCGGTAGAGGGAGCGTGTCCAACCGTCATGAATCCACCTTCGCCGTCGAGCCCACTTACGTCGCCCTCGACAACACCACCGAAACCCCCACCGCAACCAGCCTTTCCATCCCCCTGATCCCAAACACCGCACCGCCTCATACTCGCCAGCATCGAGCGCAGTCGAATGGCCGCTGGATACGGCGTGTCGTACGGCCATTCGACTGCGCTCGCGGAATTTTGATCTCACCGCAACCGGCCTGTCCATCGCCCTGAACCCCAACCCCACCGTTGAGTCGGCTCGATCGCCGAAATCATCCTGGACAACCGATCATCAGGAACTGAGGTTAGTACCCTCTCGGCCGATACATCCCTCAGTTCCTGATGATCACTCGACCGGCAACATCACCGCGTGTCAGGCCCAAACCTTCAGGGGGCGGAAGGATAAAACCTCAGCCCACGTGTTCCCGCAGATACGCCAGATCGTCGGCCACACCCTCGGCGGGCGTTTCCAGGATCACCGGTGCGCCCGCCGTCTTGCAGACCTCGGCGAGCAATTGCGGGTCGATGGTGCCGTCGGCGAAGTTGGCGTGGCGGTCGGCGCCGGAGTTGAACTCGTCGCGGGAGGAGTTGAGGTGCACCAGGTCGATTCGGCCGGTGATCGCCTTGATCCGGTCGACAACGCCGATCAGTTCTTCGCCGCCCGCCCAAGCGTGGCAGGTGTCGAGGCAGAAACCGGCGCCGAATTCACCGACCGCGTCCCACAGCCTGCCGATGGCATCGAAATGCCGTGCCATGGCGTGATTTCCGCCCGCGGTGTTCTCGATCAGGATCGGCACCGCGAAACCGCCCTTGTCCTGCTGGCGTTCGAACAGCTTGCGCCAGTTATCGATGCCGGTGTCGATTTCGGCGTCGGAGCGGACGTGCCCACCGTGCACGACCAGGCCGAACGCGCCGAGATCGGCGGCGGCCTTCGCCTGCTGGGCCACCGCGTTGCGCGAGGGCATCCGCAGCCGGTTGTTCAGGCTGGCCACATTGATCTGATACGAGGAGTGCACCACCACATCGATCGGGCTGGCCACGATCTCCTCGGTTCGCGGGTGCGGCTGCGGCTTGTCCCAGCTCTGCGGGTCGACAACGAACATCTGGATGACATCGGCGCCGAGTTTCTCCCCGAAGCCGATCGGATCACCGTCAAGTCGAACGTGGGCACCAATGCGCATAGGGGACAGCGTAATGAGTGACACCGACACATCGGGGCGGCGACAATAGAATGTTGCATCAGGGCGGGTGGCCGAGATACATCGGTAGAAACCACGCGCTCGACCCGACGAGGGGGGTGAACAATCGTGTTGCAGCCCGGTGACGTCTTTGCCGGCTACCTCATCAAACGCGTGCTCGGCCAGGGTGGCATGGGCACCGTCTATCAGGCCAAACATCCGCGGCTGCCGCGGATGACCGCGCTGAAACTGCTCAAGCGCGAGTTGTACACCGACGTCGAGATCCGGCGCCGGTTCGAGCGCGAGGCCGATCTGGCCGCCGGATTGGACCACCCGAATATCGTGACGGTCTTCGATCGTGGCGCCGAGGATCAGCAGCTGTGGATCTCCATGCAGTATGTGCCGGGCGCGGATGTCTCCTGTGCCGATGTGAACGTGCTCGCACCGGGCCGGGCGGCACAGATCATCGCCGATACCGCGGCGGCGCTGGATTTCGCGCACGCGCACCGGGTGCTGCACCGCGATGTGAAGCCCGCCAACATCCTGCTCGCCAAGGCGCCCATCGGTCAGCCGGAACGGGTGCTGCTCACCGACTTCGGCATCGCGGCACTGCGCGGCAGCGACACCACGCTGGCCTCGGCGCGCACCATCACCGCGACGCTGGCCTACGCACCACCCGAACTTCTCACCGGACTGCCGCTCGACGATCGGGCCGATCAATACTCGCTGGCCTGCACCCTGTTCTGGATGCTGACCGGCAGCGTGCCCTTCACCGGTGCCACCCCACTCGCCGTAGTCAACCAACACCTGTACTCCCCGGTCCCCAGCCTGCGCCGAACCCGCCCCGCCTTGCCCCCCAGCCTCGACCGGGTACTCGCCAGGGCGATGGCCAAGCGCGCGGGCGACCGTTTCGGCAGCTGCACCGAGTTCGCCGCCACCTTCCGCCACGCACTCGACGACATGCACCGCTACCAGCCGAACGGCACACCAGCGCAATCGGCACACCCGGCACCGCGGCAACACACCACACCCCAACAGCACTCGAGCGCACAGCAACACCCGACACCGCAACAGCAGAACTCGGCACCGCCGCACTCGGCGCACCAAGACTCGGCACCCCAGCACCACTCGACGTCACAACAGCACCCGGGACCACAGCAACACCCGACGCCACCGCAGCACTCTGCGTCGCAACAGCACCCGGCATCGCAACACCCCGCGGCGCGGCAACGCTCAGCGCCGCAACACCACTCGCCGCAGCAACGCCCAGTGCCGCAACAGCACATGGCACCGCAACCCTCGACAGCGCAGCAACGCTCGACACCACAGAACTCGACGCCGCAACAAAACTCGGCACCTCAGCACAACTCGACGCCACAACAGCATCCGGCGCCGCCACAACACTCGATGCCGCAACACCCTGCGGAGCAGCACTCAGCACCGCAACAGCACCCGGCACCGCAGGACTCGACCGCGCACACTGGGCCGCAGCAATCGGGGGCGCAGGAGGAGGCGACGGGGCAGCCTGTGCCGGTTTCGGGGGCGCGGCGGACGGGGCGGCCGAAAATCATTGCGCTGCCTGATTTTCCGGTGCGGTCCGGGTTCAATGCGCGGCGCGGGCATCCGCCGCCGGATCCGCGGCCGCCGCCGTAGCGGCGGTTCTCGAACTGTCGCCGACGGCGTTCGCGGTCGCGGCATCTTGCTATGGTTTCGATGTTTTTCGGGGTCGGCCTGATCTGACCACGGGTTCTTATGCTGTACGCCAGCTCATCGGTGGGTCCCGATGCGCGGCGGGGAATTGGAGCAGACAATGCTGGCCAGCGGTGACGTCTTCGCCGGCTATGTCATCGAGCGGCAATTGGGCCGCGGTGGCATGGGATCGGTCTACCTGGCGAAACATCCGCGGCTACCGCGCATGACGGCGCTGAAGCTGCTGAACCGGGAGATGTTCTTCGACAAGGAGGTGCGGGCGCGGTTCGAGCGGGAGGCGGACCTGGTCGCGCAGCTCGATCACCCGAACATCGTCACGGTGTACGACCGCGGGCTCGACGACGAGCAGCTGTGGATTTCGATGCAGTACATCGACGGTGTGGACGCCGCGTCGGTGGAGCCGAAATCGCTGCCGCCCGAACGCGCCGTGCAGATCGTCAAGGAGACCGCCGACGCACTCGACTACGCGCACGGCATCGGCGTGCTGCACCGGGACGTGAAGCCGGCGAACATCCTGCTCGCCCGGTCCGGCAGCGGGCGCGGGGAACGCGTCTACCTCACCGATTTCGGTATCGCACGGCTGCGCGACGACACCGGCCATCTCACCCAGACCGGCACCTTCACCGCCACACTGGCCTACGCCTCGCCGGAGCAGCTGACCGGCGCCGCGCTCGATCACCGCTCGGACCAGTACTCGCTGGCCTGCTCGCTGTTCTGGTTGTTCACCGGCACCGGCCCGTTCACCGCGACCAACCCGGCCGCCGTGATCCAGGGCCATCTGCAGTCCGCACCGCCCGCGCTGAGCAGTCACCGCCCCGGCCTGCCGTACGCGTTGGACGGCGTGCTGGCCAAGGCGATGGCCAAGCGCCCCGAGGACAGGTTCGCCACCTGTTCGGATTTCGCGACGGCCGCGCGCAACGCGCTGACCACCCCGAGTACGCCGTCGATGCCGCTGGTCGGTGGCCCGCGTCCGCTGACGAGTCCGCCGATCCCGGTGACCGGGCCCCGCCCGAGCACCAATCCCCCTGTCCCGGTGACGAATTCGCCGTACCCGACACCCCACGCGCCGTATCCGACGGCCACTCCGCAACCCAGCGGACAAGCGAGCGGAGCGCACCAGCAGGCCGGCGTGCCCCATCCACAGGCCAGCGGACCGCACCCACAGGCCAGCGGAGCCAACCCGCTCGCCGGGTCGGGAGTGCTGACGCCGCCGCCCGCCACCGTAGTGTCGCAACCGCGCAATCCACAGCCGACGAATCCGTACACCAGGCCCGCCGGTTTCGCCTCGCCACCGCCCGGCCCGCCGAGCCCGCCGCTCAACCGGCCGGTGCAGCAACCGCAGCGGCCGCCGGGCCGAAAGTCCAACACCGGCTTGATCGTCGGCATCTGCGTCGCCGTCGTCGCGGCGCTCGTCGCGGTGATCGTGATCATCGCCGTCGCCGCCAACAGCGACAACGGGGGCGGCGGCACCACGACGACGCCGAAATCCACCGTCAAGACCACCGGACCGACCAATACCGGCAAGCCGACGCTGGAGTCGATCGGCGCGCAGTTCCCGCGCATGGTGCCGACCAGCACCGAGGGTGAGGTCGGCTACGACAGCGCGACCTGCTGGCACACCGACGCCAGCTTCCAGCCGACGAAGTTCGACGGCGACCCGGACTTCCTCAACTGGGCCTTCCTGTGGAGCTGCTATGGCGGCGGCAACAACGAGGACCCGTCGTACCGGATCTTCGTCTACAAGTCCGCCGCCGATGTGGACGCGGTGGTGAAGAAGCTGCCGTCCTCGGCGACCAAGTCGAGCGACACCAACGGTGGAAAGGCCTACACCAACTACAAGTTCAACGATCACGGGCCCAAGATCGTCACGGTGTTCACCGGCGACAGCAACCGCGCCCAGTTCCTGATGTACACCGACGGCCTGTCCGGCAGCGTCGACGACGCGCTGCGCTGGTGGCGTTCGGCGCCGCTGAACTGAGCCGCGGAACCGAGACACCCTGCGGATCAGCTGAACTCGTGGTGCACGAACTCGTGGGTCGGATGGAAGCCGATCGCCTGGTAGATCTTGTTGGAGGTCCGGTTCGCGGTGTCGGCGAACAGGCAGACGTCGAGGCCGTCGGCGCGCAGCCGGTGCGCGACATGGGCGGACAGCGCGCTGGCATAGCCGTGGCCGCGCTCATCCGGCGGTGTGTACACCGGCCCGATCCGCGACCAGCCGTGCATCGGAAGCTGGTGTGCGACAAGGCTCGTCGGGCAGCCGCGATGCTCCCAGAGCCACCAGCGCCCCGACGCGACCCTGGCCCGGATGCCGCGCTCGCCGACGCGCAATCCCGAGATACCCGACTCCTCGCTCATCGCGTCCAGCCAGTCGACGCACAGCCCGACATCGGATTCGGTGGCCACGCGGGGCGATCCGGCGACGTCGGGGATGCGCAGTACGCCGAGTCGATACAACCGGGTGGCGTAGGTCTGCCGGTACCGCCCGCCGACCAGCGCGCACCAGCGTTCGGCGAAGGTCGTCGCGGCTTCGTATGCCCCTTCGACACTGCCGGTGTAGGGCTCGGCGTCGGCGAGGGTCCCCGCGACGGCGGGCACGCTCTCGACGGGCAGTTCGCCGAGGTACACGCCGCGGTCGGCCGCCCGCATGGCGGCGCCGACCACGGCGTCGTCGCGCTGGTGCACCGAAACGAACTCGGGTACCTCGGTGACATCGAGGCCGGCGATCCGATTGGCGATCACCGTGGCGATCACGGTGTGCCGCAATGGATCACGAAGCAGGAATGCTTCGGCGCGCGACCGGAACTCGGTGGCGTCCGTGGTGATCTCGATCCTCATATCAATCCACGGTATGCGCCGAAAATGTTGTATGCCCGTATTTTTCGCGCGGCGCGGGCCTGCTCCGGCGTGTGGCTCAGGTGCTTTCGCTCGTGTCGCCCCTGTCCGCACGCAACTTCAGTAGCACCAGCCCCGCTGTGCACGCGAGAATCAGCCCGGCGACGGTGATTTCGACATGCAGCCCCGCGATGCCGAGTATGGCGCCCGTGATACCACCGATGAAGATCAGCCAGGCCAGCGTCCTCGACACGATCGTGGACAGCGAGCGCTTCGGCCGGTTCGACACCCTGTCCTGCGAGGTGGCCGATGCCGCCGAATCGGCGGTTTCGGTCGACGCATCCAGCGGAGTTGTCGAGTAAGCTCCCATCATCTACTCCTCGATGACGCCGTTTCAGACAATCGCCGCGGCGCAAACCGAGCAACGCGTCCTCATCTTGCAACTGGCGTCTCACGCGTAACTTTGATCACACACGCTACGACGGCGGTGGATGGTTGCGCTACGACACGTACCCATGACACGCCGAAGAGACCAATCCGATATCTGAATGATTTGCGTTTCAAATCCCGGATGCCATAGGCCGCTCATCTGGCCGCACCGACCCGCCTCGATTAAGGTGAGGCCGACTCGAATACGCGAGGAGTTACCGATGGAGAGCAGCAGGGCCAAGCTAGTCGGTCCGGCGATCGCCGTAGGCGCGATCTCCGCGGGACTCGTCCTCATCGGCGCCTGTGGTGTCGGTCAGCACGACACCTATGTCTCGCCGCCGCCACTGAAATCCGGCCCGTACGTCGCACCCGCCGCCAATGCCAAGGACACGAGCTCGACGGCGCCGAAGGTGATCATCCCGCCGTCGCCGAGCTGGCAGGTCGCCCAGGGACCACCGCGCAGGCCACCGGGTTTCACCGTCCCGCCCTCGACGTCGCCGGGATCGACGCCACGGTCGGATACCGATGAGCCGACGACGCGCAGGCGCCCGACCCCGACGACGGACGAAACCGCACCGACCACGCGACCGCCGACCACACCCGCGACGCTGTACGGCGAGGACGAGTGATGACCGGCGGTGCGCGCCATCATGGTTCGCACCGCCGGATCGCCCGCACCGTCACAACTCGGGCAGCTCGTACTCCCCGACCCGATCGCTGAGCAGCCGCAGATGTTCGAGCCCGCCACCGAGCGTCCGCTCGATCGCGGTCAGCCTGGCCACGTAGTGACCGACCGGATATTCCGCGGTGACGCCGATGCCGCCGTGCATCTGGATCGCCTCCTGCCCGACATGGCGCGCCGCGCGGCCGACCTGCAGCCTGGCCCGCGAGGCGATCACGGGATCGTTCGCGCCGTCGGCCATTGCCGCGGTGGCGTACAGGCTCATGCTGCGCGCCAATTCGAGCGAGGTGTACATGTTCGCGGCCCGCTGGGTCAGCGTCTGGAACTTCGACAGCGTGACGCCGAACTGCTTACGGGTCTTCAGGTATTCGGCCGTCAGGCGCAGCGCCTCTTCCATCGCGCCGATGGATTCCGCGCACAGGCTCGCCTGCGCGTAGCCGATGGCGGCCGCCACCGTCTCGGCCGCGGCGGCGCCGTCACCGAGCAATTCCGCGGGGGCCGAGGCGAATTCGAGCTGTGCGCCGCGCTGCCCGTCGAGCGTGCGATAAGGCTTGCGCGTCACGCCGTTCGCGTCGGGAGCCACCAGGAACAGCCCGATCGCGCCGCTCGGCAGTAGCGCGCTGACGACGAGCTCGTCGGCGCAATCACCATGCGGCACCGGGTTTTTCACGCCGGTGAGCGTGTACGAGTCGCCCCCGGTGGCCGCGTCAGGCCCGGAGGAGGCGGCTTGCCCCGCGGCCGCCGAATCGGACACAGCAACGGCCTGGGTCGCCAATTCGGTGGACGGCCAGCGGATACCGGGCTCGGCATGCGCGAAGGCGAGCAGCTTGCCGCCCGCGGCGACCTCGGACAGGATCCGCTGCCGCTGTTCGGCGCTGCCCGCCCTGGCGATCAATTCGCCGGGCAGCAGCACGGCATCGAGGATCGGCTCCGGCGCCAGCCTGCGCCCGACCTCCTCCAGCACCACCATCGTCTCCACCGGTCCGGCGCCGACGCCGCCGTCCTCCTCGGCGAAACTCAGGCCGAGCACACCGAGTTCGGCGAGCTGGCGCCAGACCTCGCGGCTCCAGCCGAGATCGGTATCGGTCACCTTGAGGCGGGTCTCGGGGTCGTAATTGCGGGCGAGCAGGTCGCGGACCGTGTCACGCAGCATGACCTGTTCATCGGTGAGTTCGAAATCCATGGTCGCGCCTCACAATCCGAGGATCGTGGAGGCGATGATGGTGCGCTGCACCTCGCTCGAACCTCCGTAGATGGTTGTCTTGCGGTAGTTCAGGTAGCCGGGGCCGCTGCGCTGCGCCCACGCGGGCGAGGCGATGTCGTCGGCGTCGACCGGGAGCGCGTCCTGGCCCGCGATGTCGAGCAGCAGCTCGGTCGCGGCCTGCTGTAGCTCGGAACCGCGCAGCTTGAGCACCGAGGACGCCGGATTCGGCTTGCCCTCTTCGGAATTCGAGACCACGCGCAGCTGGGTCAGCTCGAGTGCGAGCAGTTCGTTCTCCAGTTCGGCGACCCGCGCCGCGAACACCGGATCGGCGAGCAGCGTGCCGGAACCGGTCTTGGTCTTGGCCGCGTACTCCTTGGCGACGCCGATCTTGACCTTGGTGCGGCCGACCCCGGTGATGCCGGTGCGCTCGTTGCCGAGCAGGAATTTGGCGTAGGTCCAGCCCATGTTCTCCTCGCCGACCAGCTGATCGGCGGGAACGCGGACGTTTTCGAAGAAGACCTCGTTCACCTCGTAGCTGCCGTCGACCAGTTTGATCGGGCGGATGGTGACGCCGGGCGACTTCACGTCGAAGAGCAGGAACGAGATGCCCGCCTGCTTCTTCGGTGCGCTCGGATCGGTGCGGACGAGACAGAAGATCCAGTCCGCCCACTGCGCCATGGTGGTCCAGATCTTCTGGCCGTTGACGATGTAGGAATCGCCGTCGCGCACCGCGGTGGTGCGCAGCGAGGCCAGATCGGATCCGGCGTCGGGCTCGGAAAAGCCCTGGCACCACCAGATATCGAGGGCCGCGGTCGCGGGCAGGAAGCGCTGTTTGATCTCCTGGGAGCCGAAGTGGGCGATCACCGGGCCGACCATCTGGGCGTTGAACGTCAGCGGCTCGGGCACCGAGGCCAGCTGCATCTCGTCCTGCCAGAGGTGGCGCTGCATCGGCGTCCAGTCCTTGCCACCCCACTCCACCGGCCAGTTGGGCACGGCCAGCCCGTGGTCGTTGAGGATCTTGTGGGTGGTGACGATGTCATCGCGGGACAGCTCGCGGCCGTACTTGGCGCGCTCGCGAATGTCGGCCGGGATCTCACTGCGATAGAACCTTCGCAGTTCGTCGCGGAAGGCCACTTCGTCGGGGGACAGGGATATTTTCATACGCATCTCCCATTGTGTCTCGTATGTCCGCGGTCAAACCTACCCGTAAGTAGCCGCGGATCCCTATAGGCAGCCGTGAGATCTGCGCACCGGCTCCCAACATGGCCGACCCGGCTGGACGCTCGACGCAGGACACGCATGAGTCATCCACCTCGACCCCTAAATGTGACCAGTTCGTCTGGGAACTCCGCACACTGCCGCAGCGCCGATCGCGATCAGCTGGTACGTTTTCGTGCGGTGGAGTCGGGGAAACCCGAGGTTCGGTATCAAGGAGTACGAGTGAACGGCAGAACCCTCGCACGCATTGCCGCGGCGGCGACTTCTCTCGGCATCGGTGCGGTTCTGACCTTTACCGCGACGGCGACGGCGGAGCCCGCGCCGAAACCGCTGGATGTCGGACTGACGAAACTGGGCGAGATCGCGGAGAAGGATCCGGCCGCGCTGCCGGGCGTCACCGCGCTGAACCAGTACACCAAGCTCGTCGATGTCGCCGGACTGCTGAACATCGGCTCCCTGTGGACCCCGTTCGCCTACGCCGCGCCGACCTTCGGCTGCGGCAGCAACGGCCCGATCACCACGATCATCGCCGCGGCGACCACCCTCGGCCCGGCCAAGGACGAGGGCGCCCCGCCGACGCCGGGCACGCTGCGCTTCAGCGCGACGCCCGCGCACTCGGGCGCGCCGCTCGCCTCCGGCCTCGTGGTCGCGTGGGTGAACCTGAACAACGGCGCCAGCGGCGTCGATACGCTCGACGACCTGACCGAGTACGGCATGCCGTCGCTGTCCAAGACGGTGAACAGCGGTCCTGGCATGGTGCTCGCGTCGATGTGGGGCATCATCGACTATCCGTTCGCGCACTGCGTGATGACGCCGACCGTCGGCACCTTCATGGTGCCGGACGCACCGCCGCCGCCCCCGGTCGCTCCGGCCGCGCCCGCGGTTCCGCCGCCCGCCGCGGCGCCGTCGCCCGGTTCGGGTGAGGTAGCGCCCGGCGCGCCCGCCGCGCCGGTGCCGGCGAACGCGCCCGCCGCACCCACACCCGCACCTGCCCCGGCTCCCGCACCGGCGGCTCCGACCGCCCCGAAGCCGCCCGCAGCCAACTCGGTGCACAACTAGCAACTCCGGCAACACAAGTCAGTGGGTTCGAGCGCGGCGATCGGCCGCGCCGGACCGAATTCGTTGGGCGGCACCATGATGAGGGTGCCGCCCAACTCCTTTCCGGCCGACCTTGTTTCGGCGGATGTGGTTTCAGCTGACCTTGGCGAAGAAGGCGCGGATATCGGCGACATGCGCCTCGGGCAGTTCCATCGCGATGAAATGGTTGCCCGTATTGCCCTCCGGCCAATGCGCGATGGTGTTGTCCCGCTCGGCCAGTCGCAGCATCAGCGCGGAGCCGCCCGAGTAGACGCCGGTCGGCACCGCCTTTTGTCCAGTGGGCCAAGCGAATCCGTCCTCGCCCAGTCCGTTGTACATCGGCCATGACGAACTCGCCGCGGTGTTGGTGAACCAGTACAGGCTGATGTTGGTCAGCAGGTGATCGCGGTCCATCACGTCCTCGGCGAGGTCGGCCAGCGGGGTGAACTCGGTGAACTTGTGCATCAGCCAGGCCAGCAGGCCGACCGGTGAATCGGTCCAGGCGTGCGCGAAGGTCTGCGCGCCGGCGCGCAGCAGCGCGTGGTGATCGATGCCGGTCATCCACTGCTGCATCAGATCCCATTCGGCGCGCTCGTCCGGCGTCATCGTCGGCACGTCGGCCGCCGTCGGCATGCCGATGCCACCGTCGATGTGCACGCCGACCACCCGATCCGGCGCGAGGATCGCCAGCTCGGTGGTGACGTAGGCGCCGAGATCGCCGCCCTGCGCGCCGAATCGCCGGTAGCCGAGCCGATCCATCAGCTCGGCCCACATCGCGGCGACCTTGCGCGGCTTCATGCCGAGCTCCTTCGGGCCCTCGGAGAACGCGAAACCCGGTACCGACGGCACCACCACGTGGAAGGCCTGGGCGGCATCGAGGCCGTGTGCCCGCGGATCCGCGAGCATGCCGATGGTTTTGCCGAATTCGACGAACGAATTCGGCCAGCCGTGGGTCAGGATCAGCGGCAACGCATCCGGCTCCGGTGAGCGTACGTGCACGAAATGCACGTCGAGGCCGTCGATTTCGGTGACGAACTGCGGGAACTCGTTCAGCGCCGCCTCCTGTGCGCGCCAATCGAATTCCGTGCGCCAGTACTCGGCCAGCTCCTTCAGGTAGCCGACCGGGACACCGCGATCCCAGCCATGGCCCGGCAGCTGCGCGGACCAGCGGATGCGGCTCAGCCGGTCGTGCAGATCGTCGATATCGGCCTGCGGGATCTCGATGCGGAATTCACGGATGGCGGTGCGGTCGTTGCTCATGAACACCACGGTAGAAGTTATCTAGGACTATTCATGTCCTAGATTTCTGGAATTCTGTTCTGCATGAACGACACACCCGCCCGCCTGCTGCGCCTGCTGTCGCTGCTGCAGACACCGCGCGAATGGCCGGGCAGCGAACTGGCCGAACGCCTCGGCGTCACCGATCGCACGGTGCGCCGCGATATCGACCGGCTGCGCGAACTCGGCTATCCGGTCGAGGCATCGATGGGCGCGACGGGCGGCTACCGGCTGGTCGCCGGTGCCGCGATGCCGCCGCTGCTCGTCGACGACGAGGAGGCCGTCGCCATCGCGGTGGGGCTGCGCGCCGCGGCGGGTTCGGCCATCGCGGGTATCGAGGAGGCCTCGGTGCGCGCGCTCACCAAACTCGAACAGGTGCTGCCCGCCAAGCTGCGCCGCCGCGTCCGCGTACTCGGCACCGCGCTCGCGCCGGCAACGGGCGACACGGCCACCGTCGACCCCGAGCTGCTGACCACGCTCGCGGCGGCCGTAACCAACAGGGAGCGTGTACGTTTCACCTACCGGGACGGCGCGGACACCGAATCCCGCCGCCATGCCGAACCGGCGGGCCTCGCCTCCTCCTGGCGCCGCTGGTACCTCGTCGCCTACGACCTGGACCGCGCCGACTGGCGCGCCTACCGCGTCGACCGCATCACCACTCCCACCCCCACCGCCGCCAGATTCACCCCGCGCCCACTCCCCGCCGCCGATCCGGCGGCGTACCTCTCCGGCCGCCGAACCGACTGGGGCACACCGGCACTGCGTGTCTCGGTCACCATCGACGCCCCCGCCGCCAAGGTGGCGGGCCGCCTCGGCGACGCTCCCGGCGAAATCACCCCCGTCGGCGAAAACACCTGCCGCCTAACCGCTTCCCGCGACGACTCCCCAGAATGGCTGGCCCACCGCCTGATCGCCTTAGGCACCGACTTCCACGTCGACAGCCCACCGGAACTGACAGCCCACCTCAGCACCATCCGATCCCGCATCACCCGCGCCATCACATAACCGGCAAGAACATGCGAAGGTCCCGCCGCTCGATGCGCGTCCGGCGGCGCGAGCGCAGCACCAATGGCGGCACACCAACGGGCACTCAGTCCGCCTGTTGGGTGCGCCGGGCGTAGGCGCGGGCGGCGCGGGCTCGGTCGCCGCAGCGGGTGGAGCACCAGTGGCGGCGGCCGTGGCGGAGGAGGTAGCGGTTACAGGGTGGGGAGGCGCATGTGGTGAGGGAATCGGCGTCGGCGCTGGTGAGCAGGTCGGCGGTGTTGTCGGCGAGGGTGGCGAGGGCGCGGTCGAGCACCTCGTTGGGGGGACACAGGGCGGCGCGGTAGGGGCCGTTCTCCGAATCCCATTGCAGGAGTGCGGCTGTGGGGGTTCTGCTCATGGCGTCGTTGACGGCGGACAGTGCTGTGGGCAGGACGGGTAGCCCGGCTACGCGGGCGGCGAACAGAGCCCTGATGTGTTCGCGCAGGGCGCGCAGCTGGGTCGCGCACATCTCCTGGACTTCGACACCCGCGGGCGCGAGGCCGCGTTCGGTGAGCCAGCGATTCGTCGACGCCGTGGTGCCGAGCGCGTCGGCGAACTGGCCGCCGGGCAGGGCGATGGCGCTGTTGGCGAAGTCGAGGGCGAGGTATCGGCCGGCACCCGGTGCGGGCGGCAACGGCGGGTCGGCGATCGGCGTCTCGCTCATGCTTCTCATGTTACTGCTTGCGTTTATCCGTGAGAACCGCCTACTGTCCTCACGGATAGCATTAGTTTTATCCGTGAGGAGTTGGCCCGTGACTTCCGCAGGCATCAATCGCCAGATCCCCGTCCGCCTCTTCGGCGGCCCGACCGCCCTCTTCGAATACGGCGGGTTGCGGTTCCTCACCGACCCGACCTTCGACGCGCCGCGCGACTACCGGCAGCCAGGCGGTCTGCTGACGAAGACCGCACCCGCCGCGGCGGCACCCGACGACCTCGGCCGCATCGACGTCGTCCTGCTCTCGCACGACGAGCATCCGGACAATCTCGATGACTCCGGCCGCGCATTGCTCGCCCGCGTGCCGCTCACCCTGACCACACCGGGCGGCGGTCGGCGCCTCGGCAAAGACGCTCTGGGACTCGCCGATTGGGAGTCGATCGAGCTGGCACGCCCCGGCGGCGGCATGCTCACGGTCACCGGCGTGCCCGCTATCCACGGGCCCGGCGAACGCGCGCAGGTCGAACCGATCACCGGCCAGGTCGTCGGATTCGCGCTGACCGCAACGGATCTGCCCACGGTGTACGTCAGCGGCGACAATGCCTCACTCGACGCGGTTCGTGACATCGCCGAGCGGTTCGGCCCGATCGACACCGCCGTCCTCTTCGCGGGTGCTCCTCGTTTCCCCGTCCTCTTCGACGGAGCGCCGATCGTGCTCGACAGCGCCATGGCGGTCGAGGCCGCGCGAATACTGAAGGCCCGCCGCGTCGTTCCCGTCCACTACGACGGATGGGCCCACTTCACCGAGGGCCGTGCGGAATTGGTCGCCGCGTTCACCGACGCCGGGCTGATCGACTGTCTCGATCTGGGCGAACTGGGCTGACCCGGATGACGATCTCCGCACCCAGGATCGACGAATCCCCTTACGCCCGAGCACAACGCCGCACGCTGACGGTACTGGTCACTGCTCAAGCGCTGAGCGGTGCCGGATTGGCGGCCGGAGTGACCGTCGGCGCGCTGCTCGCACAGGACATGCTCGGCTCGACCAGCCTCGCCGGTCTGCCGAGCGCGCTGGGCACCGCCGGTTCCGCACTGGCAGCCGTCGCCGTCGGACGGATATCCCAAGCGCATGGCCGCAGGCCCGGCTTGGTCACCGGCTACCTGATCGGCGCGCTCGGCAGTGCCGGTGTCATCGCCGCCGCCGTCGCGGGCAATCCCACCCTGCTGTTCCTCGCGATATTCGTCTACGGCGCGGGCACCTCGACGAACCTCCAAGCCCGTTATGCCGGAGCCGATCTCGCCGACCCCGCACACCGCGCCCGCGCGGTGTCCACCGTCCTGGTCGCCACCACCCTCGGTGGCGTGATCGGCCCCAACCTCACCGCCCCGACCAGCGACCTCGCCCACGCGCTGGGCATCCCCCACCTGGCCGGACCCTTCCTCCTCGCGGGCACCGCCTACGCACTGGCCGCGCTGGTACTCGCCCTCTGGCTACGGCCCGATCCGCTGCTACTGGCCAGAACCATCGCCACCGAACCCAACGCCCCGACGTACGGCGCCAACGAATCCGGCGCAGCACCGTCCAGCGCCGACGAATTCAGCGCCGTGGGATTCAGCACGGCGCCATCCAGCACCACCGAATCCGGCGTGGTATCACTCAGCGCCGCAGCGACAAGTGCCACGCCTTCCGGCGCAAAGGAATCCAGCGCCGCGGCATCCGGCGCCGCACCATCCCACGCAACAGAATCCAGCACCGAACCATCCGACACCGGGTCCAGCACGGCACTACTCAGCGCCACAACATCCGCGGCCACGGTATCCGAGCGCCACCGTGATATGGGCCACCCGCGACACCGCACGGTCGAAAAGCCCAGCGCCGGTGTGCTTGTCGGCGCGCTGATCATGGTCGTCACCCAGTTGGTGATGGTCGCGATCATGACGATGACGCCCGTCCAGATGCACGACCACGGGCACAGCGCCGCAGCAGCGGGCATGGTCATCGCCATCCATATCGGCGCGATGTACCTGCCCGCACCGGTGACCGGCTGGCTCGTCGACCGGTACGGCCGCTACCCGATCGCCGCCGCCTCCGGGTTGACCCTGCTCGCGGCGGGCATCGTCGCCGCCCGCGCCCCCGGCGATTCCGTCGCCCTGCTGACGGTGGCGCTCACGCTGCTCGGCATCGGCTGGAACTTCGGCCTCGTCACCGGCACCGCGATCATCACCGACGCCGCGCCGCTGGCCACCCGCGCCAAAACCCAGGGGCTGGTCGACGTTTCGATCGCCGTCGCTGGGGCCGCCGGTGGCACGCTGTCCGGGCTGGTCGTGGCCGCGGCCGGTTATCCCCTCTTGGCGCTCGGTGGCGGCATTGTCGCGCTTGCCGTCGTGCCCGCGGTCATCGTCGGCGCGCGCCGGTCAGCGGGATAGGCGTACGCGCAGGATGCTGCCGCCCTCGGTACCGGCGAGGAATTCCCCGGCGCGGCCCGGGACGGGGGTGACGGAGGTCTTGGGTTCCCCGGTGAGAACCGTGCACGCGACACCGGAGTTCGGGTCCACCCGGATCACCTGACCGGAGATGGTGGTGACGTACAGGATCCCGTCGGCGTCGAGCGCGAGATCGTCGGCGAAGTCGCTGAGGCCGGGCAACGGCGAGGGCAGCGTGGCGATGACGGAGCGGACGGCGGGGTTGTCGACCGGAATACGCAGCACCCGGCCCAGCGAGGCGCCGTTGGCCGTCAGGTAGATCGAATCACCCTGGACGACAATGCCGTTCGCGGCGAGCTCGGTGGCCTGCGCGGTCCAGTCGGAATCGATGCTGCCGTCGCGGCGCACCCGGATGACCCCCGACCCCGAGGTCAGATAGAGATTGCCCGCCGCATCGAAGGCCGCTCCGTTGGGCAGCGCGAAACCGGTGGCGAAGCGCTGCGGTTTCGGGTCGGCGGCCGCCGGATCGAACCGGACGACACCGCCGGGCTGCAGCAGGCTGGACGGTGAATCACCGGTGACCACGTAGATCAGCCCGTCCGGCCCCTGGCGCACCGCGCCCGGATACTCGACGAGCACGCTCGCGGTCAGCGCGCCCGAGGGGCTGTAGCGCTCGACCACATTGCGGTAGATCCGAGATACCCACAGGTTGCCCAGCCTGTCGTAGGCCAGGTTCTCCGACCAGTCCAGCATCGGGACACCGGCGGGCAGCGCGGTCTCGACCGAGGCGGGCGCACACCCGGCCACCGTGGCGGCGGGCGCCGCGGTGGCGGCCGGTGCGGCCATACAGGCCAGTGCGAGCAGTGGGGCGAGTGCGCCGAGACGCAGACCAGGGCGGCGGAACTCTGTCAACTCAAGACCTCTACTCTCGCGAAAACACCGGTGACCAGGGAGTGTAGCCGTCGGCGGCGGCGCGTCCACCCGGCAGGTTTTCGTGAAGTCACCTGAGACGCAAAATATTTGGCAGTATCTGAGGATGCCTTTCTTCGCCGGCGCACGCGGCCGGATGCACTATCGACGGTGGCCCGTCGACAACAACGTGGCGGTAGCGGTCCTGCTGCCCGGCATCGGCCAGCACAGCAGCCACTATCACCGGTTCGCGCGGACCATGGTCGCCGCGCGGATCGAGGTATGGGCCCTTGACACTGCGGGGCACGGACTGAGCGAGGGCGACGAGCTCAATCCGGGCACGCTGGCCGAGCTAGTGGACGACGCGACGCGGCTGGTCGAGCTGGTGCGCGCCGAACGGCCCGGCGCCCCGCTGTTCCTGATGGGGCATTCGCTCGGCGCGGTCACCGCGCTCGGCATGCTCGGCGCCGCGATACCGAATACCGGCGGCGCGACGGATCTGTCGGCGGTCGAGGCGAACTTCCCGGTGACGCCGAGCATTCCGGCGCAGGAGCTGATCGGGCTCGTGCTGTCCGGCCTGCCGCAGCGCGCGACCGGTGGCGGCGTCGCGGACGCGCCGGGCACCCCGCTGCCGACTACGCTGCCGATCCTGGCCGTGCACGGCCTCGAGGACCGGCGGGCGCCGATCGATGCGGTCAGGGTATGGACTCAGCGCCACGAATGGGTAAGTTTGCGGGAGTACGCCGAGGCCGGACACGATCTGCTGCACGAACCGGTGCACGCGCGAGTCGCCGCTGACATCGCGGACTGGATGCAGGGTGTGGTCGTTGGGTTGGTGCGGCACCGGTGATATGAGCACGATTCTGGCAAAAGGGGGCCGGCGAAGTGTCGAAGAACGAGGTGGCCGCGCTCGGTAAGGCGGTCGAGGACGGCGAGCTGTGGATCGATGGCCTGCTGGTCGCCGATGGCGCGCCCGAGCGCTGTGCCGCACGCTACGAACTGCTGGCCGATCAGGTCGAGGCACAGATCAGGGCGGTGCGCGCGGCGGCGACGCTACCCGGGTTCGGCGGCTTCCCCTCCGGTGCCGCGCTACGCACCGGCTTCGAGGCCAAGGCAGGCGATGCCGTTACCCGGTTGCAGGAGTACGCGGACGCGGCGCGGGCACTGGCCCAGACCTTCCGCGCGGCGGGCGCCGCCTATGCCGGTCACGACAGTGAGCTGGCCGCGGCGCTGAGCCGGATCGATGTGACAGGCCGGATCGACGCGACGGGAGCGGCCCGTGCGTAAGATGCGCCGCACCACCGAACGCGGAACGACCCAGCTCGTCGACGCCGAATACGCGCCGAACGTCGAGGTTTTCGACAATATGTCGCACGCCGAGATCCACCAGGGCGTGCAGCAGCTGAATCCGGCGGAACTCACCGCGGGCCAGCAGATCTGGCACGGCTCATCGAACGCGCTCGCCGAGGCGGTGGAGCTGGCGCACACCGAGATCCGCGCCACCGTCGCCGATGGATGGCGCGGTGCCGCCGCCGAATCCGCCGCGGCCGTTGTCCGCGATTTCGAGCGCAGCGGCCAGCGGATCGCCGACGTGATGGCGGTGGTGGCGCAGCGGCTCGGCCAGGCGGGCGATGCGGCCGAGGCACTGCGCGGCGCTGTGCCCGCACCGTCGACCGCGAGTCCCGATCTGGATGCCGCCCTGCTCGACCCGGCACAGGCGACGGCGAATACCGATACGCAGAAGGCGCTGGAGAGCGCGCGTCAGGACGCGGTGCGCGCGATGGACACCATCTACACGGCCGCGTTCATCCCGACCGGATCCGGCGTCCCCGCCTTTCCGGATGACGTCGCCGCCGTCGCCGGCGCGGCGCCGGACAGCCGGACGGCCCCCGGAGCCCCTGCCGCCCAACCTGTTTCGATGCCACCGGCCGAGCCGGGTACGCCCGCACCGGACTTCGTGCTCGGCGGGCGGCCCGCGACCTATCAGCCGCAAACACCGCCGGTCACCACGGTTTCCGCGGTCACCGACCCGGTAGCCGCGGCGAGCGGCGGCGATCCCGCGCCCGCACCGGACCGGGTGGCACCCGCCGCTGCCGCCCCCGCCGCGGTGACATCGCCCGCACCGCAACAGGTTTCGCCCGCGACGACGGTGGCACCGAGCGCACCCGCCGCACCGGCCACCCCGGCGTCCGTGCCGGTGGTCACCGCCGCCGCCACTCCGCCGCTCACCACCGCGCCCGGCTCCGGTGCACCGGCCACGTCCGACGACAAACGCAAACGCGATGAGCGCCGCGAGGATTCGGGCAACAGCGCCGTCGCCGGGATGGGCGCGGGCGCGGTCGGCGGCATGATGGGCGGCGCGATCGCCGCCGCCGAGGCACCGCGCTCCGGCACCAGTGTCGCCGCGCAGGCGATGAGCTCGCGCCCGCCGCAGGCACACCCGTTGGACGAGGACGACGATCTGCACTTCATCGACGATGATCTGACCTTCCTCGAGCCCGCCGCCGACAACGATCTCGTCGGCACCATGGATCCGACGACACCGCCGGTGCTCGGCGCCTGGGTCGAGCTGGAGTGAACTGGCTCTTCACCCCGGACCAGTTCGCACTGATCTGGGCGCGCACGGACGGCGACCGGATCCCGTATCCCCTTGCCGTTCGCCTGTCCGCGCGCGACACCGCCGAGCGCGCCGCCCAACTCCCTGCACTGCACCGCTGGTGCGACGAGACACTCGACCCCGATCTCGAATCGGCGTTGCGCGTCCTCGCGAAACCCACACTGCGCATAGAGGTTTTCGGGCACCGGGGACTCGACCCATCCACTGCGCCGACAACCGGTGCGACCGAGACCGCGCCGAACCCACTCATCGCACCGCCCGCCCGCACGCACGCACCGCCGCCCGACGACGATGTCCGTCCGGTCCGCATACTCGGCGTCGTCTCCGGGAACGTCGCCGTCGTCGCGGCCCAGCGCCCCGGCACGACCACCGACCGCGGCGGCGATATCCGGCTGTTCGTCGGCAGCCCGAAATTCCTACCGGCCCGGCTGGTTTCGATGCTGCCGGAGAACACCGCGGGTTCGCTGCCCCGGATGACCGCACCGCTGGCCAGGGTCGCCGAGGACAGCCGCGATCTGGTCACCGTTCCGGTGTCGGGGCCCACGGTCTCCGCGCGAATCCGCAGGCTGCTCAAGCAACCTCGCGATGGGATCGGCCAGCTGGTTGTCTCGGTGCTGCGCGGCGGCGAACTGCGCCCGTTCGGCCTGCTCTGCTGGATCGATGTGCTCGGCGACGGGCGGTACACGGTGCGCACCGGGGTCGACGTGGATATCGCCGCGGTCACCGCGCAGTCGTTCACCGCGCAGCTGACCCCGATGATCACCGCGGCCGAACAGGCCGTCACCTACGCCGGGCGCTGACGCCGCCGCGCGAACCGCCGTGCGGCCCAAGGTTTGCCGTCACCGAGGATTATCGTGGCGACGTGCCACTCTACGAATTCGAAGGCAAGCGCCCGCAGATCGATCCGACCGCGTTCATCGCGCCGACCGCCACCCTCATCGGCGACGTGCGGGTCGAGGCGGGCGCGTCGGTCTGGTACGGCGCGGTGCTGCGCGCCGACCTGGCCCCGATCATCGTCCGCCAGAACGCCAATGTGCAGGACAACGCGGTGCTGCACGTGCCGCCGGACGGCCCGATCGAGATCGGCCCCGGCGCGACCATCGCGCACAGCGTGGTGTTCCACGGCGCCTCGGTCGGTGCGGAATCCATTGTCGGCAACGGCAGCACGGTGCTCGACGGCGCGAAGATCGGCGCGGGCACCATGATCGCCGCGCACTCGCTGGTGCAGCCGGGCACCGTGATTCCCGACGGTGTGCTCGCCGCGGGCTCCCCCGCCGTGGTCAAGAAGCCCATCGAGGGCACGGCCGCGCAGATGTGGGTGCACATGAACCCGGGCTTCTATGCCGAACTGGCGCAACGCCATCGCAAGGGCATCACCGAGGTCTAGCGGCTAGTCCAGCAGCGCGGTGACTTCCTCGTCGTCGAGCTGATGGAAATCCTGATACGCGGTGCCGACCCCGCCGAGCGCGCGCGGCACCATCGGGCAGACCACCTCGTCGGCCTCACCGGCCACCCGGCGCAGCGCCTCGATGGACGAGACCGGCACCGCGACCACCACATGCGCGGGCTGCTGCAGCCGCGCGATCCGGCAGGCGACCACCACGGTCGCCCCGGTCGCCATGCCGTCGTCGACGATCACCGCGGTGCGCCCGCTGAGCGACAGCGGTTTGCTGTCACCGCGCAGCACCTCGCGCCGCCGCTCCAGCTCGGCCCGCTCGGCATCCTCGATCTCGGCGAACTGCTCCGGCATGATCCCGGTGTGTGCGAGCACATCCGAATTCAGCACGCGCACACCGCCTTCACCGATCGCGCCCATGGCGAGCTCGGGCTGCCACGGCACCCCGAGTTTGCGCACGAGCAGGATGTCGAGATCACCACCGATGACGTCGCGGACCGCGGCGGCCACCGGAACACCGCCGCGCGGCAGACCGAGCACCAGCGGTACCGACGCCCGCAGGTGCTCCAGGTGCGCACCCAGCGCGCGACCGGCCGATGCGCGATCGGTATAGATCATCGATTCGAACGCTACGCCCACCCGCCACCCGACCACCACCCCTCACCGAATCGCTTCGCGATGCTGGGTCCCTCCGCCACCCGACCACCACCCCCCACCGAATCGCTTCGCGATGCTGGGTCCACCCGTCACCCGACCAACAGGCCTCACCGAATCGCTTTCGCGATGCCGCGTCAGATGCGCTCGGTGATCGCGAATCGGCGCAATGCGAGGCTCGGGTTGGTGACGCGCACCTGAGCCACCCGCGCCAGGTCGATCTCGGCGCGCAGCACCCCTGTTTCCGCACCGAGTTCGGCGAGCACCGCACCGGTCGGGTCGATGATCATCGAGGACCCGGCGCCGCGCGGCGCGCCCTGATCCGCGGCGGCGACGTAGATGGTGTTCTCGATCGCGCGGGCGCGCAGCAGCGTCGTCCACTGATCGACCTTGTTCGGCCCGGGAATCCACTGCGCGGGCAGCAGCAGCACCTGCGCGCCCTCGACCGCGACGCGCCGGGCGCCCTCCGGGAATCGGAGATCGAAACAGGTCTGCATGCCGAATGTCACACCACCCACCGTGAATGTGGCGGGCGTCTCGATCTCGCCCGCGCGCACCCAGTCGGATTCGAGCTGTCCGAACGCGTCGTAGAGGTGCACTTTCCGGTACCGCGCGACGAGTTCGCCGTCGGGTCCGAAGGCCACCAGCGTGTTGTAGATCTGGCGCGCGTCCGGCGCCACCTGTTCGACGATGCCCGCTACCAGATGTACGCCGAGTTCCTTGGCGAATTGCGCCAATCCGGTGGCGAACGGCCCGGTCAGCGGCTCGGCGACGGCCACGACGCGCTCATCCAATTCGGTCACGGCAAACATCGAGTATTCGGGCGCGACGATCACTTTCGCGCCGCTGTTCGCGGCTTCGGCGAAGTGCTCGCGCAGTGCCGCGAGGTTGGCCACGGGGTCGATCGACGGAGCGAACTGGACGACCGCAATGTCCAGGCGAGACGCCGCCGGGTCTTCATGCGTCGACGGAGTATTCAGTTGCATACATCTCACCGTATTGGGCCGGTGGCCGGGAGGACCAGCACCAGGCAGTAAACTCCTGGTCAATGAGCACCAATGAGGTCGACAGCGTTCCTGGCGACAACGACAGGGACAACGACGGCCCGACCTTCGCCGATCTCGGGATCGATGACCGCATCCTCGCGGCCATCGCCGATGTCGGCTATGAGTCGCCGTCGCCGATTCAGGCCGCGACGATTCCGCCGCTGCTCGCGGGCTCCGACGTGGTCGGGCTCGCGCAGACCGGTACCGGTAAGACCGCGGCGTTCGCGATCCCGGTCCTGATGGGTCTGGATACCGCCGGCAAACTTCCGAAGGCACTGGTGCTCGCACCGACCCGCGAACTGGCGATCCAGGTCGCCGAGGCGTTCGGCCGCTACGCCACCCACATGCCAGGGCTGCATGTGCTGCCGATCTACGGCGGCCAGAGCTACGGCGTGCAGCTGTCGGGCCTACGCCGCGGCGCGCACGTCGTCGTCGGCACGCCCGGCCGCGTGATCGATCACCTGGAGAAGGGCACGCTCGACCTGTCGCAGCTGCAGTACCTGGTGCTCGACGAGGCCGACGAGATGCTGAAGATGGGCTTCCAGGAGGACGTGGAGCGCATCCTCAAGGACACGCCGTCGGACAAGCAGGTCGCGCTGTTCTCCGCGACGATGCCCTCGGCCATCCGCAAGATCTCCAAGCAGTACCTGCACGATCCGGTCGAGATCACGGTCAAGACGAAGACCTCGACCAACACCAACATCAACCAGCGCTGGGTGCAGGTCTCGCATCAGCGCAAGCTGGACGCGCTGACCAGGATCCTCGAGGTCGAGGCGTTCGAGGCGATGATCATCTTCGTGCGCACCAAGCAGGCCACCGAGGAACTGGCCGAAAAGCTGCGCGCCAGGGGCTTCTCCGCGGCCGCCATCAACGGCGATATCGCGCAGAACCAGCGTGAGCGCACCATCGGGCAGCTGAAGTCGGGCGCGCTCGACATCCTGGTCGCCACCGACGTCGCCGCCCGCGGCCTCGACGTGGACCGGATCTCGCACGTGGTCAACTACGACATCCCGCACGACACCGAGTCGTACGTGCACCGCATCGGCCGCACCGGGCGCGCCGGGCGCAGCGGTGAGGCGCTGCTGTTCGTCGCGCCGCGCGAACGGCACCTGCTCAAGTCGATCGAGCGGGCCACCCGGCATCCGCTCGCCGAAATGCAGCTGCCGAGCGTCGACGATGTGAACGCGCAGCGCGTCGCCAAATTCGGCGACGCCATCACCGAGAACCTGAGCTCGGCGAACCTGCCGCTGTTCCGCAAGCTGATCGAGGACTACGAGCGCGAGCACAACATTCCGCTCGTCGATATCGCGGCCGCGCTCGCGGTCGGCGCCTACGACGGCAAGAGCTTCTTCCTGGAGCCCGAGCCGGAACCGGTCGAGCGCCCGCACCGCGAGCGGATGCCGCGCGAGCGTCCGGCCCGCCGGTTCGAGGACGAGGGCGGCTCGCACCATCGGTCCACCGGCGCCGAATTGGCGACCTACCGGATCAGCGTCGGTAAGCGGCACCGGGTGGTCCCGGGCGCGATCGTCGGCGCCATCGCCAACGAGGGCGGCCTGCGCCGCAGCGACTTCGGGCATATCAGCATCCGCCCGGATCACAGCCTCGTCGAGCTGCCGGCCAACCTCCCAGCGGAAACGCTGGAAGCGTTGCGGCGCACCAGGATCAGCGGTGTGCTGATCCAGCTCACCCCGGATCAGGGCCCGCCGGGACAGCGGGCGATGACCCGCGGTCCGCGCCGCGAGTTCAGCGGCGGCAAGCGGCCCGAACGGCGCAAACCACGCTCTTGAGCCGGGCAGGGTAAGCCCCGCCGCAACGCGCTAGCTAAGGTGTTGCCGTCGGCGCGAACTCCAGCGCGCAACGGCAGCGGGTGTCCCGCAACGACACCGGAGGCGTGAGCCCACCGGCTGCGGGCGTCCCGCAAGGACACAGGAGGGGCGCGTTTGTTCGTGTTCGGTGATCGTGTCGTCTGTTCCGCCGTGGATCTCGTGCGCGCGGCGCGCTGTGAGTTCGCGATGCTGCGCGCCCTCGACACCGCACTGGGCACCATGGGGCCCGCCGAAGACCTAGCGGTCCCCACCGTCGATCCGGTGCCGCGCATCGGATTCGACGATCACCGCGAGCACCGGCTCGCGGATTTCCGCGACCGGTTCGGCGGCGCGATGGTGGAGATCCAGCACCACGCCCCGGATTCGGCGGATCCGCGGGCACACATCGATGCGCTACGCGCCGCACACACCGAGACGATCGCGGCGCTGCGCGCCGGCGTGCACGTCATCCACGGGGCCACCTTCTTCGACGGCCAATTCGCCTGCTCCTGCGACTTCCTGGTGCGCGCGGGTCATCGGGTGCGCTACACCGTGCACGGCACCGCAC
This sequence comes from Nocardia sp. NPDC052566, assembly GCF_044547285.1. NCBI lineage: Bacteria > Bacillati > Actinomycetota > Actinomycetes > Mycobacteriales > Nocardiaceae > Nocardia > Nocardia sp. NPDC052566. Next base: position 664,906 of record NZ_JBIUAF010000006.1, on the reverse strand, counting down.
CGAACGGCGGCGAGCGGCTCGGTGCCGCACTCGAACTCGCCGCGTGCGCGGACGCCCTCGATGCCAGCGGCGCGCTGACCGCGCCGCTGGTCCGGCTACACCACGGCGCGACGGGCGCCGATCTCGCACTCGCCGACCTGGAGCCGGTGTACCTGGCGCGCAGGCAGCGGCTGGAACGCATCCTGGAGGACAAACTCGGCGAACTGCTGCCCGTGCAGTGGGGCGACCCGCGCTATCTCGCCTGCGGGCAGTGTGGCGCCTGCGCGGCCGCGCTCACCGAGGCGCGCGATCTGCTCCTGGTCGCCGGTATGCCGAATTCGGCGCGCGCCAGGCTGCGCGAGGCGGGCGTGCACACCATCGACCGGCTGGCCGCCACCACGGACACCGTGCCCGGTGTTCCGCCGAGGGCCTTCTTCGGGCTGCGCCGCCAGGCCGAGATCCAGCTCAGGAGCGAGGGTTCCGTGACACCGGCGCACACCCTCGTCGACGCGATCGCGCTCGGCGCGCTGCCGCCCGCCTCACCGGGTGATCTGTCGATCGCCATCGATGACGCACCGGGACAGCTGTCGATCGAGGTCGGCGGACCTGGCACGGTGCTGCTCGCGGTGCGCGAACCGGCGGGCGATACCGCGGCGGGGAAGCGGCGCGCGGTGGAGGAAGTGCTCGACTTCGTGGTGCAGCGGCATCGGCTGTTCCCGGATATGCACGTCTACCACTACACCGCGCAGGCGCGCGCGACGCTGCTGCGGCGGGTCGGCGAGCACGGCGTCGGCGAGGAACTGATCGACGAATTACTGTGCGGCGGCGTCCTGGTCGACCTGTACCCGATCGTGCGCAACGCGCTGCTGATCGGCGAGCGGTCCTACGAGCTGAGCAGGCTACGCGAGTTGCTACCCGGCGCCGGGGATTCCGCCGCCGAACACGACTGCGTGACCGTGCTCAGGCTGCGCGACTGGCTGCTCGCGCGCGCGGCCGAACAGCATGTCGACGCGGATTCGCTGCTGCTGGAGCCCGCGAGCTCGTGGTGCCTGGTGCCCGGCCCCGACGAGCCGGAGCTGCCGGTGCCGTCGCGGCCGTCGTCGCTGGAGGCCGCGCTCGCCGAATATGCCGCGGGCCAACCGGAATCGCACCATCCCGCCGCCATGATGGCGGCCGCGCTCGGCTATCACCGCCGCGAGAGTCAGCCGCTGTGGTGGGCGCATACCGACCGGCTCAGCCATCCGGTCGACGAATGGGCCGACGCACCAGGCGTTCTCGTCGCCGACTGGGGCACCGTCGACACCAAATGGCATCACTCGCCGGTGGGCACCATGCGCCGCTATCTCACGCTGACCGGCCGGATCCGCACCGGCGGCGCCCGCCCCGACGCCGGACTCGCGCCGGGCGCCACCGTTTTCACCTTCTACGACCGGCCCGTGGCCGCGGGCATGGTCACCGCGGTCGGCAGGCGGGCCACCGCCACCGCCACCGTGCTCGGCTGCGCGGTGGACGCGAATTTCGACGACACCGTCCGGCTCGAGGAGCTACTCCCCGACGGCTGCGCACCCTACGACGATCTGCCGACGGCCATCGCGCCCGGCCTACCCGCCTGGGACGAAAGCATCGAGACCGCCGTCGAATTCACCGCGCAGCAGCTGCTGATGACGCTGCCCGAGATCCCGGACGGCGCCATCTTCGACATCCTCGCCCTTCGCCCGCCCCGGTTGCGCCGCGCGCTCTCGCTGCCCGCGGTGCACGGCGATCACGCGGCCGCCATCACCGCGGCCATGCGCGATCTGGAGAACTCCTACCTCGCGGTGCAGGGCCCGTTCGGCACCGGCAAGACCTCGACCATCGCCAGGGTGCTCGAGCGGCTGGTCACCAGGCACCGGTGGCGGATCGGCGTTGTCGCACCGGCGCATTCGACCGTGGAGCAGCTACTGGACACGGTGGTGCGGATCGGGGTGCTGCCCGAGCTGGTGGCGAAGAAGGACGTGGCATCGGTGGCCCCGGAGTGGGCCGTGATCGACGGCTCCCGCTACCCGCGGTTCCTCGACAACGCCGTCAACGGCTGCGTCATCGGCGGTATGTCGGCGGATTTCGCGAACGAGGAGCTCATCCCGCCGGACCGGCTCGATCTACTCGTCATCGCCGACGCGGGCCGATTCCCGCTCGCCGACGCCATCGCGGTCGCGGTGAGCGCGCGAAACCTGTTGCTGCTCGGCGATCTCGCGCCGCCGGTCGCGCGCGCGGCACATCCGGAGCCGGTCGGGATGTCGGTGCTGAACTGGCTGGCGCAGGGCCGCGACACGCTGCCCGCCGAGCGCGGCTACTTCCTCGACCGCACCTGGCGCATGCATCCGCGCGTCTGCGAACCGGTCTCGCGGCTCTACTACGACAATCGGCTGCGGTCCAACGAAACCGTCACGCTCGCACGGCAACTCGACGGGATCGAGCCCGGCGTGGACACCGTGCTCGTCGATCATCACGGCAATGCCACCGAATCCGAGGCCGAGGCGCGCGAGGTGGTCCGCCGGGTGCGCGCGCTGCTCGGGCTGTCCTGGACCATCGGCGCGATGACCCGGCGGCTGCATCCGCACGACATCTTCGTCGTCGCCCCCTACAGCGCCCAGGTCGGCCGGATACGGACCCTGCTGGCGCGCGCCAGGATCGAGGACGTCCTCGTCGGCACCGCCGACCGGTTCCGCGGCAGGGAGGCCGCGGTCGTCCTGCTGTCGATGACCACGTCCAGCCCGGCCGATGCCCCCTTCGGCATGCCGTTCCTGTTCTCGCGCACCCTGATTCAGGCCGCGCTGTGCCGCGCCATGTGGAAGGCGATCATCATCCGCTCGCCACTGCTCACCGAGTACCTGCCACCGAGCACCGACGAACTACCCGACCTCGCGGGCTTTTTGAACCTGAGCGGACAGCGCTGATCTACCCGAAAGCCTTGCCCTCGCCGCGGTAGGTGGGGACGGTGGTGCGGGTGCCGTCGGCATCGACCAGGTGCACGTGGTTGAACCGCTCGCACAGCTCGCCGGCCTTCGCGTGCCGGAACCAGACGCGATCACCGATGCGCACCTGCGCGGCGCCGGACAGCGGGGTCTGCACCTCGCCGGCGCCCTCGGTGCCGAGCAGGCCCAATCCGCTGGGCCACACGGGTTTCGGCACACGCGACGCACCGGTCGGACCGGAGGCGATGTAGCCGCCCGCGAAGACGGTCGCGATCGACGGCGTCGGCTTGCGCAGCACCGAGGTGGCGAAGAACATCGCGGGGCGCGGAGTGAACGAACGGTAGTGGTCGAACAACGTCGGCACGTACAGTCCGGAGCCCGCCGTCACCTCGGTGACATCGGCATCGGCCACGCTCACCTCGATCGACCCGGAGCCGCCGCTGTTGACGATCTCCAGCTTGCCGGTCACCGAACGCACCGCGTCCAGCACGGCCCCGCGGCGCTTGGTGATCTCGGCGGCCGAGGCGCGCTTGACCAGCCGCACGGCCACATTACTGTCGGGCAGCCCGGCGATCTGCGCCTCGTAGGTCATCACGCCGACCACGTCGAAGCCTTGCTGCTTCGCGACGCGCGCCAGCGCGGCCGCCTGGTCGGGGGAACGCACCGGCGAACGGCGAACGCCCAAGTGCAGCGGGCCGATTCGCAGCGACGCGTCCACATCGAGGCACACCCGCGGATGCACCAGGTCGGTGCCGACCGCGGCACGGATCAGCCCGAGCTGCGCGACATCGTCGACCATCAGGGTGATCGAGCGCAGCAGCGTCTCGTCGGCGGCCAGTTCGGCCAGCGCGGCACGGTCGACGGACGGATAGCCGAGCAGCACATCGCGCGCGCCGAGGCGCACCAGCCAGATGGCCTCGGTCAGCGAATAGGACATGATGCCCGCGAAGCCGCCCGCCGCGGTCAACTCGGCGCCGAGCACCTGCTCGAGTACCGCGCGGCAGCGCACGGATTTGCTCGCCACCCGCACCGGGACACCGCCCGCCCGGCGCACCAGGTCGGCGGCGTTCGCGCGCAGCGCGGTCAGGTCGAGTGCGGCCAGCGGCGGATCGAGCTCGGCCGTTGCCGCGTGCAGGCCTGCGATCGGCGAGTGTGCTGTCACCAGAACAACTCAACCACCAAACTGGTCACACGTCCAGTACCGCGGGCGCGGGTGTTCGACCCGTTTCCCGGCGAATGCGGGCATCGCGGCAACCACTATTGCGGTGCACATCGTTTTGTATTTCCATTCGTATCAATTACCCCGCCGGGCAACCGAAACGAATGCGCGATCAGACCTCGGCGGCGCGCGTGGCCAGGCTGCTCACCAGATCGTCGAGCACAACGAGCATGGTCTCGTCATTGCAGTCCGCTAGCCAGCGTAGGACGGTGCCCTGCAGTACCGAGACGGTGTATGTCGCGATGGCGTCCACCGGCTCCAGCCACTGCGCGCCCGATTTGTCGGCGCATAGCTGCAGGAAGGACGACACCTCGGAGTCCATCTGCTGGAACACCGCGGTCGCGGTCGGGTCGGCGACACATTCGGTCTGCACCTCCCAGCGCTCACGCAGCGCGTGCACCGTGGCCTCGTAGGCGCGGATCTGCTTGTTCGGGGTGGCCTTGACCAGCGGCCAGTACGCACTCACGCCGGCGTGCAGCAGTACCCGCAGCGCCCGCACTCCGGTGAAATCGAGCGAGGCGGCCGCCTTCTCGATCGCATCGCAGATGGTCGGCCGCAGCCGTGCCTCTGCTATGTCTCCACTCGCGTTCAACGACGACTCCCTCGGCGAAAGAAAATTCCCGCACCCTCGTCGGCGCGACCATTGAACTCGGCTGCCCAGCCCGTAGGACTGAAACCCCTGGCTGCCCGGTCCAACATTCATCGATGGTAGAGGGTTTTCGGGGTTTAAGAACAGGTTCAGTGGGTATTTCCAGACTGAAAGAATGTTTTGTTACCCAAACGGAATGGCTCCGCGACCACTCGGTGGCGTCGGAATCCGCTCCCTGGGCGGCGGACTCGGCACTGCCCGGCCGAGACACACACCATCGACCACTCTACGGGTCGGGCTGACCCCTGCCGGAATTCTGTGGCCGAACACACAGCCGAACAGGGCGAATCGGTCGTCTGGCTGTGTCAGGTCACGGCCGATAGCCTGGATCGGTGACTCTCTCGCCACCCGCCGATCAGTTCTTCCTCTCCGGCACGTTCAACTTCCGCGACACCGCGGGCCTGCGCACCGTCGACGGCGCGAAGGTGCGCCCCGGCGTGCTGCTGCGCTCGGCCCAGCTGAGCGGACTCACCGGCCAGGGCCACGCCATCCTTCGCGAACTCGCCGTCTCCGACGTGCACGACCTGCGCGGTACCCGCGAGATCGAGCACATCGGCCACGACAACCTGCCCGACGGCGTGCGCCTGCACATCACCCCGTTCGACTCGCGCATGGCCGAGGCGCCGCCGCACGACGCGCAGACCGGCGCCGCGTTCGCGCACATGCTCGAGGTCTACCGCATGTTCCCGGTCCTGCCGGAAGCGGGCGAGGCCATCGCCGCCATCGTCGCATCGATCCTGCGCGGCGACGGCGCGGTGCTCGTGCACTGCGCCGCGGGCAAGGACCGCACCGGCTGGGGCGTTGCCGCCGTGCTGCGCGCGGCGGGCGTCAGCGAATCCGACGTACTGGCCGACTTCCTGCTCAGCAACGCCGCCGTCCCCGCGCTGCGCGCCATGATGTCGAACAAACTCATCGGCGGCGACGAGCTCTCGGAGGACATCCTCGGTGTCAGGGAGGAATACCTGCGGATCGCCGAAGTCTCGGTCCGCGAGCGGCACGGCGATTTCGACACCTACCTGACCGCGATCGGCGTCACCCCCGACCTGCGCGCGCGGCTGCGCGAGCGGATGCTCGAATAGCCGGGCTCGAAAACCCTTAGGGCTCAACCGATTCCCGGCGAACCAGGCCGTCGTCGTCGATGGTTACCTGATCGCCGGTGTGGAACCAGGTGCCGGTGAAGCGCGCCTCGGTGGCCGTCGGATCGTTCCAGTAGCGCCGGGTGACATTCGGTCCGCGACAGAGCAATTCGCCGCGTCCCGCACCCGCCTGCGGCCCGCACAGCGCCAATTCGGTACCACCGAAAGGGAATCCGAGCGCCGACGGCATGGCGTTCTCGCCGACCGCGAGCCCGATACCGCTGGTCTCGGTGGCGCCCCACACCGACCACTGCCGCGCGGTGGGGAAAAGCTCACGCAGCGTGGCGGATTGGGCCGCCGGATCGGTCGACGCGGCGGCACGCTCGGAGCGGTGGCCCGCGTTGCTGATCCGGGCGATGCCCTCGGTGGACAGTCCGTCACCGCGCAGCGCGGCCAGCTTCGGCAGCAACCCGGCGAAGATGCGCGGTGTCGCCGACACCATATCGATGCGCTCGGCGACAATGGTTTCCGCGAACGTGCACGGGTCGGGCGCGAGCACGACGGTGCCGCCGACCGCGAAGGTCGGCAGCATCTGATCGACACAGCCGCTGGCGTGTGCGAGCGGGAGCAGCACCAGGTTGCGCAGACCGTCGGTCGGCAGGTCGAGCGCGCCGACCACGGAGCGGATCGCGGACAGCAGGTTCTCGTTGGTCAGCTCGACGCCCTTGGGCGTCTCGTTGCCGCCGGTGTAGCAGAGCAGCGCCAGATCGCTCAGCGCGGCGCCGTCATCGATGAATGCCGCGCCGTCGGGCAGCCCGGTACCGCCGAGCACGAAATCCGTCCTGCTGTCGGCGATCACCCGCTCGGCCACCGCGTCGGGCAGCCCGGCGTCGACGAGCACCGGCACCGCGCCGCTCAGCAGCGCGCCGAGGAACGCCTGCACCCACCGCGCACCGGAGGGCATGTGGATGGCCACCCTGTCGCCGTAGCCGATGCCGTGCTCCTGCAGCCCGCCCGCGACACGGGACGCCGAGTGCCACAGCTCCCGATAGGTGAGCCGGGGGCCGCCGATCTCGACCACCGCTTCCCGGCTCGCGAAGGCGTGCACCTGCAGATCGAGCAGTTCGGTCAGCGCCGGAGTCAGGTTGCCGTAGCGCAGCACCCCGTCGGCGCCGCGGGCCAGCGGGTGATCCCCGGCCTGCGGACGATGTATCGGGTATTCGACGAGTAACTGCGACATCCGTCCTCCGCGCGGGCCTCGAACCGTCCAGCGCAGCGAAGACCGCGGCTGCGCGGGCACCTGCGACTATATGACCGATGTCACAATTTCGCGGGAAGAGGCGACGAACGTGTCCGGCCTGTCACCGTCCGGTGTAGCTGGCCTTGCCCGGACCGACCTCGAGGAAGCTGCGCACCGCGCCGTGCAGATCCTCGGTGGCGAACAGCGCGCCGGACACCTCGGGCGTCACCGAATCCGCGTGCGCGACACCGCCGGAGCGCCACGCCTCGATAATCCGCTTGGTCGCCGCGTGCGCGCGGGTCGGGCCGTGTGCCAGCCGGTGCGTCAATTCCCTTGCCGCGGCGTCGACATCGTCGTGCACGCCGTTCACCACGCCCCATTCGGCCATGGTCGCCGCGTCGTAGAGATCGCCGGTCATCACGAATTCGCGGGCACGTCCCGAGCCTGCGCGCTCGGCAAGGCGCTGCGGGCCGCCCATCGAAGGGGTCAGGCCGACAACGGTTTCCACCAGGCCGAACTTCGCCTTCGGCGCGGCGAGGATCAGGTCGCAGGCCAGCGCGATCTCGAAGGCCGCGGTCAGTGTCAGCCCGTGCGCGGCGAAGATCACCGGGCACGGCAGCGCCTCGAGCGGGTGGATGATCTGCGCGAACAGGGTGCGCCACAGCTCGGCGCCCTGCTCGATGGACAGCCCGTCGAATACGTGCACGTCGACACCGCCGGAGACCACCTTGCCCTCGGCCCGCAGCAGCAGCGCACGCGGCGGCCGCGCGGACAGCTCCGCGATATCGGCGATCAGCGCGTCGAGCATGGCCTGGTCGAAGAGGTTCAGCGGCGGATGCGCCAGCGTCAGCGTGGCCACCTCCGCGCCGCCGCTGGCGACTGCTTGCAGGTCGCTCGAAACGGCACTGCCCGTAATTTCCCGCTCCAGCCGAGTCGCCTTCGTTTCACTCATTCTGGAAGCCTAGAGCGGCTGCCTCCGGCTTCGCTCCGGCCCGGCGCGAAGCGGACTCCGTCCGCTGCGTCGGAATGCGACACTGTGTCGGTGACCACAACGGCCAGCGGTTCCTATGTCGAGCCGGGTGAATTCAAGCGCGACACCAACTACATCACCACTCGCATCACGGCCGACGGCCGCGACGGATATCCGGTGGCGCCGGGCCGCTACCGGCTGGTGGCCGCCCGTGCCTGCCCGTGGGCCAACCGCACGCTGATCGTGCGGCGCCTGCTCGGCCTGGAGGACGTACTCTCGCTCGGGCTGTGCGGCCCGACGCACGACAAGCTCAGCTGGACTTTCGATCTCGATCCCGGCGAGGTCGATCCGGTGCTCGGCATCCATCGGCTGCGTGACGCGTATCTGGCGCGCTTCCCCGACTATCCGCGCGGTATCACCGTGCCCGCCGTGGTCGACGTGGCGACCGGGCAGGTGGTGACCAACGACTACGCGCAGATCACCCTCGACTTCTCCACCGAGTGGACCGAATACCACCGCCCGGGTGCACCGTCGCTGTACCCCGAACCGCTGCGCGCCGAGATCGACGAGGTCAGCCTCGCGGTGTTCCGCGACGTCAACAACGGCGTGTACCGCTGCGGGTTCGCGGGCAGCCAGGCGGCCTACGAGACCGCGTACGACCGGCTGTTCACACGGTTGGACTGGCTGTCGGATCGCCTTGCCGGACAACGCTATCTGGTCGGCGACACCATCACCGAGGCCGACATACGGCTGTTCACCACCCTCGTCCGGTTCGACCCGGTGTACCACGGTCACTTCAAATGCAACCGGGACAAGCTGACCGAGCTGCCGGTGCTGTGGGCCTACGCGCGCGACCTCTACCAGACCCCCGGTTTCGGCGACACCGTCGACTTCGGCCAGATCAAGACGCACTACTACGTGGTGCACACCGACATCAACCCGACCCGGATCGTGCCGAAGGGGCCCGATCTGGCCAACTGGCTCACCCCGCACGGACGGGAAGCGCTCGGCGGCAGGCCTTTCGGCGACGGCACCCCGCCACCGCCGCCACCGCTGGCCGAGCGGGTGCCCGCGATGCACGGACCGGAGTAGCCGGGCGGAACCGATCGACTGCACGGTTCGTTTGCCGAGGTAGGCCGGTGGTAAGTCGATGCCATAGAGTTTCTGAGCGTTGGCGCAAACAAAAGGGGTGTTGCCGATGAGGCATGGCGCGTTCGAGAAGACCGTTGTCACGTTGCTCGAGAACGGGGCACAGCTACAGGCGCCCGCGGTCGCCAAGTACGTCGACCGGGTCCGGCGCGCACATCCCGACGAGAGCCCGGCGCAGATCGTCGCCAGGCTGGAGCGCCAGTTCCTGCTCGCGGTGACCGGCAGCGGCGGCGCGGTCGGCGCCGCCGCCGCGGTGCCCGGCGTCGGCACCGTCGCCTCGCTCGCCGCGGTCGGCGCGGAAACCGTGTTCTTCCTGGAGGCCTCGGCCGTGTTCACCCTCGCGGTGGCCTCGGTGCACGGAGTTTCCCCGCAGGACAAGGAAACTCGCCGCGCGCTCGTGCTCGCCGTCGTACTCGGCGACTCCGGCATGGAGATCGTCGAGAAGACCGTCGGGCACTCCGCCAAGAACTGGGGCACGCTGCTCGCGACCCGGATCCCCGGCCTGTCCGGCATGAACGACTCGCTGATGAAGCGGTTCATCATCCGCTTCCTCACCAAGCGCATGGCGCTGGCCGCGGGCAAGGTGATCCCGGCGGGTATCGGCGCGGTGATCGGCGGCGTCGGCAACCGCACGCTCGGCAAGGGCACGGTCAACAACGCGCGCAAGGCATTCGGGCCCGCACCGGCCACCTGGCCCGAACGGCTGGTGATCGATGCCGACCCGCTGCCCTCGCTGGATCAGGTGAAACCGCCGAGCACGCGATGAGCTCGGTGCGGTCGAAGGCTTTCACCGTCGAAAAGCTCTCCAAGCAGTTCCGCACGGTGCCCGCGGTGACGGAGGTGAGCTTCTCCGTCACCGCGGGCGCCACCGCCGCGCTGGTGGGACCGGCGGGCGCGGGTAAGACGACGATCCTGCGCATAGTGCTCGGATTGCTCGCGCCGACCTCGGGCACCGTGGAGGTCGAAGGTCCCGGCACGGGCAAGCGACGGCTCGGCAGCGAACCGGCGGCGGGACCGACGCATCTGGTCGGCGGCATGCTGATGCCGCGCGGACTGCTCCCCCGCCGCACCGTCCGCGACCATCTGCGGGTGTACGCGGCGGCGGCCGGGATCGGCGACCTACGCGTGGAGCAGGTGCTCGACATGGTCGGCCTCGGCGAGCAGGCGGGGGTCAAGACCGATGCGCTGCCGATCGGCCCGCAGACCCGGCTCGCGCTGGCGACCGCGCTGCTCGGCGATCCGCCACTGCTCGTCCTCGACGATCCGATGGCCGGACTCGAACCCGCCGAGCGCGGCTGGCTCCAGGACTTCCTGCGCAGGCACACCCGGCGCGGCGGCACGGTGCTGCTGTCGAGCCAGACCCTGTCCGCCGTGCTGCCCGGCGCCGATCAGCTGATCGTGCTGAACGCGGGTTCGGTTGTCTATCAGGGCAGTCCGTCGCGGCTGCGGCGCAGTCACCCGGACCGTCTCGTGGTGGCCGCCGCGACGCCGATCGCGCTGGCCACCATGCTCGCCGCGCGCGGGCTCACCGACGCGGTGATCCGCCCCGACGGCAGGCTCGCGGTGGCCGATGCCAGCGAGGCGCAGATCAGGGATGCCGCCGTGGCGGCGGGCGTGCGGGTGGACAGCATCGTCACCGACGCGATCCATCCGGACCGGGTGCTCGCGTCACTGCTCAACAAACCGGCCGCACCCGCGTCCGCCGGTAGCGCGGCCAACCATCCGGCACCCCACCATCCGACACCGACGCCCTACGGAATCCCACGATGATCCTCACCCTGCCGCCGGACCTCGTCCCCGCGGTCGACTCCGAGGTCCGCAAGGTCACCACGCTGGTGTCCGGCCGGATCGTCGGCGCGGTACTCGTCGCCGTCGCGCTGGTCGCGAGCGCCGTCACCGCGATACTCGCCGGCGAGCAGGACCCGAAGGGCCAGCCCGCCACCGGAACCGCGACGATCGGGCTGTATCTGAGCGTGATCGCGGTGCTCGTCGGGGTCGGCGTCTTCGCCGCGGCCACGGCGGGCGCGGAGTACCGGTATCAGACGATGCCGATCACCGCGCTGTTCACGCCGAACCGGGATCGCCTTGTCGCCGCGAAACTTTCGGTCACCGCCTGCTTCGCCCTCGGCACCGCGCTCGTCGTCGAGGTGGCCGCGATGGTGTGCCTGCTCGCCTTCGGGCGCGGCAAATTCGACTTCAGTCTGCGCTTACTCGCGGTGCTCGGCGGCGGACTGCTCACGGCGATCTGCTGGGCCGTCATCGGCACCGCGCTCGGCCTGCTGCTGCGCTCATCGACCCTCGCCGTCGCTGCCCTCCTCGGCTGGCTCGTCATCGTCGAACCGCTGCTCTGGGCCGCCACCTACGGCGCGGGCTCCCCCGGCATCGCCACCATCCTCCCCGGCTCCGCCACCATCGGCACCGTCGCCGTCGGCTCCTTCTCCGAAAACCGCTTCCTCGCCCCAACTCCCGCCGCCCTGGTGATCCTGGTCCTCTGGACCGTCGCCCTCGGCGGCGCCGCCTGGCTCTCCGTCCGCCGCCGCGACCTCTGACCGCCCGCCGAGCAACCGGCTGCATCGGCGTGCCTCGGCTCCCGTCGAGCGCAGTCGAATGGCCCTTCGACACGCCGTAACGGAGGACCATTCGACTGCGCTCGGCTGGGTGCGGCCCTGGCGAAAGTGTGGGATTGGCCACTGGTGCCGGGGAGAGGCGGGGGAACAAGCGGGTGTCGGTAAGCGTCGTTACCGTGGATGAATATGAGTGGGGGCAGTGGAGAACCGGGGTGGATACGGCGGCTGTGGGCCGAATGCCGATCGCATAGCCGGACATTAGCCGGGATCGGCGTCGCGGTGCTCGCCGGCGCGGTGGTCGACATCGCCGCACCGTTGCTCACCAAGTACGCGGTGGATGCCGCCGGCATCGGTGACACCGGAGTGATCGGCCTCGTCGCGGGATTGCTCGCGGCGTTGGCCGTCGGCCGATTCCTCGTCTCGTTCGGGCGGCGGATGCTCGCGGGCAAGCTCGCGCTGCACGTCCAGCACGAATTGCGGGTACGGCTGCTCGAATCGATGCAGCGGCTGGACGGGGCCGGGCAGGACGGGATCCGCACGGGTCAGGTGGTGTCGCGATCGATCACCGACCTGCAACTCGTCCAAGGGCTGCTGGCGATGGTGCCGCTGTCGGGGATGGCGTTGCTGCAGTTCCTGCTCGCGGCGGCGGTCATGGTGTGGCTCTCGCCGCCGCTGGCGGTGGTCGCGCTGCTCGTGGTGCCCGCGATGGCCGCCATCGTGTACCGGATGCGGCCGCAGGTGTACGCCGCCACCTGGTCGGCCCAGCAGCGGGCCGCGGATCTGGCCCAGCACGTCGAGGAGACGGTCACCGGGGTGCGGGTGGTCAAGGGCTTCGGACAGGAAGCGCGGATGGTTTCCGTGCTGGAGCGGCACAGCCGAAAGCTCTACGCCGAGCGCATGCGCGCGGCCGGTATCGACGCGCGGTTCGGACCGACGGTGTCGGCGGTCCCGCAGGCCGGGCTGGTCGCGGTGATCGCGCTCGGCGGACTGCTCGCGCTGCACGGCGCGCTCGGCATCGGCGCCTTCGTTGCCTTCGCCGCCTACGTGGCCACTATGACCAACACCGCGCGCCAGATGGCCTCGATCGTGCTCATGGCGCAGCTGACCCGTGCCGCCGCCGAACGCGTCTACCAGGTGGTCGACGCCGCACCGGTGGTCACCGACCCACCCGAACCCGCCGAACTTCCCGACGGCCCCCTCGGCATCGAATTCGACGCGCTCACTTTCGGATTCGATCCGGATCGCCCGGTGCTCCGCGAATTCGACCTCACCATCCGTCCCGGCGAGACGGTCGCGATCATCGGCCCGGCCGGTTCCGGGAAATCCACCCTCTCCCTGCTGCTCCCGCGCTTCTACGCCCCCGACTCCGGCAGCATCCGCCTGTTCGGCGCCGAACCCGCCCTAGCCACAACCGGATTCACCATCGATCCACCGGATTTCGAAGGGCCGCAACGCCTCGGCCACGCGGTGGATATCGCCGATGTCCGCGCGTCGGAGCTGCGCGCGGCGATCGGAGTGGTCTTCGATGACCCATTCCTGTTCTCCGACACCATCGCCGCGAATATCGCGCTCAGTCGGCCCGAGGCCACCGACGCGGAGATCAGGCAGGCGGCGAAGGCGGCGGCCGCCGACGAATTCATCGGCGAACTCCCGGACGGTTACGACACGGTGGTCGGCGAGCGCGGGCTGACGCTGTCCGGCGGGCAACGGCAGCGCGTCGCGCTGGCCAGGGCACTGCTCGCACGCCCGCGCATCCTGGTGCTCGACGACGCCACCTCGGCGGTCGACGCGGTGACCGAGGCGGCCATCTTCGACGCGCTGCCCGACCAGACCGAACACCGCCGCACCACGCTGATCCTGGCCCACCGCGAATCCACCCTCGCGCACGCCGATCGGGTGATCCGGCTCCCCGCACCGAATTCGGTGCTGCCGGAAGATCATTCGGCGCCGACGCGCGCGGTTGACTCGGGCATCGGCGGCGCCTCGCGCGCCGCGATGGATCTCAGCGAAACACCGGAACTGCTCCGCGATGTCGAGCGACTGCCACCGGCGACCGAACGGCCCGGCCTCGACGAACAGCGGCTGCGCGCGCCGGATCCCGCCTTCCGGCTGACCAGGCTGCTCCGCCCGGTGCGCTGGCTGGTGCTCGCCGTGATCACCCTGCTCGCGCTGGACGCGATCGTCGGCGTCGCCTTCCCACCGCTGGTCCGCTATGCCATCGATCACGGTGTCACCGGCCGGGATTCGGGCGCGCTCGCCCGCGCCGCGGTGATCGGCGCGCTGTTGACGCTGTCCGGCTGGGCGATCGGCGCGGCGACCATCGTGCTCACCGCGCGCACCGGCGAGCGCGTGCTCTATGGGCTGCGTATCCGCAGCTACGCGCATCTGCAGCGGCTCGGCCTCGACTACTACGAGCGAGAACTGTCCGGCCGCATCATGACTCGGATGACCACCGACGTGGACGCGCTGTCGACGTTCCTGCAGACCGGCGTCGCCAGCACGCTGATCGGCATGCTCACGCTGGTCGGCATCGCGGTGGCGCTGCTGGTCATCGATGCGTCGCTGGCCGCGGTGGTGCTGCTCGCGCTGCCGCCGCTGCTGCTGGCGACCGCGCTGTTCCGCCGGGTGTCGGCGACCGCGTATTCGGTCTCGCGCGAGCATGTTTCGACGGTGAACGCCGACTTCCAGGAGAACATCGCCGGCCTGCGCGCCGTCCAGGCCAACCGGCACGAACCGGTCGCGGCGCGGCGCTTCGCCGAGTATTCCGACCGGTACCGGCACAGCAGGATGGGCGCGCAGCGGGCCATCGCGCTGTACTTCGCGTTCGTCGTCACCTGGGCGGATCTGGCGCTGGCCGCCGTGGTGTTCGTCGGCGCGCGCGAGGTCGCACACGGCAGCACCAGCCCCGGCACCCTCGTCGCCTTCGTGCTGTATCTGCAGCTGCTGTTCGGCCCGATCCTGCAGCTGTCGCAGGTGTTCGACGGCTACCAGCAGGCCAGGGTCGGGCTGCGCCGGATCGGCGAGCTGCTGCGCACCCCGTCCTCGATCGCCCAGGATCCGGTGGACGCGGCCCCGATCACCGGACGGCTGCGCGGCGCGGTCACCTTCGACGACGTGCGTTTCCACTATCCGGGCACCACCACCGCGGCGCTCGACGGTGTCTCGCTGCACATCCCGGCCGGCTCGACGCTCGCGCTGGTCGGCGCCACCGGCGCGGGCAAGTCGACGGTGGTCAAGTTGCTGGCACGTCTGTACGACTTGCCGACAGCGGACCACCGAGCGAACTCCGACTGCAACGATCACGGCGCCCGATCAGATGAGCACTGTGTGACAACCGGATCCATTCGCGTCGACGATGTCGACATCCGCGATTACCGGCTCGCCGAGTACCGCGCCCGCCTCGGCATCGTCCCGCAGGAAGCGCACCTGTTCACCGGCGACGTGGCGAGCAATATCGCCTTCGGCAGGCCGGAGGCGACCGAGGACGAGATCGCCGAGGCCGCCCGCGCGGTCGGCGCGGCCGACATGATCGCCGCGCTCCCGCACGGTGTGCGTCAGCCGGTCGGCGAGCGCGGGCGTGGCCTGTCCGCCGGGCAGCGTCAGCTGATCGCACTGGCCCGCGCCGAACTGGTGCGGCCGGATCTGCTGCTGCTCGATGAGGCGACCGCCACACTCGACCCGGATACCGAGGCCGCGGTGTCGGTAGCCAGCCGATCGCTGACACGCGGGCGGACCACGGTCGTCGTCGCGCATCGGCTCGCGACGGCGGCGCGGGCCGATCGGATCGCCGTCGTCGATCACGGTCGGATCGCGGAAATCGGCACGCACGCCGAGCTCCTGGAAACGGATGGACCGTATAGCCACCTATGGGCGGCGGCGGGGGCACAAGAAGGAATATTCTCGGTAACGGACGGGTCGTCATCAATGGAGTCGGGTCGGTCCGGTGGTCGGTAGATCCGCCGATTTGCTGCTGGGCCTATCCTCAGATAGGGCGCATTGGCGCGTATCCGCTGATCCCCGTGCCGGGCACGTCACAAACGTCGCAGCGCGAAGAACGAAATGAGGCGAACACCTGCTGTGAGCAGCTCAACTTCCCAGTTCGGACAGAACCAGTGGCTAGTCGATGAGATGTATCAGAAGTTCAAACAGGATCCATCCTCTGTCGACGAAAGCTGGCACGAGTTCCTGGCCGACTACACCCCCGATGCGACGAGTGATTCTGGTAACAGCCAGGTCGCTCCCGCCGCACCCGCGCAGGCAGCCACCCCGGCTCCGGCTGCAGCGCCCGCGGCTCCCGCTCCGGTAGTAGCTCCGGCTCCGGCTCCCGCCCCAGCTCCCACGAAGCCGGCCGCCGCCCCCGCGGCGACCACCCGCGCACCGCAGACCACGCCTGCGCCTGCCTCCAACGCCGCACCGACCTCCGGCGCGCCGAAGCCCGCCGCACCCGCCGAAGAGTCGAAGGTGCTGCGCGGCCCCGCCGCCGCTGTGGTCAAGAACATGCAGGCGTCGCTGACCATCCCGACCGCGACCAGCGTGCGCGCCATCCCGGCGAAGCTGATGATCGACAACCGGCTGGTCATCAACAACCACCTGGCCCGTACCCGCGGTGGCAAGATCTCCTTCACCCACCTGCTCGGCTATGCGATCGTGCAGGCCGTCAAGGCCTTCCCGAACATGAACCGGCACTTCGCCGAGATCGACGGCAAGCCGAACGCGGTCACCCCCGCGCACACCAACCTCGGCCTCGCCATCGACCTCGCGGGCAAGGACGGCAACCGCTCGCTGGTGGTCGCGGCCATCAAGGGCTGCGAGGCGATGACCTTCGGCCAGTTCCACACCGCATACGAGGACATCGTCCGGCGCGCACGCGACGGCAAGCTGGGCATCGATGACTTCACCGGCGTCACCATCTCGCTGACCAACCCGGGCACCATCGGCACCGTGCACTCGGTGCCGCGCCTCATGCCGGGCCAGGGCGCGATCATCGGCGCGGGCGCGATGGAATACCCGGCCGAGTTCCAGGGCATGAGCGACGAGCGGATCGCCGACCTCGGCGTCGGCAAGCTGATGACGCTGACCTCGACCTACGATCACCGCATCATCCAGGGCGCGGAGTCCGGCGACTTCCTGCGCACCATCCACAACCTGCTGATCTCCGACGACTTCTACGACGAGATCTTCCACGGCCTCGGCGTGCCGTACGAGCCGGTCCGCTGGCGCAAGGATGTGCGCGAGCGCGGCGTCGACAAGAGCGCCCGCGTGCTGGAGATGATCGCGGCCTACCGCAACCGCGGCCACCTGATGGCGGACACCGATCCGCTGCGGCTGGTGAAGGACAAGTTCCGCAGCCATCCCGACCTCGATGTCACCCAGCACGGCCTGACCCTGTGGGACCTGGACCGCACGTTCAACGTCGCGGGCTTCCACGGCCAGGAGCAGATGAAGCTGCGCGACGTGCTCTCGGTGCTGCGCGACGCCTACTGCCGCCACGTCGGTGTGGAGTACACCCACATCCTCGACACCGAGCAGCAGCTGTGGATCCAGGAGCGGGTCGAGCAGAAGCACGTCAAGCCGACCATCGCACAGCAGAAGTACGTGCTGAACCGGCTGAACGCGGCGGAGGCCTTCGAGACCTTCCTGCAGACCAAGTACGTCGGGCAGAAGCGCTTCTCGCTGGAGGGCGCCGAGGCCGTCATCCCGATGATGGACGCGGTCATCGACCAGTGCGCCGAGCACTCGCTCGACGAGGTCGTCATCGGCATGCCGCACCGCGGCCGCCTGAACGTGCTGGCCAACATCGTCGGCAAGCCGTACTCGAAGATCTTCACCGAGTTCGAGGGCAACATGAACCCGGCCGGTGCGCACGGCTCCGGCGACGTGAAGTACCACCTCGGCGCGCACGGCACCTACCTGCAGATGTTCGGCGACAACGAGATCGAGGTCTCGCTGACCGCCAACCCGTCGCACCTGGAAGCGGTCGACCCGGTGCTCGAGGGCCTGGTCCGCGCGAAGCAGGATCTGCTGGACAAGGGCGACGGCCCCGAGGGCTACTCCGTCGTCCCGCTGATGCTGCACGGCGATGCCGCGTTCGCGGGCCAGGGTGTGGTGGCGGAGACGCTGAACCTGTCGGGTCTGCGCGGCTACCGCGTCGGCGGCACCATCCACATCGTGGTGAACAACCAGATCGGCTTCACCACGGCGCCGGAGAACAGCCGCTCCACCGAATACTCCACCGATATCGCGAAGTTCATCGGCGCGCCGATCTTCCACGTGAACGGTGACGATCCGGAGGCCTGTGACTGGGTGGCGCGCCTGGCGGTCGACTTCAAGCAGAAGTTCCGCAAGGACGTCGTCATCGACATGATCTGCTACCGCCGCCGCGGCCACAACGAGGGCGACGACCCGTCGATGACCCAGCCGTACATGTACGACGTCATCGACACCAAGCGCTCGGTGCGCAAGGCGTACACCGAGAGCCTGATCGGCCGTGGCGACATCTCGCTGAAAGAGGCCGAGGACGCGCTGCGCGACTACCAGGGGCAGCTGGAGCGGGTCTTCAACGAGGTCCGCGAGCTGGAGAAGTACACCCCGGAGCCGAGCGAATCGGTCGAGGACGACCAGCAGGTGCCGACCACCGTCGTGACGGCCGTCGACAAGTCCGTGCTGCAGCGCATCGGTGACGCGTTCCTCAACGTGCCGGACGGCTTCAGCGTGCACCCGCGCGTCAAGCCGGTGCTGGAGAAGCGCCGCGAGATGGCCTACGAGGGCAAGGTCGACTGGGCCTTCGCCGAACTGATGGCCTTCGGCTCGCTGATCGACGAGGGCCGCGCGGTGCGCCTGACCGGTCAGGACTCGCGCCGCGGCACGTTCACCCAGCGCCACTCGGTGATCATCGACCGCAAGACGGCCGAGGAGTACACCCCGCTGCACAACATCGGCAGCACCAACCCCGGTTGGTTCGCGGTGCACGATTCGGCGCTGAGCGAATATGCCGCCGTCGGCTTCGAATACGGCTACTCGCTGGGCAACCCGGACGCACTCGTGCTGTGGGAGGCGCAGTTCGGTGACTTCGTCAACGGCGCGCAGTCCATCATCGACGAGTTCATCTCCTCGGGTGAGGCCAAGTGGGGTCAGCTCTCCGACGTCGTGCTGCTGCTGCCGCACGGTCACGAGGGCCAGGGTCCCGACCACACGTCCGGGCGCATCGAGCGGTTCCTGCAGCTGTGCGCCGAGGGTTCGATGACGGTCGCCGTGCCGTCCACCCCGGCGAACTACTTCCACCTGCTGCGCCGCCACGCGCTGGACGGCATCCGCCGCCCGCTGATCGTCTTCACCCCGAAGTCGATGCTGCGCAACAAGGCCGTGGTCTCGGAGGTCAAGGACTTCACCGAGTCGAAGTTCCGTTCGGTCTTCGACGAGCCCGCCTACGAACAGGGCATCGGCGACCGCAGCAAGGTGAAGCGGATCCTGATGACCAGCGGCAAGCTCTACTACGAACTGGCCGCGGAGAAGAACAAGCAGAAGCGCGAAGATGTCGCCATCGTGCGCATCGAGCAGCTGTACCCGCTGCCGAAGTTCCGACTGAACGAGACGCTGGCGGGCTACCCGAACGCGACCGATATCGCCTGGGTCCAGGAGGAACCGGCCAACCAGGGCGCCTGGCCGTTCTTCGGCCTGAACCTGCCCGAGCTGCTGCCGGAGCGCTTCACCAAGCTGCGCCGCATCTCGCGCCGCGCCATGTCGGCCCCGTCCTCGGGTTCGAGCAAGGTGCACGCGGTGGAGCAGCAGGAGATCATCGACGAGGCCTTCGAACCGACGGCCTGATAGTCGCTGCCCCGCACGCCGGGTGCGAATCACGCTCTCCGGAGCGTGATTCGCACCCGGCGTTGTTTTTTCGCTCGGTGCGGCGCATCGAGGCGATCGAAGTGTCCGCGATACGCACCGCACCGCCTGCGCCGAGTTCGGCCGCCACTCGGGTAGCGTGCCGCCCGATCGAGAACCCGGTCGCGATCGGGCCGGGACGGCACAGCGAAAGGTGGGTACGAATGCTCGGATTCAGGGTTTCGCGCGGCGCGGCCGGTGCGGTGCTCGGTGGGGTGTGTTTGGCGGTATCGCTCGTCGGGGCGCCACAGGCGGCCGCGACGGCGGCGCCGAGCCTGACGATGACGATGACCGATTCGGCGCTGAGCGCCACCAACACCGCGGCCGTCGGCTGCGGCTCCACCGCGCGGGCGACGGTGAAACAGCCTGACGGCACGCCGGTCTCGCGCGGCTCGGTGCTGTTCGTGAGCAGGCTGGCCGATAACGAGCGCGGGTCGGTGGTCGGCACCGCGCCGGTGTCCAACGGCTCCGCGCAGATGCTCTGGATCCCGGATACCGCGGGCCACCACGTCATCAACGCCGTCTACTACGACGACGACACCGAATACCGCACCAGCACAAGCAGTATCGAGGTCGTCGCGGTGAACCTCGGCGGCCTGTGCCTGTAACCGGCCTGGTGCGCTGCCCCGCCACCGGCTACGGCCATGGCGGGGTTCAGCGCATAAGGTGGACCGGAAAGGGTAAGGCGGTGCGATGACGGTTGTGCCGTGGTCGCACCGAGTCGAAGGACCGTGTTCGTAGTGCTGGAGAATCAGAATGTAGCCGGGCTCGCCTTTGTGACAATGGGTTTGGGGTGGGACCCGGCGCCGGACGGGCATCTGTTCTTCGGGACCAAGCCGGATATCGATCTCAATGCCGCGGCCCTGCTCTTCGCCGGCGAGGCCATCGTCGACGTGGTGTATTTCGACCAGATGATGTCCCAGGACGGGGCGGTCCGACTACTCGGCGACAGCACCAACGGTGAGGGCGACGGGGACGACGAGGAGATCACCGTCGATCTGACCCGCCTGATTCCGCAGATCACCAGCATCTTCTTCATCGTCACCTCGTACTCGGGTCAGCCCTTCGGGGAGATCCACAATGCGTTCTGCCGCTTGGTGGATGGCGTCGCCAACGTCGAGTTCGCCCGCTTCAATCTCTCGGCCGCAGCGGGTTTCACCGGTTTCGTACTCGGCAAGCTGGTCAAGACCGAGCAGGGCTGGTGGTATCAACCGGTCAACGAATCCATTCAGGCAGGTCATCCGGTGGAGGCGGTCCCCCACCTCACCCACCTGCTGCCGTGACCAACCCGGCCGACGCTTCGTCAATCGTCGGCCATGCGAAAGTCACCGTCCTGCAAGCGCTTCAGTAGGCGGTGGGTCCATTCGGCGCGGCTGTTCGCGGTGTGCTGCCACAGGCCGATGACCTCACCGACCGGGCCCCAGGTGCCCAGGTCGGTATCCGGGGGCAGATGAGCGGTGATACTCGCCCGCCATTCGTCCATGATTCGGGCGCGTTGCCGGAGCAGGTCGATGGCCTCGGCTCGCGGCAGATCGTCGATGAGACCGACTGCGGCGGCGAGTAGGTCGAGCTTGGGGTCGCGGTTGGTCAGTGCCGACCGGAGGAGGGTGAAGTACGCCTGTTCACCCTCCCCGGTCAGTTCGTATTCCATGCGCGGTGGACCGCCCGCCTCGCTCGGGCTGGTTTCGTGCACGACCAGCAGGCCTTCCCGCGTCATGGCTTTGAGCGCGTGATACACCGAACCCGATGTGGCACTCGACCATTCGTGGGCGCCCCAGGACTCCAGGTCGGCACGAACCTGATAGCCGTGCGCCAGGCCGCGCCGCCGCACCGCACCGAGCGCGAGCAGTCGCACCGTCGACATGTGTCTCCTATCGATTCTCAGGCGGCCTCGGTGACCCACCACAGTGTGCCGAACCGGTCGACGAAGCCGCCCATCCGGCGGCCATCCTGCTGGATCGTCACCTCCATCGCGGACGCCGCGCCGCGGGCGATGGCCCGCGCGTAGACCGCCTCCGGATCCGGCACGACCGTCCACAGGTGGATATGGGCCGGTTCGGCGGGTGTCGGCCGGCACTGGCCGCCGGTCGGACCGGAGTCGGCGAAGTACAGCGTGGTATCCCCGATCCGCGCCTGGGCATGGATCACCCGCTCCGGATCTGATTGCAGGGGAACAACATTGGATATCTCGGCATCGAAGGTGTGCTCGATGAAGTCGGTGAACGCGCTGGCGCTTTCCACCATCACGTAGGGCGTCAACGAGGGCATGGCCATCTCCTTAACTAACCAAATTGGACTAGCTCGACCAGCGTAGCTTCACTAGCCAAATTTGGCTAGTGTGGCCGACGGCGGTCCACGCCGGACTCCGGCCGACGCGGGAACAGCTCAGTCGCGGAAGGCGGCGGCGAGCGCCGGGTTCAGCGAAACTGCCAGGGCCAGTAGGGATTCGACCAGCAGGTCGACGAGCTGGTCACGGGTGACAGGGGCGCGGCGCAGCCAGGTGAGGGTGGTTTCCTCGACGAACGCGATCCAGCCGCGCATGGCCAGGGTCAGGCGGGGGCGGTCGGCATCTTCGATGGGGATCGGCACCTCGGCGAGGATGACCGCGACGAAGGCGTCGCGGGTCTGATCGACGAGATCGACCACCTCGGGCGCAGTGCTGGCCGGGCCGCGCAGCAGCGCACGGTAGGAGGTGTGGTTCTCGCCCGCGTAGTCGACGTAGCGCTCGATCGAATCGCGCAGCATCGCGAGCAGGCCGAGTTCACGGTCGGGCGCGGTGCGCTCCAGCATCGTGGAGTTGGCATTGCGCAGGATCGCCAGGTGGAAGTCCTGCACCGTCGGGAAGTAGTGGAACACCAGGCCGCGCGAGATACCCGCCTGTTCGGCGATCTCGCTGACGGAGATGTCCTCGAGCGCGCGCTCGCTGAGCATCTTGGTGCCGAGGGTGATCAGCTGCATGCGGCGCTCGTCGGGGCTGAGCCGCGTGCGTTTGACGGTGTCACCGTTGCTGCTGTTACTCACGCGTTCCAGCTTACTGAACACGAGTCAATACTGTTGACTCCCGCTCAATAAGCACCTACCCTCGGCTACATGAGTCGCAAGGTTACAGACAAAGCTGTCGGCAACCGGCCCGTCCGCCATGCCAAGACGATCATCATCGGCAGCGGGTTCGCGGGTCTCGGGCTGGCGATCCGGTTGAGCACACAGGGCCGCACCGATTACCTCGTGCTGGAACGCGGCAGCGATGTCGGTGGCACCTGGCGCGACAACACCTACCCCGGCGCCGCCTGCGACGTGCCGTCGCAGCTGTACTCGTACTCCTTCGCACTCAACCCGAACTGGTCGCGGTCGTTCTCCAAGCAGGGCGAGATCCAGTCCTACATCCAGGGCGTCGCCAAGCGGTACAACGTGCTGGACAAACACATCTTCGACTGCGCTGTCACCGCCGCGCACTGGAACGGCGACACCGCCCGGTGGGAGATCGAGACGAGCAAGGGCAGCTTCACCGCCGACACGGTGGTCTCCGCGGTCGGCGCGCTGTGCGAGCCCGCGCTGCCGGATATCAAGGGCATCAACACCTTCGAGGGCGAGACCTTCCACTCCGCGCGCTGGAACCACGACGCCGACCTGACCGGTAAGCGGGTCGCCATCATCGGCACCGGCGCCTCGTCGATCCAGATCGTGCCGTCCATCGCACCCCAGGTCGCCACGCTCGACGTCTACCAGCGCACCGCGCCGTGGCTGCTGCCGCGGATGGACCGCCCCTACCTGCTGCCCGAGCGGCTGGCCTTCAAGTATCTGCCCGGCGTACAACGCCTTTCGCGCGCGGCCATCTACGCGGCGCGCGAGACCCAGGTCGTCGGACTCGCCAAGTTCCCGCCGCTGATGCAGGCCTTCGAACTGCTCGCGAAGGCCAAGCTACGCACCGAAATCCGCGACCCGAAGCTGCGCGCCAAGGTGACGCCGAACTTCCGCATCGGCTGCAAGCGCATGCTGATCTCCAACGAGTACTACCCGGCGCTGAGCCGCGACAACGTCGACGTGATCACCGACGGCATCGCCGAGATCAGGTCCAACTCGATCGTCACCGAGGACGGCACCGAACGCGAAATCGACGCGCTCATCGTGGCGACCGGCTTCCACGTCACCGATTCGCCGACCTACGACACCATCGTCGGCCGGGACGGCCGCACGCTGGCCGAGGTGTTCGACGAGGTGGGCCAGCAGGGGTACAAGGGTGCGGCCGTCGCCAATTTCCCGAATATGTTCTTCCTGCTCGGCCCGAACGTCGGCCTCGGCCACACCTCGATGGTGTACATGATCGAATCGCAGATCAACTACATCGCCGACGCGCTGTCCACCGTCGACCGGATGGGCCTGCGCACCGTCGAGGTGCGCCGGGACGCCCAGGACGCCTACAACAAAGGCCTGCAAGCGAAACTGGCCAAGTCGGTGTGGCTCACCGGCGGCTGTGCCAGCTGGTATCTGGACAAGCACGGCAACAACACCACGCTCTGGCCGGATTTCACCTTCGAATTCCGTAGGCTGACCAAGACATTCGATGTAAGCGCATACGAAACGACCTCCGGCGTTTCGCGGAACGATTTGAAAGTGGTGGCGGTATGAACACAGGATCGCGAAGCGATTCCGTGGGGGGCGGTGGTCGGGTGACGAGTGGGCGCAATGATGCTTACTTCGCAGGCAAAGTCTGTGTGATCACCGGAGCAGGGTCCGGCATCGGCCGTGCGCTTGCCGAGAACCTGGCCGAGCGCGGCGCCAAGCTCGCGCTCTCCGATATCGACGCCGAAGGGCTGGCGGAGACCGTGCGCCGCTGCGAAAAGCTCGGCGCGCAGGTGAAATCCGATCGGCTGAACGTGGCCGAGCGCGAGGCGGTGCTGCTGTACGCGGACGCGGTCAAGAAGCACTTCGGTGTCGTGCACCAGATCTACAACAACGCCGGTATCGCCTACCACGGCGATGTGATCAAGTCCGAGTTCAAGGACATCGAACGGATCATGGACGTCGACTTCTGGGGCGTCGTCAACGGCACCAAGGCATTTCTGCCCTACCTGATCGAATCCCGCGACGGGCACGTCGTCAATGTCTCCAGCCTGTTCGGGCTGATCGCGGTGCCGGGCCAAAGCGCATACAACTCGGCCAAATTCGCGGTGCGCGGTTTCACCGAGTCGCTGCGCCAGGAAATGCTCGTCGCCAGGGAACCGGTCAAGGTCACCTGCGTGCACCCCGGCGGCATCAAGACCGCTGTGGCGCGCAACTCCACCTACGCCGAGGGCATCGACGGCAAGAAGGCCGCGGCGATGTTCGACGCGAAACTCGCCATCCACACCCCGGAAATGGCCGCGCAGACCATCACCGAGGGCGTGCGCAAGGGGCACGGCCGGGTGCTGATCGGCTGGGAGGCCAAGCTGCTCGACATGTTCGTGCGCGTCACCGCGTCCGGCTATCAGCGCATCGCCACCGTGGTGAACCGCCGCATACTGCCCTGATCGGCACTGACCGAAAGAAAACCCATGCGCGACATCGCGATTCCACTACCGATCGCCCGCACCGTGCTCAACCCGGTCTTCCGGATCACGCTGCACCACCGGCTGCCCCGGCCGATTTTGCGGAAACTGGTCGACGTCGTCGCCCTCGGCCAGGCGCTGCCGACCGGGACACACCTGGAGCGGCTGCGGCTCGGCGGCCGACCCGCCGCGCGAATCACGGTGGGCGCCAACGGCGCCGAGCGCCCGGGCGATACCGGCGTTGTGCTCTACCTGCACGGTGGCGGATACACGTTCGGTTCGATCACCTCGCATCGCTCGCTGGCCGCGCACCTGGCCCGCGCGACCGGCTACCCGGTGTACCTGCCGGAGTACCGGCTGGCGCCGGAACATCCCTGTCCCGCTGCGGTGGACGATGCGGAG
Source organism: Nocardia sp. NPDC052566 (assembly GCF_044547285.1). Classification (NCBI taxonomy): domain Bacteria; kingdom Bacillati; phylum Actinomycetota; class Actinomycetes; order Mycobacteriales; family Nocardiaceae; genus Nocardia; species Nocardia sp. NPDC052566. The sequence continues at coordinate 639,295 of NZ_JBIUAF010000006.1, read as the reverse complement.
GCGGCGTTCCTCGAGCTGGTCGCCCTCGGCCATCCGCCGAACCGGATCGCCATCGCGGGCGATTCGGCGGGCGGCGGACTCTCGCTCGCGCTGGCCCAGCGGCTGCGGGACCGGCACGGAATCCGGCCCGCCGCACTGGGTTTGATCGCACCGGCGGTGAACCCGAAGGCGATCCCGGACCGCCCGAGGGATCTGGTGCTCAGCAATCCGCTGATGCACGCCTGTGCCGCGGCGTATCTGGGCGACGGCGACGATCGCACCCCGGGTTACGCGCCACTGTTCGGCGGCTTGGACGGACTGCCGCCGACCTACGTCCAGGTCGATGTGAGCGAGATGCTCTACGAGCAGTGCGTCGCGTTGGTGGCCGGGCTGCGGGAGTCGGGCGTCGATGTGCGGTTCACCGAGAGCCACGGACTCTGGCATGTGGCGCAACTGCAGGCCGCCCTGGTCACCGAAGCGGCGGCCGCGGTGGTCGAGCTCGCCGATTTCCTGCGCGAAGCCGTCGAGCCGGTCAGCACTCGCGAGGATGGCGACCCCGCCCACTGAAAGCGCGTCGGCGGGGTGGAACCTATGGTCCGGCCCGACCGCCCGGCGATAGGTGTCGTAGATTACTGGTCAGTAAACCCACCTGGAAGGGCACCGCACCGATGCGAGAGTTCGAAGTTCCGGCTTCCTACACCATTCCCGAAGACGCCAACATGTCCGACGGCGCCTTCCGGCACGCCGAGCAGACGCCCGGCCTGGTGGTTTTCAACAGGCCGGACGGTAAGGGCGGGTGGGCCGACGTCACCGCCGCCGAATTCGCCGCGGCCGTCACCGGCGTGGCCAAGGGCCTGATCGCCTCCGGGATCGAGCTCGGTGACCGCGTCGCCATCCTCGCCCCCACCCAGTACGAGTGGGTCGTGCTCGACTTCGCCATCTGGGCCGCGGGCGGCTGCACCGTCGCCATCTACGACAGCTCCTCCGCCGAGCAGGCCAAGTGGATCCTGCAGGACTCCGCCACCAAGCTGCTCGTCGTCGAGAACGCCAAGCAGCGCGCCACCATCGCCGAGATCGAGGGCGACCTGCCCGAGCTGCGCGAGACGCTGCTGCTGGAGAAGGGCGCCGTCACCGAGCTGACCGAGCGCGGCGCCGAACTGGCCGACGAGGTGGTGACCGAGCGCCGCAAGCAGGTCAAGGCCGCGTCCCCCGCCACCCTGATCTACACCTCCGGTACCACCGGCCGCCCCAAGGGCGTCATGCTCGCGCACTCGCAGATGTACGCGGAGTCCGCCGCCTGCCGCGCCGCGATGCCGCAGTTCCTCAAGCCGGGCAACACCTCGCTGCTGTTCCTGCCGCTGGCCCACGTCTTCGCCCGCGCCGTCGCGCTGGCCGCGTTCGACGCGGGCGTCACCGTCGCGCACACCGCCGACTGGTCGACGCTGGTCGAGCAGTTCGGCAAGTACCGGCCGGACTTCATCCTCTCGGTACCGCGCGTCTTCGAGAAGGTGTTCAACGCCGCCAAGCAGAAGGCACACGACGGCGGCAAGGGCAAGATCTTCGACGCGGCCGCCGACACCGCCGTGGCCTACAGCCAGGCGCTGCAGTCGGGCGGGCCGGGCATCGTGCTCAAGCTCAAGCACGCGCTGTTCGACAAGCTGGTCTACGGCAAGCTGCGCGAGGCGCTCGGCGGGCGCTGCCTGTCCGCGGTCTCCGGCGGTGGACCGCTCGGCGCGACGCTCGGCCACTTCTTCCGCGGCGCCGGCGTCACCATCTACGAGGGCTACGGCCTGACCGAGAGCACCGCGGCGGTCTCGGTGAACACGCCGTCGCACATCAAGGTCGGCACCGTCGGCCAGCCGCTGCCCGGCCACGCCGCCAAGGTCGCCGAGGACGGCGAACTGCTGCTGCGCGGCCCGGTCGTCTTCAGCGGCTACTGGGGCAACCCGGAGGCCACCGCCGACGCGTTCGCCGACGGCTGGTTCAAGACCGGCGACCTCGGCGCGATCGACGACGAGGGCTTCATCAGCATCACCGGCCGCAAGAAGGAAATCATCGTCACCGCGGGCGGCAAGAACGTCTCCCCCGGCATGCTCGAGGACGACCTGCGCGCCACCCCGCTGATCAGCCAGGCCATGATCGTCGGCGACGGGCAGCCGTTCATCGCCGCGCTGATCACCCTCGATCCCGAGGCGCTGCCGAGCTGGAAGGAACGCAACAACGTCGCCGCGGACACCCCGATCGAGCAGCTGATCGAGAACCCGGCGCTGGTCGCGGAGATCAATGCCGCCGTCGCCGAATCCAACAAGAAGGTCTCGCACGCGGAGGCGATCAAGAAGATCCGCATCCTGCCCGTCGACTGGACCCAGGAAACCGGCGAGCTCACCCCGAAGATGTCGCTCAAGCGCGCCGTCGTCATGAAGAAGTACGCCGACGAGGTCGACAAGATCTACAGCTGACACCATCCGAAAGGCGCTGCCCGCGAACCCGTTCGCAGGCAGCGCCTTTCGCGTCCCCGCACCCCTTCGGCGCCCCGCAATCGAAGGGCGTGCGGCTCAACCTTCAGCCGCTGCGGGAAGTTGAGTGCGCCCCTCAGACTTCGCCAGCGCTCCGGCCCAGCGCGAAGCGACCTTCGGCCACGGCTGACAGTGGGCGCAGTCGCCTCCGAGTCGCCCTTGCCCTGCGCGAAGCGACCTTCGGCCGCTGTGGGAAGTGGGTGCGGTCGCGCGCTGGGCAGCGTTGAATGGGAGGTGACCTCCGGAGGTTCAGATGGGCACTGGTGCACGGGAATTGCTCGATCGGATTCAGGCGGAACTCGCACCGCGTGACGACGACAATCGACTTGTTCCGCTGGTTTCGGCGGGGAAGGCACAGCGGGGCGTCTTCGCGGCGATCGCCGCGGAGGAGCAGCGGATCACCCGCAGCGATTGGCGCAGCTTCCACGAAATGGCCGCGCGCGCAGACGAACCGCACGCCCGCGAGTTCTTCGGCGGGCTCGCCCCCGGCGAGCGGCAGGCGCTCGGTCTGCTCGACGCACTCGTCGCCGCGGCCGGACCGGACCCAGGCACGGAACTACCGCGCCCAGGCTGCCAGGCATACCCGGCCTACGTCGCATGGCTGGCGCTCAACGGGGAATCCGCAGCAGCGGCCGCCGGTATCTACGCCAACTTCACCGCATTCGGCTCCTACTGCAAGGCCATCGCGGCAGGCATGCGCGACCACTACGGGTTCGACGACGACGCCTGCGCCTTCTTCGACTTCTTCGCCGCCGACGTCCCCGAGATCGAACAACAAGCACTAGCCGCCATCCAGGCCGGTCTCGACTCCGGCCGCCTAGACCCCGCTGCGGCCCACCTCTACGCCCGCCTCTTCCAAAGCTACGAACTCCTCTTCTGGAACACCCTCGCCGACGAGTTCACCACCTGACGCCCGCGCCACCCCACTGCCGAATCCGGCCACCTCACAGCCGCACCACCAGTCCAGCAACAAGCTCGGCAGCCCCTTGAATGCCATTGTGTCGCAGCGCGACACGCCGAGGAAGGTGGCGAGCGCAGTCAAATTGCCGTGCGACACGCCGTAGACAGGGGCCATTTGACTGCGCTCGACGGTCGGCCGTGAACGGGGCTTGACTGCCTCGGTGGTTACCGGCCTGAAAGGGCTCGGCGGCAAGGGGTTCATCTGGGCAGTGCTGGGCACGCTGGGTGCCGTACCCGGCTTGGAACTCGACCCAGGTGCATGTTCTGGACTTCCAAGCCGGGTCATCTGGCTGCGGTGCCGTTCTCGAGATCGAGAAGTCTGCCGAGCGCAGTCGAATGGCCCTCTGACATGCCGTAAACAAGGACCATTCGACTGCTCTCGGCGGGGGTGGGGCGCGTCATGGAATGGTCATACTCCAGACGGCGGTGCGGCAGTACGCTCAGGTTCATGGCCGATCTGCGACTGCGGGTGGGGGCTGGGGTCGTCGCCGCGGGGTTGACGCTCGGTGTCGCCGAGCTACTGGCGGCGCTCTTCGGTCCCGACAGCGAACCATTGAATGTGCTCGGCAAGGTCGTCGTCGACCACACGCCCGACGGTGTGCGCGAATGGGCCATCACCAGCTTCGGCACCAACGACAAGACGGTGCTCTATATCGGCATGGCGATCGTCGCCTTCCTGGTCGCCTGCCTGGCCGGCGCCGTCGAACGCACCAGCCGTGCCGCGGGCTCCACCATCCTCGCCGCCTTCGGCCTGATCACCGCCGCCTTCGCGCTCAGCCGCTCCGGCCTGACCGCCGCCCTCCCCGTCATCATCGGCGTCATCGCCGGCATCTACGCCCTCCGCTGGCTCACCACCCACATCGACACCGCCGAAACCTCGGCAGCGCGAACAACCGAAACGCCGGGCACCGACCCGTCGGCACCACAAAGCACCAGCGCGACAACACAACTCACTGAAACCATGGACGCGCACCGCGGCACGGACGCGACGGCGACGGGCGACACCGCAACGCCCGGATCGCCGGTGACAACACCTGCGCAAACGCCGTCCGGCTCGATCCCGCGCACTGGAGCATTCGAGCGGCGGCAGGTGTTGCGCGGCATCGGAATTACCGCGGCATTGGCGGTGGCCGCGGGAGTCGGTGGACGGCTACTCGGAGCGGCGCGGCGGGATGTGTCCGGGGAGCGGGCGGCGGTGGACTTGCCGCGGCCCGGTGGGGCGCCGGTGTCGATCGCGCCGGAGGCGGATTTGCGGGTGCCGGGGTTGACGCCGTATCTGACGTCGAACGCGGACTTCTATCGGATCGATACCGCGCTGATCGTGCCGCAGGTGTCGGTGGACGACTGGTCGCTGCGGATTCATGGCATGGTGGATCGCGAAATCCGGCTCACCTGGGCGGATTTGGCGAACCGGCAGGCGGTGGAGAAGCTGGTCACGCTGGCGTGCGTATCCAATCCGATCGGCGGCGATCTGGTCGGCAACGCGAAGTGGCTCGGGTATCGCCTCGATGAGCTGATCGCCGAGGCGGGCCCGCATCCGGACGCCGATATGGTGCTCTCGCACAGCGCCGACGGCTGGACCGCGGGCAGCCCCCTGTCGGTGCTCACCGACGGGCGCGACGCACTGCTCGCCGTCGGCATGAACGGCGAACCGCTCCCGGTGCAGCACGGCTACCCGGCCCGCCTCGTGGTGCCAGGCCTCTACGGCTACGTCTCCGCCACCAAGTGGGTGACCGAACTCGAGATCACCCGCTTCGACCGCGCCACCGCATACTGGACCCGCCGCGGCTGGTCCGCCTACGGCCCGATCAAGACCGCGACCCGCATCGACACCCCCCGCGCCCGCAGCCGTGTCTCCGCAGGCCGCATCCCCATCGCAGGCGTCGCCTGGGCCCAGCATCGCGGCATCCGCGGCGTCGAGGTCCAAATCGACAACGGCCCTTGGCAACCCGCCCGCCTTGCCGCCGATCAATCCGCGGATACCTGGCGCCAATGGATTTTCGACTGGGACGCCACCCCCGGTGCCCACACCATCCGCGCCCGCGCCACCGACGGCACCGGCGAAACCCAAACCGCCGAACGCGTGGACGTCATCCCCGACGGCGCCACCGGCTACGCCCAAATCCCCGTCCAGGTCGCCTGACCTGCACCGCGGCCACATCGGATCGAGGGTGCGACCAGCGATCAACGGCCGCGCCCAGGATAGGATCAATGCCGTATTGGTTGCCCGTCCCCGAGGAGCGCAGCATGTCCGCCGTATTCGATTGGGCGCGTGAGGAGAACCTGCAACCCGAACCGATCACGGTGGCGATCTGGAAAGAACTTCCGGAGGATTTCTGTCGTCTGGTCGAGGTCGTCAACGGCGAGGCTGTCCGAGCCGAGTCACCGCGACGCCCACACCAGAAGGCCGCGCGCAGGCTCGCCGATATGGTGGAGTCAGCTGCGGAGTCACACATGAGTCGCGATCGAAATACCTGTTTGGACGTCGACACCGATTTCGACGTCGTCCTCTGGGAGTTGCCCACCGCAACTATCCGGCGACCCGATGCCGCACTATACGACTGCGCCCCAGAGGATTTGCGCCCACTGCCCGCGGCGATGGTGAAGCTGGCTATCGAGGTCGTTTCCCCAGGAACCGAGAAGATCGATGTCGCCGAGAAAAAAGCCGAATACGCTCTGGCTGGGATTCCCTGGTACTGGATCGTCTGGATAGCTGACAATCAGGTCGCGTCCATCGAGATCTACGTGCTCGATCACACCCTCGACTACTACCGCCTGCATGATCGGATCGAACCGACGGGTGATGAAACAACCATCGATATGCCGATCCCTATCAAGCTCGACTGGAATCGATTGTCCGGACTGGTGCGCTGACGCTCCCGGCGCCTGCACGGAAATGCGTGCGGGTCGCCGGGGCGTATGGCTCAGTGCGTGAGTTGAGCTACCTGGGGTTCGCTCTTGTCCTTCGCCCCCGCCATCGACTGTCCGTGACGAACGAACAGGGCCGAGGCGATGACACCGATCACCAGGATGCCCGCCGGAAGGAACAGCGACTGGCCGAGCGCGGTGCTGAACGGTGCCTTGATGAACTCGGGAATCACGCCCCCGGCGCCTTCGGACACCTTGCCGCCACCGCCGAGGCCGTTGGCGGAGATGCGAGCCGAGATCAGCGCGCTGATCGCCGCGCTGCCGAGCACCGAACCCACCTGGCGGGTGGTGTTGTAGACACCGGCGCCCGCGCCCGCCTGCTGGATCGGCAGGTTGTGCGTCGCGGTCGAGGCGAGCGGCGCCCAGATGCAGGCGTTGGCGAAACCGCCGAGTCCGGCCGAGAGCAGGAACCAGATGATCGACGAATCCGGCGTCATCAGCACGGCGAACCAGAAGGTCGACACCGCGAACAGCGCGAAGCCGACGGTCGGCACGATCCTCGGGTGCAGCCGGTCGGCGAACTTGCCGATGAACGGCGCGCAGATGCCGGTGACGATCGCCATCGGCGCGAAGACCAGTGCCGACTTGGTCGGCGAGAGTTCGCGCACCCCTTGCAGATAGAAGTACGACGGCACCATCATCGAGGTGACCGCGGCGCCCATCGCGGCGATCGCGACGCTGGACAGCGCGAAGTTGCGGTCCTTGAACAGTGACAGCGGCACCAGCGGCTCACCGGTGTTGCGGGACTGATTGACCACGAACGCGGCGAGCACCACCAGGCCGGCGATGATCAGTGCCCAGATCAGCCCGTCCCAATCGCGGGTATTGCCCTCCTGGATGCCGAACACCAGCAGGAACATGCCGACGCCGCTGAGCACGACGCCCGGAATATCGAACTTGTGCGGATGCGTCTCCAGCGCGGGCACCAGCCAGACGGCCAGCGCGAAGGCGATGACGCCGATCGGGATGTTGATGAAAAAGATCCACTGCCAGCCCTTCCAGTCGACGAGTACGCCGCCGAGGATCGGGCCGACCAGCGTGGCGAGACCGGCCACACCGCCCCACAGGCCCATCGCCGCACCGCGCCGGTCCGGCGGGAAGGTCCTGGTGATCACCGCCATCGTCTGCGGCGTCATCAACGCGGCGCCGAGACCCTGCACGGCACGCGCCGCGATCAGCATGGTGATCGAGCCGGACAGGCCACACCACAGCGACGCGGCGGTGAACACGGCCAAGCCGATCAGATAGAGGTTCTTGGGGCCGAAGCGGTCACCGAGCCGCCCGGTGATCAGCAGTGGCACCGCGTAGGCGAGCAGGTAGGCGCTGGTCACCCAGATCACCTTGTTGATGTCGGCGTCCAGGTCCCGCATGATGTCCGGGTTCGCGACCGCGACGACGGTCATATCCAGCAGGATCATGAAGAAGCCGACGACCAGCGCGGATAGCGCCAGCCACGGATTGCGTTGAGTAGCCATGGATTCGGATTCCTGTCTCGGATGGTCCGGATTAGGGAAGTTGGGGTGTTTCGGCCGCGTCACGGTGATTGCGTGTCGTGCGGCGTGGCACGGGCGGCGGCTGGGTGTGATCGGGATCCGGCCACGTGTGCTCGTGCTCGGAGGTCCGATGACCGCTGATCGCGTCGAACTGCTCCCACTCCAGCGCGCCGCTGTCGAGGTCGGCGATCAACTGTTTGATCCACGCGATCTCGGCGGCCAGCATGGCCCGCAGATAGGGCAGCACGATCCAGTAGCGGCGCGGCACCGCGCTGTTGTCCGCCCAGACGTTCATCATCTCGACGTCGGCGAGATCGTTGTCCAGGTGCTCGACCCGCTCGCGCAGTAGCGCGACTACGTCCGGCATATGCAAATTGTGTGCCTCGGCCAGCGCCACCGGGAACACCGGGTACTCGGCCGCGGGGACCCGCAGAATCTCCGCGATCCTGGTCTTCAGCGCCGTGCGGCCCGCCTCGGTGATGCGGTAGGTGGTGCGCTCGGGCCGATTGCCTTCGCGGTCAACACCTTCGGCGCTGACCAGTTCGCGCTCGGCGAGTCGCGCCACCGTGTGGTACAGCGAGCCGGGACGCACTTTCACCAGCATGTCCTCCCGGCGGCCGATCAGCATTTGATACATCTCGTACGGATGCATCGGCCGCTCTTCGAGCAGCGCGAGCACAGCGATCGCCAGCGGTGTCACCGAGGCGTGCGCTTGCTGCTCCACTTCTGTACCTCCCTGTCCTACCGAGCCGTCGAACCCATGGACCAGCACGCTAGCCACGACCTCCGACATGCTCCACACCAAATACTCCGCGTGGAATATACGACGCGGAGCATTCCACCGACAAGACGGATCTCTCCCCCGAAAAAGTGATGGGCGGCACAGGAGTCATCCTGTGCCGCCCGGAAGAGCGGGTCAGAGCCCGTGCGCGTCCAGCCAGGCGCGGGCGAGCTCGGCGGGCGCCGCCTGCTGTTCGAGCACCCGGCGCACCATCGCCACCAGCTCATCGGTGGTCAGTTCGCCCGCAACGTAATTCAGCTTCTTGACGCGCCGCTCGTCCAGCGCGCCCTTGCGATACACCGGCAGCACGTTCTGCGCGCGCAGCACGTAGTCGGGGTCGGCGAGCACGACCAGCCCGTCGAGCACCGCCGGGTCGACGGTCGGCGGCCCGGACAGCACGCCGACCTGCGCGTCACCGTTCAGCAGCGCCCTGCGCACCAGCTCGGGCCCGGAGAGCGACGCCGTCCCGGCGAACGGACAGCTCGGCACCTGGTTCAGCGCGGCGGGCAACTCGAGCAGGCCGGGTACGGGGGCCGTGCCCGCGGTCAGCGTGCCGCAGCGCGGTGCGAGATCGCCGAGGGCGCGCACGCCGTCGCGGGTGGCCGACTCGGCGGTGAGCAGGACGCGGGGGCGCATATCGGTGCCGTCCGCCGGATCGGCGACCGCGAGCCCTTCGGGGAGCGCGCGATTCAGCGCGGCCGTCACCTTCTCCGGGACCCGCGCCTGGGAACTGGAGTCGAGGAAGGCGAGCAGCGCACCGCTGTGCTCGCCGAGCAGGGCGACGCGGCCCGAGTCCAGTGCGGCCAGTTGCGCGTCACGCTGGCCGAGGCGCTCCTCGACGGAGACCCGCGCGCCGGTGCGCGCCAGCGCGCCCGCGTAGATCTCGGCCAGTACTCTCGACTCGGCGGAATCACCGGCGCCGACCGCGATCATCGCGCCGGACTCATCATTTCCGCAGGCCACGGCCAGTGCGGCGACCGCGGCGACCAGTAGCCGAGCCAGCACCCGCCCCGACGCGGTCAACACCATCCGGCGACACCAACTCTCCGAAGAGGACGACAGCCAGCAAGGATCACCCTGCAGCAGGCAGTATGGACATCCAGAATGTACCGGTGGCCGTGCCGCCCTTCGTACCTCGCACCGCCCGCCCTGCCGGAAGGACCCCTGTGAAGACCACGTTCACCCCCGATGCCGCGAGGCACGGGCGCAGCGCCCTGCTCGAGAACCCGGCGCTGCGGCTGACGCTGCGCGCCACTCGCTTCCTAGTCGCCGCCGCCGCGCTGGCGGCGGCGATGATCCTGTCCGCGTGTGGTAACTCCGATCCGCTGGCGAGCAAGGGCAACTGCGACGGCGACGGGCTCACCGTCGGCTCGGCGAACTTCCCGGAATCCGAGACGGTCGCCAATGTATACGCCGAAGCGTTGCGCGCCAACAACTTCAAGGTGGACACCAAGCTCAACATCGGCAGCAGGGAGGCCTATGTGCCCGCCGTGCGCCAGTGCGCGATCTCGGTGATCCCCGAGTACAACGGCAACCTGCTGCAGTACCTGGACAAGGGCGCCACCGCGACCAGCGCCGCGGACGTCAACGCCGCGCTGAAGTCCGCGCTCGGCGCCGATCTCGCCATCGGGACACCGGCGCCCGGTGAGGATTCCGACGCCGTCGTTGTCACCAAGGCGACCGCGGAGCGCTGGAACCTGAAGACCATCGCCGATCTGGCCGCGCACTCGGCCGAGGTGAAATTCGGTGCGCCCGCGGAATTCCAGGAGCGCGCCGGCGGGCTGCCCGGGCTGAAGAAGAACTACAGCCTCGATATCGCCGCGAACAACTTCGTGCCGATCGCCGACGGCGGCGGCCCCGCGACCGTGCGCGCGCTGGTCGACGGCCAGGTGACCGCGGCCAACATCTTCACCACCTCCCCCGCGATCAAGCAGAACGACCTTGTGGTGCTCGCGGATCCGAAGCACAACTTCCCCGCGCAGAACGTGGTCCCGCTGTTCAACGCCGCGAAGAAGACGGACAAGTCGCTCGCCGTGCTGAACGCGGTGTCGGCCAAACTGACCACCGACGAGCTGATCAAGCTGAACGAGGCCGTATCGGGCAGCAGCAAGACCGAGCCCAAGGCCGCCGCGGCGGCATGGGTGGCCGCGCAGGGGCTGAACAAGCCCGTCGGGTAAGGAGCCAGGCGTGTCGGATATCGAATTCCGCGGTATCAGCAAGACCTATCCGGACGGCACACACGCCGTCACCGACCTGGATCTGCGCATCGAATCCGGTTCGTTCACCGTATTCGTCGGCCCGTCCGGCTGCGGTAAGACCACATCGATGCGGATGATCAACCGGATGATCCAGCCGAGCGCGGGCAGCATCACCATTGCCGGACAGGACATCTCGACCGTCGATCCGGTGAAGTTGCGGCTCGGCATCGGGTATGTGATCCAGAGCGGCGGGCTGCTACCCCACCGCACGGTCGTCGACAATGTCGCGACCGTGCCGGTGCTGCGCGGTGATTCGCGCCGCGCCGCCAGGGCCGCCGCGCTGGAGGTACTGGACCGGGTCGGGCTGGATCGGTCGATGGCGCAGCGGTATCCGGCACAGCTGTCCGGCGGGCAGCAGCAGCGGGTCGGGGTGGCCAGGGCGCTGGCCGCCGACCCGCCGGTGCTGCTGATGGACGAGCCGTTCAGCGCCGTCGATCCGGTGGTCCGCGCCGAACTGCAGGCCGAAATGCAAAGGCTGCAGGCCGAATTGCGCAAGACCATCGTCTTCGTCACGCACGACATCGATGAGGCGATCACCCTCGGTGACCGGGTCGCGGTGTTCGGGCGCGGCGGCGTACTCCAGCAATACGACGCACCCGCGCACGTACTCGCCCAGCCGGCAACGGATTTCGTCGCCGACTTCGTCGGGCGCGACCGCGGCTATCGCGGACTGTCCTTCCGCACCGCCGATGACGTCACGCTGCACGAGATCCGCACCGCCACCGCGGACGAGGTGAAGGCACTTCGCCTCGAACGCGGCGACTGGGTGCTCGTGGTCGACGCCGCGGGCAAGCCGAGCGGCTGGGTCGATGTGACCGGCGTGGAATCACTGCGCGCGGGGCGGGCGCTCGCCGAGAGCATGTCCGCGGGCGGATCGCTGTTCACGCCCACCGGCGACCTGCGCCAGGCACTGGACGCGGCGATCTCCTCACCGTCGGGTATCGGTGTCGCCGTGGATGATTCGGGCGCCGTGCGCGGCGGCGTGCTCGCCACCGAGGTGCTCCAGCAGCTGGCCGCGCAGCGCGCCACCGAGGACGCGGCACGCAACAGGGAGGCCTACGAGCACGGGCTGACACTGACGAAGGACAGTCCGGCGAAGGACGGGGTCTGATGCGGCTGCTGCGCGGCGCGGTCGAGTATCTGGTCGACAACTCCGGCGAGATCTTCGGCTACACGAAGACGCACCTGTATCTGGCGCTGGTGCCGCTGATTCTCGGCCTGGTGATCGCGATTCCGGTGGGCGCGTTGATCCGTCGGGTGCCGTGGCTGCGGCGGATCACGGTGACCGTCGCCAGCCTGTCCTACACCATTCCCTCGCTGGCGCTGTTCGTGATCATCCCGCCGCTGGCCGGGCTCACCGCCATCGATCCGCTGAACGTGATCATCGCGCTCACCATCTATTCGACGGCGCTGCTGGTGATCGCGGTGCCCGCGGCGCTGGATTCGGTGTCGCCGATGATCGTCGACGCCGCCGACGCGGTCGGCTACGGGCCGCTGCGCCGCACGCTGACCGTCGACATGCCCTTGGCCGTACCGGTTTTCGTGTCCAGCCTGCGGGTCGTTGTCGTCACCAATATCGCCATGGTCTCCGTCGGCGCGCTGATCGGCGTCGGCGGGCTCGGCAAGCTGTTCACCCAGGGCTATCAGCGCGACTATCCGGACGAGATCGTCGCGGGGATCATCGTGACGCTCGCGCTCGCACTGCTTTTCGACCGGCTGGTGTTCGTCCTGGGCCGCGCCGCGACACCGTGGCTGCGCGCCGACACCAGGGCGGCGCAGGCGAAAGGGGTTGGCGCGTGAATGTATTCATCGACGCCTGGCACTACCTGACCGACGGCACCAACTGGAACGGCCCCGCCGGCATCGAAACCCGTATCGCCCAGCACCTCTGGTACAGCTTCCTGGCGGTCGCCGCCTCCGCGGTGGTCGCGGTGCCGCTCGGCCTGGTCATCGGCCATACCCGGCGCGGCGCCGCGCTGCTCGTCGGCTTCGCCAACGCGATGCGCGCGCTGCCCACCCTCGGCCTGCTCACCTTCATGGTGCTGCTGCTCGGCCTCGGCTTGATCCCGCCGCTGCTCGCGCTCGTCACGGTCGGCATCCCGCCGCTGCTGGCCGGCGCCTACGCCGGAATCGCCAATGTGCCTGCCGATGTCGTGGATGCCTCGCGCGCCATGGGGATGACCGAGCGCCAGATCCTGTTCCGCGTCGAGGTGCCCAACGCGATGCCGATCCTGCTCACCGGGCTGCGCGGCGCCACGCTTCAGGTGGTCGCCACCGCGACCATCGCCGCCTACGTCAACCTCGGTGGCCTCGGCCGCTATATCTTCGACGGGCTGAGCCTCTACCGCTATGACCGGGTCATGGTCGGCGCGCTACTCGTCGCCGTACTCGCCATGTTTCTCGACGGTCTGCTCGCCTTCGCCACCTGGGCGAGTACGCCGGGGACGGGACGGTTGCGCCGCAACCGATGAGCTTGTCTTTTACCCCTTTTCGGGGGTAGCACAACAGTGAGCCACATCACTATTTTTCTTTCACCCAGTGCGGTCCATCCGGGCCGCGCGCGGGCTTGAAAAGAGGAACAAATGATGAGTGTGTCTCCTGCTGAGACAACGGTGCTCGTGCCGAGCACGAGTGTGCGCAGAGTCGCCGTGGCGAGTTGTATCGGTACCACGATCGAGTGGTACGACTACTTCATCTACGGCACCGCGGCCGCCCTGGTCTTCCCGAAGGTCTTCTTCCCCGCACTCGGATCGACAGCCGGCACGGTCGCCTCGTTCGCGACGTTCGCCGTCGCCTTCATCGCCCGCCCGTTCGGCGCAATGCTGTTCGGCCACTACGGCGATCGGATCGGTCGCAAGAAGACGCTCATCTCGACGCTGCTGCTGATGGGCATCAGCACCGTGGCGATCGGCCTGCTACCCGGCGCGGCCACCCTCGGCGTCGTCGCCCCGATCATCTTGGTGGCCTTGCGATTCGGCCAAGGGTTCGCGGTCGGCGGTGAATGGGCGGGCGCGACACTGCTGACCGCCGAGTACGCGCCGACGGGCAGGCGCGGGTTCTACGCGATGTTCCCGCAACTGGGTCCGCCGTTCGCCTACGCGCTGTCGTCGGGCACCTTCCTCATCACCGGCGCGGTACTCGGCGACAAGAACGACACCTTCCTCAACTGGGGCTGGCGCATTCCGTTCGTCTTCTCCTTCGTGCTCGTCGCCATCGGCCTGTACATGCGCCTCGCCATCGAGGAGACGCCGGTCTTCCGCGCCAACCAGGCGCAGCGGGCACGCGAAGATCAGCAGCAGAAGCCCAACACCCTGCCGTTCCTCGACGCATGGCGCTTCCAGACCAAGGAGATCCTGCTCGGCGCCGGTTCGCTGGCCACGCTGTTCGCCTTCTTCTATATGGGCACCGCGTATCTCACCAGCTACGGCACCAAGACACTGGGATTCAGCAGGCCGTTCGTGCTGACCGTCGGCGTCGGCGCCGCGGTGGTGTTCGGTGCGGTGATCATCCTGTCGGCCATGTACTCCGACCGGTTCGGCAGGCGGCGGGTCATCCTGGCCTCGTGCATCCTCGCCGTGATCTGGGCACTGGCACTGTTCCCGATCCTGGACACCAAGTCGCAGGTCGCCTTCGTGATCGCCATCCTGGTCACCATGTCGATCTACGGCATCGCCTACGGCCCGTGCGGCGCGCTGCTGCCGGAGATGTTCAAGACCCGCTACCGCTACACCGGCGCAGGACTCGCCTACAACCTGGCGGGCGTGCTCGGCGGCGCCATCCCGCCGCTGATCGCCACCCCGCTCGCGTCGTCCTTCGGCAGCTACGCCATCGGCCTCATGCTCGCGGGCATCGGCGTGCTCAGCCTCGGCTGCACCTGGGCACTGGTGGAGACCAAGGACCGGGCCATGGCCGGGTAGGCACCCGATGCCGGAACAACGGACGAGGGCCCGCCATCACGAATGGCGGGCCCTCGTGCCCTCGGCATTGACCGCGCCGCCGATGTGGACCACGATGTGACGAGGCCGTAGGAGTCGTGGCGCACGCGTCGAGACCTGCGAAAACCTCGAATCCTGCGGGTTAGTCCACCCGGAGACCAGGAGGTTGCGCTGTGAACACTCGCTCCATGAAGGCTCGCGACATCATGCACAAGGACGCGACGTGGATCCCCGCCGACGAGACGCTCGACCGCGCCGCGCAGCTGATGCGCAGGCTCGATGTCGGCGCCTTGCCGATCGGCAACGACGATCGGCTGATCGGCATGCTGACCGACCGCGATATCGTGGTGAAATGTGTTGCCGCAGGCCATGATCCGAGCAAGATTAGGTGCGGCGACCTCGCCCAGGGCACTCCGCGGTGGGTATCCGCCGACGCCGACGTCCGCGAAGTACTCGACCTCATGGAACGCGACCAGATCAAACGACTCCCCGTCGTCGACGCGAACAAGCGCCTGGTCGGCATGATCTGCGAATCCGATATCGCCAAGAACCTCACCGACGCCGAAATAGCCCACTTCGTCTCCGCGGTGTCGATCCCCCACTGATCAATCGTCTGCGTCCAGGCGCGCCGGCAGATGCACTCCGCCTCAGCGGCCGAAGTGATCCGCTCGGCTCAGACGCCTACCGATGGAAACAAACAGCCGTGCCACCCGGATTCGGGTGGCACGGCTGTTGTTGTGCGCTAGTGGATTACGCGACGCCCTCGGCGCGCGCGGCGGCCGCGACGGCCTCGGCGACGGCCGGAGCCACCCGCGGGTCGAGCGGGCTCGGGACGATCTTCTCCGGGCCGAGCTCGTCGGCGACCACGCTGAGGATGGCGTCCGCGGCGGCGATCTTCATGCCCTCGGTGATGCGGCGGGCGCCCGCGTCGAGCGCGCCCTTGAAGACGCCGGGGAAGGCGAGCACGTTGTTGATCTGGTTCGGGAAGTCGCTGCGGCCGGTGGCCACGATCGCGGCGTACTTGCGCGCCACGTCCGGGTGGATCTCCGGATCCGGGTTGGACATGGCGAACACGATCGCCTCGGGCGCCATCGACGCGATGACCTCCTCGGCGATCAGGCCCGCGGACAGGCCGAGGAACACATCGGCGCCGGCCAGCGCCTCCGCGGCGCCGCCGTTGAGCCCGCGCGGGTTGGTGCGCTGTGCCAGTTCGGACTTCACCGCGTTGAGGTCGCTGCGCTCGCGGCTGACGATGCCCTTCGAGTCGAGCACGGTCACATCACGCACGCCCGCGGCGAGCAGGATGTTGGTGCACGCGACACCGGCCGCGCCCGCACCGGACACCACGACCTTCAGCCCGTCGATGCCACGGCCCTGCACCTTGGCGGCGCCGTTGAGCGCGGCGAGCACCACGATGGCGGTGCCGTGCTGATCGTCGTGCATCACGGGGCAGTCGAGCGCCTCGATGAGGCGCTTCTCCACCTCGAAGCAGCGCGGCGCCGAGATGTCCTCCAGGTTCACCGCGCCGAAGCTCGGGCGCAGCCGGACGATCGTCTCGACGATCTCGTCGACGTCCTTGGTATCCAACACGATCGGGATCGAGTTCAGCCCGGCGAACTTCTTGAACAGCGCGGCCTTGCCCTCCATCACGGGCAGCGAGGCACGCGGGCCGATATCGCCGAGGCCGAGCACCGCGGTGCCGTCGCTGACCACGACGACGAGCCGATCGGTCCACGTGTAGCGCTTGCACAGCGCCTCGTCGGTCGCGATCGCGCGGGACACCTGAGCGACGCCGGGGGTGTAGGCGATCGAGAGGTCGCGCTGGGTCTCCAGCGGCGCTGAGAGCTCGACCGAGAGCTTGCCGCCTAGATGTCCCGCGAAAATCTCGTCGTGGGTGATTTCGGAAAGGCTGGCAGTGGCATTCGGTGCGTCAGTCACAGGTGACACGATTTCACTCCTGCTCGGGTCGGACTAAACCGGGGGACGGTTACCACCGGGTAATAGGTATTAGGTGATTCATATGCTCATCGAGTGCGCTGACCGGGACGTTTCGAGTTCACGGATTTGCACCGGAATTCGACGCGTGGCGCAGCACTGAGTTGCGAAGCGAGAGCCGGACGGGTGGGTCCGGACAGAACATGCGGCATGATCCTCGGGTCGCGACGGTGCGTCGCGAGGCGGAGATCGCCGTGGCCCCCATACCCGGCGGTGGCTTGGGACGGGAATCCGCAACATTCTGCCAGTCGATCGGACGACTTGCCAAACCGGTGCGTCGGGTCGCGCGCGCCGGGTGTGTCTTCCACGGTAGGCGACCGGAATTACCCGCAGGTAAGCGGAAACTCGCGTCATGGTCGGTGGCTCCGGTCAACTGTCACAACGGCAACGGGTCCGCCGCGGTGAGCTCGGGACGCATCGCGGTCACGGTCTCGACCACGGCGGGTTCCACCGCGGTGAGCTCGGCGTGTACCGGCACCGTGCGCGCGTCCTGGCGCACCCACACGCTGTCGAGCCCGCCTGACATCAGCCGCACCCGCCAGTCGTCCGCCGCGCCAGGGTGATCGGTGCGCCGATGCATGCCGCGCGTCTCGGTGCGCGCCAGCGCGCTGTACTTGGTCCACCTGGCGACGGCGAGCAGCGCAGCCGCCTGCCTGGCCCTGAGCCGATCGGCACCCGTTCCGCCGAGGTCGAATTCGGCGCCGGGCCACATGGCGTCGAGTTCGCCGATGCTGTCGCGCAGACTCCCCGCACTGCGCCAGTAGCTGCGCCGCAGCGGCAGCGTGTGCTCCTGCACCAGCCCGACCACCGCGCGCGGATCGATGCGTGCCACGGCGTTGAGCCCGGCGCCGGGCACCGCGTCGGACCGGCCCAGCCTGCCCCTGGCGCGCGCGAAGCCCGCGGCGCCGGAGCCTGCCCACACGCCCGAGGCGATCGCCCACGCACCGCCCTGCCCGCCGAAACCACTGACCGCGCCGGTGATCGCCTCCCGGCTCGCGACATCACCCGCGCCGTAGAGCCCGGCCACCGTCGTCGCACAGTCGGCCGCCGTGAGCCGCAGACCGCCCGTGCCGCGCACCGTCCCTTCGAGCACCGCGCGCAGCGGTACCCGCCGCGTGCGGTCGACCACGCCCATCGTGGACAGCAGGCCGCGCATCGCGTCCGGCATGTCATCGAGCGCCGCGTACACCTGACGTCCGTCGGCGATCGCGGCGAACGCCGCCGACCGGCGACCGGAGATGACCGTGCCCGACTCGTCGTAGAGGGTCGCGAAATGCAGTGCGAGATCGGGCGCGCACGCCGCCCGCGGCGCCTGCGCGACGGGCGTCAGGCCGTACGCGCTGGAGAACTCCATGCCCGACAACTGCGCACCGGCCTCGGCCGCGAACAGCAGGCCGTCCCCGGTGTCGACATCGGTGCCCGCGCCGCCGGACAGGAAGGCACAGCCGCCGGTGGCCACCACCACCGCGCCGGCGTGCACCGTCCATGCCCGGAACCCGTTGCGCTCCTGGACGCCGGTGGCCCCGGCGACCACGCCGTCGCGATCGACCAGCAACTGCAGGGCCGGATGGTGGTCGAGGATGCGCACCCCGGCATCGAGTGCGCTGCGCCGCATCCGGCGTAGGTAACTCGGCCCGTCCAAATAGACACGCAACGAGCCGCGACCCCCGGGCGTGTCGCCCGGGAACCGATATCCCCAGCGCACGAGCTGCTCAACCCGCTGATGGGTCTCCTCGAGCACCCGGTGCATCAGGTCGGGATCGCCGAGGCCGCCGCCGTGCGCGAAGCCGTTGCGCACCGCCTCCTCGCGCGCCGGGCCGGGCGGGATGTTCCACAGCGAGGTGGTGCCGAATGCCGTCGGCCCGCTGCTGCCGCAGAGGCTCTTGTCGACCAGGACCACGCGGGCGCCGGTGGCCGCGGCCGCGAAAGCCGCCCACGTTCCGGCGGGCCCACCGCCGAGAACGAGCACATCCGTTTCCAGTCGGCTCACGGTCGCCCCGCTGCGGATCGGCACTGTCGCGTTGTAGATAAGACTCGCTCGCTTACGTCGGCGCGTTGCCGTTCAGGTCGCTCGCTGCGCGGACTCACAAAAGGAAATGTTCGACCACAATTCACGCGGCCGCAACCATTACCGGAATATCAACTCCACCACTGCGTCCAGAGCAATAAACCAGCAGCCAGGAAAACGACCAGTGATCCAGAAAAGGCCGCGAAACCACGATGTCTATCCGAATAAATCTGCGCCGCAACGGCGATCGTCGATGCCGCGACATGCCAGGTCACCGATACGGCGCCGGGGCCGGGAAACCCGCGCCGTCCAGCGATGATCGTGGTGCCGATGACGACGAGGGTGAGCACGACCAGGCCGGCGGCGACCATGCCCGCCAGCCCGCGCAGCAATTTCACGAGGCGATCACCGGCACTCCGGTGGCTTTGCCGACAAGTACCTCGTATTGCGCCGGATCGGTGGTGAATTCACCGAGCCGGATGGTCTTGTTCGCGCCGTGGTAGTCCGACGAACCGGTGGTGAGCAGGCCGAGCTCGGCGGCGAGCCCGGTCAGGACGGCACGATCCTCGGCGCTGTGGTCGGGGTGGTCGATCTCCAGGCCACCGAGCCCGAGCGTGGCAAGCTCCCTGATGTCCGACAGCGCGAGCAAACGCCCGCGCTTGCGCGCCCTGGTGTGCGCGAGCACGCTCACCCCGCCCGCGGTCGCGATCATCTCGACCGCGCGACGCAGCGGGGTATCGGCCTTCTCCGCGTAATAAGGGCCGTGCGGTGCGAGCAGTTCGGCGAACGCCGCATCCACCGACGGCACCACACCGGCCTCGACCAATGCCCTGGCCAGGTGCGGACGACCGGCGGACGGACCGGCCGAGGCGAGCACCGCGTCGGGATCGATCGGCAGCCCGTCGGCGCGCATCCGCTCGGCCATCGCGCGCAACCGCTCGGTCCGCTCGGCGCGCAGCCGCTCACGCTCGTCGGCGAAGCTGCGGTCGGTCGGATCGAAGAGGTAGGCGAGCAGATGCACCGGCACCGGCCAGCCGTCCTCCCCGAGCCCGATGCACGACATCTCCATCCCGCGCACCAGGGTCAGCCCATCGGGTAGCGCGTCCACCGCCTCCGCCCACCCGGAGGTGGTGTCGTGATCGGTGATCGCGACGATGTCGAGGCCTGCCGCAGCCGCGTTTCGCACCAGTTCGGCGGGAGTGTCGGTGCCGTCGGACGCGGTGGAGTGGGTATGCAGGTCGATGCGCACGTCTCCAGTTCTACAGTGCGCAAACTCGGCTCCGCGAACGCACCGGCCGTAACATCGGCAAGTGCCATCCATTCCGCCGCTGCCATCGTTCCGCAGTTCAGGGCGCGCCGCCCACCGGCTGCCGCGCATCCCGATCCCGACCGCGCGCGCCATCGTCGATTGCGGTGTCTACGTCGACGGTCGGCGCCTGCCTGGCAGATTCACGCACAAGGACGCGTTGGCTGAGGTGCGCAATCGGGGCGCGGGTTTCGTCTGGGTCGGTTTGCACGACCCGGACGAGGGCCAGATGACCGATATCGCGGACACGTTCGGGCTGCACGCGCTCGCGGTCGAGGACGCGGTCAAGGCCCATCAGCGCCCCAAACTCGAACGCTACGACGACACACTGGTATTGGTGATGCGGACCGTCGCCTACCTCGAACACGAATTGCACAGTGTCAGCGAGATCGTCGAAACCGGCGAGATCATGGTCTTCACCGCCCCCGAGTTCGTGGTCACCGTCCGGCACGGCGAACATTCCGAACTGGCCTCGCTGCGAAAGGAATTGGAGGCCGAACCGGCCCGGTTGATGTTCGGCCCCACCGCGGTGCTGCACGCGATCGCGGACCATGTGGTCGACTCCTACGTCGAGGTTGCGCAGTCGGTGGAGCTCGATATCGACGCGATGGAAGAGGAGGTCTTCACGCCGCGCAGTCAGATCGCCATCGAGTCGATCTATCAGCTCAAACGTGAGGTCGTCGAGCTGCGGCGCGCGGTGAATCCGCTCGCGGTGCCACTGCAGGCGCTCGCTCAGAAATCGGAGTTGCCGCTGCCCAAGGAGATTCGGCGCTATCTACGCGACGTCGCCGACCATCACACCGGGGTCGCCGAGCGGATCACCGACTTCGACGACACCTTGAGCGCGCTGATCACCGCGGCGCTGGCCAAGGTCGGTGTGCAGCAGAACACCGATATGCGCAAGATCTCCGCGTGGGTCGCGATCGCCGCCGCGCCCACCGCGATCGCGGGTATCTACGGGATGAACTTCGAACACATGCCGGAGCTGAAGCAGGTCTGGGGTTATCCGGCGGTGCTTGTGCTCATCGCCTGCATCTGCGTCGGCCTGTACCTCAACTTCCGTCGCAATCACTGGCTCTAGAGCGAGGCAGCCCCACGCGCCGGATCGTGCACATCGATGCCCGCCTCGGCCCACGCGTCCCGCAGCGCCTGCGCACCGCGCACGCGCACCCACGCGGCCTCGGTCGCGGTGACCGGAACGACCTCGAGGTAGCGCACCGGGTCGGCGGGTTCCGGCAGCACCACGTCGGGAATCTCGCTGTCGCCGAGGAGAACCGCCGTGAACGGTGCACCGCGCCAGATCGGCTCCCCCAGGTCGAGCAGCGCATCCGCCTGCAGCACAACACCTTCCACCGACGGCGTGGCGACCAGGATGCCGAGCGACTTGGCCAGCCCTGAGGCCGCGCCGACGCCGGACCGCAGCGTCAGCACCAGCTCGGCGCGCGGCCCACGCACCGGATCCGCAAGCAGCGCAGCGGGATCGCCCATCGGATGCCGCGAACCGCCGAGCGTGGCGTAGTGCACGGTGTCGCCGCCGGCGATCCGCAGAATCTCGATGGGTTCCAGCCCGAGGAACGTCACCGAGGCCGAATCGACGCCGCCGGCGTCGACACCGAAATGGCCGAGCACCTCGGTGCGTACCTGCTCCAGCACTTCCATTCGATCAGATCGCCAACCGCGCCAGCAGGTCACGCGCCTGCTCGGCCGACTTCGGGTCGCACAGCACGTCGTAACGGCCCGCGACCAGCTGCATGCTCGAGGCGAAGTCGCGCTGCCCCTTGGTCGCCGCGTACGGGATCGAGGTGGAGATGACGCCGAAGATGATGCCGCCGACCAGGCCGACGAGCAGCGGGCCGAGCGCGCCACCGGTGGTGAACAGGCTCAGCAGCAGGCCGAGGAACAGGCCGAGCCAAGCACCGGACACCACACCGCCGCCGATGACCTTGCCCCAGGTCAGGCGATAGAGCACGCGCTCGACCTGCATCAGGTCCACGCCGACGATGGTCACGTCCTGCACCGGGAACTGCCCGTCGGCCAGGTAGTCCACCGCCCGCTGCGCCTCGGCGTAGGTCGGGTAGGAGCCGACCGGCCAGCCCGACGGCGGCGTCGGTAGACCCTGACGCGCGCGATTCGAGTTCCCCAAGGGATTCGTCATATCTCTATTCTGCTATTCCGACCGGTCGTGTGGTGGCGTGAAACGCGTGGTACGCGTCATTCCGGCGGCCCGGCCCTTCTCCGCGACGACCTGCGCCATTTTTGCGCTTGCCTCATCGATCATTTCATCACCGAGCATGACCGCGCCGCGCGCGCCGCCCGATTCCGACGTATGGAAGGCGTATGCGTCCAGGATCAGCTCCGCGCGGTCGTAATCGGACTGGCGCGGGCTGAAGATCTCGTTGGCCGCGTCGATCTGCCCCGGGTGCAGTACCCACTTGCCGTCGAAGCCGAGCGCCGCCGTGCGCGCGGCCGCGCGCCGGAAGCCGTCCACATCGCGGATCTGCAGGTAGGGACCGTCGATCGCCTGCAAGCCGTGCGCGCGGGCGGCGAGCAGGATGGTCATCAGGATGTGGTGGTAGGCGTCGCCGGTGTCGTAGCCCTCCGGTTGCTCGCCGACCACCAGGGTGCGCATGTTGATGCTGGCCATGAAGTCGGCCGGGCCGAAGACCAGCGCCTGCACCCGCGGGCTCGCGGTGGCGATCTCATCGATGTTGCGCAGCCCGAGCGCGTTCTCGATCTGCGGCTCGATGCCGATGCGCCCGATCTCGAGCCCGCTCGCCTTCTCCAGCTGGGTCAGCAGCAGGTCCAGCGCGCGCACCTGGCCCGCGTCGGTGATCTTCGGCAGCAGGATCGCGTCGAGTGAAGCGCCCGCACCCTCTACGACGGCGATCACATCCGCATAGGTCCACTCGGTGGTCCAGTCGTTGACGCGGACCACCTTCAGCGGCGCCTTCCAATCCGGATCATTCAGCGCCGCAACGATATTCGCGCGAGCGGCGGCCTTGGCCACCGGGGCGACCGCATCCTCCAGATCGAGGAAGACCTCATCGACCGGCAAACCCTTCGCCTTGTCGATCATCTTCTGGCTGCTGCCCGGTACGGCGAGCACTGAACGGCGGGGCAACATGATCGCTCCTGTCCTTCGTTGCGGCTGCAAACCTTTAGCCTTCTACACATGGCAGCAACCAGGGTGTACGTCGCCAGGCTGGCCGGCCTGGTGGTGCTGGGACCGGACGGCGAGTCTATCGGCCGCATCCGCGACGTGGTCGTGGCCATCCGCTACGACCGCCAGCAACCACGCATCCACGGCCTCGTCGTCGAATTGCCCACCAGGCGGCGCATATTCGTGCCGATGCTGCGGGTGACCGCGATCGAGCCCGGAATGGTGACGCTCAACACCGGCACGGTGAGCCTGCGCCGCTTCAACCAGCGGCCCGGTGAGCTGCTCGCCATGGCGCAGATCGTGGATTCGTCGGTGCGCGTGGACGATCCCGACCTGCCCGAGGTGGCGGGCGTCGATGTCTTCGTGGTCGACCTCGGCATCGAACAGGATCGGTCGCGGGATTGGCGGGTCTCCCGGGTCGCCGTGCGCGGGCACCGGCGCATCGGCCGCAAGCGCACCGTGCACGTCGTCGACTGGCCTCAGGTCTCCGGTCTTACCCCGTACGAGATCGGTAGGCCGGGCCAGGACGTCACCCAGTTGCTGGAGCAGTTCGAGGGGCTGCGCGCGGCCGACGTCGCGCACCTGCTGCGCGAACTGCCGGAGAAGCGGCGCATCGAGGTGGCGCTCGCGCTCGACGACGAACGCCTCGCCGACGTGGTGCAGGAGCTACCCGACGACGACCAGGTCGACCTGCTCGGCCACCTCGAGAAGCATCGCGCCGCCGACCTGCTGGAGGCGATGGATCCCGACGACGCCGCCGACCTACTCGGCGAGCTGCCCAAGGGCGAGGCCGATTCGCTGCTCGCGCTGATGGACCCGGAGGAGTCCGAGCCGGTGCGCAGGCTGCTCGAACATTCACCGGATACGGCGGGCGGTCTGATGACGCCGAAACCGGTCATCCTCGCGCCATCGGCCACCGTCGCCGAGGCGCTGGCACGGGTGCGCAACCCGGACCTGACGCCCGCGCTCGCCTCCATGGTGTTCGTCGTCCGCCCGCCGACAGCGACACCCACCGGCAGATACCTCGGCTCGGTACACATTCAGCAATTGCTGCGCGAACCTCCGGCACACCTGGTCGGCGGCATCGTCGACAGCGACCTGAAACCGTTGCTGCCCGATGTCCCGCTGGCCGCGGTGACCCGCTACTTCGCCACCTACAACCTGGTCTGCGGGCCGGTGGTCGACCACGAGAACCACCTACTCGGCGCCGTCAGCGTGGACGATGTCCTCGACCATCTGCTGCCCGAGGATTGGCGCGAGCAGGACGAGCTACACCAGGGGGTGCGTGGCCATGAGTGAGAAGAGTGTGGCGCGACAGCGTTTGGAGACGCCGGTCGAGAGCCGGTTCCGATTCGACTGGGACGCCGAGGCATTGGCGCGCACCAGCGAGCGGATCGCGCGATTCCTCGGCACCGGGCGGTATCTGGCGATCCAGACCGTCATCGTGGTGGTCTGGATCCTGCTGAACATCTTCGTGGTCGCCCTGCGCTGGGACCCGTATCCGTTCATCCTGCTCAACCTGGCCTTCTCCACCCAGGCCGCCTACGCGGCGCCGCTGATCCTGCTCGCGCAGAACCGGCAGGACAACCGCGACCGCGTGTCACTGGAGGAGGATCGCACCCGCGCCGCCCAGACCAAAGCGGATACCGAGTTTCTCGCCCGCGAACTCGCGGCATTGCGACTCGCCGTCGGCGAGGTCGCCACGCGCGACTACCTGCGCCGCGAGTTGGACGAAATGCGTGAGGTGCTCGACCGGATCGAGGCGGCGGCCGCGCCGAATCAGTTGGCGCACACCGACAAACCGGGCAAATCGCACCGCAAGAAAAACTCCGGTCGCAAGCAGGTTCCGGCCCATGAATGGCCACCCGTAGCTGATGATTGACCGGAAATGCACAACATCTACCTGACTCGTGGGTAACCTGGAGGACGTTGTCCCGAGCGAGACCGGGTAGGGGATGTCCCGGACACGCTCTCACGACGTAGAGGATTGGTGTGGCCGAATGCGAATATCTGCTCCGATAACCGTGTCGGCCCTCGTCGTCGCCGGTCTTGTCGCCACGGGATCTGCCGCCCACACCTCTCCCGCCGGAGCGCCCGCCAAGGCGCCCGAGGCGTTGCTCGCCGCCGCGAGCGGGCCGGGGAAAACCGAGGCGGGCGCCGCGACGGAATTGTCTCGGACGGTCGGCCTGCTCCCGGTCAGCGCCGAGCCGCCCCGCAAACTCACCGCGATGACCCCGCCCGCGGACGGCCCCGCGCCGTTCGCCGGAACGGTCCCACTGCAGAACATCTCGCTGCCCATGGTCGGCGGCGCGCTCGGCATCCCGGAGGTCGTGCTCGCCGCCTACCGCAACGCGGAGCTGGCGATGGAATCCTCGATGCCGGGCTGCGGGCTGTCCTGGAGCCTGCTGGCCGGTATCGGGCGCATCGAATCCGGCCACGCGGGCGGCGGGCGCACCGACGTCGCGGGCACCACCGTCACGCCCATCTTCGGCCCGGCGCTCGACGGCACGCTCCCGGGCAACGAGATCATCAAGACCGCCGACGGCGGCTACGTGCGCGCCATCGGGCCGATGCAGTTCCTGCCCGGCACCTGGAGCCTGTACGCCGCCGACGGCAACGGTGACGGCGTCGCCGATCCGAACAATGTCTTCGACGCCGCGCTCGCCGCGGGCAAGTACCTCTGCTCGGGCGGGCTCGATCTGCGCGATCCGGCACAGGAACTGCGCTCGGTGCTGCGCTACAACAACTCGATGTCCTACGCGGCCAACGTGCTGAGCTGGTCGGCCGCCTACCGGACCGGCGGTTCGCCGACCCAGGTGACCATCTCCCCCGATCTGATCCCGCCGGGCAGCGCACCGGCGAATCTGCCGGATATGACGGTGGTCAGCACCACGGTCACACCGACGCCCGCCGAGCAGTCGCCGACGGTGGCGCCGCCCGCGCCGTCACCGACCCAGGTGATGATCACGATCCCCGGCCTGCCGCCGATCCCGTGCGGCATCTTCTGCCCGCCGCCGCCACCGCCGGCGAACCCGTGCGATGTGCAGCCCGCGCAGGTGCCCGCACCCGTGCCCGGTCAGCCGGGGCTGCCAGGTCAACCCGGCCAACCGCTGACGCCAGGACAGGTCTTCGGCGCCGAGACGGGCGAAGCGAACGATCCGGCACATCCGCAACCGCTGCCGCGACCCGCCTCGTGCAACCAGCCGCAGGCTCAGCCACCCGGCGCCGCGAACGCACCGCAATCGCCCGGTGATGCGGTGCAGGCCAACGCGACTCCGGCACCCGAGGTCGCCAAGACACCCGAGGCCGCGCCGGAGCCCGCACCCGCCCCCGCACCGGAGCAGGCACCGCCGCCGCCCGCCGGGATCACGCTGGCGCCAGGAATCGTTATCCCGCTGCCGTGAGCCGTCGGGCTGCCTGAGCACCCCGAACTCCGAAACCCGATGCCCGCCTGCGACCCAAACGCGAAATCAGATCACGAAGCAGTAACAAAAAGGTCTCGAATGCGGTAACCTCTCCTTCGTCCATCACGAAGACTCGCTCGATGAGTCATTGGAGGGTCACCACACAGTGGGGCGTCACCGAAAACAGTCGCCTGCGACCGTCAGGCGCAGCTCCGTTATCGCATTGACCGGATTGGTTCCCGCGGGGTTGGTGGCAGTCACCGCCGCCTCCACCGTCGACGGTGCCAATCAGACCGCAGCATCGGTCCAGCAGCACGTCGCCGAAGACCAGGACGACTCGGTACCGAGACCCCCGGCCGTCGCGGAACCCGCCGAATACCTCGCGCACGCGATGGCACGGCAGGCGCCGCCGCCGGCTCCCCCGATCGTCAAAACCATTGCGCCGCAAGACGGCAGACAACCCGCGGGCCTGCCCGCCGGACCACTCGGCGTACCGGGCATCGCGATGGAGGCCTACCAGGTCGCCGAGCGCACCCTCGCCGCCGAGAACCCGGTCTGCGGAATGCCGTGGTACCTGCTCGCCGGTATCGGCAGGGTCGAATCCACGCACGCGTTCGGCGGCAAGGCCGATGTCGCGGGCGATCCGATCTCCCCCGTCTACGGACCGGTGCTCGACGGCAGCCTCGCGGGCAACAACGTGATCCGCGACAGCGACGGCGGCGCGCTGGACGGCCTCGGCGCCTACGACCGCGCGGTCGGCCCGATGCAGTTCCTGCCGGAGACCTGGAAGCATTACGCCGCCGACGGCAACGGCGACGGCATCGCCGATCCGCAGAACCTCTTCGACGCGGCGCTGACCGCCGGAAAGTACCTGTGTGACGGCGGTTTGAACATGCGCGACCTGGCCCAGCAGTCGCGCGCGATCCTGCGCTACAACAACTCCATGGCCTACGTCGCGAACGTGATGGCGTGGGCGACCTCGTACGCCAACGGCGTCGCACCGAAGCCCGGGGACCTGCCCAGGATTTGACGCGCCTAAAATTCCTGCCATGTCAGTGGTTACGGAATCGGATGTGCGGGGAGCTCTCGCGAAGGTCGACGACCCGGAGATCCGTAAACCGATCACCGAGCTCGGCATGGTCAAGAGCATCACCATCGGCGCGGACAGCAATGTCCACATCGAGGTCTATCTGACGACGGCCGGGTGCCCGCTGCGCACCGAGATCACCCAGCGGGTCACCAAGGCCGTCGCGGACGTCGCCGGTGTCGGCGCGGTCACCGTCGACCTCGACGTGATGAACGACGAGCAGCGCACCAACCTGCGCAAGCAGCTGCGCGGAGACTCGGCCGAACCGGTCATCCCGTTCGCCCAGCCCGGCTCGCTGACCCGTGTCTACGCGGTCGCCTCCGGTAAGGGCGGCGTCGGAAAGTCCAGCGTCACCGTCAATCTCGCCGCCGCCATGGCCGCGCGCGGGCTGTCGGTCGGCGTGCTCGACGCCGATATCTACGGCCACTCGATCCCGCGCATGCTCGGCACCGACGCGCGACCGACCCAGGTCGAGCGGATGATCATGCCGCCGCAGGCGCACGGCGTGAAGCTGATCTCCATCGCGCAGTTCACCCAGGGCAATACCCCGGTGGTGTGGCGCGGGCCGATGCTGCACCGCGCGCTGCAGCAGTTCCTCGCCGACGTGTTCTGGGGCGACCTGGACGTGCTGCTGCTCGACCTGCCGCCCGGCACCGGCGACGTCGCCATCTCCATCGCCCAGCTGATCCCGAACGCGGAGATCCTGGTCGTCACCACCCCGCAGCCCGCCGCCGCCGAGGTGGCCGAGCGTGCGGGCGCGATCGCGTTGCAGACCAGGCAGCGGATCGCGGGCGTGGTGGAGAACATGTCCTGGCTCGACCTGCCCGACGGCACCAGGATGGACCTCTACGGCTCCGGCGGCGGCCAAGCCGTCGCCGAGCGGCTGACCCGCGCCGTCGGCGCGAACGTCCCGCTGCTCGGCCAGGTGCCGATCGAGCAGAGCCTGCGCGAAGCGGGCGACGAAGGCACACCGATCGTGCTGCGCGATCCGGAGAACCCGGCCGCCAAGGCACTGCTGGAGGTCGCCGACAAGCTCGCCGTCCGCCGCCGCGGCCTGGCGGGCATGTCCCTCGGAATCGACACGACACGCCACCTATAGACGGGCACAGGACCGGTGCGCTGAGCACCGGCCCTGTTCCGTCTTCGCGGCGCTATGCCCCGGCCGGGACGACGGCGTGCGCGGACATCGTCGCGCGCACCCTGTCCAGGCTGAAAACATAGGCGCCCGCCGGTGCGAGCGCGAGCAGCGCCGAGGCCGCCGCCGCGCTGAAAACCGAAGCGCTCAACGGTGCTTCGGGTCCGGAGAAGAAGAACATCGACAGGGCGAAGCTCAGCAGCAGACCGGTGCTCGCCCAGGCCGACCAGCGCAGCGCGATCCCGAACAGCAGGGTCAGGCCGAGCACGATTTCCGCCGCGGTGGACACCCAGCCGACGACATCGACGAACGGGCCGGACAGGTACGGCGCCAGCTTGTTCAGGTAGACCAGGAAATTGTCGAAGTTGCCCCAGGACACGTTCGCGGTGCCGCCCCACCAGCCGAAACGGTCCGCGACCGCGGACAGGAAGCCCGCGGCCACCGCCAGCCTGGCGAAAACTGTTGCCGCCGAAGCGAACCGGAGCTCTCGCGCGGTATCGGTAGGCATCGGTGTCATGGTCGCTCCTCGTGCTCACGGCGCCGCATGCGCCGAACGTGACTGCGGCCCACGGTAATTCCGTAAACGGAGCCCGGTAAGCTCCACTGGCGTGCCAGATTCGGGTACCAATTCCGGGCCGGACCTCCTGCTCACCCTGCAGCCGGGCAACGGCATCGCGCTGCGCGTCCAGCTGGAGACCGCGCTACGCGACGGCGTGCGCACCGGACGGCTCGCGGCCGGGCAGCGACTGCCTGCCAGCCGGGTGCTCGCCGCCGATCTCGGCGTCTCGCGCCGCCTCGTCGTCGACGCGTACACCCAGCTCGCGGCCGAGGGATATCTGCACACCCGCACCGGTTCCGGCACCACCGTCTCGCTCGTCGAACCGAGCGCGGCACCGCCCGCCGATCCACCGGCCGAGCGCAGGCCACCGCGCTGGGATCTGCGACCCGGCACCCCCGATCTCGCCCACTTCCCGCGGCGGGCGTGGCGGCGGGCCTGGCTCGCCGCGCTCACCGCCGCGGCCAACGACGACTTCGGTTATCCCGACACCGCGGGACATCCACACCTGCGTACGGTGCTTGCGGCCTACCTCACCCGGGTGCGCGGCGTTGCCGCCACGCCGGAGACCGTCCTGGTCTGCGGCGGCGTCACCCAGGGCCTCGATCTGCTCTGCCATGGGATGCGCCGCGCGGGCGCGAGCACCGTGGCGCTGGAGGATCCGGGCTTGCCGCACCGTGCGCCGATCATCGTCAGGGCCGGGCTGCGGCCGCGCCCGATTCCGGTCGACGCCGACGGCCTGATCGTCGACGCGCTGCCCGAGCGTGGAATCGACGCGGTACTGATCACGCCGGCACACCAATTCCCCACCGGCGCCGTGCTGGCGCCGCAGCGCAGGGAGGCGCTGGTGGCCTGGGCCGCGCGCACCGGCGCGGTGATCGTCGAGGACGACTACGACGGCGAATTCCGCTTCGACCGCAGGGCCATCGGCTCACTGCAGGGCCGCGCGCCCGGCTCGGTCGTCTACCTCGGCTCGACGAGCAAGACACTCGGCCCCGGCCTGCGCCTCGGCTGGCTCGTCGGGCCCGCGCCGCTCATCGAGCAACTGGTGGTGCACAAATTCCTCACCGACCACGGCAGCGCGACGCTGGAACAGCTCGCGCTCGCCGAACTGATCGGCAACGGCGGCTACGACCGGCACATCAGGCAGAGCCGCGCCCGGTACAAGAACACCAGGGCGGCACTGGAAACCGCCATCGCCCGGCACCGCCTGCCGCTGCTGCTGCCGGGCATCCCCGCCGGTCTGCAAACCATGGCGACGCTGCCGGACACCTGCGACGCGGACCTCTTCCGCGATCGCGCCGAGGCCGTCGGCGTCGCCTTCGACTCGGTCACCCGGTATCAGCACACCCCACACCGCACCCACTCGGTGGTGCTCGGCTACGGCAATATCGGCACCAACGGCATCGATCAGGCGGCCGGGCAGCTGGCCGAACTGTTCGCCACGGAATTCGCGGGCTGATTTCCGCGAGCCGTCGTGTGCTCGCTGTCGGTGCGAGCCAATAAGCTCGAACACATGCTCACGCTGCTGTTGTACGTGTTGATCATCGGCTTGGTCGCCGCGGTGCTGTTCCTGCTCGCCAGCGCGGTTTTCGGGCGCTCGGAGGAGCTCGGCCCACTGCCGGAGGGCACGACGGCCACCGTGCTGCCCGCCGAGGGGATCACCGGCGCCGACGTGCGCGCGCTGCGCTTCCAGCAGGTGGTGCGCGGCTACAAGGCATCCGAGGTGGACTGGGCGCTTGCCAAGCTGGCCGCCAGGATCGACGAGCTACAGCTCGCGCTGGCCGAAGCGCGCGCGGGCGACTGGGTCGAGCCCGTCACGCCGGACAAGAAGTGAGCGTCGAGCAGGCCGTGCCGGATGACGGCCGCATCCGCTGCCCGTGGCCGCTGCAGTCGAAGCTGTACCGCGATTACCACGATGACGAGTGGGGCAAGACCCTGCACGGCGACGACGCCATGTTCGAGCGGATGTGCCTCGAGGCATTCCAGTCGGGCCTGTCCTGGATCGTCATCCTCCGCAAACGCCCGGCGTTCCGCACCGCGTTCGCGGGGTTCGCCATCGACGCGGTGGCCGAGTTCGGCGAGGCCGATGTGGCACGGCTGCTCGCCGACCCAGGCATCGTGCGCAACCGGTCCAAAATCGAGGCGGCGATCACCAACGCGCGGGTCGCGCGCGAGCTCGATACCGGACTCGACGAGCTGATCTGGTCCTTCGCGCCGCCACCGCGGCCGAGGCCACGCACGGCCGCCGATGTGCCCGCGACCACACCCGAATCCGTCGCTCTGGCAAAAGAATTGAAGCGCCGGGGCTTCCGATTCGTCGGACCGACCACGGCCTACGCACTCATGCAAGCGACCGGAATGGTGGACGATCACCTGGCCGATTGCTGGGTCGAACGTGAGGTGTCCGACACCGACCCAGCGGTCACATTTCGAACTCAGGTATCCGTCCACTCCGGCGATAGGGAAGAATAGGACCGGTGTAGCTCGTCAAATGCCGGCGAGCTCGCCTGTTGGTGACAACTGGAGTTCCAAGAAAGTGCGCAGCTTACCGCGCAGATCTGGAGGGAGCAGAGGATGGCGGCCATGAAGCCCCGCACCGGGGACGGTCCCCTCGAGGCAACCAAGGAAGGGCGTGGAATCGTCATGCGGGTTCCACTCGAGGGTGGCGGGCGTTTGGTCGTCGAGCTCACGCCGGACGAGGCTGCGGCGCTCGGTGACGAACTGAAGAGTGTCACCAGCTAACACCTCAGCGCTGGCTGCCACGGCCGGTCTACTGGCCTGCCCCGAATGCGGCCTCGGTCTCGAGGCGACCACCGGTGCCCTGCGCTGCGAGCAGGGGCACAGCTTCGACATTGCCAAGCAGGGCTACGTCAGCCTGCTCACCGGCGCGTCGACCAAGATGACCGGTGACACCGCGGCCATGCTGGACGCCCGCGCCGCATTCCAAGGCGCAGGCCACTTCGCACCGATCGCCGAAGCGGTCGCCGAGGCCGTCGCATCGGGCGACGCCCCCGGCGCCGTCTTGGAGGTCGGCGCGGGTACCGGCTACTACCTGTCCGGCGTGCTCGACGCGGCGCCCTCGGCCGTCGGCATCGCGCTGGACGTCGCCAAACCCGCGGCCCGCCGGTGCGCACGGGCCCACCCACGCGCGGCATCGATCCTCGCCGACGCCTGGCGCGGGTTGCCGATCCGGGACGGCGCGCTGAGCGCGATCCTCTCGGTCTTCGCGCCACGCAACCCGGCCGAGGTCAGCCGGGCGCTGACCGCCGACGGCCGCTTCGTCGTCGCCACCCCCACCGAACGTCACCTGAGCGAGCTCATCGAGCCGCTCGGCATGGTGACGGTCGACCCGGACAAGGACCGGCGCCTGTCCGCATCGATGTCCGGCCACTTCGACGCCGTCGGTCGCACGGTCGTCGAATACCCCATGCGGCTGCCGCGCGCCGATATCGCGAACGTGGTGGCGATGGGTCCCTCCGCCCATCACGCGACCCCCTCGGCGGATCCGCGGCTCGCGGCCCTGCCGGACCTGGTCGATGTCACGGCCGCCGTGCGGGTGACCGTCTATCGGCCGAAGCGCTGACACCAGGTCAGCACACCGCCGTTTCGTGCAGAAACCCCGCCGGGCTCCAGGTCGCGGTGAGATCGCGCATCAGCAGTGCGCAGTCCAGGGTCGCGGTCCCGGGCGGAAAGCGGGTCTGGTCGCCGAAGAACGTCGAGTAGATGCTGTCCACATGGACCGGGCTCACCTGCCATTTGTGGATGTAGAGCTCGAGCCCGTTCAGGTGGTGTCCATCGCGGCTTTCGGAGAATCCGGTGGAACCGTGCCGGAAGAAATCGGAGGCCGCCGCGAAATCGGGAAACAGTACGCTGCCCTCGAACTCCTCCAGCACATGCGCGTCGACCCCGGCCCTGGTCGTACCGTCCCGGCTGGCGTACGCCACGTGCAGATTCGTTTCGCTCTCGTCGACGTCGAAGTGCGCGAGGTTGTGCACGCCGGGAAAGAAGCGCCCGCCGAGCAGTGCGTTCAACGGGGATCCGGTATCGCGGCGGGCGAGGTAGACGCCGGTTTCGACGCCGCGCGGTCCGTCCCATTCGACGGCGACGCGGCTCGCGGCGTTCTCGCTGCGCACCCCGAGCGCGGCGGGCATGCCGACCGGGCGCAGCTGCCCGAGGCGCAGCAGGCAGATACCGGCGACCGCCCAATCGCGGACCAGTTGCGGGCGGAGCGGAAAGGGTAAGAGACGAGCCGCGAACTCCGGGTCGACACGGTAGTTCACCAGAAGCCGGCGCTCGATGACGCTGGACAGTTGTCGTTCGATGACGTTGGAGAATTGTCGTTCGATGACGCTGATCAGTTGGGGCA
Source organism: Nocardia sp. NPDC052566 (assembly GCF_044547285.1). Taxonomy (NCBI): domain Bacteria; kingdom Bacillati; phylum Actinomycetota; class Actinomycetes; order Mycobacteriales; family Nocardiaceae; genus Nocardia; species Nocardia sp. NPDC052566. The sequence continues at coordinate 605,425 of NZ_JBIUAF010000006.1, read as the reverse complement.
TCGTTGCGAGTTCCTCTCTTCCAGAGTCGAGCCGCCGACGCGGCGTCGGCTCTTCCGGGCAGAGATTCTTCAGCTCAGAGTTTGCGCACTTGATCATAGAGCCGCACGGTGCGCGCCGCGATGGAGGACCAGTCGAAGTCCGCAATCGCCCTCGCCCGCCCCGCGGCGCCGAATTCGGCGGCGAGCACCGGGTCGCAGGCGACCTCGTTGATCGCCTCGGCCAGCCCGTGCTCGAACTCCTCGGTTGCGGCCGGGTCGTAGTGCACCAGCCGCCCGGTGCCGCCGTCGACGACCACCTCGGGGATGCCGCCGACATCGGAGGCGACCACCGCGGTCGCGCACGCCATCGCCTCCAGATTCACGATGCCCAGCGGCTCGTATACCGAGGGACAGACGAAAACCGTTGCGGCCGAAAGGATCTGCCTGATCTGCTCGGTGGGCAGCATCTCCCGCACCCAGAACACATTGCCGCGACCACGATGCAGTTCCTCGACCGCGGCGGCCACCTCGAGCGCCAACTCCTCGGTGTCGGGCGCGCCCGCGCACAGCACCAGCTGGATCTCCGGGTCGAACTCGCGGGCGGCGGCCAGCAGATGCGCGACGCCCTTCTGCCGGGTGATCCGCCCGACGAAGGCGACGATCGGACGATCCGTGCGCACCCCCAGCTCGGCCAGGATCGGCCGCGAATGGGCGAGTGCTGGTCCCGGATGCCACATGGCTCCGTCGATCCCGTTGTGGATCACGTGCACCCGATCGGCATCGATCGACGGATAGGCGTCGAGCACGTCGCGGCGCATGCCCTCGCTCACCGCGATGATCGCGTCGGCGTGCTCCACCGCGTTGCGCTCCGACCACGACGAGAGCCGATAGCCACCGCCTAGCTGCTCGGCCTTCCACGGCCTGCGCGGCTCCAGCGAGTGCGCGGTGAGAATGTGGGGAATCCCATACAGCGTTGCGGCCAGATGCCCGGCCAGTCCGGTGTACCAGGTGTGCGAGTGCACCACGTCCACCTGACCCGCGGCATCGGCCATGCGTAGCTGTGCCGACATCATCTGCAGCGCGGCGTTGGCGGCGTACAGCGACGGATCAGGCTGGTGCACTACGGCATCCGTGCGCGGCACGCCCATGCAGTGCACCGTCACATCGCACAATCGGCGCAGCCGCGACGTCAACTGAGTGACGTGCACACCGGCGCCGCCGTACACCTCGGGCGGATATTCGCGCGTCAGCATGGCAACCCGGAGCCGGTCCAGGTCACCGGATCCCGTTGCCGACTCCCCGCCGTCCGTGCCGAAACTCACCGGTTCAAAGTAAACGGTCCCGTTCCCACAGGCCACTCGCGACCCGAGTTCACGGTAGTTTGGCAACTGTGAGGAGCCAGCCGCACGTACTCGGGATCGTGCTCGCCGGTGGCGAGGGCAAGCGACTCTTTCCACTCACCGCGGACCGCGCCAAGCCAGCGGTCCCCTTCGGCGGCGCCTACCGTCTCATCGACTTCGTACTGAGCAACCTGGTCAACGCGGGCTATCTGCGACTGTGCGTGCTCACGCAGTACAAGTCGCATTCGCTGGACCGGCATATCTCGCAGACCTGGCGGCTGTCCGGTTTCGCGGGCGAGTACATCACCCCGGTGCCCGCGCAGCAGCGCCTCGGCCCGCGCTGGTACACCGGCAGCGCCGACGCCATCATGCAGTCGCTGAACCTCATCTACGACGAGGATCCCGACTACATCGTGGTGTTCGGCGCCGACCACGTATACCGGATGGATCCCGAGCAGATGGTGCAGCACCACATCGATTCCGGCGCGGGCGTCACCGTCGCGGGCATCCGGGTGCCGCGCAGCGAGGCCAGCGCGTTCGGCTGCATCGACACCGACGACACCGGCCGCATCACCCAGTTCCTGGAGAAGCCCGCGCACCCGCCCGGCACCCCCGACGACCCCAACGTCACCTTCGCCTCCATGGGCAACTACGTCTTCACCACCAAGGTCCTCGTCGACTCCATCCGCGCCGACTCCGACAACTCCGACTCCGACCACGACATGGGCGGCGACATCATCCCGTCCCTGGTCGCCGCGGGCGAGGCCGCCGTCTACGACTTCGCCGACAACGACGTCCCCGGCGCCACCGACCGCGACCGCGGCTACTGGCGCGACGTCGGCACCATCGACGCCTTCTACGACGCCCACATGGACCTCGTCTCCGTCCACCCGGTCTTCAACCTCTACAACAAACACTGGCCCATCCGCGGAGCGGCGGAGAACCTCCCGCCTGCCAAGTTCGCCCAGGGCGGGTTAGCCCAGGAGTCCATCGTCGGCGCGGGTTCGATCCTCTCCGCCGCCACCGTCCGCAACTCCGTCCTGAGCTCCAACGTCATGATCGACGACGGAGCAACGGTGGAAGGCAGCGTCCTCATGCCAGGCGTCCGCATCGGACGCGGAGCCGTCGTACGCCGAGCGATCCTCGACAAGAACGTCGTCGTCGGCGAAGGCGAGATCATCGGCGTCGACCTCGACCGGGACCGGGAACGGTTCGCGATCAGCAACGGAGGAGTCGTCACCGTCGGCAAGGGTGTGTGGGTTTAGACGCGGTCTATTTGACCAGGTCGCTGCACAACCATCGGCCGTCGACGTATTCCATCGCCATGGTCGTTGGGATCGTTTTTTTCAGGTCCTCTGGATTGTCTCTAGTGCTATCAGCCGTCGTGGCCAGCACGAAGATGTCAGCGCCGTTCTTATCGGCGGACTTGACGGTGCACTGGGCATCCAGTACGCGTCTCCGAACTTGAGCCGACACAATCGCATCTCGAAGCTTCGGGAACTGCCCTTCGAATTCTGACTTCCACTCGCCTGTTGCCCCATCGAGAACATCACGTTCGTAGCGCTCTAACCCCTCGGGACTGTAGGTGAACGCGGTACGGAAGTATGCGCACGCAGCCTGTCGGGCTGTCTCGCGAGCTTCTTCGAGCGAGTGCTGGTCGGCAGTCCGATCACGTTCTCGCACAATGAACGCGGCTGCCGTGCCCGCAGTAGTGAGAACACCAACCGCCGCAATGATCGCGATCGACTTCCATCGGCGTTTCCCGGCCTGGGGCACGGGCGGCGTTCGCGGTGCCGGAACGCTTTCCCCTGCCAGCGCCTGCTGCGCGGCGGCAGCGAGTTCGCCGCAACTATTGAACCGAAAGTTGCGGTCCTTCGCCAGAGCGGTAGCGATGACGTTGTCGAAACCCTTTGGCAGTGCTGGATTCTGCTGGCTCGGCAGCGGCACCGGCGCATTGAGATGGCCGTGAATCAGCTGACTGCTGTTCGCCCCCGGATAAGGCAGTACGCCGGTCAGCATGTGATACAGCGTGCAACCGAGTGCATAGACGTCGGCCCGATGATCGACGTCGACCTGCATGTCGAGTTGTTCAGGCGCCGCATACTGCAAACTAGCGTAGAACTCGCCCGTGCGAGTGAGGCTGTTCGACTGGTCCAGCGCCTTTGCGATTCCGAAGTCTGCCAGGAAGATTCCCTCATGCTGGTCGTTCGAAAGCAAGATGTTGGCAGGCTTCACATCTCGATGCAGCACTCCTGAACGATGGGCGTGATCAAGCGCTTTCGCGGTCTCGGTGATGATCTGGATCGTCGGCTCAGGACCAATGGGGCCGTTGCGCAGCACTGCGGCAACGTCGGTGCCATCGACGTACTGCATCGCCATCCACAGCTGATCGCCCTCCTGACCCCGGGCATAGACGATGACGATATTCGGATGAGACAGCCGCGCGGCTGTATCGGCCTCCCGCAGGAACCGGGCGCGGATATCGACGTCGTTGGTGACGGCCCGACTGAGCAGCTTCAACGCCACCCACCTAGGCAGGTCGCGGTCGCGAGCGAGGTACACCTCCCCCATTCCGCCGACCCCGAGCAGTCGCTCGATGCGGTAACCGGCAAAAACCTGACCATGCGCCAGCGTGTGACCCACCCTCGACTACCTCCGCCCCTCTTAGCCGGAGACAACCCTACTGCACACCGCTAGGCGTGCAACGTGTCCGCTTATGCAGCTGGAATGGCAGAGACCAGCGGCTTGAGACAACACTTCAGGATTCGCTCACCACCGCACGCGGCGCATTCGGCCTCGGCGTCGGCGCACTCTTGATCGCGTTGTTCACGCCACTGTTCAAGCTCGGCCAGTATTCCGACGAATACTTCCTGGTGAAGCTGAAGGACGTAGACCTTCCAGCCCTCTGGCTCATCCCAGGCGCGGTCTTGCTCGCCATCGCCGCTTGGGGCCTACTGCCTCGCAAACTCCGAACCCCACCCATCCTGACGGGAGTGGTCGTTCTCGCCTTCGCCGAGGTCATCGCCGCCCTCGTCTTCCTCACCCTCGGCTGGTCCGTCATCGAGGCCAAGAACGCCGCAGGCCGTTACCCCGGTACCCCACACTTCGGCGTCGGCCTGCTCTTCCTCATCGTTGGCTCGGCCGCCACCCTCCCGGGAGCCATCGGCTACTGGCTGACCTCGGTCTTCCGGGATTGACGGCTATCCCGGTCAGCCTGTTTTCAGTTCGATGGAACCGGTCCCGGGTCCAGTGCGTCTGAATATTGAAGGCAACGTATGAGAGGCGGCTGATGCCCGGCTACCACGGCAGTGGGACTGATGGCTGGAGCCGCGACGAGCAACCACTGGCAACGGCGGAGGTTGTTAGGCTCGGCTGGAAATTGCCGAGCGATGATCGACAAGAGGGGTGGGCATGCGCGCGTCCGCGGGAGTGGTGCTGATGACGGCGGCTATAGTCGCCGGGCCTGTTCTGGCTGGTTGCGACTCGTCGAGCAATGGTGGGGATAAGCCAGCCGCGAGCACGACAGGAGCTTCAGGCGCACCCACCACGAACGCATCCGGGTCCGGGCTGGCAAAAGACGTGCCGACAGGATTCGACCCCTGCACCGACATACCGGCGGACGTGCTGGCGTCCGAGAAACTGAAGGCCTCCGGACGCAAGGACTTGGATGCACCCGGTGGGGTGAAATGGCGGGGCTGCGGGTGGGTTCGCCCGAACGGCTACGCCGTGGCGATTAAGACCACCAATCTGACAGTCCAAGCAGTCCGCGATCGCAACTTCGCTGGTGCAGAGCAATTCACCATCGCTGGTCGCCCGGCAATCGCGGCCCATCAACTGGACGACAAGGCCGCATGCATTGTGAATGTCGAGATGAAAGGCGGAAGCTTGGAGTTCAATCTCGACAATCCACCGTCACGCAGCGAAACCGGGAAGGTCGAATCGTGCCAACTGGCGCGGACACTCGCCGAGAAAGTCGTACCCAGCGTGCCAGCTAGCGCGTGACAGCTTCTTAGGGAGGGACGAAACCTATGGCAACCGAACCGAATTCGCCAAGTCCGTTGACAAACATGATTACAGAGGCTCGCGCAGGCCGACTGGATTTACGGATGGATCCCGAGGAATTCGCTAAGATCGACTATGAATGCGAGAAATTCAAGCTGGTGATCCAAGACATCCAGCAAGACATGCGCGAAATCTCTGAGATCGCAACGTGGGGCATCGGCGATCACACCGGATCACAGTTGACCTCCGCACCGACCATGGCGAAACGCTTTCGCGAGAAGGCCATGGGCGGAAGCGACGACTACCACACGGTCCTCGAGGAGCACTACAAGATCGTGGAGGATATCCGCGTACTCCACGAGGTCATGCGCGACCGCTACATCGCGACAGACGCAGATTGGGCGGCGCGTTTCCGTGCCCAGCTGACCTCGCTCCAGCAGGGGCAAGGCAAATGAGCGGAAACGAAGCACCGAAGATCCCGCCGACCACCGAATACCCAATTTGCTGGACGCACAAGGGAATCAAGGAAACCTTCGACAAGGTGGCCACCGAACCCGCCAACGGCGCGGCAACCAAGTACTCGCAGGCCGGGACGAAGTGGGCCCAGGGGCTGGAGGCGTTCCGGCAGCGCATGCAGACGTCTATTGCCTCGGCATGGGAAGGCCAAGCAGCGCGGGCGTCGATCGACGCGATCCGGCGCTACACCACCGACGCCGATCAACTGACTTCGACATTCAACACGGTAAGCGCACAGATCACCGCGGCAGCAACCTCCGCTACCGACACCAAAAGCGCCATCCCCGATCTGATCGGCGATCCCCCGTGGTACGACCTCGACGGATATCCCTGGAACAAGTCGGTCCTGGAGGGTCGTCGCAACGACGCCGAGGACGACGCTCGCGACAAGATGCGCGACCGCTACGTCAAGCCGTTCGCTCTCACTGACGGCTCTATCCCGGTCCTACCCAGGCCGCTCGATCCAACCCGCCCGCTTGATATCCCGACTCCCAGCAACGGCGACACCAGCGGAGACAACAGTGGCGGCCCGAGCACCAATGGTCGCCCCAACAACTCCGGGCCGTCCACTACCGATCAGCCTGGCAGCCAGAACCCGAGCAATCCCGCCAATCAGGAAAAACAAGGCGACCAGTCCTCGCCGGACAAGAGCTCCAACCAGACCAATCCGTCCAATACAACGTCAACCAGCCAGAACCAAGCGGGAACACAGCAAGACGCGAACAAGAACACCCCCGGTAACCCGACGACTCCAGCCAGCACCACCACACCAGGTACGCCTGGCAACGCGCCCACCCGAACCTCCCGCCCAGGCAGTCCCGGTGGTCCCGGCAGTCCTGGCACACGTCCAGGGTCACCAGGTCGAAGCATCCCTGGGGCCCCGATGGCGCCAGGCACGACGACGTCTCCGGCAGCAGCCGCGGCTGCTGCCGCGGGCCGCGGTGCGTCCGGACTCCCGGGGATGATGGCGCCAGGCGCAGGTCGCGGCAAGCAAGAAGGGGATGCCGAACACAAAACGCCCGACTACCTCATCAACCACGAGAACACCGACGAACTGCTGGGCGAGGCGCCGCGAGTAATCCCCGATGGCGTGATCGGAGGAGGCGCTAGAGCCGCTTCGGTGCCCCGGGCTCAAGAACCACCCTCACAAAATCGCGAATCGACACCCGACCGCGGTCGCAGCGGAGCCAGGTGATGGGCGAATGGACTTGGGAACCAGACGATTTCGCCGCACTGTGGTTCAGCGCTGCGAATGACCGTTTCCCCCGCCCCTTGCATCACCGCAGTCGCTTCACATTCCGTGAGGACTTCGACACCCACCGCACCGAAGTCCGCGAAAGCTACGACAGCGACGAGATGGAAGAAATCCAACTCGCCCTGCACACCCTCACCACGTCGGACGTGCGAATCGAGATCCTTGGCGGCACAACGAAACACCGCGCAAACGACGGCAGCAGACGCGAGTATCGCCTCCTCGGCGCCCGCAACCTGTATCACGCAGTGGTGCTGTTCCAGTCAGCTGCCAACGGCGAACATGGACAGGTTCGTCTACGAACCTGCTCAACCGAGGCACTCCCTGCACGAATCGTGAACTTCCTTCCTGGATGCAACCCGGGAAGCGCCGGAGCCGCCGTCTTCCATGCTCAGGACCTGGCACGACCACGCGATCCACACTTCGGGGCATCGCGCCATAACGATTCACTTGTGCAGTACAAGGGGTTGCTCGATCGTCCTGTTGACGGCGGCGGCAACGCCGGTCTCCTGATCGGCCCGATCCACGATCGACCAAGCCCTCGAAACACATTGCGCTGGTACGACATTACCGACGACGGCCGCTACACCGAACAGCGCACCGCCGAGCACATCACGGTGCGCCCAACCGTCCCCCAAGACCTAGCGGCGGAATTCACCACATGGATCAATAAAGCCGTCCAGCAGTTACGGGAGGAGACGGACGATAATGTCCTGCATCCCTACGACGCATGATTCACCACTACCTCTTCTGGCTAAATTGGTATACGCCCGACAATGACAGCAACTGATTACCTATCAATGAGGGGCACAGATGAGACTCGAAGATTACCAGCGACTTGTGGCCGAGACCGAGGAGCAGATCGAGGCCTTCAGCGCACGCGTGCATAATGTGATTTCGTCCGCAGCCGAGCAGCCAGTTCGTGCGCGGTCAAGCGATGGGTTAGCGGTCGCTGTTGTTTCTGGCGATGGAAGACAGGTGCTGGATATCAATCTACCGCAAGGCCTAGGCGATTTCACACGCCCAGCCTGGGCCTTAACCGAGGATTTAGATACTACGTGCCGGGCGATCGTGGAGGCAGTAAACAAGGCTCGAAACAACGCTTCCACGATCGGAATCGAACAGCTCCGTCAGGAGTTTCCTGACGCATACGATCTGCTCACAGATCTGAACCCAGACGGCAACCAACCGGCTCGTTGATCAAATCAGCAACCCATTAAAGGAAGAGCTTTGTGACAGATTTTGACCGCATCTACGCGCTTGTGCAAGAGATAAATCGTGACTGGAATCGCGCAGTGATGGCGATCCGAAACCGCGAACCACTACCTCCCGCCGAACAATACACTGTTCCGATTGTCGATAATTTCGATGGAACCGATTTCGGGTGGGTTGTCATCGATAGTCGAGGGGTTCTGCAATCCATCAATCTTGACCCCGACGAGGTTTCCCAAGCAAGCGAAAACCACGTGCTCGAAGCTCTGCTCACCACGCTTAACGGCGAGTTCGGAACCACGCGACCGACTGGAACAGCTGAAGGAAACCGATGACCGACTTCCATGTGGTCCCTCAAGCCTTGCGAACGCAAGCCAACGAAATAATAAACACGGCTGGCCACTATAACTTGGCAGCCAATTATGTTGGCGATCACCGAATGCCACCTCTCACCCTCGGCATCTTCGGAAAAGACGTTGCAAGCATATTCAATGATGTAGCAACCAATGTGCACGACAAGCTCGACAAGGGTAAGAAATCTATCCAGTCGGCCGGCGAAGGCATAAGCACGTGTGCCACCAACTATGAAAATGTAGATGCGCAGTACTATCGAGAGTTCGGATATATCGACGAGATGCTGGGGTACTGAACATGGGTAGCAAAACCATCAAAGGTTATCCGATCCCTGCCGACAAGAACCCCAACAACCTCCCGGAGGAGCTCATTTTTCCGTGGGGTCCGGCCAGCACGCTGGTCACCTGGGCCGAGCGGGTCAACGTCCCCGGCGTCCGCGAGAACGTCGACATCATTCACGGCATGCTGGGCAATCCGAACAACGTGCCGCCGATTACCAGCGCATGGCGAACTGCGGTCCAGGAGCTAACCTCCTCGATCGATGGCAGCGACCACAGTGTCGGCTTGCAGACCGCAAAGGAAAATCTGACCGGCAGATGGAATGGCCCGGCACGCGAAGCCGCTGTGAGTTATGTCGAACGGATAGTTAAGACCACTGAGGACACTCGCAAGATTCTAGCGGACATTACCGGCAAGATCGACGCCTTCCGATCCAAGATTGTAAATAACTATTCAACAGCAATCGGCCACATCGCTAATTATGCCACGATTATTCTCCAATATGCAGGGGACACATTAGCGGTGGTTGAAGGCGCTCTGACTTTTGATTTCGATTTGGCGGGGCAAACTAAGGCCATCGTCAAAGCATTAAAGGACTTCATCACGGAAACCACCGCGGTCATTAAGGACGTAATCACGTACCGAGACAATCTGTTGACAGGATTGGAGGAAATCAGGACACTTGCTGCGCAGATCGCCGTTCCTCCCGAAATCGCCCCGGTTGCTCTGGACAACGGCAGCTGGAAGCCGCGCAAGCCAACCGGGCCGCCGGTGGGATAGCACATGAAATCGACAGCCGCAGTCACGCTGAGCATATTGGCCGCTACATTAATACTAGCCACGGCCTGCTCAGATCTGAGGAATACCTCGGAGCAGGCGAAGTTCGCATCTCTACCATCGGATTGCTGGGCGTTGGAAAAATCGACCACAACGCCAGTGAAGCAATTCGGCGGGTCACTGTACGACGAGAATCTGCGATTCAAGATTGTCGACCGCTCACCTCTACCGCCGGTCTTGCAATCAAGCTCATTTCCATGCAGCGTGCACTACACCGCCAAAACTCTACCAGAGAGGCGCGAGACAGGAGATAGGCCGCAGTTTCGTTTTATCTCGATCTGGCTCACCATAGATACCTCATCCGAAGATCCAATCGAATCGACGAAGGAATTCTTCGGTAAACAGCGCGATAAACGCCGCGGGGAAAAAATCTACATAAACGCAGGTGATGAGGCGTTCACTAGTGAACAGCAGAAGGTAGGCCGTGAGGTACAAGCAGAAACTTCATTTCGGATCAGCAACTTGATAGTCGAAGTGACCGCGTCGGCGACAAATTTCTCAGGAACAGATGACATCGCCATCGATAGCCCTTCCGCTCAACAGGTATCGGAAGCTAAATTAGCCGCCGAATCGATCGCCCGCGCGATAGCCGACAACATCGCCACGATAATGCCGAGGAAATGAGCGTATCCGAGCCAGCCACCGCCTAGCACCTCACAAGATCATCAGGAACTGAGGTAACTGGCTTCTCGTACTTTGCCGCCATCAGTTCCTGATGATCTTGCCTTTCGCCCCTTGGCCATGGCGGGCTCACTCATCAGCAGCCCACGCCTCCAATCCGGATGCCGAGGCTGCCTCGGCGAAGGCGATATCGTCGGCGGTCGTGGTAACAGCGGTCAACTCTTCGGCGAGCAGCATTCGCCGGACCGCGCGATAGACGTAGTCGCTCACGTTGTCCTTCAACACCACCTCGGCTCAGAGGATTTCGAGGTCGATCGGCATGTTCAGATTCGCATACGGGCCGGGATCGTCGGTGAGTACCGGATATCCGGTGACCTGGGATTCCCATGCGACATGGGCGATATCGAGGTCGATCGGCCCCGCGGCAGCATTCGCGACCACGACCAGACCGGGCACGATGAGCTGAGACAGCGGGGTGACAGTGAACCCCACGGCGTCGAAGTCGGCTGGGTCGGTGCCAGCGAGCACGGGCCCGAAGCCGCCCTGCCCACCCCACTTTCCAAATAGCCGCTATTCCAGCTCGGATGGGGTATTCAGGGGGTGCGGCGCCGTGGGGGAGTCGCGTGTCCGGGAGAGGGTGCGGCGATGGTTTGGAACAACGATGATGACAGCGAGATCATTTTCTCGCGGCAGCTCAATTGGGGGCGGGTGGCGATCGTGGCCGGGCTGGTGCTGATGCTGGCCGTGCTGGTGATGGTGCTGGTCAGCACGGCCGATTTCGGGGATGGCGACAGATCTACGGTGCCGAGCAGTCCGGGGAGTTGCCAGCCGTTCTGTCCACAGCCGACGCCGTGATCACGGGGGCGGCGGGTTGACCGTCGCCGTACAGAACGGGGCGCAGGGGCCGTGGGAGATCTGCGGGGTCCGGGTCGGGTCGTCGCCGAAATCGGCTGTGCTGACGAACACCAGCACCACGACACCGACCAGCAGCACCCCGAGGAATGCGACGACCGCGATCGGCAGCCAGCCGAATACCCCGTGCTTGTGGACCTCATGGGTGAAGTGCGCGGTGTGCGCGATCTCTAATCCGCGTTCCCACATCGGGAGCCTCCTTCGTGTGCCGCCGCACCTGCCCGGCGGAACACACGATGGCAACCACCCGGCGACGCGGACGCCGGCTCCTTCCTGGATACCCGCCACCGGCCCACGAAACCAGCGATGTGCGATGGCGCCCCTATCCCGTTGCAGCACAAGTGAATACGCAGCCACTGGAGACGGACCCTCCCCTCCGGAGTCCGTCTCCAGCACTTCCTCAGGATACGAACCCACTACTCCAGAGGCAATATTAACTGTTAACTAACAATAAAATTTAAGCAAGAACCCCGCGAGAGGTTCCGGCGCCGACACCGATTGATGGCCAGTTGAGTGTTGTTACACTCCAGAGATGAGGGTCGGACATCCGGACCATTTCGGCGCCACGGCACGCGAGCGGCGCAGGCAACTGAACCTCACGCTGGACGGCGTGAAGGCCGCCGGCGGTCCCACCGGCCCGACGGTGATCCGGGCCGAAGCAGGTGAGCTCGAGGAACCGCGCCCGAGCACGCTGGCCAAGTTCGACCAAGCGCTGCAATGGGTTCCGGGCAGCGCAGCCCGGGTCTTCTGGGACCGGGGCGAGCCGCGCCTGCCCCAATCCGATCGTCCGCCGCTGGATCCAGGAGCGGCCGAGGTATCACTCCCGCTGGAACTCGTCCTCGAATTGCTCACCACACAGCGCAGACTCGGCGACTTCGTCGACGGACCCGGCACCGATTTGGGCGCACTCCGCGCGATCAGCGGGTCGCTCAACGAGCAAATCAGCGCTCTCGTCGGCATGTTCGTCACCGATCTGCTCGAACGCAATCGCGTGCACGACCAGCCCGGGCAGTTGCATCCCTTGCTGATGTTCGCCTTCGGCGACCTGCTGGACAGCCCAGCGAACGGGCCAGCAGAATCAGAGGAGAAGTTGTATCGCCGCTGGTTGATCGGGCGGGAATCCGGCCTCACCGCCGAACTCACCCGCGCATTCCAGGCCCGCCTCGACAACAAGTTACGAATGGTGAACAGTCGTGACCACTGATCCGCCCACCCCGCTGTCCGCACGAGTCAACCTGCTGTTCCGGGTATTTCACGCCAAGGGCGAACCGGAGCAGACCAGCGACGAGGTGGCCAAGGCGGTGAGCGCCGCGACCGGAGCGAGCGTGTCGCGCACCGTGATCGACGGCCTGCGCCGAGGTGATCCGGGGGACGCCGCCCTGCTGACCGCATTGGCCGCGCATTTCGGCGCTCCTGCCGCCTATCTCCTCGCGCCCGACTCGGAAGTTGTGGTGCTGCACCGGAAGCTGCGGTTCCTCGCCGAGGCCAGGGATGCGGGCACCCGCCTGCTCGCATTGCGCGGCGACATGGAGCCGACGGCCGATCCGACCGAGCTGTTGGACCGGATTCTGGAGAGCTAGTTTATAGTTTTTTAAGCGCTATTTAACTACACTGGGTGGGGAGCTGCTGTCAGCTCGTCCGCAACCCAGGTCGATCCATCTCCCGGGCGCGGACTCATCACGCTCCAGGGGGACACATGACCGGCAAATCCACCACCGCACATCCCTATCGGCGAATCACGCGACTCGTACTCGGCGCCGCGATCCTGGCCGCGCCCTTGGCAACGGGATCGGTCGCGCAGGCCAGCAGCACCAACTACGGCGCCATCGCGGTGTCGTCACGGGGCGCATGGGGCTGGGCCGTCGACTACGCGACGTCCTCGCTCGCGGAATCCTGGGCAAGGAGCAGATGCGGACACTCCGACTGCACGGTTCTGGTCAGCTTCTCGAACAGCTGCGGCGCGGTCGCGGACGGCGGCAGAAAGTACTACGGCGGGCACGGCAGCACCCGCGCCGCGGCGGAGCGCAACGCCCTGGCCAGGGCGGGCGGCGGGTCGATCCTCACGTGGGCGTGCACCACCCGCCCCTACTGACCCCGGGGAACGGCCCAGTCCCCTTGCCACCCACCGACTCTCGACAGTCGGCGGGTGGACCGAGCTGGACAACCCGGAGAATCCGACCGGAGAATAGGGGGATGCGCAGACGCGCCAGGCCCGATCCCGCGCTCGAACGGATACGTCACCTGGCAAACGAGCTCGAGGTGCCCCGCCCATGGCACCTCACGACGTTCATCGAAAATGTGTCAGCGGTGGTGGGCAAGCCGATCGTTCTTGTCCCGCAACCCGATCTGACGGGCAGCGGATTCCCGTGCGGGTTGGTCGTCGAGCGCGCCGACAGCGTCGTCGTCGCATACGAGGCGGCGAGCACGGGCTACCACGCCGACCACATCGTGCTGCACGAAATCGCGCATCTGCTACTCGGCCACGGTGATTCGTCCGATGCGCAGCGGCGAACCATTCAAGCGCTCTTTCCCGAATTCGATACCGACAGTGTGCTGCGCGTGCTGGCGCGGGGCATTTATGACGATGTCCAGGAGCACCACGCCGAACTGTTCGCCTCCCTGATCATGTCCACAACAGATCCGGCCCATTCGGTTTCCGTCTTCGGCCGCGCTTTGTTTCGCGACTGATCGCGATCGGCGATGTTCGCCTCCGCACCGAGCGCCCCGACCATCGGCCTCATCCTCGGTGCATGGCTGGTACTCGCAGTGCGGCTCAATGGATTCCATGCGACCGCCTTCGACCGGCGGTTCAATATCGGCCTCGGAACAGTGGCGGCTGCTGCGACCATTCGAATACCAGTGATGCAGGCCGCTCTCGCCGCGAGTACCGGCTGGGGCATCCCGGAAGGACTGCTGTGTCAATTCGGCGCCGCGGCGGCCGCCAACTTCGGTGCGGCGGCCGCGTTGCGAATGTGGCAGACGGCGACCTACCGTGGGCTTTCCGTGACGCTGACGTACGGCTTGGCGAGTGCGAGCACCGTCGGCGCGATGATCGGCGCAGCGGCAACGGATCCCGGCGATCCTCGTGCGATCGATGACCAGACGGGCTGGGCGCAGTTCGGCTACTGGGCCTGCATTGTGCCGATGAACTACTGGATGGCCATCGCAGGCCTGAGCGTCTGCCTGCGGGAAGGGCGCCGACTGACCGACCGGCGCGAGCGTGTGCTGCACCTGATGGTCGCCGTGCTGATCGGGACCGCCGCGATCGGAATCGGCATCATGTTCGCCGGTTCGCTGCTGCGTGCGACGGATCATCCGAATTCGCTGACCAGCAGCGTCGACAGCACAGGCTTCACGATCCAGTTGCTCTCGTTCGTCGGCGTCGGGGCGGTGCCAGTGCTGGCGGCGTTGCCGAGCCGGATCGGACTCGACACCTGGTCACGGCGTCGAAAGCAGTTGCTGCCGTTGTGGACCGAGCTGACCAACGCCTGCCCCGAGGTGGTGCACCACACCGTGGGATCGCCGGGCGGCAGCCGGTATCTGTTGCATCGCACCGTGATCGAGATTCGCGACTGCGCGCTGATTCTGGCCAGGTACGGGCGCACGTCACACGGAGCCATCACCATCGCCATCGCTCGCGCCGCGCCTGCGGGACCGGATCGCGACGCACTGCATGTCGCAGTGCGTCTGGCGGATGCCTGCGCCGCCAGGGCCGGCGGGGACCAGCCCGCGGGCACCGGCACCATCACGTTGCCGGCGACCAGCAACCTGCGTGACGAGGCCGATGAGCTCGCCGCGATCGCCCAGCAATGGTCCGTCGCCAACGCCTTGCTCGCAGCGCCGGGCGCGAAGCCGGAGTCGGCGGTCTAACCCCGGGCGGCGCAGAGCAATCCGTCGCCCACCGGAATCAGCACACTGGTCAGGCCCGGATCCTCGGCGATGGCCCTGGTGGCGGCGCGCACGGCCATGGTGGCCGGATCGCGTTGTGTCGCATCGGGTACGCGCCCGCCGAGCAGGGCGTTGTGCAGCAGGATGGCGCCGCCGTCGCGGAGCAGCCGCACCGCCTGATGGACGTACTGCAGATGTTCGAGCGGCGCGGCGTCGATGAAGACGAGGTCGTAGGCGCCGTCGGCCAGGCGCGGCAGCACGTCGAGCGCGCGGCCGTTGATCAACCGGGTCCGCGCGGGCGGTATGTCGGCGGCACGGAACGCCTCCTTGGCGGCGCGCTGATGTTCCGGCTCGGAATCGATGCTGGTCAGCGTGCCGTCCCCGGCCATACCGTCGAGCAGCCAGAGCCCGCTCACGCCCGCACCGGTGCCGACCTCGACGACGGCGCGCGCGCCGAGCAGCTGGGCATACATGCTGAGCAGCGCGCCGACCGATGGCGGGATCGGCGCGGCGCCGAGTTCGGTGGCCCGCTCGCGCGCGCTCACGAGGATCTCGTCTTCCACGACGGACTCCTCCACGTAGGCGAGGTTCCGCTCCAGATTCGATGCCACGGGTAAAAGGCTAGCCCGACGACCCGCGTTTTCCGTGTACAAGCTGCGGCCACTAACAAACCTGGGCGCTCTCGCGACTTATTCAGCGGGGGAACAACCGGTTCAGATTCTCAGGTGTCCCTCAGGATCTCCATACCCCCGGCATATCGGGACAGGAAAGAGTGATAGCCACGCAAGACCAGCTGACCGCCCCGGGCGGGACGCGGGAACAACGACATACATCTCGTCGGTTGTACCCGTACGCGACGATCCGACGTTTTCGGATCAGCGCCGAAGTCCACGCAACGACGGTCCCGAGTAGGAGGTAGCCCCATCCACATGGTCGATGCGGCGCGTGAGTACGCCAACCTGCCAGAGTCGAGCCTGCCCGCCGAGGTCGGTCTCGCACCGGAAATCGTCCCGGCCGACGACGAGTTGACCGGCACCGCGGCTTTCGATGCCACGGGTGACCGCTCCGTCATGCCGACCTGGGACGAACTGGTCCGCGAACACGCCGACCGGGTGTACCGGCTCGCCTACCGTCTGTCCGGCGACGCCCAGGACGCGGAGGATCTGACCCAGGAGACGTTCATCCGGGTGTTCCGCTCGCTGTCCAACTATCAGCCGGGCACCTTCGAGGGCTGGTTGCACCGCATTACGACGAACCTGTTCCTGGACATGGTTCGCCGGCGCAACCGGATCAGGATGGAGGCGCTGCCCGAGGACTATGACCGGGTGCCCTCCGAGGGGCCGGGCCCGGAGCAGGCGTACCACGACGCCAGGCTCGATCCGGACCTGCAGTCCGCATTGGACTCGCTGGCGCCGGAGTTCCGTGCCGCCGTCGTGCTCTGTGACATCGAAGGTCTGTCTTACGAGGAGATCGGCGCTACCCTCGGGGTGAAGCTGGGTACGGTTCGTAGCCGGATCCATCGCGGCCGCCAGGCACTGCGCGACTACCTTGCGCATAATGGAGCTGAGCAGCGGTTGGCCGCTGACGCGAACATAGGGTGATCGTCGGGGAACCTGACATCACCCGAGGTACGGATGATGTCGGTTGGAAGGGTGAGCACCGAATGAGTGGCGACTCCAGCACGTCCGGTCGTCCGCGATTCCGTCCCACCGAACATTTGGCCAGCGAGGCGATCGCGGCCTATGTCGACGGCGAATTGCGGATGAACGCCTATCTGCGTGCCGCCCAACATGTTTCCGTCTGCCCGGAGTGCGCGGCGGAGGTCGACGCGCAGCAGCAGGCGCGGATCGCGCTGCGGCAGGCCGATCAGGTGTCGATTCCGACGTCGCTGCACGACAGTCTGACCCGTATTCCACTGGCCGAACTGCCCGGCGGTGCGAGCGCGTCCGCGCGCAGGCCCGCGCTCGAGAACCAGCGCGACGAGGCGGTTTTCGGGTTCAGGACCGATTCGTTCACCGCGACCCGGTGGACTTCGTGGTGGCGCAAGTAGAGTTTGGCGAGTGACCACCGAATCGACGAATTCCGGACCTGCGTCTGAATCGCGGCGGGCCGCCGGTGATACCACCGATTCGGCGGCCAGCAGGGGGAACCTGAGGCCGCCGGACGCGCCCGTATTGGGGCCACGGCCGGTTTATCGGCCGCATATCGATAAGCACACGGCGCGCGCGTTCCGCCGCCCGTCCGGTCAGAGCGGCTCCTTCGCCGAGCAAGCCTCCCGGACCACCGACGCGGTCGCCAAGAGCGGCCTGGAGCTGCACAACAGCCCGCCGGACGCGGTGCTCGCCGAGGCGTTCGCCCGGCCCGCCGATTCCACCGAACTCCTCCAGCGCGATCC
Organism: Nocardia sp. NPDC052566; assembly: GCF_044547285.1. Classification (NCBI taxonomy): domain Bacteria; kingdom Bacillati; phylum Actinomycetota; class Actinomycetes; order Mycobacteriales; family Nocardiaceae; genus Nocardia; species Nocardia sp. NPDC052566. The sequence continues at coordinate 587,838 of NZ_JBIUAF010000006.1, read as the reverse complement.
CGATGCCGCCGAGCACGGCACGGCCGTCGCCGCACCCGCCGACCCGTGGCGCGATCCGGCCGCAGGCGCGCGCCTCGGGGCGCCCGCGGTGCCGACGCCGCGCCCGCAGCCGCTGCCGCAGGCGCGTAAGCTCACCGCACGCGAGGTGCTGTTCGGTTCCAGGGTCGCACCGAAAGCCCTTACCCTGCTTGCCATTGTCGCGTTGGGCATCGGCGTGCTCGGCGGCCTCGTCGGCAGGCTGACCGCCGAAGCCTCGGCCAATCTGACCTCGCGCAAAGTGTCGCTGCAGCAGTCGGGCGATCCCGACCGGCCGCACAACCAGATCGCGAAGGTGGCCAACGCGGTACTGCCCGGTGTGGTGTCGATCCGGGTCACCATCGGCGACAACGGCGTGATCGGCTCCGGCGTGGTGATCGACGGCCAGGGCTACATCGTCACCAACAATCACGTGATCTCGCTGGCCGCCAACGACAAGACCAACCGCGCCGCCATCGGGGTGACCTTCTCCGACGGCACTAAGGTGCCCGCCAAACTCGTCGGGCGCGACCCGAAAACCGACCTGGCGGTCATCAAGGTCGACGTGAACAACCTGACGGTGGTCACCCTCGGCAAGTCGGGTGATGTCCAGGTCGGTGACGAGGTGCTGGCCATCGGTTCGCCGCTCGGCCTGAGCAAGACGGTCACCGCGGGCATCGTCAGCACCCTGCATCGCCCGGTCGCGCTGTCGGGCGAGGGCAGCGACACCAAGGCCGTGATCGACGCCGTGCAGACCGACGCCGCCATCAACTCCGGCAACTCCGGTGGCGCGCTGATCGATATGGACGGCAAGCTCATCGGGATCAACACGGCGATCCGCACCGAGTCCGGCGGTTCCATCGGCATCGGCTTCGCCGTCCCCATCGACGTGGTCCGTGAGGTCACCCAGACGCTCATCAAGGACGGCCAGATCCATCACCCGGTGATCGGTGTCAGCGCGCGCACGAAGGCGGTGGAGAACGCCGCGATGACCGGCGCCGCGGTCGCCGATGTGCAGGCGGGCAGCCCGGCGGCGCGCGCGGGCATCGTCGAGGGCGATGTGATCGTGAAGGTCGGCGATCGCGAAGTGACGAGCGCGGACGAGCTGACGGTCGCGGTGCAGTCCAACCGGATCGGCCAGACGGTGAACGTGCAGTTGATTCGCGATGGCAGGCAGGTTGACGTGCCGGTGACGCTCGAATCCGACTGAACACGCGGCGCGAGCGTCGGGCCCGGAGGCGGCAGCGGAGCGTAACCACGAAGGGCCCCGGGAGCGCCGCCCAGTCGGTCCAGCGGCGCACGCCCGGGTAGCCTGGACTCGTGTTCAGCAGCATCGGCTGGAGCGAGATGGTCATCTTGCTCGTCGCCGCCCTCGTCATCCTCGGCCCGGAGCGACTGCCCGGCGCCGTTCGCTGGACTACGCGCAGCCTGCGTCAGGTGCGCGACTACGCGAGCGGTGCCACCTCGCAATTGAAGCAGGAGCTCGGGCCCGAGTTCGAGGAGTTGCGTAAGCCGCTGGCCGATTTGAACGAGCTGCGGAATATGAATCCGCGCTCGATGGTGACCAAACATCTTCTCAACGGCGACGATTCGCTGCTGCGCGATCTGGAGAAGGCCGTGCCCGATAAGCAGGAGCTTTTCGGCACCGGCGGCGGCATGTCCGACTACCCGATGCCCACTCCGCAGAAACCGTTGGAGCGCAACGAACGCCCGCCGATCGACCCCGACGCGACCTGATCCGTCAAGCGGGCTAGACGCCTAGTCCTGTCGAGCTGTCTAGACTTCGCACATGTCGGCCGATGACGTGGCGCGGGTTTTCGCGATCGAGGACAAGGTCGAGCGACTGAAGGCGGCCACCGATGGGGTGGCGGCGGCCCAGCAGACCATCAACGAACTCACCCGGATTCGCCGTGCGGTCATCCGGGAACTACATGCCGAAGGCTGGACCTTCGCCAGAATCGGTGCGGCAGCGGGACTTTCCCGCGCCAGAATCCATCAGGTCAGCACGCAGGGGCCCGCACCGGAAGGTCTGTTCTTCGGACACGGCGCGCTCACCATCATCACGCCCGAGGTGCGTGCGGGCCGGATGATCGGCGCGCCGGATCCGACCGCGGCGCCGCGACTGGTGGAGCTGCTGCGCGAACTCGGGTTCACGGTCACCGTCGAACATTTCCTGCCCGGCAGACCGCTCGATCTCAACCGGGACGGACTGATCGTGGTCGGCGGGCCCGAGCTGTCCCCCAGCCTGCGCCAGCTGATCGTGGCCGATCCTCGGCTGCGGCGTGCGGTGGCGCGCGCAGGCGACGCACGGCGCGGCATCGAGGACCGGGCAGCGCGCCGGGTGTATCGACCGGGCGGGCCGGATCCACACGACATCGCCTACCTCGCCAGGCTGCCGCGCCCAGACGGTCGCGGCACGGTGCTGATCATCGACGGGCTGCATCCGCCCGGCTCGCTCGGCGCGGTCCGGTTGCTCGCCACCCGGCTGGCCACGCTGCACGAACGGGCGAGCAACCACCTGTTCTCCGTACTCATCGCCGTCCGCTACGACCGCACCTCTGGCGAACCCGTAGATACCGACCTCTTAACGCCCGTCTATCGCCACGATTTGACCGAGTCGCGATCGGCCGTGCCGAGGACGCGGCGTTGAGCCGTCAAGTTTCCTCCGCGTGACGTGCTGGTTACCAGTTACTTCCAGATGGAAACTACCATAACGGTCGAATAACAACCCGTGATCAAGTCTTGCACCATCGCGGTTCCTACGCCGATGCTCAAATAGCTAAATGTTTGCTGCAAGTAGGTAGGTGGAGTCTTGATCGCATGCCAGACGACCGATGACAAAGTGTTCCGTGTACTACCGGCTCGCCTCGGGCCGACCGACCTCGAACGGGATGTCGCCGAAGAGATCGAGGCGCCGCCAGTGATCAGCACCCACCGCGTGACCTACAGCGATCGGCTCAAGGTCTTCATCGGCCCGGCCGAAGCCGTGCACAACTTCCTGCGCCCGCTGCGCAGGCTCGACGGCCACGACCGCTACTCGGTCTGCATGACGCGCCTGCCCGCGCCGATGCACGCACGCGATATCCCGGCCTCGGTCAGCGCCGAACGCGGCAGCGACTACCTGCACTGCATGGGCTCGGCCGACGCACTCGTCATCGAGCTGCGCGAGACCGTCGACGGACACACGCGGCAGGCCGTTGTCGGCCGCAAGTCCGTCACCGATCGGGACAACAGCTACGACGCCGCCGCCGAACTGCTCATCTCGATCCAGCGCGGCCTGCGCGAACTGGTCGTCCACCCCGATGAGGTGTTCACCGCGGAAGAAGCCGCCGACATCTTCGCCGCCTACTACCGCACCGGCGAGGTCCCCGACGATCTGCACCTGCGCGAACGGGCGGTGCAATGACGCTGGTGTTGATCATCTGTGCCGTCATCGCGGTCTCGGGCGTGCTCGCGATCGTCATCGGCTCGGCATCGAAGCCCCGCAAACCCAAGGAGCTCTTACGGGTTGCCGATATCCAGGCGCGCCTGGCCGATGAGACTTCCGCGGGGAGTTCGGCGGAGCAGACCGACGGTGCGAACCACATCGAGCAGACCACCGACGCCGAGCAGACCGGTAATGCGGAGCAGACCGGTCACGCCGCGTACGCCGACAAGGCAGCACACATCGACGACGCGACGAAGACCGGTGGCGCGACGCAGACCTGTAGCGCCACGCACAGCGATCACCCGACGCGAGCCGACGCTGCGGCGCGTACCGGTGATGCAGAGCAAACCGGAAGTGCGGCGCGCGCCGATGACGCGATGCTCGCTGATAACGCTGCACAAACCGTGAGTGCGACGCACACCGAATACGCGACCGACAACGGCAGCGCGGACCAAATCGGTAACGCGGCCCGCACCGATCGGGTGACGCACGACGACGTGGCGCTGACCAACTATGCGGCGCTGACGGTTGAGGAGGCGCAGGACCAGCTGCGGCGGCATCGTGGCTGTGTGGCCGGTGACTGCGCGCCGAGGTCCGCCGCCGAGCGCTCGCTGATCGAAGCCGGGTATCTGACCCGGCCCGTCGATCGGGCGCAGACTGCCGAGGGCATGACGCGGCTCGCCTCCTGACCTGCGGCAATACCAGATTTGCTCGTCTCGGACAGTTAGGCTGAGGGGTGCGCGCGATGCTGGGCCACTTGATCACACAGGTGCCGAACGGACCGGTGGCGTTGGCGCGCATCGTGGATACGACCGGCGCGGGGCCTCGTGAGCTCGGCGCGGCGATGGTGGTCACCGGGCGCGGAGAGGTGTTCGGGTCGGTGTCGGGGGGATGCGTGGAAGCCGCCGTGGTCGAGTCGGCGCGGCAGGTGCTCGCCACCGGACAGCCGGTGACCGATCGGTACGGCTATGCCGACGGTGACGGAATCGCGGTGGGGCTCACCTGTGGTGGTGAGATCGAGGTCTTCGTAGAACGGGTGGATGTCACGCGGTTGCCGCTGATGGTCGCGCTGCGCGAAGCGATCGATGCGGGCAGGCCGGTGGCACTGGCCGCGACCATGCAGGGTGCGGCGGACTGGAAACTGCTGTACCCCGGGCACTCCGAATCATGGCACGGCATCGACCGGGACGCGCGCGCATTGCTCGCGGCCGGGCGCAGCGGCGTGGTCGGCGCCGAGGAATGCGATACCGATGAGTCGGTTCGCCCACGCACCTTCGTCCAGGTGTGGGCCGCCCCCGCGCGCATGATCCTGGCGGGCGCCAATGATTTCGTCCGCGCGCTCAGCCGTACCGGCCGCCAGCTCGGCTATCGGGTCACCGTGGTCGACGCCCGCGAAACCTTCGCGACCCCAGCCCGTTTCCCGTCCGCGCACGAGGTCGTCGTCGACTGGCCACACCGCTACCTCATCGGGGAACATCTCGCGGGCCGCATCGACGACCGCACGGTGGTCTGCGTCCTCACCCACGACACCAAATTCGACGTCCCCATGCTCGCCACCGCCCTGCGCATCCCCGACCTCACCTTCGTCGGCGCCCTCGGTTCCCGCCGCACCCACACCGAACGCACCCACCGCCTGCGCGCCACCGGCCTCACCGACGCCGAACTGGCCCGCCTGAAAAGCCCACTGGGCCTTGACCTCAACGCCCGCACCCCCGACGAGACAGCCATCTCCATCGCCGCCCAAATCCTCGCAACCCGCACCAACGCCTCAGCCCTCCCCCTCGACACCACCACCGGCCCCATCCACCACTGACGCCACCTCGAGCGCCGTCAGGGCCGCCCCCTTCGCCGAGCGCAGTCGAATGGCGGTTCGACACGCCGTAGACAGCCACCATTCGGCTGCGCTCGATGGATCCCATCCGTTTCGGCCATCACTCGTCGCATCGGTGCCAGTGACTCAGCCACGTGTACTGCTGAAGGTTGATCCGCCATCGTGCCTGCGGCGGATGCGCGAGAGCGTCGCGCGGATCATGCTCGGAAGTGCATGATCGCGATGCCGATTCGACACCGCCGGGCGGGCACGAAACCTTCATCGCCGCAGCGGGTATCGCGCGCATGACCGGTGACACCCGGCCAGGCCACCGCGGCCGGGAGGTGTTTCGCGAGGTCGACCTCTCGTCGCGCATTGCCCGCAGCGCACCTCGATACGGCATCGGGTTCGTTCCAGTTACCTACGCGTGGGCATGACGCACAGCCCCGAGGAGAGCGATGATGACAGTCGGTGGTGGATGGTGTCGCGCGGTTCGAGCCATCTCGATGCTGCTCGCGGCCGCGCTCGGCGTGCTCGGCCTGACGACAGGGTGTGGAAGCCCGGCCGGGGAGAACACGACTCGGTCGGCAGGGATCACGGTCTATTCGAATGTTTCGGTCATCGATCCGACCGGCGGCACGGTGCGCGGTGGTATGGCGATCGTTGTCGACGGCGAGCGGATTCGGTCGGTTCTGCCGCTGCGCGATGCGGGTATCCCCGCTTCCGGTACCAAAGTTGTTGATGCGAAAGGCGCGTACGCGCTGCCCGGCCTGATCGATGCGCATGTGCATCTGGCCACGGATCCGAATCAGCGGTACGCGCAGGCACTCATGCGGCGGGATCTCTACAGCGGGATCACGGCGGTGCGGGATATGGCGGGCGATACGCGGGCATTGGCCGAACTCGCCGAAGCTGCTCGGGCCAAGGAGATTCCGGCGCCGGATCTGTTCTATGCCGCGGTGATGGCCGGGCCGCGCTTCTTCGATGATCCGCGCACGAAATCGTCGACGAAGGGTGAAGTTCCCGGTCGGGCGCCGTGGATGCGGGCGGTGACCGACGGTACCGATATTCCCAAGGCGGTCAGCGATGCGCGCGGCACCGGCGCGACCGGGATCAAGCTGTATGCCGAGCTTTCCGGACAACTGGCGCAACGCATTACGGCGGAGGCGCACCGCCAGGGCATGCGGGTCTGGAGCCACGCCATGCTCTTTCCCACCACGCCGTCGGAGGTGGTGGATGCGGGCGTGGATACCGTGTCGCACGCAGGATTACTCGCTTACGAGTCTCCACTGACCGAATCCACACCGCTGCCAACGGCCTACCGCGACAACGCCGTTCCCGACGCACAGCTGGAGGTCGACGGCCCCGTCTTCGGTCGGCTCTTCGAACGAATGCGGCAGCACGGCACGGTATTCGAGCCGACATTGTGGGTCTACGACAATATCGAGCGATGGATGACGGCCAATCCGGGCCAGGGACGGCCACCGCATTCGATACCACTCGACCTCGCGGGCCGACTCACCGCCGCGGCACACCGAGCGGGCATCGATATCGCGGCCGGAACGGATTTCACCACCGACCGCGAGGACAACTACCCCGGTCTGTACCGGGAACTCGAGATGCTGCAACAGAAAGCCGGTCTGTCCCCCGCCGAAGTGCTCCGTTCCGCAACCCTGATCAATGCCGGAACTCTCGGCGCGGTGGCCGACATGGGTGACATCCGCCCCGGCACACTCGCCAATTTCCTCCTGCTGACCCAGAACCCACTGGAGACCGTCACCAACCTGCGATCGATCACGATGACGGTCAAACGCGGCACCGCGTATCCGCGCCAGGAGTATCGTCCGATCGCCGCCGATGAATGGCAGCACGAGTAGCCGAGCGCACTACCCTCTGCGCGAGAGCAATCGCATCAGATCCACCGTGATGGACGTGTCGGCCACGTCGAGTACCATCTGCCCGGAGCCCTCGCCGACCAGCTCGTACTCTCCCTCGATGAGCCGATAGGCCGCCATGCTCACTGGGTCGTCGAGGTCGACCAGCCAGTAGTGCTCGATTCCGACGTCGGCGTACTCGGCGAATTTGGTGACTTGATCGGTGCGCTTGGTACCAACCGACAGAATCTCGACAGCCAGTAGCACATCCGCTGCCGCCGAACGAGGCACGTTGTCATCGACCCCAGCGGTGGGTATCACGATCACGTCGGGCACACGGACGGTGGACGGCGAGGTGGGTTCGATCACGACCTCGGATTCGGTCAGCGCTGCATAGTTGAGCGGCAGTTGCGGTTCCAACTGCGCGGCGAGCCGCCAACACGCACGTTGGTGTTTGGCCACCGGCCTCGGCGACACGACGAGCACCCCCTCGACAAGCTCGTAGCTACGGCTGTTGTCTCCGGGCAGCGCGTTCCAGTCTTCCAACGTCAGCAGATGATCCGGCCAGTGCACGACAGTCACCATTCCTCCTCCCCGCTTGTATCGAGACTGTCTTCAGTCTCCCACAAGCCAAACGCCCGAGAGCGAAAGCGTATGACGCCACGCTTGCGCGCTGGAGCGATTCTCGATTTCCGTACCGAATGTCCCGTTTGCGGTGCTCAGATCAGGTGTTCGATGCGGAGGGGGATGTCGCGGAGGTGGCGGCCGGTGGCGTGGTGGACGGCGTTGATGATGGCGGCGGCGGCGCCGATCATGCCCAGTTCGCCGATGCCTTTGACGCCGAGGGGGTTGACGACCGAATCCGGTACTTCGACGAAGGAGATGTCGACCTCAGGGGCGTCGGCGTTGACCGGGAGCAGGTATTCCAGCAGGGAGGGGTTGGCCCAGCGGCCGTCGCGTGTGTCGGGGAGGGTGCCCTCCATGAGTGCTTGGGACAGGCCCCAATTCATGCCGCCGAGTACCTGGCTGCGGGCGAGTTTGGTGTTGAGCACGCGGCCGGGGGCGTAGGCGCCGACCATACGGCGCACGCGGACCAGGCCGAGTTCCGGATCCACCGCGACCTCGGCGAACTGGGCGCCGAAACTCATCTTGGCGAAGCCGGCTTCGGCGCTCGGCGTCCAGCTGCCGATGGTCTCGATGTCCGTAAGGTGGTTGCGGGTGAGGACATCCGAGTAGCTGTCGACCTTTGACGGGTCGGCGACGAGCCGCAGCTGCCCCGCGACGCCCTCGATCTCCGCGGGCTTGCGGCCGTGTAGCGGCGAATTCGCATCGTCGACCGCGATCGAAACCAGTTGGGCCAGTAGGTCGGCGCAGGCATTGTGTACCGCGGCGCTGACCATGCCCGCACCCATCGACCCGACGGTGGCGGCGATATTCGGATAGTCGGTGCTGCCGATCTCGAAGCGGATCCGGTCGAACGGCATACCCATTGCGTCACAGGCGACCTGGGACATCGCGGTGGCGACGCCGGTGCCGAACTCCTGGGTGCCCGCCTGCACGACGAGCGAACCGTCCGCCCGCAACCTGGCGTGCGCGCGCTGCGGCTGACCGGGGTCATAGTGCGGATAACCCGCGGTGCCGACGCCCCAGCCGATCAACCAGTTCCCGTCGACGTGCTTACCGATCGGCTGCCGATCGGCCCAGCCGAATCGCTCGGCCGCCAGCTGGAGGCAATCGGCGTAACCGTCTGAGCTCCAAGGGTTTCCGCTCTCCGGATCGACCGCGGCGTGATTGCGCAGCCGCAGTTCCACCGGGTCGGCGCCGAGCTCGCCCGCCAGCTCGTCGATCGCGCATTCCAGCGCGACCATGCCCGATGCCTCGCCCGGCCCGCGCATGAAGGTCGGCGTCATGGTGTTGCCCTTGATCAGGCGGTACTGCCCCTCCCAGTGCGGGATTCCGTAGGCTTTGCTCGCGACCTCGAGCGACGGCTCGGCCCAGTTGTCGAAATGCGATGTCATGGACAGCTTGTGGTGGCGCAGCCCGGTGAACCGGCCGTCGGCGTCACAGACGAGGGTGACGCGCTGTTCCTGTTCCTCGCGCAGCCCGGTGCCGTAGAACATCTGCTCGCGGTTGAGGATCACCCGCAGCGGCCTGCCCAATTCCCGTGCCAGCATGGGCGCCAGCGTCACGTGCGGCCAGATCATCGCCTTGGCCCCGAAGCCGCCGCCGACGTAATCGGCGATGACGCGCACCTTGCTCGGCGAGATGCCGAGGTGCGCGGCGATGGTGAGCTGGCTGGCGACAATGCCCTGGGTGGCGTCGTAGACGGTGACCGAATCACCGTCCCACATCGCCGCGGTCACCGAGCATTCGATCGGATTGTGGTGGTTGGCCGCGAAGTGGAAGGTGGCGTCCACCGTGTGCGCGGCCTGCGCGGCCGCGGTGGCGAAGTCGCCGCGCGACTGGGTGGCGGGTACGAAACCGGCGAAGATCGCGTCGGGCACGAAGGCCTGGTCGCGGCCGTCGTCGAGCCGGACCAGCGCGGGCTGCGCCTGATAGGTGGCCTCGATCAGGCTGGCGGCGTGCTGCGCGACCTCGAAGGTATCGGCGATGACCACCGCGATCGGCTGACCGAAGTAGTGAATCGTGGTGTCCTGCATGGGAAAGAAGGTCTGCCCCGGCGCCGCCTGCCCGAATCCGGACGGTACGAGCGGCGGCTGCGCCGCCACCTTCGGCAGGTTCTCATGCGTGTACACCGCCACGGCACCGGCACGCAGCGCCGCCGCGGTCTCGATGGATGTCAGTGTGCCGCTGCCGATTTCGGCGCCGACAAGGACGCCGTAGGCGGCATTCGGCATCGGGATCTCGGCGGTGAACCTGGCCGCGCCGGTCACCTTCGCATGTCCGTCGACCCGGTCGAGCCCCTGACCGACCAGCTTGGCAGGCGCGCTCATCGTTGTCCCTCCGCCACGATCTGCAAGGTGCGCACCATAGTTCGTTGCGCCAGTGCGATTTTGAAGCGGTTCATCGGGTGGCTGTCATCGGCCGCGGCCAGTTCGGCCGCCGCTGCCTCGGCGAAGTTCTCCTTGGTCGCCGACTTGCCTGCGAGCACCGATTCGGCCGTGCGCGCCCGCCACGGTTTGGTGGCGACGCCACCGAGCCCGATGCGCACGTTCTTGACCGATCCGCCCTCCAGCTCCATCGCCACCGCCGCCGAAGCGCCCGCGAATTCATAGGATTCCCGGTCGCGCGCCTTCAGATAGTGCGAGTGCGTGGCGTAGGGCAGGGCGGGCACGTCGATGCGCACGATCAGTTCGTCCGCGGTGATCGGATGTTCACGATGCGGCGTGGCGCCGGGCAACAGGAAGAAGTCGTCGAACGGGATGGACCGGGTGCCGCCGGGGCCCTGCACGGTGACCACGGCGTCCAACGCGGTCAACGGGATGGCAACATCGGAGGGGTGCATGGCGAAGCACTGCTCGCTGGTGCCCAATATCGCGTTGCCGCGGTGCAATCCGTCCATGACGCCGCAGCCGCTGCCCGGCTCGCGCTTGTTGCAGGCGAAAGCCACGTCGCGGAAGCCGGGGCAGCGCACCTTCTGCATCAGATTGCCGCCCATCGAGGCCATATTCCGGATCTGCGCGGACGCCCCTTTCCACAGCGCGATCGAGAGGAACGGAAACCGTTGGATCACACCGGGATCGGCGGCGACCTCGCTCATCCGCACCAGCGCGCCGATGCGCAGGCCGCCGTCGGCGGTGTGCTCGAGATCGGTGAGCGGCAAGTTGTTGATGTCGACGACGTTGTCCGGCGCCATCGCGCCGATCCGCAGCATGTCCACCAAAGTGGTTCCGCCGGCCAGGAATACGGTGTTGGGCCGGGCGGTGACGGCGGCGAGCGCCTCGTCCACCGTCGCGGCGCGGGCAAAGGCGATGGGCTTCACCGGGCACCGCCCATCTCGTCGCGCGCGCTGACGATCGCGGCGCGAATGTTCTGGTAGGCGGCGCAGCGGCAGATATTGCCGCTCATCCACTCCGCGATCTCCTCGGTGCTTTCCGCGTGGCCTTCCTCGATACATTTGATCGCCGACATGATCTGTCCCGGTGTGCAATAGCCGCACTGGAAGCCGTCCTGGCTGATGAACGCCCGCTGCACCGGATGCAGTTCGTCGCCATCGGCCACCCCCTCGATGGTGGTGATCTCGCGGCCTTCCGCGCTCAACGCCAATGTCAGGCAGGACAATTCGCGTTTGCCGTCGACCCAGACCGTGCACGCGCCGCAGGCGCCCTGGTCGCAGCCCTTCTTGGTGCCGGTGAGGCGAAGGTATTCGCGCAAGGCGTCGAGCAGGCTGACCCTCGGCTCGAGCGCCACCGGGAAGACCTGGCCGTTGACCCGCAACGTTGCCAGCGTGTAGTTCGGTCCAGCAAACTCGGGCTGCTTGGTGCCCCGCTTGGGTAGCTCACCAATCGTCATGCGCGATATCTCCTGCTCTCGAACGTGCGCGGCTGCGGCATCGCTACGGACAGAAAAGCGAAAATGAGACCTGCCAGCATCCTAGCGTCCGAACAGCAAACTCGCCGCACAACTTTCGAATCCCAGCAAACACCGCGAACCCGGATGCCAGTGACATCCGGGTTCGCGGTACGGAAAAGTCAGCGTGAGGTCAGGCGGCGGCCCAGGACGGCCGCAGGGTGTTCATCGGCGGCCGATCGGCCAGCGACACCTCGGTGCTGTGCGCGGTGAAGGCATCGCCGATCAGCGGGAATTGGGTGAGCGCCGCCCCCGAATCCTGCACGCCGCTGCGGCCGAGCACGGTGCCGAGAATCTGGCGGCTCATCACGCCGAGATCGGCGAGCGGGCGATTGCGGTGCGTGCGTACGCCCAGGTTGACCTGGCCGATGGCGGGCAGGCCGAGCCGGTCGTAGGTATCGAGCAACAGCCCGATCTCCACGCCGTAACCGGGCGCGAAGGGAACCGAGGTGAGCAGTTCCCGCGTGCCCGCGTATTCGCCGCCGAGCGGCTGCAGCACCCGGCTGAGCTCGGGACGCAGCGCGGCGAGCAGCGGGCGCGCGACCAGCTCGGTGACCCGGCCGCCGCCGTGCGCGTCCACCGCGCCCGCCTGGCGCAGCGGGCGGCGGTAGTACGCCTTGACCAGCTGCATATCGCCGACGGTCAGCAGCGGCCCGAGCAGCTTCGGCACGAAGGCCGGATCCGGGTCGATGAGATCGGAGTCGACGAAAGCGATCAGATCGCCGGTGGTCACGGCCAGCGAGCGCCACAGCACCTCGCCCTTACCAGGCACCGGATCGAGCTCGGGCACGGCCTGTTCCCGGGTGATCACCTCGGCGCCCGCCGCGGCGGCGCGCTCGGCGGTGGCATCGGTCGAGCCGGAGTCGAGCACGATCAGCTCGTCGACCAGCGTGCCGAGCAGCGGCCGGATGCTGGCCACCACCTCGGCGACGGTGTCCTCTTCGTTGAGCGCCGGCAGTACCACGGATACGGTGCGCCCGCCCTTGGCGGCGACGAGCTCGTCGACCGTCCAGTCAGGGGTGTCCCACGTCTTGACGATTTTCATACCAGACCTCGCAGGGTGCGTGCGGGGGGCCGGATGCCCTGGATCGCGGCGATCATGTCCACGATGCGCCGGGTCTCGGCGACCTCGTGAACGCGGAACATGCGGGCGCCAGCGGCCGCCGACCATGCTGTTGCTGCCAATGTGCCCTCCAACCGCTCGGAAAGACCGACACCTAGAGTCTCCCCGATGAAATCCTTGTTGCTGAGCGCCATCAGCACTGGCCATCCGGTATTTACAAGAACGTCGATTCCGCGCAACAACTCCAGCCCGTGGTAAGTGTTCTTGCCGAAATCATGGGTCGGATCGATCAGAATCGAATCCTCCCGCACCCCGGCCGCCGCGGCTTTCTCGGCCGCCGCGACCACCGTCGCGGTCACCTCGGCTACCACATCCGGGTAGCGCACCCGGTGCGGACGGGTGCGCGGCACCGCGCCACCGGTGTGGCTGCAGACGATCCCGACGCAGCGCTCGGCGGCGACACGGACCAGATCCGGATCGGCGCCCGCCCAGGTGTCATTGATCAAATCGGCGCCGGCGTCGACCGCGGCATCGGCCACATCGGCGCGCCAGGTGTCGATGCTGATCAGCAGGTCCGGGTACTTCGCGCGGATAGCGGCGACGAACGGGACGGTCCGGCGGACCTCCTCCTGCGCGTCGACCAGATCGCCGGGTCCCGCCTTGACCCCGCCGATATCGACCAGGTCGGCGCCCTCGTCCACGGCACGGGCGACCGCCTCCATGGCGGCCGCGTCGGTGAAGGTGGCGCCCCGGTCGTAGAAGGAATCGGGCGTGCGGTTGACGATCGCCATCACCAGCGCCCGATCCGTCGCCACCGGCTTGCCGCACAACGTGGGAAGCGGCACTGCGGTGGACCCAAACATGCCTTCGACTGTACTGGCACGTGTGCCAGCAGGTCGCTCGACGGGTGCTGCGCGGACGCCCGCCCTCAGTTGCGCGGGGCCCGGCCTGTGGCGACTTCGGCGGCATATCCGTCGTATGCGGGGATGTAGCCATCGGTGCGGCCGGCGAGGACGTAGAGGATGCTGTTGCCGTCCGGCGCGTAGCCCTGCTTGCGCAGGTCGACCTTGCGGCTCTTGAACGTGGAGGTCTGCTCCAGTTCCCGCACCACACGGAGGAACAGCGGCACGGCATAGCCTGGCAGCTGTTCGTAGACGAGCTTGGCCACCTTCTGGCCGTCGAAATCGGCGCCGGGGTGCAGCGTCACCGCCGCCATGCCCGCCTTGCCGTCGGCGCCGGGAATGTCGACGCCGAACACGACGGCCTGATCGATCTCGTCGGCCTCGCACAGCGCGCCCTCGACCTCGGTGGTCGCCACGTTCTCCCCCTTCCAGCGGAAGGTGTCGCCGAGCCGGTCGACGAACGCGATGTGGTTCCAGCCCTGGTGGCGGACCAGATCGCCGGTATCGAACCAGACATCGCCCTTGGTGAAGCCGTCGCGGACGAGCTTCGCCTCGGTGGCGGCCTTGTCGGTGTAGCCGTCGAACGGCGAACGACCCGTCACCTTGGACAGCAGCAGCCCGATCTCGCCGACGCGGACGCGGCGCAGTGTGCCATCGGCGGCCCGCTTGGCCTTGCCTGTCGCGTCGTCGTATTCGACGATCGCGTACGGCAGCACCCCGAAGCCCGCGGTGCGGTCGACGCTGAACGCGTTGATGAAGGCGACGTTGCCCTCACTCGCGCCGTAGAACTCGACGATCCGGCGAATGCCGAAGCGGTTCTTGAACTCGTCCCAGATCTCGGGGCGCAGGCCGTTGCCGACGGCGAGGCGGATCCGATGCTGCCGATCGGCCGGCTTGGCGGGCTGGTTGAGCAGATATCGGCACAGCTCGCCGATATAGATGAACGCGGTGGCCTGTTCGCGGATCACCTCGTCCCAGAACCGGGACGCGGAGAACTGGCGGCCGAGCGCGAAGGTGGCACCCGCGGAGATCACCGACGACAGCGCGACGGTCAGCGCGTTGTTGTGATAGAGCGGCAGGCAGCTGTACATGGTGTCGTTGCCGCGCAGGCGAATTCCGAGACCGCCGAGCCCCGCCATGCTCTTGGTCCAGCGCAGATGGGTCATCACGCTGGCCTTGGGCAGGCCGGTGGTACCGGAGGTGAAGATCAGGAACGCGCGCTCCTCGGCGGTGATCTCGGCGCAGATCGGCGGGTCCGCCGGATCGGCGCCGAGCGCGGCGCGCAGCAGCTCCCCGGTGTAGAGGATGTTCGACGGCGGTTGGGCCAGCGTGGCCACCGCGTCCGCGCATTCCTCGCCGACCACGTTGACGACGCTGTTCAGCAGGCCGAAGCTGTGCGCGAGCACCTGGTCGCGCTGGTTGTGGTTGAGCAGGCCGACGGTGCCGCCGAGTTTCACGGTGGCCAGCGCGACGAACAGCGTCTCCGGCCGGTTGGTCATCAGCACACCGACCACGTCGCCGCGCCGGACACCGTGCGCGGCAAGCACACTCGCGTAGCGGTTCACCTCGGCGTTGGCCTCGCCGTAGGTGTAGGCGCGGCCCTCGAAGCGCAGGAACGGACGGTCCGGATGACGGTGGGCATTGCGCTGGAAGAACAGCCCGACCGACGATTTGTCGTCGGGCCGCACCAGCATGCCCGGCGCGCTGCGCATCATGCCCGGCACTTCCAATGCCATGGCGGGCAGGCGTTTTGCCAGATCGAGCAAGCTCACCGTCGAGCGGACGTCCGTGGTCACGTCGTCAATCTCCTCATACCTGCGGCGCGGATCCCCTTCTAGGCGGAGGATTCCGAAGCCGCGTCGGGCCTCAGCGCGGTGAAGGCCGAGGCCAGATCGGAGACCACGGTGATCCGGTCCATCGCCGACTGAGGCACGAACTTTCGGTCGTGGAGCTCGTCCAGCCACTGGAACAGGCCGCGGTAGAAGCCGTCCGGGTCCAGCACCACCACGGGCTTATCATGCTGTCCCAGATAGCCACCGGTCCAGCTTTCGAAGAATTCTTCCAAAGTGCCGATGCCGCCGGGCAGCGTGAGGAACGCGTCGGCCCGGTCCTCCATGAGCTGCTTGCGCTGGCGCATGGTGTCGGTGACCAGCAGCTCGTCGGCGTCGACGTCGGCGACTTCCTTGTGCACCAGGTGCTTCGGGATGACGCCGACGGTGTGCGCGCCACCGGCGCGTGCCGCCGTCGCCACCGCGCCCATCATCGAGACGTGCCCGCCACCCGAGACGAGTTGCCAACCGCGCCTGGCGATCTCGGTGCCGATGCGCGCGGCGAGCGAAATGTAGGCGGGGTCGGCCGTGCTGGCCGAGCAGTACACGCAAACGGAATACACGGACTCACTCACCACTGATCCTCCGTACCCAGCGCATCCTCGGCCCCACCGGATTCGGCGGCGCCCAAGACGATCTGGATCACCTCGTCGACACTGTCGGTGACATGCAGCAAGCCCAGATCGCCCGGCGCGATCTTGCCCGAGCCGCCGAGCGAATCGCGCAGCCAATCCACAAGCCCCGCCCAGTATTTCGAACCGAACAGGATGATCGGGAACCGGGTGATCTTGCGGGTCTGCACCAGCGTGAGCGCCTCGAACAGCTCGTCGAGGGTGCCGAAACCGCCGGGCAGGCAGATGAATGCCTGCGAGTACTTCACGAACATGGTCTTGCGCGCGAAGAAGTAGCGGAAGTTGATCCCGAGATCGACCCACTCGTTGAGGCTCTGCTCGAACGGCAGCTCGATACCGAGGCCGACCGAGTAGCCGCCCGCATCGCACGCGCCGCGGTTGACCGCCTCCATCGCGCCGGGCCCGCCGCCGGTGATCACCGCGAAACCCGCGCGGGCCAGCGCGGCGCCGATGGCCATGCCCGCCTGGTACTCCGGGTGATCGGCAGGAGTGCGCGCGGATCCGAAGACCGCGACGGCGCGCGGTAACTCGGCCAGCGCGCCGAAGCCCTCGATGAATTCGGCCTGGATCCGCAGCACCCGCCACGGATCGGTATGCACCCAATCGCTCGGACCGTGCTTGTCGAGCAGGTTCTGATCCGAGGTGCCGAGACCCTCCTTGCGGTCGCGGCGGAACATGATCGGTCCGCGGAACTTGGGGTCCGATTTCGGAACGCTGGTGACCTCGTTTTCGGCGGCGTCGGTCGACATGGGCCCCACGCTACCGGGCTGTCACACCGCGCCGGTGAGGTAGCTGCGCAGCATGGCGGTGACGGCGGTGATCTGTGCGGTCGGCACATGCTCGTCGCGCTTGTGCGCGAGGTTGGGGTCGCCGGGCCCGAAATTGACCGCGGGGATACCGCGCGCGGCGAAGCGGGACACATCGGTCCAGCCGTACTTGGCGCGGACGCCGCCCGCGCCGTGGCTGTGCACGGAGGCGATCAGGTCCTTCGCGGCGGGCGCGGTCAGGCCGGGCAGCGCGCCGGGCGCCGAGTCGGTCACCTCGAAGGTCAGGTCGAGGCCGTCGAATACCGCGCGCACGTGGTCGACGGCCTGGTCGACGGTGCGGTCGGGGGCGAAGCGGAAGTTCACGTCGACCTCGGCGGCATCGGGCACCACGTTGCCCGCAACGCCGCCGGAGACGCGGACCGCGGACAACCCCTCGCGGTAGACGCAGCCGTCGATGTCGACCTCGCGCGCCTTGTACTCGGCCAGGCGCTGCAGAATCGGCGCGAGGCGGTGAATCGCGTTGTCGCCGAGCCAGGCTCGCGCCGAATGCGCGCGCAGGCCCGCGGTGGAAAGCCGAACACGCAGCGTGCCTTGGCAACCCGCCTCGATCCAGCCGCCGGACGGTTCGCCGAGGATCGCCAGATCTCCGGCGAGCCACTCCGGCAGCTCGCGCTCGATATGGCCGAGTCCGTTGAATTCCGAGGCGATTTCCTCGCAGTCGTAGAAGATCAGTGTGAGGTCGTGCACCGGTTCGGCGACGGTCGCGGCCAGGTGCAGGAACACCGCGTCACCGGATTTCATGTCGACCGAGCCACAGCCGTAGAGCATCTTCAGGCCCGCGTCGTCGACAACGAAGCGGCTCGGCACGTTGTCGGCGATCGGCACGGTGTCCAGATGCCCGGCCATGATCACCCGGGTCGGCAGCCCGTGATGGGTTCTGGCCAGCACCACATTGCCGTGCCGCAGGATCTCGAATCCGACGGTCTGCTCACGCAGCGCCCGCTCGACGAGGGTGGCGATCCGCTCCTCGTCGCGCGACACACTCTCGATGTCGACGAGGGCGGCGGTGAGAGCAACGGGGTCGGCACGCAAGTCGATGGTCGTCACCACCTCAGCCTACGACCGCCGCGCCGTCACCTCGCGCGACGTGGGTTCACCACGCGGCGGCAGCGGTCGGTAACCTCTGTTGACGTGAGCATTCAGGGAGCAGCAGCAATCGGTATCGCCAACGTGACCGCGGACGGCACCGTCCTCGACACCTGGTACCCGAACCCGGAGCTGGGCGCATTCGGCGAGACCGGCACCAAGCGGCTGGACGAGGCGCCCGCGGATTACGCCGCTCTGCTCGGCTTCGACGAGGCGCGCGGCGTCGACGTGATCGCGGTGCGGACCACGATCGCCGACCTGTCCGCGGCGCCGGTCGACGCGCACGACGTCTACCTGCGCCTGCACCTGCTCTCGCACCGGCTGGTCAAGCCGCACGAGGTGAGCCTGGACGGTCAGTTCGGCCTGCTCACCAATGTGGTGTGGACCAACCACGGCCCCGCCGCGGTCGACGGTTTCGAGGCGACCCGCGCCAAGCTGCGCGCCCGCGGACCGGTCACGGTCTACAGCATCGACAAGTTCCCGCGCATGGTCGACTACGTGGTGCCCTCCGGCGTGCGCATCGGTGACGCGGACCGGGTCCGCCTCGGCGCGCACCTGGCCTCCGGCACCACCGTCATGCACGAGGGCTTCGTGAACTTCAACGCGGGCACCCTCGGCGCGTCGATGGTCGAGGGCCGGATCTCGGCGGGCGTGCTGGTCGGCGACGGCTCCGATATCGGCGGCGGCGCATCGACCATGGGCACGCTCTCCGGCGGCGGCACCACGATCATCTCGATCGGCGAGCGGTCGCTGCTCGGCGCCAACTCCGGCCTCGGTATCCCGCTCGGCGACGACTGCGTGCTGGAGGCGGGCCTGTACCTGACCGCGGGCACCAAGGTGACCGGCCCGGACGGCACCGTGGTGAAGGCGGCGGCACTGAGCGGACAGAACAACCTGCTGTTCCGCCGCAACTCGCAGACCGGTGCGGTCGAGGTGGTGCCGCGCAAGGGCACCGGCATCGAGCTGAACGCGGCGCTGCACGCCAACGACTGAGGTTCGCGCCGCCGAGCGCACCGGCCGAATCGCCAGTTCCGCACACCCTTTGTGCCAGCTACACACCCTCTATAACGGGTGTGCAGCTGTCATTGGGGGTGTGCACACCCGTTATTGGTGACGTGACATCAGCTGGTCGCATCGTCCAGGCCGAAGGCGATGATGCGAGTGGGGTGGATACGGATGACGTCGCGGGTCATGCCGGGGCGCGGTGGCTCGGCGTCGGTGAGCGCTTCGGCGGTGCCGCGGATTTCGAGGCAGCGCGGGGTGTACGGGTCGAGCGAGACGAGGTCGTCGACGACCAGCGCGACGCGGTCGTTGGTCTGCACGTTGTGGAATTTCCGGGTGGCGCCCATTCGATAGCCGCCGATATCGATCGTGCCGAGTTCCTTGTTGAACGTGACGGCCACCGGGCTGTTCTGCGGCGACCCGTCGGGGCGGACGGTCGCGAGCCTACCGAGCGACTGGCCGTCGAGGTAAGCGATCTGTGCTGGTGTCAAAGTGACGGACATGCCTCACCCTAATCTTGGTAATACGTTCGCGCGCAGCAAGTTTCGCTCTGGGCTGATCGAGCGATCCCCCTGCCCCGCGGTGCGCGTTCGGCGCACGTGATCACGCTAAGACCCGAAGCCGGGTCGAGGTCAATACCGTCAGCTCAGCAGTTTTTTCTGCACCTTGCCCATGGCGTTGCGCGGGAGCACGTCGACAACGCGGATCTCGCGTGGGCGCTTGTGTACCGAAAGTTGTTCGGCCACATGATCGATCAGGTCTTTCTCGATCGAATCGGGATAGGCGCCGCGCGGCACGACGAAGGCGACGATGCGCTGGCCGAGATCCGCGTCGGGCAGGCCGACCACCGCGACCTCGGCGACCATCGGGTGTCCGAGCAGTACCGTCTCGACCTCCCCCGCGCCGATCCGGTAACCGCCGGACTTGATGAGGTCCACCGATTCCCGGCCGACGATGCGGTGGAAGCCGCTCGCGTCGATGACGGCGACGTCACCGGTCTTGAACCAGCCGTCCTCGGTCCACTCGGCGGCGGTGGCATCGGGGCGGTCGAGATAGCCGTCGAACAGCATCGGGCCGCAAACCTGAAGTGCGCCGACACTTTCACCGTCGTGCGGTACCTCGGCGCCCGCTTCGTCGCGCAACCTGGTCCGCACGCCGAGCACCGGGGTGCCGACCCAGCCGGGGCGGCGCTCGCCGTCGACCCGGGTGGACAGCGTGATCATGGTTTCGCTCATCCCGTAGCGCTCGATCGGCGCGTGGCCGGTGAGCTCGCGCAGGCGCTCGAAGACCGGCACCGGCAGCGGCGCACTGCCGGAGATCAGCAGCCTGGCATCGGCCAATTGCTTTGCCAGATCTGGTTCTTCGACGATGCGCGACCACACGGTCGGCACACCGAAGTAGAGGCTGCCCTCGGCCGCGGCGTAGGCCTGCGGCGTCGGCTTGCCGGTGTGGATCAGCGGGCTGCCCACCCGCAGGGCGCCGAGCACGCCGAGGACGAGGCCGTGCACGTGGAACAGCGGAAGCCCGTGCACCAGTACGTCGTTGGGCGTCCAAGCCCAGGCGTCGGCCACCGCGTCCAACCCGGCGGCGACCGCGGCACGGCTCAGCACCACCCCCTTGGGCAGGCCGGTAGTTCCCGAGGTGTAGAGCACGAATGCCGTTGTGGCCGGGTCGGGTTCGGGATAGGTGTGCCAGGAGCGGGCGTGCACGCGCACCGGAACCACCGGCAGCTCGGAGCCTTCGGGCGCCTTCCCCAGCCAGGCCTGCGCACCGGAATCGCCGAGTATGTGCGCCATTTCGGCGGTTCCCGAA
This sequence comes from Nocardia sp. NPDC052566, assembly GCF_044547285.1. Taxonomy (NCBI): domain Bacteria; kingdom Bacillati; phylum Actinomycetota; class Actinomycetes; order Mycobacteriales; family Nocardiaceae; genus Nocardia; species Nocardia sp. NPDC052566. Next base: position 567,029 of record NZ_JBIUAF010000006.1, on the reverse strand, counting down.
TCCGGCGGCACCGGAACGGCCGTGACACCGGCGATCAGGCAGCCGACGACCGCGAGCACCGTGGTCACCGTCGGCTCGGCGAGTATCGCGACCCGATCGGCGCGGGCGACGCGTTCGGCCACCGAGGTCGCCGCGCCGAGCAGGTCACTGCGCGACAGCGTCACCCCATCGATGGTGACCGCATTCGGGATATCGGCCCCCGCGGCGACGGCGGCGGGGTTCAGGGAACGAAGCAGCAATGACGGACCGAAGGACACCCGGCCCACGCTACTTCGACGCCGCCCACACGCCCACTCCGCCCAGCGTGCGGACCCGATTCCGGCCGGAATGTGATGGTTGACACTCCCACCGAGGCGGTGAGAAAGTTGGTGCATATCTTTCTCAGCGACGAGAAATGGGGTCGACGATGACCAGCCCGCTCCGCCTGCCGGTACCCGAGCCCGAGGTGCCGGAGCAGTTCGATATCGCGCAGTTCATCGACGGTATCGCCGGATTCCTCGGCGGCACGGCCAATGTCATCATGCAGCTGAGCACGCCGCCGGTCGGCTACGGCGTGGTGGAGAGCACCGTCGACAGCGGCAAGGTGATGCTGCACCCGATCAAGCGGCTGCGCACCACCCTCACCTACCTCTCGGTCGCCATGCTCGGCACCGCGGACGAACGCGCCGCCTATCGCGACGCGGTCAACACCTCGCACCAGGCGGTGCGGTCGAATGCCGCGAGCCCGGTGAAATACAACGCCTTCGACCCGAAATTGCAGCTCTGGGTGGCCGCCTGCCTGTACTGGGGCGCGCAGGATATGTACGAGCGGATGCACGGCCCGATGGACGAGGTCACCGCCGACTACTTCTACCGAAGCGGCTCCCGCCTCGGCACCACGCTGCAGATGCGCCCCGAACAGTGGCCGGCGGATCGCGCCGCCTTCGCGAAATATTGGGACGAGAACCTGGCCGCGACCATCATCGACCCGCCGGTCCGCGACTACTTCAACGACCTCATCGACCTCAAGATGCTGCCCCGCCCGGCCCAGCTCGCCTTCGGCGCGGTGCACCGCTTCTTCGTCACCGGACTGCTGCCACCGCACCTGCGCGAGGAAATGGGCATGACCTGGGATCCGGCCGACGACCGCAAACTCGACCGCATCCTGCGCGCACTCGGCGCGGTGAACGAACGAATCCCCAAGCAGGCCAGAATGTTCCCGTTCAACGCCTACCTGCTCGACCTGCGCCTGCGCCGCCGCCTCGGCCTGCGCCTGGTGTAGCGACGCGAACGCCCGGCACCGGATCCGGCGTCCGCCGAAGTGCGCGCAACCGCCGCCCTCGCGTGCGGCTGTCCCGAGCGCCCGCCGGAACCACGAGCGTCGACAGCACAGCAACCCAGCCGCAACCGCGTGTCGTACCCAGCGATCCCCGTCGCCTCGAGGTTATCTCGACTCCAGTGCCGATGCCGGGTCACCGGAGGCCGAAGCCAGGAGGAAACGATGGGCTATCGAGCAGCACACCTAGCGTCGAGTACGGCGGGCGACCGAGCAACGCGGCAGGGGGCGAACACCGCGGCAGCTCGCGCAGTGCCTGCGACCAACTACCGGGCGGCGGGGCTGGCAGTGGCCACCGTCGGCGCGTGTTTGACGATCTTCGCGGCTGCCGCGGGCGCGGAGTCTGCCGAGCCCGCGCCGGTACCGGAGCGCACGGCGATCTCGCTGCGGTCGACCCTCGGCGTCCACTGGGGCACCGACAACGAGCACGAACCGCGCAGCGGCCTGTCGCTCACCAAGCTGTACCTGGCCGATTACGCACTGCGGCACGGCGACGCGGCGAGTTCGAGCACCGATCGCGAACTGGCCGAGCGGATGATCCGCTACTCCGACGACGCCGCCGCGGCGCTGATGGCGGCGCGCTATCCGCGCGCGATCGACGAGATCGCCGCCGAATACCGGCTCACCGAGACGCATGCGGGGCCGGATTGGGGTTCGGCGTCCACCAGCACCGCGGACATGGCAGGTTTCCTGGAGAACAAGCTGCGCACCGATCCGAGCTCACCGCTGTTCGAATGGATGGCGTCGGCGGGCTCGACCGCCGCGGACGGCACCGAACAGGATTGGGGCACAGCGCGATTGCCCGCCGTCCTCGGCACCAAGTGGGGCTGGTCCGACATCGGCGAGCCGGAGGTGGCCTCGGCCTCCTACGGCCCCGGCTTCGCGGTCACCGCGCACACCAGGGGCACGGCCGCCGAGCAGACCGCCGACGTGCTCGACGCCATCCCCGCGATGGCGCACCAGCTACTCGGCACGCACTAGCGCCGCGCGGATCAGCGAACCCGGAACGACACCACCACGTGGTCGCGGGCGAAGCGCCGCGCGGCATCGTCGTCACCGAGCGGGATCACTGTCTGCGGTGTGAGCGCCAGCGACAGCGCGGTGCGCGCGATCATCTCGGCCAGCGGCTCCGGATCGTAATCGGGCAGTTTGCCTTCCCGCTGCAGCCGCGCGATGAACTCGGCCAGGTAGTCGCGGCCGAGCTCGATCACCGGCGCGCCGCGCACGGTGAGATAGGGCAGCACGATCTCGGGTTCGGTCTGCAGCAGCCGGTCGAGCAGTTTGTTGCCGCGCAGTCCGTTCAGGAAGGCGACGAACAGCTCGACGATTTGATCCTCGGCGCTGGCGTCCTGATCGATCTGTTTCTGCAGCGCACCGTCGACGTTCGCGATGAACTGGCGCGCCTGCCACAGCCCGACCGCCTGGATCAGGTCGGTCTTGCTCGCGAAGCGGCGATACAGCGTGGCGAGCGAGAGCCCGCAGCGCCGGGCCACCTCGACCATGCTGGTGCGCTTGATGCCGAAGTCGAGGAACGCGAGCAGCGCGGCGTCGAGCACCGGCGCCTGGTTGCGGTCCTCCGGTTCGGTGTTGCGCACCAATTGCAGCAGTCGGGTCAGCCTCGCCATAACACCCACCCTATCCGCGCGATTGAAACGATGACGCTTCCAGCTTCGCATAACATCAGCGCGTGGCGAGAGTGATTGACACGACCTCGAGGCGATGAGAGAGTTGGTGAGAAATCTTCTCATCCGCTCGCTCAATCACTGAGCTGGCGGCCACAGAAAGACGAGGTCAACGATGACCGCCCCGCTGCGCATCGCCGAGCACGAGCCGGACCCGAGCACTCAGGTCTTACCCTTCACGCCGGAGTCCATCCAGGAGTACATGGACGGCGTCGCGGCCTTCCTCGGCGGCACCGCGAACGTGATCATGCAGCTCAGCCTGCGCCCGGTCGGCCGCGGCGTGCTGGAGAGCACCGTGGACAGCGGCAAGATCACGCTGCATCCGGTCAAACGCCTGCGCACCACGCTCACCTACATCGCGGTCGCGATGATGGGCTCCGACGAGGAGCGCGCCGTCTACCGCGACGCGGTCAACCGCGCGCATCGCCCGGTGCGCTCGACCGCGGCGAGCCCGGTGAAATACAACGCCTTCGATCCGAAACTGCAACTGTGGGTGGCGGCCACCATCTACTGGGGCATGGAGGATCTGTACACCCGGATGCACGGGCCGATGGACGACGCCACCGCCGAGGCGTTCTACCAGTACTGCGCCAGGCTCGGCACCACACTGCAGATGCGCGCGGAGATGTGGCCTGCCAATCGTGCCGAGTTGTTGCCGTGGTGGGAGCAGACGCTGGCGCAACACCGGATCGAACCCGCGCTGCGCGAATACTTCGACGGCATCATCGATCTCGAAATGATGCCGCGCCCGGTGCGATTCACCTTCGCCCGATTCCAGCGGTTCGTGGTCACCGGCCTGCTGCCGCAGCACATGCGCGACGAGATGCGCATGACCTGGACCGCTGACGATCAGCGCCGGTTCGACCGGATGCTGCGCGCGATCGCGGCGGTGCACAGCCGACTCCCCAAGCAGGCCAGGTTGTTTCCGCTCAATGCCTATCTGTTCGACATGCGCCTGCGGATCAAGCGCGGTAAGCCACTGGTCTGACCGTCAGGATTTGCTGACCAGGGCACGGAGGAAGAAGCCGAGGTTCGCCGGGCGCTCGGCGAGGCGGCGGGTCAGGTAGCCGTACCACTGGGTGCCGTAGGGGATGTAGACGCGCATCGCGTACCCGGATTCGGCCAGCCGCAGCTGTTCGGCGGGCCGAATCCCGTAGAGCATCTGATGTTCGAAACGGTCGGCGCCGCGGCCGGTTTCGATGGCGAGACGCTCACCGGCCAGGATCGCCACCGGATCGTGCGAGGCCACCATCGGATAGCCGTCGCCGCGCATCAGCAGCTCCAGGCAGCGCAGATAGGAGTCGGTCACCTCGCTCGCCCGCTGATAGGCGACGGTATGTGGTTCTCGATAGGCGCCCTTGCACAACCGGATTCGCGATCCCGCACCGGACAGTGCGCGGCAGTCGGCCTCGGTGCGATGCAGATAGGACTGCACGACCGCACCGAGCCAAGGGAATTCGGCGCGCAGCTCGCGCACCGCCGCCAAGGTGGCGTCGGTGGTGGTGTGGTCCTCCATATCGACGGTGACCCACACCCCGGACTCGGCGGCCTTGGTGCACAGCGTGCGCAGATGCTCGGTGGCGACGGCCGGGCCGTACCCCGGCAAGGCCTGCCCGAGCGCGGACAGCTTCACCGACACCTCGACCACCGCAGCCGCTACCGGTTCGGGAAACTCCGATGCCAGCGCGGACAGGTCGTTGATCAGCGAAAGGTATTCCGCCACCGTGGCATCGGCCTGTGCGCTGTCGGTGGTGTTCTCGCCGAGGAAGTCGACGCTGATCATCCGGCCGCTCGCGAGCAGGCCGCGCACGACGGGCACGAGCTCGTCCCTGGTTTCCCCCGCGACGAAGCGGCGCACGATCTCGGCGGTGACGGGTACGCGGGTGAGCGCCTGTTTCATCCGCGGCGATGCGGCCGCGGCGAGAATGACCGGTCGCAGCGGGTTCACCCCGCCCCTCCCGCCATGTGCGGATAGCGGTGATCCGTTGGCGGAACGAAGGTTTCCTTGATCGTGCGCGGCGCCACCCAGCGCAGCAGGTTGAGCGGTGAGCCCGCCTTGTCGTCGGTACCGGAGGCGCGGGCGCCGCCGAACGGCTGCTGGCCGACCACCGCGCCGGTCGGCTTGTCGTTGATGTAGAAGTTGCCCGCCGCGAATCGCAGTGCGGCGCCTGCCTGTTCGACCGCGTTGCGGTCCTGGGCGAATACCGCGCCGGTCAGCGCGTACGGCGCGGCCGATTCCACCTCGGCGAGAACGGCGGCGAAAGCGCCCGGTTCCGCGTCGTCGTAGACGTGCACCGAAAGGATCGGCCCGAAATACTCGGTGGCGAACGATTCGTCGTGCGGATCGTCCGCGAGCAGCACGGTCGGCCGGACGAACCAACCCTCGCTGTCGTCGTAGGTGCCGCCGACCGGGATGGTGAGCCCGGCGGACCTGGCCCGTTCGATGGCGGCGACGTTCTTGTCGTAGGCGCGCCGATCGATCAGCGCGCCACCGAAATTCGTCAGATCGGCCACGTCGCCGTAGGCGAGCCCGGCGGTCAGGTCGAGGAACTCGTCGCCCATGGCGCGCCACACCGAGCGCGGGATATAGGCGCGGGAGGCGGCCGAGCACTTCTGGCCCTGATATTCGTAGGCGCCGCGAATCAGCGCGGTGCGCAACGCATCCGGATCGGCCGAGGGGTGCGCGACGATGAAATCCTTGCCGCCGGTCTCCCCCACCAGTCGCGGATAGCCGTGGTAGCGGCCGATATTCGCGCCGACCTGCTGCCACAGATACTGGAATGTGCTGGTGGAGCCGGTGAAATGGATACCGGCCAGCCGCGGATCGGTGAGCGCCACCTCCGACAGCGCGATACCGTCGCCGGTCACCATATTGATCACCCCGGGCGGCAGGCCCGCCGCCTCCAGCAGTTTCATCGTGTAGAACGCCGACAAGGTCTGTGTCGGTGACGGTTTCCAGACCACGGTATTGCCCATCAGCGCGGGCGCCGTCGGCAGATTCCCGGCGATCGCGGTGAAGTTGAACGGCGTGATCGCGTAGACGAACCCCTCCAGCGGCCGGTATTCGAGCCGGTTCCACACCCCGGCGCTCGACATCGGCTGCTGGGCCATGATCTCGCGCGCGAAGGTCACATTGAAACGCCAGAAGTCGACCAGCTCGCACGGCGCGTCGATCTCGGCTTGATAGGCCGTCTTGGATTGCCCCAGCATCGTTGCGGCGGCGATGGTTTCCCGCCACGGCCCGGCGAGCAGATCGGCCGCGCGCAGCAGGACCGCGGCCCGCTCGTCGAACGGCATGGCGCGCCAGCCCGGCGCCGCGGCGATCGCGGCATCGATGGCGCTCCGCGCCTCCGAATGCGTGGTGTCGGTGTAGGTTCCGAGCACCTGCCGATAGCGGTGCGGCGCGACGATCTCGTGCCGTGTGCCGATCCCCGGCCGATGCTTACCGCCGACCACCAGCGGCACTTCGACGGACTGCCCGGAAATTTCGGCGAGCTTCGCGACGAGCAGTTCGCGTTCCCTGCTGCCCGGTGCGTACGAGTGCACGGTCTCATTGGCGGGAATGGGGACTACCGTGACAGCGTCCATACCCCAGGTTATCGCTGTTCGCGCCGCAGGGGCGCACCCCGGCGCACCACTGATCATCGTGTCGGACCGGCGATCGGCCCGCTATGTCGAACCGGGCACGGCGTCGCCTCCACTACCGACACGCCATCCCTGTTCTGCGCGTCGGCCGTGAATTTCGCGCGTCCGACCGGAACGTCGGCCGCGATACCGGCAATATGTCCATCATGCGCGTGCTGATTGAGCTTCGCCCGACTGTCGATTTGATTGCCGCAGTGGCCGATCCGGCGGCAACGGTCGCACCGGCAGATCTCGTCGACGACCTGCCCCATGTAGAGCTCGACCTGTCCTACGCCCCCGTTGTCCTGCCGAAACCGGCGCCGAGACCGGGCGAACCGGAGCTGATGAGCTACTCCACCTCGCCCGCGCACGCCTCGGTGGTGATCCGAGGAGAGATTCCCGATGCGCACCTGGCGCGGGCCCTCCCCCGACTGTCCACGGCACCCGCCGTACTCGGCATTTTCGCGGACCCGATCATCGAAACCATCCTCACCTGCGGCGACACCGCGGCCGTCGGCAACTGGCACGACGTGGGAACGCGGCTGCGCGCCACGGATCTGGCGGCGGCCGGGCTCACCGGCAAGTCGGTCGCGGTGGCCATCGTCGACACCGGTATCAATGCCGCGCACGTCGAACAGGTTCGCGGCGCGCCGGTGACCATCGATCGGAACCGCAGCTGGAACCCCTCGGGCGTCACCGGAACACCCGGCCGCTTTCCCGTCGACCACGGCACCATGTGCGCGTTCGACACGCTGATCGCCGCACCGCAGGCCACCCTGCTCGATCTTCCGGTGCTGCGCAGCACCCGGCGCGGCGGCACGGTGATGGAGGGGCTGCTCTCCGACGCGCTCGCCGGCTACGCCCATCTGCGCACGGTGCTGACCGATCAGCCCGCCGAGTCGCGGGCGCTGGTGATCAGCAACAGCTGGGGTTCGTTCTCGCCGCAGTGGGATCTGCCGGTCGGGCAGCCGGGCAACTACTCCGACAATCCGTCGCACCCGTTCAACGTCATCGTCGGTTCGCTCGAAGCCGCGGGCGCCGACATCGTTTTCGCGGCGGGCAATTGCGGGCGCGACTGCCCGGACGGGCGCTGCGCATTCCCGGATCGTCCCATCACCGGCGCGAACTCCCATCCGAGCGTGCTGAGCATCGGCGGCGTCGACACCGCGGGTGCGCGGGTCGGCTACTCCTCGCAGGGGCCGGGGCGGCTGTCCGCGCAGAAGCCCGATGTCTGCGCCTACACCCATTTCCTCGGGTCGACGGCCTTCGGCGCCACCGAACCGGATACCGGCACCTCGGCCGCCTGCCCGGTCGCGGCGGGGGTGATCGCGGCGGTCCGCACCGAGTGGCCGGCGACCGCACTGCCACCGGCCCGGCTGCGAGACCTGTTGCGGCGCACCGCGACCGACCGCGGCGACGCGGGATTCGACTACGACTACGGATATGGCACCATCGACACCGCGGCACTGCTCGACGGGCTGCGCGGGGCGGCGAACCGCGCGTAGCGTGGAGACATGCCGTTGCTCACCATCCGGCTGCCGCGGAACGCGACGCTCGCCGTCGCCCTGCGGACGCTGGGGCTCGCCGAGCGTGACGTCGATATCGCCTTCGGCCTGATCGCCGTCGACCCCGTCGAGGGACTGTTCGCCCTCCGGGTCACCGAATCGGCGGCGACCCGCCTGACCAACGGGAACCATCAGGTCGAAATCTTCGCCGACCCACCCATCGAACCGACGCCGTAGATCCGCGAGCGTGCAACCGCGCCGGTGCTACTCGAACGACGCCGCCGTTATTGCACACTCGACACCCACGCCAGTGGTTAGAAGGGGGCGGGGTGCCACCACTGTTGGTAGATGTCTTCGAAGGTGTGGCTGGGCCAGCTCACCTCGATCAAGATCCGTCCACGTGTCGAGTTACGGACCCGGGTCAGTAGCGGGAATGTGGCATGGTCGGGCGCTTGGTAGACCAGTAGTCTGCCGCCCTCGACGGCCCTGCTCCCGGAATCCGCGAGCTCGTCCACCTCGACCGCGAGATACCCGTCGATATCGCCCGCCGCGGCGAACTCCGAATACCTGACCTGGACGCCGTCGCGGTCAGTACACGCCAGCTGGTGTGTCGGCGGTGGATCGGTCGGCCCGGTGATCGGCGCGACCTCACCACAGCTCGCACCGCGCCACCCGGTCTCTTCGGGACTTCCCGGAATCAGCTCCGGGAAGGCGTCGGCGATGGATTGACTCGCACCCCATGGTGCCGCCGGGGCGGGCGGGGACGGCTGCCCCGGATCGGCGGCCGGAGCGAGCGGTGTGCCACCTTCCCTGGCCGCGACGATGACCACGACGAAGCCGAATACGGCGATCGCGGCGGCGATGGCCCTGCGCCGCCGGATCTTTCGCTCACGTGGCGAGCGCTGGCGACCGGAATGCGGCGCCGCCGCCGGAGGCGTTCCCGCCGCCCCGGGCGCGAACTGTTGCCCTGATACGGACCCGACCGCGGCATACTGCCGATCGGGCACCGCGGTTGCCGTGTGCTGCCGACCCGATGCCGACCCCGGCAGAACAAACTGCTGGCCCAGCGCGCCCACCGGACCAACCTGCTGACCCGCCGCCGGTCCTTGCGGAACGAACTGCTGCCCCGGTGCGCCTACAACACCGATCTGCTGCCCCGTCGACCCTTGCGGAACGAACTGCTGTCCTGGCGCACCCACATCACCAACCTGCTGACCCGGAGCGGCCCCGGCTGGACTGAACCGTTGTCCTTGCGAACCTGCCGTCGTGAAGTGCTGTCCGTGCACACCGGCCGGACTGAATGGCTGCCCCGACGGCCCGACTGGAATGTGCGGCCGACCTGACCCTGGCGAATGGAACTGATCCACCGGCCCGCCGGTCGAGGCGAACTGCTGGCCCGGCGACGCAGCTGGATTGCTCTCTGGCACAGGGCCGCTCGGCGCACGGTGTCTGCCCCGCGTGGCGTGCTGCTGCGAGTCGGCGTTCAGCGGCATCTCGTGTTCGGCGATCATCGGTCGCGCGGCCTGCTGTGTCGGCGCGGTCCTGCGGTCGGCCAGCGCTTCCGCGGCGGCGTCGGCGAATTCGGCGCAGCTGGTGAAGCGGGCGTCGGGGCGCTTGGCCATCGCCTTGGCGATCACCGCATCGATCGCGGCAGGCAGGCCCGGTGCGGCCGCGCTCGCGGACGGGACCGGACGCTGGAGGTGCGCGGTGACGATCGTGCCGGGATTGGTTGCCGCGAAGGGGGTTTGGCCGGTCAGTAGCGCGAACAGGGTGGCGCCGAGTGCGTACTGGTCGGCGCGGTGATCGAGCGGGTGTCCCGAGAGTTGTTCGGGCGAGGCGTAAGCCAGCGTCGCGACAAAGGTGCCGGTCTTGGTGAGGCCGTGTGTCTCGTCGCGCAATCGGGCAATGCCGAAGTCGGACAGCAGCACTCGGTCACCGCCGCGCACCGGTGTCAGCAAGATGTTGGCGGGCTTCACATCCCGGTGCAGCACGCCGCGTTCGTGGGCGTAGTCCAGCGCGTCGGCGGTCTGCCCGACGATGCGCACCGCACGCGCCGGATCCATCGACGCACCGCGGAATTCGGCCGCGTCGGAGCCGTCGACGTACTGCATCGAGATCCACAACTGGTGATCTTCGACGCCGCGGTCGTACACCGCGACGATATTCGGGTGGTCCAGCCGCGCGGCCACATCGGCCTCACGCTCGAATCGCAGCCGCAGTTCGTCATCGGCGTAGAGCTCGCGGCCGAGCAGTTTCAGGGCGATCGAGCGCGGCAGCCGCGGATGCGCCGCGAGATAGACCGTCCCCATGCCACCCTGACCGAGCACGCGCTCGATCCGGTATCCGGCGAACATCGCACCGGCGCCGAGCGCCGCCTCCATCACTGAACCTTTCGCCGATCGTCACCGCAGGGGCCGCGGGCATCGGTCGGGTCGACGAACGGCCGAGCCGAGTCTATCGGTCGCTCGGTACCGCGGGCACGACGGCAGGTCGCGCCTTCAGTGGGCTTTCAGGCGCTCCGCCGCGGCGGCGATACGCTCGTCGGTGGCGGTGAGCGCGATGCGCACGTGCTCCGCTCCGGCGGGCCCATAGAAGTCACCGGGGGCGGCCAGGATGCCGCGCTCGGCGAGCCAGTCCAGGGTGGTGCGGCACGGTTCGCCGCGGGTCGACCACAGGTACAGCCCGGCATCGGAGTGATCGATCCGGAATCCGGCCCCCACCAACGCCTTTCGCAGCACTTCCCGGCGGGCGCGGTAGCGCTCACGCTGTGCCGCCTCGTGCGCGTCGTCGCCGAGCGCGGCGGTCATCGCGGCCTGGATCGGGAACGGCATGATCATGCCGGAATGCTTGCGCACCTCGAGCAGCTCGGCGACCAGCCCGGGATCACCGGTGACGAACCCGGCGCGGTAACTCGCCAGGTTCGAAGTCTTGGACAGCGAGTGCACGGCAAGCAGATTGGTGTGATCCCCGTCGCACACCTCGGGATCCAGGATCGAGATCGCCCGACCTTCCCAGGCCAGCCCCAGGTAGCACTCGTCGGATGCCACGATCGCGTCGCGTTCCCGCGCGAACGCCACCACCTTGCGCAGATGCTCGACGCCGAGCACCTTGCCGGTCGGGTTCGACGGCGAGTTCACGAAGATCAGCGCGGGCGACTGCGGCCCGAGCTGGGTGAGCCCGTCCGCGCGCAGCAGTTTCGTGCCCGCGAGCAATGCGCCGACCTCGTAGGTCGGGTACGCCACCTCGGGGATGACGACCAGGTCGTCCGCGCCCAGGCCGAGCAGCCGGGGCAGGCCCGCGATCAACTCCTTGGTACCGATCACCGGCAGCACGGCGGCCGGGGCGATTCCGGTGATCCGGTACCTGCGGGCGAGCGCGTCGATCACCGCCGCGCGCAGTTCGGGGGTGCCGTGCGTGGCCGGGTAGCCGGGCACCGACGCGACCGAGTTCAGCGCGGTGCGGATCAGCGGGTCCACCGGATCGACCGGGGTGCCGACCGAGAGGTCGACTATCCCGTCCGGATGCGCTGCGGCCTCGGCCTTCGCCGAAGCGATGGTGTCCCAGGGGAAATCGGGCAGCAGCGAGCTGACCCGGCCACGCGATGACACGTCAGATCACTCGCTCGCCATGGGCGGCAGTTCCTTGATGAACGGCGGGTCGTAATCGACCTGGCCGACCTTGGTCGCGCCACCCGGGGAACCGAGTTCGTTGAAGAAGTCGACGTTGGCGTTCACGTAACCGCTCCACTGATCCGGGGTGTCGTCTTCGTAGAAGATCGCCTCCACCGGACAGACCGGCTCACACGCACCACAGTCCACGCACTCGTCGGGATGGATGTACAGCATGCGGCCACCCTCGTAGATGCAATCCACGGGGCATTCCTCGATGCACGCCTTATCCTTCACGTCAACGCACGGTTCAGCGATGATGTACGGCACAGCCGTTCTCCTAGTCTGTCCTCACCTCAGGATTACTCCGCCCGCGCAACAGTATCCCGGCACCCCACACGTTACTACCGGTCAGCCTGCCCTAACTCGATCGGTGTGGCAGATGACCGAAACATATCGCGACGGTGACGTCTCATCCTCGGTGACTTGCCGATAATTACCCGCATGACCCGGTCCGCGGCCGGCAGTGGCCGCGGACCGGGCGTGGAAAGCCGCGTTGACTATCCCCCTATCAACGGCAGCGCCGAAACCTTGTGCGCCGGTACGCCGTAGGTGGTGGTGCGTTCGCGCGCGGGACGGCCGATGCCCTCGGCGATATCCCGCAGCTCCGCGACGGTCTTGGCGGAGCCGTGCTGCGAGCCCGCCATCCGGGAGATGGTCTCCTCCATCAGGGTGCCGCCGAGATCGTTGGCGCCGCCGTTGAGCATCAGCCTGGTGCCGGTGGTGCCCAGCTTCACCCAGCTGGTCTGGATGTTGTCGATACGGCCGTGCAGCATGATGCGGGCCAGCGCGTGCGCGGCGCGGTTGTCCCGGATGGTCGGACCGGGGCGAGCCGCGCCCGCCAGGTACAGCGGCGCGCTCTGATGCACGAACGGCAGCAGTACGAATTCGGTGAAACCGCCTGTCTCGTCCTGGATTCCGCGCAGCACCCGCAGGTGGCCGACCCAGTGCTTCGGGCTGTCCACGTGGCCGTACATCATGGTCGAGCTGGATCGCAGGCCGACCTGATGCGCGGTGGTGATCACCTCGATCCACGCCGAGCTCGGCAGCTTGCCCTTGGTGAGTACCCAGCGCACCTCGTCGTCGAGGATCTCCGCCGCCGTGCCGGGGATGGTGTCGAGGCCGGCCTCCTTCAGCGCCGTCAGCCACTCGCGGATGCTCTCGCCGCCGCGCGACGCGCCGTTGACGATCTCCATCGGGCTGAACGCGTGCACATGCATCGACGGCACCCGCTGCTTCACCGCGCGCACCAGATCCGCGTAGCCGGTCACCGGCAGATCGGGATCGATACCGCCCTGCATGCATACCTCGGTGGCGCCGTCGACATGCGCCTCCCATGCCCGGTCGGCGACCTCGTCCATGCTCAGCGTGAACGCGTCCGCATCGCCCTTGCGCTGGGCGAACGCGCAGAAGCGGCAGCCGGTGTAGCAGATGTTGGTGAAGTTGATATTCCGGTTCACCACATAGGTGACGTCGTCGCCGGCGGTGTCGCGGCGCAGCTGATCGGCCAGCGCGGCAACCGCTTCCAGATCCGCGCCGTCCGCGGTGGCCAGCGCCAAATATTCGGCGTCGGTCAGCCCGGCCGGATCGCGTTCGGCCGCGCGCAGCGCCGCGAGCACGTCGGCGTCGAGGCGCTCGGGCGCGGCGGTCGCCAGGTCGCGCGCCTGTTCGCGGATGGTGTCCCAATCGCCGAACGCGCCGACGACATCCTCACCGAGCGCCGAATCGCTGCGGCTCTCGGTATTACGGCCCTCGGTATCGATCGCGGTATTGAGGTCGACGCGCCCGGCGGATTCCCAGGACACGTCCGGTTCCTGCCACGGCAGCCCGACCGGGATCGCGTCCGGATTCGCCAGGCCGGTCGCCGGATCGGACAGCGCGGCGACGTGCGCGCCGATCCGCGGATCCATCCACGGATTGCCCGCACGCACGTACTTCGGGTGCGCGGAAGTGCGCTCGACCAGCTGATAGCCCGCCGCCTCGGTGATCTCGCGCAGCGTGTCCAGGTTCGGCCACGGACGCTCGGGATTCACATGATCGACGGTGACCGGCGAGACGCCGCCCCAGTCATCGATACCCGCCTCGATCAACGCGACGCAGTCCTGGTGCGACACCAGGTTCGGCGGCGCCTGCACCGGCACGTCGGGACCGAGCAGCAGCCGGGTGACCGCGACGGTGGCCAGGAATTCGTCGATGCCCGCGTCCGGCACATCGCGCATGGCGGTGTCGTCCTTGGCACGGAAGTTCTGGATGATCACTTCCTGGATATGCCCGAATGCCTTGTGCACCTTGCGAATCGCCATGATCGAGTCGGCGCGCTCGGCCATCGTCTCGCCGATGCCGACCAGGATGCCGGTGGTGTAGGGCACCGAAAGCCTGCCCGCGTCGGTGATGGCGCGCAGCCGCACGGCGGGGTCCTTGTCCGGACTTCCGTAGTGGCAGTTGCCTTTTTCGGTGAACAACCTGGTCGCGGTGGTCTCCAGCATCATGCCCATGGACTGCGACACCGGCTTGAGGCGGGAGATCTCCTCCCAGCTCATCACGCCGGGGTTCAGGTGCGGCAGCAGGCCGGTCTCCTCCAGCACCATGATCGATACCGCGCGCAGGTAGTCGATGGTGGAGTCGTAGCCGCGTTCGTCGAGCCACTGCGCGGCCTCCGGCCAGCGGTCCTCCGGCCGGTCACCGAGGGTGAACAGCGCTTCCTTACAGCCGAGTGCGGCGCCGCGGCGGGCGATGTCGAGTACCTCGTCGGGCTCCAGGAACATGCCCTTGCCCTCGGCGCGCAGCTTGCCCGGCACCGTGACGAAGGTGCAGTAGTGGCACTTGTCCCGGCACAGCCGGGTCAGCGGAATGAAAACATTGCGCGAATAGGTGATCGTCTTCGGACGACCGGCCGACTCCAGTCCGGCATCGCGCACCCTGGCGGCGCTGTGGCACAGATCCGCGAGATCGTCGCCGCGTGCGTGCAGCAGCACCGTGGCCTCGTCCACGTTCAGTGTCACGCCGTCGCGAGCACGCCGCAGCGCCCGGCGCATGGCCGACGGTGAAGGCGGTGCCGACGGAACACTGGGGGTCGCTAGCTCAGTCACAGCCGCGCCTCGCTGCCGTTGGGCTTCGCCGGGACTGGAAGTGCTGTGTCTTTGATTCCCTCGCTGGGCTCGCTCACACCTTCGATCATGCGCTACCCATCCCGAACTGTCTCCCTCCAGTGGTTGTGAGTGGGGACAACCGCGGGCCGCGCCACTCTATTCCGATCCGGATCGGTCGCCGCGCACGGCACACCACCCGATCACGCGAGTTCGTGGAACCATGGCAGCATGTCGCAGCCGCGCACGATCATGGCCGATCCGGCCTGGCGTCCAAGCCCCAAGGCGAAACTGTTGTGGACCCTGCAGGCGGCGCTGTCCTGGGTTGTCCCGTTCGTCGCCGAAATCGTCTGGGTGGTGGTCGACTCCGGCCATCGCGGCGCGCAGCTCGCGGTGGTCGTGGTCACCCTGGTGCTCGCCGTGCTCAATATCGCGGTGGTGCCGTGGTGGCGCTTCGCGGTGCACCGCTGGGAGATCACCGACGAGGCGGTGTACACCCGCGTCGGCTGGATCACCCAGGAGAGCAGGGTGGCGCCGATCTCGCGGGTGCAGACCGTCGACACCGAACGCGGGCCGCTGGAGCGGCTGCTCGGGCTGGCGACGGTGACCGTGACGACCGCGTCGTCGGCGGGCGCGGTGCAGATCTCGGCGCTGGACCTACCGGTCGCCGAGCAGACCGTCACCCGGCTGACCGAGATCGCCGCCAGGCACCGCGGTGACGCGACATGACCGAGACCGATCCCGCCGCCGTACCGGAGACCGGCCAGCCGTGGCTGCGCCTCGACCCGCGAATGCTGTTGGTACATCCGGTCACCGAGGTGGTGCGCTATATCCCGGTGCTGATCGGATCGGTCATCGTCGGCGCCCGCGCGGAGAATCCGATGTGGAGCCTCATCCCGCTGGTGCTGATCGTGGGGTTCGCGCTGAGCAGGTGGTTCACCACCACCTATCGGGTCGGGCCCACGCATGTCGAACTGCGCACCGGGCTGATCCAGCGCAAGCGGCTCGCGGTGCCGCGCTCGCGGATCCGCTCGGTGGATATCGAAGCGGATCTGCTACACCGGGTGCTCGGGCTCGCCGTGCTCGCCATCGGTACCGGGCAGCAGGCGGACAAGGGCGACAAGTTCAAGCTGGACGCGCTCGACGCCCGGCTGGTGCCGCAGTTACGCGGGGAGCTGCTCGCACATACCGCTGTCACCGAAGGCGTTGCCGGACAGGCGATTTCCAATGCCACACCCGACGCGTCCGCGGCGCGTGGGCGGGAAATCGGGCATTGGCGACAGGAGTGGGTGCGCTACGCGCCGCTGTCGCTGACCGGTTTCGCGATCTTCGCGCCGATCGTCGGCCTCGCCTTCCAATTCGGGCTCGGCGAGGTGATCTTCCGGTCCGACGCGGTGCACAGCGTCGAGAACGGCAGCGCGCTGTTCATCGCCGGCGTGATCGGCGCGCTGCTCGTCGCGCTGGTGCTGATCGTCAGCCTGGCCTCGTGCCTGCGCTATCTCGCGACGTATTACGGCCTGCGCGTCATCGACGACGGCACAACACTGCACCTGCGCCACGGCCTGTTCACCAAACGCCAGATCACCATGGACCTCAAGCGTTTCCGCGGCGCGACCGTGAACGAACCGCTGCTGCTGCGCCTGGCGGGCGCCGCCGAACTCGAAGCGATCATGACCGGCGAGAAGCCGCGCGTGAAGATCCTGCCCCAGGCGCCGCGCGCCGCCGTCGATCACACGCTGGCACACCTGTTGGCGCCCAACGGAACCCAGCACCCCGACGCGGTCCGAAATCCCGGCGTCGACATCGCAAAGCACAGCGGCACAGCACAAGCAGCGCCAGGCGTGGTTCCGCTCATCCAGCACGGACCGGTCGCCCGGCGACGCAGGTACATCCGCACCCTGGTTCCGGTATTCGCGCTGGCTATCCTGCTGATCGCCGGTCTCCTTGCGGGCGTGAACTTCTCACCGTGGTGGTTGCTGCTGCCCGCCCTGCTCGTCCCCCTCGCCATCGCCCTCGCGGAGGACCGCTACCGCGGCCTCGGCCACGCCGTACTCCCCGCCACGGCCACCGACCCCACCTGGCTGGTCACCCGATCCGGCTCCCTCGACCGCGACCGCGACTGCCTCGAATCCCCCGGCATCATCGGCTGGACCGTCCGCCAAACCTTCTTCCAGCGCCGCGCGGGCATCGCCACCGTGGTCGCCGCCACCGCCGCGGGCAAACGCCGTTACCTCGTCATCGACATCCCGATCGATCAAGCTTGGGCACTCATAGAGACCGTCACCCCCGGCCGCCTCGGCGCCCGCTGACACCGGGCCTCGGATCGTAGTCGGCGTCCCGCGTGACGGTCGGGATGCCGTGGGCCGGTGCGCTCGCGGCGATCCGGATCATCCGTTGTCTCAGTAGGCATTTCCCGCAGCACGTCGCGCGATCATTGCCTCGGCGTGCGCCGACAACCGGATAGAACGGTGCTGTGCGACATGGGCCACGGCGCTCCGACTCTCAGGTGATCTCGACTCTCAGGTGATCTCGAGGGCGGCAAACACTGCAGAACGCGTTCGGAGAGCAGCCGGGCTGAGCGCGCACTACCGCGACGGGTCACCGGAGACACCGGATCGTCGGGTGTCGCTCAAAGGTTGCTAATGAGCAAGGGCGTTGAATGGGCGAGTGGTCGAGACAGCGGCTTCGGGCCCCGATGGATTACCGGCGGTTGCCGATCGCCGGGTGCGGCGGATGCAGCGGGGGGATAAGTACCGGCTGACCGCCGTTGGCGGGTTGGCGGCGTTGTCGCTGGATGCGCTGTCGAGCGTGGCGTATGGACCCGAGGCGATCGTGCTGGTGCTCGTCGCGGGTGGTGCCGCGGCGGTTTCGTGGACGCTGCCGGTCGCGGTCGCGATCGCCACGCTGTTGCTGGTACTGGTGCTCTCGTATCGTCAGGTGATCGCGGTGCATCCGGATGGGGGTGGGGCGTATGCGGTGGCGAAGAGGCATCTCGGGCGGTGGGCGAGCCTGGTGGCGGCGGCCAGTCTGGTGGTCGACTATGTGCTGACCGTTGCGGTGAGCCTCGCGGCCGGGGCGGCCAGTGTGGCGAGCGCGTTTCCGGCGCTGGCTGATCATTTGCTGGCGGTCACGCTGACCGGGCTTGCGGTGCTGACCGTGATCAATCTGATCGGGGTGGCGGAATCGGCGAAAGTGCTGATGGGGCCGACGATGCTGTTCATCGTCGTCATCGTCGCGGTGATCGTCACCGGATTGCTGCGGCCGACGCCGCTGGCCGAGATCGGCACCGACCTCGGGCCGCTCGATCCGATCGAGGCGATCGGAATCGTGCTGCTGCTCAAGGCCTTCGCGGCGGGTTGCTCCTCGCTGACCGGTGTCGAGGCGATCGCCAACGCGGTGCCCGCGTTTCGCACCCCCGCGGTGCGCCGCGCACAGCACACCGAGGTGGCACTCGGCGCGCTACTCGGCGCCATGCTGCTCGGCCTGGCCTGGTTGATCCGCGAACATCACGTGGTGCCGCGCGGTGATGTGACCATCCTGGCCCAGCTGTCGGCCGCGGCCTTCGGCACCGGGTGGCTGTTCTATCTCACCAATCTCGCGGTGACCCTGGTGCTCGTGCTCGCCGCCAACACCAGTTTCGGCGGCCTGCCCGTATTGCTTTCGCTGCTGGCCAAGGACCGCAGGGTGCCGTCACTGTTCGCACTGCGCTCGGAGCGGCCGGTGTTCCGCTACGGCGTCGGCGCGCTGGCGGGGCTCGCCGGACTGGTACTGACCGTCGTCGGCGCCGAAACCCACCGGCTGCTGCCGGTTTTCGCGATCGGCGTCTTCATCGGCTTCACCATCAGCCAAACCGGCCTTGTGCTGCACTGGTATCGCGAACGCGGCACCGGATGGTTCCCGCGCGCCGCGCTCAACGGTTTCGGCGCGGTGCTCACCTGCGTCGCCGGTGTGGTGCTGCTCGCGGAGAAGTTCACCGAGGGCGCCTGGCTACTGCTGATCATCGTCCCGGCACTGGTCGTCGATTTCGCGCGCACCGAGAGGTACTACCGCGGCGTGGCCGAGCAACTGCGTCTCGGCGAGATCCCGCCGCGGCCACGCCAATTGTCGGATACCCAAGCGCTGGTGGTGGTTCCGGTGGTCGCGATGAGCGAGGTCACCGCGCGTGCCCTGCAGGCGGCGCTGCGGATGCGCGGCGAAATCGTCGCCGTCGCCGCGGAAATAGATCCGGACGCGGTCAAACGCCTGAGCGACCAATGGAAGGAATGGGATCCGGGCGTCCGGCTGAAGGTACTGCCGTGCCCGCACCGCAGCCTGGTCGCCACCCTGGTCGGCTATGTCCGCGCCCAGACCGTCAAGGACCGCCACGTCACCGTGCTGCTGGCCCATGTCGAGGCCGCCCACTGGTGGCAACGACCGCTGCACAACCCACGCGGCCCGGTGCTCACGGCGGCGCTGCGCGCACGCACCGACGCCATCGTCGCCACCCTCCCGATTCGGCTGGACTGACCGGTACGGTTCGCTCAACGAACCGAATACGTTTCGCGCGCAACGACTTCGGCGATACCGAGATGTTGAACACCGATCGGTATCTACTCGGGGGGCAGTGATGAAACGACGGTTCGCCGCCGCGATCGCAATGGCAGCCGCGCTGTGCGGCGTACTCGGTTGCGCGAGTAAGCCGGAGCCGCAGACGCTCCCACTGCCGAGCCCGGCACCGAGCACGGTCGCTCCCGAACCGCTGCCGCCACTGCGCCGTCCCGACCTCTACGCCTACATCACCGACGACGAACTGAAGGTACGAGAAGGCGCACACCTTCTGGTTACCGTGCCGGGCACATTCACCGCCGCCTCCGATCTCGGCTTCACCACCGATCACGAATTCGTCTACTGGCGCGAAGCACAACCGGACGGCACGACCACCCTGGCGGCGGTGCGGCTGGACCGGCCCGACGAGACGATCAGGATTGCCTGCGGCGCTTGCGGCACCATCCTGCCGAGCACGGGCGCCAGGCTGGTGTGGCACGGCGCCGACGCCGAAACCATTACCCGAGTAGATCTTTTCTCGCCCGAACGCCGTCCCGAGGAGTGGCGGACACTCCCGCCGGGGATGCGACCGGGCAGGCCACCCGGCGGTATCGGCCGCACCACCGTCTGGCTGCTCGCCAGCCGCGGTGACCGGCTCCTGTTGAGCCGCACCTTCGCCGACTATCCCGCTCGCACGGTGACCAACGACCTGTTCACGATCGAGCAGGACGGCAGCACACGGAACTATGGCCGCCTGGCCGGGGTGAACGGCTTCACCCAGCGGGCGATGTTCAACCCGGACGGCACCCAGGCCGTGGTGTTCGCCGACCCCAGCGGCGGCGCCGACAGCAACCCGTGCGTCCGAACCACCGCCGCCCTCCTCGACCTCGCCGCGGGCACCTACCGCACCACGGCGCCGAAGGTCGACGACTGCGCCATCCCCACCCGAATCCGTTGGCAGCGTGACGAATTGACCATCACCCTCGACACATGGCGCGGCGGCGGCACCACCCAGCAGGTCGAGCGCACCACCCGCTGGCAGTACCGCGACCAGAACTGGTCACCCGAACCCGATCCCAATCTCATCGACCGGGACCGGACCCGTGCCGGCAACACGGTCGAGCTGACGAGCAAGACCCATCAGGGCCCGTTCTACCTGTATTTCCACACCAGCCGGGAAATCACGTTATGGGCGAACAACGTCCACGCCTTCGCCATCGGTTAGCGACCGCGCCGCGGCGCCGCGTTGATCCGCGCGTAGACGAACGCCAGGGGTGCGAGGAGGCCACAGACGAGCAGAAGCAGTGTGCGCCAATCGCTGCCGAGCATGACGTCGCCGCCGGGGCCGGTGGTGAGGCAGAACAGGAAGCCGAAAGCCCATACGCCCAAGGGCAGGAACAGCACCGGCAACCGGTCGGTCAGCGAGCGCATGCCGAGGAGCAGCAGCACGTTGATCACGCCCGCGAGCAGCGCGCTGACCGGGAAGGCCAGCGTGCCGAGGTAGAGCGGCAGGAACAGCACCTCGAGCGCGAGGGTGATCACCGCGTCGACCACCAGCAGCACCATGATGATCGGGCCGAGGGCCGCGAACGCGCCGGCGCGGAATTGGTCGCGGGCCAGGGCCGCGGGCGCGTTGCCCGTCGGATCGTCGACGGCCGTCACGGCACCGGCGGGTAGCCGAGGAGGGTCAGCAGGTGGCTCTGCATGTCGACGAACGCGTACAGCACCGACATGTACAGGTCGTGCTGCGCGGGCCAGTTGGGCTTCATGCTCTCGACGAAGGCCACGATGGCGTCTTGGACCGACCAGTTGTACACGGATCGAGTCTATTCCGCCGATTCGGCCAGCGGGGCGCGCATGATCACTTCTCCCCGTCGACCGGGAGGTTGGCGACCACCGGGAACTCACCGGTGTAGCCGAGGCGCTGCTCGGCGATCGCGAACACCCGCTTGCGCGCGGCGAACCAGCCGACGATCAGCATCGGGATGATGATGACCAGCGAGGCCACCGTCCAGGTGCCGACCGGATAGTCGAACCCGGTGAGGACGACCACGAAGAATAGGAACACCAGCGTCAGCAGCCCGGTGTAGGGCGCACCGAACATCCGGAAATCGGGGCGCTTCAGCTTGCCCTGCTTCCACCAGCGCCACAGCTGCAGCTGGCACAGCACGATGGTGGCCCATGAGGCGACGATGCCGAGCGAGGCCATGTTCAGCACGATCTCGAAGGCACGCTCCGGCACCACGCCGTTGAGCCCGATACCGAAGAGCGCGATCAGGCTGGTGAGCAGGATGCCGCCGTAGGGCACGCCGTTCTTGCCCATGACACCGGTGAACTTGGGCGCGCTGCCGTTCATCGACATCGAGCGCAGGATGCGACCGGTCGAGTACAGGCCCGCGTTGAGGCTGGAGAAGGCCGCGGTGAGCACGACGATGTTCATGACGCTGCCGATGCCCGGCACGCCGAGCGCGCCGAAGAAGGTGACGAACGGGCTCTCACCGGACTTGTAGCTGGTGTAGGGCAGCAGCAGGCCGAGCAGCACCAGCGAGCCGACATAGAACAGCGCGATGCGGGCGATCACCGAGTTGATGGCGCGCGGCATGATCTTGGCCGGATTCTCCGTCTCGCCCGCCGCGGTGCCGACCAGTTCGACGGCCGCGTAGGCGAACACGACACCGGAGGTGACGACAACCAGCGGCAGGATCCCGGTCGGGAACAGCCCGCCGTTATCGGTGATGACGCTGGGCCCGGTCTGCGCGCCCTGCACGGTGAACCGGCCGAGCAGGAAGACGGTGCCGATGACCAGGAAGGCGCACAGCGCGGTCACCTTCACCAGCGCGGCCCAGAATTCCATCTCGCCGAACCACTTCACCGATACCAGGTTCACGCTGAGCACGATGATGAGCGCGATCAGCGCGAGCAGCCACTGCGGGATATGCGAGAAACCGGCCCAGTAGTGGAAATACTGGGCGATAGCCGTGGTGTCGGCGATGCCGGTCATCGACCAGTTGAGGAAGTACATCCAGCCAGCGACGAAAGCGGCCTTCTCACCGAAGAACTCACGGGCGTAGGAGACGAACGAGCCCGAAGAAGGCCGGTGCAGCACCAGCTCGCCGAGCGCGCGCAGGATCAGGAAGACGAAGATGCCGCAGACCGCGTAGACCAGAAAAAGGCCAGGTCCTGCGCTATGGAGTCGGCCGCCCGCGCCGAGGAAGAGGCCGGTGCCGATGGCGCCGCCGATCGCGATCATCTGTAATTGACGTGGCTTCAGGCTCTTGTGATATCCGTGGTCCTCAATACTGAGGTGAGACCTGTCGCCGACCGCCGTCATGAACCGCTACGCCCTTCACATCGATGTCCTGGGATGAATGCACGGTACAGGTCGCGAAAAATCGACACGACAGCAACCCTCAGGCAATGCTAATGCGCCGCTCAGGAACCGGCGAGACCGGCGAGCAGATCGTGCTCGCGGCCATCGGGGCCCGACGGTCCGCGCACGCCGCGCACCAGCACGTAGTGCTCCTCCGGCAGCACCGGCTGCGCCACGTTGTTGGACAGCGCGAATTCCCGCCCCGACGGCGCCACCGTCACCTGTGTGGCGTGTGCCCGCAGCGCCGCCCGCTTGGCGGCCAGCCCGTCGGACACGTCGATGGTGGTGGTCACCGTGTGGCTCGGCACACTGGCCAGCTCGCCCTCGGCGGGCAGCCGCCAGCCGCGCGGCAGTGCACCGGGCAGGCTGTCCACCGTGCGCCGCGCCAGCGCGGCGGTGTGCAGGCGCAGCATGTCGGCGTCGGTCACCGTCCAATAGAACTTCGGTATGTCCCAACCTCTTTCGGCCGCCGCCTCGACCGCGGCCGTCGCCACCTCGTGCGCACGGATGTGGTCGGGATGGCCGTAGCCGCCGCGCGGGTCGTAGCCGATCACCACCCGGGGCCGCAGCTCTAACAGCACCTCGACGAGTGCGTCCACCGCGGTATCACCGGAGTTGACGAAGGCGCGCGGGTTCGCGGCGGACGGTGTGCCCGCCATACCGGAATCGCGCCAGCGGCCCGCGCCGCCGAGGAAGCGCGGTGGCGCGGCATCCAAAGCGGCGAGCGCCCTGGTCAACTCCAGCACGCGGTAGCCGCCGAGCTGATCGGCGTGCGCGGCGGTCAGCCGGGACCACTCGTCGCCGATCACCTCGCCCTCTTCACCGAGTGTGCAGGTGACCACGGTGACCGGCACGCCGAGCCGGCGATAGTGCGCGATGGTGCCGCCGGTGGTGATGGATTCGTCGTCCGGGTGGGCGTGCACCAGCACGATGCCGTGCGTATCCGAGGCGGCCGTCACGGGATCCTGCGCCACATGGCCGCGTCACCGAAGATGCCGACCTGGATGGCTCCCCGCAGCGCGGCGCCGTCCACCCGCGGCCCCGACGCCGCGACGACGTTGTCCTGCACGATCGGCAGCACCGTCGCCAGTGCCCACAGCTTCGGCTCCGCCTCGGCGAGCGTGCGCCCGACCTCGATGCCGCGCAGCGCCTCATCGATCGCGGGCTGCAACGTCGGATCGCACACGCCAGAGATGTTGCTGGGCGCACGTTTTGCCGCCTCCACGGCCGGTTGCGTCGTCCCGTCGCGCACCGGGGTCTCCACCGGCGGGCAGCCGTAGCGAGAGGCCAGCTCGGTGGCCGGGTCCGAGCCGGCGACCTCCCAGCCGACGATCGCATCGATACCGGCGTCGGCGAGTTCCTTGCCGTACAGCTCGTCCGCGGCGACGCTGCGCACGCTGGCATCTATTCCGGCACTGCGCAATTGGTCCGCCGCGGTATTGGCGACGGCGAGCGAGGTGTTGTCACCGATCACCGCGCCGATCCGGATGACAAGGGACTTACCGTTTTTCGCGACCGGTCGCGGCCGCGGCGCGGGCGAGGTCGGCGAGGTGACCGGCGGCGGCTCCGGTGCGCGACCGAACCCGGCCTCACCGAGCAGTGCGAACGCCTCCTCGGCGGGCGGACGCGGCGGTGCCGTCGGTGCGTAACCGGGATCCGAGGGCGCGAGCACCTGCGCGCGCACCGGCTCGACCCAGCCGCCGGTCTGCGCGCCGACGGTGGCGAGCAGTGCGGGATCGAGCAGCGCGAGCACCGCGCGGCGCACCCTCGCATCGCTGAGATCGCCTGTGCGCCCGTTCAATACGAATTGCAGCTCGCGTGACTGCGGCATGATCGCTGTCCGCACCGACGGTATCGCCGCCAGCTGCGCCTGGGTCGCGACGCCGCCGTGTACCAGCGCCATCTGGGTGTCACCGG
This sequence comes from Nocardia sp. NPDC052566, assembly GCF_044547285.1. Lineage (NCBI taxonomy): Bacteria > Bacillati > Actinomycetota > Actinomycetes > Mycobacteriales > Nocardiaceae > Nocardia > Nocardia sp. NPDC052566. The sequence continues at coordinate 542,338 of NZ_JBIUAF010000006.1, read as the reverse complement.
TGCGCAGCGAGTCGGCGAGCTGCGCCGGAGTTCCGCCGCGGCGCAACAGGATCTGATCCGGTGCGGCCGGGGTGCCCCAGTAGCGGTCGTTGCGTTCCAGCAGGATCTCGTCGCGGCCGCGGTCGACCGATTTGATGTCGAAGTTGCCGCCGGACACCGGGATCTTCTCGATCAGCCCGCGCGCGAAACCGCCGGGCGAATCCTTCACCAGGTGTGAGGGCAGCAGATTCGTGAACAGCTCGCGCCACGCCGGATACGGCTCGGTCATGGTGACCGTGACCGTCTTACCGCCGCCGGAGGATCCGACATCCGAAATGTGGCGGTACCCAGCGGGATCCACCACACCCGGCTGGGTGGTCATCTGCTGCCACAGGAACCGGAAGTCCTCCGCGGCGATCGGCGCGCCGTCGGACCAGTTGGCCTGATTGCGCAGCGTGTAGGTGATGGTGAACGGCTCCTGCGCGGTGACATCGGCCGAAACCATCAGCGCCGTATCCGGTACCCAGTCGGTGGCGCCGGGCACCGTCGGACTCGGCACCGGCCGGAACGGGCTCGGCAGCACCATCGACGCCACCGCGGCGGTGGCCGCCGACTGATCGGAACGCAGATGCGGATTGAATCCGATCCCGATGTCGTCGATGGCCACCACGACGGTGTTCTTTCCCGGCTTGGCCGGTGTCGTCTTCGGGCTGTCCGTGCTCTCGATCGGCGGCGGCGGATTCGCGGTGCAGCCGGCGAGCACCGACATCGATGCCGCCACGACAACAAGCATCGCGCGCCACCTCGCGCGGTTCCCCGAGCTCACCACGCTGCGAAGCCTACCGCGCATGAGCGGTCAAGCCCGGAGGAGGCAGCTTGCGTCACCACGCAGGGCCCGCTCATGCGCCATCCAACACAGCGTGCGCCGTGCAGCCGCATTCGGACTACAGCGCAGCCCGGTCGCGCGCCTTGCGCCGAGACAGCTCGCGGCCGCGCTCGGTCGCGCCGAGGATCACCTTGCGCACCCGGACCACCTCCGGCGTCACCTCGACGCACTCGTCACCGGCGCAGAACTCCATCGCCGCTTCGAGATCGAGCTGCAGCGGCTTGGCCAGCGTCTCCATCACGTCGGCGGTCGAGCTGCGCATGTTGGTCAGCTTCTTCTCGCGGGTGACGTTGATGTCGAGATCCTCGGCGCGCGGGTTGATGCCGACGACCATGCCCTCGTAGGTGTCCGCGCCCGGCTCGACGAAGAACTGGCCGCGGTCGGCCAGCTGGATCATCGCGAACGGCGTCACCGAGCCCGCGCGGTCGGAGACCAGCGAACCGGTGTGGCGGGCACGGATCTCGCCCGCCCACGGCGCGTAGCCGTGCGAGACGGCGTTGGCGATGCCGGTGCCGCGGGTTTCGGTGAGGAAGTCGGTGCGGAAGCCGATCAGGCCGCGCGAGGGAACGATGAACTCCATCCGCACCCAGCCGGCGGCGTGGTTGTTCATCTGGACCATCTTGCCCTTGCGCGCGGCGAGCAGCTGCGTGATCGCGCCGAGGTACTCGTCCGGGCAGTCGATGGTGAGCTCTTCGAAGGGCTCGTGCACCTTGCCGTCGACGTTCTTGGTGACCACCTGCGGCTTGCCGACGGTCAGCTCGAAGCCCTCGCGGCGCATCTGCTCGACCAGGATGGCCAGCGCCAGCTCACCGCGGCCCTGCACCTCCCAGGCGTCGGGACGGCCGATGTCGAGCACGCGCAGCGACACGTTGCCGACCAGTTCCTGATCCAGGCGCGACTTCACCATGCGCGCGGTCAGCTTGTGGCCCTGCACCCGGCCGACCAGCGGCGAGGTGTTGGTGCCGATGGTGACCGAGATCGCGGGCTCGTCGACGGTGATGCGCGGCAGCGCGACCGGGTTGTCCGGATCGGCGAGCGTATCGCCGATCATGATCTCCGGGATGCCCGCGATCGCGACGATGTCACCGGCCACGGCGACCTCGCCGGGCTGGCGCTCGACGCCGATGGTCTGCAGCAGTTCGGTGATCTTGACCTGCTTGACGCCGTCGGCGTGCATCCACGCGACGTTCTGGCCCTTGCGCAGTTCACCGTTGTGGATGCGGACCAGCGCGAGGCGGCCGAGGAAGGCCGAGGCGTCGAGGTTGGTGACGTGCGCCTGCAGCGGCGCGGTCGGATCACCCTTGGGCGCCGGGATGTTCTCCATCAGCACGTCGAACAGGGCATCCAGGTTCTCGGCATCCGGCGCGTGACCGTTCTCCGGGCGTTCCTTGGAGGCCTTGCCCTCACGGCCGGAGGCATAGAGGACCGGCAGGTCCAGCGCTAGCTCGGCGGCCTCGGCGGCGGCGTCGTCCAGGTCGGAGGCCAGGTCGAGCAGCAGGTCGTGGCTCTCCTCGACGACCTCTTCGATGCGCGCGTCGGGACGGTCGGTCTTGTTGACCACCAGGATCACCGGCAGCGAGGCGGCAAGCGCCTTGCGCAGCACGAAGCGGGTCTGCGGCAGCGGTCCCTCGGACGCGTCGACCAGCAGCACGACACCGTCGACCATGGACAGGCCGCGCTCGACCTCACCACCGAAATCGGCGTGACCAGGCGTGTCGATGACGTTGATCACAGTGACCGAACCATCGGCGTGATGGCGGTGCACGGCGGTGTTCTTGGCGAGAATCGTGATGCCTTTTTCGCGCTCGAGATCGCCCGAGTCCATGACCCGGTCGACGAGTTCGGCGCGCTCGGCAAACGCGCCGGACTGGCGCAGCATCGCGTCGACCAGCGTCGTCTTGCCGTGGTCGACATGGGCGACAATGGCGACATTACGAAAACTGCGTGCAGAAGACACGCTTCAATCCTCCTGTGCTTGTAAGTACCGCGGCCCTGCAAACAGGTGGACAATCAGCCACACCGGGCTCTGCGGCCGTCTATACCCTACCGGTACCCAGCCACCTGTAATGACAGCGCTCTAGTAAGGATATGCTTACCAACCATGGGCAAAGTCAAGGCGAAAAAGGTTTCGAGCCTGAAACCGAAGAAGAAGTGCTGTCGCAAGAAGACGCGCTGCCTGAAGTGCCCTGTGGTGATCATGCGGATGAAACGCCTGGAAGCCGCGGGCGTCTGCGGCAAGGACCTGAAGAAGGGTCTGAAGAAAGCACGCGCGGCCTGAGCACCAGGAGTACAACCGGGGTATGAACGCCCCGTTGCTGTCCGAATCCGAACTCGCCGAAGCGTTGACCGAACTGCCCACCTGGACCCGCTCCGGCGACACCATCTCCCGCACCGTCCAAGCGCCGACCTTTCTCGACGGCATCGAATTGGTCCGCGCGGTCGCCGAGGCGGCCGAGGCCGCGAATCATCATCCGGATATCGATATCCGTTGGCGCAAAATCACTTTCACGCTGTCCACGCATGACTCCGGCGGGCTGACCGCACTGGATGTCGGCATCGCGCGGCAGATCGACAAGCTGGCGCAGTACTAGCTGAGCTCGCGCAGTACTAGCTGAGCGAACTCGCCTCGGTTTCCACCCGTCCGAACAACAGACGCAGTCGAGCGCGCAGACCGATCAGGTCCGCGCGCAACACTGCTCGGCCCTGCCAGATCAGCCAGCCGAGCAGCATGAGCACGCCGATCACGTCGACCGCGCCGAGCCAGGCCAGCACCGCGGGACGCGGAATGGTCCAGATGTCCGGCTGGAAGAACGACAGCACCCACGGCACGCCGATCAGCGTGGTCACCAGCCAGTACCCCGCGATGATCTTGGCGCCGCGCGCGTCACGCATCGGCCCGTAAAGCAGCCACAACACCATGGGTAGCAGCCAAACCCAATGGTGCGACCAGGAAATCGGCGAAACCAGCAGCCCGAACAGCTGAACCATGAGCAGCGTGCCCATCCGGTCGGCGGGACCGAGCGTGCGCCAGGCCAGCAGCACGAGCACCGCGGCGATCAGCACCGCGACCATCCAGATCGGGCCGGATTGCACGTCGCTGCCGAGTATCCGGCTGAGCGTGCCACGCAGTGACTGATTCCACACCGAACCGACCGGCCCGATTCGATCGGCGTCGCCGATCAGCGTGCCGAAGTAGCGGCGGGCCTCGGCGGGCCGCAGCAGGAAGCTGACGCCGACCGTCGCGCCGAACATCACCGCCGACCACACCACCGTCAGCCAGCGCCGCCGCGCAACGAAGTACAGGCCGCTGATCGCCGGGGTCAGTTTGATGCCCGCGATGATGCCGACCAGCGAACCGGACACCCACCACCGCGCGCTGCGCACCGCGAGCATCGCACCGAACACCAGGAAGACGTTGACCTGGCCGTAATCGATGGTGGTCCGCACCGGCTCCAGCCACAGACCGAGCGCCGTCCAGGCGACCGAGGCGACATGCCAGCCCGGCGTGCCCGCGAGGTCTTCGCCGAGGATGAGCTCGAACGCGATCCGCACGATGCCGTAGAGCGCCGCGACGATGGCGAGCAGCCAGCCGATCGCGATCACCGTGAACGGCAGATAGTGCAGCGGGAAGAAGACCAGCGCCGCGAACGGCGGATAGGTGAACGGCAGCGGGAAGTCGGGGGTCTTCTCCGCATAGGTGAAGTCGTAGAGCCGATCGGTGAGCAGCGAGGCCGAACCGTCCACGTAGACATGCAGATCGACCAGGTTCATGCCGTTCTTGGAGCACAGCATCCACAGCAGCCGGGCCACCACCGACAGCACGAGCGCCAGCACCGCCCATCGGAGGTGCACCGCCGCCGGACCTGCGTCCGTGCGAGTGCTCTGATGGTTCAAGTCGCGCGCTTTCCAGTCGGGTCGTCGGCCTCGGTACCCGTGGAGTACGGGGTTCGGCGACGCGGCGGTGAATGCTTTGACTAGATTAACCGCAGCGCGGAAAGCTACCGCCATTCCCGCGAATCACTGATAACATTTGCATCACCTTTCACTTCTGTAACACCGCGTGGCGCTACCTTCTGATAACACTGATCGTCCACGGACGCAGTACCCGAGAGGGTGAGCTGTACAACAGGGCAGAGATGTCCTTAGAGTGACCCCGAAACGATGGGTTTTCACCCGTTGGCCCAGATGTACCCGAAGGTAAGGACGGCTAGACCAGTGCTTCGCACCCGAGGATCGCGGATCGCATTGTCCGTGCTCGCCATGACGGCGAGCGCCACGCTCGTCGCGCCCACGACAGCATTCGCGGCCCCCGCAGCTCCCGCGCCCGCGGCGGTCCCCAATACCGTCCCGATGGTGCCCGAAGGCGTCCCGATCGATGCCATCGCCGCCCTCGCCCCTGCCATCGTCGGCTCGATCGCCGGCCCCGCCGATCAGATCGCGGGCCCGCAGTCGGCCATCCTCGACCAGGCGCGCGTACTGCTCGCCACGCTGAACCTGCCGCCGCAGATCAAGGCCACGCTGGAAAAGATCATCACCTTCCTCGACGGCAGCGGCGGTGGCGGCCCGGAGCTGCCGCCCAAGGACGGCCCGGTCATCGCGCAGTTCCTCTACCCGACCATCGGCAAGGGCTGCATCGGCCCGACCGCCGATTCCGTCGGCACCGCGCTCGCCGTGCCCGGCCCGGCGCAGCTGCCGCCGCCCGGACCGAAGGCGGGCCAGGCCGGCTTCGTCTTCACCGCGCTCGGCACCAAATCGCCCACCGAGGTGCAGAACCCGCCGATGACCGTGCAGTGGCTGAACCTGGACACCAGGGCCACCGGCATCGTGCCGCTGACCGACGCGGCCAAGATCAACCCGGATGGCCCGGCCACCCTGTCGGCCATTGTCGACACCGGCCCTGGCCGGATCGTCGCGCTGGTCGCCGGTTCGCTGACCACCAAGGCCGCCGACGCGGAACCGCGGACCTGCTCGTTCCTGCCGACGCTCGGATTCTTCACCGTGGGTTAGTAATTCACGCGAAGGGCGGCAACTCCACACGGGGGTTGCCGCCCTTCGGCGTTTCCGGCATGAAATCCGTTGTCACGGAACCGTAGACCTACAGCTGTGCGCACGCATACTTCGTCGCGACTGTGGTAGACCACTAATCATGGCGACTATCGAAAGTTCGGCGCGGCCCGGGCATTCCATTCGGAGTAGGCGCTCGCACCGCTCGATCCTCTCCTTCCGGTCGGAGGGCTCGATCCTGTCGATCGGGTCGGCGTATTCGATCCTGTCCATCGGCAGCGTCGGTTCGGTGCTGTCGGTCGGCTCGGTCGGTTCGTTCGGCTCGGCGATCTCGTCGTTCTCCTTCGCCAGCCTCGGCTCGGCCTTCTCCGGGCTGTCACGCTGGTCGCTGCTGTCCTGGCTCGGTGACCACGAGGCGCCGGACTCGCGCCCGACGCTGCGGGTGGTGCCCGACGACGAGCCCGACCTGCGCATCGCGCCGGTCAGCCACAGCCAGACCTAGCGACTCACCACTGCCCGAAATCGGGCCGCAGGACGCTGTTGAGGTCGACGCTGATACCGTCCAGCTCGCTCTTGTCGATCTCGAACTGGTGCAGGTGCGCCGCGGAGTGCACGAAGCCCTTGGGCGTGCCCCAATTGTGTTGCCAATACCAGGAACCCAGGCCGGCGGCGATGGCCCAGTCGATGGTCGGCGAGTTCGCGTAGATGCCGACATTCTCTTTACCCATCACGTCGTGCCAGCCGAGCAGATAGGGCGCGATCATCGAGGCGAAGTCGGCGGCGTTCGGGTTGTCGTCGATGGAGGCGTAGATCGGCACACCGTCCGGCCCGCCCGCGGCGCGGTGCAGGGCGAGGCCGCGTTCGGCGTGCCGCCTGCCCGCCTCCAGCCCGCCGCGCCAGTCCGCGGTCTGGCCCTTGCCGAACTGGTAGTTGGACACGATGTGCAGGCCCGCGGCGTGCAACTGGTCGACCTCGCGCGCGAGCAGCGGTTTGCCCGTCATCCATTCCGCGCCGGGGCGCCGGTCCGAGACGTAGCGGATCACGCCGATATGACCGGCATCGCGGATCGAGCCCGCCGACGGGACGCCGCCCGCGTAATCGACGAGCGTGCCGAAGGTTCCGGTGGCGCGCGCGGCGGGTGCGGCGGCGGTCATCCCGACGGCCGCAGCGGCGGCGGCATAGCCGAACAGATCCCGGCGGGATAGGCGTACCTCCGCCTTCGCTCCGGCCGTGCGCAGGCTGCGGACGGCAGAGCCGACAGCGCCCATTCGGGCAGAGAAAGAACGCATGACAAGACTCCTTCGCGCAAGCCCGACCTTGGACAGCGTGCCCGGCGCACCTTCCCCAAACCTTTACTTGCGCGCCGGGAGCCTCGAACGTGTACTCATTTCACCACATTCACATAGGAACCGCTAGACCCATGAGACACGCTCGCCACAGTGGCAACAGGAGGTATCAGCAGCCGTCGATGCTCGATCGCGAGCCGTCGGATATGACAGCGTGGTAGATCGAGCGGTGCCGTCGGATCAGGCCGATCCGTCGATCCGGGCCGCTACGTCGATGGTGCGGCCCGAGCTGTCGGCGAGCTCCTTGCGGATGACACCGGCGACCTGCGCGACCACCTGTTTCTTGATGCCTGCCAGCGCGCCGAGGGTGGCCGCGCGCATGCCGTGCGCCTTGAATTCCATCCTGATGTCGTCCGGCGCGGGCGGTGGCACATCGATCACCAGCAGCAGCGGATCGGCGGCCCGCGCGGTGAGCACGAGCGGCACCTCGACATCGGCCTTGTACCGGTTCGCCTTCAGCACGTCGACGGTGATGTCGAGGCTCACCGGCAGTGTCAGATCGAACGCGCGTAGCTCGTCCGAATCCGCGGGCGGCAGCTCAGCGGTGAGCCGGTCGGCGAGCTGCGGCACCCGTACGGCGCCGCGCACGGTCACCGTCGCCGACTTGCGCGGACCGGTGCGCAGCGGCCCGACCTCGATCGGGCGGCCCGCCATCCGCTCCACCACATGGAAGACACGGTCCCTGGTCACGACGCGCTCGAAGAAGCGGCGGCCGAATTCGTCGTAGCCGATCCAATCGAACTTCGCTTTGGTGCGGTGCTCCGACTTCACGCCCGCCACCATGGCCTCGACATCGAAGACCCGGCTGCGCCGCACCTGCGGATCGGCGAGCATGCCGTTGACCCGGCTGGCGACCTCACGCTGGACCAGCCCCGCGATCGGATCGAGGATCCACTCCCAGGCCGAGTCGATCGCCTGGGCGCGCAATACGAAGCTGACGTCGCGGGCGGTGATCGGCGGGATGTCGATGACGATGAGCAGCGGGTCGGCGGTGCGCGCGTGCATGGTCATATCGATCTCGACGCGCGCCTCCAGCCGCAGTTTCCTGCCGCCGAGGGTCACCTTCACCGACAGCGAGACCGGGACGGTGACCTCGAAGGTCACGTGCGGGCCGCTGCGGATCACATGGGGGTCGCCGATCTTGCCCTCGGCGACGAAGCCGGCCAGGCCCGCGGGCCCGATCTTGAACGGCCCGATGGTCAGGCCGCGGCCCGCCATACCGGCGACGGCGGCCTCGATGCGCTCCTTCGTCACGGCGTGGGTGACGAAGCGCTCCCCGAAATCGGCATAGTCGATCCACGCCGGAGCATTGGTCGTTTCGTCGGTCGGTTGCATGAGATGTTCCGAAACCCTCACCTTGTGAACGGACACCGACACGGTACGCGACCGACGTTGCGGAACGGTGGCTCACTTGGCGGGCGGCGAACCCGGGATCCCCGTCCTGCCGATGAGGGGGAGGCAGGACAGGGACCAGCGACGGCACTGCCGGGCACCGCCGTATTCCATGGTAGAGGTCCGGCCGTGACTCGCCCACAGCGCACACTCCGGGCGCGCGGCGGCTGGGGCGCAACGGATTTCAGAGTCGCCCGAATCCCACGATGCCCGGCACATCGGCCAGCGCCCAGCGATGTATTGCGACGGCGCCGAATTCGTTGCCGCCGATCGTGGTCACCACGCCGTTCGCCGAGGTGAGCACGATATTCGTGTGCTGATGGAACGGGCTTGCCTGGTCGTAGAGCAGCACATCGCCGGTGCGCGGCCGGTAACCGGAATCGCGCGGGCTGAACCGATCCTTGCTCTGGTAGTACTCGGTCAGCGTGTAGACGCCCGGAATTCGCCACGACCCCGAATTCGGGTTGGCCAGCGGTACGCCCGCCTCCCGCAGCACCCAGCTGACAAAGTCGGCGCACCACTGTTCGTCGATGCCCTCGGAGTATTTCGTGCCCGCGCCGGGCCGCTCGAATTCCTGCTTCGCCACCGCGACGATCCGCGCCTGCGCCTGGTCGAGCCCCGAACGGTCGATGGCGGGAAACTCCGTCTTGCGCTCCCCCGCGATCGCGGGTGGATGCCGACTGTCCTGCCACCATCGGACCCCGGCGAATCCGCCGGCCGCCAGCGCGGCGACCACGAGCACCGCGGCGATCCAGCGCCACCGGCGCCTCGGGCGCTCGTTCCTCCGATCCGACGTCGTCTGTCGCTGCGACATACCCTCCCCGATCTACCGGCTCCCCATCCCTTGATCAATGTAGACGAACGGGAACACCCGCCGGTTCCCCCGCGACGCACAACGGCTCGCTCACCGGAACGTGGTGAACGAGCCGTCGCGGTCAGGCGCGCGGGGTGCGGCCGAGGTAGCGGAGCAGGTCGGCGGTGGCGGTATCGCCGGATTCGGCGGCGACGATCGGGGCGTAGGCGCCCCACTGGCGCAGCGGCTCGACGATCTCCGCCTCGACGCCGGTACCGGGGGCGGGTGCCGCGGTGCGGGCGGCGGTGAGCAGGTGTGCGGACAGTTCGTCGGTCAGCGGGGAGGGCCGGCCGGTGGCGACGGCGATATCCCAGGCGTGTACCGCCGCGTCCAGCGCGCACATCACGGCGGCGACCGGAGTCGGAAGGGTGCCGTGCGGCAGCGGGACCGGGACGGTTTCGGTGCCGTCGGCGACGGTGGCCCAAGCGGCGGCGGTCTGCTCGATCGCGTTGTCCACCAGCACCTTCGGGGTGCCGTCGATGGCGCCGGACGGCTCGAAAGGGTTGTACGCGGGGCCGACGCCGATGCCGAGGAACTTCGCGAAGGCGAGCTGATCGCCTGCGGCGTGCTGAAGCACCTGCGCCACAGTCCATTCCGAGCACGGGGTGGGCAGTTCGAGCTGCTCGGTGGTGAGTTCGGCGGAGACGTCCGCCAGCGCGCGGTAGGAGGCGGCGAGCACATCGCGCCAGACGGGGGCGAGTGTCGCGGTTGCGGCGGCGGTGACGTTCATGATGGAGCCTTTCGTTTCGGTCTTTCTTGCTTCTGACATGAGCCTATGCGGGCATTAGGCTGGTTTCGTTCCTAATAATTTCGGAGGAAAATGTGACGCCGACCACACTGCGGGTGCTGCGCTTGCTCGCGCTGCTGCAGGACCGCGCGCACACCGGACGCGAGCTCGCGCAGCGCCTCGGCATCACCGATCGCACGTTGCGCAACGACATCCAGCGGCTGCGCGAACTCGGTTATCCGGTGCAGGCCGAGCGCGGTGCGATCGGCGGCTACCGGCTCGGGCGCGGCAGCACCATGCCGCCGCTGCTGCTGGACGACGACGAAGCGGTGGCCGTCGCCGTCGCGGTGGGGCTGGCCGAGGACGGCGCCACCGGCATCGCCGATATCGGCGAGAACGTCACCCGGGCGCTGGCGAAACTGGATCAGATCCTGCCGAAACGGTTGCAGCGCAAGGTGACCGCGCTGCGCAACGCGACCGCCATCGGCCCGGCCACCACCGGGTCACGCGAGCCCGACGCGCCGGTTCCCGCCGCGGTGCTGACCACGCTGGCCGGCGGTATCCGCGACGGCGCGACCGTCGAACTCGCGCTCGCCACCGATACCGATACCGATACCGATACCGATACCGACGAGACCTTCACCGGCACAGCGCCGTTCGAGCCGTACCGGCTGATCAACTGGCAGCGCCGCTGGTATCTGGTCGCCTACGACCTGGAAACCCATGCGTGGCGGGCGATTCCCGTCGCCAGGGTGCGCCGGGCCGAGCTCGGCGATCGCCGCTTCGCCGCCCGCGCACTGCCCGACGACGACCTGGTCGCCTTCGTCATGCGGCACATCGCCACCACGGGATGGAAGGTGCGGGCACGCGTCACCGTGCACGCCCCCGCCGAAACGGTGATCGCCCGCATCAACCCCGCCGTCGGCGTGGTCGAGGCGGTGGACGCGCACTCCTGCATCCTGCTGACCGGCGCGGACGCACTGGAAACCATCGCCATCTACCTGAGCATGCTGATGATGGACTTCCGCGTCGACGAACCGCCGGAACTCGTCGCCCACCTCCGCACCCTGGCCCGCCGCTACACCGCCGCGGTCGCGGACGCCCCGGAGTAGGGCGCGGGTCCCCGCGCCGATTCAGGTCGCCACACGCGTCGATTCCATTGCCGCGCACGCACTGTCCACTGGACACGCGCGCTCCACGCATAGAGGTGGGCGGCGCGGTCGCACAATCCCCCGGAACCATGGGGCGGCACGGTGTGGCGACTCGCGCATACCCTGCACTCATGACCGACGACGAGTTCTTCCTCGAACCGAATATCGGCAAGCCCGCCGAGAAGGTGGGGTATTTCGCCAACCGGGCGGGCTTCGAACAGTTCGCCGCCGCCTACCGCGACGGGATGGCGCAACTGCCGCCACGGTCCGAAACAGTCGCCGTACAAACATCATTCGGGCCGGTGCGCGGATATCGCTTCGGCGACAAGGACGCGATCCCCGTGGTACTGCTCTCCGGCAGGCAGGCTTCGACGCCGATGTGGGCGTCGAATCTCCCCGGGCTGATCGCCGGGCACCGGGTGTGGTCTATCGACAGCATCGGCGAGCCCGGCGCGAGCACGCAGCGCAAACCGCTTGTCACACCGAGCGATCAGGCACAGTGGGTGGCCGAGGCGCTCGACGGACTCGGGCTCGAGCGCGCGCATCTGCTCGGCGTGAGCATCGGCGGCTGGCTGGCCACGCAGGTGGCCATCCACCGACCCGACCGCGCCGCATCGGTGACGCTGCTGGATCCCGCGAACACCCTTGCACCGATTACCTGGAAGATGATCGCGATCTCGCTCGGCAGTGTGATCCCCGGTCTCCCGATGTCGATACGGCACTGGCTGCTCAGCTGGATCTCCGGTGGCGCCAAGGCCGACGATTCGGTACCCGAGGCGCGGCTGATCGCCTCCGCCATGCGGGACTTCCACTCGGCACAGCCGACGCCGACCCGGCCGAGCGCGGCCGAGCTCGCGGCCATCAAGGTACCGGTGCTCGCGATCGTGGCCGGGCGCAGCATCATCCACAATGCCGAGCGCGCCGCGGCGGCCGCGCGCACTATTCCCGGCGCTCAGGTCGAGCTGTGGCCGGACGCCTCGCACGCGATCAACGGCGAATTCCCGGACAGGATCACCGAGCGATTCACCGCCTTTGCCGCCGGAGTCTCCTAGAGGCACAACGAAATCGGGGCCGACCCTCGCCGTTGAGAGTCGGCCCCGAGGCCGTTCGAGCGCCGTTGCTCGATGATCAGGCAGTGCCCGAAGTTCAGTCGTGACCGCCGGTTTCGGCGGCGTCGGCCGACTTGTGCTTCGGAATGCACACGGTCAGCAGGATCGCCACCACGGCGGCGGCCGTCGCGATGAGGAAGGTGGTGTGGAAGCCGTCCCGCGACGGGAACACATACGGGCCGAGCTGCATGGTCATATGCGCCAGAACCACGGCCATCACGGCGGACGAGGTCGAGGTGCCGATGGAGCGCATCAGCGAGTTCAGTCCGTTGGCCGCCGCGGTCTCGGTGACCGGCACCGCACCCATGATCAGCGCGGGCATCGCCGCGTACGCCAGGCCGATGCCGCCCGCGATGATCATCGACGCGACCATGATCTCCCAGACGCTGTTCATCAGCACCACGGCGCACAGGTAACCGGCGGCGATGACCGCGGAACCGAGCGCGAGGGTGAGCTTCGGACCGCGCGCGGCGGACAGCTTCGCCGACACCGGCGAGAGCAGGATCATCACGAAACCGGTTGGCGCCAGCGCCAATCCGGCGTTGACCATGGACAGGCCGAAACCGTATCCGGTCTTCTCCGGCGCCATCAGCAGCTGCGGGAAGGTCAGCGACATGCCGTAGAGCGCGAAGCCGACCGCGATCGAGGCGAAGTTGGTGAACAGCACCCGCGGCCGCGCCGAGACCCGCAGGTCGACCAGCGGCGAACGCTGGCGCAGCTCGAAGAAGCCCCAGATCAGGAACACCACGACGGAAAGGCCGAACAGGCCGAGGGTGCTCGCGCTGGCCCAACCCCAGTCCGCGCCCTTGGTGATCGGGATGAGCAGGGCGAGCAGCGCGATCGAAAGGCCGACGGCGCCACCGAAATCGAACTTCGCGGGGGTGCGCACCGGCGATTCCGGCACGAACACGAAAACCAGTACGGCACAGACGATGCCCATGCCCGCGGCGGTCCAGAACAGCATGTGCCAGTCCGCGTTCTGTGCGATCACCGCGGCGAGCGGCAGGCCGAGCGCGCCACCGACACCGAGGGTCGCGCTCATGATCGCCATCGCCCCGCCCACCTTCTCGGCGGGCAGTTCGTCGCGCATGATGCTGATGCCCAGCGGGATCGCGCCGACGGCGGCGCCCTGCAGCGAGCGGCCGATGATCTCGGGCACCAGCGAGGAGAAGCTCGCGGCGACGACCGAGCCCGCGACGAGCAGCAGCAGGTTGGCGAACAGCACCCGGCGCTTGCCGAGCATGTCGCCGAGGCGGCCGCTGATCGGCGTCGCGACGGCGCCGGCGAGCAGGGTCGCGGTGACCACCCACGAGGCGTTGGACGCCGAGGTGTTCAGCAGGTGGGGCAGGGTCGGAATGATCGGGATGACCAGGGTCTGCATGAGCGAGACGACGACACCGACCATGCCGAGGGTCGCGATGAGCAGGGCCGGCGCGGTCTTGCGCCGGTCGTCGGTACCAGAGACGGTAGAAGACACGTCGGCAGCAACAGTCACAAATGTGCACGCTACACAGCATGTGTATCGTACACAATTTGCTATGACCGTGATTAAGGCGACATAGTGTCCCCCATGCCAGCACCCGGTCCCCCAGACAGCGCGGCGTTCTCCCGCCTCGTCTTCGAGTTGACCCTGCTCTCCCGGCACTTCCCCGCGTCGGTGCTACGCCGCCCCGGCTTTCAGCTCGACCGGTCCGCCTACCTGCTGCTCACCCGGCTGGAGATCGACGCGCCGCTGAGCCTGCGCGAACTGTCCGAGGCGTTCCAGCTCGACATCTCGACGATCAACCGCCAAGTCGGGGCCATGCTGAAGCAAGGCCTGGTGGAACGCGTCGCGGATCCGGACGGCGGCGTGGCACGCAAGATCCGCGCCAGCGCCAAGGGCCTCGAACTGGTCGCCGCGGACCGCACCCAGAGCCACGAGGGGATCGGCGCCGTGGTGGCCGAATGGTCACCCGACGATGTCGCACAGCTGAGCAGGCTCGTCGCCCGCTTCAACGAGTCGATCGAGCAGAAGGAACAGAACCCGTGGCCACGGCCGCCGGAGCCGCCGCCTTCACCGTGACGAGCACCGGCGTCGTCGTCAGCGCGGCAATGCCGGTCAGCGCGCCGAGGCGGTCGGTGAGATAGCGGTGCAGCGCGGCCGGATTCGGGCACATCGCCTGGGCGACCAGGTTGGTGGATCCGGTGGTCGCGACGACGAAGGCCAGCTCGCGATGACCGGCAAGCGCGGTAGCGACGGCGTCCAGCCGCGCCGGAGCCACCGACATCCACAGCAGCGCACGGATTTCCACGCCGAACAGTGCGTCGTCGAATTCGACGTCGAAGAAGAGTTCGCCGCTCGCGCGCAGTTGCGCCAACCGGCGCGCGACGGTCGCCTGGGACCAGCCGGTCGCCGCGGCGAGGTCGGCGAGGGTCGCGCGACCATCCCGGCCGAGCGCCGCCAGCAGCGCCCCCGCCGCCTCGGCGTCGGCACGCGCGGTTGCTCCTGGCCGTTGCCCGGCAAGGAGATCACCCGCTGATGTTGCCGGGCGCCCGATCGCGTCGGACCGAGTCCGGGTCAATTCCCGGTACTGCGCCTCGTCGAGTGCGTCGATGTGCCCGTGCCACGCCATCGGCCCGCCGCGATAGCGGTGCAGTACCAGGTGGGCCGAGACTCCGGTTACCCCGGCGGTACGCGGAATATCGTGCAGCAGTAGCGATTTGGACGGGTCGGCGCCCAAGGGCACGTCGACGATGAACACGATTTCGGTGCCGCCGGAGGTGAGTTTCACCCAGGACGTATCGGATCGGCGGGCCAGCGCCTGCGCCAGATTCCGTGCGGCAGCGGTCGTCGTGGTCAGCCGGACCAGCCACTGCGCCCGATCGGCGCGCGACGCATCGGCGAGGCCGACCACCCGCAGCCCCGCCGCCGCGCGTAAACGGCGATAGCGGCGCGCGACGGTTTGGGTGGACACACCGAGCACGGCGGCGATCCGGCCGAACGGCGCGCGGCCGTCGATATGCAGCGCGTGGATCAGGCCGCGGTCCACCTCGTCGAGCATGGTCATTTTCTTCACATTGCCGCGTGCTGTGGAAAATATCCACCATTTCCATCCAGTAGCTGGAACATCCGTCAGGGGCGACACAAGCTGAGTCCGGGCCGACCGGCTCACCTCGAATACCGAACAGAAAGCACCGCAATGATTCTCGTGACCGGAGCCACCGGAACCGTCGGCCGCCTGCTCATCGATCAACTACTCGTCGCCGGCGAGCGGGTCAGGGCCGTCACCCGCGAGCCCGCAAGGGCACAACTGCCGCACGGCGTCGATGTCGTCGGGGTGGATCGCACCGATCCGGCGAGCACGGCCGACGCGATGCGCGGCGTCGATCGCGTCTTCCTGCTGACGAGCGGCCCGGGAATTCCGGAGTACGACACGGCCTTCGCGCAGGCCGCCGCCGATGCGGGCGTCGCGCGAGTGGTCAAGCTGTCCTCGGGACGTGCCGGTGACGCCACCGCCACCGACCCCATTCCCGCCTGGCATCGCGCGGGTGAAGCGGCGGTGCGCGCGGCGGGCGTGCCGTGGACGATGGTGCGCCCCTTGGGATTCATGTCCAACGCGCTGCACTGGGCTGGCACCATCCGCGAGCAGGGCACCGTGTACGCGGCATTCGGCCAGGGCCGCATCGCCGTGGTCGACCCGCGCGATATCGCCGCCGTCGCGGCCGCCGCGCTCACCACCGAGGGACACGAGGGGCAGATCTACACGCTCAGCGGGCCGCAGCCGCTCACGCCGGGCGAGCAGACCGCGATCCTCGCCGAGGTACTCGATCGCCCGCTGCGCTATGTCGAAGTGACACCGGCCCAAGCTCGTCATGCGCTACTCGAGCACGGCGTGCCCGCCGAACTCGCCGACGCCATCATGGCGCTGCGCGCGGACGCGCTCGAGGCGTTCACCTCGGTCGTCCACCCGACAATCGAGCGCGTAACCGGTAGGGCGCCACGTACGTTCGCCGAATGGGCGGCCGCGCACGCGTCGGATTTCCGTGCCGACACCGCGGTGGCGGGCACCGTACGATCATGACGTGAGGTTCGGTGTGGGGTTGCTTGCCGCGTCGTTTCTAGCGGTGGCGTGTGAGCCAGGGGCGGGCGAGAACGAGTGGAACGACTGGACGGTCACCGTGTATTACACGGCGGTTCAGTCGTTCTACCGCGGGCCGGGGGAAATCGTGCGCGGCTGCGCCGATTTCGACTGCACCGACGCCAACGCCGAAATCGGGGTGCTGCCCGATGATTTCGTCGATGCGGTGCGCGACGAGGGCACCGGCCGGATCACCGAGGGCGAGTACACGGGCCGATACCTGAACTGGTCCTACGACATCGGCTTCTGGCTCGACTCCGAGCCGCGCGACGCCGCGGGCGAGGTGCTGCAGCCCTACCGCAGCGCCGCCGCCGACGGGCTCGGCCGCGGCACCAGGCTGCGGCTCGCCGACTGCGGCATCGTCGACATCCAGAATCCCGAGGCCTGCGACAGATTCAAGGCCGCCGAGTGGACCATCGGTGACGAATTCCTCCCCGGCCTCGGCGGCCCGCACCACATCGATCTCTATATCGGCGAGGAGACCGCCGACTTGTTCGTCGACGGCCAGGATTTCGTCATCTTCGCGGGCGCGGCGCTGGAGCCGATCGAGTAACCGCGGTCAGCGTTCCCGCGGATACGTCCGCACCACGGAACCGTCGGTGTCGGCGGCCAAATAGGCACCGCCGTACTCATCGGTCAGGTACACCAGCAGGGTCGGCTTGTCACTGTTGAAGGGCCACGCCGGATTGACGATCACATAGCGCAGAGTCGGTTTCGGAATATTGAGCAGCTCATCCGCCTTGCGGAACAGGTCGGGCAGGATGTCCCAGTTGATCGAGCTCAGCTGCACCGTCTTGGCACCGGTGACCTGACCGCCCGGCCCCTTGCGGCTGCCGACGCCGTTGCGGAAGACGAACTCGTCGTAGATCTTCGGCTGCCCTTTAACCGGAGCTCCGGCGTTGACATAGGTCGAATAGAACGTCGCTTCGGTGAATTCCTGTCCGCCCGAGACCTTTTCCAGTGCCGCGATCGCCTTCCGGAAACCGTCCGGTGTCAGCAGATCCCCCGTCGGTGCGGCGGGAGCGGGGGTGCCGGGCGGCCTGCCCGCCGTTCCCGGAACGGTCTGCGCGCCAGAGGGTCGGCCCGCCGCACCGGGATCGGTCGCCTGATTCCCGCTCGACCGCCACACCACCACACCGACCACCACCGCGATGACGACTGCGATCGCCGCAATCTCGACGACCATCCCGCGCGACCGCCTGCGCACCCTCCGCTTGCCTGAACCACCCGCGGCCACACCTGTTGCCCCCGGCCGATCCATGTCACCGAGGCCGCCGGGGCCACCGAACCCACCGGGCGCGAAACTCCCGCCGGATAGGTCGGGCGCACCAACTCCACTATGCGCACCCGGTCCGACATTTCCGCTGAATGCACCACCCCCACCGTGTGCATCCGGCCCACTGCCACTCGAGATCGAAGGTGCCACGAACGCGACGCCGCCGCGCACACCGGGCCCGGCATTCGCGCCGAATGCGCTCCCCCCTTCGGGTGTGCCCGCCGCGACTCCACCCGCCGCGGTGGTCCCATCGAAGCTGGGGGCGCCACCTCCACCGGAGATATCGAGGCCGCTTCCACCCGATGGGGCAGGTGCGCCGAATTGACCCGGCGCATTGGCGGCCTGGGTGAGCATCCATTGCAGGTGGTCGGCGGTGGGGCGACGGTTGGGGTCGGGAATGAGCAAGGCCTGCAAGGTGGGTGTCAGCGGGCCCGCGTGGCGTGGCGGCGGGACTTCGCCGCGCAGGACGGCGGCCAGGGTGGCGACGGAGGTGTCGCGGCGCATCGGCTGGTAGCCCTCCACCGCGACGAACAGCACGAGGCCGAGCGACCACAGATCCGATGCCGAATGTCCCTCCTGCCCGGTGAGGCGTTCCGGCGCAACGTATTCCAGCGAACCGACCACGCTGCCGGTCGAGGTGAGGCTGTTCGCTCCGCTGATCGCCGCGATGCCGAAGTCGGTCAGCACCGGCGAACCGTCCTCGCGCAGCAGCACATTCGCGGGTTTGACGTCGCGGTGCAAAATCCCGACCGCGTGCGCGGCGCGCAGCGCGGCGAGGATGCCGAGCCCGAGCCGCGCCGCCTGCGCCGGGGCGATCGGCCCCGCGGCCAGGTAGTCGGAGAGGGTCCGGCCGCGCACCAACTCCATCACGATCCACGGGTGCGTCTCATCGGAGGTATCCACGATGTGGTGGATCGCCACCACATTCGGGTGCCCGATCCTCGCCAGCGCCCTGGCCTCGCGCAGCACCCGTTCCCGCTGTATCTCGGGCGAGCTGCCGCCGTCCTGCTCGGCCGCCCGCACCTCCTTCAGCGCCACCTCACGCTGCAGCGCGGTGTCGTAGGCCCGCCACACCGTCCCCATACCGCCGCTGCCGAGTGGTTCGATCAACTCGAAACGCCCGTCGACCGTTGTCCGCCCGGAATTCACCCCGCCACTTTATGATCTCCGCCGCACCGGCGCGAGATCCCGGACCGGCGCGCGCTCGCCCGTGATTCGGACAAGCTCCACACCCTTTGTCGCCGATCCACACCCACTCGTCGGGCGCGATCGGCCTGGAGTGCACCACGGCCTTGCGACGCACACGCCCACCGCTGCTGCGCGGCCGGGCCAGATGAACCCGCGCCAGCGGCAGACGTTGCTCGTCAACCCGGTGGCGCGCTCGTACTCCACGGACAACCCGCGATGGACTCGCCGCCAGCGTCGCCCGAAATCGCCACCGAAATCGCCCGCGAAGCGAAGCCGGAACCACCCGCTACCGTCGAGCGATCGCCAGGTCGCGGGCGGAAAATGGCGCGGGGACAAGCCGGAAGCGCCACCGTGACGGTGACGGCGCTCACCGTGATATCGCCGGTCTGATCGGACTTTTCACCGCGCCTCGCGGCACGGCGACGCTGACCGGTTTTACCGGTTTGCGGTGAGTTCGGCAGTCCGCGCGCGGAATTCGGCTTCGTCGACCCCGAGGCGGCCACACACCTCGGAAAGCTTGAACGACAGGCTGAACGTGGTGTTGTGGTGTGCCGTGCTCAGGTCGACAAGCGCGGCAACGTCTCTGCCCGAGGTGGCGGCGATCGGCATTCGCGATGAGGTCATGGAAGCTATTTTGCCACTGACCGATTGGTTTGCTACGTCCGTGTCCCAGAAGAAGGTTGCGGTTCGCTAACGGCGGGACGAGGGAAAACCGTTGCTCGGCCCCGCGTCGGCCGCTCAGCCCGCCCAGAATGGCTGGGAGCAACGCGATTACGGCGGCCGCTGGGCCGGGCGCCCGCGACCGCCGATGCCGCGCCGACGGCCTGAATAGGGACGATGGATTCGCCGAGCAGGCCCCAGGCACAGCCGATTCGAATGCGGGTACCAGAATTATCACCGAGGCCGCGGCGGCTGGCCCGACCCGGCCGACGGCGCGGCAACGGTGGACGTAGGCAAGGGCGGTAGGCAGCACGCCGAGATAGGTCCGATCGAGCCAGACACCGACGTCGAGCCCGGACCAGCGCACACCGGGCAACTCCGGTGCGGCAGGCACCCGAGCCAGAACCTCGGCACGGCCCGCCCGCGGGCATCGAACGCCGGTGCGCGGACAATGGACAGGTGAAGCAACGCGAGTGGGTGACCTATCGCAGGCTGCCGGATCATCCGGTGGAGGTGATGCGAGCCCACTTCGAGGGGCACATCTACCATCCGCACAGCCATGAGACGTATTCGTTCGGGTTCACCGAATTCGGGGCACAGGAATTCGACTGCCGGGGCGCGTCACGGCTCAGCGCGGCGGGCATGGTGATGGCGTTCAATCCCGACGAGCCGCACGACGGTCACAGCTGCGACGAGCTCGGATTCACCTATTCGATCGTGCACATCGGCACCGGGCTGGTGACCGAACTGCTGTCGGATCAGGCGGGCAGGCCGGCCGGACCGCCGCTGTTCACCGAACCGGTGCTGCCCGATTCGCTGCTCTCCTCGGCGCTGCGCCGGTTGTACGCGGCCCTCACCGGGCCCGCCGCGCCGCTCGCGGTGGACGAGGCGCTGGCCGCGACGGTTTCGGCGATGGTGCACCGCGGCGCCCGGCCGCCGCTGACCCGCACCGCGCCGAGCGGCGCGGGAACCGATGTCGCACAGCGCGTGCGCGCCGGACTCGACGACCGCTATCTCGAGCCGCTGTCGATGGACGACCTGTCGCGGCTCACCGAATGCAGCCGCTTCGCGCTGTACCGCGCCTTCCGTGCCGAATTCGGCCTGGCGCCAAGCGATTACCAGCGGCTGCTGCGCCTGCGGGCCGCACGCGGGCTGATCGCGGCGGGGCATGCGGTCAGCGAGGCCGCCGCCGCAACGGGCTTCGCCGATCAGGCCCACCTCACCCGCTGGTTCCGGCGCTGCTACGGCATCACCCCCGGCATCTATCGCGCCGCGGGCTGACCGGGCTCAATGCAGGGTGGCGACAAGGTATTTCGCCGCTTCCGCGATCAGCTCCTCGCTGGGTTGCGCGTCGTATCCGCCCGCCCGATCCGACATGATCGCCAGGACAAGCGGCGCCCCCGACGGCGGCGTGACGATCGCGACGTCGTTGGCGCGCCCGTAGCTTCCGGTGCCGGTCTTGCCCGCCACTGTCCACCCCGCCGGCACACCGGCCTTGATGCGCTTGGCGCCGGTGACGCTGCGCACGAGCAGATCGGCCAGCAGCGCCCGCTTGTCCTCGGCCAGCGCGGTGCCGAGAACCAGCGCTCGATAGTCGGTGGCGATCGCCCGTGGGCTGGTGGTGTCGGCGTCGTCGCCGGGGGCCATGGTGTTGAGTTCGGGCTCGTAGTGGTCCAGCCTGCCGACCTGATCGCCGAGGCCGCGCAGGAATTCGTTGAATCCGGCAGTCCCGCCGACATCGTCGAGCAGCAGATTGCCCGCCGTACTGTCGCTGTAACTGACCGCGGCCGCGCACAGTTCGCCGAGCGTCATCCCCGTGCCGACCCGCTCCTTGGTGACCGGCGCGAAGGTGGTGATGTCCGCATCGGTGAACCACACACGAGTTTCCAAGTGCGATATCGGGTTTCGAGCCAGCACCGCAGCCGCGGCGAGCGCCTTGAAGGTGGAACAGAAGGCGAAGCGCTCATCCGCGCGATACGCGAGCATCGCACCCGATCCGGTCGCGACCGCGAACACCCCTAGGCGGGCATCGAATCGGCGTTCGAGCTCGGCGAAGCGAGCCGCAGCCTCCGGCGTCGGGACGGGCTGCGTCGGCGCGAGCACCGGCGCGGCAGGCTTCGCACAGGCCGCCAGCGGGGCAAGCAGGGCGAGGCTCAGCAGCGCGCGACGCCCCCGGTCGATTCCGGCAGAACGAGTCATGTCGTACCTCTCGTGGGTTAGCTCCGTCGTCGGGACCGAGCCTCGCATCGGTCCATGGATGCCGTCCAAGACAGATAGGTGGTGATCAATGCCGAATTGGCATAGGCTGCGCCGCTGTGGATCTAGTTGCCGCATGTAAAGCGTTCGTCGCGGTCAGTGGCCACGGCAGTTTCACCGCGGGCGCCGCCGTGGCGCGCATCCCCCAGTCCGTCGCCAGCCGCCGCATCGCGGCGCTGGAGCAGCGATTCGGTACGCGACTGCTCGAAAGAACTTCGCGCAGCGCCACTTTGACGCCATTCGGGCGCGAGATGCTGCCATCGGCCCGGCGTCTGGTCGAGCTGGCCGAGACGATGGAGCGCACGGCCGCACACGCCAAAATGCGCCCCTTCCGCCTCGCGATTCCGGATACCGGCGGCACGCTGCTGCGCGCACGGCTCGTCGCGGACAGCCGTCAGCGCGGCGTGCCTCTCGAACTGCGCATGGCCACACCTGGCGAGCGCGCGGAACTGGTGCGCACCCAGGAGGTGCACGCCGCCCTGGTCTCGGTACCGCCCGACCAGGGCAGCTGGCGTGTTCCACTGGGCATCGCCGATACCGGCGGACCGTACGGCACACCGCTCTATCTGGAGACATTGCGTGCGGGCCGCGCCGAGCGCGATACCCGCAGGCGCCGCATCGCGCTCCAGCCCGAAGACGACGTGCCGCACATCCGGGATCGGATCACGCGACTGCGCGACGCACTCGGCCTGCAACCGGTGCAGGTCTTCGTCGGCGCTTCCCTGGTCACCGCCGCCGCAGAGGTGCTCGAATCTGGTGATCTGCTGCTCTGTTCGCCGAAGCAGGCCGATGAGCTCGGCATGCACTGGCGGCCGATCGGCGAGCTGGAGCTCGCCCGCGGCTACGACATCGCAGCCGCGCACCGCGAGGACGCCGAACGCGTGCGGACACTGTCATCGGCGGCGATCGCGCGCTGCCTCGGCACACCGGAAGGCAGCTGACATGGGGATGACGACGGCATTGAACGCCGCGCGCGACGAACTGCGCGCCGCGGGATTACGCGGCTCGTTCCTGGTCCGCGACCTCGACACCGGCGACGAACTCGGCATCGACGCCGATGTCGAGTGGCCGATCTCCTCACTGGTCAAGGTTCCGCTCGCGGTGGCGACGCTGGAGCGGATCGCCCGCGGCGAGCTCGACCCGGCGACACCGATCACATTGCGACCCGGCCGCATCACCACCACGCCGGGACCCAACGGCCTCAGCAAGTTCCGGTATCCCGCCACCGTCGCGCTCGACGACCTGCTCTACCTGAGCATCGCGGTAAGCGACAGCATCGCCGCGGACGCGCTGTTCTCCCGCACCCCGCCCCATGCGGTGACCGCTGAACTGCGCCGACTCGGCTACCACGACATCGCGGTGCGCCATCTCATGCGCGACCTCACCGAGACGCCGGTCGAACGGTTCGACCGGGCACAGGCGCATCTGGCGCACACACTCGCGATCGAGGCGGGGACTGCGGGCAACGGGCATCCGGTGCCCCAGCTCGACATCAGCCGCGCCAACACCGGCTCGGCCCGCGCGCTCATCGATCTGCTGCACGGCCTGTGGCGGCCGACCACGATCGAGCCGACGGCCGCGGCCAGGGTACGGGAACTGATGGCGGACAACGTGATCCGCCAGCGCCTCACCCCCGATTTCGCCTCCGACGCGTCGCGCTGGTCGTCGAAGACCGGCACGCTGCTCAACCTGCGCCACGAGGTCGGCGTGGTCGAGCACGCCGACGGACAGGCGCTCGCCGTCGCCGCGCTCACCGAATCGAGCGTCGCCGCCGCCGTCCAGCCCGGCGCGGAGGCGATCATGGCGAAGGCGGCCCGCATCCTCCACAACGAACTGCGGGCGACCCCCTACTGATTTGCGCGTCGCGACCAGTCGGGATGCGCGCGGCGGCAGAGAGTGACTAGGTTCGACTCACATGGTGAGTGGCGAATTTTCGGGAGGGCTGGTCGAGGATCCGGCGAGTGACGTGCGTCGCGGACCGCGCCGCAAACGCGCGCTGCACATCCCGCTGCTGAGTCCGGTCGTCGCCCTGCTCGCCGGTCACCGGCAGGCCACCGCCGACACCATCACCACCGCGCCCGCGCCCGTGCGCCCGATCGATCTCGCCGACGATGCCAGGGTCGCCGAGGTGCTCGAACTGGCCGTGCGGGTCGGCGAAGTGGTGCTGGCGTCCGGGATCAGCGTGATCGATACCACCACCCAGGTGCGGTTCATCGCGGAGACCTACGGGCTGTCGCGCTGCCATATCGACGTCACCTACGACGCCATCCGTATCTGGGCCGACCGCGGCGAGATGCTGCCGCCCGCCAGCACCATGCGGGTGGTCCACCATCGATCGCTCGACTTCACCCGCCTCGCCGCGGTCGACCGCCTCACCCGGCGCATCCGCAGAGAGCTGGTGCCGCCGGAGGAGGCGCGCGCCACGCTGGACGCCATCGTCACCAGGGAGCATCCCTACCCGCGGTGGACCGCGACCGTGGCGTGGTCACTGATGGCCGCCGCCGTCGCCGCGCTGCTCGGCGGCGGCGTGATCATCGGGGCGATCAGCTTCGTCGCCACCGCCGCCATCGACCGCACCAATCGCGTGCTGAACCGGTACGGGCTGCCGTTCTTCTTCCAGCACATGGTCGGCGGCGCGATCGCCGCGACACCGGCGATCCTGCTGTCGACCTTCGCCGACCAGCTCGGCGTCCGGCTCGATCCCACGCTCATCATCGCCGCGGGAATCACCGTGCTGCTCAGTGGATTACAGCTGGTCGGCGCGGTGCAGGACGCGATAACCGGCGCGCCGATCACCGCGTCGGCGCGCATGCTCGAGGTGATGATGATGACCGGCGGCATCATCGCCGGGATCGCGCTGGCGCTGCGGGTCGGCGAAATCGCAGGCGCCACCGTGCCGCCCATCGAAATGACCTCGGGGCGCGGCGCCATCGATCTGCCGGTCCAAGTCGTGGCGGGCGCCGTTACCGCACTCACCTTCGCACTGGCCTGCTACGCCGAGCGGCGGGCGCTTGCCGCGGCCGCGTTCGGCGGCGCCACCGGCATCATCTGCTATCTGCTGGTGCAGGAGGCCGGATTCGGGCCGGTGGTGTCCTCCGGTGTCGCGGCCACCCTGGTCGGCCTGGCCGGTGGTCTGCTCGCCCGCCGTGCGCTCACGCCGCCGCTCGTCGTCGCGGTCGCCGGAATCACGCCGCTGTTACCCGGTCTCAAGGTGTACCGGGGGCTCTACGCACTGCTCAACGACGAACTCCTGATCGGCGCCAACCAACTGCTCGCCGCCTTCGGTGTCGGCTGTGCGCTCGCGGCGGGCGTCACCCTCGGTGAATGGTTCGACCGGACCGTCCGCCGTCCGCGGATCCTCCGCAGCCTCGGGACGCTACGCCGCCCCACCATCCGCCGCAGGACCCTGTAGCGCGGGCTGGACCCAGCGGCGCATGGCGTCGATCGTCGATTCCGGAGAGGTGTTGAAGCACAGGCGGATTCCGGGGGCGAGCTCGGTGAGCACGTTCACGAGGCGTTCGAACAGCAGGGTGTGCTCGGGGACCATGCGCACGGCCGCGCCGATCATCGCGACCTGGAACGTCGCACCGCCCATGGATTCGCGCAGCTTCCGCTCGGCCGCATCGGGATCGGCGGGTACTCGGCAGGATACGAAGTCGAATCCCGCCGCACGCAGCGTCGCCTCCGCCGCATCGATGCGGATGGTGAGCGTGGCCTCGTCGAGGCCGGGATGCTTGCTGTAGTCGAGAGCGCTGGGATGCAGTCCGATCGACAGCAGGGTGCTCGAATTCCGCTGCTCCGCCTCGCCGTTCACCATGAGATCGTTCCATTCCTGTCGAAGAATCCGCCGGTGGGGCCGTCCGGGGCGATGGTGGCCATCCGCACGATCGCATCGGTGCCCTCGGTGATGGTCTGGAAACCACTGCGTCCGTTGATATCCGTGGCCGTGTAGCCGGGATCCACCGCATTGATCCTGATGTCGGGCAGCGCGGCCGCGTACATCGTCGTCAGCATGTTCAGCGCGGCCTTCGTGGTCGGGTAGCCGAGCGCGACCGGCACGATATCCCTCACCTTCGGATCGGTGATGACGGCGATCGAGCCGATGCCGCTGGAGACCATGACGATGCGCGGATGGTCCGACGCGCGCAGCAGCGGCAGAAACGCATGGGTCACCCGCACCTGGCCGAAGACGTTGGTTTCGAATACTTCTCGAAGATCATCGGGGCGGGTATCGGCCGGATCGGTGCGTGGACCGCCGATCCCGGCATTGTTGACCAGCACGTCGAGGCGGCCGAACTGAGACTTCACCGCATCGGCCGCCGCGGCCACGGATTCGTCGGAGGTCACATCGAGTGCGATGAACCGCGTGTGCACACCTTCCTCGGCCAGCTCGGCCACCGCACCGGCGCCGCGCTCAGCGTCGCGGGCCGCGAGGAACACCTCCCAGCCCAATCCGGCCAGGCGCCGCGCGGTTTCGCGCCCGAGGCCCTTGTTCGCCCCGGTTACCAGGGCAATCGTCGCTTCCGTCATGGTCGTCAGTCTCATCCCCGTTCCGCGTCCGCTCCAGGGCCTTCGAGGCATGGGACTGCCGGTACCAGCCCCCGGCGCCGGTGATCCGGCACGATGGAAAAGTGGACAGAAGCGAATTGGCCACGGTGCTGCGCACCGCGCGCTCACGCATCAGCCCCGGCGCGGTCGGTCTACCCGCCGGATCCCGCAGGCAGGTGCCCGGCCTGCGGCGCGAGGAGGTCGCCCAATTGGCCGGGCTCAGTGTCGATTACATCGTCCGGCTGGAACAGGGCCGCGGCCCCAAACCCTCCGTACAGGTACTCAACGCGCTGACCAGGGCGCTGCGCCTGACCGACACCGACCGCGATCTGATCTTCCGGCTCGCCGGATCCGAACCGCCGCAGGCCGGACGCATCCAGATGCTGATCCGCCCCAGCGTGATTCGCCTACTCGACCGCATGGCGGACCTGCCGGTCATGGTGCTGTCCGCCAAATCCGATGTGCTGGCCTGGAATCCGCTCGCCGCGGCACTGCTCGGCGACTTCTCCGAATATCCGGTCGCACAGCGGAATATCCACTGGCAGCGATTCCTCGGCACCGGCCAGCACCGCGTGATCATGACGGCGGACGAAGACGATGCCAACGCCGCCGCCTGCGTCGGCAGCCTGCGCTCGACCAAGTCCAGATACCCGGACGACCCCGAGCTCACTCGCCTGATCGCCGAACTACGCGCCAACAGCTCCCGTTTCGACGACCTGTGGCGAACCGGCCACTCGGGCCGCGTCCGCAGCCTGACCAAGACCATCGCCCACCCCGCCTTGGGCACCCTCACCTTCGACTGCGACGCCCTGCTCGTCCCCGAAGCCGACCAGACCGTCGTCGTCCACTCGGCCGCACCGGGCACCCCCACCGCGTCAGCCGTCGACCTCCTCCGCGTCACCGGCCTCGAACAATTCACTTCCGACCTACCATAGGAGTCACCACCTTCCAGGTGAGTTCGGACTCCAATCATTGGGCGGGGCAATGGATTACTCGAACAGATCATCGTTTCTACCCTTGCAGAAGTTGCAGGCCAGCACGGAATGGGCAACCGATCCACCGCGACTCGACCCACAGCTCGAGAACAGAATGAATGCGGCTTACCGAGCATGGTTCGCCATATTCTTCGGGGAAGAACCGCCCGCGATATCCGGACGGACAGAAGCATCGCCGGGCCGGACGCCCTTCAAGGCGTGTTTCGCGGGTTCCTCTTGGGCGTCATGGAGAAGAAGTTCACCGGTCACGAGCCGATCGAGGACGTCATCGACTACCTCAGCGGTATGAAGGCCCGGCACCCGGAATTGCGCGACCTCGATCCGGTACGGGCCGGTCATTACATCCTGGCGGGGATGCGCGGCGAAACCGCGCGGAACTACAAGGTCGACCAAAATTACGACGTGCTGACGGCGCTCATCGAATTCGTCGCCATGGATACCGATATCACCGAAATCGATACCTATCTGGACGGCGGGGCGGGACGCTACGCGATGGAGCATCTCCGTGGTCCACGGTGGTGGGAGCAACCACGGTA
The DNA here is from genome assembly GCF_044547285.1 of Nocardia sp. NPDC052566. Classification (NCBI taxonomy): domain Bacteria; kingdom Bacillati; phylum Actinomycetota; class Actinomycetes; order Mycobacteriales; family Nocardiaceae; genus Nocardia; species Nocardia sp. NPDC052566. Next base: position 514,314 of record NZ_JBIUAF010000006.1, on the reverse strand, counting down.
GGGCGTCGACCGAGCCCCGTGGAATTCCGGTGGGGCTCAGTCGATTCCGCCGATAGCACAGCGGGCGCGGGCGCGTCCAGCCGTGGAATGTCTCGTCGACGATTCCTCCTGACCTCCGGATAGGTTCTGGGAGCTGCGCTGTGGCAGCCGGGAGGAGGAGAAGGTGCGGAGGATGTGGACGGGGCGCCGGATGCGCACGGTGCTCGGGGTGCTGCTGGCGGTGCTGGCGGCGGTGCTGATGCTGGGGGCATGTTCGACGAAGGACGCGGGGTCCGGCGCTTCGGCATCGAGCACGGTGTCCAAGACGTCGGCCTCCGCGACGAAGACCGCGACGCCTACGAGTTCTCCTGCGGCACAGGGAAATCCGGGCGAACAGACATGGACCGGCGATCCAGGACGTCCCGCCGCCCAGCAACCGGGCAGGCAGGGCGGAACAGATAACTGCAGCACCGAGAACTGCGGCAACCTCGGCGGTACCGACAACTGCGGCCCCGGCCGGTGCGGCCAGACTGGCCCACTCGACAACTGCACCACCGAAAACTGCGGCCCACTCAAATGCACGGACCAGATCAACTACGCGGGCGACCCCCGATCGAACGCCGAGATCAACATCATCGGCGAACGCGACGGCAAGTGCCCGCCCCCGATCCAGCCCACCGCCACCACCTCGGCCGCCCCGACCACCACGGCAGCCACCTCGAGCCCAGCGCCGACAACAACGACGTCCCCGGCAGCCACCACCTCGGCGGCATCGGAAACCACGTCCACCGCACCGGCGGCTACGCCAGCGGCAAAGTAGCCCAACGCCGCCATCGCCGTCACGACCCGCGATCTCAGCCGCCTCGGGGAACTCGCACAGGATCTGAACAACCCCGACGTCATGGGGCAAGCATGGTCGTGAGCGGTCGCCCGTGGTTGATCGACAAATCAGCCCTGGTCCGGCTCGGCCGATCCCCTGACGCGAACGAATGGGCCGAGCGGATCGAGCGCGGCCTCGTTCGCATCGCCACGGTCACTTTGCTGGAAGTCGGCTACTCCGCCAGGTCCACAGCAGACCTCGCCGAACTCCTCGACCTCCCGCCACTGGCGCGCATGCCGGTGGAATACCTGACACCGGCGTCCGAGGATCGAGTGGTCCAAGTCCTACGCCTGCTCGCGGACCACGGCCATCACCGCGCACCATCAATTCCCGACCTGCTCATCGCAGCGACCGCAGAGCAGGCAAAACTCGCAGTGTTGCACGCCGACAAAGACTTCGAGCTCATCGCGGAAGTCACCGGTCAACCAGTTGAAAGACTCCGCTCCTAATCCACCTCGGGCACCGGGTGTGCGGCTCACCAGCACGCCCTTGTCAGCTGCTGGTTCCGGAACCGCCATCGCCGCTGTTGTGGCCGTGGCCGATGGTGCCGTATCCGGTGTGGTCGGGCTTGTGGCTATGGTCGGGCCAAGGGAATCGGAGCGTCCATGACCGCCCGGTGGATCCTGTCCGCGAGATCCACAGGAACCAGGCACCGCCGATCACGGGTACGACCACGCCGGTAATGATGAAAACTAGTCCTGCCCATCGGTTTTCGGTGACAGCCGCGATAATCGCGGATGCTGCGACGACAGCGATGTAGATCCACCCCATCTACCGAGTGAACCCGAACCGGGAACACCGGTAAAGGATCGATTCGGCATAGGTCTCGGCATCAAGTGGCGGTGGAACCGGCCAGGGCGTCGTATATCCAGTTGTGCGCTCGGCCTACGGTTACACGGTCTTCGAAGAGCTGCTCGGTCAGCGCCCAGTAGCGGTGTATTCGGGGGTCGGCGTCGGTGGCGTCGGTCAGCAACTGCTCGCGGAATCGCGGGGAATCGCGTTCTCCTCGCGCGCGGGCGTGTGCCTCGACGAATCGAGCGAGTTCGCTACCGCCGTGCGGCTTTACACCTTTCGCGACGAGTGGCACCACATCCGCCATCACGTCGCCCACGTCGGCGTACAGCCCTTGGCCGTCACGGATCAGCTCCGGCCGAGACCGCCAGAATTGCCGTCGCACAGCGCTGTTCATGTCGGAGTCGGCGACGAGAGCGGCCAGTCCGGCATAGGCGACGACCTCATCAACGGACGGATCGGCGGGCGGCTCCGGGATATTCCAGGACAGCCAGCCGTCGACGTCGCGGCGGGCTATCGGTGCGAGGACGCGCCGCCAGAACCGTTCGAGGCACTCGTGCACCGCACCGCCGTCCTGTGCCGCGGCCAGCAGCGCGAGCCGCCCGGCCCGCTCCGCCGGTTCGGCTCTCCCGACCGCACGGAGCGACGCCCGCCGCCAGGACAGTGACCTGAATTCGCGATCCAGGCGGGCACTTTCAATGGCGATGGCCTCGGCGATCGTGCACTGTCCGTGCAGCACGTCGGTGATCGATCCGAGACCGAGACCGAGCGCGCGCAATCGCCGGACCAGCAGCAGTCGCTCGGTGGCGCTTTCGGCATCGAACATCCGATGCCCGCCCGCGCTGCGGTGCGACTCCAGAATGCCCTCGTCGCAATAGAACCGGATCGTTCGCACCGCGAGTCCGGTGCTGCGCGCGAGCTCTCCGATGCTCATCGACGCGCGTGTGTCGTCTGTCACAAACCCTTGAACCTCCACCCCGGTGGAGCTTTTAGCGTACTGACACGCCCCGCTCGACATCGAACGAGGTACCGAGGAAAGGTGATTCGTGACTACCACGCAGGAAGAAATCGTCGCAGGCATCGCGGAGATCATCGAGGAGGTGACCGGCATCGACATCGCGGAGGTGACCTTCGAGAAGTCCTTCGTCGACGATCTCGACATCGACTCACTCTCACTGGTCGAAATCGCCGTACAGCTCGAAGACAAATACAGCGTGAAGGTCCCCGACGAGGATCTGGCAAGCCTGCGCACCGTCGGCGACGCGGTCGCCTACGTCCAGAAGATGGAATCCGAAACGCCCACGTTCGCCGCGGAAATGGAGGCGAAGTTCAAGGAAGGCCAAGAGAATTGATCGCCGATCCCCAGCTGAATCCCGCCGCGGTCGAACTGGGCAGCTTCTTCCCACAACCACCGGCCACCGTCTGGCACGCACTGACGGACCCGGACCTGCTGGAGCGCTGGCTCCTTCGACCGACCGGCTTCGCCGCCTCGGTGGGCACCCGCTTCCAATTCACCGCCCAGGCCGCACCGACCGATGGGATCGCCTGTGAAGTGCTGGCGGCCCACCCGTGTGAACAGCTGACCTACAGCTGGACCTATTCACCGGCCGAACATCGATGGATCGTCGACTGGACCCTGCGCCCCCAGGGCCGCGGCACCCGGCTCCTCTTGACACAAACCGGTTTCGACATCGAAGACCGCCGCCAGAAGATGGTCCGCAACGCCACCGAACGCAGCTGGAAACGTCGCGTCCTGCCCCGGCTCGGCGCGGTGATCCACCACTGATCTGATCTACGCTCCACTCGACACGCGATGCCCCTCGACCCGAACGGAGGCGCGATGGCGCTGACCAGGCAACACGTCCGAGAGACTGTCGAAACCTACATTCGGGCGTGGACCACTCAGGACCCGGAGCTGATCGTCACCGTCTTCACGGAGTCGGCCACCTACCACGAGCGCGTGCTCGCCGCCCCGATCCGGGACAGGGACGGCATCCGCGCCTACTGGCAGTCCAAAGTTGTCGAGGGGCAACGCGATATCGAGTGCGACCTGCTGAGCCTCTATGTCGACGGCGAAGTCGCGATCGCCGAATGGGAAGCGCGATTCGTGGACGTCGTCCACGGCGTCCGGAAGCGGATGCGCGAAGTCGCGATCCTGCGATTCGAGGGCCAGCTGATCGCAGGCTTGCGCGAGTACTGGACGTCCGAAGTCATCCAGTAGCCCTACGGCGTCAGCTTCAGCTTGTAACCCACATGCGTGGCCTCGAATCCGAGCCTGTCGTAGAAGCGATGCGCGTCCACCCGGCTCTTGTCCGAGGTCAATTGCACCAGCCCGCAACCACGTTCACGCGCCCGCCGCACACACTCCTCGATCAGCCGAGTCCCGAGCCCGGTGCCACGCACCGCCCGCCCGACCCGCACCGACTCGATCTGCGCCCGCTCCGCCCCTCGATGAGCCAGTCCGGGCAGATAACTCAACTGCGCCGTCCCCACCACAGCACCTTCGTAGTCAGCGACCAGCAACTCCTGCCGCGGATCGCCCTCGATCTCGGCGAAAGCGGCCCGGTAGGGCCCCAGATCATCCGGAGACTCCCGAACGCTGCCCAGCGCATCATCGGCGAGCATCCCCACAACCGCCGCAAGGTCATCGATCGTCGCAATCCGAAAGTTGATCTGCTCCATAGACCGATCCCATCACGAACGCCACAACAAACGAGCCCCACCCGGACTCCCCCGCTTCGCGCGGTGATAGGCGACTCAGGACGGCCGCACATCCACCGAGCACCCTAGGACCAAAACTGACCTAGGCTGCTCCTAACGTGGTCCACGTGGTCCTGATGTCGAGTTGACCGAATCAACGAAGGGCGGCGTGTCATGAGCAAGATCTTGGTATCCGGTGGCGGTGTCGCGGGATCGATGACCGCGTATTGGCTCGCACGGTACGGATTCGACACAGTGGTGGTGGAGAAATCGCCTTCCCTGCGCACCGGAGGTCAGCCGGTCGACGTGCAGGGCGGTGCGTTGACGGTGCTCGAGCGCATGGGCGCCCTCGACGCGGTCCGGGCCCGCCACACCGATAGGCGACGCATGAGCATGGTCGACCGGTACGGGCAGGTCCTGACGGCCAACGATGAGGATCCGTCCTCACTCGAGATCCTTATCGACGAACTGATCCAGATCGAGCACGACCACGGCGAACAGGCCGGAGTCCGATACCGGTTCGGCGACTCGATCACCACGATCACTCAGCACCCCGACCATGTCGAGGTCGGCTTCGAACACGCCGAGACCGAGCGGTTCGATCTGGTGATAGGTGCGGACGGGGTGCACTCCGAGGTACGTGCGCTGTCCTTCGGCCCCGAGGCGAGGTTCGCCCGGTATCTGGGTTGCTATCTGGCATTCTTCGGGCTCGACAACTATCTCGGGCTCTCGCACGAGGGCATGGCCTGTACCGATGGCATCGGCGCAGGAGTCAGCGTTTTCACCGTCCACGACCAGAATGCGCTGCGCTCGGGCCTGATCTTCAAAGCCGCCGAACAGCTTCCACGGCACCTGAGCATCCAGCAGCAGAAGCGATTCATCGCCGACCATGTGGGCGATGTCGGGTGGGAGGCAGCGAATCTCCTCGAACGCCTCGGCACGACCGATGCCCTGTACTTCGACGCGATGACCCAGATCCAGTTGGCGTCCTGGTCGACCGGGCGAGTCGCGCTGGTCGGTGACGCCGCCTACTGCGCCGCCCCGACCTCTGGTCGCGGCACCTCACAAGCCTTGATCGGCGCCTATGTGCTCGCCGGCGAATTGGCTACCGCGGCAACCCATTCAGATGCTTTCGCCAACTTTCAGCGGATCCTCGCCGACTACGTGGCCGACAACCAGCAGTTCGGTCGAACCCAGATCGGCTTCCTGTTCGCACCCCCGACTCAGGAACTCTCGGACACCAACGCCGCCAACCTCGCCCAGTTCAACAACGACAACCCCAAGGAACCAAACCTGAAGATCTACTCTTCCCAGCGGCCGATCACTACACGTTGAAGCGGAACTCGACTACGTCGCCGTCCGCCATGACGTAATCCTTGCCTTCCATGCGGACCTTGCCCGCGGCCTTGGCGGCGGACATGGAGCCGGCGTCGACGAGGTCGGTGAAGGCGACGATTTCGGCTTTGATGAAGCCGCGTTCGAAGTCGGTGTGGATGACGCCCGCGGCCTTGGGGGCGGTGTCGCCCTGGTGGATTGTCCAGGCGCGGGCCTCTTTCGGGCCCGCGGTGAGGTAGGTCTGCAGGCCGAGGGTGTGGAAGCCGGCGCGAGCGAGTGCGTGCAGGCCGGGCTCGGTCTGGCCGATGGATTCGAGGAGTTCGAGTGCGGACTCGTCGTCCAGCTCGAGCAGTTCGGCCTCCACCTTGGCGTCGAGGAAGACCGCATCGGCAGGCGCCACAGCGGCTTTCAGCTCGGCGACCTTCGCCTCGTCGGTGAGCACCGACTCGTCGGCGTTGAAGACGTAGAGGAACGGCTTGGTGGTGAGCAGCGAAAGCTCTTTCAGCAGTTCGGTATCCACCTTGGCGCCCGCCGCGAACAGGGTGGTGCCCGCGTTCAGGATCTCCTGCGCGGCCTTGGCGGCGTCGGCGATCGGCTTGCGGTCCTTCTTGATCTTGGCTTCCTTCTCGAACCGCGGGACCGCCTTTTCCAGGGTCTGCAGGTCGGCGAGGATCAGCTCGGTCTCGATCACCTCGATATCGGCGGTCGGGTCGACCTTGCCGTCGACGTGGATGACGTCGTCGTCGGCGAACACCCGGACCACCTGGCAGATGGCGTCGGCCTCACGAATGTTCGCGAGGAACTTGTTGCCGAGCCCGGCGCCCTCGGAGGCGCCCTTCACGATGCCCGCGATATCGACGAAGGACACCACGGCGGGCACGATCCGCTCGGAACCGAAGATCTCGGCCAGCTGATTCAGCCGCGGGTCGGGCAGCGGGACCACGCCGACGTTCGGCTCGATGGTCGCGAACGGGTAGTTCGCGGCAAGCACGTCGTTCTTGGTCAGTGCGTTGAACAGCGTCGACTTTCCGACGTTGGGCAGGCCGACGATTCCGAGGGTGAGACTCACGCGGCTGCCTCGCTTCGCTCGGCATCCGCGTACGTCTCAGACGCTGTGTTGATTGGTTCGCTCGCTCGCTCGCTCACGAGTAGAGGAGTCTACGCGGTGAGCAGGGCCACCCGACCGGCGCAGTCACCCGGACCGGCCGCACAGCATGTGCGCGCCTCGCGGCACACACTGTGCGGCTGCGCGGTCAGGGAATCAGCACGACCTTGCCGAGGTTGGCGCGTGACTCGACCACCTGATGCGCCTGCGCCGCGTCGTCGAGCGCGAACTCGGCGTGCACCGCGGGCCGCAGCTGACCGGAGGCGAAGTACTGCCACAGTTCCTGGCGCCACTGCTCGTACAGATCCGGCTGCCCCTTGAAGATGCGCGCCATCTGGAACCCGATCACCGACTTCGCACCGACCAGCAGGTCGTATGCCTCGATGGTGCCGCCGCCGGAGCTGTAGGCGACCAGCCTGCCGCCCGGTGCGACCGCGGCGAGCGCGGGCCCGAGCAGTTCGCCACCGACCGCGTCCAGTGCGTAATCGGCGGGCGCGCCCCAGGATTCCTGCCGGTAGGCGTGCACCTCGTCCGCGCCGAGCCCGGCGACGAATTCGGCCTTGTCCAAATGCGAGACCGCGCCGATCACCCGGTCTGCGCCGCGCACCCGCGCCAGCTGGACGGCGAGATGCCCGACACCGCTGGCCGCGGCGGTGATCAACGCCGTCTCGCCCTCCTGCGGCTTCGCCGCGTCCAGCGCGCCGAGCGCGACCAGTCCGCTGCGCACCAGCGCGACCGCGTCCACCGCGGAGGCGCCGTCGGGAATCGGCGAGGCCATCGCCGCGGACAGCAGCGCGTACTCCGCGTAACCGTGCCCGAACACCAGACCGGTGACCCGGTAGCCCTCCGCGTATCCGTCGACGCCCTCACCGACCGCGACGACCTCACCGGCGACCTCGCCGCCGAGCGCGATCGGTTCCCGCTGCTCGCGCACCTTCCGCACGACCGGCAGGGTCACCCCGATCGCGTCGACCTTGACCAGAAGTTCGCCGGGCCCTGGCGTCGGAACCTCGGCCGACACGAGCTCCAAAACCTCGGGACCGCCGCTGCGTTCGTATTGAACCCGCCGCATCACACCTCCACATATCTTTAGAAGGCGTAACCGTAGCGTTACCTCACTGCTTCCCAGAACCCCCTGTGCGTCCGAGTGGGATTGCTCACCAGCAGGTTTAGAGACCCCGTGCGAGCGCCCCCGCCAAGGCGCCCGCGAGTTCCTCGGGCGCGGGCTCAGCATCCGGCCCCGCCTCGTAGAACCGCAGGAAGGCCTGATGGAAGCAGGCGCCGTCGAGCAGTGCGGCGACGGCGTCCACATCGGCGTCGGCCGCGACGCGGCCGAGTTCCTGTTCGGCGCGCAGATATCCGGCGATACCGGCGATCGCCCGCCCCGGCCCCGCGCCATGCTTGCTCATCGAATCACGGTGTGCCGCAAGGCGTTGCGGCTGCGCGAGCAGGCCACCGAGCAGCGGCAGCGACTGCCGGTAGAACTCCAGCGCCGAGCGCGCGATCGCGGTGAGATTCGCGGGCACGGTCGCCGCGCCCGGTTCCGGCCACGCACCCGCGGGGCCGGGCATCCTGTGCCGCAACACATTCAGGATGAGGTCTTCCTTGTCGCTGAAGTGCTTGTACAGCGCGGCCTCGGAAAAGCCCGCGGCCCTTGCGATCTCTTTGGTGGTGGCATGGACGACGCCGCGGTTGCGCATGATCTCGGCGGCGGCGTCCAGTATTCGATCGCGCGTGCCCAATTAGACCCTCCCGGTTGACAAGTTAGTAAGTGCTCACCCATCCTAGGTTAGTAAACACTCACTAACCAGATAGGGCCCGCTATGCGACTCACCATCTTCGGCGCGACCGGCCGCACCGGCGGACGCCTGCTCCAGCAGGCGCTCGCGGCACAACACCAGGTCACCGCGGTACTCAGGGACCATGCGGACATGCCGCACCATCCGCGACTGCGCGTGGTCTCCGCCGATCCGATGCACCCCGCCGAGATCACCGAGGCGATCCGCGACGCCGACGCGGTGATCGACACGATCGGGTCGCGTGACAAGGGACCGACATCGGTCTGCACCGACGCGGCACTGTCGATCAGCAAGGCGATGGAGGTGGTAGGCGTCACGCGACTGCTCATGATCAGCAACAGCGCCAGGATCGCGGGCCCCGGCGACGACCCGCTCACCCGATTCGTGGTGAAACCGCTGATCCTGCGACCGCTGCTGCGGCACAGCCTCGATGACATGGCCGCGGCCGAACAGGCGGTGCGCGACAGCGCACTGGACTGGACGATCGTGCGCGCGCCGCAGCTCACCGACAAGAAGGCCACGGGCAAATACCGCACCGCGGTCGAACGCAACGTGACCTTCGGTATCCAGATCACCAGGGACGACCTTGCCACCTGCCTGCTCGACCTGACGACCGACCCGCGCACGATTCACCACCACGTCAACGTCGCCAACTGACCCGGTTGCGCGGACCTGCGGGCGGCGTAGCGTTGGCCCCATGGAGCCGACCACCGAGGTGGTGATGGCGCGGCCGTCGCCAGGGCTCGCGGGATTCATCGACCACTACCTGGGTTACCGGATGACCGGGCACGAGGCCGGTCTGCACCGGGGGCTGCCGTCGCGGCATATGACATTGATCGTGGCGATCGGCCACACCGTCGACGTCGTCGCACAGACGGATCCGCGTCAGAGTCCGCGCGAATACGGCTTCGTGCTCGGCGGTTTGCAAGCGACGCCCGCGACCATCGCGCACGACGGGTTCCAGCAGGGCGTGTCGATCTCACTGACGCCGCTCGGCTGCCGCACCCTGTTCGGCATACCGGCGGGCGCGCTGTGGAACACCACCGTGGAATGCGACGAGGTCGCGGGCCCGACGGGGCGGCAACTGTGGGAAGAGTTGCAGCACTTGACCGCATGGCCGGACCGGTTCGCCGCATGCGACCGGATCCTCACCGGGCTCGCCTGCCACGACCGCATCGTCACCCCCGAACTGACCTGGGCCTGGCGCGCTCTGGCCGAGACCGACGGCACGGCGACCATCACCGCGCTCGCCGACGAAATCGGCTGGAGCAGACAGCATCTCGGCAGGCGATTCAGCGCGGAATTCGGCCTGAGCCCGAAGCTGGCCGCCAGGATCGCCCGCTTCGAGAAGGCCAACCGGATGCTCGGGAACACCCCGTCGTTCGTCACCATCGCCCAGGTCGCCGCGGCCTGCGGCTACTACGACCAAGCCCATCTGAATCGCGACTTCGCCGAGCTGGCCGGCTGCAGCCCGACCACCTGGCTGGCACAGGAGGTTCCATCCGTCCAAGACCGCGGTGGCCTCAGCGGGTGACGCTGGACGCATGACGAACCCAACGAATACCGCCGCCGCGGTCTGGCCGATCCTCAGCTTCCGCGACGCCAAGGGCATGACCGATTTCCTCGTCACCGCATTCGGTTTCGAGCAGTCCGCGATGTACACCCGCGAGGACGACCCGACGGTGGTCGAGCACGCCGAGCTGCGCTGGCCGCTCGGCGGCGGCATCATGTACGGCACCTCGTGCAAGGACGACAGCGCGTTCTCACAGCGCACCCCGGGCAACGACTCGGTCTACCTGGTCTGCGACGCGCCCGACGAGCTGTTCGAGCGCGCGACCAAGGCCGGCGCCGAGGTGGTGCGCGGCCTGCGCGACGAGGACTACGGCTCGCGCGGATTCAGCGTCCGCGATCCCGAGGGCAATCTCTGGAGCTTCGGCACCTACTGGGGCGCCTGACCTCGACCGGGCCGGGCGCTCATCCGAGTGGCGCTTGCTGCCACCAGCCGATCAGATCCTGCTGCTCATCGCTGTAGCGCGGATGTGAGTACATGAGGAAGGGCGCCCGGCTCCCGGTGCCGAGAAAGACCGTCACGATCGACTCACGCCAGAATCCCTTGACCCGGTAGTTGGTGTAGGACCGTCCGCCGTTGCTTGCGGTGAACTTCGATGCCGGATTCAGTCGTGCGACCACCGCTTCGACGTCGGTCGACGACTTGTAGGCGAAGAGGATGAAGGTGGGATCCTGGTGGTCGCCGCCACCGCCGCACTCCCAGGCCGTTGTCCACTCGCCGAGCGCAAGGCCGAAGAAGTCGGGCCCGCCGTCGACCCGATTGTCGCCCCTGGCGGCGTTGTTGCAATACGACTCGTTGTATCCCCTTTTGACATCGGTGTTGTAGGGCACCATCTTCGGGAACGCCTTCGAGATCGCGGCCAGATCACCCGCCGAGGTCTGCACCCGATCCGGTTCCGAATCGGAGCTGGCGATGAGCACACCGGTCACCACCGCGAGCGCCACCGCGAGCAGCGCCGCGCCCGCGATCACGACGCGTCGCATCGTGCGAGAGCGATTGGGCGCCAGCGGATCTACCGTGACGGGACGGATCGCGGGTTGCGGTACCGCCGTGCGCGCTATCGGCTCGGTGGTGTCCGGCTCGGCCCACTCGGTGAGCGCCCTGCGTGCCGCCGCGGCGAATTCGGCGCAGGAGGCGAAGCGATTCTCCGGCCGCTTCGCCATCGCCCTGGTGAGTACCGCGTCCAAACCCGGTGACAGCTCGGGCCGGATCGCCGTCGCGATCGGGGCGGCGTCGTAGAGGTGCCCCTGCATCACCACGGCCGGATGTTCCGCCTCGAACGGCGCGTGACCGGTCAGGAATCGAAAGAGCGTGCAGGCCAACGAGTATTGGTCGGCGCCCGCGTCGAGGGAGGCGCCGGACAGCTGTTCCGGCGAGGCGAAGGCCAGCGTCGCGGTGAAGGTCCCGGTGCGGGTGAGGTGGCCGGCGTCGTCCCGCAGCCTGGCAATGCCGAAGTCGGCGAGCAGCACCCGCTCCGGCCGATCGGCCATGGTGTTGTCCAGCAGGATGTTCGCCGGTTTCACGTCGCGGTGCAGCACACCTTTGCGATGCGCGTAGTCCAGGCCCTCGGCCACCTCTTCGATAATGCGCACGGCCCGGTCCGCCGGCATCGGCAGGGGAATCCTCGACGCGTCGGGGCCCTCCACGTACTGCATGGCGATCCACAGCTGCTCGCCCACCGCACCGCGGTCGTACACCGAGACGATATTCGGATGATCCAGTCGCGCGGCGAGTTCGGCCTCCCGCTCGAATCTGGCCCGGCTCTCGGCATCCGAGAACAGTTCGGGATTCAGCACTTTCAGCACGATCAGCCGGGGTAACCGTGGATGACGCACCAGGTAGACCGTCCCCATACCCCCGCGACCGAGCTCACGCTCGATCACATAGTCGGCGAACATCTCACCGCTACGTAGCATCCTCACTCCACAACGCTGATCCGGCAATCAGAGCCATCGTCGACCATTCGGCTGCCGAGTGCGAACCGATTACTCCCCCAGCTTGTACCGGCTTTACAACACCGACGGCTCGAGTTTCGTCATCGCCCGCCGAGGCCGGATTGCGCGATTCCGCTGACGAAGTACTTCTGTGCGAGGGCGTACACCGCGAGCAGCGGCAGCAGAATGACGACCGCGGCGGCCATCAGAATCGGCCAGTCGCTGTAGTACTGCCCCTGCAATCGCACCAAACCCAGTGTGGCGGTGGCGATGTCGTTGCGCTGGATCATGATCAGCGGCCAGAGGAAATCGTTCCAGACGGTGATCCAGGTGAGCACGGCGAGCACCAGGAGCGCGGGCCTGGTATGCGGCAGCAGGACTCGCCAGTAGATCTGCCAGGTGGAGCATCCGTCGACGATCGCCGCCTCCTCCAATTCCCGTGGCAGCGTGCGGAAGAACTGCCGCATGAGATAGGTACCGAAGGCGCTGCCGAACAGGCCGGGCACGATCATCGCCCACGGTGTGTCCACCCAGCCCAGCGTGCGCATCAGCAGGAACTGCGGGATCACGGTGACCGTCAACGGCACCATCAGCGTGCCGAGGTAAGCCAGGAACAGCGTGTCACGGCCGCGGAACCGCAAGCGCGCGAACGCGTATCCGGCCAGCGAGCAGAAGAACACCTGCCCCGCGGTCACGCACACCGCGTACACCGCGGTATTGAGCAGCATCCGCCCGAGCGGCAACAGCTCGAATACCTTGCCGTAGTTGGACCACTGCGGTCGCGCGGGGAGCAGCGTCGGCTCGGTGATCTCGCCGTCCCGCTTCAACGATCCCGACAGCGCCCACAGGATCGGCGCGAGCGCGCACCACGCCACCCCGATCAACGACACATAGATCGCGATCCCGCGTATCGTCCGGCGCGCGATCGCCCGGTCGACCCGGCTGAGTGTCCGCGCCGGCGCCACCTGCGCATCCATCGCGGCACGCGCTGTCGGCGGCCCGCCGGAGCCGAGTTGGGCATTGCCTGCATCGGCACCCGGTGCCGCAGGCCAGGTTTCGCCCCCGCGGCCCTTCACAGGTCCACGGCTTCGCGACGCGACAGCCGCAACTGCACCACCGTCAGCAGCAACAGAATCGCGAAGATCACCCAGGCCAGTGCCGCCGCGTACCCCACCTCGTAGAAGCCGAAGGCGTGCTGGAACAACATGATTCCGAGCAGGTAGGTGCCGGTCTCCGGGCCGCCGGTGCCGCCGGTGAGCGCATAGGCCTGATCGAAGGCCTGCACCGAGTTGATGATGGTGATCACGAAGACGAACGAGAGCGCGCCGCGAATCAGCGGCACCGTGATCGACCGGAAGCGCCGCCACGCACCCGCACCGTCGATACGCGCTGCCTCGTACAGGGTTTCGGGCACGCCCTGCATGGCGGCCAGCAGGATGACGGTGGCGAACGGCACGCTCTTCCACACCGTGACGATGCTCAACGACACCAGCGCCCAGTCCGGATCGGTCAGCCACGGCACCGGATCGATACCGATCCAGCCGAGCCCGATATTCAGCAGCCCGTCATCGGTGGTGAAGATGAACCGCCACACCACCGCCATCGCCACCGTCGACGCGACCAGCGGCAGAAAGGCCAGCGTGCGAAAGATCCCGATACCGGCCAACTTCCGGTTCAGCACCGCGGCAACCCCCAGCCCGATGCCCACCGTCGGCACCAGCGTCAGCACGGTGAACAGCGCCGTATTCCGCAGCGCGATGAGGAACAGCGGATCATCGGCGAACAACCGCCGGTAGTTCGCCACGCCCACGAACTGCGGCGCGCTGAACAGATCCCACGAGTGCAGGCTCAGGTACAGCGAAAAGCCCAGCGGGAACAGCAGGAACACCCCCACCGCCACCAAATTCGGTGCCACGAAGCACCATCCGGCCCGCTCCCGCCGGCGGGCCAGCGATCCCGGTACGCCGGATCGCGCACCGCCGCGCCTCCGCCGCGACTCGGCCGTCACCGCGCCCGACGCGACCGGTCTCCGCCTTTCCGCGCACGGCCCCCGTCGGTCGAGCATGGGCGGTCCGGTCACTTGACCTCCAGTACGGCGTCGATATCGGACGGGTCGAGGGCGGCGGCGGTGGCCGCACCGCGCAGAATCCGGTTGCCGCCGCGCTCCAGCAGGGCCGAGACCTTGCCCCAGGCCGGGGTGATCGGCAGCGGCCGGGAATGCGCGGGCCCCTCGGTCAGCACCGCGAGATTGCGGACCTCACGGTGCGCCTCGGCGAAACCTGTTGAGCCCATGGCGGATCGCAGCACCGGCACGAACAACCCGGACGCCGCGATGATCGCCTGCCCGACCGGCCCGGTCGCGAATTTGACGAATTCCCACGCCTGCTCGATCCGCGGACTGTCCGCCGCGATGGACAGCCCCGTCGACCCGACATCGGTGATCGCACCGGGCCCGCCGTGCGGGCCGACAGGCAGCACCGTCAGGTCGATGTCCAGCCCGTCCTGCCCGGCGAACTCGGAGTACAGCCAGTGCCCGCCCATCGCCATCGCCGCCCGGCCGCGCCGGAACAGGTCGGGCGCCGAAACCGACTGCTGGTCGGCCACTTTCGGCGCCACCCGATGCCGCACCGCAAGGTCGGCGTAGAACTGGAACCCCGCGGCGAAGCGCGGATCGGCCATATTGGTGCGCGCCGGGTCGACGGTCGGGGTGAACCAGTCGACGCCGTTGTTCATCCCGAAGCAGGCCGCCGAGAAGTAGGGCACCCACGCGTCGGCGAAACCCCACTGCCGGGTGCGGCCGGCGTCGCGCCGGGTGAGTGCCTGTGCGGCATCGAGGAATTCGGCGAAACTCCACGCCTCGGACCAGCGCGCGGGCGGGGTCAGCCCGGCCTCGGCGAACAACCGCCGGTTGTAGTAGAGGAACACCCCTGACCACTGCTCGGGCAGCGCGTACTGCCCGCCCGCATAGGTGAAGGTGTCGTAGAGAACGGGATAGCTGTCCGCGCGCAGGGCCGCGGCGTATTCGGGATCGCGGTCGAGCATGGTGCGCAGATCGAGCAGCACACCGCGCTCGGCGAGCCCGGCGTAGAGCAGCTCCCAGGCCATCATGATGTCCGGGCACTTGCCGCCCGCGCAGTAGGTGAGCATCTGCTGCAGCGGATCCGGACCGGACTGGATGACCTGAATCCTGATGTCCGGGCGGATCTTCCGGAATTCGTCGATGATCCGCATCCGCACCCGTGCCTCTTCGGGGCGGGCCTGGAAGAAGAAGGTCACCGCGTCGTCGTCGGCGCTGCCGCAGCCGCCGGCGAACGGCGTGGTCGCGAGCAGCGGCGCGGCCAGCGCCGAGCCGAGTAGGGTGCGGCGGCGAACGGGTGACACGAACTCCTCCACGGCAGGCGGATACGTGAACCTCGGCGGCCGGTCGTCGGTGACCCGAGCCAGCATGGCAGCATACGGATGGCAACACGACAGTGCGAGGCGAACACGCGAACTCGCACGAGCGGACACCGGCGACCGTGAACAACGGTCGGCCGGGCAGCTGCGCCATGCGGACCACCCGTACCCGCCCGCGCACAGACACAGTCGGCGGCGCGCGGTCATCCGTTGGAGAAACGTACAGCTCGCGCCGTCGCGACCAGCCCGATCCGCAGCCCAATGTTCAGACTTCACTAAGTCAGGCTCGAGCGCGCTTCAGTTCCGCTACGTTGTCATCGTTTCAGCAAGACCAGCTCGATTTCACGGGAGAGTAGTTCGCATGGCGACCATCGAATACCTCCGGACTGATCCCGACTTACCTCCCGTGGGTGTCGTGGACCGTTCGCCGATCAGCCCACGCAAGAAGGGCATATTCCTCGCAATCGCCATTGTCGGCGCTGTCGCGTGGGCCGTGCTCGGCATCGCGCGGGGCGAGAACGTCAACGCGGTATGGATCGTCGTCGCGGCGGTATGTACGTACGTGCTGGCCTACCAGCTCTACTCGAGACTCATCGAGTTCAAGATCGTCAAGCCCAGGGACGACCAGGCGACACCCGCCGAAATCCTGGAAAACGGCAAGGACTACATGCCGATGGACCGGCGGGTGCTGTTCGGGCACCACTTCGCCGCCATCGCGGGCGCAGGCCCGCTGGTCGGCCCGGTCCTCGCGGCGCAGATGGGCTACCTGCCCGGCACGCTGTGGATCGTGTTCGGCGTCGTGTTCGCCGGCGCGGTGCAGGACTACCTGGTGCTGTGGGCCTCGACCCGCCGCCGCGGCCGCAGCCTCGGCCAGATGGCGCGCGACGAGCTCGGTGTCGTCGGCGGCATCGCGGCGATCGTCGCCGTGCTGGTGATCATGATGATCCTGCTCGCGGTGCTCGGCATCGTCGTGGTCGGCGCGCTCGCCGCCACCCCGAACAAGACGACCGGCGTGCTCGAGGGCGGCAGCCCCTGGGGTGTCTACTCCATCGCGATGACCATCCCGATCGCCCTGTTCATGGGCGTCTACCTGCGCTTCATCCGGCCGGGCAAGGTCGGCGAGGTCTCCGCGATCGGCGTCGCGCTGCTGCTGTTCGCCATCATCTCCGGCAACTGGGTCTCGCACGCGCACTGGGGCCAGACCCTGTTCACGCTGTCCGGCACCACCATCGCGTGGTTCCTGATCATCTACGGCTTCATCGCCTCGGTGCTGCCGGTGTGGCTGCTGCTCGCACCGCGCGACTACCTGTCGACCTTCATGAAGATCGGCACCATCGTGCTGCTCGCCGTCGGCGTCGTGGTCACCATGCCGATCCTGAAGGCGCCCGCCGTCTCCGAATTCGCGCACACCGGCGCAGGACCGTCCTTCGCGGGCAGCCTGTTCCCGTTCCTGTTCATCACCATCGCCTGCGGCGCGCTGTCCGGATTCCACTCGCTGGTCTCCTCCGGCACCACGCCCAAGCTGCTGGAGAAGCAGTCGCACGCCAGGATGATCGGCTACGGCGGCATGCTGATGGAATCGTTCGTCGCGGTCATGGCGATCATCACCGCGAGCATCATCGATAAGCACCTGTACTTCGCGATGAACACCGGCGGCCTCACCACCGCCGACGCCGCGGCGGCCAAGGTCAACGGGCTCAATCTGGGCGGCAGCCCGATCACCGGCGCCGAACTGACGCAGGCCGCGAAGGATGTCGGCGAGGACCGCATCTACTCGCGCACCGGCGGCGCGCCGACGCTGGCGATCGGCATGTCCCAGGTGCTGTCGAACTTCCTCGGCGGCACCGGGCTCAAGGCCTTCTGGTACCACTTCGCGATCATGTTCGAGGCGCTGTTCATCCTCACCACCATCGACGCGGGCACCCGTGTCGCGCGCTTCATGCTGTCGGATTCGCTCGGCAACCTCGGTGGTCCCGCCGCCAAGTTCAAGGATCCGTCGTGGCGGCCCGGCGCGTGGCTGTGCTCGGCGCTCGTGGTCGCGGCCTGGGGTTCGGTACTGCTGATGGGCGTCACCGATCCGCTCGGCGGCATCTACACGCTGTATCCGCTGTTCGGCATCTCCAACCAGTTGCTCGCCGCCATCGCGCTCACCGTTGTCATGGTGATCGTGGTGAAGAAGGGCCTGGCCAAGTGGGCGTGGATACCCGCGGTTCCGCTGGTGTGGGATCTGACGGTGACGATGACCGCGTCGTTCCAGAAGATCTTCTCCGGCGACGCGAAGGTCGGCTACTGGAAGCTGCACAGCGACACCATCGCCAAGCACGACAAGTGGGTCGCGCTGCGCGACTCGGGCAAGCTGCCCGAGGGGGTGAAGGACGCGGACGCGCTGAACAAGGCCATCTCCGATATGGAGAAGATCATCCGCAACACCTTCATCCAGGGCACGCTCTCGATCGTGTTCGCGGTGCTGGTGCTGATCGTCGCGATCGTCGGCGTGCTGGTCGCGGTGCGCGCCTTCCGCAATGGCGGCGGCCCGAGCAGCGAGAGCGAGGACGAGCCGTCGAAGATCTTCGCGCCGCGCGGATTCCTGCCCACCCCTGCCGAAAAGGAAGTGCAGAAGGAATGGGATGAGCTCATCGCGGCGGGCAAGGTCCGAGCTCCCGGCGCGGCGCACGCGCACTAGCGATGTCCGAACCCCTTGTGCCGCAGGACGGCCGGTCACCACGACCGGCCGTCCTGCGGCGCGTCGGTACGGGTGCGCGCGCCCTGCTCGGCTGGTACAACGCGATCATCGGCGGGCAGGACTACCAGCGCTACGTCGACCATCTGCGGCGCAACCACCCCGGCTGCGAAATCCCCAGCGAACGCGAGTACTGGCGGCGCAGGCACGACGACGCCGACAACAACCCGCAGAACCGCTGCTGCTGAACCAGCACGGGGTTTAGTGGCGGATTTCCGCTAGCACGGCCGCTCGGCAGCTGACATTGTGGTGGGCGTGACCATCACGGCTTTGGATTTCGAGCGCTGCTATCGCGCGGTGTCGACGCGTGACTCGCGGTTCGACGGGCAGTTCTTCACCGCGGTGCGAACCACCGGAATCTATTGCCGCCCTTCGTGTCCGGCCATCACGCCGAAACGCGCCAACGTCAGCTTCCTGCCGACCGCCGCCGCCGCGCAGCAGGCGGGCTACCGCGCGTGCCGCCGCTGCCTGCCCGACGCGGCGCCCGGCTCCCCGCTGTGGAACACCAGGGCCGACCTGGCCGCGCGGGCGATGCGGCTGATCGGCGACGGCGTCATCGAGCGCGGCGGCGTGCCCGCGCTGGCCGCGACGCTCGGCTATTCCCAGCGTCAGCTCACCAGGGTGCTCACCACCGAACTAGGCGCCGGACCGCTCGCACTGGCCCGCGCGCATCGGGCGCACACCGCGCGACTGCTCATCCAGACCACGGCCATGCCGATGTCGGATATCGCGTTCGCGGCGGGCTTCGCCAGCATCCGGCAGTTCAACGACACCGTGCGCGAAGTCTTCGCGGTCAGCCCGACCACCATGCGCACGGAGGCGCAGCGCGCACGCAAGGATCCGACGCCCGACCCGAACGGACGCTCGGCCAACGGCGCACTCACCCTTCGCCTTCCGTTCCGCGAACCGCTGGACCGGACCTGGCTGGAATGGTTCCTCTCCGCCCACGTGGCGCCGGGCATGGAGCTCTGGGAGGACCGCGCCTACACCCGCAATCTACGGACACCGCACGGTCATGCGACGGTGCGATTGAGCTTCCAGCGCGATCACGTGCGCGCCGAACTCGCGCTGCTCGACATGCGGGATCTGGCGCCGACGGTCGCCAGGGTGCGGCATCTGCTCGACCTCGACGCCGATCCGGTCGGCATCGATGAGGCGCTCGGCGTCACCGCGGCCCAGCGGCTCGCCCGCGCGGAATCGGCGCAGCGGCTCGCGGAGGTGCTCGCCGCCTCGGGTGCGGGCGGACTGATCGGCCCGGCCGCCGAGGAGACGAGCCCCGGCACCGATATCGCCTCCGATGCCGTTGCGGCCATGGCGAATCGAGCCTTCGACACCACCGTTCCCCAACCCGCGTTCACGCCGGGTATTCGCGTGCCCGGATGCCTCGACGGTCCGGAATTGCTGCTGCGCACCATGATCGGACAGCAGATCTCGGTATCGGCGGCGGCGACGCACACCGCGCGACTGGTCGAGGCGCTCGGCGATCGCGTCGACGGGCCTGTCCCCCTGCTGTTCCCGACGGCCGCGACCATCGCCGAACGCGGCGCCGAGGTGCTGACCGGGCCCGCGCGGCGGATCCGATCGATCGTCGGCGCGGCGGCGGCGCTCGCCTCCGGTGAACTCGTGCTGCATCAGGGCCGCACCGCCACCGATCTGCGCCGCGAACTGCTCGCGCTGGACGGCGTAGGGCCGTGGACCGCCGACTATGTCACGATGCGGCTGCTCGCCGACCCGGACGTGTTGCTCGGCACCGATCTGGTGGTGCGCCAAGGGGCCGCGCTGCTCGGGCTCGACCTCACCGACACCGGCAGGTACGCGCCGTGGCGGTCGTATCTGTCCATGCACCTGTGGAAGACCGCGCTGGCCGGGCGGGCGCCCGCCGCGACCAAGAAGCGACCGGTCGCCGCCGCACGCGCTCGGGGCTGAACCGTCATGAACCACAACGGCCGGGTATCGCTGGACCGGCGGCAGGCCGTACCTATTCTCGGACAAGGAAAGCGAGCATCGAGCACATGACCGCACGCGCAACCGAATCAGTCTCCCGCACCGCCGATTTCGCAACCGTCGAGACACCGATCGGCCCGTTCACCGCCCTCGTCGACACCGACGGCGCGGTGCTCGCGTCCGGCTGGACCACCGACGCCGAGAATCTACGCGGACTCATCCACCCGAGCCTGCGCCCCACCGCACTGCGGCAACGAGATTCGCTCGGCGCGATCGGCCACGCCATCACCGCCTATCACCGCGGCGACCTGACCGCGATCGACGACATCCCGGTCCGTCAGCACTCCGGCGAATTCCTCCTGCACGCTTGGGAAGTCCTGCGCAAGGTCCCCGCGGGCAGCCCGATCACCTACACCGAATTCGCCGCCATCTCCGGCCGCCCCGACGCCACCCGCGCCGCCGCCAACGCCTGCGCCCGCAACGCCGCCGCCCTCTTCATCCCCTGCCACCGTATCTTCCGCATCGGCGGCGCGCTCGGCGGCTTCCGCTGGGGTCTGCCGGTGAAGCGCTGGCTGCTCGATCACGAGGCGGGAGTCCAACGCCTGGACTCCTAGGTCCCGTCTGAATCTCGTGGTGGCTGCGGCGATTCCGGACTCGGCGCCTGGAAGGTGATTCGGTAGCCTGCGGGCGAGGTGCCGACGTAGCGGTGGAAGGTGGCGCGGAAGGCCGCGGGGCTGCCGAGTCCGCTGAGGCGGGCGATCCGCTCGACCGGAGTAGTGGTGGTTTCCAACAGCTCGCGGGCCCAGTCGACGCGGGCCGCGGTGAGCCATGCCATCGGCGAGGCGTCTGTCTCCTGCTGAAAGCGGCGGATGAAGGTGCGACGCGACATGTGCGCGCGGCGTGCGAGGTCATCGATGCTGTGGCGGTGGGCCAGATTGCCGAGCATCCAGGCCCGGATCGGTGCGAGGTCGTCGCCGGCTGCGGCCGGTCGAAATCGTTCGATGAACTGTGCCTGACCGCCGCGGCGATGGGGTGGCGCGACGAGTACCCGCGCGCGAGTGTTCGCGGCGGCGGCACCGTGGTCTTTCCGGATGATGTGCAGACAGAGGTCGAGTCCCGCGGTCACTCCCGCCGAGGTGAGTATGTCGCCGTCGTCGATGTACAACAGGTTGGGCTGGACATCGATCCGGGGATACCGCCGCTGCAGCAATCCGGCCTGCTGCCAGTGCGTCGTCGCGGGGCGTCCATCCAACAGCCCCGCGGCTGCCAGCGCGAACGCTCCCGTGCAGATCGAGACCAGCCGCGTTCCGCCCGCGGATGCCGCGCGAATCGCCGAGAGCACCACGGCCGGAATCGGGCGGTGCGGGTCACGGAAGCCGGGGAGGACGAGGGTGTCGGCGTCGCGCAGCGCCTCGAGTCCGGCGGACGCGGACACGATGAAGCCATCGCTGTGGACGGGCCCGGCCGATAGGTCGGTGCAGACGGTGACCCGATAGTGCGGGTCACCGTCGAAGACTTGCGTCGGGATGCCGAGATCGAGGGAAAGCACGCCGGGCAGCGCCAACACCACGATGCGGTGCCGACCGCTCGAGGACATGGCACGATAGTAGCGATAGGTGGCTCCCGTGCCGCTGTTCGGCTAGGCGATCGGGTTCTTAGCCTGCACATATGGACTTTTCGCTCGATCTGCCTTCCGGTCCGCTGGCCGAGGACATCCTCGCCACCGTGCGGACCTCCAGTACGCCGTCGCTGGTCAATCACAGCCTGCGCAGTTTCTTCTTCGCACAGCTGCTCGCCGCCCACGAGGGGTTACTGGCCGACACCGCCTACGATCGCGATCTGCTGTTCGCGGCGACCGTACTGCACGACTTGGGCATCGGCGCGCTGGCGAAGGGGCAAGCCCGGTTCGAGGTGGAAGGCGCGGACCTGGCGGCGGAACTATTGCGCAAACACGGTGTCGCCGAGCGCGATATCGATCGCGTATGGGAGGCGATCGCATTGCATGCCTCGGCCGGCCTCGCCGAGCGGCGGGGCGTGCTCGCCTATCTCACCCGCGGCGGGATAGGCATCGATTTCGGGCACAGGGCGGAGATCGTCGAACACTGGGGGAAGGGAATCCACGCCGACTATCCCCGTCTCAACATGGCGCGCTCGGTCGTCGACGCGATCGTCGCGCACGCTGCTCGGTCGGCCGAGGCGGGCTCTCCGTACTCCGTCGGCGGCGCGCTGCTGCGCGAACGCAGGGACCACGTGGTGACCAGCATGGAACGTGCGGCGGCCGCGTCGCTGTGGCGGGGGTGATTGCGGTCGTTCGATGACCACGAGCCACGATTGACGCAACTCAATGGTTGCAATACTATTGCAACCATTGAGTTGCTACATCGAGGCGCTGACGCGCTACTGGGCAGGAATATCGCTATGAAGACACCACCGATCGTTTCGCACAACGAGTGGGAGGCAGCGCGTCTGGAGCTGCTGACCGAGGAGAAGAAGGTGATGCGGGCCCACGACGCGCTCGCTGCCCGCCGCCGACGCATGCCGTGGGTGGCCGTGGACAAGCAGTACCGGTTCGACGGACCAGCAGGCCCGGTGAGCCTGCTCGACCTCTTCCACGGCCGCAGCCAACTGATCGTCTACCGCGCATTCTTCGAGCCCGGCGTGCTCGGCTGGCCCGAGCACGCCTGCCGTGGCTGCTCGATGATCGCCGACCACGTGGGCAATCTCGCGCACCTGAACGCCCGTGACACCACACTCGTATTCGTCTCGCGCGCACCGCAACCCGAGATCGAGCAGGTGAAGGCCCGCATGGGCTGGTCGGGGATCCCCTGGTACAGCCTCACCGATGCGTTCGACGTGGATTTCGGCGTCGATGAATGGCACGGCACCAACGCCTTCATCCGCGAAGGCGATCGGGTGTATCGCACGTATTTCATCAACCGCCGCGGCGACGAGTACTTCGGGAACACCTGGAGCTACCTGGATATGACGGCCCTCGGCCGCCAGGAGAACTGGGAGGATTCACCCGAGGGGTACCCCCAGACACCGGCCTACGAATGGTGGAACTGGCACGACGAGTACGCCGCCACGGTGGACGAAACCGCGTCGGACTGGCTGGGCAAGGTCGCCGGCGCCATCGACAGGGGCGAAGCCGGCCGCCAGAAGAAGGAAGCGCCGCACGACTGCTGCGCACATCCGGTGCGGTGATGGACTCCCCGTCGGCTCCGGCTCGGTCCCGAGTGGGCCGGGCCGGAGCGGGCCTGTCGCTCCTCTCCTCGGTCCTGCATGCCGCCTGCGATGGAACCCATTGCACCGCAGTGTGGTTGGTGGTCCTGCCAGCACTGATGTCGCTGGGCTGCCTGTGGTGCGCCTGGCACCTGTGGACCCACCCTTCCCTCGATGCCTGGATTATGACCGCGGCAATGAGCAGCTCAATGCTCGTGTTGCACTTCGCCTTCCCGATGCCAGGCGCCATGATGCCTTGGGCTCACCTGTCCGCCCTCGCTGATCTGATGCTGTCCGGCGCGGTATTGCTCCGCAGGCCGGCTCATTTCCCCGGGAAGGCGGAGTTGATGGTGGTGAAGTATTGGGCGGCAGCGGCGATGGCGATCGGGGCGGTGATCAGGAGCTGGCCGGCGAGCGTGCCGAGTGCGCCGATCGCGGCGATACCGCCCAGACAGCCGATGGCCGCGGCCGGAAGGAACGGCCCGAACAGCCCGACGAGGGTGGCGGCCGCAACCGTGCCGCCCGCAAGCGCACCGAGCACGCAGCCCACCGCCGCACCGCCGATCCCACCGACCAGAGCGCCGACACTGACACCGAGTCCGATGGTGCTGGCCATCCGAGCCCAGGCCGCCTGCTCTCGCTCATAGGGTGTGCGCCATCCGGCTTGATCCTCGAACGGCAATGCGATCGGCCGATACGACGCGGCGGCCGGATCCAGTTTCGGGGTGAGCACGGCGGTGCGGCCGGTGATCTCGGCGGCGATCGGAAAGACGAAATCGTCTACGCGGAAGGATAATTCGGTTCCAGCCAGCATGGTGCCGTCGGCGGCCGTGATGGTGAACGCGCCGTCGGCGACGGTGAGCGCGCCGGAGTCGACGGTGATGGTAGTGGATTTCGCATCGGTGGTGGCGGTGTAACCAACCGGGGCCGGGGCAGCGGGCGCGGCATGCGCGGTGGCCGCACCGAATCCGACGGTGGCGGTGATCAATACGGCGGCGATCGTGGTGGTCCTGGCGACTGTCGACATGGCGGTGCTTTCCTCTGGTTCGGCGGGGGCGTCAGGCACCAGCGGCCTCGCCGCTGCCCTGTTCACCTGGACCACCTTCACCACCCCGCCTGTCACCGACCTGACGCCGACCTGACACGACCACTGACGCGACGTCGGCACTGTTCACACAGCTTCCATACTTTTGCCATACTGGGATACATGGGAGCTACCAAGGTCACGGTCACTATCGATGACGGCGACCTGGCTCGCGTTCGAGCCCGAGTCGCACACGGCGAGGCCGCCAGCGTGTCGGCGTACGTCACCACCGCGGTCGCCCAGCGGCTGGCGCGCGATGACGACATCGCTCTAATTCAGCAACGGTATGGATCCCCCTCGGACAAGGCTTTGGCCTGGGCCCGCCGCGCAGCACACAAGCCTGCCGCGCCCGGCGATGCCGAACTGCTGTCCGCGATAGACACGGAGCGCAGGGTCCGCGGCGAGTGAGCGGCTACATCTTCGATGTTCCCGCTCTCACCGACGCCGCCAGCGGCTGGCCGAGCCAGTACGTACTGGCTCTGATCACGATCACCGCCGACGAGCCGGACCCGATCATCATTCCCTCCACGGTGCGCTCGCGCGCGATGCAGGAATGCCTGACACCAGGCCAAGCCGCCGAACTGGATTGGTTCCTCGCCCGAACGGCGGTGTTCCGCGAGGTACCACTCAACGAATCCGACGTCCCCGACGTTGAACAACTGATGAAGCGACTCGACGACGTCGCCGCCGCCCACGTCGCACTGATCGCCCGTCGCGAGGACCGAACGATCATCACCTCATGGGATCGCAAACCGATGTTCATAGCGGAGGGACTCATCGCCGAGGATCTGCCGTAACGCATCATGGTTCCGAGACGCTCTCCCGCGCCACGTTTTAGAGACAGAACCAGCGCGGAGGGCTGCTTGTCGGTGTCAAAGGGAGCTTGACCTGGCGACGCAAGTTCGGCCGGAAGACGAATCCAATGCGAATCACATGGGAACAGTTCGCAGTCTGGGCCGAGGAGCTCAGGGCCAGTAGTTCGACCAGCCGGGGAAATAGGACACCAAAGGGCGCGATCCGGTCGGCGCCTACACAGCGTCGGCCGCAGTAAGACCTTCCAGGAACTTCTCAAAGTTGGAAGCCAGGCAGAGCGATGTCCCCTCGTCTGTATCAAACAACGCCACGGATGGTTCGCCTTGACGGCCGCAATCTGTGTAGTCGAGCCCAATCCAGTAATGCCCGTCACCGTCGAGCAGCACGATCGGAGCGGGAAGACCCCATTCCTCGACTAGATACGGTGTATCCAATATCGATGTCAGCTCACCTTGCTCACCGATGCCCATGAGCCCGTCGAACGGCACGTAATCGTCACCACCCGATGTCGGCACGGGCACCGGGAACGCATTCCACTGATCACCGACCACACCACCGTTCTGCATTCGCAAGAGCCGCACCAGCGAGGTGGGCAACGTGAGGCCTAGCTCATCTTCCGCATCACGGATCATTTCATCGGTGAGCTGAGGGAAGACTCCATAGTCGGAGTCGCCCCAGAACGATGTCATGACCTGATCCGATCTCGCCACACCCCGAATCCTACGAACAGCGCACGATGCCGCATCCACGGGCTCCCACGTGTCGGTTCCCCCTTCAACGTATTGTCTTGCACTGGTAGGTTTTTGGTGCGGCAGTAAGGTTTCACCCCCGGCCGAGGTCGCGCCGCCGGTCCAGCGCGGTTCTGATCAACGCCCAGGCTGCTTCGCCGTACTCGGCTTGGCTCGACAACACCTGGAATGTCTTCTCGTACAGGATGATCTCTCGGGGTTGGGTGATCGTCAGTTCGGCGGTGACGGTTTCGACCTGGACGAGTCGGCGGTCATACATCAGGAAGTTTGTTGCGGGGACACGGTATTCGGCGTAGCGGGGGACCACTCCGAATACCAGGCGGGGCAGGTCCATGAGTTCCAGTACGTGTTGAAGTTGTCCGATCATTATTTGGTCGTTGCCTACGGTCGTTGTCAGCACCCGCTCGTCGACGATGAAGTGGATGCGATGGATACCGGTACGAAGGACCTGCTGTCGTTCCATTCGAACGACCACCGCTGCTTGTATGTCATCGGGTACCTGGTAGAGATCCACGCTGGCGCGGAGCACTGCGGCCGCATAGTCGGGGGTTTGCAGCAATCCCTGAAATACGTCAGGGTCGTATCCACGAATCAGCTCGATGTGGGCTTCCAACGACACCGACTGCTGTTGACGACGCTTATGCCCACTGGCAACGACACGCTTCCACTCCAGGTATGCGGCATTGATGTTGCGAACCGAGGCAATCAGGTCGGGTATTTGCAGCTCAGATTTGGTGTGGGCGCACCAGACTCGGATGTCGTTCTCGCTCGGCGTCTGACGGCCGTGTTCGATCTTCGAGACCTTGGGCGGGCGCCAGCCCGCAAGCGCGGCGAGCTGTCGCCCGTCGAGTCCGGCGTCGCGCCGGAGTTCGCGCAGCCTGGCACCCAGGTTCTCGCGTGCTTCGTCTACGCCTGTCACAACTGCACAGTAGAAGTGACGTACTTACTCTCGATGTACTCGAGGTGCGGAATCCCTTGCGGCCGTAACCGATCGCGGACGGCACAACAGTGGCCGACGATGACCGGGTCTGTGCTGACGGCTACGCCTGTCCACTCCCCCGCCGGGGTGAAGAGGTGGAACGCCGCTACGTCGTCATCGAACAACCAATAGTCCCCGGGCGCAGTGTCTTCCGCTCGAGTGAGATGGCGAGGCAGCCATCGGATGTGCTCACCGGACGCGAGGCTGTCCGCGGTGGTCGACAGCAGGAACCGGGTGTAGTCACTGTGCGGCACCGTTACGACACGAACCCGCTCCACAGTTCGGCCACTACCGGTGACATCTCGCATCAGAGCGTCCCATGGCGCAGCCCAATCGAGCGGGTCGGGCTCCCCTGCCAGGAACTTCCGAAACGGTTCGTCCTCCTCGGGCTCCGAGTATGAATCCTGGGTCTCCAGTCGAAATGCACCTCGTTTGCACTCCAGGAACAATCGTTCGAAATCGTCACCGGCTAGATGCTGCATCTGGTCGAATCTCCTGTCCTATCGGAACTTCCACGCTGGCCTCATGAGCAGGAGCCTTCATCTGTGCCAACGCGTCAGGATCGGTCACCGGTAGCCCGGTCAGCATGAATGTTCCATGCCCGGTATCGCGCAAGACTGCGCCCAGGCAAGTATCCGGCTGCACGTACCGGATCAGCCCGTGCGGTATCTCGATCGTGTCGCAGGTATCTGTGCGCCAGCCTTGTACGACGTAGCTCCCCTGATCGCTCGCATAGAGGGTCGGCGATCCACCACTCTTGCTGTCGCCGCCGAGAAATCGAAGTTGCATGCTCCTGCTCCTTACCTGAGATTTCCTGGTGCAGATCGATTGTCGTCCAACACGTGGGCCACATGAACGGCTTTGGCAAAGTGGAGAAATCTCGGGAAATCTCATAGCCGCCGGACCTCCGCCGCTCATACCGTCATTTCAGCGCTTGGGGCCGGTATCGGTCGGCCTGGCCCCGGGCCGCCAACCAACGAGCGACTGCTACCCAACGAGACGGCGGGCTGGGCACGGACGGGTCCGTCCATGTCAACGGCCGACGCCGAGCCGCGGTCGTCAGAGCTGCCGCTAACGTTGGATTGTATCGAGACCTGTTGCAGCGCACGATGAATGGAGTGAAGCGATGAGTACGCGGCCCGCTGCGATCGGCTATCTACGCCGGGATGTCTCCGGGGTGTCCCAGGTATGGGATGAGACGCAGATCGGAAGTGTCGCACGGCGACTCGGATATGAGCTGGCCAAGACGATCGTATTCGATGCACGGACCCCCGATGCCGTGGCGCAGTTGATCACCGCGGTCGAGCGGGCGGACGCAGACGCGGTGATCGTTCCCGGCGCAGCGCATTTCGGTGGAGTGATACCCGACCAGCTGGTGCGAGTGTGTGACGTGGTGACGGTCTCTCCCGAGGCGACCTACGCCCGATGGGCGTTGCGCGCCGATGGAGCATGACGGTGGCAACACCGGGGGCATGCGCCGCTGACCCCCGTATCGCTGACGTCAGGCGACGGTGGTTTGGAGGTGGGAGCCGGTGCGGCCGCGGCGGACGTGGAGGCGGCTGGGGATGCGTTGGCGCATTTCGTCTACGTGGCTGACGACGCCTACTACGCGGCCGCCCTCGCGGAGTTCGTCGAGGACGGTCATGACCGCGTCGAGGGTGTCGGCGTCCAGGCCGCCGAAGCCTTCGTCGATGAAGAGGGTGTCCAGGACGATGCCGCCGGATTCGGCGGCGACGGTGTCGGCGAGGCCGAGGGCCAAAGCCAGCGAGGCCATGAAGGTTTCGCCGCCGGAGAGGGTTTTGGCGGGGCGGATGGCGCCGGTGTAGTCGTCGCGGATGTCGAGGCCGAGGCCGCCGCGCCTGCCGCGCGGGCCCGCCTTGTCACTGTGCACGAATTCGTAACGGCCGCCCGACATTCGGCGCAGCCGGACCGATCCGGCCACGGCCACCTCTTCGAGGCGGGCGGCAAGAACGTAGGAGCGCAACGACATTCGCCGGTTGTTCTCGCCGCGACCGGCGACCACCTCGGCGAGACCGGCCAATTCCTCGTGGGCGCGCTGCACCGGGGCGATCCGGTCGACGGCGGCCCACAACTGACCGCCGAGATCCTCCAGCAAGCCGACCCGCCTGCTCGCCTCGGCATGCGCGGCCACCGCCACGTCGAGACGGCCACGGGCCGCGACGACAAGGGACTCCAGTTCGGCGAGATCACCGGGTTGCGCCACGGCGGCGGCTCGAATCTCCGGTTCCGCCAGCACCGCTTCGGCATGCGCACGCGCACGATCCGCGGCGACCAGCTCCTTGTCGATCTCCTGCTGCCGCTGCGCGGTCCGCGACGCCGCGGTAACCACTCTCGCGTAGGCGGTCAGGAGGGCCACATCGTCGCGCGCACCTACGCGGGGCCCGGCCGTATCGGAGCTGGTCGCTGCCGGTGCACCGGTATCGGCTTCAGGCGCGGCGATTCCAGGTACGACTGCGTCATCGCCAGCCGCGATCCCGCGCGGTGCGGTCATCCCTTCTGGCACGAATCCCGCTGCGCGGGCGAGGCTTTCGACGCGGTCGGCGACGACGGTGACCGCGTCACCGGCGGCGGCGGCTTCGGTGCGGGCGTCGCGCAGGGTGGTTGCCTCGGCGATCAGGGTGGTGAGGCGGGTGCGGCGGCGGTCGATGGTTTCGTCGGCTCCCGCGGCGGCGCGCAGGCGGGCGGTGAGTTCGGCGAGACGGGCTTCGGTGGCGGCGATGCGGGCGAGGACGGTGCTGCGGCGGGAGTCGCAGTCGCGGAGTTCGTCCTGCAGGCGGGTCTCGTCGGCGCGCAGGCGGGTCAGTTCGGCGGTGAGGCCGTTGGCCAGTTCGGCCAGTTCGATGGTGTCCTGGTAGCGGTCGGTGGCGGCGCGCAGGGCGGCGGTCAGCTCGACACGGTCGGTATCGCCACCGCGGGCGATCAGCGCCTCGATCTCCTTCTCCAGGCCGGTGATTCGGTCGAGAACCCGGTCCCGCGCCTGCTCGGCGGCCTGCTCGGCGACGGCGGCGGCGTCCTCGGCGTCCTTCGACACCGCGGCCGAGCCCGGGCGCGCCGGTGCCGGATGGTCCGCGGACCCGCAGACCGTGCACGGCTCGCCGTCGGCCAGCTGACCGGCCAATTCGGCTGCCATACCGTGCAATCGGCGCTCGCGCAGGTCGAGCACCCGCTCCTTGGCGTCCAAATGCGCGGCGCGGGCGGTATCCAGCTCCACCCGCGCGTGGTCGAGGGTCGTTCGGCGCGAGGCGAGTTCGACCGCGGCCGTCGCGGCCGCCTGCAACCGTTCGACCTCCGCCGTCAACCCGGGCACGGTGGCGGCGGCCGCGGTGGCCTCGCGCACCTTGGCCTCGATGCTCGCGATCGATGCGGGCAACTGCTCGCGCTGCTTGATCAGCTTCGCCACCCGGCCGGTCAGCGCGGTGTCCTCGTCGCGCAGCCCGGCCGATTCGACGGTCAGCGTATTCGCGGTCACCGCATCGGCCCGCACGTCGTCGAGCGAACCGATCTGCGCACTCCACCGCCTGATCGCCGCATCCAGATCGGCGTCCGCACACACGACGGGAACCGCCTGGGCACCGGACTCGGCGGGTTCGTCTCGGACGAGTTCGAGGCCGCCGAGATCGGCACCGGCGGGTTCGCGCATGCGGGCCGCGAGTTTCAGTGACGCGCTGCGACTTTCGCCGTCGCGGCGGCGGCCCAGCATGACCGCCGCGCGCGCCTCGTCGATGGCGGCGGAGACCGGTTCGGCGCGGCGCGCGAGGTCGAGTTCGGCGTGCATGGCGGCGCGGTGACCGGCGGTGGCGGCGTAGTCGTCGAGTTGCGCGCGGGCGGTCGTCATACGGCGGCGCAGCTCGTGCAGGCGGCGCTGTTCCTCGGCGCGGGTGTTCGCGGTGGCCGATTCCTGTTGGCAGCGTTCGGTTTCCGTGGCCGTCGTGGTGAGGTCGGCGCGCGCGGTGGCGAGCAGGTCCTGCGACCAGCCGACCGCCTCCAGCGGGCCGACGGTCTCGGTGGCGCCCGCACCGCTCGCCACCCCGATCTGCGCGATCAGCCGGTCGATGCCCTGCTTGCGCGCGTCGACATCGGCGGCGGAGGCGCGGCGCTTGTCGGCGAGCCAGTTCTCCGCGCTGCCGAAACGTTCGGTGTCGAAGAGCTTTTCGAGCAGCTTCTCGCGATCCTCGTTGTCCGCCCGCAGGAATCGCGCGAAGTCGCCCTGCGGCAGCAGCACCACCTGGAAGAACTGGTCCGCGCTCATGCCGAGCAGGCGGACGATCTCGTCGCCGATATCCGGAATGCGGGACAGGTTCTCACCGCGCCCGTCCAGCCAGGCCAGCGTCGCCTTGGCCGGATCGGTGCGCATCCCGGTGCCGCGCAGCTTGGGCCGCTCGAATTCCGGAATACGCGTCAGCCGCACCCGCCGCCCGCCGAGGGTCGCCTCGAGCACCACCTGCGGCGGCGTCTGCTCCGGCGCGTGATCGGAGTGCAGCCGCTTACTCTCCCCGCGCGCACCGGGCACCCGCCCGTACAGCGCGAACGCGATCGCGTCCAGCACGGTGGTTTTACCCGCACCGGTCTGCCCGTGCAGCAGGAACAGCCCGTCGGCCCCGAGCACGTCGAAGTCGACGACAGTGGCTTCGGCGAACGGCCCGAACGCTGTCATCTCCAGCCGATGCAACCTCATGCGATACCTCTGTCGACGGGATTTCCGTCGAGTCTCGCCAGTGCCGGGCCCGCGATGCGGGAGGCGCGCCGCGCGTTCGCGTCGCTCATGCCGTCAGTTCCCCGGCCGGGTCTTGCGGCACCGTGATCGGCTCCCGCTCTGCCACCGCCGCGGCGAGAGCCCTTTCCAGCCAAGCCATTTCGCCGTCGGTGGGTTCGCCGCGCACGTCGGTGAGGAAGCTTTGCGCCACCTCGGTGTCGCGGCGGCCGTGCACGCGCTCACGGTAGCGCAACTCCGAGTTGCCGTCTGGGCGTATCCATTCCACGTGCACCGCGTGCGGGAAGCGCTCGCGCAGCTTGCGCAGCGCGTCCACCGGGCGGGCCTGGTCGGTGAGCACCGCGGAGACGTAGTCGGCTTCGGCGGCGGCGTGCGCGGGGTCGCCGAGCAGCTCGTCCAGTGTTCCGGTGAGCTTGCTCAGGCCGCGCACCGTCGGCAGGTCGTGGCGTTCGACGGCACGCAGGCCGGTCGCGTCGAGATCGACGATCCACACGGCCTTGCGGTGGGAGCTCTCGGCGAACGAATACGGCAGCGGCGAGCCGGAGTACCGCACCGATTCCGACAGCGTCTGCGGCGAGTGCAGATGTCCGAGCGCCACATAGTCGATGCCGTCGAACGCGGACATCGGCACCGTCTCCACCCCGCCCACCGAGATGGATCGCTCCGATCCGGTCGCCTCGCCGCCGACGACGAACGCGTGCGCGAGCACCACCGTGCGCGCACCGGGCCGGTCCGCGATATCGGCCCGTATCCGGTCCATCGCCGCGGCGAGGATTTCGGCGTGCGAACGCGCCTGCGGCACACCGAGTTCGGCGCGGGTGATCTCCGGTTCCAGATACGGAATGCCGTAGCAGGCCACCTCGCCGTGGTCGTCGGCGAGCAGTACCGGCCGCGCGCAGTCGGCGACGGTGGTGCGCAGATGCAGCCCGCCCGCCGCGGCGAAGCTGGCGCCCGCGCCGAGCCGCGCGGGTGAATCGTGGTTACCCGAGGTGGCGACGATCACCGCACCGGCGGCCCTGATCGCCTCGAACCCCCGGTTGCACACCGCGATCGCGTCGGAGCTCGGGATGGACCTGTCGTACACATCGCCGGGCAGCACGACGACGTCCACCGCGGCCGCGGCGACCAGCTCCGCGATCGCGGCGAGCGCACCGGCCTGGTCGGCGAGCAGATCGACCCCGTGGAATGTGCGCCCGATGTGCCAGTCCGAGGTGTGCAGCATCCGCATGTCGCGAAACCGTAGGCCACAGGACCGACACGTATCAATCGCCCGGCCGTTCGTGTTGGGTTTGCCGCACTTCCGCCCGGCGTGTTCGCTGCGGCCTCCACTGTGTTTCGCATCGCGTCCGTTCGTCAACGGTGTTGCACCCGTTGCGACCTCGGGGTGGAGCAATTCGCATATCCGACAAAGGGTGCCGGTCGGTCGAGTTTGCTCGACACGGCGCTGCGTGGTTGCTCGGCGTCGCGTTCTTGTCGGTGGGGTGCGGCAGCATCTCTGCCATGACCGCACCGATGCTGTTCGCGCTTGTGCTGGTATTCGCCGCCGGGATCGGTCTCGGCTGGCTAGGGCATGCCGCCCGCGCGGGACATCGGGCGACGGCCGCCGAGGCGAGATTGGCCGCCGCCGCCGACAACGAGCACCTGCTCCGGCAATCGCTCAGCGCCGCGAGCGAAGACTCGGCGCGCAGGCATTCGCACGCGATCGGGGCGATGGTCGAACCGCTGCGCGAGGCGGTCGGCGCGCTGAACCAGCACATCCAGCAGGTCGAGCATCACCGCATCAACGCGTATTCGAGTCTGCGCGAACAGGTCGCGGGCATGCAGCGCACCTCCCATCAGCTCACCAGCCAGACCAGCCAGCTGGTCGCCGCGCTGCGCGCGCCACAGGTGCGCGGGCGGTGGGGCGAGATCCAACTGGAGCGGGTCGTCGAATTGGCCGGTATGACCAGGCATTGCGATTTCGACACCCAGGTGACCAGAGCGGCGCGCGGCGACGGCGACGGCCGAGGGGGATGGCAGGAGGCGGAGCCGACGGGGCGGGTGAAAACGGTCCGCCCCGATCTGGTGGTGCATCTGGCGGGCGACCGGCAGATCGTGGTGGACGCCAAGGTGCCGTTCACCGCCTACCTGGACGCGAGCACCGCCGACGATCCCGACGTGCGCGCCGAATCGCTCACCCGCCACGCCAAACACCTGCGCTCGCATATCGATCAATTGGCCGACAAGGCCTACTGGGCGGCCTTCGATCCGGCGCCGGAGTTCGTGGTGCTTTTCGTGCCGGGCGACCCGTTCCTGGACGCGGCGCTCACCACCGACGCTGGACTGCTCGAGTACGCATTCGGCCGAAACGTGATCCTCGCGACGCCGACCACGTTGATCGCGCTACTGCGCACGATCGCGTTCGGCTGGCGGCAGGAGGCACTGTCCCGCGATATGGCTACCGTCCAGCAACTGGGCCGCGAGCTGTACGCGCGGCTCGGTATGACCGGCAGGCACCTGGACCGGCTCGGCGCTCAACTCGGCAAGGCGGTGGACGCTTTCAACTACACGGTGGCCTCGGTGGAATCGCGGGTGATGGTCACCGCGCGCAAACTGCACGATCTGGAAATAGCTGAACAGGAGGTGCCAGCAATCCATCGGGTCGATTCGTGGCCGCGCGCCGTCGGCTTCGCCGACGCCGGCGATTAGCCCAGGCACCGCCGTGCCATAACACCGACGGGCGCGGCGGCGGTTAGTGTTCATATCGTGGCTGCTTCCCAACGTGTGCGATCCCGGGTGCCCGCGCCGCATCGTTCGATCCTGCCGTCGGTCCCGGGTGTCCCGGCCGGCGCGGCGGTCTTGATCGCGGTTGCCTGCACGGTTCTGGGCTTCGTCATCGATGCCAGCGGCGAAGGTGAGGATCTGACCCTCACCTTCGCCACGCTGTATATCCTCGGCTGCGTGCTCGCCGTGCTGGCGGTGCGCTATCGAGGGCTGTTCACCACGATGGTGCTGCCGCCGCTGCTGCTGCTCTTCGCGGTGCCACTGGCCTATATGCAGCTGACCGGACGTACCTCGCTCGCGCCCAAGGACATCCTGCTGAACCTGGCGATCCCGCTGGTGCACCGGTTCCCGTGGATGGCGATCGCCACCGTGCTCGTCGGCCTCATCGGCGCCGTCCGGATCCTGCTACATCGGCGCGGCGACTCGGCCGAGCGCGCGAAGCAGACGCGCCGCCGGGACAGCTGGGGCCGCACAGCACCGAAACGCGCGCGCGCCGGTCGCGCCGACGCCGATACCGCGTCCGAGCAGCCACCCCGCCGCAGGCCACGGCCGTCGACACCGGAATTGGACGACCCGCCCACCGAACAGCATCTGCCTCGGATGAACCGGCGCCCCGCGGCACAGGTCGCCGACGCGCCGCCGCGCGTGGCCAAGGGGGGCTACCCGCGCGAGGGCCGCAGCCGCGCCGCCAGGCCCGCCGCGGCGTCGCCCCGCACCGAGGGCGATCAGCCGCGCGGCACCGCGACGCGCGCCCGCGGCGGCGAGATGCCGCCGCATCCCCGGCCGAATGTCCGCTACCGCGACCGCGATTCGAGCCGCACACAGCGCCGCGACGTCGACGACTACTGATACCGACGACAACTCATCGCCGCTGCCGATCACCGGCGCGGACGATCACTGACGCAGCTGATTGCCGACGCGGCCCACGCTTGCCGACGCACCAACCCCTCAGCGGCTGGTGGTGCGCAGCTCCCTCGGCAACGCGAACACCAGCGTCTCGTTGGCGGTCGTCACCGGCTGCACCTCACCGAATCCGTGCTCGGCCAGCATGTCGAGCACACCGCGCACCAGGATCTCCGGCACCGAGGCGCCGGAGGTGATGCCGACCGTGCGCACGCCGTCCAGCCAGGCCGGATCCACCTCGCGCGCGAAATCGACCAGGTACGAGGCCTTCGCGCCCGCGTTCAGCGCGACCTCGACCAGCCGCACCGAATTCGACGAGTTGCGCGAGCCGACCACGATCACCAGATCGCATTCCGGCGCCATCGCCTTCACCGCGACCTGACGGTTCTGGGTGGCGTAGCAGATGTCGTCGCTCGGCGGATCCTGCAGATTCGGGAAACGCTCGCGCAGCCGCTTCACCGTCTCCATCGTCTCGTCGACCGAGAGCGTGGTCTGCGACAGCCAGATCACCTTGGACTCGTCGCGCACGCTCACCCGGTCCACCGAATCGGGACCGTCGACCAGCTGCACGTGATCGGGCGCCTCACCGGCGGTACCCTCGACCTCCTCGTGGCCCTCGTGGCCGATCAGCAGGATGTCGTAGTCGTCACGGGCGAACCGCTTCGCCTCCTGGTGCACCTTGGTGACCAGCGGGCAGGTGGCGTCGATGGTGTGCAGATTGCGCGCGGCCGCCGACTCGTGCACCGCGGGCGAGACGCCGTGCGCGGAGAACACCACCACCGCGCCCTCGGGCACCTCGTCGGTCTCGTCGACGAACACGACCCCGCGCTCGCGCAGCGTCTCCACCACGTGCCGGTTGTGCACGATCTCTTTGCGCACGTAGATGGGTGCGCCGTGCTTGTCGAGCGCCTTCTCCACGGTCTCCACGGCACGGTCGACGCCCGCGCAGTAGCCGCGCGGTTCGGCTAGCAGTACCCGCTTGCGTGCGTCGGCGGTTCCGGAACCGGCCGAGCGGGCGATTCCGACGTTCAAGGGGATGGCCGAAGACATGAAGACAAGAATACGTGCGCGAGCAATATCCAATGGCGGCACTCCCTGCCCCCTGCGTGGTTACGCTGCGCTACCGCCTCCGGGGCCTGAGCTCGTGCCGCAGTAGTATTCGCGCGGATATCCGCGCGAGAATCACTCGCGTGACAACTCGTCTTTGCATAACACCTCGTTTCGGGCAGGCTAGGACCATGTTTCGACCACCGTTCCTGGCCCGCGTCGCCGCAGGCGCCGCCGTGTATGCCCTCGAAGAAACCCGCCGGTTACCCACGGCGGCAATGAATCTCCCGATCACCGCGATCAGCCAGATGCTGCAGACCACCATGCACGTCCAGCAGTTCGTGACCAGCCTCGCGCTCAAGGGCGACGCCGTATTCGACAAGTTGTCCAACACCCCGGTCGAACAGCCGGAGTGGGCCACCTTCGACGAAGACATCGACGTCGAGCACACCACGGGCGCCGACTACCCGACGGCGGGCCGGACCAGCCGTTTCGACCTGTACACCGCCGACGACACCGACCGCGCCACCGAAACCAACGGCCACGCGCAGGTCAAGACCGAGCCGGTAGCGCCAGCAGCCGACACCTCGGCCGACGACGCCGACAGCGCCACCGCCGCACCGGAAATCACCGAGCCCGAGGTCGCCACCCGCTACGACTACGCGAATATGACCCTGGCCCAGTTGCGCGCCAGGCTGCGCATGCTGACCGTCGATGATCTGACCGCGCTGCTGGATTACGAGCGGCAGACCCGCGACCGGGCGGCGTTCGTGACCATGCTGACGAATCGGATCGCTACTGTGCAGGCTCAATGAGTCCAGCATCGCGCAGCGATTCGATGGGGGGCGGGCCCGAGCCCGAGGCTTCGCCGTCGACGGCCGGCCGGGAGACCTCTGGCCAACCCAAGCCCGGCTCCCCGGCCAGCTCCCCCGAGCAGCCGTGGCCCGTGCGCTCCGTGGCCGTCAAGGTCATGCAGTGGATCGATCGGCTCGGCAGCATCTGGGTGGAGGGCCAGATCACCCAGATCAATCTGCGGCCCGGC
Source organism: Nocardia sp. NPDC052566 (assembly GCF_044547285.1). Lineage (NCBI taxonomy): Bacteria > Bacillati > Actinomycetota > Actinomycetes > Mycobacteriales > Nocardiaceae > Nocardia > Nocardia sp. NPDC052566. Next base: position 476,806 of record NZ_JBIUAF010000006.1, on the reverse strand, counting down.
ACCCGCACCGCGTTTCTTGTGCTGCGCGATCCGTCCGCGGACATGTCGCTCTCGGTGACCTGCGATCCGGACCTGATCCGCAAATCCGCTGTCCCGCTGCAGGAAGGCAGCAGGGTGGTGGTCTACGGCAAACTCACCTTCTTCACCGGTCGCGGCACGATCTCGTTGCGCGTCACCGAGATTCGCCCGGTCGGCATCGGCGAACTACTCGCCCGCATCGAGCGGCTGAAGGCGCTGCTCGCCGCCGAGGGACTCTTCGATCCCCGGCTCAAGCGCCCGATTCCGTTCCTGCCCAAGACCATCGGGCTCATCACCGGCCGCGCGAGCGCCGCCGAACGCGATGTGCTCAGCGTCGCCACGAACCGCTGGCCCGCGGTGCGCTTCGAGATCCGCAATACCGCCGTGCAGGGCCCGACCGCGGTTCCCCAGATCCTGGACGCCATCGCCGAACTCGACCGCGACCCGAAGGTCGACGTGATCGTGCTCGCCCGCGGCGGCGGCAGCGTCGAGGATCTGCTGCCCTTCTCCGACGAGGCGCTGTGCCGCGCGATCGTCGCCGCGACCACCCCGATCGTCAGCGCGATCGGCCACGAACCCGATAACCCGCTCTGCGATCTCGTCGCCGACCTGCGCGCCGCCACCCCCACCGATGCCGCAAAGCGCGTGGTGCCCGACGCCGCCGCCGAACTGGCCGGCGTGCGCGACCTGCGCGAACGCGCCGCCGCCGCACTGCGCGGCTGGGTCGACCGTGAGACCCGGGCGCTGAGCCAATTGCGCTCGCGCCCGGTACTCGCCGATCCGCTGCGCGAAATCGACCGGCGCACCGAGGAAGTCGAGCGGCTGCGGGCCGCGGCGCGCCGGACCGCCGAGCAGCTCATCCGCACCGAATCCACCGCGACCACGCATCTGCGCGAGAAACTGACGGCGGTGGGCCCGGCCGCGACGCTGGCCCGTGGCTACGCTGTCGTGCAGCGCGTCAACGGTCAGGAACGGCATGTGGTGCGCACCATCGAGGACGCCCCCGCGGGCAGCCAGCTGCGGATCAGGGTGGCCGACGGCGCGATCACCGCCGCCGCGCTCGGTACCCAGCAGCTGGGTACGCACAAGCTGACCACCACCGAATCAGGAGGGAACTGACCTTGGCCGACCCCGGCAAGGACGCCGACCAACTGGCCGAGATCGCGACCTTCGGCTACGAGCGTGCCCGCGACGAACTGGTGAATGTCGTAAAGATGCTCGAGCAAGGCGGCCTCGACCTGGACGAATCGCTCGCCCTGTGGGAGCGCGGCGAGGCGCTGGCCACCCGCTGTGAGGAACATCTCGCGGGTGCGCGCAAGCGCGTCGAGGACGCGCTGTCCCGCACGGACCTGGATCAGTAGTGACCATCCGCCGCGCGACCCCGGATATCCGCACCGCCGATATGGCGCGCAGCCGCGAGTTCTATCAGCTGCTCGGCTTCACCGAGGCGATGGATCTGGGCTGGGTGGTGACGATGGCCTCGCCGTCCAATCCCACCGCCCAGGTGCTCCTCGTCGACGCGGATACCGAAGCGCCGCAACCGGATATCAGCGTCGAGGTGGCGGACGTCGACGCGGTGCACGCGGCGATGACCGCGGCGGGCGCCGACATCGTCTATCCCCTGCGTGACGAACCATGGGGCGTGCGCCGGTTTTTCGCGCGCGACCCCAGCGGCACCATCGTCAACGTGGTGAGCCACCGGTGAATCGGCGGTCGCCTACTTGGCCTTACCCGGCAGTGGCTGGACCGAAGTGACCGCCTGGGCAAGGGTTTTGAACGCGGCCTCGTTGCCCGCACCCTTGATCAACACCCGGGACTGGCCGAAGTCGGCGATCCACGCCGTCTCCTCGCCCTGCTCGGCGTAGACGATCCACTTCTGGTCCGCGATCAGTTCGGTGCCGCTGCCGTAGCGCGAGCCGAGCAGGAAGCGCGCGAGCGCTTCCTCGGTGGCGCTGGTCTGGGTGAGCTGCATGTAGTTGCTCTGCGGGGTGATGAAGCCGACAGTGCTGATCGGGCCGCCGCCGGGACCGGTGATGGTGTTGCGGCTGCCGGAGTTCGGCGTCCAGTCGGCGGGGACAGCCGGATTGCGCACCGGGAACGGCATGGTGCGCGCGTCGTCCTTCAGCGCCGCGTTCACGTCGAAGTGCGGAATCTGCCCCTGCGTCGGGCCGCTCGCGGAAAAGCTGCACTGGCTGGCCAGTCCCGCGAATACCACCGCGATCAGCACCAACGGGAGCAGCGACCAGAGCAGATCGCGGTAGTCGTTGAGGATCCGTGGCTTTTGGTTCGGCACGAACTCAGTATCCACCACGGTCTTGACGGTCCCTTGATGGCGGCCGATCTGGAACGGCAGTGCATGAACGGGAACGGTCGCGCTTCTGAGACAATCACCAGTAGCAACGACCGTAGGAGGCACACCGTAATGACGGCATCTTCGCCCGCAGCCAGCCGCCGCGAGGCGCCGGACCGCAACCTCGCGCTCGAACTCGTCCGCGTCACCGAGGCCGGTGCGATGGCCGCCGGGCGCTGGGTCGGCCGCGGCGACAAAGAGGGTGGCGACGGCGCGGCCGTCGACGCCATGCGCCAACTGGTCAGCTCGGTCTCCATGCGCGGCATCGTGGTGATCGGTGAGGGCGAGAAGGACGAGGCGCCCATGCTGTACAACGGCGAACTCGTCGGCGACGGCACCGGTCCCGAGGTCGATTTCGCGGTCGATCCGATCGACGGCACCACCCTGATGTCGAAGGGCTCGCCCGGCGCGATCGCGGTGCTCGCGGTCGCCGAGCGCGGCGCGATGTTCGATCCGTCGGCGGTGTTCTACATGCACAAGATCGCGGTCGGCCCCGACGCCGCGCACGTGATCGATATCTCGGTCCCGATCGCGGAGAACATCCGCCGCGTCGCCAAGGCGAAGAACCTGTCGAAGTCCGATCTCACCGTCTGCATCCTGGATCGGCCGCGGCATGCCGACCTGATCCAGCAGGTGCGTGACGCGGGCTCGCGGATCCGGCTGATCTCCGACGGTGACGTCGCGGGCGCGATCGCCGCGGCACGCCCCGATTCCGGCACCGACATCCTGGTCGGCATCGGCGGCACCCCCGAGGGCATTATCGCCGCCGCCGCCATGCGCTGCATGGGTGGCGAACTACAGGCCATGCTCGCGCCCAAGGACGACGAGGAGCGGCAGAAGGCGATCGACGCGGGCCACGACCTGGACCGCGTGCTCGGCACCGAGGACCTGGTCTCCGGCGACAACGTCTTCTTCTGTGCCACCGGCGTCACCGACGGCGACCTGCTGCGCGGCGTCCGCTACTACGGCGGCGGCGCCTCCACCCAGTCGATCGTCATGCGCTCCAAGTCCGGCACCGTCCGCATGATCGACGCGTACCACCGCCTCACCAAGCTCCGCGAATACTCGTCGGTCGACTTCATCGGCGACGAGGACGCGAACCCGCCGCTGCCCTGACCTGACAACCCCTGCGTGCTGATCGAGCCGCACAGGCGTTCGCCTGTGCGGCTCTTCTTATTCCGCGCTGCCGGTGTGCGAAGGACCTCAGGCGTGGCAGCCCCATCACGCTGCTCGCGGGCATAGGGTCGGAAATATGACGGAGGAGACGGAGTACCGGATCGAGCACGACACGATGGGAGAAGTTCGGGTTCCGGTGAACGCGCTCTGGCGGGCGCAGACGCAGCGGGCCGTGGAGAACTTCCCGATCAGTGGACGCGGCCTGGAGCGCGCGCAGATTCGCGCGCTCGGCCTGCTCAAGGCGGCGTGTGCCAAGGTGAACAAGGATCTGGGACTACTCGATCCGGTGAAGGCGGACGCGATCGTCGCGGCGGCCACCGAGATCGCCGACGGCCTGCACGACGATCAGTTCCCGATCGATGTGTTCCAGACCGGATCCGGCACCAGCTCGAATATGAACGCCAACGAGGTGATCGCGTCCATCGCCAAGGCGAACGGCGTCACCGTGCACCCGAACGACGACGTGAACATGTCACAGTCGTCCAACGACACCTTCCCCACCGCAACGCATCTGGCCGCCACCGAGGCCGCCGTCAAGGATCTCATTCCCGCACTGGAGCACCTGCGGCTCGCGCTGCTGGACAAGTCCACCGAATGGCGCACCGTGGTGAAGTCCGGCCGCACCCATCTGATGGACGCGGTGCCGGTGACACTCGGCCAGGAGTTCGGCGGCTACACCCGTCAGCTGAGCGCGAGCATCGAGCGCGTGCTCGCCACCCTGCCCCGCCTCGGCGAGCTGCCGATCGGCGGCACCGCGGTCGGCACCGGGCTCAACGCGCCCGCCGGTTTCGGCACGAAAGTCGTTGCGGAACTGGTGAAGTCGACCGGCATCGACGCGCTGTCCGAGGCGAAGGACCACTTCGAGGCGCAGGCCGCGCGCGACGGCCTCGTCGAGGCGTCCGGTGCGCTGCGCACGATCGCGGTGAGCCTCACCAAGATCGCCAACGATATCCGCTGGATGGGTTCGGGCCCGCTGACCGGCCTCGGCGAACTCCAGCTGCCCGACCTGCAGCCGGGCAGCTCGATCATGCCGGGCAAGGTGAATCCCGTACTGCCCGAGGCGGTTACCCAGGTCGCCGCCCAGGTGATCGGCAACGACGCGACGGTGGCCTTCGCCGGTGCGGGCGGCGCCTTCGAGCTCAACGTCTACATCCCGGTGATGGCGCGCAACCTGCTCGAGTCGATTCGACTGCTGGCCAACGTCTCCCGCCTGTTCGCCGATAAGTGCGTGCACGGCCTGGTCGCCAATGTCGACCACCTGCGCACACTTGCCGAATCCTCCCCCTCCATCGTGACCCCGCTGAATTCCGCGATCGGCTACGAGGAAGCGGCGGCCGTCGCGAAGGAGGCGCTGAAGCAGAAGAAGACGATTCGCCAGACGGTTATCGACCGCGGGTTGATCGACGAAAAGCTCACAGTGGAAGAACTCGACCGCCGCTTGGACGTGCTGTCCATGGCAAAGGTGGAAGACGGCAAGTAATCACCTGACTGCCAATGGATTACACCTGAACGCGGGTGTGGCGGCGCTATCGCCGCCACACCCGCCGTGAATGCATCAAATAAAGATGCCAAGTGCGGTCAAAAAGGCCGACACACCGACGCCTCCCAGAGCAAGGAGACCGAGCAAGATTGCAGTGACCATTGTTCTTTCCTTTCTTGCAGCCGCAAGTTGCGGACATCCAGTTAATCGGCAGCAAAATGTGATGCGTTTCACTGAATGTGGGTGCGACCGCGAAAAAGGCGGATGACCGGCGCATCGTTCGACGCACCGGTCATCCGGAAGAGCTGGAAGCTACAACTCAGCGCAAATGGGCGAGTTCGGCGCGCGCCTTCTCGCCTTCCTCACCGAAATCGGTGCGGGTGAAGACGCCCCACCGCTCGAGCAGCGGCTTGAAGACCAGTTCGGCCTCGTCGGCCCGGTCGTAGATGCCCGCCGCGGCGAGCACCTCGTCGCTGGTGCGGCCGTCGGCGAGCAGCACCGAGGGCACTTTGAAGTCGGCGACGCGATCGGCGATGGCGCGCATGGCCTGATCGGGTGCCAGGTCCAGTCCGGCGGCGACCAGGTTGGCGAAGAACACCGCCTGCAGTTCGTCGTCGGCCGCGATCACGTTCGCCATCGCGGTGACCATCGAGTTCTCCTCGAGCGCCGCGGTGTTGCGATGCCGGATCGCGGCGGCGGCCTCCTCGAACGCGCAGGTGGCGAGCACATCGAGCAGATGCATGGCCGGGCGGCGGAAGCCGGTGGTCATATGCGCCATCCGCATCCGCTCCAGCTCGACCGGATCCACCGAGCGGGTGGTCATCAGGTAATTGCGGATCATGATCTCGTGCCGGTTCTCCTCGGCCGTCCACCGGCCGACCCAGCGCCACCACGCGCCGGTGCGCAGATACTTGCCGATCTCGCGGTGATACGAGGGCAGGTTGTCGGCGACGAGCACGCTGACGGTGAGCGCCAGCTTGGCGACCTCGCCGAGCTCGGATTGTTCCGGCGCCCAGTCGGTTCCGCCGAGGAAAGCGAAGTTGCGGCCGTCGTCCCACGGGACGTAGTCGTGCGGCTGCCACCCGTCGGCGACGGCGGTGTGCCGACGCAGGTTCAGTTCCACCTCATCCGCGAGCGACTGCAACAACTCACGGTCGGTCAAGAGATTTTGCACTCACACAACCTAGCGGCTGGGCCCGCGAAGCGGGGATCTACGAACAGGAATTGTGAACCGGCGTCCGGGATCGCAAGTGTGCCATCCCGGACGCCGTGACGAGTCCCTACTTCGGGGTGACGGTGGTCTGGCCGTCTTTCCACGAGATGGTGCAGCCGGTGAAGTCGCTCTCCTTGCCGCCCGTGATGTCCTTCTCGTCGCTGGTCGGGTAGCCGCACTTGCCCGCAGGACCACCGTTCTGCTCCCACGTCTCGCCGATCGCGCCCCACACGATGTGGGCGCCGCCGTCCTTGCTCCAGGCGATGGTGCCGCCGGTGAACTCCTGCCACTTGCCGTCATTCGGGCCACTCTCGGCCATCTTGGTCGGCAGGCCGAGCGGGCCGGTCGGGCCGCCCGCCTGGACGTACTTGTCGAAGATGTTGCCGGCGACGGCGATCTCGCCGCCCTGCGTGGCGATCTTCGTCTCCTCGCCGGCGCCGCCGGACATGTGCTCCTCACCGTGGCTCGCCGCGGTGGTGGTCATGGAAGCGGAGGAGGTGTTCTTGTCGTCATCCTTCTTGCTGCAGCCGGTGACGAGCAGCAGCGAGGCCGCCGCGGCCGCGGCGATGAATCCAGCCGATCGAAGAGCGTGGTGCATTTCCATCCTCTCGAAAGTGGCTACCGAAAGCGCCCCCGGACGCGAGGCGTCGCGCGTAGCCTAGGCCGTCGTTCGGCAACGCCCCGGCGAATCGGACAACGACTCGCCGGGGCGGCGCCTAACAGGTATCGCGGCGGATACTACCCGGCCTGCTGTGAGGTGAAACACACCCTGGGTATTAGCTCATCCCCGGGCTGTATTGAATTGGCGGCACTCCCTGGGCCCTGCGTGGTCACGCTGCGCTACCGCCTCCGGGCCCTGAGCTCGCGCCGCGGTTCGCGATCAGGCGTTGGGCCCGTATTCCTCCAGCATCTCGGTGACCAGTGCCGCGATCGGCGAGCGCTCGCTGCGGGTGAGCGTGATATGCGCGAAAAGCGGGTGCCCCTTGAGCTTTTCGATCACCGCGGCGACACCGTCGTGCCTGCCGACCCGCAGATTGTCGCGCTGGGCCACATCGTGGGTGAGCACCACCCGCGAACCGGTGCCGAGACGGCTGAGCACCGTCAGCAGCACATTGCGTTCCAGCGACTGCGCCTCATCGACGATGACGAACGAATCGTGCAGCGAGCGCCCGCGAATGTGGGTGAGCGGCAAGACCTCGAGCATGTCGCGGCTGAGCACCTCCTCCAGCACCTCGCGGCTGGCCAGCCCGTCGAGGGTGTCGAAGACCGCCTGCGCCCACGGGCCCATCTTCTCGCTCTCGGAGCCGGGCAGATAGCCGAGCTCCTGGCCGCCGACCGCGTACAGCGGACGGAACACCACCACCTTTCGCTGGGTGCGGCGCTCGAGCACCGCTTCGAGGCCTGCCGTGAGCGCCAGCGCGGATTTACCGGTGCCTGCCCGGCCGCCGAGCGAGACGATGCCGACGCTCTCGTCGAGCAGCAGGTCGAGCGCGATGCGCTGTTCGGCGGAGCGGCCGTGCAGGCCGAACGCCTCCCGTTCGCGCACCAGCTGCACCCGCTTGTCCGGGGTGACCCGGCCGAGTGCGCTGGAGCTGGCGCCGAGCAACCGGATGCCGGTGTGGCACGGTAGTTCTCGGGCCTCGTCGAGGTCGAGCACGTTCTCGGAGTACAGCTGATCGATCTGCGCCGAGCTCACGTCCAGCTCCACCATGCCGGACCAGCCCGAAGTGACCACGTCCTGTGCGTGGTACTCGTCGGCGTGCAAACCCACCGCGCTCGCCTTGACGCGCAGCGGAATGTCCTTGGACACCAGCACCACCTGGCGGCCCTCGGCCGCGAGATTGAGCGCACAGGCCAGGATGCGGGAATCATTGGTGTCGGTGCGGAACCCGACCGGAAGGACCGCTGGATCGGTGTGATTCAGTTCTACCTGCAGCGTTCCGCCCTCGGTGCCGATCGGCACCTGCTGATCCAGCCTGCCGTGCTGCAGCCTGAGATCGTCCAGCATGCGCAATGCCTCACGCGCGAACCAGCCGAGTTCGTGGTGATGACGTTTACCTTCGAGTTCGCTGATGACCACCAGCGGTAGCACCACATGGTTTTCGCCGAACCGGGTGACGGCCCACGGGTCGGACAGGAGCACCGAGGTATCGATGACGAAGGACTTCAGATCAGCGTGCGAGGGGCGGGCCCCCTTGTTGTCGGAATCGACAGCGGTGGTCCCTTTCTTGGTAGAGCGGGATTTCACCGAGGGAGCGGAAACGGAGCGTGCAGCAGTCACGGTGGGCTCCTTTGCGTCCGCGCGGCACCCGCACAGACCATCTCGCTGGACCGGTCCGTCCTGAGTGGGATCCGACGTTGCCGTCAGATGCCACGAGGGCCGGGTGCCGGCCCTCTCGTACTGAATAGCTCAGTCACGGTCAGGACCTCCCGTACGAGCCACACCGACGCGGCCCGCACACCCGACGCTACCGGCGAACCGGAGTCCGCGCTCTCGCACCGGGAGGCGTGTCCGTGAATTTGTCGTAAACCCGGGCCCCGCGGCAGCGGCGAGCCGAACGGATAGAGTCGCCGATATGGCCGTCAACGAGGAACTCGAGAAGCTGTCGTCCAAGGAGCTGCACGACCGCGCGGTGAAGCTGGCCGTGCGCCGCGGCGACCTGAAGTACCTGTGGCAACTGATGGAGCGGATTCCGGTCGCCGAGGTCGAGGCGGGCAATCTCGGCGAGAGCCAAGCCGATATCAAGTACATCGGCACGCTGATCGACGACTACATCCACGCGGGCGACGGCGAGCTGGCCGAGCAGCTGCGGCCGTACTACCTGGACTACCTCGTCGCCCACTCCTGATTCGAACGCCGCTGCGGCGCTAGGACTTCCGTCGCAGCAGTGTGATCGCGCCGGACGGGCACACCTGCTCCGCCTCCTGCGCGGCCGCCTCGTGCTGCGCGGGCGGCGCGCCGTCGAGCAGCACGACCGTGCCGTCGTCGTCCTGATCGAACACCTCCGGCGCGGTCAGCGTGCACATGCCAGCGCCGATGCACATCTGGCGGTCGACAGTGATCTCCATCCGGACCCTCCTACCGGGTGACTCGGCGCCACGTCGGCGCCCTTTCGAACGGTACCGCCAAGCGTAGCGCCGAAACGCGATTCACCAAGGCGGGCAACATAACTCGCGTCTCGACGCGAGCCTGCCGCCGACCGCCGCCGATCGAGCAGGCTTCGGCCTCGACCGAACGCTACGTTGCATTCGACAAGGGGTCAACGCGGAATCATCTCTCCTGTAGGTTCTTGCAGCTCGAATTCGAATCTTCATTGCAATGACACTGCCGCCGAACGCACGGACCACTATCCGGTTGCAATGAGATCGGCGGCGAACGCATACTGCGTGCACAGCGCACGACAGACCGCGCTACGAACCGAAGGAGACAGGCCGGATGCCAGGTGGCAGGCTGACCCAGCAAGATCGCCAGCACATCGCGAACAAACTGGCACAGGGCGTCGGATATGCCGAAATAGCCAGGCAATTGGATCGGCCGACCTCGACCGTCAGCCGGGAGGTGAGCCGCAACGGCGGCCCGAATCGCTACCATCCGGAGCGCGCGCACCAGGCGACCGAGCGGCGCGCCCGCAGGCGCAGGCTCGCGGCCGCCGCACCGGTGACCGAGATCGGCGACGCGGCGATGCGCGACTGTCTCGAGCAGTTCACCACGGAGATCATGCGGACCGGCATGCCGCGCACCGCCGCGAGCCTGCTGACCGCGCTGTACACCTGCGACGCAGGCAGTCTCACGGCGGCCGAACTCGCGCAGCGCCTTCAGGTCAGCCCGGCCACCGTCTCGGCGGCCGTCGGCATGCTGGAACCGCAGGGGCTGATCCGCCGCGAGCGCGACGCGGGAAGCCGCCGCGATCGCTACGTCTTCGACGAAGATGCTTGGGTCCGAGCCAGTTTGGCCAGCGCGCGGCAGGTCGACTCGCTCGCCGCGGCGGCCAGGCGCGCACTCGAGCTGCTCGGCGCCACCTCGCCCGCGGCGGCGCGCCTGCGACCGATGAGCGAATTTCTCGAGTTCATCGGCCGCGACATGGTGGACTCGGTCGAGCGCTGGCAGCAGCTCTCGGCCCGGCCCTGACCGCTACTTGCCCCGCGATATGGCGGCGCGGACCACGCCGACCACCGTGCCGCGCAGGAAGTTCTCCCAGCTGAAGTGGTCATGCCACAACACGATTCGGCCGTCGCGCAGCTCGAAGGTGCCCTGCACCCAGAACGCGATGCGCAGCGGGCCGAGCCGCAGGTAGTCGGTGCGGTCGGTGAGCACCACGTCACCGTCGGCGGCGATGTGGTGCATCTCGGCCGCGAAACCGAGCCAGTCCCGGTTCAGCCCGCGCAGGATGCGCCGCGCCAGCCCGCCGCCGACATCGGGCAGCGAGGTGTTCTTCCAGATGATGTCGGGGTCGAGCAGTTCCAGCGCCTCGTCGACGGCGCCGATCTCGAGCGCGGCGAAGAACTCCCGCACCGTGGTGATCGAATCCTGTTGCAGTTCGAGTTCCTCGGTCATGTATCGAGGGTATTCCGCCGAGCTCAGCGGCGGCTGTCGATGAGCACCGCGAGGCCGTCCAGAATGCGGTCGATACCGAATGTCAGTGCACCGTCGCCGCCGGTCACCGCGCCGGGCTCGGCGAAGGCCGCGCGCACCGCCGGATAGCGATCACCGGCGGCGGTCATCATGTCGGCGAGCTGGCTCGCGATCTGCTGTTCGAACGCCACCGAGTCGTCGATCTTCACCTGCGCGACCAGGCTGCGCGAATGCCCGGTCAGCAGCACGATGGTGTCGAGCCGCTCGGCGGCGGTCAGGCCGGAATCGCTCAGCGCGACGAGCGCGGCCTCCATCCAGGCCATCTCGTTGGGGCCGAGCGGACGCGCGCCGACCGCCACCTCCAGCGACCACGGATGGGCGGTGAACCGCTCGTACAGCGTTTCGGTCCAGCGGCGCAGCGCCATCCGCCACGGGGCCTCGCCGGACTTCGACCGCGCGGTCGGCAGTTCCGGCGGCCCGCCGAGCGCGGTATCCAGCATCAGCGCGGTGAGCTGCTCCTTGCCAGGCACATAGCGATAGAGCGACATCTTCGTGAAACCGAGCCGCTCGGCCAGGCGCTGCATGGACAGGTTGGCCAGCCCTTCTGCGTCGGCGAGCGCGATGGCCTCGGCGACGATCCCCTCCAGCGTGAGCGCGGGTTTGGGCCCGCGCTTGGGGCGCTGCTGTGTGCCCCAGAGCAGTTCGACGGTCGTCGGTGACGGCATGGGCGAAATCCTTTCTGAACGACGACTTGACTCGTAACTGTGTCTACCATACTCTGATTCGTGTCCGATGGAAACAGAATCCATCGGACGCAGAATTGGAGGAGTCATCATGCGCACCAACACCGTTCTCATCTCCGGCGCGAGCATCGCCGGGCCCGCCCTGGCCTACTGGCTGAACCGCTACGGGTACGCCGTCACCGTCATCGAGCGCGCACCGGCACTGCGCACCGGCGGCCAGGCCGTCGACTTCAAGGGCGAGACCCACCGGACGGTGCTGGAGCGGATGGGCATCGTCGACGACATCTACGCGCACCGCACCGGCACCACCGACACCGTGTTCGTCGACGACAAGGGCGAACAGGTCGCCTTCATGTCCGGCGACTTCACGGGTGGCGATGTGGAGATCCTGCGCGGCGATCTGGCCCGGATCATGTATGAAAAGACCGTCGGCAGTTGCGAATACATCTTCGGCGATTCGATCAGCGGGCTCACCGAGACCGACGACGGCGTGTGGGTCGAATTCGAGAAGGGCGCGCCACGGCAGTTCGATCTGGTCTTCGGTGCCGACGGAATCCATTCGCGGGTACGGCGTTTGGCATTCGGGCCGGAACGCGAAATGGTCAAGTACCTCGGCCACTACTACTGCGTCGCGGGGGCGAGCCCGTGGGCGGTGAAGCCGGAAGGCGCGCCGCAGCGCATCACCGCCCACGCGCACAACACCCCGGGCCGGTTCGCCAGCTCCGGCGGCCAGAAGGCGCAGCACTGGTTCATCTTCGCCGCACCCGAACTCGACTATGCCCGTGGCGATGTCGAGGCCCAGCGGCGGATCGTCAAGGAGACCTTCGCCGGAATGGGCTGGGAAGTACCCAACATGCTCGCCGACATCGACGAGCTCGACGATCTGTACCTGGACTCGGTCAGCATGGTGCGAAAGATGAAGAGCTACAGCAAGGGCCGGATCGCACTGGTCGGCGACGCGGGTTACGGAAATACGCTCGGCGGCTTCGGCAGCGGAGCCGCGATGGTCGGCGCCTACGTCATCGCGGGCGAACTCGCGCTCGCCGGGGGCGATCACACCGTCGCCTTCGCCCGCTACAGCGAGATCATGCGCCGCTATGCCAAGATGGCGGGCAGCGCCAACGCCGGACGGTTCCTCGCGCCGAAAACCGCGTGGGGCTTGAAGTTCCGCAACTGGTTCCTCGGCTCGTTCCTGTTCGACATGATGTTCAAGGCCAGCGTGGACGCCAAGAACAACATCGATCTGCGGGACTACCCGGCACTGGTCGGCGCGAACTGAGCGCCCGATGGCGCGCGGCCCCCGGCCGACAGATCGAGGCTGGCCGGGATGGCGACGAAGGCCTCGCGCAGGCGGTCGACGAACGCGGGGCGACCGCCGGCACCCTCCCGCTGGATCCACTCACGGCCGGTCACACTCCACGCGGTGGTCGTGAGTTCGGCGAGCACCTGTAATCGCAGGTCACCGGGCTCGAGGCCGAGTTTCTCGGCCAGGCACGCGGCGACCTGCTTCTCCACTCCCGTGCGGTAGTGCTCGATATAGGCGAGTACGGCGGGCGCCGCGAGCGCCAGCTTCCTGGTCGCGATGTAGCGACCGGTCCAGTCCACGGCCAAGCCCTCGGCGGTTTCGATCAGCGTGTCGCATAGCTCGGTGAGGATCAGACCCGATAGCTCGCGCTCGGCCAGCGCCGTCAGATAGCTCGACCAGAGTTCGGTCTCGGCCTCGATGGCCACCGCCTCCTTGGCCGGAAAGACACGGAAGAACGTACTGCGCGAGACCTCCGCCTCATCCACGACCTCATCCAGAGTCGTTGCGTCGAAACCCTTTTCGGTGAACATCCGGAGTGCGACGTCGGCGAGCGTCCTGCGGGTGCGCAGCTTCTTGCGCTCGCGCAGCGGCAGCGAGCGATCGGCGCTGGATGAGGCGGGCACGAATCAATCTTATCCGAGTCGGACTCATACACGAAGAGTCTTCACACTCAAACTGCACTTAACATCAAATGAGACTGAGTACCAGAATGAGGTACAGCAGCTGAACGTAAGGAGCTCGACATGACAACCACCCTCAACCCGTCGATCATCGGCCAGGTGGAGAAGGCGCACACCGCGCTACTGCTGCGCGCGCTCGGCGGCACCGGCGTCGACGAGAAGCAATGGATCACCCTGAACGTGGCCGCGGGCGAGGCCGTCGAGCGTGCCGAGCTGGTTGCTCGGGTTACCCATGCCACCCAGGTGGACGCGGCACTCATCGACGCCGCGGTGACCGCACTGCTCGCCGCCGAGTTGCTGACCCCGCTGGACTCCGGCGTCGCCGTCACCGACTCGGGCCATGCGCTCATCGGAAAGGTGCGCGGCACAACGGGTTCCGTCGTCGGCCGGGCCTACGGCGATATCCCCGAAGCCGATCTGGCCACGGCCGCCCGGGTGCTGAGCGTCATCACCGAGCGGATGCGCGACGAGCTGACGCGGCTCTGACCGCAGAGTTGCCGATCGTTCGCGCGTCCTGCCCGCCGCGCGGCGCACCGGTCGATATCCTGCCCGGATGGCGACACGTCGGCCGGTGCGCCGCGCATCACGGGGGCGGCGGTTGCTGCGGAAGGTCGCCGCGACGCTGGTGCTGGCGGCCTGCGTCGCCGGTGCCGTGTTCGCGCTGTGGATCAACCACCGGGACGCGGCGTCCGAACGGCAGGCGAGCAGCGCACCGCCGAGTCCGTCGGCCCCGTTTCCGCCCGCGGCCGTCCAGGCGCGGGACCTACTGAACACACTCACCGTCGCATGGAACGAGCATTGGGAGTCCTACGCGCGCAACGCGTTCGGTCCGGGGTGGTCGGGGCGCGGCGGCGAGCCGGCACTGGCGAACGGCTGCACGGCCCGCGACGCGGTACTGCGCCGCGACCTGCGCGAGGTGCGGATGGCCGACCGCAACCCGTGCCTGGTGCTGTCCGGCGTGACCGACGATCCGTATACCGGAATGCCGCTGCCCTACAACCGATTCAAGGCCTCGGAAATCGAGATCGACCATCTGGTTCCGCTCGGCGACGCCTGGCGATCGGGCGCGTGGGATTGGCCGCAGGAGCGGCGCGAGCGGATCGCCAACGATGTGGACAACCTGCTCGTAGTCGGCAAGCAGGCCAACCAGGACAAGGGCAGCAAGACGCCCGACCAGTGGCGGCCGCGGCCGGAATATTGGTGTCAGTACGGCACTCGGTGGATCGGGGTGAAGGCGCGCTACGGGCTGCATGTCACGCCGCCGGAGCGCGACGCGCTCGCCCAATTGCTCGACGCGTGCCCGCCCGGCTGAATGGATGGTGAATAGGCGCAGCGGAATTCGCTATGCGGTGTATCCGTATCCGGCGGTCTCGATAAGTTGATGGCACGACAACGAGGGATGAGATCGAGTCGTATCTAGTCGAGTACCAGGAGGCACTCGGCTCGTTCGACGCCGATCGCTCGATCGCGCAGTGGGGTGCGCCGGGCATGATGGTCACCGACGCGTTCGTCGGCACCGTAGCGACCACCGCGGAGATGGCGCAGGGGCTGCGCGCGTCCTATCCGCTCTACCAGCAACTCGGTTTGGCCACCGTCGATCACACGCTGCTCGAGCAGGTCGATCTCACCGCCCGCCTCACCCGCGTCCACGTGCGCTGGCATTTCTTCGACGCCAACGGCGTTCGGCTGACCGAATGCGACTACGAATACCTGCTGCGCCGCGATGACGACGGCGCACTGCGCGCCTACGTCGCGGTGGCCATCGACGAGATGGAGAAACTGGCGAAGTTGGCCGCCGAGAAGGGCATCCAGTTCCCCGGCGCCTGACCCACCGTTTCCCGCCGGGCGCGGCACCCGACCCGTGCCCGGCTGTCCGACCTCGACACGCCGCGTCGGATCTGGACGGAAGATCATCAGGAACTGACGTAAGTCGGCTCTCGGCCGTCACTTACCTCAGTTCCTGATGATCATTAGACCAGATCGCGGAGGGCGGCTTCGAGGATGCGGGCCTGGTTGCGGTGGCCCAGTGCGTTGGGGTGTAGTGGGGCCGAGAGGGATTCGGGGATGGGCCCCTCGGCCCAGCGCTCGGGTTCGGGGGCGCAGGGGTCGTGGCCGACGCTTTCGGTGTAGGTGTCGACATAGATCGCGTCGTGCGCGGCGGCCCGGTCGCGGGCCATCTCGTTCACTTCCAGTACGCGCGTGGCGATCCGGTCCGCCTCCTCGGGCACGATCGGCACCCGGGGAAAGCACCCACCGGGGCGCATCCGCTCGATCTTGCTCACCACGATCACCTTCGCCCGGGGCGCCCGCCGATGGATGTCATCCAGCAGTGCACCGTATTTCGGCGTCATCATCGCAACGGTCCCACCATCGGCGACATAGTCGTTGATCCCGATATCCACCGTCACGATGGTCGCGTCCGCCGTCACCGCATCCAGCTGCGGCACATTCACCCCACCGATGATCTGTTGCGGCGCAAAGAAATCCGCGATCTTCGCCCCCGAACACGTGACATCGCGCAGCGTAAGCCCGAGCGCCGCGGCCGTGAGATGCGGATAATTGTGATCCGACCGCAAACACCCCAGCGGCGCAACCTGATCCGGAATCAGCGGCCCCGCCGCCCCCGACTCCCCCAGCGCCACATACACCCCCGCCACCGGCTCGGCCCCGACCGTCGGCGCCTCAACCAACGCTCCGCCGATCAACCCGATCGCCACGCCCGCCCACAACCATCTCCGACCCACCAGCAAGCCCTCCCGTTCCAGGTTTCGCTTACCGTACTGAACACGCCCTACCGATTGCCGCCGCCACTCGCCGCAGCGACGGCAATTTTCTCGCTATCCGATGCGAGCCCGTTGAGCACGGGGGTGGCACAGATCATGCGAGAAGGCCTCGACCTCACAAAATCCGACTCAATCGGTGTCCACATCCGAGAAATTCGGCGGTTGAAGGCGGCCTCCGGTTGGCTATGCTGAACTCGACGAAAGGGTGGGCGGCAATCATGACGATCGCAGTGGTACACGGACCTCTGAAGATGCCCGACTCAGCGTTTGCCATGTGGGTCCGTGGTGAGCTCGACGAGTACTTGCATGTTCCGGACGACAGCAGGGTGGAGATCATCGGGGGGGAGATCGTCGTGTCACCGAGTGCTCGATACGGCCACGGGCGGGTGGTCGGCGACATTCAGGAATCGCTGTTCGCGGCAAAGCTTGATCCAGCGTTCCGCTGGCGATCAGGGCAGAACTCAGACCTGAGTCTCGCCGAGATCGAGGACGGATACATCCCGGATCTGTTCCTGATCGACCGCGACATCGACGCCGAATTGACGGCGGCGGATGCCGACTTCATCCGCCCGGATCAGATCGGCCTCGCCGTCGAGGTGACCTCACCGTCGAACGCCGCCGACGACCGCCCACCGGGCCTGCGTCGTCGCCGCCGTACGAAATGGAATGGCTACGCCGCCACGGGAGTTCCCTTTGACTTGCTGATCGACCGTGATCCTCGGGTCTGCACGGCAACCTTGTTCTCGGAGCCCGATCGCAAGGTGGGGCGCTATGAGCGCCATCGCTGCTGGAAGTTCGGCGAACCGATCGTCCTGCCTGAACCGTTCGGCCTGACGATACCGACCGATACCTGGACGGGTTGGCGCGAAGACTGAAATCCGTGCCGCGGCAAGCGGATTCGAAAACATAACGGCCGGTGCGCACCATGCGCACCGGCCGTTCGTTGTGCTGGGCGAACCTCAGCCGAGCAGGCGCCAGTCTTCGAGGCCCTGGTAGAGGGGGACGCTCTGGGCGAGCTTGGTGACTCGGACGCTGAGGGTTTCGACGTCGGAGGTGCCGGCCAGTGCGGTGGCGATGATGTCGGCGACCTCGGTGAACTCGGCATCGCCGAAGCCACGAGTGGCCAGGGCGGCGGTGCCGATGCGCAGGCCGGAGGTGACCATCGGCGGGCGCGGGTCGAACGGAACGGCGTTGCGGTTCACCGTGATTCCGATCTCGTGCAGCAGATCCTCGCCCTGCTGGCCATCGAGCTGCGAGTCGCGCAGGTCGACGAGCACCAGGTGCACATCGGTGCCGCCGGTGAGCACGGTGATGCCCTTGTCCTTGACGTCGGCGCCGGTGAGGCGCTCGGCCAGGATCTTCGCGCCCGACAGCGTGCGCTGCTGACGATCCTTGAACTCTTCGCCCGCGGCGATCTTGAACGCGACGGCCTTAGCGGCGATCGCGTGCATGAGCGGACCGCCCTGCTGGCCCGGGAACACCGCGCTGTTGAGCTTCTTCGCGAAGTCCTGCTTGGCCAGGATCAGGCCGGAGCGCGGACCACCGAGGGTCTTGTGCACGGTGGAGGACACCACATCCGCGTGCGGCACCGGGGAGGGGTGCAGGCCCGCCGCGACCAGACCGGCGAAGTGCGCCATGTCCACCCACAGGTAGGCGCCGACCTCGTCGGCGATCTCACGGAACGCGGCGAAATCCTGGTGCCGCGGGTAGGCGGACCAGCCCGCGACGATCACCTTCGGCCTGGCGGCGAGTGCGGTCTTGCGCACCTCGTCCATATCGATGCGGTGATCTTCCTTGCTGACACCGTACGAGTGCACCTCGTACAGCTTGCCGGAGAAGTTCAGGCGCATGCCGTGGGTCAGGTGGCCGCCGTGCGCGAGGTCGAGGCCGAGCAGCTTGTCGCCCGGGTTCATCAGCGCCATCAGCACCGCGGCATTGGCCTGCGCGCCGGAATGCGGCTGCACATTGGCGAATTCGGCGCCGAACAGTTCCTTGGCCCGGTCGCGGGCGAGCGTCTCGACCACGTCGACGTGCTCGCAACCGCCGTAGTAGCGGCGGCCGGGGTAGCCCTCGGCGTACTTGTTGGTGAGCACGCTGCCCTGTGCCTGCAACACCGCGCGCGGCACGAAGTTTTCCGAGGCGATCATCTCGAGGGTGTCGCGTTCGCGGGCGAGTTCGCCTGCCATCGCGGTGGCGAGCTCCGGATCGAGCTCACCGAGAGACTGAGTATTGACAGAGGCGGTCGTCTGCGTCACGTCATCGAGTCTATTGACCGCGGGCGCAGCGCCGATCAGGGGGTTCTGTGTGTCGGTATGCATCGCAACCTCCGTGACCCGAGTGCACGCACCCCAAGGCCTTCGAGCCCGGCACCCAGGCGCGCGGTGCGGGGCGAGGGTGCTTCCCGGTGGTTACTTCCACCTCGAGTGCGCCAGTCGCGGTCCCACCATCCTATCGGGCGCTGCCGACTTCGCCGTCGCAGGCCACGCATGGCCGGAGCGAATGCGGAGGTACGCCCCAACAACGCTGCCGGGCGCAGCCCGCCCGCAGACCTGCGCATGGCCGGAGCGGATGCGGAAGTACGCCCCAACGACACTGCCGGGCGCAGCCCGCCCGCAGACCTGCGCACGGCCGGAGCGGATGCAGAGGTACGCCTTATCCGGCGCGCAGCAGCACAGTGAGGTTCGCGAGCACGTCGTCGAGTGGCTCGGTGGATTTCAGCGCGCGGGACTGCACGATCGCCCCCTCGAGCGCGCTGATCACGAAGCTGGCGAGCGATTTCGCCCGCTCGGCAGGCATCCCCTGCTCGGACAGGGCGTGGGCGAGACGCTGATTCCAATCGACGAAGGCGGCGCCCGCCGCGGCTTGCACCGCGGGTTCGTGTTCGGCGAGCGCGGCGCCGACGATCGGGCAGCCCGCCGTGAAATGGCTCCTGTCCAGCACCTTCCGCCACCAGCCGACCAGCCCGCCGAGCCACTGTTCCGGCTTGCCGGTGGCGGTGACCTGATCGATGACCAGACTCATGCGCGCACCCGCGACCTCGGTCGCCGCCTCGACCAGCTCGCTCTTGCCGGACGGAAAGTGCTGGTACAGCGAATTGCGCGAGGCTTTGCCGCGTTCGAGCAGCGCGGAGAGTCCCGCCGCGTGCACGCCTTGTTCGCGGATCAGTTCGATGGCGCTCTCGATCAGCCGAGCGCGTGGCCCCTCGGTCATGGGTGCATCTCCTCGCCAACCCTTGTGTGAACCGATCGGTTCATGTTGCAATCATGACAGATGTGGACCGATCGGTTCATCGAAAGGACGGAAATCCATGACCTCGACCATCGACCCCACCAAGATGTCCGGCCTGGAACTACTCAGAGCCGCGATGACGCTGGAGGAGCGCCCGCCGGTGATCGGCGACCTGCTCGGCATGGAGGTCGACGAGCTCGAGCACGGCAAGGTGGTGTTCTCGCTCACGACCCGCCCCGAATTCGCCAACCCGCTCGGCACCACGCACGGCGGCATCTGCGCGACCCTGCTCGATTCGGTGATGGGCTGCGCCGTGCACACCACCCTCGACGCGGGCGTCGGCTATACGACGCTGGAACTGAAGATCAACTACATCCGCGCGGTGCCCACCGACGGCCAGCGCCTCGTCGCCACCGGCACCACCATCCACGTCGGCCGCACCACCGCGACCGCCGAGGGCCGCGTCGTCGACGAACAGGGACGCCTGGTCGCCCACGCGACCACCACCTGCGTCATCTTCCGCTGAAACCCGAAAACCGCTGACGAAGGAGCATTTCCATGGGTGAACGCAACACTGCAGCGGCGGTGAAGAAGTTCCGCCGCGAGCGTTTCTTCGGCCGGTACTTCGCCAACCCGGCCGTGGCCGCACTGGACCGGATCGGCATCCGGTCCTCGCTGATCGCCGAATTGGAGACCGTCGGCGCGAAATCCGGTCAGCCGCGCCGGGTTCCGGTCACCGTCTCCATCGACGACGAGGGCGCATGGCTCATCTCCCAGCACGGACACCGGTCCGGCTGGGCACGCAACATCGGCGCCGACCCGAACGTCCGGCTGCGCCAGGGCGATCGCTGGTACACCGGCACCGCCGCATTCGTCCCCGACGACGACGTGGTCGCCCGCGCCAAGGCCATGGCCGCGGGTCGCGTCAGCGAATCCACCGCGGCCCGGGTCGCCAAAGCGCTGGAGAGCGACCCGATCTCGGTTCGCATCACCTTCACATAGCGCGGACCGCGCCGGGGGTGAGCGGCTCGTCGAGCAGGCGGCGGAAGCGGTCGGCACGGTCGTCGGCGTCGGGTGCGCGATCGAGCCAGCCGCCGAGCAGGCGGTAGCCCTCGACGTAGGTGCTGATGTAGGCCCGCCACAGCGGCGAGGACAGGAAGCGCAGCGACTGCCGGGCGCGATCCGGCGTGACCAGGCTCCAGCGCTGCAGGAACTCGGCGACCTCGTCGGCGTCGCGGTGCCGGTCGTGCAGCAGCAGCGCCGCGTCCTGGCGCACGCCGAGCAGTCCGGCCGATGCGGTGGAAAGCCGTTCCGCGCGTTCACCATCGAAGCGCAGGCCGAGATCGGCGTAGATCTCCTGCGCCCACTTGCCCCAGCCAGGTCCGACGATCGAACGCAGCGCCAGATCCGCCAGCCCCTCCGCCATCAGGCACTGCGGCGTGTTCACCAGGAACAGCGTCTGCTCGGCCTGTCCGGCCGCGACCAGCCCGGCCTCTTTGCGGCAGTGCTCGGTGTGATGGCCCGGATAGGACTCGTGCGCGATCAGGTGCGGCAGCTGCGCCATGTGCTGCTTGAGATCGGAGTTGATGGCGACCCTGGAGTGGAAGTTGCCCAGGTAGTAGTTGAACCCGGACCACGGCTTGTCGCCGACTACCTCGTAGGTGACGTGCTCGTGATCGGGCAGCGGGTACTTGTCGCGCACCAGTTCCCGCAGCGCGCCGGAGAACGCCTCCACGCAGGCCGAGAGCCGCTCCGGCGGGATCTCGTCGGTCCTGCGGTGCGCGGCCACCCGCTCGGCCAGCGAGCCGTCACCCGCGAGCACCTCGTCCATCTGCCGGTGCGCGTCGCGGTAGTCCTGCTCGTCGCCGGGTGCGATGTCCACATCGAAGTAGGCGCGCACCTCGTCGACGAAACCGATGTCGTCACCGGCGAACTTGCGCGCCGAGGTCTCGAGCGCGCGCAGGTGCACGTCCAGGAATTCGGTGCGCTGGGGCGCCAGCCCGGCCTCGGCCAGTCCGCTGCGCAGGTCGGCGGCGCGGCGCGCCAGGTCTCTCGGCTGGGGAGCCGGCGCGTTCTGTACGTCGCGACGCAGCGCGGGATCACCGGTATATGCGTCGACAAAACCTTCTTCGAGCCGGTCGAAAGCCAATCCGAGCCGCAGGTACTCGGTGACGAGTTGATGCGCTTGCATGATCGCCGAGACTAGTCGGTACGGGGCTTGCCTGTGATCGGTTACCAACCGGTAGAGGTACCCCGCGTTTCACACGATGATGGGGCAGAGCAGAATTCAGCCATGCGGCCTCAGTCAGACCTGTACACGTCAGACCTATGTCCGTGTTTGCCTCGAGGGAGCGTCGGGTAAGTGGCACGAATGAGCGAGCCGAGTCCCTATGTGGAATTCGACCGTAAGCAGTGGCGGACACTGCGCAAGTCGACTCCCCTGGTACTCACCGAGGAAGAACTGATCGGCCTGCGTGGCCTGGGCGAACAGATCGATCTCGAGGAGGTCGCCGAGGTCTACCTCCCGCTCGCCAGGCTCATCCACCTGCAAGTCGCCGCCCGCCAGCGGCTTTTCGCCGCGACGGCGACGTTCCTCGGCGAGAAACATCCCGATCAGCAGGTGCCATTCGTGATCGGCGTCGCGGGCAGTGTCGCGGTCGGGAAATCCACGACGGCGCGCGTTCTGCAGGCCTTGCTCGCGCGCTGGGATCACCATCCGCGTGTGGATTTGGTCACAACCGACGGATTCCTGTATCCCACCGCGGAACTCACCCGGCGCGGCATCATGCACCGGAAAGGCTTTCCGGAAAGTTATGACCGGCGCAAGTTGTTGCGCTTCGTCACCGAGGTGAAATCCGGCGCGGCCGAAGTATGCGCGCCGGTGTATTCGCATATCTCCTACGACATCGTGCCCGACAAGCTGCACTGCGTGCGCCAGCCCGACATTCTCATCGTCGAAGGTCTCAACGTGCTGCAGACCGGGCCGCGGCTGATGGTCTCGGACCTGTTCGACTTCTCCATCTACGTCGACGCGCGCATCGAGGACATCGAAAACTGGTACGTGCAGCGGTTTCTGGCACTGCGCTCGACCGCCTTCGCCGATCCGAACGCGCACTTCCACCACTACTCCCGGTTCACCGACGAGGAAGCGGTCACCGCGGCCAGGGAGATCTGGAACAACACCAACCGCCCCAACCTGGTCGACAACATCCTGCCGACCCGGCCGCGCGCCACCCTGGTGCTGCGCAAGGACGCCGACCACAGCATCAACCGGCTGCGCCTGCGCAAGCTATAGCTGCCAGGCCGCGTCGAGGCGGGTCGCCACATCGATATCGCGCGCCGCGGCGATATGCGGTTTGCGGATCTCCTTGGCGATATAGCGCGCGACGAAGCGGCGGATCTCCTGATCGACGCTGGCCAGGATGCGTAGCAACTGACCGCGCACGGTGTCGGTCGCGACATTGATCCGGACATCGCTCGGGCGCGGTTCGGCGATATCGATGACCACGCGCAGCGGTTCCGCGGTCCGCGCGGTGAGGTGCAGATGGATGGTGCCGTCGACGTCGAACCGGTGCTGATCGATGAGCAGGTCGATCAGCATGTCCACGTCGAGCGGAATGATCAGCTCGAACGAGATCAACTCGTCGACGTAGCGGCGCACGCTCGGCGCGCCCAACCGCACCTGCGCGCCGGCCTTGGCGAGCTTGCCGGGCCCGACCCCGATCGGGCCGAAATCGAAGGCGGTGCCGGTCAATTGACCGAAGGCGCCGGCGATCCGCTCCTCGGTGGCCGCGTACGCCAGGAAGCGCTTCCCGAACTCCTCGTAGCTGATGTACTCACTGTCCGGCGGTGGTGTCTGGTCCACAGACCGGAAGGTACGCGAATGGTCGTGATTCAGATGCCGAAACGCCGATGGCGTGCGGCGAAGTCGCGCAAGGCGCGCAGAAAATCCACCCGGCGGAATTCCGGCCAATATGCCTCGGTGAACCATATTTCCGAGTATGCGCTCTGCCAGAGCAGGAAGCCCGAAAGCCGTTGCTCGCCGGAGGTTCTGATGACCAGATCGGGATCCGGCTGACCGGAGGTGTAGAGATGCTGACCGATCGCATTCACGGTGATCGACTGCACCAGATCCTCGCCGGTCTCCCCCGCGGCGATCTCCTGGCGCACCAGCGAACGCACCGCGTCGGTGATCTCCTGCCTGCCGCCGTAGCCGACCGCCACGTTGACGTGCACGCCGTCGCGCCCCTCGGTGCGCTCGGCGGCCGTGCGTAGGCGCTTGGCGATCAGCTCCGGAAAACCGTCGAGCGTGCCGACGATGCGCACACTCCAATTCTGTTCCGGCGCCGAGAGTTCCTCGACGACATCGGTGATCACCTCGAACAGCGTTTCCAGCTCGTCCGGGTCGCGCTGCAGGTTCTCGGTGGACAGCAAATAGACGGTGACCATCTCGATGCCCGCGGCCTGGCACCAGCCGACCAGTTCGGCGATCTTCAGCGCACCGACCCGATGTCCGTGGCTCACATCGGTGAAACCGTTCTCCCGCGCCCAGCGGCGATTGCCATCGCACATCACCGCGACGTGGCGGGGATGTTGTTTGCCTGCCAGCTGCTTGGACAGCCTGGCCTCGTAGATGCGATAGGGCAGACCACGCACCGGACGGGGAAACTCCACGGCGACCAACCCTACGCTCGAGAAGCACGATCCAGGCAGCTGCCGCGATTGCCGGTACAGTGGTCGACGGAGCCCAACCTACGGTTCCGTAGGTTACTGGAGAGTTTCACTGGGAGGTTGCTCGTGCCCGAATCGGCCGGCGCCGCGGACGCGGCCCTCGCGGACGACCCGATCGAACCGGGCAACCCGGTCGAATCCGGTCGCGCCCTGGTCGCGGGCATCAAACCGCGCATGCGGGGCTGGATCCACACCTGGGCGGTCGGCGTCTCGGCGATCGCGGTGCTGGTGCTGGTCGCCACGGCGAGCACGCATTCCAAGACCGCCGGATGGTCCACCCTGGTCTACGGACTCACCGTCTGCCTGCTGTTCGGGATCAGCGCGATCTATCACCGGGTCACCTGGGCCACGGCGCAGGCCAGGATCAGGATGAAGCGGGCCGACCACTCGATGATCTTCCTGTTCATCGCGGGCAGCTACACGCCGTTCGCGCTGCTCGGCCTACCCGGGCGCACCGGACAGACGCTGCTCGCGGTGGTCTGGGCCGGTGCGCTGGCCGGGGTCGCGCTGAAACTGTTGTGGCCCACCGCGCCTCGCTGGGTCGGGGTGCCGCTGTACCTGCTGCTCGGGTGGGCCATCGTGCCGGTGGCCGGACAGCTGCACGCGCAGGTCGGTATCGCGCCGCTCATCCTGCTCGTCATCGGCGGGCTGATGTACAGCGTCGGCGCCATCCTCTACGCGACGAAGTGGCCGAACCCGTGGCCGACCGTCTTCGGGCACCACGAGTTCTTCCACGCCGCGACGGTAGTGGCCGCGCTCTGTCACTACGTCGCGATCTGGCTGGTCGTGCTGCGCTAGCGAACCGGTCGGCCCGCATTTCGCCGCTGTCGGCAATAGAGTCGACAGACCAGCTGTTTCGCGAAGTAGGGCGACATCCGATGACACACACGACGATCCGCGACCGGCCGCATCTCGCACCGCCACGGGTCGATCACGCCGTTCGCGGCCGCCCGACCGCCGACGTCGGCGTAGCCGCTATGCAGTTCGGCCGTGCCGGACACGGCGCCTCGGCGGACGGTGAATTCGCCGACATGCACCATCGGATCGACGCGAAAGCGATGTCGACGCACGCGTGGGTTCTAAGCTGCTCGTTCGTGTTCCTCATCGCTGCGTTCGGCAGCACCGCGCTGCCGAACCCGGCGAAGGCACGGCACTCGCTGCCGCGCCCGCCGCGGTCGGTGCGCCGGAACCGGTGGCGAGCATCGTGATCGAGTGGACCAACTTCACCATCACCCGGATGGTTGTCTGGGCGCTGCGGGCCCGCAGCGGACTGGCCGCGGTGGTGATCACCGCCAACTTCAGCGGCCTCGCCGTGATCGTCACTCAGCTGTGGCTCAACGGATTCCTCGGCAGGCTCGGTCCCCACTGGCTGCGCGCCATGGCGGTGGTCGGCATCTATCCGATGCTCGGCCTGCTCGCCGGAGTACTGCTCGCGGTCCGCGACCGCAAGGGCTATTTCGGCTGGCTCGACGACGGACGCAGGCCTACCCCTGACGAGGCGCGCAGGCTGCTGCGGCTGCCGATCGCCATCACCGCGCGCGCACTGGCGCTGTGGATTCCCGGTGTGATCATCGCGGCCGCGGTGTTCTCGCACCTGGCCCGCGAGAACGATCCGGCGGTGACGACGGCGCTGTTCACCCTCGGCGCACTGGAATCGGCGGCGCTGACCTTCCTGATCGTCGATCGGCTCATCCGGCCGACCATTCCCGTGGTGGCGGGCGTGCTCGGCCCGACCATGCACTGGAGTTCTTCGGTGCTCGTCCGAGTCGTGGTCACCTGGGCCGTCTCCGGGGCGATGCCACTGCTCATGCTGATCGTGGTACTCGCCGATCCGGCGGCGGAGGAGCACGACCGCATTCGCACCGGTATCTACCTCGCCGTCGTCGGCATCGCGGTCGGCGCGCTCGCCACCTCGTTCCTGGCCCGCGCCGTCGCCGCGCCGATGCGCACGCTGCGCCGGGCGCTCGACCGGATCACCAAGGGCGAGTTGGACGTACGCGTACCGGTCGGCAGTACCAGCGAGATCGGACGGCTGGAGAACTCGGTCAACGAATTGGCGGCGAATCTGCAGGAGCGCGAGCGGATGCGCGATGTATTCGGCAGGCACGTCGGCAACGAGGTGGCAGAGCGGGCGCTGGCCGGTGGCGTCGACCTGACCGGTGATGTCCGGACGGTTTCGGCGCTGTTCGTCGACGTGACCGGATCGGTCGAGCTGTCCACCGCCATGTCGCCGCAGGAGTTCGTCGCCAAGCTGAACCGGCTACTCGCCACCGTCGTCGCGGCCACCGAGGAGAACAACGGGCTGGTCAACAAGTTCGAGGGCGATGCGGCGCTGTGCATCTTCGGCGCGCCGATCGCCTTGCGCGACAACGCGACCCCCGCCCTGCGCGCCGCCCGCCGCATCCGCGACGAGGTGGTGGCGGTGGGTGAGCTCGATATCGGCATCGGCGTCGCGCACGGCCTGGTGTTCGCCGGCGATGTCGGCGCCGACACCAGACTCGAATTCACCGTCATCGGCGACGCGGTGAACGAAGCGGCGCGCCTGACCACCGAGGCCAAGGAGGTGCCACGCCGAATCCTGGTGAGCGGGGCCGTCATCGACGCCGCCGCCGTCCACGAGCGCGCCAAATGGACCCTCTACGACACCATTCGACTCCGCGGTATGCCGGAACCCACCCCGTGCTGGACCGACGTCGGCGACACCGGACCGAGTGCCGCCGCCAACGGCGCCACCGCCGAACCGGCCATCACCATCGCGACCCCCGACACCCCACGCAGTGGTGTCACCGAAATCCGCACTGCCGCAACCGAATAGCCCGCTCATTCGTTGGTTGCCCGGCCGCGCTACCGGACGAGCTCCGGCACATCATGGGCATGCTGTGGGGCATCTTCGCGATCACCATCCTGACCACCGCGGCGTACATGATCTCGTTCAGCATCACCCCGGTGCCGGCGGCCGCAATGCTCACCAACGGCGCGGCCCTCACCTCGGTCTACTTGATCGGCGCGGGCCTCGCCGCAGCCGCCGCTCCACTGATCCTGCTCGACCGCACCACCGTTCAGCGGCGGTCGAGGGAGATGCGGAGATCGGGGGTACTGGTGACGGGAAGGTCGCAGACGGAGCCTCGGCAGACGTAGGCGGCTGGGGTGTTGTCGTGGAGGGGGCGGTCGGTGAGTAAGGGAGCGGAATCCGGTGCGGCGGCGAGGATTACCGACCCACCGGGGGCGACGGCACGGGCGGTGGCGAGCAGGTGGGCGCCGTCCTCGTCGCCGGGCGGGGTGGCGATGGCGACCTGCAAGGGGCCGCGCAGCGCCGCTTCCGCGACCGTGAGCCAGTGGCCCGCCGAGCGCGGGGCACGGGCGAGGACCACCGCGCCGCGGTCGAGGGTGCGGTCGGCGAGGTCGCGGTAGCGGATCGCCTGGTCGGTGCCGCTGAGCGCCGCGGCGGTGAGCAAGGCCTCGGCGAGGGCCGAGGTACCGGAAGGGGTTGCGCCGTCGACGGGGTCGCGTGGCCGGGTGACCAGCGCTTCGGCGTCGTCGGCGGTGTCGAACCAGCTGCCGGAGGCATCAGGATCGGCGAAATGCTGAATCGCCTTGTCCAGCAGGCGTTGTGCGTTGTGCAGCCAGGTGAGCTCACCGGTCGCCTGGTGCAGTGCGAGCAGGCCGGTGACCAACCAGGCGTAATCCTCCAGGACCCCGGTCGATGCGCCGACCGCGCCGCCGAGCGAGGCGCGGCGGACGCGGTCGTCGACCACGTGCTCGGTCAGCAGGAAATGCGCGCAGCGGGCCGCGGCGGATACCCAATCATCCTGTCCGAGTGCGGCTCCCGCCTCGGCCAGCGCGGTGATGGCCATGCCGTTCCATGCGGTGACCACCTTGTCGTCGCGGGCGGGCTGCGGGCGCTTGTCGCGAATCGCCCGCAGCGCCGATCGGATCCGCTCATAGCGGGCGACGTCGTCGGGGTCGCGGTAGAGCGTGAGCACTGAGGTGCCGTGTTCGAAGGTACCCGCCGTCGTCACGCCGAAAAGTTCCGCGGCCCAGGCGCCGTCGAGCGGCCCGAGCTCACCGATCAGTTCACCCGGCGTCCACACGTAGGTAGCGCCTTCGATACCGGGCTGTCCCGGTTCGACATGGGTATCGGCATCGAGCGCGGAGGCGAACCCGCCCTCGGTGGTGCCCAGATCGTCGAGCAGGAATTCCGCTGTCTCCCTGGCGATCCGGTGCGCGAGCTCGGATCCGGTGCGCCGCGCCAGATGGCCGTAGGCGCGCAACAGCAGCGCGTTGTCGTAGAGCATCTTCTCGAAGTGCGGCACCACCCAGCCCGCGTCGACCGAGTATCGCGCGAACCCACCACGCAGCTGGTCGTAGATACCGCCACGCCCCATCGCCGCCGCTGTACGCGAAACCACATCGAGCACCGCATGATCGCCGGTCCGCTCGTACCCGCGCAGCAACCCCTCCATCAGCGCCGACGGCGGAAACTTCGGCGCACCACCGAAACCGCCGTACTGCTTGTCCTCATCCCCCAGCACCGCGGCCGCAGCGTGATCGAGCAGCTCGGCGGTAATCGTCAGGTCCGCATCCGGCAGCCCCGCCGCCTGCGCCCGCAGCGCCTCCGTCACCTGAGCCGAGGCCTGATGCACCTCCTCGCGCCGGTTCTGCCAGGTATCGGCGACCGCGGTGAGCAACTGCGTGAACGACGGCATCCCCCCACGCGGCACCTTCGGGTAATAGGTCCCGCAATAGAACGGCTCCCCCTCGGGCGTCAGGAAGCACGTCATCGGCCACCCACCCTGCCCCGTCATCGCCACGGTCGCATTCATATACACCGCGTCCAGATCGGGCCGCTCCTCCCGATCCACCTTGACGCACACATAGTTCGCGTTCATCACCTCGGCCGTAGCCGCATCCTCGAACGACTCGTGCGCCATCACGTGACACCAATTAAGTCGCTAAGGTTACCAGTGGCAGGATGCATACCCGATAGATAAAA
Source organism: Nocardia sp. NPDC052566 (assembly GCF_044547285.1). Taxonomy (NCBI): domain Bacteria; kingdom Bacillati; phylum Actinomycetota; class Actinomycetes; order Mycobacteriales; family Nocardiaceae; genus Nocardia; species Nocardia sp. NPDC052566. Next base: position 447,532 of record NZ_JBIUAF010000006.1, on the reverse strand, counting down.
GAATGGGTACGTCCCGCCGCTGTGCCTCAGCAATCGCCTCCTTTCCCCAGGGCCACCAGTCCACAGGATTGGAGGCGTGCTGACGAAGGTAGGGCGACGACGCGTCGCTCAATCTGCCCATGCCAGTCAGCCTAGACCTGTCGAACTGGGTGAGGGGTACCACGATGGCGAACGATCCGAACAGCGAACTTCTGGCGAAACTTGATCTTGAAGAGCGTGGGGTGCCACCGAACCTCCCACGGCCTGCGGAGCTCCCCGCTGGCACCATCTGCGTCATCTGCTATGCCCGCATCAGCAACCTTTCGGGGAAGCGACAAGACAACCGCAAGCGCACCGTCGGCGTAGAAAACCAGCACGCTACCGGCCGAACCATCGCCCGCAGGGAGAACGTGGTCATCGTCAAGCGCTACACCGACAACGATCTGAGTGCGTCGAAGGATGACTTCCGACCAGACTTCGAGTCGATGCTGACAGACCTGCACCGAGGCTTTACTGAAGACGGCTACCCCGTCCACGGCGTCATCGCGGTTGACAACGACCGAATCTACAAAACGCCCATCCAGTGGCAAAGGTTTATCGAGGCATTCCGAGCCAAACCCGGTCGGGTGTTCGCGGACGATTTCGGCACCGAAGATCTGTACTCCGAGAACGCCGAGATAATTGGGCTCGTCGAAGTCGCGATGATGATGGGCGAGAATCGTAAACGCAAGGGCCGTACCCGCCGTTGGCATGAGGGCCAAGCGCGACGTGGCGTCGCTCACACGGGCGGACGCGTGTTCGGCTACCTGCCTGTAGAAGACGGCAGGATCGAGATAGTGCCTGAAGAGGCCAACCTGATCCGTGCAGCCGTCGAGGCATGCATCGAGGGAAAGTCATGGGGCACGATCACAAGGATATTCGCCGACTCCGGAATCCCAACTGCGAAAGGCGGACCTTGGCGGGCGCAAACTGTCAAACAGATTGTATCCAATCCCCGAAACGCGGGTCTGCGCATCCTCGACGGAAGAGTATTCTGCGACGAGGACGGCCAGCAAGTCATCGGACAATGGGAAGCCATCATCACCCCCGCGGAATGGGAGTTGGTTGCCGAACGCTACTGGCCGCGGGAGCGACTCCCCGGCGGAAATACAAAGAACGCCCGACCAGTCATAGCACGAAAATACGAATTATCTGGCCTACTCCGATGCGGCAAGCTAATTGACGGCAGACGGTGCAACACCGTCATGCGCGCGGCACCTGATTCGTACAATCCATCCAAGCACCGCTACTCGTGTAGGCCGAAGGCTGACGGCGGGTGCGCAGGAACCAGCGTGCTGGGCAGTTGGATTGAAAAGGAGATCTCCGACCTGGTACTTCTCGCCCTCGACGAGAAGGTGGGCGATAGCGATGACCTGCCTCCCTGGGAGCGAGAGGAGGAGCTTGCCATTGCCGAACAGACGCGAGATGACTTTGAGTCAAGGTGGACCCGACGCCAGATATCGAATGAGCAGTTTTATCGCTTAGCACCGTCTCTTGATGAAACGGTCAAGGAGCTGCGAAAATCAAAGAAGGAATTTGAAGCAGCCCACGCACGGCCATCCGAGAATTCCGCCGAACGACGGGAACGTTGGGGCAAGCGCGCTGAGGATGGCGGCTACGACTTGCAGCAGAGAAGAAACATCCTCTTCTCAGAGATTCAAGCGGTAATTATCTTTCCCGTTGGGCGCGGCAAACAGAAGCGGGGTTCAGACAGCTACGAGGTCGTGTGGCGGTAGTCAGCTGGCCAGTCCGTCGTGGTGTTCGAAGCCGTCCAGGATGCGCGCGACCGTGTCATAGTGCTGGCGACTTCTCGACGGCCTGGTACGGAGGTGCCACCGGAGCCACTCTTCTCGCGGCGCATCAGCGCTCGGCTTTGTGGGTGTCTCAGCTTCGGACAGCTCCGCGTCCGAGAGATCTACACTTGGCACCGCATCCGGGGGTGGTTCCGCTCTTGGGAAGGCGCGCGAACGCTGCTCACGCTTCACAGTCGTGTTCCCGTCAGATCAGCGGATGCGAATCCGGACGCGGAACAATTAGCCCTCGATACGACCGGAATCTTCAAGCCGCCCCTGACCGAGCCGTCTTCACGCGGCCCTGTGCCGCCCGGGGGCGTGCCCCCGGGCGGATTGGTTATGCCGCCGAGGATCTGTGGGGTCCATGCACCGATCAGCGGTCCGTCCGACGCATTCGACGTGCGGCCCGGGTTGCCTACTGTTGAGGCCGAGACAGCGGGAACGTCACGATTGCCCAATACCAACCGAGGCAATGTGTGCCCAACCTCCAGCAGAGGGCCGCCGCCGCGGCGACTGGGGACGGAAAGGCGTCGGTGCGAGATCATGAACATGAAAGAGCACCCCTCTGATCCGACGGAATATGCATGCACCAATGCACTGGTGCACAACGTGCCGAAAATCGCCTCACACACCCAAATGACTTCGGGCGGCGGTCTCTTCTCGGTGGCCAGGGTGCTGAAGTCGGTGCCGTCGTATCCGCAGCGGGCCTCCCGGCAGCACCACACCGCGATTCGGTCTATCGCCTGACTTCGCCGTGCTGGCCGGGCGCGGAGGATATGGATGTGATGGCGGGCGTCGGCGACCAGCACCGTGACCGGCCGCGTGGCGGTCCCGGCATCGGAGACACCGAGAGGTTTGGTGTGCGGGCCGCCGACCAGGATGAGGGTGACCATGATGGCTGGCATGAGTCTGATGTCGTATTGGCCCCTGGCCGGATTGCAGATGCGGACACCGCGATTGGAGCTCAGGATGCCCAACATGGAGGACCTGGGCGTACTTGCAGGGCTGGCTGCTGATGGAGTACACGACCCGGCGGTCCAGCCGTTTACGGTCGGGTGGACGGATGCTGGACCGGACGAACGCGCGCAGAGGGTACTGCGATGGCACTGGCGATGCTGGGCCGAGTGGCAGGTCGATGCGTGGACGCTCAACTTTGTTGTGCTTCGGAACAGGGAAATGGTTGGTACGCAGTCGATCAGTGCGAAGGACTTCGCAGTCTGCTCTGAGGTGAGCACCGGATCCTGGCTCGGCCGGACCCACCACAGCCAAGGGATGGGAACGGAGATGAGGGCTGCGGTTCTGGAGTTGGCCTTCGCCCATCTCGGAGCCACTTCGGCGGTATCGGGCGCGCTTGAGGACAACGTGGGATCGTACAAGGTCTCATGCAAACTCGGGTACGAGCAAGACGGTGTCGAGGTGCGCGCGGTGCGGGGAAAGCCGACGGTGCTGCGACGGTTGCGACTCACCCGCGCTCGATGGGAAGCCCGTCGAAGTGTACCGGTGGAGGTTGCCGGACTGGAGGAGTGTTTGCCGCTTTTCGGTGTCCGAACAAATCCGTAGCGGGATTTCGCTTCGCACAACCAAACAGCCTCGGGCAGGCCGCCAAGACCGGGCCGGGAGTCCAGAGATCGCGAATATGATCAGATGCTGGACACCAGTGGGACAACCACCTCGCCTGTAGGAACCGCAGCAATGGTGTCGGCGTCGAAGTGAGCATGGACGAGGTGTGTGTACGGGATGTGCTTATGGAACGCGGTCTTGATCCGGATTGTCTTCGGGATCAGCTGTACGTGGCGCTTCTGCGATATCAGCATCGTCAGTGGCAGATCGTGACGGCGCATCGTCCTCGGCGGATACCGCGGTGCGAGTAGATGGCGTGCGGCCGTCGAAATCACGGTGACTACATTGCGGGCCAACGGTCGGCACGTAGATCGTGTCTCCACAGGTTCGGCAGAGGTAAGTGCGGTGCCCACCATCAACGGCAATGCAGGATTGCCAGCCGACGAGGGTGCGGTTGGGTCCTTGTCGATGACGATTTCGGCAGAACACCGGACTCGAATGAGCGAAACCATGGGTTGCGCGATGCAGCTGGGTGCCGTCGCCCGGGACAACCAGGCCGTCGAGCTCGAAGATCGGCACCCACTCACCATCACCCGAACACATATTCGAATCGTAGTCGGTCTAGCTCAAGACGCTAGGTGTTCCAGCCGTACCGGTTGCGCCGTTCGAAGAACTCGTCGTCGGCCGCTTGGATCTCGTCCTCGGTCATCTGTCGCCGAGCCTGGTCCTGAGATTCCTGTTGCCCGAACGTCTTTCGCATCGTTTGGAGTCCGGCCGCCACGCGCGCGTCGGCGGTGAGTGGGCGCATGGCTTGCTCGGCTTGCGCGGTGGCGTCTTTCTCGGCGGCGGCGGTGGCTTGCAGGATCATCGCGGCGAGCCGGGTTCCCCAACGCAGTGCATCGCGGGTCAGTTGTAGATCCCGCAGGTGCCCGGCCGAGTCGACGATCGCGGTGATCGTGCCGTTGCCCGCGGTCCCGGTGCCACGGATGTTTGCCAACGCTGCCCGTGCCTGGTTGGCCTTGACCTTCAGTTCCTCGACGGCAGCGTCGACATCGACGTCCTCACTCATCGAGCAGATCCGCGAACTCGGCCTTGATATCGGGTTTGTTAGTGGTCTCGGAGATGAAGTGCAGCGGACTCTTGGGACCGAAATACGTTTCGATCGTTGCCCGCCTCGGATCGGCGCCACGGGCGCGCAGCACGCGGATCGTGGCCACGGGGTCACCGCCGGTCGCCGTGGCGGCCCAATAGATGGCGGGCATGCCCTTGTCGGTCAAGGCGTCGATGTCGGCGCCGGCGTTGAGCAGGAGTTTGACCGCAGCGGGGTTCGCTTCTTGTGCCGCGAAGTGCAACGGTGTCCAGTTTTCGGCGTCGCGGACGTTGACGTCCTCGGTCGCGAGGAGGCGCTCGATGGCGTCGAGATCACCTTCGAGGGCGGCGTAGTGCAGCGGGGTGCGTCCCCATTCGTCTGGCTGGGTCATCTACTTCGTTTCCCTTCGGTGGGATCTGTTCCCGGTCGAGTCTTCGACATGGAACCGCTCGGGGTGGGCGTTGACGTAGTCGTCCAGTTGCTGCTGTGTCCATCCGTTCGTCTGCGCGTCGGCGATGTACTTCCGATTCTCGTACCCGGAGTTGTGGCCGAAGTCCCAGCCGGGTTTGACCGGGTATCGCACTTGGTTGGCTTCGTCTATGTAGTACTGGCCCTTGGGATCTTTGGGCAGCTGGGTGATCTCCGGGTGCGCGTCATAGTTCTTGTCGATCGGCACCTTGATATCGGGCTCGGACTTGACCGTATAGAAATCGTCGGTGGTATCGCCAGGTCTTCGCCACTTGTCGGTGGCATCGATGATCTTCCGCTTGGTGTCCGCGGTCAGGTTCGGACGGCGCAGCTTCGCCCACGCCGTGAACGGTCCGGGAGCGACCGCGCCGTCCGCAGCAGCGAGGGCGGGACGCGCACGCAGCAACGGGATCAGCGCTTCGCTGCCACGCGCGATCGCCTGCGAAACAGCGACCGGAATACGCGCGACCTCGGCCAAACCGATCAAGGCGCGGATGGTCGTGGCGATACGCGCGCCGTAGATGCTGATAGCGACCGCCATTCCGCCCTGGGCGGCCAGCGCCGATCCGCCGCCGGTGAACGGTGCGGCGATCCACCCGAACGCCTGATCCACTGCGACCAGTGCGAGGAGTTCGATCAGCGCGCGTTTGACCGCGTTCTTGGTCTGCTCGACCGAACCCGCATACGAGTAGCACGAGTTCCCGAGCTCATCGCACACAGTCGCCAGCGACTCGACCTGGCCCTTGACGATGTCGGCTTGCTCGAGCGCTTGCGGTGTTTCGGGACTTTGCTGGGCCTCGATCAAGCTGCGCGGTGGCGGCAGCATGCCGACGATGAACCGCAATCCGTTGGCCATGTCCCGCCACGACGCGCCCATCTGGCGCAGTGCATCCGGGTGACCATTCGGCCAAAGTTCGCCTTCCACAGCGCCTTTGACCAAATCCCAGCCGGTCGGCTCGGGGTCCGAGCCACCGAAGGCATACGGCGGCTCCGGCGGCTGAAACACCGTGAGCGTCCCCGGCGGAAACACCAGATCGTTCGGATTCGGCTCGGGTGCCGACTGGCTATTCGCATTGGAATGGTTCGCGGAGGTGAACTGGAGCAAATCGTGCATCTGCCCGACCGCCAGGGCGAGATCACCGAGAGAATCGACGGTGCTCCACGCGGCGTCGTCGTAATCCTTGGCCCACTTGCGCCCGGCGTTGTCCGAGCCCGCGCTGCCGCCGCCTTTCGCCAGACGATTGCATAAGGTGGTGACGTCATTGACCAGCGTGTTGTGTACGCGCTCGTACTCGGTCGCCGCTTTGGCGAACCCCTGGGGGTCCACCACAACAGGTGGAGCCATCAGGGCCACATCTCTACGTTGGTGTTGATCGCCGTCGTGTAGTTCGTGTGCGCTTTTCGGGCGACCTCACGCAACTCCTCGAGGTTCTCCCGCATCTCCGCCGCCCCCGCCATCCACCGATCGTGGGCCTCACGCTGCGCGGTCGCGGCCTTGCTCGACCACGACAAATGCAGATCGGCGATATGCGCATCGACCTCGCCCAGCCAGCCCTCGACATCGGCACCGAACTTCGCCATCTTCGCGATCGCGTCGTCGAGCTGCTCGAGATTCACCGTGTAGCTGTCACCCTCAGCCACCGTCTACACCTGCTTCCCAGCACGACCGACCGCGTCACCGAACTCGGTGTCTTGCGCCTCGTACCCATTCGCCGCCTCGGTGAGTTTGGCCGAGGAATCATCGAGCGCCGCGACGATCGCATCCGCGCCTTGCTTCCACTCCACCCACGACTCGTCGTAGGCCGACGCCGCCTTACCCCGCCAACCGTCAGCCAGCAGTTCCTTACCGACCGTGTCATCGAGCTTCTTCAGCTCATCCCGGATCACCCGAGCCTTATCGGCAATGAACGCTGACGCCGCCCGCATCCGCGCGACTTCCACCCGCAGGTCATCGGACACACTGCCTCCCCCTCCTCGTCCAAGATCGCCTCTGCACTATAAGACGCTGGACAGCAGCAACTGGTTCCCTTCCTCAGCACACTTCCCACGAGACTTCACACCAAAGGGCTGACAAGCACGATCAGCATGGCGTACGTCAAGACCCAAGCGAGCAACATCAAGACAATCGACCTCGCATGTTGTGCGCGGGTCTTGACCGTGACGAAGTGTAGATGGAATTGTTCGAAAGCCAGTTCGCTTCTTGGCACTCCATGAATCGGCGCACACAGTGAGGTGAGCTTATTCCGATACCCGGGGTAAATGACGTCCGGGTACTCACCGACGCGGCGCAGGTCCACCCACAACGGCTCGCGATCGAACACGCCCGACATTGATTCGGGCAATGAATTCGTTACAGTCCAGTCGAAGTCGGATGTCTCGGCGTCCCATCGGATCTCCCCCTCGGTCAGGGCAAGAAGGATCCGGCCGGGCCCCTTCTTCTGCAGCCAGCACTCGATCTCGCGGCTCACCCACGCCGATTGCGCCGATCTCGGCGATGCGAGCAGAACCAGCCAATTCGAACGGTCCAGTGCGCGGACAACCTCATCTGCGAGTCCGAAGTCGGCGACGAGATCCGAATTAGCGCGGAAGACCGTCATCCTGCGGGGGCGGCTCCGCGGCGGCACCAACTTGATCATCTGATGCCCCAGATTCGCCGCCACTCGGCTATCTCCACTCGCATGGCTGAGGTAGACGTCGTAGGGGATGCTTCCGTTCAGTCGCTCAGCGAGGGCGATCTGATTGTTCGCGCGGCGCAGACTTCGTCCGACAGCCGGGGCGCCGATCAGCATACGCAAAGCAGGCATCAGCACCGGAAGACCTTCCCTGCGGATATCGTCAAGGTCGGCGTCCCACTGCTCACGCCAACGGAGGCGCTCGATAGGCGGCACGAACAGCACAGCGGCAGCGATCAGACGGTAAGACAGAGCGGTCGCTCGCCGCGAGAGGTAGTCGCCCATCAGACCTCCCAGCCTGGCTGGGGTGTCTGGAGCCAATCCGCGATCGGCGAGGTGGACAAACGCCGCTGGGCTTTCACAATCTCAGCGCGAGCGTTCGTAGCGCCTTCGTTGGTCAGCTGGTAGTAGCGACGCCGACGACGCCCTTCAGCAGACTCGTCGATGTCCTCGCGAGCGCTCGTCACCCAGCCCGCAGTCTCCAGACGCGTGAGGATCGGGTAGATGCTGCCGGTCGGCAGACCCGACGCCTGCGAGATCTTCAGTCCATAGTGCTGCTCCGCGGGCCCGTCGAGCAGCACCTGTAGGACCTGCAGCGTCTGTAGTGTCATCCGAACCTCACCAGCCATGTATGCAAGTCTACAATGGGTAGGCTACTATGCAACTCTATAATGGTTTGATCGTGGATTTGTCATCTCAGACGGGTAGTTCACAGCGAGTGGCGAGAGTCTCATGAAGATCGATTCGAGCGTGTTCTGGTTGGCAGTCTGCCTAGTGGTTGCTGCTGCGGTTATCTGTGCCCTGCTGGCGGCTTTCGTGGCCTCGAAAGCCGGGGCCAATCCCTGGGAGTCCGTGGAGCGCGGATGCCGAGCGTTCGTCGCAGTAGCGACTCTGGCGATCCTGTTCTGCGGATTGGTTGTTGCTGTCCAAGCGCTTCCACGTTCTACGCAGGAATCGACGCCCCCCGGACGGGCACCGGGTTCGCAGGTCACCGAAGTCCCGAACCGTTGACCACTAGGTTGCCAGCACAGTCTCAGCCCGCAGCACCTGCGGACACGACTCGTTGGTCGTCCGAGTGCTCGGTTCGCATCGAATGAACCGCTTTCCAGTCGATCCCGGACGGTGCAGCGTTCAGAATCTGGGCGAGAAGTCCGAGGCGCGCGGCACGCAGGGCTGGTTCGTCGGCCATAACGAGGACGTCGTTGAAGAAGACGCGTAAAGCGGCAGCCAAGGGTGCTGCGGCAGACGCCCAGGTCGACAACGACTGCCCTGCGGCATGGTCGAGATTGCCGACCACCTCCATCAACCGCTCTTCAGCTGGCTCGGCCAGCTGGCTCGCGTCATACTCGACGGCGAATCCCGAGGGCAGAATTCGGACGATGCGCTGAAGGCCTTCGACAATGTCGGCGAACTGGGAGCCAAAGTCGTTGCGAGCCTGTTCGATCTCGACGCGCAGCCCATCTGCTCGACGCGGGTTGCTGGCGGCCGGGCGGATAGCGTCGATGACTGCGGTGGCTGTGTTTTCGTCGCGGAGCCGCTGTTCGTATCGGGTGCGGAGAAGGCCTTCCGCAGTGTCGACCACGGTGGGGTCGACTGCGATGCCCTGGACGCTGAGGACTTCGGCGGCGGTGCTGAGTCCGTCTCGGTAGGTGAGTGTTTCGAGTTCGGGGTGTTCGCGCAGGATTTGGACGATGCCGAGCGCTGCTCGCCGCAGTCCGTAGGGGTCGGAGGTGCCGGTGAGCTTGGCGCCGATGGCCAGCATCGCGACGAGCAGGTCGAATCGGTCGGCAATCGCCAGCAGTGCGCCGGGCAGTGTCTCGGGCAGGTGGTCGGCGTGGTGGCGCGGCAGTTCGGCTTCGAACAGCGCTTCGGCGACCGGGCGGGGTTCTCCTACTTTGCTGGCGTATTCGCGGGCCATAGTGCCAGCGAGAGAGGTCATTTCGATGACCATCTGGGTGGCGAGATCGAACTTCACCAACTCACCTGCGCGCGCCAGCGTCTCGGAGTCGTTGATGGGCAGGTTGATTCGCTGTCCGAGCTGTCGAGCGATGGCGGCGATGCGGTCGGCGCGGTCGGCCATGGAGCCGAGGCGTTGTTCGAAGGTGAGCTCGGTGAGCTTGGCTCGGAATTGTTCCGGTGTTGTGGTGAGGTCGGTGTTCCAGAAGAAGGCGGCGTCTTCGAAGCGGGCGCGCAGCACGTTTTCGTTGCCTTCGCGGACTACCGCCGGGTCGCAGGTGCCGTTGGCGAGGGTGACGAATGTGGGCAGCAGGGCACCGTGGTGGTCGCGGACCGGCAGGTAGCGTTGGTGTTTGCGCATGACGGTGGTGAGGATTTGCTCGGGCAGTTGCAGGTACTTCTTGTCGAAGAAGCCGATGATGCCGATCGGGGTTTCCACTAGATCGGTGATCTCGTCGACCAAGTCGGTCTCTGCGTCGAAGTCGATTGTGCCGCCGTGCTCGTCGGTCAACTCGGTTGCAGCCTGGATGATCACGGCGCGGCGTTCGGCGCGATCGATCAGGATGCCTTCGGCGCGCATGATGGCCGCGTAGTCGGCGGCACGGTCGATGGTGATTTCGGGGTGTTCGGCGAGGCGGTGGCTGCGGGTGGTGCGCCCTGCGGCAAGTACGCCAGCGGTGACGGGCAGCGCGGTGGTGTCGAGGAGTGCGAGCAGCCAGCGGATGGGGCGGCTGAAGGTGAGAACGGGGTCGTTCCAGCGCATGTTCTTGTCCGACCGCAGCCCGAGCACGACTTGCGAGAGCACCGTCGTGAGGATGTCCGTGGCGGTGCGACCGGTGCGCACGGTTTCCACGGCCACGTACTCGACCCCGTTGACCTCTATGCGGGAAACCTCAGCGGCGGTGGCGTTTTGGGCGTTGAGGAAGCCTTCGAGCGCGCGGGTGGGTGTGCCGTCGGCGGCGAATGCGGCGCTCGCTTTCGGTCCGCGTCGTTGTTCGGTGCTGTCGGGTTCTCGAGCGGCGACGTCATCGATGTGGACCACGATCCGGCGCGGTGTGGCGTCCACTCGGATCGGGCCGTGGTCGAGGTTGGTCGCGGCGAGCAGCTGGTTCAGGTCTCGCGCAACCTGGCCGACGGTGGCTTCCACGACATGGGGTGGCAGTTCCTCGGTGCCGATCTCGAATACCAAAAGCCCACCATCGCATGCGATTTCGGCAGGATCAACTGCGGGTTCGGCCAGGGCGAGAGGTTGGAAGACGCCGCGGGGATGCTGGGCGGCTTCGCGGAGTTCGACCCACAGGCCAGCGACGGCGCGGGACTGGGTGCGCATTGTCGCGAACCATTTGGCGCGTTCGGTGGTGGAGATGGCGCCGCGAGCGTCGAGGGTGTTGAAGGCGTGGGAGCTTTTCAGGACGAAGCTGTGGGCGGGGATCGGCAGCCGCAGCTCGATCAGTCGGTCGGCTTCGTGGGAGTAGATGTCGAGTAGTTGGCGGGTGGCGCCGATGTCGGCGTCGTCGAGGTAGTAGCGCGACATCTCGTACTCGGATTGGCCGAGGAATTCACCGTAGGTGACCCCGGGCGCGTACAGCAGGTCTTTGAAGTGGGTGACCTTCTGTACGGACATGAGGATGCGTTCCAGGCCGTAGGTGATCTCGACTGGAATCGGATCGAGGCTGTGGCCGCCGACTTGCTGGAAGTAGGTGAACTGGGTGATCTCCATGCCGTCGAGCCAGACTTCCCAGCCGAGCCCCCATGCGCCGATGGCCGGTTGTGCCCAGTTGTCTTCGACGAATCGGACGTCGTGGGCGTTCAGGTCGATGCCGAGCGCTGCCAGTGACCCGAGGTAGACCTCCTGCGGATTGCCCGGTTCGGGCTTGACGATGACCTGGAACTGGGTGTGGGTTTGCAGGCGGTTCGGGTTTTCGCCGTAGCGGCTGTCGTCGGGGCGAACCGAGGGTTCGACGTAGGCGACCTTCCACGGCTCTGGCCCGAGGACGCTGAGCAGGGTGGCCGGATTCATTGTGCCCGCACCGACTTCGGTGTTGAACGGCTGCGCGATCACGCAACCGTGACCGGCCCAATAGTTCTGGAGACGAAGGATCGCGTCTTGCATGGACAGGATCGTTGGCGATCCTGTCGTGGAGGATGCGTCGTCGGCCATCGCGTGATCCTATCGGTCGGTGTGGGTGGCCGAGGCGGCACCCACAGCGGGTATGCCCAGGCCGATAGTGGTTTTCGGGGCGAAGAAACTGGACAAGTGACAACCACCGCGACATGCTGCCGCGACCGCGCAGCCCGAGCAGCTGTCGCGGGTAGCGACCGCGGCGTGTACTCGGTCGGTGAGCGTGGGCCACAGCTCGGCGACCGGATGGTCGGCGAGGCGCCCGAAGTAGACGTTGCTGTGAGGGCAGTTACGGAGCTGCCCGTCGTAGCTGACGCTGGCCCACACCATCCCGGATTCGCAATGACCGACGAGCTGGGAGAACCGTAGCGCCAGGGTGGGGTCATCGGCGCGTATCGGGGTGTCGATGTCGCTGGTGCACAGCTTCTGCGCGCACGGCCACGCGACCGACATCCCGGGACATTCGGTGGCGGTGAGTTCGTCGATGTCGCGCATCATGGGCAGGGTGACCGAGACCGGGATCCCGTAGCGGTCGTCGTGGCGGCCTGTCGGCACGTATCGCATGACGCCGAACTCGCGCACACCGAGCCGGTACACGTCACGGATGACATCCAAAGCGCCGGCGAGGTTTTCCTTCACGAGGGTGAGCTCGGCGACCACGTTGATACCCGCGTCGAGCAGCACCTGCATCGCGCCGATCGCCTTGTCGTAGGCGCGAGGGTGCCCGGCGAGCTGGTTGTGCTGATCTCGGTCACCGTGCAGCGATACCAGCACACAGCGGACGTTCGCGTCGGCGAGGCGGGTGGCACGCTCGGCGGTGATGAAGTGGCCGTTGGTGAAAACCACTTGATACAGGCCGAGTTGGCCGCCGTGATTGAAGATGTCCATGGCGTCGGGGTGCAGCAAGGTTTCCCCGCCGCTGTAGCGGATGACGAAGCAGCCGCGCTCGACGCACTCGTCGAGAATCGCTTTGGCGAGGTCGGTGGGGATGTGTTTCTCGGGCAGGTCTCGCACCACGCGGCGGATGTCGTGGTCGGACAGGGTCGGGTCGATCTTCCACACGTTGTAGCAGAATCCGCAGTTCCAGTTGCACACCGCGGTGAGCTCGATCTCCAGCCGCAACGGGAAGTCCAGGGTGGCGTCGAACCGTTTGTCGACTTCCAGGAGAGACCCTCGGTGTTCGTTGCTCGGTGGCGCAGGCGTGGCCAACGTGCGGAGGAGGCGGTCGAAGTCATCGGCGACGGTGGCGGGGTCGACGCGGTATCGGTGGCTGATCCCATCGATCACGCCTTGCCTGGTTACACCGGAAGACGCCAGCGCGACCATCTGTTGGGCGACTCCGTTGCGCAAGCGGTGGAAGGTCCCGGTGTGGGAGTCGAACAGGACTCCGAGGTCGGCACGGTAGCGCATCGTGTGCGGGAGACCGGCGATCGTCGCGGCCATGTCAGGCCGCCTTGTTCGTCGCGGTGGGGTTCAACTGATCGAGCATCCGCTGCACGTCGTCCCTCGCCCGATCAACCGGGATGTGGAAATCTCGCGCCAGGGCCACGGCGATCTCATCGAGGCTGCGGCCGTCGTAGGCGAGCTCGATGATGCGTTCGGCCGTCCTGTTCTTCACCCGCATACAGGTGTCGGTTTGCCAGTCGTGCAACAGTTTCCGCTCAGGGTGGTAGCGATAATGGCGCACAATCCAGTGCGGACTCCCAACTCCCGCTTCGGCTATAGCCCGATACAGGTGGCTGGCTTCCTCGAGGTGGCTGCGGACGGAGGGGCGCTGTAGCAGCCGATGTGCGTAGGCTCCGACTTCTGCATCGGTGATGGCGATGCCCCAGCCGGTGATCTGCTGGAAGTACGTCGACAGCATCACATCGACCAGGCTGAACTCGCCGACCGCGAACGGGCCGCCACTTTTTCTCAGCAGAGCGGCCACGGTGTCGCACACCCAGTCCGCTTGCTCGACGGCAGCCTGGTCTGGCTTCGAGATGCGCTGGGGACGTAGTGATTTCGCGTATGTTGCGCCGTAGACGAGCGGTGACAGATCGTGCGATGCCCACGCGCACAGTGACAGGATCTGAGCTCGTTCAGCCGGGGTCAAGCCCAGCAGGCGCGGCCCAGAATCAGGCGCGTTCCGATCAAGATAATCAGCAATGGACACCACATCGGCAGCCACCGCCCCGGTGTCGGTGTCGACCAAGACCGGCACCCGAGGCAGCAGTTGCACGATCGACCCCGCCAACAGCGCCTCACGGTCGAGGGCCTGTAAGTCGGAAAATGAGCACTGACACCCGATATGGGCTTCGCGCTCCTCGCTGACATCGCCAACAACCAGCACGCCATCTGAGTTTTCAGTGGTCGGCCAGTCGAGCTCCACGAACCGCTCCACATACGGAATTTGCTTCTCCCGCACGGTAATTCGGCCACGCATCGACCACCCCGAAAAGTGCAGGTCTCCGGTGTACAGGATCAACATCAGGTTCTCCTCGGCAAGGCCAGATCGGTCAGGGGCATCGGGCCGAGCGCACCAGCCGATCCGGCTGCTACAACTCGGCCCGATGGATGGGGATCAGCTGCACTGGCGGCTGATCATTTGCTTGGACTCCACCTCCGGCGATTCGTATTCCTCGCCGTCGGCGACTGCTGCGAGTTCTTCGACCATGACTGTCCCTGCCTCCAAACACATTTCGTTCGGCTTGATACCGTCCGAGTCTTACCGCGCCATCGCGATGCGGCCATCCCCGGCGCAGCCCGTGTTTATGGACATCCCGCCCTCGCAATGGACAGATCCTGGACACGGCCGCCCGCGCCAGACCTATCGTGGACAAATGGTCCTCAGCTCTGTCCCATCGGTAGGCCACGTGAAGGAGTGCTTGACCAAGTTGCGTCAGGGCCACGGTCTGTCGAGGCCGACGACTCTGCTCACAGCCCTGGACGAACAGCTGCGCGACTTCCTCAGTCGCGGGCATCGGTTCACTCCCGGATCGGCTGACCAGATCGCGCTACTTGCCTCGACAATCGCCGCTGCAGTCGACCGGCTGGGCGCCGACGAACGCGTGTATGCCCGAGTCGACTTCAACCTCCAACCCGAGCACCGCTATCCCACGCTGACCGAGCGACAAGAATCGTTGGCGCGCCAACAGAAGTGCGCCACAAAAACCGTCCGACGGCACGCCAGCCGAGCTCTCGACACGCTGGCCTACCTGCTGTTGACAGCAGAGGACGTCGATGCCACCGCGCCGAACCCCATTCGGCCAGCCGCCTCGCCGAACTCAGACAACAATGCCGACATCGACAACGCAGGCGGCTGCTGGTATTTGCGTCCCGGCGCGCGGGTCGACATCGTCTGCTCAGAAATACCTTCCGATGAACGGCCGCCGTACGCCTCGCCGAGCGACCGAAACTACTTGCGGTACGCGAAGTTTGCCGACTTAGACACACTGATCTACACCCGGGCCCGGCTGGCTCAGATCGCGCCCACCGCGGTGGTGCGCGACTTCGCTCCGTCCGAGCACTACGACACTCACGCCGATGTCCTGGTCGTCATCGGCGGCCCTCCGTGGAACGCGAAGTACCGAGAGTTCTTGCCCCAATTGCCATTCCACTTCGAACCCCACCCGCTGGGCGAGGACGACCCGCTCGTTGTGCCCTGTCTAGACGACCTCACTCTCGCACCGCGCTGGACCGCCCGCGGCGAGCTGCTCGAGGATCTGGCGGTGATCACGCGCCTTACGGTGCAGAGCACCACCGTCATCCTGCTGGGCGGATGTCTCACCCTCGGCGTGCTCGGTGCCGCGCACTGCCTGCTCGACCCCGAACGGGGATCCGCCAATTCTCGATACCTCGAAGACCGGGTCGATACCGACGACTTCGTACTCGTCACGGAGGCACGCCGCGTCGGCGGCATCACCGACGTCTCCGACCTCACCCGCGTCGAACCACTGCTGCTGCTCTCACGCACCACCGGCGAAGACTTCGGAGTCGTCATCGACAACACCGAACGCCGCACTCGCCACACGCGTGGAACGGCGCCACGGTGATCGCCGCTGACTCCATCTCCACCTACATCGTGAATCTCGCACGCCGACCTGACCGGCGCGCGTGGATCGACGCCCGCATCCCGACCGAGCTGGCACCTATCTACACCTCCGATTGGGACGCCACCTTCGACGGCCACGAACTCTCACTCCCGCACCTGCACACGGCCGGATTCAAGCTGTTCGACTGGCAGATCGACTCTGACAACCCATGGTGGAACCGCCCACTGAAATACGGCGAAATCGGCTGCACCCTTGCCCATCTCGCGTGCTGGACCCACGCCGCCGACCATACCCACACCCCCTACATCCTCATCCTCGAAGACGACGCCGACCCGGCCCCAGAGTTCCTCACCACGCTGCTCGCCGGCCTCGACAGACTTGAGCGCAATGACGTCCAGTTCGGACTGCTCTACCTCGGCCGCTACCCGCTCGAACCCGACCAGCTCTCGCGCGTAGAGGGTTTCGTCCGCCCCGGATACAGCCACTGCAGCTACGCCTATCTCCTACCCCGCGCCGCGCTCGCCACCATGCTCGAAGCCGACCTGAGTCGAGCCATCGTCCCGATCGACGAATTCCTCCCCGCGCTGTACATCGCGCATCCTCGCGCCGACCTGCGTGCTCGATTTCCACCTGCACTGCGAGCCATAGCGTTCGACCCGCCCCTCGCGACTCAACGCCCCAAACGTGAAGCCGGAAGTGACACCGAGGACAGCGACTTCGTGCTCCTCTGATCGGACTACTGAGTCGTGTCGGATTGCCAATGCCCAATGAGGGCGCGAAGACGCACGCCGGTCCATTGACTGATCGGCGTATGGACATTGATTCCCGTGACCACATGCTCGGACGGCACGTCCCGTGTCACCACCGCCCCAGCGGCAACGTAGCTGCGTGGTCCTATGCGTACGCCGCCGACTACACGGGCTCCGAATCCGACCACCGTGTCCGCCTCGACCACCGGCGGCGCCTCGTCGATCCCCCACCACCCCAGATCCGGCCGCGAATACTCGTGCACGAGATCACCCATCACCGTCGACCGATCGCCGATTACCGTTCCATCACAAACGAATCCAGCCACACAGGCATCGCTTCCGACCTGCACTCGATCGCAGACGTACGCACCGTGCACGACCCGTGACCGGTCCCCGATCACACAGCCGTATCCGATCCGGACCTGGTCCTCGACGACGCAGTCCGAACCCAGAGCCGTTCCTTCGTGCATGATGACCGCATTGAACAGCAAGGACCGGTCCCCGATGATCACCGGATCACCCACCGACGGCTGTCCCTGCTGTGCTTGACGGATTCGCGCTTCCTTCGGGTAACCCAGTACGCAATGCTCGCCTACGAGCGCCGCGGCGCCCAGCTGCACCGGCGCGTATAGGTCGGAGACGTTCACGACTTCGGCGTGGACTGCTCAATGAGCCAGTCGACCGTCACCGTGATGGCCTCGTCCTCACGATCCCGTGAGTCGAACCCATGATCCGAGCCGACGACGGTATGCAGTGTCGTATCAGCTCGATTCCGTGCCGCGTTCACCGCGATGTCGTAAGACACCGCTGAGTCGTTGTCACCGTGCACGACCAGCGTCGGCACGGGGTTCGCCAAGAAGTCGTCGAGGGGACGGTAGCGCGCGAACTCAAGGAAGATCACCCGGCCCAGTTGGAACTCCTGATCAACCAGAAGAAAGCCATTGTCTTCCAAATGCTTTCGCTGCTCGCGCCCGAAGTTCTCTTTCCCCCAAGCCAATTCCGGCTCCAGGAACGTTCGTACCAGGTCAAGTACAGGATTCCAGAGCACCATCCGGTGCAGCATCCCCTGGTTGAGCCACGGCAACGACAATGCGGTGGATACAGCACCGAAGCTAGCCGCGACCACCGAGAACGGCTGGTCGATGAAACGCTGTCGCGTAAAGGTCACCGCCGCTTGCAGATCCAGACATTCCCCCGCGATCGTCACCCCTTGCTGGCTACCAGCGCTGGCCCCGTGCCCGCGAAACGACATCCTGACAACGTTGAAGCCCCCCGCAACCAGCCGCTCGGCCAGCCGCACGAACATCCCACCCCCCTCATCCATGTCCACGGTAATGCCGTGAACCAGCAGGACAGCGCCTCGAACAGGTAGGACGTCGGTAACATGCACAGCGACCGCCAGCGCGATGCCATCGACGGAGATCAGCTCGACAGCTTGCACCGAAAGGCTCCGCTCGCTCGGTCCGACATGGAGGGGAGCCCCTATCCTCTCTCGCGGCCGCCGCCATGTGCAATCACGGCGATACGACACTTCAGAAGCCAATTGTCGAGCGGTGCGGTCGGGGACACCAGATACATTGTCCTGTTGCGCCACCCCCGATGGACGGCTGCATCACACAGCTACAGACCGATCTGCCGCTCCCACGCAGCCTTGAGCTATATCGTCAGATGATCAATGTTGTTGTGATACAACGGAAGCCAGTGTCATCATCGAGCATCGTGCAGTGCGCGTCGTTGAACTCTGAAGGAACCGCCCGATTGAAAGGGCTGGTGAAGGCGCTGCCTTTCAGCTGGTAGCGGTTCGATGTTGTCTGGCTGTCGAGCCATTCCCAGACATTGCCGCACATGTCGTATACCCCGTAGGGGCTGACACCGCTCTTGTAGCGATCGACCGGCGTGGTAGCTCCGGGGCCTGATCCGCGGACGTTGCATTTCGCAGGGGTGGGCTGAGGGCCCCACGGCCAGGTGTTGCCTCGGGTGCCGCGGGCAGCTTTTTCCCATTGCTGGTCGGAGGGCAGACGTTTGAGCGCCCATCGAGCGTATGCCTGCGCATCGTCCCAGGTGACCCACACGACTGGATGATCGGCGATTTCCGTTGGAGGATGGCCATTTTCCCAATGACGGGGCGGAGCGTGCCCAGTCGCGACTACAAAGCGGGCGAAGTCAGCGTTGGTCGTCGGGAAGATATCGATGTAGTAGCCGTCGACCCAAGCCGGCTCATCCTGAGGTCCAGCAAGATAGATGCCCGAGGGGATCCAGGTCATCAGCTTTCCGTCGGCTGGATGGCGGATCTGTGTTGGCACCTCGGGAACGTCGGTGTCGCGACACTCGCTGAGTGCTTCGGGTCCAACGAATTCGGCGAATCGGGTCCGCTCCTCGACCGTGAGCCGTACGAGAGATGTGTCGAGTGCCGCCTGGTTGACCGGTCTGGGCCGGACCGCGGTGCCGCCAGCCTCCCACTTCGAGATCAGGCGAGGGTCGACTCCAAGGTGTGCGGCGAAGTCCACGATGCTCATCCGGCGCGCGTCGCGGAGTGCGCGGACTTCGACTCCGGTCCAGTGCCGGACCACCGTGATCATCCCCGTGGTTCTCCCTACCCAAGTCAGTAGCGCTTGAGCCTAGCCAGTGGGAGCCGGGATGTGGCTCAGATTCGCTGCGGAGGTATGGATTCGTAGTCCTTACGGAGAGCGTCGATCAGCTCGTGCTCAGTTGACCATTGCGTGTCGTCGACTCGGGCGACGGCACGCACCCCGACCGCGGCGTTGGTGGCCACCGCCGCGACGAATTGAGGAAGCTGGGCCAGCGTCACCGGCTCGGTCAGAATGTCTTCGTCGCGGGTTTGGCTGATCAGACGCATTGTGATGCCGGGCAGAACTTCGGCATGTGGCCAGATCAGGCGGCCGCTGGCATCGATGAAGCCGATGTTAGACGTCGCAACTTCGCTGATGACGCCTTCGGCGGTTGTGAATACAACATCGTCGAATCCGTTTCGCTGCGCATTTCGTCGATGATGAACGGCGCCAAAGAGTCCCGTGTGCTTGACCTTGGGCAGATCACGGGAGTACACCGTCGACTGCAATTTCAGCGCGCCCTGCGGGCCGAGGGGTGCACTCCGCATGCTCACGAGCACGTGAGGCCGGGCATCGACACCCGGCCTGGAGAGTTCTAGCTCCGGGTCGAAGACGGTAACCCGGACGACGATCGGTTCGTCTTTGTCACGCAGACCGTGTCGAACAAGGTCCCGAATCCATTCGGGATCGAGGTCGGCACCGAACAGCAACCTGCAGTCGCGAACCAGACGATCGAGGTGAAGTGAGAGGCCCCGCACGCCGCCGCCCTCGACACGCATCGAGGTAAAGCACCCATAGTTGACC
This sequence comes from Nocardia sp. NPDC052566, assembly GCF_044547285.1. NCBI lineage: Bacteria > Bacillati > Actinomycetota > Actinomycetes > Mycobacteriales > Nocardiaceae > Nocardia > Nocardia sp. NPDC052566. Next base: position 427,696 of record NZ_JBIUAF010000006.1, on the reverse strand, counting down.
AACCCCAGGACAGCGATCTGGTCGCGGCTGACCGGGCTGCCGTTCAGTTCCATAACGGTCAGTGTTTCATCGCGCTCGAATGCGGAGTTGCTCGCCCGGCACCGAAGTTCAGTGAAAGGGCAGTGCAAAGACGTTCTCGCGCCAGTTCCGATCCGGAACCGTCTCCGCCGATGCTGAATTACGTGGCAGCATGGCCGAACTCGACAAAGATGACTCCGGCGTCGGACTGGCGTTGGCTCAAAGAAGCGCTGTCGTCAGACGGGCGCGAACTCGCTGTCGCGCACACCAGCGACGAACGCGGACCACTCCTCATCGGTGAAGGTCAGGGTTGTTCCATCGGCACCGCGGATGATCACCTCGCCCGAGGGTTGCCGCTCGATACTGGGTACGGCGTGCCGTGTTTCCGCAGTCGAGCTGGTCGCCGACTCGAGAAATGCGTCCCACTCGGCGTCGAGCATCTCAATCACCGGCTGGTTCTCGGGGATGTTGGAGGGGTTGCGCTGGAACTTGGTGTCGCGTATCAGCACTATTCCTGCCTCTACGTCGAATGCAACCTCTACGCACTGCCCACCATTGGTTCCGCTGTGGCTGGAGGTCCGCCACGTTAGGCGGTCCCGGGAGTTCATCCAATGCTCCTACGCTCGTTGAAGACGATCGACATGGTCCAGGATGACCTGGGCCGACTCGTCGGCGGACAAGGCCAACGCCTGGAGTCGATCAGCTATCAGTTTATACAGCGCGACTTGGTCGGGATCCTGCACCAACAGCGATCCGGTCTGGTACTCGGTGTAGCCGATGCTTTGCGCTTCAGCGAAGTTCAGCAGTGTGAAGTCGCCGTCGAGGCCGACGTGGACAGCAACCTGTTTCGGCATGACCTGCAGCTTGATGTTGGGACGTTTCGTCAGTTCGAGCAGATGCCGGAGTTGTTCGGTCATCACGGCGGGCCCACCGACGAGCCTGCTGAGCGTGTCTTCCTCGATGACCACCTCGAGGTTGAGCGGATCCACCTCGTTGGTGACTCGCTGGCGTGCCATCCGAGCCTTGACGGCCCGAGGCAGATCCAACGCCGCGATCTGCAGGCCGCCGCCCAGCAGGGCGGTGGCGTACCCCTCGGTCTGGAGCTGTCCGGTGAGCGCCATCGCCTGGTAGGTGAACTGACCTGCCGCGAGGGCTTCGAGCTCGGCGAATGTCCGAAACCAATCGGGCAAGACATCGCTATACGCGGCCAACTGCGTGCCTTCGTCGGCGCGCCCAATGAGCGACTCGATGCGACCGATCTGAGCTGGGGCCGCGCGGTACAGGCGCATCAACTTGGCGACGTCATCAGGCTGTTGCTGAAACTTGCCGGACTCCATGTGGTTGATCTTCGGCTGCGAACATCCCAGCTCTGCGGCTGCATCGACCTGGCTGACTTTGGCGCGAAGCCGAGCAGTGCGCAGCTCCTGGCCGATCAGAAATCGCAACGCCGACGGGTGCGAGCGGCTGACGGTCACTGTGGTTCCTCCAGCGGGTCGATGACCGTCCAAGTATTCACCACACCACGAGCGTACCGATTCGGTAGCCGACATTAGCTGTTGTATAAGCTTATATATTTGCTTATTATCGTCCTACGGCGGTAGAACCGCGTACGACGATCGGGAACGAGGCCCAGCTGTGGCTGTTCTCCAAAGCTCGACACTGATAGCCAGCGACCAAACCGGACATCAAGCTCGCAACGTTGGCCAAGACATCTGGGCCGTCAGCTTTCTGCCCGGCCGATCACTCACCGAAGATCAGGCGCTTGCGGCACTCCAAGCAGCCGACCGAGTGAACGAAATCCGCCGGTATGCCGAACTCGTCGGATTGACCATCCTCGAGATCACAGGGCTTGTCATCACGGAGTCGCCTTGGCGGCCGACCTCGCGAAAGGCAGCTCAGGAAAGTCAGCGGCGGTGTTGACACCATGCGAACCTGGGCGCGATCAACATCAAATGAGACCGAACGGTCAGTAATCGCGGGGACCAGACTCGTCTTTCCTTCGAGCGATGCTCTGTTGCGCGCGATCCGCGACCGCCACATCGTTGAGCACCCACTAGCGGCGTTCGCATGGCTGCTGGGCACGCTGCACCGCGGCTTGCTCGAACATCCCGATGAGCAGCAACGATTGGCGCGAGCGCGGGCGACAGCGGTCGTTGAGATCAACGAGTGGGTCGATCTCCGACGATCCCGGCCGTTGGTCCCGTTACCCTCCCCCGCGACCGTCGGCGAAGTGATCGACCGTATGGCGCAAGCGCAGGTCATGGCCTATCGGCTACTGATGCGGGGCGATGTCGAGAAGTTGGTGGTTCACTACGCGTGGCATCGGCTGGGGCGGGTGGTCGACGAGTATCACGACTTGGCTGAAGCGATCGAGCACCGCCAGCACCCTTTCCCCTTTACCAAAGGGGGTGCAAGTTGATTCCGGACAAGGACGAGTTGCTGGCAGCATGCCGGGGACTGCCGCCGCTGGACACCGACAATCCGATGCTGGACGCGGCAGGGGAGCTGACGGGACTGCATGAGGCCCTCGAAATCACTCCGGCCAGCAAGTCCGAAACACTCGAATGGCGGCGGGTCCGACTGGTACGCCAGATTGACGAGTGGGTGAATCATGCTCTGCCGCAGCCATTTCCGAATGCTTCGATCCATACCGAAACCGTCGGAAACGTGGTGGATCGCCTCGCGGCGCTGACCTTCCAAACCTATGTCGCCTTAGCTCAGGCCCCGGACGCGTTGTACGAGGACGCGTGGACACGTCTGGCCGATCTCGCCGTGGGCTATCAAGACCTGATCGATCAGCTCCGCACCGGGGTGCGCCGACTACCCGGGCCGCATCCCCACCTGTGGTGATGACCGCGATGAGGTCTCAACTGACACGAAATATCAAGCACCAGTGAGTAATTCAGGAAGGGATAGGTGTCATGGCACGATTGCTATTGGATCATCCGGCCTGGTTCACCACCTCCGACGGCCGTGCTCATCGGGTCGTTGGTGACACCACGGGTGGGATGTCGCTGATTACCGGGCATCAACTGCCGAGCGGGTTGTTCATCTGTCAACAGCCGATCGGCGACAGAGCGGCACCGGCTATCGACAGCTACTTCGATCCCGGCGAGTTGGTCGGGCCGCTGGCGCTGGCGGCTCCGTTGCGCGCGCTAGGGCCTGTGACGCGGATGGCGAATCCGTTGTTGTGGGATGCACTCGGCACCGCGGTCTTGGCGAACTTCATTGCCCGCAAGAACTGGGCGGGACTGCATCGGCGTCTGTGCCGGGTCGTGGGGCGGTGCGTCCAAACCACGGTCGGGTCGGTGTGGGTGTTCCCCACACCACAGGCACTGCTCGGTATCGGTGACGACCGGGTCGCCGATGTCGCGTTGCGGGTCAAAACCCCTGCCCTGCAACTGATCGCCGAAGCCTATCTAGCTCACGGCGCGCAGTGGAACACGGTCATGGCGACCGGCGGGAACGCTGACACGCTGGTCGAGGCGATCACCGTACAGGTCCCGCAGCTGGATCGGGCCACGATCGCCCGCGCTGTCGCCGATCACAGCAACGATTTCAGCGTCTACCCCACCGATCACCTGTTGCGGGCAGCGATGTGCCAGTTGTCGACACGGCGCACCTGGCCCGTCGACGACACCGAATTCCGTGCCGAATGGCACGCGGTGACCGGGGACCAGCGGTCGCTATGGACCGTGCTGACGCTGGCCTCGGCCAGCGACGCCTGCCTGAGTACCACCTCGGTCGGTGCCACTACTTCCGAATCGTGAAGGGCCTCCACCATCATGGACACCACCCTGGTCGTCGAAACCACCGATGAGCGGTGCAGGTTCTACCGCAGTACCTGCGATATCCCCGCCGCCATACACCCCGACTACGACCGGATCGTCGTGCGCGCGGGCCTGGTAGGTGCGATCACCATGCCCGCCGACCTCGGCACCCGCGTACACGCAGCGATGACCGAGCTGCACATCCCCCTCGGACCGGTCCTCGCCCACTCGCGCTCGCAGCGCTGGACCTTCCTCGTCCGGCCTGACCAGTCGGCCGAAGACATGGCCCTGTTCGCCGAACTGTTCCGGCTCAACGTCGCCATCACCCCAGTAGGTGGCGACATCGCACTGGCCGGCCCCACCGACGACCACACCGGGTACCGGCACTGGGTCCATCCACCCACCGACAGCTACCGCCCGACCGGTGCCACCGTGGTCGACCTGATCCGCGCCTGTCTCCGAAAAACACTCACACACAAGGAAACTCGACCGAGAACATGAACACCACCCCGCCCCAAACACCATCAGTCCCGCCAATGCCCACCGTTCGCCACGCCCAGCGACACCGCCACCCCAGCACCCGCGACACCACAGTCCCGAGAACCGTCGAGCGCCCCGCCTCCACCGGCTCGCTGGATCAAGCGGTGCGGCCATGACCCGAACATCACGCAACCACACCCACACCGAACTCTCACTCGAGACCACCGCCCAGCTCCTCGACAGAATCCAGGACATCGGCGCCACCAAGACCACGATCATCGCCGAGCTCGCCCACAGCCTCCCACCCGACGAACGTGCCCGGCTGGCCGGACAGCTGGCGCGCATCGCAACCCAATTCTCCCTGCCCCCAGCCCACGACCACACCCCGTCACGACAGCCACCACCGACTCCGGAATCGGTACCGACCAGCCATGAGCTGCTGGCGGCGGTGAACGGATTCAACCTGCATCGCCCCTGCGCAGCATTGGTATTCGAGCTGGCGGTGCTACACCGCCTCGATGATCTGTCCGAGCGGATCCGGTGGCGACGAAGCGAACTCATCGACACCCTCAACCGTCAGCTGTCCCCTCGGCTCACCACCCCACCGTACGGCCACGCCCACGGCGTCTCACTCGGCGAGGTCGTCGACGAACTCGTCGCGGCTCACGTCCGGGCCGACCAGCTCCTGCGTACCGACCCACCACGATCGGTCCAAGCGTGCGACGACGACGCACTGCACCACGCCTGGCGATCGGTGGCCGATATCGCCGACACCTGGACCGCACTCACCACAGGTATCTCGACCGACCACCACCACACTCGCCGGGCAAAACGATCATGAACACGCCCGTCACCCACCTGACAACCCGAGACGAAAACGACTCTCTACCAACACAGCTGGAGGGAATCGTTATGCCTCCCCACGCGCAGTCGCTCAGCAACAACGACGCGCCACAGATCGCCGCGAATGAGCCACCAACGATGCTGCCCCGGGTGCTGTCCGGACGAACAGCAGGCCATCAACGAACTCGTCGCGACCGGAAATTTGGTGCCCGCCAGATACCAGCAGAACGTCTGGAGACAACGACCATGTCCATGACGTCGACTGCCTCGCCGAGACCCGCTCCATTCGTCGCATTGTCCTGCTACACAGCACGATTGGTCCGCACCCCATGCCGCTGACCTATACACAGGCCCGGCTGCTGGACGCGATGATCGGGCCGGAGGGCGTGTGCACCGCCACAGATTTGGCGCGCCGCACAGACCGTGACATCACCGCTGTGACTACCGCTCTGGAATGGCTGTGCGAGAACAAGCTCGTCCGGCCGACCACCGCGTGGGCACCGACTGACCTCGCGAAGGCGATCCTTCAGGCACAGCCCAACCTCTACACCCTGCCACAACAACGGATGTTAACCGAGCTGCAGAAATGCGACCGCCCGCGAACACCGGACGAGCTGGCGCAGCACTTCGGACTTCCCGCGCATGCGATACGGAACACGGCGAACACGCTGTGCCGTCGCGGGCACCTCGAACCCGTCGCTGCACACGAGCCCACATCGTTCGGGATCACCGCTCTGCGGATCCATCACGAGACACATCGAGTTCACACGAGGGCCTCTCGCCCCTCGCCGAACTGACGCAGCCCGCTCAGGCCGACGTCATTGGAGGTAGCGGCCATCATGAACGGCTTACACACCACCGCGATCATCACAGTCATCATCACCGTCCTGTCGGCCGCCATCCTGGCACTGCTCCACACCCACGCCGACCACCAACCCGAACACCGACGAAGCATGAATGGCATTGCCGCCCAGAATGTTTGGCCTCGAATATGGACACACGACGCACCGGACACCCCGTTCACCGTCGCCGAAGCACACCGCGAGATGCAACGCCACCGCGATTGCTCCACCGACTGGTGTGACCGCAAAGCAGACGCCTTCGCGACACTGGTGGCGGCCGGGCACGCGAAACCGGATTCCTCACGCCCACAGCAATACCGTCCCAGCCACCGACACCACTAACTAGAGCACCTGCCCAGAAGGGCGCGAACCGCCCCGCCCCGGTAGTGGCCAGTTCGGCGCGTGCCCCGTCTTGTCGTTTCAGCGCGGATTGGCGTGCTGCAGGTCGGCTGGCTCGTGGTCGTGTCCATTGGATGAGTCCGGCGGAAGGGTCCCCGCCGGATCAACATTGGCGGGGTCGAACCGGGACGGTGGGTTGTTCGGGTCCAGCGGGAACGAACAGCCGTTCCAGCATGGAGGCTGCGGGCCAGCGCCAACGGCTGGGACGTTGCCGATTCCGGCGAACCCGAGCGCGGTCAACACCGTCGCGGCGAGCACAGTCTTGGTCCTGTTCGACATGCCTTCTCCTTCCAATCTCGCTCGGCCACAAATGCAGTCGAGCGTTGCGGCCTGGCGGTCGCGCAAGACCGCGCGGGCCAAACAGCGATCCCGCGTAGAGGTGGTCGGAGGTCGAGCGGGTCAGCCCGCCTCCGCATGGCGGCTACGTCCAGCGGTGGCCAGGCACGTGTGGCCTTGCGGTGCCAGGAGCGTGTTCGGGGTAGAAGTGCCTGAGTTGGAACGCTTCCTGCGGTCCGGCCGGAGCCTGGAAAATCAGGACGTCCTCGTGGGCGATCAGATGCATCGGCAGTCCGGCGGCACGGCGTTTGGTGACGAAATCCCTTTGGAAGAAGGAACTTCGGGGGATGATGTCGTCATCGGCGAGACGCCCGAGTAGCGCGACACACCGCTCGACGGGGACGAGACCGGCGAGTGTGGCACAGGTGGTGATGTGTGCTGGCAGGTCGACCAGTTCGGTGTGTTGACGCCATGGCCGGGCGGTGATCACCACGTAGCCGCCGGGTTTGAGATACACGGCCGCACCGGTGAGGATTCGGGTGAACCCGGATAGCAATCGGCCCAGCGAAAGGTTGGCCAAGTTGCCACGGTCCAAGAGCGAGCCGTATCGGTGGTTGATCTTGCGCACGCCTTCGCCCGGCTTTACTTTGACGTGGCCGTGAGTGGAGTCGCCGTAGGGCGGCGAGGTGATCACCAGGTCGACGGCGCCGAGGAATTCGGCGGGCAGGATGGTGTCGAGCCTTCGGGCGTCGCCGGAGTACACCGCAGCGTCCTGGTCGCATCCGGCCGCGCGGGCAAGGTCGATGTTGCGACGAGCAACTGCGGCCCAACGAGTTTCGTATTCGATGCCGAGCCCGCGGCGGCCGAGGTGGAGGGCTTCGACGACGGTGGTGCCGGTCCCGCACATCGGGTCCAGGACGAGGTCGCCGGGGCGGGTGTAGTGGGTGATGGCGTGCGCGGCGACGGCGGGCAGCATTTTCGCCGGGTGGGCGGTGCCGTCGGGATGGTAGCGGCCCCGTCGTTGTGTAGCGGGGGCATGTTGGGCGGTGGCCCATACCGATACCGGCACGGCATGGTCAGGGCCGGATCGGGGGTTGTGGAGTTCGCTCATGGCCGTGGTCCTGTCTGCGTGGCGGGATGCGATGGTCGATCGGGCAGGCTCAGGCGGCGCGGTTCAGGGATTGGGCCAGGTGCTGATCGTCGGGCCGCAGAAAGACCGTGACGTCGATGTGCACAATGCGATGCCCGTTCACGGTGGCTTGCTCGCGAGCACCAACTGGGATGACGTCGGCGCAGATCGGGACGGCGACAATGTGGGAGAGATAGAGCAGGTCGGCCGCTTGAGCGGCAGCCACGACGGGGCCGGTCGCGTCGTCGAGGACGCCGCCGCGAGTGCGCTCGCAGCGGGTCAGCACGGCCAGAATCGCTCCGCCGCGTAGCTGGTCGGCGGCGGTGAAAGCGAGCCGGGTGTAGATGTCGCGAAGCGGCGGGGTGTCGGGATCTGACAGCAGGCTGGCGATGACGAGGTCGGCGACCTCGCCGCGGCCCGGCGTAGCCGGCGAGTCCGCGACAGTCACGGTGCTCGCCGTGCGGCCGGTGTCGGCGAGGGCGGTGCGGGCGCGGCGGGCGGCGAGCTGCTGGGCGGGCGAGGCTGCCAGCAGGACGACGCGGGCATCAGGCTCGCTGAATTCGGCGACGGCACGGCGCAGGACCGGCGCTGGCCAGAAGTCGCTTCGGTCGGGAACGTCGCGGCCGCAGGCCCAGATCGTGGACGGTACAGCGGCAACGGGGCGGGGATCGGACATGGGTAGCGGTCCCTTCGAGGAGACGGAATTCCCGTACATCTAGGGACTGCATGGGAACCACCCGAAAATCGCCCACGATTTTCTCGCGAGATTCGAAACTCACCCGAACGAGTTCGACAATGGAAGGGAATGAGACCCCCTTCCTGGACGTAGTTCGGAGGATTTTCTTTCCCTTTCCACCTCTAACAGATCGGACGCCGAACTCAGCGCCACCGAAGAGTCCACCGAACATACACAACACCAGGCAGACCGGCTTCTATGAGAACTTAACGGCCGATTGTCCACACAAGTCGGTGGACGCCGCACGGGCCTGTTGTGGACTTCTTGTGGATCTCTCGTGTGTGCCCGGTGTATTTCTTGTGGACTTCTCGTGGCGGCAGCTTGCTGTCCTGGCTTGGTCGAAGTTCTCTTTTCGATCCGAGCAAGGAGCTGATCGTCATGAATTCATCCGACCGTGGTTATTCGCGTAGAGATGCGCGGCTGCCGCTGACAGCGGTGCAGGAACGGTTCGAGCAGATCACCGCCCGGCCAGTGCCGTTGAGCCCGCAGGCAGCCGCGGCCTTGCCGGAGTCACCAGTGACCTGGGGGCGGTTGCGAGAGCTGCTGGCCGATACCTCGGTGCCGTTCACGGTGATGGATGTCGATGCTGTGTGGGCGTGGCTGATCTCCTACGCCCGCCGCGAAGGCCCTGACGCGGTGCTGGCGTGCGCGGGGGTGGCGGTGCCGATGATGTCGGGCGCGGCGGCACGTCTGGCCCGCAGGGTCGAGGGCGACCGAGCCGACGCCGAGGCCGCGGTGCTGACCGCCTTCGTGGACGCGGTCGGCAACATCAACCTGGGCCAGACACGTGTGTGGTGTGCGCTGCGGTGGGCGTCCTATCGAGGCGGGCGCGGGTGGGCCAAGCAGCAGGCGATGTCACCGGTCCCGGTGCCGCCCGCCGATCTGGACAAGCGTTGGCTGCGCTGCCACGGGCATCCGGAGCATCTGCTGCACCAAGCGGTGGCCGAGGGTGTGATCGACGCCTCCAGCGCCATGCTGATCGCCGACACCCGGCTCGCGGACCGCACGCTGATCTCGCTGGCGACCGAACGCGGCCAGTCCTACAAGCAGCTGAACAAGCGACGCAAACGCGCCGAGGTGCGGTTGCGGGCCTGGCTGCGAGAACGACTGGCCGAAGCCAACTGCACCAGTGTCGTGGAGGCCGCAGCCATCGATGCCGCCCAACACCACCAATATGCGCGGCCGGTGGCGATTTTCCGGACTCGGCCTGCCAGTGCCCAGTGCGAGGAGAACACAGCCGCCTCCCCGTATCCGGCACCGGAGGTGAAGCGATGCGCATAACCCACTCCCCCACCCACACGCCCGCACAGCCCTCACACGCTGGCCGTTTTCGGCGTGGCCTCGCCCGAATGGCCCTGACAGTCGCGCTGGCGGGTGCGGTGCTCGCCGCGGCGGCCGCACCCGCCTCGGCACAGACCGTGCTGGCGATCGCGAGTTCGTTCGACGAGGTGCTCAACAATTTACGTAACTGGATCGTCGGGATCCTCGCGCTCGTCGCGACCGTGTGCTTGACCATCGGCGGCACCCGCTATCTGATCTGCTCCGGCGATCCCGGTGAGATCGAACGCGCCAAGATCGCCCTCAAAGCCGCCTGCGTCGGGTACGCGCTGGCGATGCTCGCGCCGATTGTGGTCGCGGTCCTCAAGTCGATTGTCGGCGGCTGACATGATCACCCCACATCACGCCAGGACCGCACCACCGTCGATACGGCGCGCACTGATCCTCGTGCTCGCCCTGGTGGCGATCCTTGTGTGCGGCACAGCAATCGGTACCGCCGAACCACCCCCGCTCCCGGCCGCGCCGACACAGCCCGTGCCGACCCCACCCACAGCCCCACCCCCACCCACGACCGCGACCCCACCCACGACCAAGGGGGTGCCTGCGCCGACTGGGCCACAGCAACGCCCCGCCGGGCCGGGCGAGTCCGGTGAAGGGGGCGCCGCCACCAACGAGGCCGACTGTGGAGTCACCAACATTGCCTCGTGTGTCGCGGGCGCGATCGACGGGTTCTTCAGCCGCCTGGTCGCCTCCGGCCTCAACACGATCGTGGCCTGGGTGTCCGAGCACATGCTGACCACACCCGAACCCAGCACCTTTCCGCGCATCGGACAGCTGTGGGACTCATCGTGGCGGCTCGTGCTCTCGATGTATGGGCTCGTGGTGATCGCGGCCGGCGTTCTGCTCATGCTGAATGAGACCCTGCAAACCCGCTGGGGATGGCGAGAGCTGCTGCCTCGGCTGGTCGTCGGATTCATCGCGGGCGCGATGAGCATGGCCGTCGCCACCCAGGCGATCCGCTTCGCCAACGGCTTGGCGGTAGCAGTGGCCGGAGACGGTATCGAACCCGACTCCGCCGCAGCGGCTTTCAGGTCGATGAACTCAGTCGCCAACGGGCAGGCCACCGGCTTGTTCGCCACCATCCTGCTCTTGGTGTTCCTCGTGGTGATGACGATCCTGCTCATCACTTGGATCATTCGCCTGGTCATCACCGTGGTGCTCATCGTCTCGGCCCCGCTGGCGATGATGTGCTACGCCCTGCCGGGCCTCGACGAGATCGCCCGCTGGTGGTGGCGCGCGTTCGGGGCATGTCTGGCCGTCCAGGTCGTGCAGTCGATGGTGCTCATCGTCGGGCTGCGCGTGTTCCTGTCCCCCGACGGCTGGTGGGCGCTCGGACCCACCAAGGACGGCATGGTCAACATCATCGTCGCCGACGCGATGGGGTTGCTGCTGATAAAGGTCCCGTTCTGGCTACTGTCGGCACTCAAAATCGGCAACAGGCGCGGACTGGCGTCCTCGATCGTGCGCGGCTTCGTGATGTACAAGACGTTCGGGCTGCTCAAATCCGCGGACAAAGCGGCGTTCTCCCGCTCTGGCGCCGGCAAGAAGCCTCCGGCCACCAGCACGGGCGATCCCGACCCGTATGCGAAGGTACGCGCCACCCGCGACGGACAGTTGATCCTGCCGCTGTCCGGTCTGCGCCGCGTCCCACGCCAGCCCGCCCCGGCAACACGGATCTCCCACGCCACGTCGATCCCGGTCGCTTCGCCCCAGGGCGAGCAGTTGATGTTGCCGTTGCCGCAATTCCACGGCGTCGACCTCGGGCCGAAACCTCACCTGCGCCGCGACGGCCAATACCAGCTCCCGATCCCCATCGAGCGCGTCGCCAAACCCGCTGCACCGCCACCGGTTCCGACCCCCAAACCGCTGCCCGCAACCAGCAGGCCGCGTCCCAAGCAGCTGGCCTTCGACTTCACACCCGCGACCGAGCCGGACCCGTACGCCGGGCTGCGCCCGACCCGCAGCGGCCAATACCCCCTGCCGATAGAGCTCCGCCGCACTCCGGCACCGCCTCGCGCCAGCACCCCACCGCCACCCGCGCCTCGTCGCTCATCCGGGCGGCAACTGCATCTGCCGCTTCCTGATCTGCCCGTTCGCCGCCGCACCCGCCGTACCCCAGGAAAGGGATCGCTATGACTATCACCGCCCGCATTCCCGCCGATGTCGATCGCCGCGACAAACTCGTCGGTCCCTTCACCTCCCGCCAGCTCGCCATCGTCGCTACCACTGCCCTGAGCATGTACCTGGCCTGGATGCTGACCCGGGAGGTGGTGCCACCGCCGGTGTTCGTCGCCTGCGCGGTCCCGCTCGGTGCGCTGCTCACCGGTCTGATACTCACGACCCGCGACGGCGTGTCCGGCGACCAGCTGCTTGTCGCCGCGGTCAGCCACCACCTGCGCCCGCACCGCCTCGTCGCTGCCCCCGATGGGTTGAGCGCGGCGCCACGCTGGCTGACCGCCCACGCCAGCCGGAAGCCGAAATCAGCTGCCCAGCAGCCGATCACGAACGCCACCGCGCACCTGCCGCAAAAGGTGGGCGGGTCCGGCGAGGTCGGGATCATCGACCTCGGTCCAGACGGTCTGGCTGCGGTCGCGCTCGCGGGCACCGTGAACCTCACCTTGCGCACCCCAGCCGAGCAGGCCGCACTCGTCACACAGCTCGGCGGCTGGCTCCACACGCTGCGCCAGCCGGTACAGATCCTCATCCGCTCCAGCCGCCTCGACCTGACAGGCCGCATCGCCGCGCTGTGCACCGCCGCGCAGGACATGTCACCGGAGCTGGCCGAGGCCGCCCGCGATCACGCCGCGTTCCTGACCGGCCTGGCCACCAACGACAACCTGCTCCACCGGCAGGTGTTGCTCGTCTGGCGCGAACCCCTCCACGGAGCCCGCGCCGCCGCACCAGGACTGAACGGCCCGTCCGCGCGCACGCTGGCCGCCTCGCTGCTACCGAGTCGCCGTCGCGCCGCCCGTGACGTCTCGGCCGCAGCCCGTCGTGCCGCCGAGACGCGGCTGCTGCGGCGACTGTCCGAGGCCACCGACATGCTGGGCCCCCTCGGTGTCACCGTCACCGCACTCGATGACGCCCAGACCACCGCGATCCTGGCCTCGGCCACCAACCCCGCCAGCCTCGTCCCGTACAGCGCCGACATCGCCGCCGCCGACGCTGTGATCACCACCGCCAACGCGGCCACCGACGACGCATCCGATACCGCCCTCGACCTCGGCCCCGACGACGGTGGCGCTGAGGCGACTCACCGTCGCGAACGCCGGAAAGCGGTGCGCCGCCTCGGGACACGCTCGGTGTTCGCGCCGCAGTCGCTGACCGTCGGCCCCCGCGCACTGGAAGTCGGCTCGGACTGGGTGTCGACCCTCGCGGTCACCGGCTACCCCCGCGAGGTCACCGGCGGCTGGCTCGCCCCGCTGCTCGCCCACCCCGGCCGCATCGATCTGGCTTTGCACATCGATCCGGTCGATCCGGTAACCGCCGCCAACCGGCTGCGCCGCCAGCAGGCCCGCCTGGAGTCCTCGCGCGGGCACAGCGCCGCCTACGGCCTGCTGCCTGATCCGCAGCTCGATGTCGCAGCCGAAGACGCCGCTGATCTGTCGGCGCGCGTGGCCCGCGGCGAGGGCCGACTATTCCGAGTCGGGCTCTACCTGAGCGTGCACGCTGGCTCGGAAACCGAACTGGCCGAAGAAGTCTCGGCGGTGCGGGCCCTGGCCGCGAGCCTGCTAATCGACACCTGCCACCTCACCTACCGCGCGGTTGCGGCCTGGACAGCCACCCTGCCGCTGGGGCTGGACCCGGTGAAGGTGGGCCGCACTTTCGACACCGACGCCCTCAGCGCATCATTTCCCTTCACCAGCCCACAATTGCCGGTCACCGATCCGGTGTCGGCGCATCGGCCCGAGGGTGTGCTGTATGGCCGCGACGCGGCCAGTGGGCTCGTGTTCTGGGATCGGTTCGGCGAGAACATCCACAACCACAACATGGTGGTGCTCGGCCGAAGCGGCTCGGGCAAGAGCTATCTGGTCAAGTCCGAGGTGCTGCGCTCGCTGATGCGGGGCATCGAGACGATCGTCATCGACGCGGAGGCCGAGTACCGGCCCCTGGCCGAGGCCGTGGGCGGCACCTATCTGCAGCTCGGCGCACCGGGCGTGCGGCTCAACCCATTCGACTTGGAACTCCACACCCGCCCCGACGGCCGCCGCAGCGCCCCTTCCGATGCCTTGACACGACGGAAGCTGTTCCTGCACACCATGATCAGGATCTTGCTCGATGAGCAAACCCCGGCGCAGCGCGCTGTGCTCGATACCGCACTGACCGCGACCTATGCCGCCGCCGGGATCACCGAAGACCCGGCCACCTGGACCCGTCCGGCTCCGACGCTGGGCATGTTGGCCGAGCAACTGCGCGCCAGCGGTAGCAGTGTCGGCGTCGAGCTGGCCGAAGCACTGGCACCGTTCGTGAACGGCGGCGCGTTCGCGGGGCTCCTCGACGGTAAGACGACCACCAGGCCCGAGGGCGCGTTCGTGGTTTTCTCCCTGCGGGAATTGCCCGACGAACTGAAGACACTCGGCACGCTGCTTGCGCTGGATGTGACGTGGCGGCGGGTGTCCAACCCGGCAATCCGCCAGCCCCGGCTCGTGGTCGTGGACGAGGCGTGGTGGATGCTGCGCCAGGAAGCGGGCGGGGAGTTCCTGTTCCGGGCCGCCAAAGGTTTCCGCAAGCACTGGGCCGGACTTACCGTGGCCACCCAGGACTGCGCGGACGTGCTGTCCACCGAGCTGGGCAAGGCGATCGTCGCCAACGCCGCCACCCAGGTGCTCCTGCGGCAGGCGCCCCAGGCGATCGATGAGGTCGCTGCCGCGTTCGGACTCTCCGATGGCGAGCGGGGATTCCTGCTCGCTGCCGATCGCGGACAGGGTCTGCTCGCGGTCGGCACCGACCGCACCGTGTTCGCTTCTGTGGCTTCCGATTTCGAAAACGCGCTGATCACGACTTCCCCGCAGTTCGCCACCCTCGGCAAAGACACCGAGGTCGGCGTCGACCTGCCCGGCGAGGACGTCTGCGACCTTCCCGTCGACCTGTCCCCTGCCACCGACCGCACAGCCTCGTCCACCGGCGACGATGACGGGGACGAGGTCTTCCTCGATCTGTCCGAGGCCGCGTGATGACCCCGGCCCGCGGTGAGCACCACCGCCAACCCTCGCCCGGATACCTCGGGGCCTGCCGGGACTGCGGTAAAGCCGCCTTCGCCACACGCAGGACCGCACGGCAATACGCACGCCGCCGCTACCCCGGCGAAGGACTGCACGCCTACCCCTGCCCGCGTCGCAGCGGGGCCTGGCACGTCGGACACCTCGCACCCGAGATCGTCTCCGGCGCAGTCAGTTCGGAGCTGTTCTATGGCCCCGGCGGCATCGGCGCACACCGCCACCGCTGCGGCACTCGCCTCGACCCGAAAGGCCCGCCGCGATGACTGTCCCCGCTCCCCCGCCGACATCGAGCTGGATCGGACAAGTACTGCTGACCCCGAACCAGATCCTCGACCGGCTGACCGCGCGCTTGACTGCGGTCAGCGCCAGCACCGCGACCGCCCTCGCGGCGATGGCCGCCGCAGCGGTGCTCGCCGCGGTGACCGTGCGCTACCTGCGGCGGGTGCGGCTCGCCAGTGGGGCCCGCGAGGTCACCATCTTGTGCCCACCGACGCTGGAAGCGCATGCGGCACAAGCTTTGTGGTCACATCTGGTCGGGCTGCTGCGCCCGGCGTGGAAGCGTCTGCTGTTCGGGCAGCCGCACATAGCCTTCGAGTACCGCGTCGCCGGGCACGGAGGCGTCACACTCGCCATCTGGACCCCGGCGTCGATTCCGCCCGGGTTGGTAGAGCGCGCGGTGGCCTCGGCATGGCCGGGCGCGCGCACCCAGACCGTGGAGCAAGCCGCTGCGCCGCTGGCCGTACCGGAGCCGGACTCGCAGCGGGTACTCGCGGCCGGGCGGTTGCGGCTGGGACGCCCGGAGAGTTTCCCGATCCGCACCGACTATGACAGCACCGATATCGCCCGCGACTTGCTCACTGCCGCAGCCGATCTCGGTACGGGGGAATGCGTGTGCGTGCAAATCCTGGCACGTCCGGTCACCGGCCGCCGCGTCCGGCGCATGCACTCCGGGCACCCCGGCGGGCTCACCGCCGGATTGGCGGGAGCAGTGGCGAGTGTGGTCCGCGAGCTGCTCGACCTGATCACCCCTGGCTCTTCGACACGAGCACCGCGGGTCCACACGATGCCGGTGGATCGGTTCACCCGCGTGGAAGACACCGTCCAGACGCGGGCGGCGGTCACCAAAGCGCGTGGCGGGCACTGGGAAACCGTCATCCGCTACGCCGCTGCCGTCGACGTGCCCGGTGTCTGCGATCGTGCCCGGCGAGGTGAGGCGCGTGCGATCGCGCGTGGCCGCGCACATGCCGCCGCGGCGGTCTTCGCCTCGTGCACGGACCTCAACTTCTACCGACGCCGCCGCCAATGGCGCAAAGCCTGGGCGCTGCAGCGACGTTGGCTCGGGCACGGGGATCTGCTGTCGGTGCCCGAGATCGCGGGCATCGCGCATCTCCCGGGCGAAGCGTCGGTGCCCGGTCTGGCTCGCGCGGGTGCACGCGCGCTGCCTCCGGCCGCGACCATCTCGTTGGGCGGCCCGCATTCCAAGCCGCTCGGGATTGCCGACTCCGGCAGCGGACGCCCCGTCGCGCTCACCGTTGCCGATGCTCGCCACCACACCCACGTGCTCGGCGCAACTGGTGTCGGCAAGTCCACGCTGCTGGCACAGTGGATCCTCGCCGACGCCGACGCCGGGCGCGGAGTGGTCGTCATCGACCCCAAAGGCGACCTGGTTACCGACGTCCTCGCGCGTCTGCCCCGCCGCCTGGCCGACAAGGTTGTCATCTTCGATGCCGACTCCACGTTGCGGCCTCCGTGCGTGAACCCGCTGGACACCAGCACCGAGGGCCTGGACCTGGCGGTCGACAACTTGGCCACGATATTCTCCCGCGTCTACGCACGCTGGTGGGGGCCCAGAACCGATGACATCCTGCGTGTCAGCCTGCGCACCTTGTGCGCGCGGCCCGGTATCCACACCCTGGTCGACCTGGCGGGCCTGCTCGGTGGCGGAGCCAATCTGGAACGCATCACCCGAGAAGTCAACGACCCCCTGCTGCGCGACTTCTGGAATTCCTGGAGCGAACAATCCGAAGCCACCCGCACCCAAGCCGTCGGGCCGCTGCTCAACAAGCTGCGCGCGTTCCTGCTGCGGCCTTTCGTGCGCGCGGCGATCGCGGCCGGCGAGTCCACCGTCGACCTCGCTGACGTCCTCAACAACGGTGGAATCTGCCTGGCACGGCTGCCGAAAGGCCAACTCGGGGAAGACACCGCTCGATTGATGGGGTCGTTGCTGGTGGCCCGCACCTGGCAGGCTGCGACCACCCGCTCGCGCCTGCCCGCGGCCGACCGGCCCGACGCCAGCCTCGTCCTCGACGAAGCCCAGAACTTCTTGAACCTGAGCACCCCGGTGGAGGACATGCTCGCCGAGGCCCGCGGCCTGCGCCTGTCGCTGGTACTAGCGCACCAGAACCTCGGGCAGCTCTCACGCGAACTGCGTGAAGGCATCTCCGCCAACGCCCGCAACAAGGTCGTCTTCGCCGCATCGCCCGAAGACGCCCGCGAGCTCGCGCGCCACACCAGCCCGCTGCTCACCGAGCACGACCTCACCCATCTCGACGTCTATCACGCCGCCGCCCGTCTGCTCGTCGGCGGACAGCAGGCACCGCCGTTCACCCTCTGCACCCGCCCGCTGCCCGACCCGATCCCCGGCCGCGCCGCCGCGATCCGTGAAGCGGTCCGCGCCCGCACCACACCCACAGAACCCGCACCTGCCCCTGAACCCCCGAAGTCGATCGACCTCACAAAGGGCGCCGAACCCACAGCGGGCGTGGACCCGCGCCTGTCCTGACCTGCCTGCAGCTGCCGGGACGTGCAGCGCAGCAACCCCATTCACCCCGCGAGCGAAACGAGTCGACCATGATCAACCGCCCGACCCGTCAACGCGAACTACGCGCCCCAGGGCGTGGGAAGTCCCTGGGGCGCGCCCACGCACGGCTGGCGTTGTGCCTGACCGAGCGTGACCGTTGGATTCTGCGGATGTGCCATGAGCACCGGGTGCTCACCACACCTCAGCTCACCGCACTGACCTTCGGCAGTCCCAGCCGCGCTCGCCGCCGCCTCGCTGCGCTGTACGACTACGGCGTGCTGGAGCGCTTCCGGCCGCTATGCGCAATCGGCACCGCCCCCACCCACTGGGTCCTGGCCCAGGCCGGAGCCGCCGTGCTGGCCGCTCAGGCCGGAATCGAGCTGCGCGAGTTGGGTTTCCGGCCTGATCGCGCCCTTGCCGTCGCGCACAGCCTGCACCTGGCCCACACGGTCGGCCTCAACGACTGGTTCACCACCTTGGCCACCACCGCCCCTGCGAGCGCCAACGCCGCGCTGCTGGCCTGGTGGTCTGAGAACCGCTGCCGCGCCCTCTGGGGCGATCTCGTTATCCCCGACGGGTACGGCCGCTACACCCATGCCGGGTCGACGCTGGATTTCTTCCTCGAGTTCGATCTCGCCACCATGGCGTTGCCGACTGTGGCGGGCAAACTGCACGGCTATGCCGAACTCGCCCGGACCAGCGGCATCGTCACCCCGGTACTTGTGTGGTTACCCGTCGGTTCCCGCGAAGCCGCCGCACGAAAAGCCTTGCACGACACCTGGATCAGGCTTGGTGACCCCGAGGCGGTGCCCGTCGCTACCGCAGCCGCCGACCTGCTTTCGACTCATCCTGCCGCCAGCCCTGCTGCGCCGGTCTGGCTGGGCTTGGACTCCGCGGACGGCAGTCGCGTCGCGCTGCACACGCTGGCAGCCCAGTGGCCGCGCGTGACCCCCGCGCCCGCGAGCGTGCCCGTTGCGCCGCACAGCCGCTACACGGTGCTGACGCCACCGCCGCCGTGCCCGCCGCCCGGAGCAGGTGAGTGGTGATAGGCAAGGCCCTCGCCGCGGGCGGTGTGAGCATGGGATTCTGTGCGCTGGTCATCGCGTCGGTCGTTACCACCGTCGTCGTCTTCGACCAGCCGCAGCCCCTCTCGCCCGCGCCAGGAGCTGGTGCGGCGCCGAGTCCTGAAGCGGTCTCCGACATTCCTGAGTCCATGCTGGCGCTATACCAGAAAGCTGCACCGGCATGCCCCGGTCTGGACTGGTCGGTGCTCGCGGGCATTGGCAAGATCGAGACCGACCACGGCCGCTCCCCCCTGCCCGGTGTCAACGCTGGAGAGAACTTCGCCGGAGCCAGCGGTCCGATGCAGTTCCTCGCACCCACCTTCGACGACGTCGTCACCCGACACCAGCTACCGCCAGGCGGGGCCACCCCGCCCTCGCGCTACAACCCCTCCGATGCGGTCCACGCCGCCGCCTACTACCTGTGCGACGCAGGTGCCCCCGCCGACATGTATTCGGCGATCTGGGCCTACAACCACGCCGACTGGTACGTGCGCGACGTGCTCAACCAAGCAGCCCGTTACCGCAGCCAAACCACTTCCGGTACAGGCGATTGCGGCTCCGTGTACAGCAACGACCGCGCCTCGGTGGTGCTCGCTTTCGCATGCGCGCAGCTCGGGCAACCCTATGTGTGGGGCGGCAACGGCCCCGAGGTCTCCGGTGGCTGGGACTGCTCGGGTCTGACCAAAGCCGCCTATGCCGCCGCCGGAGTCGGCCTGCCCCGCACCGCCGCCGATCAGTACCACGCCGGTCCGCCTATAGCCGAAAGTGACTTGCGTCCAGGCGATCTCGTCTTCTACGGCACGAGCGCCAACATCCACCACGTCGGGCTGTACCTGGGCAACGGAAAGATCGTCAACGCCCCAACCTTTCACGTCCCTGTGCGGGTCCAGGATCTGCATTACGAGGGCGACGACTACTTCGGCGCGACCAGGCCCTTGTCCGCGGCGAGTTCCACCAACGCCAATTCCGAGCAGTAACACCACATTTCCGAACAACTCCCACACACGAAAGGATTGGACCGATGGCCAGAAAGAACCCGCAAACGGTACGGGCACTCACCGACTGCAGCTACCTGCCGCCAGGCGCCCAAGTCCCGGAACCCCGCATCGACGAGGTCGACATCCCTATCGCCAGCGCCGACACCTGCATGCACGAGGACACGGTGTGCCCCGATTGCGCATGGCAATGGCAGGTCGATCACCTGTTCTGCGAACGCTTTCCCTGGCAACACCACCCCCGCCCGCACGACGGATAACCCCGAGCGGCACCACCGACCGACGCACGGCACCGGCAAGCCCACTCTGACCACCTTTCACACTGTCTTGACATAGCCACCGCAACGAGCGTTCATCGGTGCCGCACGCACAATTCACCGCCGCGCGCCCTTATGGCACGGGCTCGAGAATGGACGGAGACACACCCATGCGTACGTTTCTCACCGCGCGATTGGACGAGTCCTACACGCATTTCGTCACCGGAGAACGTGTCACCCGAGAACGTCGTACCACCTTCGAGGTGAAACAACCCGAGAATTGCGATCACGACAACAGCCACATCTGCGCCGAGTGCGCGCCATCATGGCAGCATGACTACGAATTCGGCGAGCCTTTCCCGTTCGAGCGAGTCCAGCGCGTCTCGGTCGCCGATCTCCTCACTGCAGGGAAGCTCACCCCTGGGGCGCGATTGGAGATGAAGGACACCGACATTATCGCAGTGATCACCGATACCGGCGGCATCATGCTTCCCGACCTGCGAGTCTTCGACAACCCCTCCGCAGCCGCCCACGCGGTCCTCGAAAGCTGAGGTATCCGAATGCACTGCCGTGCAGCCGGATTCACCCGGCTGCGCGCCAGCCCCAACCACTGTTTGCAATGCCCTGCGCACTAATTCGGCATCCCGCAGCGTTTCGACCCCACGGGAACCGAAATCGGTTTACCGCAGCCGAATTCCCAGCCTATTTGCACGTCGTCGGCCTGATATCCGGCTTGTTCGGCGAACCCGCTTGACATCGACGCCGGTACGGAGCGTCCATGTAGTTGGAACCCCGCACATTTCCGGTTGGCGCAACCGGCGGGTGACCGTCCCGGCCGGGACATGACACACCTATCAATCCGCTTTCTTCACCAATTCCCGAAAGGGGACTGTCATGTCCACCACCACGTCCACCGACGCCCGCACCACCCACGAGAACACCCTGTGGCAAGCGTTGACCGACCATCCCGCCTCCACCACCAACCAGCTGGCCACCATCGCCTCGGTGCCGAAATCGACCGCCCGCAAGATCCTGACGGGCTGGCTCGCCGACGATCTCGTCACCCGTGTCGCCGACGACGACAACCGCACCGGCTTCCGCTGGCGCATCGCCGACACTACCGAAACCACCTCCCCCGCACCGGAACCCGACCCGCAGGCCAGCTCGGTTGAACCGGTGGCCTCCGCCCTGGCGGAGGCCACCGTAGTGACCGACACCCCCACCTCTACCGACCAGGCCGAGACCGAGACCGCGAACGAGCCCAACACCGAGCCTGACAACGAGCCCGAGCCTGAGCCTAACAACGAGCCCGACGCACAACCGCCCGCCCACACCACCGGTGACGGGCACACGACACCGGATGGGGACGACACCGCCACGGCGACGCAGCCCGCTGACGCCGTGCCAGTCGCGGGCGTGTGCCCGACGTGCGGCCAACCGCCCAGGCCCCAGCCCCGGGGCCTGCAACCGGGCGCGTTGCGTGGGCAGGTGGAGGACTTCCTGCGCGAGCATCCCGGCGAGGAGTTCACCCCCGGCAAGATCGCGAAAGAGTTGGGCGGCAAGTCCTCCGGCGCGGTCTACAACGCCTGCTTCGCACTGGTCGGCAGGTATGTCGCCGAACACACCTGCGAACGTCCGAACAAGTTCAAGCTCCACCCCTCCCAGGAAGAGCAGCAAGCCGGGCAAGAAGCCCAATAGCGCTCCTCACCCCTGCGGCCGGTACGCCCCACGCGCGTACCGGCCGCATTGTCTCGTGCGGCCGATAACC
Source organism: Nocardia sp. NPDC052566 (assembly GCF_044547285.1). Taxonomy (NCBI): domain Bacteria; kingdom Bacillati; phylum Actinomycetota; class Actinomycetes; order Mycobacteriales; family Nocardiaceae; genus Nocardia; species Nocardia sp. NPDC052566. The sequence continues at coordinate 405,762 of NZ_JBIUAF010000006.1, read as the reverse complement.
AGTCGTACTGGCGGCAGGGGAGGACTCTTTTCGGTCACGGGTGGGGCAAAAACACGGTGACGGCTGCCAGTCCCCGGGTGTACGCACCACCACGCCCGTGCACCGGAGGACAGCTCATGAACCCCAGCCGCTCCCACCGTCCCGCCACCGGGTCACCACACCCCGTCCCCGTTCCTGCCCGCCTGGCCACCGCCATCGCCGCCACAGCGATCGTTGCCGCCGCCACCACGGCCGCCACCGTAGTCGGCACCGCCACCGCCACCGCCGCCCCGGGCTGCGCACCGGTCACGGCGGTGCTGGTGCCTGGCACCGGCGAAACCAGCACCGCCGCCGATCCCGCCCAGCCGGTCGGGCTGCTGGCCACCCTCGGCAATGATCTCGGTACCCGCCATGGCGGCGGCATCGACGTCCGCTATCTGCCCTATCCTGCCGCCGCAGCGCCCTACGCCAGCTCGAAACACGCAGGCGTACAAGCACTGTCGGAACTGCTGGGCGAATTGTGCTCCCAGACACAGGTTGTGCTCGTCGGGTACTCCCAAGGCGCCGATGTCGCAGGCGATGTCGCCGCCGCGGTGGGCACCGGCTCTGGTTCGATCGCGGCCTCGCGGGTGGCGGCGGTCGCGTTGCTCGCCGACCCCCGCCGCGACGCGTCCACCCCGCAACTGGGCACCAACACCAGCGGACAGGGCGTGTCCGGTCCGCGCTCGAACGGTTTCGGCGCACTGACTGATCGAGTGCGCACCGTGTGCGCTTCCGGGGACCTGTATTGCGCGACCTCGCAGGAATCCTCGCCAGCTTGGACCGCCCTCGGCCGCGCTTTCACCGGGGAAGGTTCTGGCACCTCGGCCACAGGGAGCACCAGCTCATCGTCCGGTGGCCAGATCGATGCCGCCAGCGTCGCCAAGCAGGTCGTGCTTGTCGCCGGTGGCCTGGCGTCCTTCGCCTCGGGCGTCCCGACCCTGCTCAACGACCTCGCCGCCTTGCCCGGCGCTGTCCTCGCCGGCAATATCCCCGAGGCACATCGGCTCTCCGGTGCGATCAACATCTCCTTCAACCCGCTCGTGCAACTCGCCGACAAAGCCGATCTCGCACTGGTCGCTCGGGCCCTGGAGTTGGCCGCGCCGATGGACACCTCCGGCACCACCGCCATCGCGGCACAGGTCGTCAGCATCCTCGCACGCACCGATATTCGGCGAGTCGCCACCGGAATCGGTGCCGCCCAGGAGATCGCCTGGCGCGCCATCGAGAAGTTCGCCGCCGGTGACATCCTCGGCGCGGGCATCGAACTCGTCGGGCTGGTACCCGTCGCCGCTGACCTCGCCGCCACCGCCGCTGCCGCACTCACCGGGACCAGCAGCTCGGGCTCGTCACCGGCTTCGTCGCTGACCAGCAACCCCGGCACCAGCACCATGCTGTCGGATCTGGCCCGCCAGGGTAGCGACGCCGCACGGTTCTACACCTCCGGTGTCCATCAGACCGGCTACGCGGCCTACCTGCCCGGCGTGGCCGACTGGATCACCACCCTGATCCAGCACACCCGCTAACCGCCCACCCGAGCGCGTCTGGCTCCGATCGAGGCGGCAGACGCGATCGGTGGAATTGATCGCACAGCATTGTGGGGACAAGACCCGTGTCTTGTCCCCACAAACGCTCTTGGGCAACCCGGTGCTAGTCGGTGGCGGGAACCGCCTCGGCGGGGCATGTACTGGTGAGCAGTCCTGCAGATTCGAGCAGCTCGCGCAGCTCGTTGAGCTCATCCAGGAGATGCTCAAGATCGGTGGCCAGCCAGGACTCGGGCACGATCGAAGGCGGGTGCCCGCCGACCAGGTCGTCGACGACGGTCCTCACTTGCGCGGCGAGCGTACGCGCGCACGTCAGCGCCTCCTGCTCGCTGTCCTTCAGCGTATCGACAGCGATGGCCCGCTGAGCGGTCACTAGCGCTGTCATCTGTTCGGTGAAACCGGGCTCGTCACCGCCGACATGGCGCAGAAACCATGGCGGTACGGCCACACTGCCCTGGTAACCGGGCACGGAGACCGAGCACATCGCGACGCCGCAGTCGGCATATTGGAATACCACCCTGCCTCGCAGGGAATCGTCCTGGCAGTGCATCACTTCGTCGCCGATCTCGATCGGGCACGGCGCACCGAAGAAGTGCGATGTCTGGGCCAAATACGCGGTGGCCGTGCGTGTTTCGTCTCCACAGCTGCCGTTGTCGCGGGTGTCGGGGTGCGCGTTCTCGGTCATGGTGCTACCTCCGTATGGGTGTTCGGTGGTGTCGCCCATCGGGCCCGATGCCAGACGGGCGGGGGTTATTGGGGGAACGGCGCGGCGTGCAGCGCGCCGGTGATGTTGGCCCAAGCCTGCGACCTCGCAACCGGCCGCAGCCAAGCGGCGAAGGGGTTGCCGGACAGGACAGTCCAGCAACCCGGGCGGATGTGTGACTCGAGGCACTCACGGTTGCGGGGACTCAGCGTCCGATCTCGGGTTCGTGACCGGCGGGCAGGGCCTCGCGGAGCGCGGCGGTCACGCCACCGTTCAGGATTTCCAGCCCCTCGGGGCACCGGCCGACCACGGTGCGGACCGCGCCGAAACTGTAAGCGGGCAAATCGTCCTCGGTCAGCAGCGCCAGCGTGGGGGTGCGCATCGTGCCGAACGCGTGCACCACAGGGTAGAGGCCCTCGGCGTTGCGCTGGTAGATCGCGTAGTGGTCACGAGTCACGACGTTGCGGGCCTCGTAGATCGCATGCGGGTTCATGATCTGTTGTCTCCTAACGGTTTTCCAGGATCGGCGGAGGGGATTCGGATGGCGTGTGTGTTGTTAGTCGGCGAAGGGGTTCGGCCCGAACATTGCGGTCCAGCAGTCTCGGCAGACGCGCGACTTGAGATACTCGCGGTCGGGGGCACTCAGATGCGGAAAAGCGTCCTGCATCAACATTCGCCGTTCACGCCAGGCGGTGTACCGGTCGTGATTGACCTGGAAGGTGGCGGTCTTGCGGCAAGCGTCACAGGTGACCTCGATCGACAGATCCAGGGGCGTGTCGGTGTCGGAGCGGTTCGCGTCGTCGGTCGTGTTGGCGGTCATTTCGGATGTGTCCCTTCTGTTTCGGTGCCCCCGCACCGGGTTGGGGCGGGGTGTCTTGGCTATGCGGTACGTACAGCGGTGACGGCGGCGCGGGCGATGGCGGCGATGGTGTCGGCGGGGTTGGTCAGTTCGTGCACGGTCGCGCCGGTGAGCGGCTGAGCCCAGGGTTCGTCGGGGGTCAGCCACAGCACCGCGCACCCGGTCTCGCGCAGCCGGTTCAGGCGCTGCTGCGCGGCGGCGCGGGGCGCGGGGCGGAAGTCTCCGTCGGAGATGATGACCAGTAGCCGGGTGTTCTCCGGGCGTGACAGGCCGAGCGCGCCGTCGAGAGCGTCGATGGCGGTGTCGATGGCCTCCCACACTGCGGTGGCGGCGAATTCGGTGACCTTCTCCGGGGCGGTGCCCGGATAGGTGACCGGCAGCACCTCACGGCCGAAGGTCAGGGTGGCCGTAACGGCGGGCATTATGGCCAGCTTCGCGGCGGTGGCGATGATCCAGGCGGCCGAGGCCACGTCGGCGGTGTAGTCGCTCATCGACCCGGACACGTCGCAGGCGATCCCGATCCGCAGCGGCGGTACGGGTACGGGTTTGCGGGTGGTGCGGGTGAACGGCTCGGCGGTCGGTATCGCTCCGGCAGCACGCTGGGCGTCACGGGCGAGCGCGCCACGCATCCGCAACCGGCCCGGCGGCAACGCGGAGGTGGTCTTGATAGCCGCACGCTCGCGCTGGCTGGCGGTGGTGAGCGCCCGCGCGAGCACTCGCGCGGCTACCTGTTCCCCGTCGCGCGGTGCGCGCACGGGGCGGCGGGCGCTGCCTCGGCCGGTTGGGGGGCGCTTGCCGAACACGGACTTCGCGGCGGTGTCGGCACGGTCGCTATGAGTAGCCTCTTCCGAAGCGGCGCGGTCGGCGAGGTCGGCCGGGTCGGGCGGGAGGCTGTGCACGGCAACACGTTCGGCAATCTCGCCGAGACTGCCGATGACCGCCTCGCCCAGCGGGGAGCGCGGTTGCGGGGTGGTGTGGGGCTCGGGGCCAACGAGCTCGGCCCAGCGCCGCCCGAGCTCGAGCATGCCCGTGGTGTTGGTGTCCGACAGCCGCCGCGCGATGCGCCACAGAGTCCGCAACTGCCGCAAGAGGTCTCGCCCGAGCACGGCCTCGATCGCAGCGGCGGCGGGCGCGCACTCGTCGGCGTCGAGTACCCCGGCGTCGATGCGGGCCAGCATGAGTGCGGCGGCATGGGCGGCGGCGTGACGAGTCGGCGCGACGGTGGCGGTGGCCAGCTCGCCACCGCTGTCGGCGAAGACCAGCGCGCGGGTACTCGCGCGCAACCAGTGCCGGTCGGCTGGGCGGCGGCGCAGCTGGGCCGCCTCGATGCGCGACTCCTCCAACAACCTCGCTGCCGCCGCGACATCGGGGGCAGTGGCCGGGGGCGGTGTCCAGCGGGTGTGGCGGGCGTGGGCGCATTCGTGGGTAAGCGCACCCCAGGTCGGGGCGTAGCGGTTGCGGTCGGCGTAGCGCCACGGGCGGGCCGTGCCCGGGTCGACTCCGAGGTTGCGGCCCTCGATCGCGATGAGCTTCAGGTCGGAGACGAACATCGCGAGCGCGCCTCCGGCCGCGCCGGGCGCGATGATTACGGTGAGGTCGGCGCGGTCGGCGATGGCGGGGGTTTCGGCGGTCATGGCTTGGGACAGCTCGAGCCAATCGGACAGCGCGGGCGGTACCGGCGCGGGTGCGGTAGGGGCGGTGGTCACGTGTGTGGCGGTCATGACGAGCAGCTCCTTTCGGTGGGGCCGATACCCGGGGTGCGCCCGGGGCACCGGGGCGGGGGTCAGGACTTGAGGCGGGCACCGAGGGCGAGGGGTTTGTAGGTGCTGCCGAATTCGGTTTTCACCACCTCGGCGACGATTTCGCGGTCCTCTTCGGGGGCGGTGCCGATGAGGTTGGCGGCGGCGGTGGCGGCGTCCACGGCGGCGGCGATTTTGGCGAAGGCCAGCAGCTCGCGCAGTTGCGGAGCCCAGCCGATCTCGCCACGGCCCATCCGTTGCGACAGTGCCCGCGCGGTGCGTACGGCGCGCGTGTCCACGCCGAGCCCGTCAGCGATCTCGTAGTCCGAGGACACCTCTACCTGGAGCGCGAACCTACTGGCGAGGGCGTCGGACAGGATCGCGCCGTGTACGCCGGGGTTGTGGCCTGCCACTACGAAGAACCCGGGCTCGGCTTTCACGACCTCTCCGCCGTGGGCCTTGATCACGATCTCGCGGCGGCCGTCCATGGCCGGGTAGACCACCGCGAGCACGCTCGGCGGTATCAGGGTGGCGTCGTCGATGAACAGCACCGCGCCCTCGCGCATGGCGCGGACCAGCGGTCCGTGCACGAACTCGTAACGGCCGTCCGGGGTTTGGGTGTACTCGCCCACGAAATCGGCCACGGTCGTATCCGAATCGCCTTGCACGGTCAGAAGATCCGGATAGGCGGCCTCGATCAGGCTGGTCTTGCCGGTGCCGGGCGGACCGTACAACAGGACCGGAACCCCGTTGTCGCGCATCCGGGCCAGCACTTCCACATCGGGCAGCCCTGCCAGCGCGCGCGGGTGGTACACCTGCCCGTTTGGGCGCATCACGGGGGCCGCCGCCACAGGCGCGGGGGCGGACGCTGTTTTGCGGCGGGATGGCGCGGTCGTGGCGGGTACGGGTGCGGCGGCGAGGGCCGGGGCGGGCACGGTGGGAGCCGGGGCGGCAGCGGCCGCGCTGGCGGTGTCGGCGTTGGCGCGGTATCGGCGGGGCTTGTCCTGGGTACGGTCGGCGTGCCCGTTACGCACCAACACATCGAGGGCATTGCCGATCGCACCCGATGACCGGCCAATACGATTGGAAATCTCGCGGGGACCGAATTCGGCGCCGGGCTCATCGGCCAGCACACGGGCCACCATGCGGCGCAATTCACCGTTACCCAACCGCGCGGCGGGTGCGGGTGCGGGTGCGGGTGCGGGTGCGGGTGCGGGTGCGGGTGCGGGTGCGGGTGCGGGTGCGGTCATGACATAACTCCTTCGCGAACGAAATGAGCAGGAAAAAGCGAGCGGTCGGTGGGGGTCACATGTCGCAGTCGGTGAAGTCGAACATCTGACTCGCCTCCGTTTGAGTGAATTAGAAACGGTTTCGGACATGAATCAGGCAGGGCGAGAAATCCTCGATGGAAATTGTTTCGTTTTCCCCAGTGAAACGAGATTAGCTCCACCCGCAACCGAAAAACAACCCCATTCGCCCGATTTCACGAGATAATTTCTAAAACAAATCCCGTCATCAGGGCAATAAATTACGAAAATGCGCGTGCATATTCGACGCCACCCGACGCACCGAGGAAATGGAAAAGGTGGATAGAAAATAGATATATAGAAAGGAGGGGAAATCCGATTACAGACGGGCAGATGAAGGAGGAGATGAGTTGGGCAGATGCAGGCGAACCGAACCTCCGGCCGCATGTGTGTTTGTTCCTACCGGAGGGTAGGACCCTGGGCGGTTATGGGCATGGAACTACAGCCTTGACCAGGGGATATGAGCCCACTTGGGTAGCGCGTCTTGATCGCGCCCCCTATTGCGCCCCTTAACGCGCTACCGAACGCGCCACTCGGCGGACACTGCTCGAAAGCCATCGATCCAGAAAAAGAATGACAGCGCCGCGCACGAATCAGTAACCGCATCGCACAAATTCGGACCGCCGGGAATCGGATTCAATCGATATCGAATTCCGCCAAGGATAATCACATCCGAATAGCTGCCGTCAGCGACGGCTAACAGTAATGATACAACGATTCTGTGATATAGATATCGCCGCAGGGTAGTACTTCATCGAAGTGCGGCAGCATTGTGTGCTCTCAAGAGCGGAAGCCGCCGCCAGTCAGATACGCGGCACGACGAGTATCACGATTACGAAGGTAATCGACGTGCGCGGGCGGTACTTCGATCGCAGTACCGCAAGTCATGCCGCTCTCGAGAATCCGATGTCGGAGCAGCCCGCCCGCGCGGGGGTCTGGCGGCCGACGCCTCGCGCTCCACAATTCGATCGTTTGAAATACGCGATCGTGGCGCTTTCAGGATGCGCGCTGATGTAGGGCGCTGACGAGCGCGAGTGTTTCGCTGCTTGGTTCTTCGTCGAGTTCTTTCAGTCGGCGGGTGAGTATTTCGAGGGTGCTGTCGATGGCGTGAATCTGTCCGTGGCGGGCTTGTAGTTTCATCAGATCGCGGAAGACGTCTTCGTTGTGCGGGTCGATGGCGAGGGCCATTTCGAGCAGGTGTGCGGTAGCGCGCGGATCGTGGGCGACGATCTGCTCGGCGAGTGCGCCGACGGCGGTGATCGCCTCGTTGCGGACACAGGTGCGGACGGCGTCGAGCCAGTCGGCGTCGAGGTCGGCAGCCAGCAGACCGGTGGCGGCCAGCTCGATCAACCGCGTGGACGTGGCGCAGTGCTCGTCGGGATCGGTGGTGCGGCGCCGCTGGGCAACGAGCTCGGTGTACTCGGTGTAGTCCTCGATGCTCACCGCGGCCGGGTTGAGCCGATAGCGGCCCGAGCCGGTGATCAGCAGCTGGCCCACGGCACCGTCGGTGGCCTCTGCGACAGCGGTGCGCAGCCGGGCCAGAGTGGTGCAGATCGCGTTGGCCGGTCGCACTGTGCCGCGTCGGCCCCACAACGCCTCGATCAGCTGGGTGCGGTTCACTCCCTCGGGGTGGATGGCCAGCAGGGCGAGTACTTCCTGGCTGCGGCGCTGCAGCTGGGCGGTGATCTCGATCGGCGGTGTCGATGCCTGCTCGCCCGTCGGCTTCGGCTCCCACATCACCCGCAGCGGCCCGAACAACCGAAGCGTGAGGTGAGGCACCGGGGCGGGTTCGGCCGCCAGCGGCGCGAACGGCGCGGAGAGCCTGGGCGGGGTAGGTGCAACGGGATCGCTCGCACCTCCCCATCGGGAGGCTGGCTCGGCGACCGCGCTCGGTCGGGTGACTTCGAGTTCGATTGCGTCGCTTTCCGGGGAATTCGGATCGTGCTGAAGGACCGGTGGGTGCTCACGGAGGAAGCGGGCTCTCGATGACGCGAGGCTGTAGATCGCCGGTGTGGGCGCTGCTGCGCTGGTCCTGCCAGGGTGTGTTCGTCGCAGTGCTGTGGTGTAAGTGCACGGTGCGCGTTCAGCGGCCTTGGTGTCGTCGGGGCGCAGGTGTGTGCACAATGCGGTGGCCACAGCACGCGCTGCTCCGGGGAGGGTGCCGCGGCGATGCGAGAGCCGCGTGCCGCCCAGAATGGCGGCAGCACCGCGCGAGTCCAGTGGCAACCGGCCCAGGATCGGCACAGCTAGGCTGGCCGCGAACTCCTCATCGGTGTGCGCGCCGATGAGGACCACCGCCCGGCGCGGACACCACTCGGCGATCTCGTGCAGCCGCTGCCGAGCCAATCCCGCATCTGCGAGGTCGGCGCGCACGAGCACCACCAGGACGTCGGCGCCGGAGAGGATCGGCATCACCGCGGAGACCGGGTCGGCCTTGCCGGTGTCGGCGATCACCACGACCTCGTGCGGTTGATGTCTGCGTGTTCTTGCTGGCGGGGCCATCGGCGAAGTCAACACTGTCCGGATGTGATCGGTGCCCGAAGGCGCGGCCAGCACTGGCACGCCGATCGGCAGCAGTTGGGTGTGCGCGGCCAACTGCTCGGCTCCGGAAGGTGTGCTCGTGTGTGTTGCGGCGGTCGCCAGGCTCGCCAATCCGAGGCTGGGGTGGCCGCCGGCGAGTCCGGCGAGCCAGCCGCCGCTCGGGTCGGCTTCGAGGACGATCGGTGTTTCCGGGCCCGGCCATCCGGCCGCCAACGCGACGGCGGTGGTGGTGACACCGGTGCGGGCACCCAGCCCCGTGACGGCGATCAGCACTGTCGATCTCCTTCCACTGTCTGTGTGTCGTCATGCTGCGGTGATCGAAGTGATCACGTGCTTTCCGTTACCGTCGGTGGCGGTGGAGATCCGTTGCCGCCATTTGGATTCCGCGAATCCGGGGCGGACCTCGGTCAGCTCCACCAGGTACTGGCCCGCGACGAGCCGCCGGATCTGCACGCAGTAGGTCGTGCCCGGTGGTACCGAGTCGATCCCAGCCTGAATCTCTGCGGCATGTGGGACCGCGGCATCGATAGCGACCACCTCCCGAGCCATGCGTGCATCGCGAGCCTCGTAATAGGCGGCCTCGAAACGCGTGATGGCCTGAACACCATCAACAGTTCGACTCGACCGCGGTCCCATCACACCTACGGCCGGGGCGGTGCCACAGCAGGCCAGGCCGTTGCCGCTCACGACAGGCTCGATATCTCCGGGCGGGTTTGCCGCCACAGTGGTGGCATGCCCGGTCCCGCTGCTGATCGGCGGCTGGTGCCCGCCAGGGCGCAGTGTGGTCACCGCAGCGATCAAGCAGACTGCCACCGCCATCGAGGCGACGAGCGCCGCACGGCAGCGAGTCCTGGTGTGCTGCAACGAGTGTGGCTGTGGGCTGATTGGAGTCAGCCAGCGCGGCAGTTGGCTGGCCGTTCGGTCGGCGACCGTAGCGGCCAGCCACTCTCCGAATACCTGCCGCCCTGGTGTCATCGCATCGATCACGATCATTTCTGGGTCGAGGCGATCCGGTACATGGTTGTCGTTCATTTGCGGCTCCTAGGTCAGGCCGCCGGAGTCGGTGCCAATTGGGCCAGCCAGTCGTGGACCGACTGCTCGTAAGCCGGTGCGATCGCTGCCCACGTCGCCCCGAGTACAGGCGCATCCCCTGCCGGGAGCGCGGTAGTGATCGCCGCCCATTCGTCCGGAACCGGTACCGAGTCCTTCCGATCGCCGAGAATCTCGGCGACCGGTGTACCCAGTCCGGCAGGATCCAGGCCCGCCGTATCGGCCTCGGTCGCGACCTTGGACAGCAGATAGTTGCACCATCCCCGCTCACGATTGGCAATCTCCGGTGCGAGCCAGTTCGGACGTGCGATACGGAACTCCCCCACGGCCAGTGGTTCATCGATCCCGGCGACCGAACCGCCGGTTGCATCGCCATATCCCGGATACGACCTCCAGGACGGCGTTCGTATCTCCACAGAGGACTCCGGGCCTTCGGGCATCCATATCATGACCGCCCCACCGCTTTGCCCTTGCGCAGGCGATGGAAGCTTCGGTGGCACCGGCTCGACAGTCACCCCAGCCTGACCTGTTCCCAGCCCGGGGGCGGTCACCCCGGCCTGGCCATCCGGGTCGGCATGCCCGGATACCGCCACCACCGTTGACATCACTATTGCGGCCACAACCGCCACCGCTGATCGGCGAGCTGTCGCAGCGCGGTGGCTGAAATCGAACCACCGGCGGCGTGCCGCCGATGGTTCGACCAGCGGCGGAACGACACCGCCGACACCGCCGCGCAGGCACGTCCACATCGCGCCCTCCTGTAACGCGAAAACGTGCACCAGATCGACGGCCCGCTCGGGCAACCCACGAGCATGTAGGTACTCGCCGATTACTTCCACCCGTGTCAGTACTGCGCCCGCAACCCGGCTCGGTGCTACCGCGATCACGACCGCCTGCTCGGCCTCGACCGGGATCGTGGCGGCAACCTCACGATCGAGCCCGGTCACCGACTCGCAGCCCAGGATCTTTCTGTCACGGATCCAGACAACCCAAATCCTGGCCGCAGCACCCGAACACCCCGTGGTGAGTCCGGTCCTAATCGCAGCCAAGTCGTTTGCTCGCAGCACCGCAGCAGTGAGCGCTGCTGCCACCAGCGACTGCGAATGACTTCCCAACGGCCAGTTCATGACAGCCCCTCGCGTTCCGCTGTATCGGCGGCGGCCAGCGCGAGCGCCTCGTCGGAGAACCGTCTCGCGAGCGCGACGCAGTCGCCTCGGTTCATACCGCGCTGAAACTCTTTGACCAGAGCGGTGATAACGCAGACCGGGTGAACATTGTGCGCTGGCTCCGTGAGCAGGCTCAACGATGCGGCAAGTGCGTCGTCATCGTGGCGTGCGGCGTGGGCGAGCATCGCCATCGCCAACTGCTGTTCGAACGTCGATAGTCGACAAAGTTTCATCTTCGTGCCTTTCAAGTCGGACCCTTGGTTTGAGTGTCCGGACCTCGAAGACACGCCGACAATCCGAGGTCCGATGGCAAGTCGCTTCCTCGGTGGGGAAACGACGGCCGTGTACTGGAGAATCAGTAGCGGCCAAGCACATCGGCGCCGGTTAACCTCGGATCGCCGGAAGCATCAAAGAAGACAACGCTTCTGTCGCAAATTTCAATATGACGGCACAGCGGTAGTTAGTTGCGGTTCTCTATCCAGAAGTCGATATTCGCTTGGGGGCGAGAATAATTGGTCAGCGGCGTGCAGGCGGCGTGCAGGGTTGTCCAGGGTTGCTCGTCGGTGAACCGTATGCGCAGGGCGATCTGCGCCGACCGGTTGCAGGCGAGATCGGTGAGCACCTGCAGGACCGCGAGCTTGTCGTCCGGATGGATCTGCGGGTTGCGGTGTCGCCATGAGGTCATGCGTGGGTCGTTGCCGCAGCTGAACGAGTGCATCAATGTCGTGCGCAGGTCCATCAGCGCTGAGCCGTGGCCACGGGGCGTGCGAGCTGAAAGGTGCTCGATCAGCGGGTCTCGACTGGGTGCCGGGACGATGGCGGTGATATCGGCGATCACCCCGCGAACGACGCGCAGGCCGTCCTGGTCGCTGGCCGATCGAGCTGCCATCCATAGATGACGTCGCGATTTCGTGTCGGGGTCATCGATGACGAGACTTTCGCACCACCGCGAGGCGGGGTCGACGGGGTCGAACATAGCGACGAGCTCAAGGCGCTTGTCGAGCCAGACGACCCGCTCCAGCAAGGCCGGCAAGGTCCAGGTGGTGTCGCTACGGAACAACGGAGGTACCAGCCCGTGCGGGCGGCCGAATCGGGCGATGTTCAGGGAGTCGAACTCCAGCGGGACAACCGGTGTGCCACCGTCAGCGCCGCTGTCCCCGACCTCCACTCGGATGGCATGTACGGCACCCGACGGGCCGAGAACGGGGATACACTCAGCGGCCACCATGCGCTGGTGACCGAGCAGAACCCCACTACGTGGTGCCTGGTGACGTGCCGCTTGTGCCAGCAGTGCAAGCCCAGCGTCCACTGACGTCCGGGTGTTGCTGGCCAGATCGGTTCTGCGGAGGGCACGAAACAGCCGGTTAAAGCGGTGAGGTCCGTCGTTGTCGACGATGACGGTCGGTTCCATGGACTCACCCGCAAGGCACTCCACGAGAAGGCGGTGACCGTCAGAGGCCTCACTCACCTGCACACATTGTGGATTCACTTGCGAGTTGCTCATTCCGAACGGCTCGCACTCCAAGGCCACTGAGGCCGCGTCACGTTTCACAGTGTCCATCGCCGCACCTCCTAGTTCGTTCCGGCGCACTCGATGGTGGAAGCGCCGAGTGCCGGGTACCTATTCGACCAGCCCCCGCCCCATTGCAGAACGGCCAAAGACAAGGCCGATAACTAGGCTTCAAGCTAGGCAGATTGCCCTCCACAGGCCGAGAACTCGATACCCGAGGGGCTCGAATCGATCTGAGGCGCGCGGCCCTGACCTGCATCGATGTCGCGAACATGGTGGTGGGCAGCACCGCCATGAGGCTAGTGTGGTGTACATCACTACGAATGAGGCCGGAGGCAGTGATCGCGGAATCTGATCGGGGTCGCGATGGAAGACGGACAATCAAACCTCAACAAGAAAGGTTCGCTGGGACACACACCCGACGAACCGCAGCGTTCCGATTCACCATCCCCGACAGGCACCAGACTGATTTCCGATGATTCGGCTCAAACGAAAGTGTCCCCGAACACCAGGCTTGTCGAACTCCGCATCGCCCGCGGGTGGACACAGGAGCAAGTGGCGCAAGCCATCGCCAACCTCGCCGCAGAACACGGGAAAACCACAGGGATCACCGGCAATACCGTGTCGCGGCTCGAACGAGGCTGCTGCACATGGCCACATACCCTGGTCTCCGAATTCGAATCCCTGTTCCAGTGCTCGGCGGCGGATCTGGGGTTCGTCAATCGACGCGTGGGAACAGGGCTGCGCCCGTATCGCGGCGCGGACCTGGATACTACGAGCTGCACTCCGGCCGCGACAGAGACCTCGGCCCACGCATCGCTGACCGGTGAGAACGGTTCACTTGGCACCGGCCTGTTCGAGGCGCCCAGCCCCGATATCTACTCGCCGATGTTGGCCGCCTACGGAACCCCACAGCTCTACATCATCGCCCACAATAAAGAGCACCAACGAGCCTTTCCGGGCATCACGGTCGGCACCAATCTCCTGGAGTGGGCCACCCTCAACCCGATCGCACGTGAGGTATTCGTGGAATGGGAGTTGGAAACAGAGCTGCTCGGAAACGCGTTGCGCCAAGCCGCATCCGATCCCCACAACGGTGAGGCTCGGGCGGTACTGCGGAAGTGCTTGGACGAGTCCCCTGAGTTCCGGGCAATCTTCGACCGGGGAAATACCGAAATCCAACGACCGCACTCGTACCAATTGCTACGGGATCTAGACAGCGGCGCGATACACCGGGTGGAGTGCACGATCTGGGTTGCCTACACGAACGGCGAACTAGCTCACTTCTATATCGGCAAGCCGCTCAACGAGACTTCCCCGAGCTGATGGCCGGGCGAAGGCGTAGCCGGACCACCGCGGAGGTCAGCTCGTCGCGCGTCCGAGCGTTGCGGAACCAGCGCTGTGTCAGATGGCTCGGGCGAGGTCGGCAATGGGCTGAGGCGGATACGGAACACCACCGATGGCCTGTGCGCGGGCGTAGAGCTGATCGTTGGCCGCAGACATTTGGGCAACGGAGTGGCAGCCGGGGGATGCGGTGCGCAGGAGGGCGAAGAGCACTGCATCCGATGGGGCGCGCAGCATCGGCACCTGGCCAGGGCGGAAGCGTTTGATGAGTATCACGCCGCTGAGGCCGATGTCGTCGGGTGTGGCGTGGGTCAGCGTCTGTTCGATCAACGGGGCGGCCTGGGTAGCGGGCAGGATGACCTGCCCCCACGGGTGGGGGCGCTCCCACTCTCCGAGCTCAACGAGCTTTTCGACGTCCGGACGCAGACGGTCGGCGAACTCGACGAACGTAAGCTCCTCGACATCGGTGTGGGAGAGTGCACTGGGCGGGCTGCTCGCGTCGTACAGCACGGCCTTGAGCTCGAAACCGGACGACTTGACCTGGCCGGAGATGTGGTCGGCGCTGATGCGGCCCTGCTCAGCGATGAGCTCAACTATTGAGGCGCAATGCATCCGGCACGAGAGCACACGCTCCGGCGCCGCGATCAGACGAAGGGTAGCCGTCGCGATGACACCGTGCCGACCCATCCCAGCCCGCAGCGAATCAAAGAGGTGCCGACGGTGACTGGGCGAACAGTTGACGATCTCCCCCTCCGGCGTGACCGCCTCAAGCTCAATGACATTCGCTGCTTGAGTACCGAAAATGTGAGAGGCACCGCCGATCCCAGCGGCCGAAAGCGTCCCACCGACTGTCAGGTCGAGGTAGTCGGTCAATACCGGCGGCATGAGCCTGTTTGGCAGCGCCGCATCCAGCACCTCACGCCATGTCGCCCCCGCGTCCACGGTGACACTGTCCTCACTCACCCGATGCACAGCGGTCATGCCCCGCATGTCGAGGGCGATGCCGTCTGTCAACGACTCACCACGTGAGGAGTGTCCGCAACCGCGCGCAACCATCTCCACAGCGTCTTCGGTTGCAGCGCTCCGGACGACGGCGGCGATCTCCGCAGCGGAACTCGGGCGGACTACCAACCGAGGGGTACGGAGGGCAACTCCGCCGAAATCACGCATCGCACCACGGGGGTCCGCATCCGTCATAGCAAAACTGTAACGAACCCCCCGCACGAAAGCTCGCCGCTACAGGCGGCACGCCGCCATTCCCATCCGGAACTGCCCCTCCCTCGACCGGCTAGGTCAATCCCCTCCGAGGAACGTAGTCAGCTGCCCCGGCGTGTCGCCCGATGCGAACACTTGCTGCCTCTAACCTGTTGCCGAGGCCGCGTTCGACGGCCCATCAGGACCGCCAACCCGGAGGCGGATCACAGATGAAGCCCGCGGCGGCTCGAGCGTTCCGAATGATCTTCCGGAGCCTGCGATCTCGCACCATGACCGGGCGCGGTGAAGAAGGGATCCTCGTGCCCACCCCACAACGCGACGAGTGGCTGGCCGCCCGTGCCCGAAGTCGCTTGACCCGAGAGGGGTACCAGCGCGCCCTGCACGCCATTCGTAGCGACAGTCTCACCACCGTGTCCGTCGCCGACTCGGCAGGCCAACAGCGCCAGCTCGAAGCGGTCCTGTGCGCGCATCTGGCCCACCGAGGGTCCTGGGCACCGACGAAGAGCTGGTTTGCCGAGTTGGCAGCCCACTCGACCCGTGCCGCCCTTACCCTCAACGCGGGCAGCACACAGGCCACCGCCGCCCTACTGAACGAACTGCTGCCACGCGCATTCGCCGACGATCACGGCCAGGAAATCCACGGCATCCCAGGGTTGAGAGCGCGCCGATGCGGATCACACTGGCTGCTCACGCATTTGGGCATTGCCGACGCCGTAGTGCGATTGGTAGCCCACCGAGTGTTCGACGTGCCGGACAGTCTGTTCGAGATACAGAGCGATCAATGGTGGCGGCTGATCGATGACCCGGCAGCCGCGCACGAGCGCGACCACTTCGACTGGCGCCATCTACCTGACGGCGACTGGGCTCTGCTGTGCAGTCGCCTTCTGCGCAGGCCCAGCCTGCTGGACCCATGCTCCCTTGGGGCCACCTCGGTGTCGACCTACACGACAGATGACGATCTGTGCATGGAATGGACGGGGCCACTCGAAACCGGTCATTACATGGAGATCGTGCTGCGCGCGAACCTCGACGTCACCCTGGACCCCTACTACGACGAGGTCCTCTACACCGAAGACAACCCAAACAACACAAGAGAAGTGATGTACCAGTTCGGCACTGCCCGGTTGATCGTGCGCCGCCAGCCCACCTCCAGACGACGCAGTAGCAGCACTAACCGGGATCCCGCTGTGCTTTGACGCAGGTGGGACATCGTCATCGAGACTCTGCGCTATTCCCCGATGGGACTCTGGCTGCGGCCTTGTCACGCAACGTTCCATCAGGGTGTAGGCCGAAACGGCTCAACCGATAATGGGTGGCAGCATCGCCGCGTCGATTGCGGAGGTCGGCGATGTGCCACCATAGACCGACCTGGCCGTGCACAGCGACGTCGTCGATTGCCAGCTCCTCAGCGCCTAGTGAATCGCCATCGTCTTCAAGGGCGTTGATTGTGTCGAAGGCGCTCAGCGATTCTGTATTCCGCTGCGCGATACGCTTAGCCTCCTCGTGTTGTCCGGTATGTTCGTAGATTGTCACGAGGACTCTCTGGGCGTATTCCCCGTCGATGTCGCGATACTCCGAACACGCACGCTGGGCGGCATCCCAATCGCCAACATCGCAGCGCTGGCGGATGATCTGCCGCCAGCCGTCCTGTCCACCGAACAGTCCGCCGGACTCGAACGGTGCCGCGTTCCGCGCAGCGCGCTCGGCTTCCTCCTGTAGCCCCGCTCGCTCGTACTCGCCAGCCAGATCTGCCCATCCAGTTCCTTCTCCGAGGCTTGCAGCCTTGGCTGCAGCGACCTCGGCGGTGCCGAATTGTCCATCCTTCGCCCGCTCAGAAGCGAGTCGCGCCCAACCCATTCCCTCCCCCTGCTCGGCTGCGCGCTCTGCTCCCTGTGCATCCCCGCGGCCATGTCGCAGGGCGGCAAGTTCGGACCAGGCATACTGCGGCTCATCGACGTCAGAAAGGGCCGTACGAAGCATTGCCTGCTCCGCGGCCTCGTACTCCCCCAGCAATGCCAGCGCTCGTCCGACGTCCTGCCAGGAGTCCTCGATCCCTCGTTCGGCAGCTGCCTGAAATGCCCGCGCTGCGCCGCGGTAGTCGCCATACGGATACATGAGTTCGTTGCCGATTTTGATCCATCCGTAGGCGAAGCCCGCAGCGGCCATGGCCTCGGCGGAACGCTCTGCGCCCACGAAATCACCTGAGGAAGTGCGGCTTGGGATGAGATGTTCATACCATGTGGTCGGGATGCCTTCTCGCTCACAGTCTTTCCGGGCGGCTTCGTCTGCGCCGAGGCCATCTCCATGTTGCTCCCGCAACTTTGCCACGACAGACCAATCGACGAAGACGTCATTGGCATTCTGGAGCATCGTCTCGGCTGCCGCCGGGTCGTCGACCACGTAATAGAGCAAGGCGATCTCGTACCAGAGATAGCCGGGATAGCCATGTGCTGCACCGAGATCAGCCCGTGCTGCAGCGACCAATTCATCGGCAAGCGACAGGTCATGAAACTGCAGAGCTAATCGGGCGAGGTCCGACCACCCGCCGATCCAGCCCAATTCGATGGTTCGCCGATGCAAACGCTCTGTCTCCGGATAGAGGAGACGACGCCGAGCCTCCAGCGCGACAGCACGAGCTGCAGACCGATTGACTGCCCAAGTCGCAACGATTCCCCACAGCCCCTTGTGCGGTGGCTGGCTTCGATGCCGTTTGCCGTAGTAGCCAAGGAAGTCCGCGAGCACAAAGCCATCCAGGGCTTCGCCGTCGACGGCGGTTCTGGCAGGCTCTAGAGCTGCAATTGCCCGTTTCACCGGTGTCGCTGCTTGTCTGATGGCCAGCTCGAACCAATCGAGACGCAGCCGTAGTCGTTGCCGTGAGCTCAGGTAGCAAGAGGCGGCCTCGCGCAGCATCCCCTCTGGGATCGGAAGTGTATGGCCGATGCAGAACAGGTCGATCGCGGCGGTCAACACGGCGTACAGTTGGGCGTCGGCGTTCTCGTACATCTGCACGAGAAGCGGGCCGCCGGTCAAGTTCTGCACGAGTTCTCCGCTGGCGACAGCAGCATCAACCACGTCGCCGAACTCCGGCCCCAAGATTCTGCGGGCGTCGTCGATCTGCGAGGCGGAGAACGTCGAGGGGACATCGATCATCTCTACATTCAGATCGAACAATCGCTCGACCGCGATCCCGAGATCGAGCTGATCAACGAAATCCGTTCCACCCCACATGGTCCCGATGGCGATCACGGCGCAACCGTCGGTTAGGACCTCGAAGAGCCGCATGACAACGTCGTCGATGTCACCGTTTCCGAGAAGGACCTGGATGTCGTCGAGCCAGATCACGGTCGACGCACCTACGCCCCCTCCGAGGACCTGCCGAAGCTGATCCTTCCCGGTCGGGCGGACAAGCGACCAGTGCGGGATGCGGTCTCGTACTGCCTCCACTGCACACCTGGTCTTGCCGGTGCACGAACCTCCACGCACGATGATCATCCGACTCCCGTGCCCGGCGAGGGCGCGATCGATCGCCTGTCGGACTGCGATGTCATGGGGGCGCAGAACATAGTCGACCATTCGATTTCCGCCCACCGTCGCGTGTACGCGCAGTGCTTCGGACGACCACTCACCGATCGGTTTGCTGACCGGATAAATCGAATCTTGGAACTGTGCAGCGGTAGCCGGATCGGCCAGCGGACGCAACTTGGCAGCCCCTGCGAACGGTTCGCATAGCGACAGCGAGTCGCCCCGTTTTCTGGTCTTCTCCCACAACCCCCGCCACGTCTCGACGGCGAATCGAGACGTGTCTGACGGCAATCCCTCGGCCTGCGCGACCAGACGGCACGCAGCGACGAACTGACGCACTGTCGCGAACTTCGGCGGGGTAATACCGCGTTCAGCGTTGTACAACGTACCGACACTGACCGGATCGTCGCATATCGCCTTCAACTTCAGGTGCAGCATCTTGTAACTGGGTCCGCCGACCTCTTCGCGCAGTGCGGCGAGGTCAGCGGCCAGCTGCCTACACGCGCCTGGATCCGGGCTACCCATCGGCCATCCCATGCGCTGCCCGACTACTGTCGTGGACCTTTACAGCGAGCACACGAACAGAACCGCCATCGCCGCCGCCGCGAGAACTAGCACGCACACCACAAACCGTAGCGTGGTTGCCCACCCGTCCATCGCCTTCCGCACGGTCTTGCCGATCTCGGGCCACATCGCCATCCTCCATTCGTACGAGCAGATCCGACATCTAGTGCAGCACACCATGATTCGTAGCGAACTTCGGTGAATGGCTATGAATGCGATTGTGTGGAACTGACTGGAATTGATTCGTTTTGACGAGTCTCCCCCTGCCGCGCCCGCTCCTTCGGATCGTCCCGTTGGGACCGGTTCGTGCGTTGGGCCTCCGAATGTTGGTGTGCGCTGGCATCCTCGAAACAGCTACTGCGACAAGGGGGATCATGAGTACCACACCACCGAACTGGTATCCCGACCCTCAGGACAAGGGCTTTCTGAGGTATTGGAACGGCACGGACTGGACCGGCGACCGGATACCTACCTCTGCCGTAGACGCCGCCGGGGCGATCCGATACGGCGTCGTACAGGCTGAGAAGGTGCCACTGTTCGGCGCCCGCGCCTATGCGAAGCGACAGTCGCAGGAGCTGGCTGACGCGCTCACCGAGAACCAAAGACTCCGAGCACAACTGGAAAGCATCGGAGGACTCGAGATCGCCGAACTGCAACGCCTGCGTGATCAGCGCGCAGCGCAGGTCACCGACCAGCAGACGCTGCTGGACAGCCTGCGCATACAATTGGAAAGCCTGCGCGCACAATTGATCAGCACCAAAGAGGAACAGATGCTTCAGGAGATCGGCATCTACGAATATCGTCACCCTCTATCGGACTCGGTCAACTATCGTGACGAGCTCAAACATCTACAAGGTGAGATCAAGGAGCTGGCGCGCCGCGATGGTGGCGCGATCGAGGCGTCGAAGACATGGGCTGTCGAAGGGTCGGACGCCGCGGGCCGCAAGATGATCCGCGAGTACTCGATGCTGATGCTGCGCGCCTACAACGCCGAGGCCGACAACCTCGTCCGAAGTCTCAAGCCGTACAAGCTCCCCGCGGCGCTCGACCGTCTCGACAAGATCGCGACCATCATCGAACGGTACGGCAAGACGATGCAGTTGCGCGTCACCCCGCAATATCACAAGCTCCGTCGACGCGAGCTGGAATGGACCGCTGATCATCTCGAGAAGGTCGCCCAGCAAAAGCAGGGCGAGCGCGACGAACGCGACCGGCTGCGTGAGGACCGCAAAGCGCACGAAGAGCTAGCTCGTGAGCGAGCGAAACTCGAAAAACTGCAACAGCAGGACCGCGAAGCCCTCACTGCGCTCGAGGCCGCGGGCAATAAGGACACCGCGGACGCGGAAGACCTGCGCGCCCGGCTGGAGGATCGGGAACGAAAACTCACCACAATCACCAACCAGGAGAACGACATTCGCATCGGCCATGTCTATGTCATCTCCAACGTCGGCGCGTTCGGCGAAGGTGTAGTCCAGATCGGCATGACCCGCCGCCACGACCCGTCGGACCGCATCAGTGAACTGAGCAATTCGGCGGTACCGTTCCGATACGACGTCCACGCCCTGTTCTACGCCGAAGACGCGGCCGGAATCGAAGCCGAGCTGCATCGCCGGCTGAGCGACAAACGCGTCAACGGAGTCAATCAACGTCGAGAATTCTTCTACGCCACTCCGGCGGAAGTACGTGAGCACCTGCAGGCACTGACGGACCAGATGCTCGAGTTCAACGAGCTCGCCGAAGCAGTGGAATACCGCCAAAGCCCAGCCGACCCCCGGAGTACCCGCCAGCAATGATCATGCCCACCACCGTGGTTCGACACTCCAGCGTCCGACTGCACGGACATGTCGACCGGAGTGAGTGGGTTCTCGACACCGCTCGCTCACACGCAGCGATGCGGTCTGGGATTCAGACGAGAAATGATGGTGCAATCCCACTGGTTCGTGTGCGTGGTGAGGCTGGGCGCGGCAGGATGGATACCATGCCGGAAGCCAAGGGCCAGTTGACGATCCGCTCCAACGGCAGCGCCGATGACCTGTTCCAACTCCTCGAATGGTTCAACGACGACGACGAACTCCGGGGTCGAGTCAGCCTGCCCCCAAACCAGATTCGTCCGGGCCAGATGGGCGACCTCTACGACGTGCTTGTCGTGGCCGTCGGCGCGGGAGGAATCGCCCCAGCGCTAGCCCGGTCGCTGACAGCATGGTTCACCGTGCGCCGATCCGATATCGCCGTCACCCTCAAACTCGACGACCACACCGAGATCACCCTCGACGCCAAGCGAATCAAGACACCGGAGATCACCCAAGCATTGCAGAGCATGCTCGAACGGCCCCACGACCCACAATGACACCGGCACCGAGTCGCAGCGGGTGGCGTGCCGCCCTGATCGGAGTGAGCCGGTACATCGACCCCGAGTTCCCTGATATACCGGCCGCCCTCAACAACGTCGCGGACCTCGCCCGGCTCCTGACCGCATCCACCGGCAGCGCGCTTGCCGAAAAACAATGCAGTGTCCTGACCGATCCCGAGCACAACACGCAGGTTGGAAAGGCGGTCGCTTCCGCCGCACGCGAAGCCGAGGATGTGCTGCTGGTCTACTTCGCCGGACACGGTGTCGTAGACAAGCGCGGACGGTTGTACCTGGCTCTGTCCGGCACCAGCCGAGACGAACCCGAATGGAGCTCAGTGCCATTCGCGACACTGCGCGACGAACTCCTCGCGAGTCCGGCCCGTGCACGCATCTTGATCCTTGACTGCTGCTTCTCCGGACGAGCGTTCGAAGCCATGGGTGCGCCATCCTCGCTCGTCGACGGTCAAATCGACATCCAGGGCACCTATACCATCGCCTCCTCCGCCAGAAACGAACCGTCAGTCGCGCCCGAAGGCCACCGCCACACCGCCTTCACCGCAGCCCTGCTCAGCACCGCCACCAACACCAACCTCACACTCGACCAGCTCTACCAGAAGATCGACCAAGCCCTGCACCGCGACGGCTACCCCCGCCCCCAACGACGCAGCATCAACATCGCCGGTGAACTACGTCTATTCACCCCACCCACCCTCCGACCGACACCTGGCGCTCCCTCGATCACGCCGATCATCAACCACCCCACCGGTGCTGATGGCGACACCGACGAACTATTCGAGAACGGTCGGCGCTTCGTCCTCCAAGGCAATCTCCCTCAGGCAGAGAGCTCGTGGCGGCTGGCCGCGTCGCTTGGACATATTGGCGCGATGAACAACCTCGCCGATCTGCTCGATACGCAAGGTCAAGCCCGCGAAGCGCACGAGTGGTACCGCGAGGCCGCTGAGCGCGGCAACGTCGAGGCCATGGGCAATCTGGCAGTCCTGTTGCACCAGGTGAAACGCGTCAGCGACGCCGAACTCTGGTGGCGCCGAGCAGCGCAGTCCGGCAACACGGACGCTATGTACAACCTCGCCCTCCTGCTCGATAAGTCCCGCCACCCCGAGGAAGCCCTCACCTGGTATCGGCGAGCCGCCGAATCTGGCCACACCGACGCGATGCACAACCTCGCGATCCGCCTGCGCTACCGCGGACAACTCCCCGAAGCCACCACCTGGTGGCAACGCGCCGGTCACCGACGGGTACAACGCACAAGCGAGAAGCTGCGCGGGCCAGTTTCACGAAAGCAGTCGCAGTGAGAACGGTGTACCGGACAGGACCTAGTTTCAATGCGGAGCCGCTGCTGAGACCGGCACCCGAACCGCCGAGCTTCTCCAGACGAAGTACTGGGCGGTTGAATACGGAGGGACACAATTTCTCCAGGATGGTATGTGACCACGGAACGGTCACTAGTCACTACCAATGGTCTCGAAGGGGGCTAGCGTGGGGGAACTTGGTCCGCGTGAACGGTTCTTCGCTCGATTGGATGAATTACACCAGGCGGCTGCATCGCCGCCGGAGCACGTGATCGCGCAGCACACCAAGACGAGCACTACGACAGTTCGTGGTTGGCTGGCGCGCTGTCCAGAGAAGCGGACGGTCCCGCGCAACAGTGACCAGTTTGAGCGACTGATCGTATTCCTGATGCAGCGCGCAGGCCGGAAGCAGCCCGATACGCGTGAGATCAGGAGATGGGATCAAGCCCGCCGAGCCGCGTTGGCAACTGTTGTCTCGGCCAGTCAAGTTCCGGTATCAGCGGAAGACACCGGGCGCGCGGACTCAGTGTGGCAAGGATGCGTCGAACAGCTCGGTTCCGATGGTGGTCTTCCGCGAGTCGCGGACCTCGATCCGTACTCGGTGGGTGCGACACGCAACATATTCGGACGAGCAGGCAATGCTGGAGGTGACCGATATGTTCCCCGCACGGCGAATCAGGTTGACAGCAAGGTCATTTCGGCGTTGAAACATGCTGACGTGGTCGTGCTAGTCGGCCCGTCGAAGGCAGGCAAAACGCGCACGTTGTTCGAGGGCGCTCGCCGGGCAGTGCCGCACGCACGGATGCTCATACCAAGCCGCGGCGCATTAGGGGCTGTGATCGACCTACCAGACTTTCGTGATTGTGTCGATGAGATCGTTGTGTGGCTGGATGATTTACAGGACTTTTTAGTCGGCGACCGTCCGCTGAGCCCGGCAATCCTGGCACAGATCACCGCGCGGCCAGCACGAACGGTCGTTGCGGCCACTATTCGCGATGTTGCTGTCAACCGGCTGATCCAAAGCACCGGCGAGTTGACTCGTGACCAACGGATGGTCTTGGCTCAGGGCGAGTTCGTCAGATTGGGATCGACCAGCGACGACGATTCCGAGCAATCCTTGGCCGCCGCACTCTATCCCTCGCTGAACCTGCGTGGATACGGACTGGCGGAGGTACTCGCCGGCGCACCGGAGTTACTTCAGCGCTATGACGCAGCTCGGTGCTCCGACCCTGCACTTGGTGCGGTCATCCAAACAGCAATCGACTGGATCAGGGTAGGTCGGCTCGACGCAATCCCAGAGAGTCAGCTGTGCCGACTCGCCGCGTTTGTCGTCGAACATCAGTGGCCACATGTTGACATCACCAACTCCGCGATCGGAGAGGCTGTGGTGGAGGCACGGATGCCGCGAGAAGGCTCTGGTCGGGTAGCGGCCCTTCAGGCCGAACGGTTACCCACCGGCGAGCGCACGTACCGGCCGTTCGACTACCTCGTAGCCGCAGATGATGGCCAGGATCGTCCGGCGCGTGCGATTCCCCGCGACTATTGGGCAGCAGCCACACACGATGCTGATCCCGAAATTCTGACCCTTGTCGGGCTCCAAGCCCAGCTGCGGGGACATAGCGACATCGCTGAAAGTCTTTGGCGTCGCGGCGTCGACGCCGAATACCCCGGGGCGCTTTACAGTCTCGCCGTCGCGAGGCATCTCGGCGGAAATCTGCGTGAGGCCGACGACCTGTATCGCCGAGCTGCCGCAGCTGGCTGTACACCGGCGTTCGCGAACATCGGGTTGCTGTGCAAGGAACGAAATGACCTGGGCGAGGCCGAGATATGGTGCCGCAGGGGCGTGGAGGCCGGGGATCTCACGGCAGTACACAATCTGGCTGTCCTGCTAACCGAGTCGCAACGGGCAGATGAGGCCGAAGATCTGCTCGCGCGGGCAGCTAACACCGGTGATCCGGACTCGATGTTCGACTACGGGCAGGCGCTGCGCCGCCACAGCGATCGGATGGCGGAGGTTGAGCGTTGGTTCCTGCGGGCAGCCTGCGCTGGACATATGCGCGCTGCTTTCAACCTTGCCTGTGTGGCGCTCGACCGGGGGGACCTCGATGTGGCAGAGCGTTGGTATGTGCGAGTCCAGCAGTCCGACGCCGATGCGGACGCTGAGATCGCTATGCACGCGGCTCACGGCCTCGGCGTCGTCCACTCCGACCGTGGAAACCTGACCGACGCCGAGATGTGGTTCCGTCATGCGGCAGCAGCCGGATCGACAAAGGCGATGTCAGCGTTGGGTGTCCTTCTCATGGACCGCGGTGACGTGACAGAGAGTGAGAGTTGGCTACGCCGCGCAGCAGGCGATGGAAACCTAACGGCTGTTAGGTTCCTCGCCATCGCTCTATACCAGGGCGGCAATGTAGCTGCCGCGGAAGAACTCCTGCGACCGGGCGCCGATGCGGGGGATCTGGAGTCGATGCGCAGCTATGCCGGGTTGCTGCATGATCGCGGCAGTCTCGAAGAAGCCATGCCGTATTTGCGGAGGGGAGCCGGGAGCAACCACCTGCCGTCGATGGTGGCCTTGTCGAAGGCGTTATACCTCGCGGACCAGCTTGAGGAGGCAAATTACTGGCTGGAACGGTGTGCAGATGCGGGTGACCTGGATGCGATGTATCGACTCGGGTTCCGTCACGTCGGTAGCGGCGATCTCGAACTCGGAGAAAAGTGGTACCGCAGAGCGGCCGAGCGAGGACATTACCGCGCAATGAACAATCTTGCCCTTCTGCTGACGGACAAGGGCGAGAAACTGGAATCGCACCGTTGGCTCGAACGCTCACGTGGCACGGGTGCTCTCGACCGGGAATAGCGGCGTGAGGGAACTCGAAGGGGACCGTATCCGCGCGTAGCGGTTGGCCCAATCTGCAGGGAGGCTTGTCTCCTGAACACATCGTTTCTGTCGAAGACAAGTGCCGACTCGGTGCGAGTCGACACGAGTCGCAGCCACCTTCCGATACTCATAAAAGGCCTCTGACCTGCATCAGATCTCCCGCCAGCCGATGATGCCCGGGTTGTGCAGTCGCAGCTGGATTGGTGAATCTCTACCAACACCAGCCACTGACGAGATCGGACAAACATGAGCACCAAGATCCTGTTGATCGCCATCGCCGTACTTCTGGGAATCATCATCGGAATGGTTACGGCCTTCCTCGCCAAGGCCCAAGGCATACATGCCGCCCGAGCAATCCGTGACGCGGGAGTGGGGTTTGCTGGCACCGTCACGATCACCGTGCTGCTTATGGACCACCTCGACGTGCTGTGACTTCAGCACCAACCACCATCGGGTCCGCACCCGTTTCGGTCCGACCTTTGGTTTCACTGGTGAATCCCAGCGCGGTTTCCTGGTGAATCCCGGCCGACCCCCGAAATCGGACACAGTCGATGCTGACGAATTTCGGCGTGGTCTCAGCGAAGCACATCCGGCTACTCATAGTGGCTAGATCGGTGATCTGTGACGTCACCTGTCGGTGAATCTCGACGGTGGCCGGGATCGGAAGATGTTCGTATCGGTGGATTTTGACGTCATGATCATGGTTGCGGTGTAAGGATGCGTG
Source organism: Nocardia sp. NPDC052566 (assembly GCF_044547285.1). NCBI lineage: Bacteria > Bacillati > Actinomycetota > Actinomycetes > Mycobacteriales > Nocardiaceae > Nocardia > Nocardia sp. NPDC052566. The sequence continues at coordinate 379,418 of NZ_JBIUAF010000006.1, read as the reverse complement.
TGCTTCGCGCAGGGCCTTGCCGGAAGAGAGTCACCGTTGTCGTCTCGTCAGTCGAAGGTGGAGTTGTATGCCGCCATCCGGCGAGACTCGCGTGCGGGGATGTCGGGGCGTCAGATCGAGCGCAAGTACGGGGTGGGCTGGCGGACGGTGAAGTCGGCGCTGGAATCGGTGTGGCCGGCCGAGCGCAAGCAGTATGCGCGGCGGGGTTCGAAGCTGGACCCGTTCAAGCCGGTCATCGATGAGATCCTGCTCAAGGATCTGGACGCGCCGCGCAAGCAGCGGCACACGATCAAGCGGATCTATGCCCGTCTGATCGACGAGTACGGTATGACCGGCATCGCGTATCAAACGCTGCGGGACTATGTTTCGGCGCGCAAGCCGCAGATCCGGGTCGAGACCGGGCGCGGCCCCGCCGACGTGTTCGTCCCGCAGACCCATCATCCGGGCGCCGAAGCCGAGGTCGACTTCGGTGATTTCACCGTCCGGCTGCGCGGTGAGACGGTCACTTGCTATCTGTTCTCGTTCCGAATGTCGTTCTCTGGCAAGGCTGTTCACCGTGTTTCCGCCTCCGGCGGGCAGGAAGCGTTCCTGGAAGGCCACGTTCACGCGTTCACCGTGTTGGGTGGAGTCCCGTTCGGCAGGGTCCGATACGACAACCTGAAGATCGCCGTCGCCCAAGTGCTCGGGTTCGCGCGGTTACGCAAGGAGACCGATCGGTGGACCGCGTTCCGGTCGCACTTCGACTTGGAGCCGTTCTACTGCCAGCCCGGTATCGAGGGCGCGCACGAAAAGGGCGGTGTCGAAGGCGATATCGGCTGGTTTCGCCGCAACCGATTGGTGCCGGTGCCCGAGGTCGACTCGTTGGAGGAGCTGAACGCGAAGATCGACGTCTGGGATGTCGAGGACGATGCGCGGCGCATCGAGGCTCGCTCCCACACGATCGGCGAGCACTTCGCCATCGAGCAGCAACTGCTGAAACCGTTGCCGGAGGAAGGGTTCGAGACCGGCAGCTGGTTCACCCCGCGAGTCGACCGATACTCCCAGATCGTGGTGCGCACCAACCGGTATTCGGTTCCGGCGCGGTTGATCGGCCGTCAGGTGCGGGTGCTGCTGCATGCCAGCCACCTGATCGTCTATGACGGCCGCACCGAGGTCGCCCGCCACGAACGCCTCGTCGGGCGGGAACGATCCCGCCTGGATTTGGACCACTACCTGGAAGGGCTGCTGCGCAAACCCGGTGCCCTACCTGGCGCGACCGCCCTGGACCAAGCCCGCGCCGCAGGCAAATTCACCCCGGTGCACGACGCGTGGTGGGCCGCCGCCCGCCGCGCGCACGGCGATCGCAACGGCACCCGCGCCCTGATCGAAGTGCTTCTACTGCACCGGCATCTGCCCCATGACCACATCGTCGCGGGACTGGCCGCGGCCCTGCAGGCCGGGGCGTTGACCGCGGACGCGGTCGCGTTGGAGGCCCGCAAGATCGGCGACACCACACCGAACACGACAGCGGTCGAGTTGAACGAACCCAACCCGATGCCCTCGCTGACCGAACGCCGCCTGGCCCAGCTGCCACCGGATCGACGGCCACCGCCCTCGGTCGCGGTCTATGACCAACTGCTGCGCCGGACCCCCGCAGCCAAGGAAGGAACCACCAGCTCATGACGCCCGCGCCCACCACCACACCTCGCCGCCACGGCATGACCGAGCAAGCCGCCGACGCCTCGATCGACCAGGCCTGCCGCATGCTGCGGCTACCGACGATCCGCACCCAATTCGGTGAAATCGCCGACGCCGCACTACGCGAACAGATGACCTACCGGGGGTTCCTGGCGGAGTTGCTGCTCTCTGAATGCGACGACCGCGCCCGCCGCCGCTCCGAACGCCGCATCCGCGCCGCCGGTTTCCCACGCAACAAGTCGTTGCGCGCCTTCGAGTTCGACGCCAACTCCACCGTCGACCCCGCCACCATCCACACCCTCGCCACCTGCGAATGGATCCGGAAAGGGTTGCCGCTGTGTTTGATCGGCGATTCCGGCACCGGAAAATCTCACCTGCTGATCGCGTTGGGCACCGAAGCCGCGATGCAAGGCTTCCGGGTGAAATACACCCTCGCCGCGAAACTGGTCAACGAACTGGTCGAGGCCGCCGACGACAAGGTCCTCACCAAAACCATCGCCCGCTACGGACGAGTCGACCTGCTCTGCATCGACGAACTGGGCTACATGGAACTCGACAAACGCGGCGCCGAGCTGCTGTTCCAGGTCCTCACCGAACGCGAGGAGAAGAACTCCGTCGCCATCGCCTCCAACGAATCGTTCTCTGGCTGGACCAAAACCTTCACCGATCCGCGGCTCTGCGCCGCGATCGTCGACCGGCTCACCTTCGGCGGGCACATCATCGAAACCGGCACCGATTCCTACCGACTCGCCCGCACCAGAACCGCCAGCCACTCTCAATAGCTGATGCCCAGGATCCAGATCGCGGTCGAAGACGCCATCGAACTCGCCGAACTCCTCGGATTCCTACGCGACTGGCTCGACACCGACCCAACCGCAGCCGCCGCCCTGAACCACTTCGGCGGATCGGTCTCCACCGCCGCCGACATGCGCACCGACCTGGAACGCTTCGCGTTCCTGCTCGGCGGCAACGACGGCGAACACTACCTGCCGCCCAACGACTTCTGACCACCCGAGCAGGCACGATCAACCATCGACACCCACACGACACACCAGCCAGGTGACGTCACTTTTCACCGATACACGGCGGCCCTCCACGGCCCGAGTGACGTCACAATTCACCGATAACCGACGTCAAGATTCGCTGGCATAGCCACTCATAGCTTACGCAGCGCGAGGATGGCACCGATGTCCTTGTCGTACACCATGATCCGGCCGCCGCGGATGCTCGCTCCGTCGGTGCGGATGCGCCGACGGAGCGCCTTCGGGCGGTAGGTATCGCGCTGAGATTCACCAGCATGCCATGGCCGAAAACCGCTGGAACCCCGCTGAAATTCGTCAGGAAACCGCGCCAGGATTCGTCGGTAAAGCCAGACCTTCGCCCGCCACGTTGAGGCCATCTGGACTCAGGTACTACGCGCTGCAGCTGGCCACTCTGGCTGAGGGTTCCCCGCTTTCACAGCGCGAAGTCAGCTTCGATCACCAGCTGTCCAGCAAGAAGATGCTGGTCGGTCCTGTTCCCATCTGTATCGTGCCCCGCCGATGAACCGAACCTGCGACCGCGCTCGACTGGCCGTGGATACTTTTCGAATCGCCCGGGAAATACACCCAGACCACGTCGATCAGGGCCTGACCACGGCCGTCCTACATGACACCCGAGGACCCATCGGATGTGCCCAACAGATCCTCACCGTTCGTCCGCAGCAGAGGCCGTAACGACGACCGCCAATGCCGGTTTGCACCAGTAAATAACGGCCACGGCTACGTGTTCGCTTCCTCGTCCGCGCGGCGGATCTCGCACTTATCGAGGAGCCTCGCGAGATAGCTGTATGCCGCCAGCCTTTCCATCGCTTCCTGCTCGGACAGCTCTTGCCGAGTGTGTGTCGCAACATTGCGGACCGTCAGATTCAGCCCCGTCGCAAAATCATTGAGCGCACGGGCCATCGGTTCGAGGCCACCGCGCATGCTTCGAACCGTCTTGTCGGTGCGATCACCGGGCCAGTGCAGCTTCGGGCGCTCAGGCGTCGGCTCCCCAGGAGAGAGGGACTGTTGCCAGAACTCGGTGCCGTCAACATCGTTGCGCCCGAGCTTTGTCTTCCAATGGATCGTGAGCCCCTCAGCGGCTTCGACCACCGCGACGCGGTACTGGTGTGATGTCCAGTGATCGGCGGCGGATGCCCAGACCATCGGATGCAGCTGGGACGGCACGAAACCCGGAAGACCTGACTCCGAGGCGGCTTCGGCTTCAGCGATCAGCGTGTCGAGTCGCCCACGAGTGGTAGCTGCGGTCATGCGAACGTCTTTGGGGCTGAGCGGGGCTTTCGGGTTCGCCATCATGAACCAGTTGGCGATCGGGTCGATAGCTCCGATCCCTGCGACGGCGATGTAGGTTCCCGTCACAGCGACGGCCTTAGCCGCGGCTCCAGCGGTTTCTGCGACCTTGAGCTCAAGGCGGCGTACTTCGGCGGGGTCCTGCTCGTCCTTCGCCCAAACTGTGGGAAACAAGCCCCGCGCCGACATGTGATCGGATTCGACCTGAGTCTGCATCCAAGCTTCGAAGGCACTATCGAATTCGGTCACCGCATCGCGCAGTCGCCGCAGGTAGTCGCTGCTGTAGTTAGCCACGGCTCATCTTCGCAAGATCGCCTCCAATCGGACAGTCAGTTTTCACCCGCTGTTCGAGAGCCCTGATCCGCACCGAGTCGCCTCATTTGCGAAAAGCGCGCGGGCGCAATGCTCTCGCCGCACCAAGGAACTGCACCAAATGTGAATGTGCCTGCAGGATCAACAGATAACTCCCTGTCTCGGTGAAAAACTTCTCCGCAGCGAGGTCATCCTTGACTGTGGAATGAATCCCGTAGTTCCGAACCTGCCGCACCTGCCCGGCGAAAGCCAGTAGCGCGTCTGCTGATGCCTTCCCCGCAGGAAGGTTCGCAGCACGCAGGACCTCAGCCACCTTCACCTGCATCGGCGCCGCAGACCCCTTGGCAGCTACCAACTTATCCAGCTGCGGGTCACGCTTACGCAGCTTCTCGGCAACGGTCCACCACGTGCCCTCCAGCACCGCGCCCATCAATGTGACCGCGCTCAGGTGGCTGCCCCGGCGTGCCGCATCGAGGCACTCCTCCAGCAGTCGCAACAACCGATCATTGAGCAACGGCTTCACATCCGCCCACCGCTCCATGGTCAACAACGCCAGATCACCCACCACGGAAAGCCCCGGCGTCGCTCGAAACGACCCCGGAACCAGGACGCGGCCCACCGGAATTTGTACACCACTTCCGTGTCCGCGCACTTGGTAAGGCACCGTGATCGAATGGTCGGAATCTGACCCGCCCATGGTCGTAGGAACGATCAACCCCTGGGCGATCAATCGGGCGATCGCCAGCCGCGTCGCATGGACTACCTTCACGTAGCCCAGCACAGATGCGGTGCGCACCTGCTCCGCCACCACAGCGACTGCGACAGAACCGATCTCGATCCGCCCGCCACGCGCCACCGGCACTCCCACCACATCGCACACGATCGCGACTGCCTCATCGACAGTCAACACCGTTTCCTCATCGATCAGGGCAGTCACGATCGCGTTCGACGCGACCGAGATGTCCGCGAACGTAGGCGTCGTAGATTCTGCGGCGATTGTCGCGAGCTCCTGAGCGTCCACCAGACTCTCCCCACATCGCTCTGCCCGCTACCACGGGCACCATTGCAGCGACCCACACCAAGGCGCTGCACTGTTGGAACGACTTCAAAGTCGACTTGATCTAGATCAGATCAAACGCGCCTACGGCTGATTTTGCAATAAGAACCGCCGCCTACCTGCACAAATACGGCTTGTAACCCTAAACCATCACGTGGCACCAGTGGCAGCTCGCGTATCCGACGGACAGCAGGATCGGCACATCCCTGGCCGCCGCCTCCGCCAGCGCCTCCGCGTCCCACTCCCGCCAGTGGACCGGATTCCCGGCGTGCTGACGCAGATACGGCGAGGTCGCGGTGGCCAATCGGTTCATGTTCCCAGCCTTCCACACCCGGCAAGTACGCAGGGCGATCCGCATCCGGGTTCATCGGCTGATCAGTGGCGAAGCCGTCGGCAGATCAGCGGATAGCGCAACCCACCCTCGGTGACGATCCAATCCCTCGCTTCGGCTCCGGGAGTCGTATGCCCTGGCAAATCTCGGATTAGATGTCTGGCAGTTCTGGGATTTTATTGTCGCGAATGTGGGATTATATCCCCGGCAGATTTCAGATCAGAGAGGATCCACGATGCCGGAGCCCAAGCTGATCGAACGTCACCTACAGGGAGTACTGGCCGAGCTGGTCCACGACGAACCCGTGGTCGTGCTGACCGGCGCCCGCACAGTCGGCAAAAGCACCCTACTCTCCGCGTGTGCCAGGACGGCTGGTCTCCAAGTACTCGATCTCGACGATCTGGAGACCAGACGAGCCGTCTCGGCCGACCCTGCACTGTTCGTCGCCTCGGACCGCCCCACACCCGTGTGTATCGACGAATTCCAGCATGTTCCGTTGCTTCTGGACGCCATCAAGGCCGAACTCAACACAAATCTGCGGGCTGGGCGCTTCATTCTGACCGGCTCGACTCGCTATGGGTCACTCCCGGCGGCCGCGCAGTCGCTAACCGGCCGAGCCCATATCGTGACGATGTGGCCGCTCTCCCAGGGGGAACTGGCAGGGACGCTCGACACGGCTTTGGACGCTCTGATCAGCGATCCCGCGTCGCTGGTGAATGCCAGCTCGTCGACAACCACCCGTGCCGACTATGAGCGGGCCGTGCTCACCGGCGGGTTCCCACTCGCTCTGGCTCGGGCACCTGGTCGATCCCGCGATCGGTGGTTCAGAGACTTCGTCAACCTCGTCGTCGAGCGCGATGTCATGGAGATCCGCAAAGTCCGCCAGCGACAAGTACTGCCACAGGTACTTCAAAAGCTCGCAGGCCAGACCGGCCAAGTAATCAACATCGCGAACATCGCCGACGCTGTCGGACTCGACTCGACGACGGTCAAGGACTATCTCGGTCTCTTGGAGGCGGTGTTCCTCATCCATCGCATCGAACCGTTCACCCGATCGGCCACCCAACGGGCTATCCGCAGCGCGAAGGTCCATACCGTCGACACCGGCCTAGCCGCGTACCTCACCGGACTGACAGAACAGAAACTGTCCAGTCGTATTCCCGCAGCACTAAGCCAGTTCGGTCACCTCGTCGAAACGTTCACCGTGAACGAGCTGATCAAGCAAGCCGGCTGGGCACAACAAGATGTTGCGTTCTCCCACTTCCGAACCCGAGACCAGCAAGAGGTCGACCTCGTGATCGAAACCGTCACAGGGTCCGTCGCTGCGATCGAGGTCAAAGCCTCAGGCACCGTGACCGACCGCGACTTCGAAGGGCTCCGGATGCTTCGCAACAAACTGGGCAGCGCCTTCGTAGGTGGCGCGGTTATCAATCTCGGCCAGAAGTCGTATACGTATGAGGAAAAGCTCCACGTCCTCCCCCTCGATCGACTGTGGACAACCCCACCCGCCTGAACCAGAACAGGCGATCAGGCCCGTGACCATCTCTGCACGATGTCGCGATCCTTCAGCCCGCCCAGGATTCGTGTTGGTTGGCGCACCGTAGGCGCGCTGACCAATGGGTTTTGGGTATGGGGTAGCCGCCGGTCTTTCCAGCTTTTCCACAGTGTCCGCCGGGGCGAGAACGGGTACATCCCGCCTGGTCGGTTCCGTTAATTATGATGTGGCACAACAAATTACGATACGGACACGGTCGCCGGATCAGCGGGACGCGCAACGCAATCCGAGCGTGCGGAACGGCTGCGCGCGCAGTTGTCCGGTGAGCCTGCCCGCGCGGGTGCCCAGAGCCACCGCGCGGCCCGCACGGCGCGCGGACTCGCGCTCTCGCCGTCGGCGAACCTGCTCTACGGCCTGATGCTGCGGGCTTCGGCCCGTCAGGAACAGAAGGAGGTTGGACGTCTCCGGGCGGCAGTCGTCCTCGGTTTCAGCGAATCGTGTGCACTTGATTGTCCCGGGCGATCGAGATCGGGCCGCCGTAGCCGCCTTTGGCGATGCGGTCGATCCACTGGCCGTCCGGTAGATCGCCGGGGCCGTAGTGGCTGACCACCAGTTTCTTCACGTCCGCGGCCTTGGCGACCTCCCCGACCTGGATGGCCGGGGTGTGGCTGCGCAGGAAGTAGTCGGGCGGGCCCGCCATGGCGGGGGTGTAGGTGGCGGGTTTGGTGGGATGCTCGTCGATTTCGAAGATCGACTCGTGCACCAGCAGGTCGGTGCCCTGGGCGAGGGTGATGAGGTTGCCGCTCTTGACGGTGTCGCCGGAGAAGGTCACCGAACCGCCGTCGGCCAGGTCGAAGCGGTAGGCGAAGGCGGGGAACACATCGTCGTGCTCGACCAGCGTGGCGGTCACGCGGACGCGGTCGTCCGACATGATCGGGAATGGCTTCATGACGGGGCTGACATTCGTGAAGCTCGCGCCGACATCGGGAATCACGATGTCGTGCAGGTTCATGATCCGGCGCGGGTCGGGGAGGTAGGAATCCCGGGCGAAGATGTTGTAGGAGTAGGCGAAGGCGTCGAGCAGCCGGTTGGTCATCTCGACGGTGCCGGGGGTGGGATTGTCGCCGAGGGTCCAGACCTCACCGCCGCCGTCGCGGCCGGGCAGTCCGCCGGCCGGGCCGGGACCGTACACCGGGATCGGCCGGAAGCCGGGGGCGTCGGGGTTGAGGAACCAGCCGCCGAGCATGAAGAAGTTGTTGTAGTCGGCGAGATGGTCGGCGTGCAGGTGGGTCAGGAAGATCCCGGCGATATCGGTGAATTTCAGTCCGGCCTCGACGAACTGGGTGACGGCGCTGCGCCCGCAGTCGACGATGTACACCTTGCCGCGCACCGACAGCGCGCTGGCGATGCCGACCCGGGCGGCACCCGGCGGCGGACCGGCCTCGGTGCCGAGGGTGATCAGTTCGATCGCGCTGTCCGGCACCGGATTCGGCGTGGTCGGGCCCGCGGGCTTCGAGGTGGACGAGCCGCACGCGGCGAGGCCGAACATTCCCATCGCGGCGAGACCCGACGCGAGCAACGATCGCCGGTTCGGTCCCGAGCCGATCGCCCCGGCATCGAACGTGTCGCTGCTGGTAGCACGGCATTCGCACATTGGGGAAACGTATGCCAGGAATCCGGCCCGGTCTCGATCTGGCGGATCCGACACGCGGATGCGGGCAACGGATCCGCGACTCGGCCCGTTCAGCGGCTGGGCAGGCTGCCGGGGTCGGGGACCGGTGCCGCGGTGGCGGCGATGCGGCGGCTGAAGGTGCCGTGGAATCCCCAGGGGACGTGGTGGTCGAGCCATGCGGTTGCCATGGGGCCGGACTCGAGGTCGCGGGCGTCGAGAATGACCAGTTGCGAGAGGTTTTCGGTGAGGTCGTGGTTGAGGAACAGCAGCCAGCCGTCGTCCTCGGCGGCATCGCGGGTGCGGGGTACGAACAGGGGTTCGCCGACGGAGGCGAGGCCGAGATCGCAGGCGGTGGTGGTGCCGGTGCGGTGGTCGACCTTGACGATCCGGTTCAGGGCTGCCGAGGTGGGGCCTTGGGCGGCGAGGTAGCTGTAGTGGTGACGACGGGTGCCGCGGCGCCAGTCGAATTGCGGGAACTCGCCGGTGATGTCGGTCAATTCGCGTTCGATTACGGTGCCCGCGGCGGTGATTCGATATTGCATGAGCCGTGACGCCGGGAACTGGGGCACGTGCGGCGTGTTGACCTGCCCGACGCCGCGGCGGAAATCGTCCCATTCGCAGTCGAAGCGCACGAGTTCGACCACCACGTCGTCGCCGTCGTCGTAGGCGTTGGTGAGATGGACGTGCAGCAGCGCCTCGTGTTCGATGATGCGCGGCCGCCCGCCGTTCTTGGGCACGAGCAGGAAGCGGGTGCCCTTGGACCGCTTGAACCGCAAGGAGTCGACGAACGAATGGGTGGCCAGCGCCATCTTCGCCACGTCGGGCAGCAGCGGGTCGAGCACGAACACCAAATATCGCTGGGTGAGGGCGAAGTCGTGATTCCACGGCAGATCCAGCATCGGGATCGACGCGAGCGAATGCAGCTTCCCGGCGCGGTCGACGCGGTGGGCGCGGATACGCGGGGTAGGCAGCACGTCCAGGCCGAAGTTGTACATGTCGCCGGTTGCCGGATCCCACTTCGGGTGCGCGGAGAACGCGCCGAGGAAGCCGAGCTTGCCGTCGAAATCGCAGCGCCCCAAGGTTTCCAGGGTGTCCGGGTCGATGCGGTGTGGATTGCCCAGTTCCCACAGTGCCAGCAGCCCACCCGCGTAGTTGACGATATTGGTATTGGCGACGTTCTCCGGCAGGCGGCCGATATTGGCCAGCGGCCCACCCGGAATCTGGGTTCCCACACCGCGATACCGGATCCGGTCCGAGGTCTGCCCGTGCTCGAAGTGGCAGGTGCGGACATACCGGTTGCGGTAGTGCACCGACTTCCCGTCCAAGACCAGCCGCGACACCATACCGTCACCATCGAAGATGTTGTGCAGCAGCGTCTTTCCGACCTGGTGCTTACCCGGCCCGATCCGGTACAGCGTGCCGGTCAGCTCGGCGGGCAGTGCGCCGTCGACCTGCCCGACCCGGTAGTCGAACTCGTCGAGCAGCGGTTCGAAGGCCCGCAGGTAGGGGTCGGCGGTTGGTGTCGCGATGTCGTGGACAGACATGATTCTCCTTTGAATCGACCATCTGATGACGCGTGTCATCCAATTTAGGGCGATGGCTAAGATGCTGTCAATGACGAGGTCTGATGCGGTCCGCAGCTACGGCGGGGTCAGCGCCGAGGACCGGCGGGCCGAACGCCGCACTCGGCTGCTGACCGTCGGGCGGCGCCTCTGGGGCGAAACCGGCCTGAGCGCCGTGACCGTGCGCGGCGTCTGCAAAGCGGCCGGGCTCACCGACCGCTACTTCTACGAACACTTCGCCAACCGTGACGAGCTGCTGGTCGCGATCGTCGACGAGCTGAGCGATCAACTCCTCGCGGCGATGGTGCAGGCCGGACTGAACGCCGAGGGTGCGGCCGCCGACAAGCTCCGGGCCGGGCTGCACGCCTTCCTCGAGCTGGCCGCCGGGGACCCGCACGTCCACCGCATCGTCGCCAGCGACCCCGCGGGCGTGCCCGAACTGGTCCATCGCCGACGCGAAATCCTCGGCCGCATAGCCGATCTCGTCGTGCAATACGCTCCGGACGCGCTCGGCGCGCAGCCCGACCCCGACCAGCTGCGCCGGGCCGCGCTGTTCATCACCGGCGGTGTCAATCAGCTCATCGAGGGATGGCTCGACGGCACCGTCGAGTTGACCGTCGATGAACTCGCCACCGAAACCGCCCGCCTCTCTATCGCGGCGTTGAGGCCCTGAGGCAGCCACATCCGTGTCAGCTGGCGCGAACTGCCGCTGTGCGCCGAAGCTGGTTCAGTTACGCGGCCGCACGAGCATCGGTGCCGCCCTCGATACCGGTGGAGTCCAACGCGGTGACAATGTCGTGATCGTCGACAGCGACCCGCGGAAACTCGAGTGGGCAATCATGCTGTGTCAGGCGACCTTCGGGGCGGCTCGCATGCCGGCGTAGCAGCATTGGGTGCCGTCGCTGAGGGTCGCGAAGACGACAGGCATGTAGTCCTCGCTGAAGGAGGGTCCGGCGCCCGACGCGGCGAAGATATTCGCCGAGTAGGGCTCGAGCTCCATCTCCAGCGGAGGAGACATGTCCTTCATATCATCGACGAATTCGTAACGCATATGGCTGTTTCCGTGATCGTCGCGGCTGATCGTGATGACCACGCCTTCGCGGCGATAGGTACCCAGGAACGGCGTCATATCCACCGAGATGGGCGGATCCGCCGGGGCGAACGCGTCGGGCATACGCACGCCGGCGAGTTCGGCGAGCAGTTCCCGATACAGGTCGGCATATAGCTGGCGGGCGCCGCCGCCGTTGGTCATCAGGGCGACGATCACCCCGGCCTCGGGGACCACGCGCAGGTAGGCGTATTGGCCGACCGCGGCGCCGTCGTGGCCGTAGCCGCGAATTCCGTTCCAGTCGTACAGGGTCCAGCCCAGCCCCCAGGCGTCGGAGCTGACGGTCCATTTGTCGGGGGTTTCGGTCTCGGGGTGCTGCATCGCGGTCACCGCGTCGGCGGCCAGCACCTGGCTGCCGTCCGCCGCGACGCCGCCATCGAGATGCAACTTCGCGAACCGGACCATATCGCCCGCGGTAGTGATCACCCGCCCGGCCGGGCCCATCGACCGGGGCATGAGATCCCACACGGGCGCCGGATCCGGGTCGACACCCGCATCGCCCAGGTGCGACATGGCGCCCCGGAAGCGCAGCGCCTCCTCGGGCAGCGTCATCAGGTGCTCGAGGCCGAGCGGCCCGGCCAGGTGATCACGGATCGCCTCGTCCCACGTCTTGCCGCGCAACACCTCGACGATGCGGGCGAGCACGGCGTATCCGACGCCTGCGTAGGACAGGGCATTGCCGGGCGGACAGTCCAGCGGCACTTCACGTGCCGCGGCCACGAATTTCTCGAGGCAGTCGTCGCCGCGACCGGTGTCACGGTTGAAATCGTTGGTCAAGCCGCCGGTATGGCTGAGCAACTGGCGAACGGTGATGACCTTCGTCGCCGCCGGATCCGGTGTCCCGAACTCCGGCAGCACATCGACCACCAGCGCGTCCAGATCCAGCAGCCCCTCACCTACCAGCTGCATGACCAGGGTGGCGGTGTAGATCTTGGCTACCGAGCCGGACAGGAACACCGAGTCGGCGGTGACCTCGACTCCGGTACCCCGGTGCAGCACACCGCTTGCCAGCTCGTAGATCTCGCCACCGACCAGCACCGCCAGCGTCGCGCCTGGCACGTGGCGCGCCGCGCGCAACTCATCCAAGCGTGCCTGCCAATGCGCGACCGAGAAGCCACCGCCCTGCGAATCAGTCTCCCCCCAAGCGCCTTTCGCCTTCCAGGCGCCCTTCTCGTCCCAAGTTACGTTCTTGGACAATGTCTTTCCTCTCGATCGTGTGTTGATGAAGCGGGAGCCCCGCCGTCAGTTCTCCAGCGTCTGACAGGCGATGGTCCAGAAGTCCCGCGAAAGGCGCAGTGTGTCCGGGCCGTCCATTGCCGCCTGGGTCAGCAGGACACCGGTGAATCCGGTGGCCGGATCGGCGTAGGCCGAGGTGCCGAGCCCACCGTCCCAACCGAATTGGCCCAGGTTTGCAGAACCCGAAGCCGCCCTGGTTGCCGAAACCTCCCGCGCCCTCGGTGCTGAACAGCTCGTCCTTCCCGGCGCGCTGCCCGGGGGTCAGATGATCAGTGGTCATCAACCCGACAGCGGGCCTGGACAGGACGCGTTCGCCCTTGTGGATGCCGCGGTTCAGCAGCATTCGAAGACATCGCCGCGACCATGCCGAATCCGAAGGTGAAGGTCAGCAGGTCCCGAACGGTGATCGAACGCCGAGCCGGGACGGTGTCGTCGAGTTCGCCGTCGATCCGCTTCAGCACCTGCCGGTTCGCCAGTTCGGGCAACCATTCATCGATCGGATCGTCCAGCCGCAATCTGCACTCGTCGATGAGGACCATCACCGCCGCCGCGGTAATCGGCTTGGTCACCGACGCGAGCCGAAAGATCGTGTCGCGTCGCATCGGCTCGGTGCCGCCGGTATGCAAGGTTCCGTGCGCCTCGATGTGCGATTCCTCGCCATTGTCGATCAGCGCGACCAGCCCGGGAATCGCTCCGGACGCGACGTGCTCGCTCAGCACATCCCGCATCCTGCGCAGGCCGTCTCTCGACAGTGGACCTGTGCCGGATGCCTGCCAGTTGCCCCGGTGATCCCAAGTTACGTTGTACGACAAGACGTTTCTCCATCCTCGAGGTGAGTCGATGCATCACGGCCGCGCATGACGAACAGTGCGAGAATCGCCGCGGCGGCGATTCCGGCCGTGCCGGTCAGGAAGCTGCCCGACATGGCGGTGGCGAATGCGTGGCGGGCGGTGTCGGCCAGCGCGGAGTCGCCGGTCCGCGCGGCGGTGGCGAGCGCGTCACCGATCGAGTGCCGCGCCTGCTCGGGAGCCGATTCCGGCAAGCCACGACTGAATCGGCTCGACAGGATGCTGCCCAGAATCGCCACGCCCAGCGCGGCGCCCGCCTGTTGGATGGTGTCGTTGAGCGCGGAGCCGACCCCGGCCTGGGCGGGCGGAACGGCGCCCATCAGCGCCGATATCGCCGCGGGCATGGCCGAGCCACCGCCAGCACCGAATACGAACAGCGCGATCGCGACCATCACGAAGTCGCTGTCGGCGCTCAGCGACGCCAGCAGCACCGACCCGATCGCCATCACGACCAAACCACTCACGGCGAGCGCCCGGTTCCCGAAACGTGCGCCAACGGTCGCGCCGAATGTGTTGCCCATCAGGGACGCCAGCGCCAACGGGATGAATGCCAACCCGGCCGCGGCGGGCGAGTAGCCGAGGACCGATTGCAGATACAGGGGCAGCGCCAGCAGCAGACCGCCGTTGCCGACCTGTACCAGGGTGAGCGCGAGACTGCCGCCGCTGAAATCACGATCCCGGAACAACATCAGCGGGACCATGGGATCGGGAGTGATGTTCTCCCAAATAACGAACCCCACCAGGCCGATGACGGCGACGGCCGCCGTGGTGAGGGTGGCCGAGCCGGTCAGGCCGTGACGCGGTAGCTCGATAATGGTCCACACCAGCGCGGTCATGCCTGCCACCGACAGCACGGCGCCAAGCGGATCCGGTCGCCGCCACGGGCCCGTCGATTCCGGCATCAGCGCGAGTGCCGCCACCACGGCAAGCACGACGATCGGCACGTTGATCAAAAAGATTGCGCCCCACCAGAAGTGCGAGATGAGTGCGCCGCCGATGATCGGACTGCTCACCAGGCCGAGCATGCTGACCGCACCCCACACCGACATCGCTCGGCGGCGCTCCCCCGCATCGAAGACGGTGATGAGGATGGACAGTGTGGACGGCATGATCATGGCGCCGCCGACGCCCATGACGATGCGCGCCACGATCAGTTGCGCCGACGTCTCGGCCAGTGTCGCCACCAGGGATGCGCCACCGAACAACACCAGTCCGACGATCATCACCCGGCGGCGGCCGTATCGGTCGGACAGGCTTCCCGAGGTGAGCAGCAAGCCGGCGAAAACGAGTATGTAGGAGTCGAGGATCCACTGGATGTCCTGCGCGCTCGCATCCAGATTCGCCGCCAGCGACGGAACGGCCACCGACAGCGCCATATTGTCGATAACCAGGACAAGAGTACTCAGGCAGAGCACGATGAGGATCAACCAGCGCCGGGGGTTACTCCCTTGGGCCGCTTGATGTTTCGGTTTCGATACAACTTCCATGGGAATCTTTCCGGTAAATGCGCACCCCATGCTCGGGGCGCCATGGATCGCCGCACGCGCAGGCGCGTTCGGTGGGATCGGCAGGTATGGCGATCAGGCCCCGGCGGGCGGGATCCACTCGATGAGTTGCACCACCACGCCGTTGGGATCGGTGAGCCGCAGCGCCCATTCGCCGCTGGACATTCGATGCAGCGGAGCGGTGATGTGCGCGCCTTCGCGCAGCAGTCGTTCGTACTCGCCGGCTATGCCGATGACGGCGAGCGACGTGGTAACGCCGGTCGGCCACGGACTCGGTTGCGGTAGTTCGGGATTCGAGCGCCGAAGTTCGATCTCGGTGCACGCGTCATCGCGGCCGAGGCAGATGAAGTCCTCGTTGGCGAGGATCTCACGGAACCCGAGATGGGCGCCGAAGAACTCACTGGACGCGGCTGGGTCGGCAACCATCAGGATCACCGCGGTACCGACAACGTTCATGTCACCGACTCGCCTCCTCTCGAAGTCATCTGGGTGCGATGGCCGCCGACCCGGTGGGCGGCGGTGTCCACCAAGCATCGGATGTCGGCGGACGGCGAACAACGACACAGTTCGCAATGCCGGTTAACCCTCGGGTTAACGACCCGCCCGTACCGCACGTCACCGCAGGTGAGGAGACGTCAGCAGGATGGGGTAGCGTCGATTCTCCGGTGGTGATCGAACGGGGTCGGCGTGGAACTGCGTGATATCGAGATCTTTCTGACCCTCGCGGAGGAACTACATTTCGGCCGGACCGCCCAGCGGCTGCACGTATCACCGGCCCGGATCAGCCAGGCGATCAAAAAACAGGAACGCATGGTCGGTGCGGACCTGTTCGAACGCACGAGCCGCACCGTCCGCTTGACCACGCTGGGCGAGCAGTTGCGCGATGATCTGCAGCCGCTGTACCGCGGCCTGAACCAGAGCGTGGCCAAGGCGCGCTTGGCCGCGCAGGGCAAGGACGAGGTGCTGCGGATCGGCACGATCGCCGCCAACACGCACGAGCTGCGGCCGTTCTGGGACGCATTCCGCGCCCGTCATCCGCAGTGGGGCCTGCAGATCCGGCACAACCCGTTCGTCGATCCGTTCGCCCCGCTACGCAACGGGGAGATCGACGCACTGATCACCTGGCTGCCCATCGAAGAACCCGATCTGACGGTCGGACCGGTCCTGTTCACTGAGCCGAAGACCTTGCTCGTTGCGGCAGGGCACGAGCTCGCCGACCGCAAGTCGGTGCCGGCGGAGACGCGCGGCAACTACAGCGGCGCCACCTCCGGATCGGCCGTCGCCGAATACTGGGAAGACGCGTTCAACTCGTTCTATACGCCGTCGGGCCGCCCGGTCGACAAGGTCGCCGAGGTCACCAATCTCGAAGACATCCTGCTGGCCGTCGTCCACGACGGAATCGTGCACACGATGGGTGCGCACGGCAGCCGCTACTTCGCCCGTCCCGACGTCGTCTATCTCGACATCGAAGGCGAGCCACGATTGACCTGGGCGCTCATCTGGCGCTCGGACGCCGACAACGCACGCATCCGCGCCCTGGCCGAGGTCATCCGCGACCTGGGCCAGGCCAGCTTCTGACACATCAGCGCCTGATCCCGAGCCCGCCACAACGCTCGATGTCAGGAAGTGGCCACGCTCAGGACTACCGAGCCATCCTTGATCGCTATCGGCCTGATGACCACGCCGTTGAAGTTGATCGTTCCGCCGACTCCGGTGGTGGCGTTCCCCCTCGTTCCGGATCCCATGATCACCTTCAGCGTTACCGAGGTGGCGGTGATCGCCTCGACCTCGAGGCTGTCGAGGCGACCGGGCACGGATATCGGAATGACCGTCGGACCGTCGATCTGTACCTCGCAGTTGCCGTCGACGCAGGCATCCAGATTCGTGCCGTCCGCGGCCTCCGGCAGTGCGGTCGGTGTCGGTGCCGCGGTGGTGGTAGTCGTGCGGGGCGTCGTCACGGGCGGTGTCGTCGACCGCGACGAAGTGATGTCGGCAGGCACCGGATGCCCCTCGTCGTCCCCGCATCCGGCCATACCGCAGAGCGCCGCGATCATGAGCACGCCCGCGAGCCGACGCCGCACTGACAACTCCGAAGACACCGTGATCGGGTTGTGCATGGCCCCTCCCCAGCGAACGCCGGATATCCGACTACTTCGATTGTGCGCGCGAGGTCATGCCGATAGACGGGAATCGGAGCAATTCATCTCGGGGACAGCGCATCTCGATCCGATTGAGCTGCGCCGCCCTGCGGAAACCTCCGCCCCCTGAGCCGCGCGGGTGGCGAGGCCGACGGGCTACCGGGTCGAGGGGCCCGGGTGGTTTCGGGATGCGGTGGCTGTTTCGCGGATGGCCGCGGCGATGGTGCGGAAGTCCTTGCGGAGGATGCTGCCGTGGTTGCTGGGAACCTTCGCGTGGATTTCGATGTTCGGGTTGCGTTGGACCACCTGGTCCAGGCTGGCGCGGATGCGTTCCTGCCCATCGCCTTTGCTGCCCAACGACGACCCCGAGGCGTTCACATAGCGGGTCGGGACGGTGATGTTGTCCAGCACGGGACCCAGTGCGCGCTCGCGGGCGATCTCGCCGGCCTCGATATTGCTGTTCGCCATTTGTTCGGCGGTCATCCGCGGCGCCAGGCCCGTCGGGCGCAGTAACACCATGAGAAAGTTCAACCGCCGCCAGAGCTTTCGCATCTGCTCGATATCGATCTCATCGATCCAGTCGTAGGGTTGCGCGCCCTCGACGAGGACCGCGCCCACCGTACGGTCGGGATTGCGGCTGGCCCAGTGTGCGCCGACGAACGCGCCGTAGGACCAGCCGACCACCAGCGCCCGCTGCACGCCCCTGGCCGCGAGGACAGCGTCGACATCGTTGACGCTCGTCGCGAACGAATAGTCCGCCGAACGCTTCGACTTGCCCCGGGCCCGCATGTCGTAGGTGATGTGCCGCCACTGCGGCCCGAGTTCGGCGATGACTCGCCGCCAATTCCGCTGAGATGCCATGTGGCCGTTGAGATAGATCACCGGGATACCGGAACCGCCGGTGTCGGTGACGGCCAGTTCCGTATCGCCGACCGGCACCATGCCGGTCCAGGTCGCGTTGTCCGAGGCGACTGTGGCCCTACTTCGAGCATGCATGTGCTTCACCCTTGGGATTGTTGAGAAATGACAGCCTTGATCACCGAGCGCCGTCGAGGACGCGCTCGATATGGCGGAAGTAGTCGAGTAGATCCCCGATTTCGGCCAGCGGTATGCCCGCCCCGGCCAGCGTTCGGACCTGCACCAGCCGCAGCAGTTCGGCGGATCGGTATCGGCGACAGCCGGAGCTGTCGAATTCGGGTTCTTCGACCAGACCGTGCTGGTGGTAGTGCCGCACTGTCGTCACCGTGATGCCGGCGAATGCCGCCGCCCGGTCGATCGTGAACCCGGCCCGGGCGCCATGAGACTTCTCCGCGCTCACCTCGGTCACCTGCCTCCTCGTGCTACTCAGTACTAATGACTACCACTAGACTGCAACACTGAGTAGCGGTTGCGCAAGCCCCAGTACTCTGTGCTACATTCTAGCGGTAGTCATTACCACCGAATAGCGTGGTTCGATCAAAGGAGGACGTCACGGACAACTTGACGGAGATGCTGAAGGGCACGCTGGAAGGCTGCGTCCTCGAGATCATCGACGCCGACGAGACATACGGTTACGCCATCACGCGCCGGCTGAACGAACTCGGTTTCGCGGACGTCATCGAAGGCACTGTCTACGCCATCCTGCTCCGCTTGGAGAAGAACAGGTTGGTCGATGTGTCGAAACGCCCTTCCGGAGTCGGTCCGCCGCGCAAGTTCTATGCACTCAACGATGCGGGGCGCAAAGAACTGGCGACCTTCTGGGCTAAATGGGATTACGTTTCCTCGCGCATCAACGAGCTCAAGGAAAGCAAACAATGAACTTCTGGGAGACAATCACAGGCAGCGACCTCACCAGGGAATACAAGGCATTGCAAGCCCGAGCCGAGGCTCTCCCGGCCGAGTATCAAGCGGCGTGGGGCGAGATTCAGGCCAATCTCTCACCCTACGCGGGATTCACGGGCCGCAACCTTATGCCGATCCTCGAAGGCGCCCTCGGCCTGCTCGAGGAAGCAGCGGCGGATGGCCAGAGTGTCCACGAGACACTGGGCGACGACATCAAAGGCTTCTGCGCGGCGATTGCCGGCGAAGAAGGAGCCAAAAGTTACCGCGACAAGTGGCGTGACCAACTGAACAAAAACGCGGCAAGGAAACTGGGCCGGTGAGGAGGATAACGTGGGCATCCGCGACATGATCGAAGGTAAGCGGGAGTGGCGGGCGCATATGGCACGAGTCAAGGCGCTCCCATCCGATTACCAGATCGTCTATCAGGAGATTCAAAAGTACTATTTCAAGGTCGGGCCGGTCGGGTTGACCGACGGGACCCTACTGTCCGGAATTGTCGATTTCTTCGAAGAGGGAGCCGCCTCCGGTAAAGGGGTAATAGAACTCATCGGCAATGATGTCGCGGCGTTCTCCGATGACCTGATAAAAGGCTCTCGAACCTACGCCGAGATCTACCAGGAGTCCGCCGTCAAGAAAGCCGGTGAGGGAATGTGATCCGCGCCGACGCCCGCCGGGATGCGGACATGTCGACCCGATTCCCGACCGGGCTGGCTCAATGGGTGCTCGACCTGATCGTCGCGCAACTCATCTGAACCCGAACGTCTCGTCACCGTCGCTGCTTTCCGGCGCTCGTCGCGCCGCTCGCGAGCGCGTGTCCGGTCTTGGATTCCGTTGATTCGACGAGGGTTTCGGGGGTGCCCTGGACCAGGACGCGGCCACCGTGGCGACCCGCGCCGGGGCCGAGGTCGATCACCCAGTCGGCGCGGCGGATGACGTCGAGGTTGTGTTCGATCACCACGACGGTATTGCCTTGGGCGACAAGGTTGTCCAGGACCGCCATGAGGGTGTCGATATCGGATAGGTGCAGGCCGGTGGTGGGCTCGTCGAGGACGTAGACGGCGCGGGTGGCGCATGACGTCCGGATCGTGTTCGACGACGAGCACCGAATTGCCGTTGTCCCGTCAGCGTTTGAGTAAGCCGACCATGGATTGGACGTCGTGCGGGTGCAGGCCGACCGGCAGCCGGGTGCGGATGTAGGGCGGATAGGTCTCGTTGAGCTCATAGCCCGCTTCCGCGGCAATGGTGTCGAACACCAGGGAGGATTTGCCCGAACCGGAAACCCCGGCGAAGACCACCAGCGCACCGCGCGGCAGGTCGAGGTCTATCTCGCGCAGGTTGTTCGTGCGCGCGGAGCGAATGCGGATACCGTTGCGTCCCTGCGGTTTCGGTGTCATATCAGCTGCCGGTCCGGTCGAGCGGCGCGCTCGTCGAGCGCCCGCTGGATGTCGAGGGTGAGCCCGAGGCTCTCGATGACGCTCAGCGGCGCGATCTCATTGGCTGCTTCGCCACGCAGGCACGCCAAGACGTGATCGATCATCGCGGTGTAGGAATCCGGGTCGTCTGCGGCGAGAACGCGCCGCTCGCTGCCCCGATACTCATGGATCGCCAGTTGCGGCACCGCGGTGGCGTCTTCGAGTGCGACCGTATATTCCAGTACCCCACCGGCGAACGTAGCGCGCATGCACGCCGCGATCCCGTATGCGGCGGGCATCATGGAGTTCCCGCTGAGCCGTGTCACCATACCTGGATAGTCGAACACGACCTGCGCGGCGGCTCCGCCCTCGATGGCGTCACACCCGGTCGCCGTGAACGCCTTCGGCACGCCGAGCGCGTGCGCGATGGCATCGAGTTCGCCGTGCAGCATATGCGGCATGATTTCGTCCAGACCGCCCCGGTAGCCGGGCCAAATCACCGACCGCACTTCGCTTTCGAAGGCCAGCAAAGCGCCGAGCTCCTCGGTGACGAGGAGCTCACGCAATCGCCGATATGCCGGGTGGAAGCGAAGATTCATGTCCACGAAGACCTCCCGATCGCTGATCGCGGTCGCCGCGACGACGCGCTCGGCGTCGTCCACGGTGAGCGCGAGCGGAACTTCGCTCAGCACATGCTTGTTCGCGGCGAGACCGCGCAGAATGAGCTCGGCATGCAGGTGGCCGGGCAGGCAGATGTCGATCAGGTCGATGGCCGGGTCGGTGAACAGGCGATCGAGATCGGTGGTGCCCTCGAATCCGTACCGCTGCTTCATCTCGGCGAGCTTGTCGGCGCTGCGACTGAAGGCGACAACCTCGACATTCCGCTGGGCGTAGACGGCGGCATGGACCTGAGCGAATCCGGTCCCGAGCAACGCGATCTTCATGGCGAACCCCTCTCGGAGTCAGGATCTGGAGCTGCGACGGAAGGCCGCTCCGACGGCGGCGCACGGCCGCATCATGATTGCTGAGCGCTAGCTACTCTACGAGACAAATGTACAAGTACACAAGTACAAATATTTTCTCGCCCAGGAGCCAGGCAGCTCCTCACAGGGCAGGAGCTATCCGGACGGCGAAAGCGCGGGGTTGGGGGTGAGGATGCGCCGCAGGATGGTTTCGATCTCCCGCCGCGTCGGCGGTTCCCCGCGCGCGACCGTCTGGATGCTGAAGCCGGTCATCGCCGCCGCCGCGGCGGCGGCCGTGTCCGGATCGGTGTAGTGCAGGAGCGTGTCGTAGCTGAGGCGGGTGTAGCGATCGGCGATCGGGCGCAGAGCAGGGCGGCGCAGCGCGGCAAGATACAGCTCGGATTCCAGCACGTTGTAGTTGCGATCGTCCACAATCGCGTGCAGTAACGAATCGGCCAGTGCAGCAACAAGTTCCTCGGTATCGAGCCGGGGATTGGCGGCGCGCCACTGTTCCAGATAGAGCGCGAACCGATCGACTGCCCGCCGTAGCGCGGCCTCGATCAGGTCGTCCTTGGAAGCGAAATGGTAGGTCGTGGCGCCGAGCGGCATACCGGCCACCGCGGCGACCGCGCGATGAGTCAACCCCTCGACCCCCTTCTCGGCGATGACCCGCTCGGTCGCCGCGGCTATCTCCTCGACCCGGGCCGCGGGGTCGCGGCGTCGGCGGGCGGGTTTATCGGCGGTCATATCCTCCACTTCCTCCAGGGTGCCGCTCCGCACGCTACCGTACAGATGTACAAATCCCCCGACCCACGCCGCTCACAATCACTTCCCAAAATATTGTACTCACGTACTTGTACATAAGTACTAAAGTGTGGCAAACTCGGAGCATTCGATTCGCGCGCTACGAGAGGAGTCCCCGATGAACGCCACCGAGTTCATTCATGAGTGGGTCGAGGCCTACAACGAGATGGATTTCACCCGCTTCGCGGCGATGAACACCGATGATGTCGTCTACACCGTTGCCGCGCTCGGCCACACCTACACCGGACGCGATGCCTTCATACAGCACATCCGTGAGTACGCCGACGGTGTCCCCGACCGGCGATTCACCCTCGACCAGGTGATCGCCGACGGCGATCTGATCGCCGTCGAATACCGTTTTCTGGGCACAAGTTCCGGGAAGGTCGCGGCCCTGCCGCCGGCGGGCACCGTATTGAAGACGAGCTTCTGTTCGGTCCTGCGTCTACGCGATGGCAAAGTCGCCGCCCAGACCGACTACCTCGGCGGCTGACCCGTTCGCCCTCGGTCGCCGATTCGGACTGACTCAACGAGATTCACGCCCACAACACGAGAGGTATGACCATGCAGATGCGTCGAGTGTGCCCGCTGATGATCGTCCCCGACCCCAGCGCCACGTTGGACTGGTACGCCGAGCGCGGTTTCGACGTGATGCGCGATATCGCCCCCGACGACCTGCACCTGATCGCCATGGACGGTGAGGCGTTCGTCCAGGTCATGGGCGCGGGTGAGGCGCACAAGTTCATGCCGACCAAGGCCGATGTCCCGTACGGCGCCATGTCGGGCTGGTTGTATCTCAACCTCGACGACGCCGCCGCCTTCATCGACTCGATCATCGACCGCGTCGAGATCGTCAAGGACGAGAAGTTCGACTTCGGCCGCCTCCTCTACTTCAGGGACCTGAACGGCTACCTCATCGGCGTGAACCAGATCCAGTCCGCCAGTTGACAACTCGGCCCATGACGCGCCGATCCGGACCATCGGTCGAGGGGTAGCCCGGATCGGCGAGACAGGAGAGTGCAATGAAGCTCGAACGCTCGGCGATTCACTGGACGACGCGTCATGCGCTCATCGCCGTGGCGGTCGCCGCCGTGCTCATCGCAACCTTGACGGTCGTGTTCTTCGATCGCCACAGCGAATCCACCGGATCCCGCCCGATTCCCGAACCGGTGCAGGTGGTCCTGATCGATATCACCTCCGCCGACATCCCCCGCGACCGCGCCTTCTACGAACAGACCTTCGGCTGGACTCTGCGGGCCGACTATCCGCATTACCCGATCCTTGCCGCTGGGAGCGGACCCGATATCGGTATCGCGATGCTCGGCAATCCCGAAGCGGGGCAACTCGAACCGCTGTATCGGATCGGTAAGAGCGTTGTCTTCTTCGGCGTTCCGGACATTTCCGCCACGCTGCGGCGCGCGGAAACCCTGGGCGGCAGGATCATTCAGCCGCAGACACCCATCTCGACCGGGGGCGCGTTCGCGATGTTCACCGATCCGGTCGGCAACACGATCGGATTGACCACAGCGACAAAGCACACGTCGGCGCCGCCGAAGGCCGCCACGCCCAATCCTGCGACGCTGGTCGCCATTTCGACACCCGATGTCGGCGCGACTCGTCTGTTCTACGAGCGGCTGTTCACGCTGCGCCTGAAGGAGGAGTCACCGGGCTATCCGATCCTGTCCAGCGGAGCCGGACCCGATATCGGTATCGCCCGCTCGGACGACCCGGCGGCCGGCCCCGCCGAACCGCTCTATCGCGTCGGCCAGCCGGTGGTCCTGTTCCAGACACCCGATATCGACGCGACGCTGGCACAGGTCGGCCGCCACGGCGGAACCACCTTCCAACCCGAGATCCCGCTCCCCTCCGGGGGTGCGTACGCGTTCTTCACCGATCCGAGCGGCAACACCCTCGGCCTGCTCGAACGCCCGTGACCGTCGCCGCATACCCATCGAAAACCCCTGTACCAGGAGGCTTTCCGTGAACATCGAGTTCACCTGCGTCACCATCGACGCCGCACACCCGCCGACGCTGGCCAGCTTCTACAGCGAACTGCTCGGCTGGCGGATCTACGAAAGCAGCCCCGACTACGCACTGGTCGGCGACGGCCACACGACCCTGTGCTTCGGCGCCATCGCCGACCACACCCCCGCCCGCTGGCCCGACGACCCCGGCCACCCCAAACGCGTCCACTTCGACCTCAGCGTCGACGACGTCACCGCCGCGACCGCCCGCGCGGTCGAACTCGGCGCCACCGTACCGGACCACCAGCCCGGCGCGAACCCGGAGTGGGAAGGCCATCAACCCTGGACCATCATCCTCGACCCGGAGGGCACACCGGTCTGCCTCAACCCCAAGTCGCAGTAGACATCCCCCGTCGGGAATGCGGGTCACCCACCGTGGCGGCATGCCCACATCTCGCCGAAACCGCGGCTCGATGAGCGGCGGGCCCGCACGAGCACACCTGGCTCGTGGCGGTGCGCGATCGCTAGGGCTCGATGTCGAGCACGCTGCAGGTTCGTGCGCACATCCAGTAGAAGGCGTGCGCCTGGATCAGTTCCACGAGCTCACGGTCGGACAGATGCTTACGCGCGGCGGCGAACGTGTCGTCGTCGACCCGGGGACCTTTGGCCACCGCCTCCGCCAGTCGCAGCACCGCGCGATCCCGCTCATCGAAGCTCGGCGCGTCCGTGCCGCGCAGTATCGCGTCACGCTCGGCGTCGCTGAGTAGCCCCTCCCGCGGATTATGGTGCAGCCGAAGGTATTCCGAGTTCTCCACCCTGATGACGGTGAAGGCCACCAGCTCCACCAACCGTTCCGGCAGCTCCACCGCGCGATGGAGGGCGAGGGCGGAATCCATGACCAGGCCCGCGGTCCCGCCCGCCTGCGCGAAAGCCAGAAACAGCCGCGGGTCGGGCGGGAGATTGTCGAACCAGGTCCGCAGTTCCGGTGTGAGCCGATCGGGATCGGCGTAGGCGATACGTGCCATCAACCGATTCTAGTCACCGTGCCCGGCTCGATGATTAGTCTGTCGACGGTAACCCGCACCAAGCCAGTGGCGGGAACTGTCAGGGTCGCGTCCTGTGCGGCACTGGCCGGGAGACCGCATCGCTGCCTATCGTGCGCTTGTGACAGGACGACGCGGGCAGTCGGCGCGGCGCGCCGGGGGCGCGGTGATACGGGCCGCGATTCTCGCGGCGCTGCTGCTGTCGGCAGCGAATGCGGCTGTCGCACACGCGGATCCGATGGTATTCGGGCCGAACATGGACAGCGCGGGAACGGTGTGCGGCAATTCGCCGACCGCCGAGGCGATCGCGGTCGCGGATTTCACCGGTGAGGGGATCCCCGATCTGGCCCTGACCGATTTCTGCGGATTCGGGGTCAACATCCTGCCCGGTCGCGGTGACGGGACACTCGGTGCACCGCAACATATTTGGACCGGAGTGCTGCCCGACGCGCTCACCGCGGCCGATCTCGACGGCGACGGCGACACCGATCTGATCGTGTCGAACGCCGCGACCAGCACGATGACGGTGCGCTACGGCGACGGTCACGGCGGGTTCCCGGATCAGCGGACATACCAGGCGCCCGGCCTGGTCCCCGGCGCGGCGCGCACCGGCGACTTCGACCGTGACGGACAGCTGGATTTCGCTGTCGCCGCGACACCTTCGGCGGTATTCCACAACAGCGGTGACCGGAGCTTCGTCGGACATCCCGTACTGGCGGGTGTGCTCGCCACCGGGTTGGAGGTGGCCGATTTCGACCGTGACAGAAACCTCGACCTGGTCGTGCTCAGCGGCGCGCCACTGGTGAACATCGCCTATGGGAAGGGTGACGGCACCTTCGGTCGTAACGACGCCTACCTCGCGCCCGCGCTCGTGCAGGAGGCGATGCGGGTCGCCGATGTCAACGGCGACGGCCTGCCGGATGTGGTTTCGGTCAACAGTTTGGGTGGGATGAACGTGTGGCTGGGCAACGGATACGGCGTGAACGCGCCGATCTGGTCCTACGGCACCTTCGGCAACGCGGGGCTCGCGCTCGCCGATCTCGATGGGGACGGCCGCCTGGACATGGTGACCGCGGACTCGGTCCTCGCGCGCATCACGGTGTACCGAGGCGATGGCGCCGGACACTTCTCCCGCGCCGAATCCCATTCCGCGCCTTGGCTGGTGGAAAGCTTGGAGCTGGCCGACCTCAACGGCGACGGCAAACCCGACATGGTGACCGGCCCCATGCTCGGCCCCTGGTACTCGGTCCGGCTGCACACCTGAGGCCGCATCGATGACCGAAACCCGTCTGTGCTGGCCCGAGACCTCCGTACCGCGGGTCGCGCCCTGGGCACCGTGGTTGCGCTACATCGTCCCCGGCACCACACAGTTCCTGTGGCTGCTTGCCAACCATCCGCGCCTGCTGTCGCGGATGTACGTCCTGGAGGGCGTCGCCGAATTCGGGCAGTTCGTCCTCGCCGCGAATACCCATCGCGACCTGGAAATCGTTATCCTGCGAGCGAATTGGAACGTCGGGCATACGTATCACTTTGCCGTGCACGCCTTCTGGGGTCTGGTTCGCGAGAGCGTGCTCGGCGGCCCCCGCGCCGGGCGCGGTTTCGTGGCCGCCATCAGGCAGGGCCGAGACGCGCCGTATTGGAACAAGCGGCAGGCGTGGCTCATCCGCGCCGCCGACGAGCTGCACAACGAGCTCGCGATATCCGAAGAAACAGTGCGCGCGTTGCGCGGACACGGCTACAGCGACGGCGAGCTCGTCGAATTCGCCTTCGTCGTCGGCCATTACGGGCTGCTCGGCATGCTGCTCGAGAGTGCCGCCGTACCCGCCGAGCCGTTGATCCCCGAGCCCGCCCCGGCCGAACGCCCCAGACTGCCACGACCATTCGCGAAGAATCGGGGAGGGATCGCCTCACCGTGGCGACCGGGCAACGACGACACCCTCCTCGTACATCCGGTGCTGCGATGGGCGCTGCCCCGCTATGCCCGTTCGATCGAACGGGTCAGCAGCCTCGACGTGCACGAACTGGTCCAGGCGGCGCGCGGCCTCGACCCCGGCGCCGACCCCCGCCGCCGCGTCCTGTTCGCGGCCGTGGCGGAGCTGTACAGCGAGTACGTCCTCTCCGACACCACCTGGCGGCAGCTGCGGAACCACTACACCGACGCGCAGCTGCTGGAACTGTGCACCCTGGTCGGCCACCTGCGCACGCACGAAATGCTCACCGGCACCATGGTTTCGCTAGCAACTCCCGGCCGCGGGACGCGCCGCCCTTGATGCGGCCGTCCAGCACCAGGCTGACCAGGCCGTGCAGATGGGCCCACAGTAGATCGGCGGCGGCGTCGGGGTCGTGGGTGGCGTCGGTGCGGACAGGCATGTCCCGGTCGGCGGCCGCACGCAGGAGCTCGAAGCAGGCGCGGGCCGATTCCGGGGCCTCGCTGGTGCCGAAGGAGATTCCGGGCAGGTTGTGCATGAGCCGGTAGAGGTGCTGATCGGCCATGGCGAAATCCCAGTAGGCCGCCGCGGTCGCGAGGAGCGGATCGGCCGCGCGATCGCGGACATCGGGACGCTGCGCGTGCCCGAGCCGCTCGGCCAGCTCGGCGAAACCGACATCGACAAGCGCGACGAGCAGCGCCCGCTTGTTCGCGAAGTACTGGTAGACGATCGGCACCGTGTACCCGACTCGCTCGGCCACCGAGCGCACCGTGACACTGTCATATCCGCCTGTCTCACAGGCTATTTCGCGGGCCGCGGCGACCAGCTCGGTACGCAGCCGCTCGCGCCCCTCCGCGCGTTCGCCCGCCGTTCCTTTGATCCGCCTGCCGTCGCGTGGCACTCGATCGCTCCTCGAATCGGATTTCTAACAAGACTAGACAATCACGAGCGGCCGGGTCTAGGGTTGTTTTCTAACGTTGATAGAAAACAACGTACAGAGCTAGAGGAGTACCTGATGCGAGTACTGGTTACCGGAGTCTCGGGCACCATCGGCGATGCGGTCGCCCGCGCGCTGGTGGCCGACGGGCACGCCGTGGTCGGCACCGTGACCGCCGCCGATCGGCCCGCACCCGAGAAGGTCGAACCGCTGGTCGTGGACCTGTTCGACCCGAGCACCCTGGTTCCGGAGCTGGCGAATGTGGACGCGTTCATCCACACGGCGTCGAGCAATGACGAGCGGTCGGGCGAACTCGACTCCGGCCTGATCGCGGCGGTGCTCGACGCGTTCGAGAACACCGGCAAGACCCTGATCTACAGCAGTGGCCTGTGGCTGCACGGCAGCACCGGCGACACCCCGGCGACCGAGGACTCCCCGCTCGACCCGCCGCTGGTGGTGTCGTGGCGGCCCGCGGTCGAGCAGCAGCTCACCGATGCCGCCGCCACCCGTGGCGTGCGGACGATCCGGATTCGGCCCGGCCTGGTGTACGGCGGCGGGCGCGGCTACGTGCCGATGCTGCTCGCGCCGCAGACCATCGGCGACGAGGCCGTCGTGCGGCACTTCGGCGACGGATCGAACCGGTGGTCGGTCGTGCACGCCGACGATCTGGGCGAGTTGTACGCGCTCGCACTGACATCGGCGCCGTCCGGCTCGGTGTACCTGGGCACGGTCGACGAATCGGTGCGGGTGCGCGATGCCGCACGCGTGGTCGCGGAGCGGAACAATGCCCGGGTCGAGAGCTGGGACCCACAGGACGCGCGCCAGTACTGGAGCGTCATGGTGGATGCCTTCCTCCTCGATCAGGTCGCGACCAGCGAGAAGGCACGCAAGGAGCTGGGCTGGTCCCCGAGCCGCCCCGGCCTGCTCGCCGAACTGGCCCGCTGACCGTCGGCTCGACCCCCTCCTGCGACGAGCGCGTCACGCGAACCACACCGTCTAACGTCGGAGTTGTGCTCAACCCATCGCGCAGGTCTTTCGAACCCGAGCCGGCACTTGTCCGGTACGAGTGGATCACGACGGAGGAGGTCGAGGAGATCGGAGCCTGTCGTGGGTGACCGACATCCGCCGTTGGGGCCCGAGCTCTTGCTCGAGTTGCCGGCGCGAGGCACGCGGCGGCGGGCACTGGAAGAGGCAGTGCGGACGGCGATCCGGGATGGACGGCTGGCCGGCGGAACCCGGCTGCCGTCGACTCGCGATCTGGCACATCAGCTCGGACTTGCCAGGGGAACCGTGACGGCTGTCTATGAGCAGCTGACCGCCGAAGGATGGCTGACGGCGCGGCAGGGCGCGGGTACCGAGGTGGCGGAGGGGACGGCGGTATCGCGTCCCGCACTCGGGGCGGGATTGCCGCGGGCAGCCCAGGCCCAGCACGATTTGCGGCCGGGTCGGCCTGATACCCAAGCCTTTCCGCGCGGCGCCTGGGCCAGGGCGATGCGCTCGGTATTGCGCGAGGCTCCCGCCGACGCCTTCGGCTTCGGCGATCCGCGTGGCCGCCCGGAGTTGCGGACGACCTTGTCCGCGTACCTGAGCCGGGTCCGCGGGGTGCGGGTCGATCCGGAGCATCTGGTGATCTGCTCGGGGTACACGCAGGCGCTCGGGCTGCTGGCGGAAGTGTTCGTGGATATGGGTGTTTCGGTGGTCGGGATGGAGGACCCGACCATCGGCGACCACGTCGGGTTGATGTCGACCCGGCTCCAGGTCGCCGATATCCCGCTCGACGGAGCGGGGCTGTCGGTCGAGATGCTGCGCGAATCCGGCGCCGAGGCGGTGATCTGCACTCCGTCGCATCAGTTTCCGATCGGCACCTGCATGACCCCACAGCGCCGGTCCGAGTTACTGGCTTGGGCGGCGCGGCGGCGCGGATGGATCGTCGAGGACGATTACGACGGCGAGTTCCGCTACGACCGGCAACCGGTAGCGGCGCTGCAGTCGCGGCAGCCGGAGCGAGTGATCTATATCGGCTCCACCAGCAAGACCATCGGGCCCGGCGTGCGCATCGGCTGGATCGCCTGTCCGCCAAGGCTTGTCGAACCACTCGCGGAAGCCAAGCGCCGGACGCACGACTGGCGGTCCATGGATCAGCTGGCCCTGGCTCACCTGATCGACAGCGGCGACTACGACCGGCATCTGCGCTCGATGCGCCGGATCTATCGCAGGCGTCGCGACATCCTCACCGTTGCGGTGCGCAATGCCTTGCCGGACAGCAGGATTCACGGGATCGATGCCGGGCTGCACGCCATCCTCGAGCTTCCCGATCCGACTCGCCTGGGCGAGCAGGAAGCCATCGAGGCATTGCGAGCGGCCGCCATCCTCACCCACCCGCTCGGAGATTATCTGCGCAGCACCGAAGTTCACTATCCGCCCGCGCTCGTCATCGGTTACGGAACTCCGTCCGAGCGCTCCTACGAGCCCGCGATCGAGGCATTGCGCGATGTTCTCGTGACCGCACGCCGATCGCCGCGGGCGGCCAGCTCCTCCGGGTCGACCAAGGTCAGCATCGGCTGACCGGGCACGCCGACCATGACGGCGAGAAACCGGCTCGGCCGATCGGCGAGGTTGTTGGCCGCCTGGTAGTGGATCACGTCGCCGCCCGGCTCCCAGAATGCCTCGCCTGCCCGAATGACGTATTCGGGCGCGCCTTCCAACTCGAAGATCATCTCGCCCTCCAACATGTAACCGAACACCGGGCCGGAGTGGCGATGCGGCGGCGTTCCCGGATCGCCGGGCGCCAGTTCGATGATCACGGTCATCACCTCCGCCCCCTCGGGAACAAACGGCGGCACCACATGCGCGAGATTCGTCAACTGAGTCATACCTGGAACGCTAGGCATCCACCGGCACAGCGGCATGGTCCATTACGTGACTCTTTTATTGGACCAATCGCCGCGCGCGGCAGCCGGGCCGAGGATGCTCGGCTCGAGAGAACGTGGAGGACGGCGCGTGGGTCAGGCGATGCC
Source organism: Nocardia sp. NPDC052566 (assembly GCF_044547285.1). NCBI lineage: Bacteria > Bacillati > Actinomycetota > Actinomycetes > Mycobacteriales > Nocardiaceae > Nocardia > Nocardia sp. NPDC052566. The sequence goes on along the minus strand of NZ_JBIUAF010000006.1, from coordinate 348,262 downwards.
GAGGGTGGCGGCGGTCAGGTGCCAGAGGCGAGTAGTGGCCTGGTCGGGGGTGGGGGTCGGGGTGATGCGGAGTTGGTGGGCGATGCCGTGGCGCAGGCCGCCGATGACGTAGGCGGCGGCACTGTCGGCGTCGAGGGCGGCGGGGAGCTGGCCCGCCTGCTGGCCGCGGCGGATGTTGGCGGCGGCGTTGTCGCTCATGTTCTGGATGTAGACCGCTTCGAGTTCGGTCAGTTGCGGGTCGGATGCGGTGCGGCTCAACAGGATCGCGGCCAGCGGGTCGGCGAAGTGATAGGCGACGAAGCGGCGGGTGCGTTCGCGTTCGCGGGTGCCCCAGTCGGCGTCGGCGGGCAGGTGCGCGTCGGCGACGGCGTGACCGAGCCCTTCGTAGAAACCGTCGTAGATCGCCGCCAGCAGACCACTTTTGGAGCCGAAGTGGTGGTAGAGCGCGCCGGTGCTGAGTCCGGCGCGGCGGGTGAGCGCGGCGATTTCCATGACGCCGTTGCCGCGCACGAGTTCGTCGCGAGCGGCGTCGAGCAGCTGTTGACGGCCGATCGGAGCGCGTGCCATAGTCGGGATCATAACAGAACTCAGTTATGTTATTGACCTCCGAGGAGGAGCTCATGAGCGCCGAAGTCTCGTCATTGCTGGATCTGGGCGGCGATCTCGCCGGAACCTATCGCCGGACCGGCAGCAGCGGCGCGGGCATCGACCCGGCCGTCGCCGACGCGGACCTGGCCGCGGTGCAGCGCGACGGATACGTGATCCTGCCGGATCTGCTCACACCCGACGAGCTCGACGCCATTCGCGAGGCCGTCGCGCCGCTGCTGGATCGGCACGGCCGCAACCACTTCGAGGGGCACACGACCCAGCGGGTGTACAGCGTGCTGAACAAGACCCGCACCTGCGACCAGATCGCCGACCACCCAAGGGTATTGGCGCTGCTGGACCGGCTGTTCCTCCCCAACTATCTGCTGTCGATGCTGCAGGTCATCAACATCCTGCCCGGCGAACAGGCGCAGATGCTGCACACCGACGACGGCTTCTACCCGCTGCCGCGCCCGCGAAAAGCCCTGGGCGCGGCCACGATCTGGGCCGTCGACGATTTCACCGCCGACAACGGCGCCACCGACATCCTCCCGCGCAGCCACCTGTGGGGTGACCGCATGCCCACCGGCGCCGAGCGCGAACCGGTGCTGATGCGGGCCGGTTCGTGCGTGTTCTTCCTCGGCACCCTGTGGCACGGTGGCGGCGAAAATCGCTCCGCCGCACCGCGTCTCGCCGTCACCGCCCAGTACTGCGAGCCGTGGCTGCGCCCCCAGGAGGCCTTCACCCTCTCCACCACGCGCGACACCGTGCGCGCGGTCTCGGAGGACATCCGCCGCATGCTCGGCTACAGCATCCACCCGCCGTTCATCGGCCAGGTCGACGGCATGCACCCCAAGCGCCTCCTCGAACCCGACAACCGGATGAGCGGTCAGGACGAATGAGCGGAGAGCCAGGTGGTGTAGGAGGTACGGAAGGCGTCGTCGTTGTCGTGGGCGTAGCGGTAGAACTGGTCGACGAATGGGTGTGCGGCGGTGTCGGTTTCGAGGTTCACGGCGCCGTCGCGGCCGACGCCGGGCAGATCGATGAGGTACTGGCGGCGCAGGATATCGGCCAACGACACCTGCCTGGCGTTGTGCATCATGTCGTACATCGCCATGAATGTCGTGGTGCGCCCGTGACCTTCGCGGCAATGGAAGTGCAGCCAGGCCTCGGGCGGTAGATCGCGGGCGAAGGCGACGAATTCGTCCACCGTCGACGGATCGGGCATATGACGATCGGGTACCGGGAAATACGCGTACTCCATGCCCGCCGCGGTGACCACCTGCTCTTCGGTCTGCACGGTCCGCGGCCCGGTGATCGGCGCGGCGTCCACCGACCTCCCCGGCAGATCGGCGAAAGTGATCCGCGGCCGGTCGCGAAGCTGGTCGGCACGGCGGTCTTGCAGAGCAAGGACCGCGGCGCGATCCATCCCGATATTCGCGTCGTCACCAGGGGCATACCAGGAGACCACCATGCCGTTGACGTACAGATGGGTCTCCTGACGCAGATCCACAACGATCCGGCGGCCAGGCGGCAGCGCTTGCCGCAATGCCGCGAACCCGTCGGCGCTCGGTGCGGTGCTGCCGGACTCACGAAGATCGGCCAGCCCGGCGGTACTCGGCATCGCTCCCATGGCCGAGAGCGGTCCCTCGGCCGATCGGAAGTTTCGCGGCATGCCGGGGTCGTCGCGAAAGTCCACGATCAAAGTGCCGCGATCGCCCGGTGTCTCGCTCGCATGGCCGCATGCGGCGACACCCGCCGTGACGAGTACCGCCATCGCTGCACGAACGACGAAACAGCGCACGGCTGAACACTAACCACGATCACCCTGTGCATGACGGTAGACACGCGCGTGTCCGGACCACGCAGGGCGGTGGAGCGGGCCGCGACCGCTCGGGCGATCTCGGCGCCGAAGACCTCGTCGACCATCGCGAACAGCAGGTCGAGATGGCCCATGGCGGCGCAGGCCGTCAGGACCGGGCCGTCCTTGATCAGCATCTGGTCGGCGTCGACGCGGCCGTTGGGGTCGCGGCGGCCGGATCGTCCGACTGCCGGAGATGGCGGCCGCAGCCGGGTTCGAGCATCTCAGCGAAATCGAGGCCCGATGAGCACGGGGCCGCGAGCTCTGGCCGCGTGACCCGCGGTTCGCACGGCGCCCGCATCGACCCGCCAGTAGTCATCGCGGACCGACTGGGGGCCGAGCGGCGACGCGCTGTCGGCTCAATCCGACAGCACCGCCGCTAGGCGGGTGCGCAGGGCGTCGGTGTCGAGTGGGTTGGTCCAGGTCCGGTCGCGGGCCAGGCTGTCGGGTTGAGCCGGTGCGGCCCGGATGGACTTCAGGCGTGCGTCGGCGGCACGGACCAGATCGACGGATTCGGCCGCCAACGCGGCCACTACCCCGATGACGTGGGCGTAGGCGAACAGGCGCCGCTCGGTCTCGTCATCGGGTGTCGGCCAGTGGATGATCTCTTGCAGCAGTTCGACTTCGGGCCACCGCTGACCGCCGTGCTCGGCGAGCGCGTAAGCGTAGTGCGCGGCGGCGCGGGCGTCACGCCGCTCGCGCAGCAAACCCATTGTCTCCTGGTGCATCTCGGCGGAGAAGAGCTTGCCGATCGCGTCGCCCATGCGCCAGAGGCTGCGGCGCTCGGTGAACAGGCGCTCGATCAGCGCCGTACGCGCGGTGCTGGTGTTCATGGCGCGCACGGCGGAATACAGGTTGGCGACAACATCTTCGAGCTGGCTGTCCACGGTCTGCTGATGGCTGAGCGCCGGGCTGTTCGCCCGGTCCGACTCGGCATAGCGCCTGCCGTACTCGTCGAGTGCCGCGATGAGGTAGCCCTGCGCGCCCTGGTGGTCGAATCGGTAGAGCTGATGTCCTGCCGCATTGCGCGCGGCGATGGCCGGATGCGTCAGCTCGGTGGCGATCATGGCGGCGACGGCGCGCTCGGCCTGCTCGGGCGCGAGCCGCCGGATGACGCTGTCCTCTTTGGACGCGTCGAACAGCCTGTTCCACACCGCTTCCACGGTGCTGCCCGCGGCGTGCACCGCGGACAGCCGCAGCAATTCGTCGAAGACCGGCGGCCGGTGGGCAATCGGCGCGAGGACCGCGCAGAGGGCCTTCTTCAAGTTGCGGATCTTCCGCTCGCCGATGATGTCGGAAGTGGCGGGTTCCGGCGTGTGCTCGAGCAGCCGGATCACGACAGGGACGAGGGGGTTGTCGACATCCAGGTCTCCGATGATCTGGGTGTATCCCTCGGCGAGCAGGTGGCGCAGACCGGCGGCGGCCAACTCGGCGCGATCGGCTGCGGCGCCGTCGAGAATGGTGCGCAGCGCCCAGCCGATCGCCGCCGCCGGCAGATCGCCGACCTCGGCGCGCAGCAGAATGCGTTGTGCGACAACCTCGGCCAGCTCAGGCGGGTCGATCGCGGCCAGCATCTCGACGTGATCGAGCTCCGGCTCACCCAGCCGCGTCAGGTAGCGAGCCGACGATTCGGCGGCTGCCACCCGCCGATCGAGTTCCGCACCGGAGAGAACCGGTTCGGCGCCGCACAGTTCATGCGCTCGCCGCAGGGCGGCAAGGGTCGGACGGTTGTATGGATCCTCGGTGAGCAGTTCCCCTGCCGCCCCCGCCAGCGCCACACCGTCACGCACCAGCGGCATCGCCGTCGACAGCGCCCAGACGCGACTGGACCATGCGCAGGTGGCAGTAGGTAGCAGGCGCATGAGAGCGTCGGCGGACGGGCTGTGCTCGCGGCCGGCCCGCCGGTCGGCATCGGCGCGCAGCAGCACCGTGCCCGCGGTGTCGGGCAGGCGGTCCAGCGCCGCCAGTAGGTGCTCGACACCGAAGGTTTCACTGTCGAGCCCGTGCACGATCCAGCTCGCGCGGCCGAGCGGCTCGTGGTCCGGCGCCATCTCCATGGCGGTGAGCGCGGCTCGAGCGCGATCGTCATCGCCGTCGGCGATGAATTGCAGCAGCAGCGAGCGGCGGATACGGAAATCGGCGACGGCGTCCAGGGCGCCGTCGAGTGCCAGTGCGCCGAAGACCTCGACGAAGGCGTCGAGGAGTTCGGGGCGCGATTCGGCGCGGGCGACCTCGTCGAGCACCCGGTCCCGGTCGGCGTCGCGGGCGAGCAGCGCGGTGTGCAGCAGCCAGTAGATGGCCAGATGCGGATCACGGTGCAGCAGTGGCAATTCCGCTTCGAAGTCGAAGTCGGCATCGCCGTCGGGCCACAGCTGCGTGAAATGGCCCGCGGCATTGGCGGCCAGATCCTCTGCGTCCTGCATGGGCTGCCCGTCGTGCAGCAGCGGCCGGGCGAGCAGCCACATCAGCCACTGGTAGCGCTGCGCCAGTTCGGCGCTGCTCGGGGTCGGCTCCTCGTCCGGCGCGGGTGATTCCGGCCGGAAGTCGGCGGCCTCCCCCGCTCGGTCGGCCAGCCAGTGCCCGAGGGAGTCGAAATACAGCATCAGTTCCCGGGTTTCGTGGTCCTGCCACCACACGCCACCGCCGCCGCGCAGATCGAGCAGCGTGTAGTCGTCGCCTTCGTCGTCGAGGACCACGAAACCGCTGAGCGACTTGTCGATCGCACCGAAGTAGGGATAGTTGAGCGCGAGGTGCGCGTCGACCAGATGGCCGCGATCACCCACCCAGTGGTCGAGCAAGCAATCGTCGATGGCGTCGGTCACCGAGGTGGGGACGGCGGACCCGAAATAGCGACTGGCGGCGTGATGCAGGGCCATAGATCTTCCTGATAGCGAAATGTGCTGTGCCGGTATACGAGTCGGGGCGGTGCCGACAACGGTCGCGGCCGGGCGAAGTGAACTGCACAGACTAACGGCCGATCCCGTCGGCACGCTACCGCACACCGCGACAGCATCGCCGAACACGCCATGGCCGATCATGCCGCGCGGAAGCTTCCGACGCACAGCCGATCTCACCACCGCGTCGAAGCATGCACGCGCGCCTACCGTAGTGTCATGCAACTTCTCAGCGAAATCGCGGCCCGATGAGCGCCGGGCCCGAGGCACTGGCCGGGCGACCCGCGGTTCGGCAGGCCATGAACTTGATCGGCGTACCCGGCTCGCGCTCCGCGATTCCGACACCGGCCGCGATCATCGATCGCACCGCGCTGAACGCCAATATCGTTCGGGCGGCGGAGGTTTGCGGTGCCGCGGGTGTTTCGCTGCGACCGCATGCCAAGACCCACAAGTGCGCGGATCTCGCCCGGCTTCAGCTCGCCGCCGGCGCGGTCGGCATCTGCGTGGCCAAGCTTGGTGAGGCCGAGGCACTGTTCGAGGCCGGTATCGACGACATCTTGGTGACCTCGCCCATCGTGACCGGGCCGGTGGCCGAGCGAGCGGCCGACCTGGTGGAGGCGGGCGCATCGATTACCGTGACCGTCGACCATCCCCTCGGGGCCGAGGTGCTGGCGGCCACGATGCGCACGCCGATCGATGTACTCGTCGACATCGATGTGGGCATGGCCCGCACCGGCGCTCCGGATCCGGCCGCCGCGCTGCGGGTGGCCGAGGCCGTGGCCGCCGCCCCGCTACTGACGATGCGCGGCGTTCAGGGATACGGCGGTATCTGGCAGCACATCGGCGATGCCGAGGAGCGCCGCGACGCGGTGGCCAAGGGCATGGAGCGGCTCACCGAGGCGATCGAGCTGCTCGACAAGCACGGCCACGACACGACCATCCGCACCGGCGGCGGCACCGGCACCCTGGACACCGATATTGCCCTGGGTGTGCTGACCGAAGTGCAGCCGGGGTCGTACACGGTGATGGACGGCCAGTATCGCGACGTCGGCGGCGACTGGCTCGGCGGCCTGCGGCACGCCCTGTTCGTCGCCGCCACGGTCACCCGCACCGCGCATCCCGACTGGGTGACCGTCGACGCCGGGCTCAAGGCCTTCGCCACCGATGCCAATCCACCGGCCACCGACCTCGGCTCCTACCTCTGGTACGGCGACGAACAGGGCCTGCTGGTGACCGACCGCCCCGACCGCCCGGCTCTCGGCGCACATGTGGAATTCGTCATACCGCACTGCGACCCCACCATCGATCGCTACGACCTGCTGCACGTGGTCGACGGCGACACCCTGGTCGACCTGTGGCCGATCCAAGGACGCGGGAGGTCGCAATAGCCCCGTAACAGCAACTGCACAGTTATCTATAGACAAGCGTCCAAGTAGTGGACGGGGCCGGGGTTGTCGATCGGCTCTCCCAGTTTCGACGAGGAGGACTTCGAGATGAAGCGTTCGGCAATCGGCTTGATCATCGGCGTGGCGGCCGCGGTATCGATTCCGGTGGTCACGGCCGCGACCGCGCAGGCCGCACCGGCGGGGTCGGTGTACTTCAACTACGGCGGCAAGAACTGCGCCATCACGCCCGACGGCGTCATCGGCTGCGACGGCTGGCAGAACGTCACCGTCTTCACCCTCCCCATCGGCGGCGGCACACCCATCAATATCCCTGCCCCGCAGTCGATCCAGGACGCGGGCGGCATCCACCCCTCCTACGACTTCAGCCAGCCCTACACCCTGCCCGGCGGCAACCCCGACTTCTTCCAGGTCGCCAACGACCAGGGCCCATTCGGTCCGAAGCTGTCCCACGCCGGCGCATTCTGCGAGATCAGCTTCCGCGGCTGGTTCCGCTGCGTCGCCCGCGGGCAGTAGGACTGCTACCCAGCCTTCCGCACCGGCCGGGTCACCACGCCTCCGGCCGCCGCATCGAGCAAGGTGGTGAGGCGGTCGCGGGTGACGGTGAGTTCGTCGATGGTGGATTGCACGGCGGACAGTTTCCGGGCGATCGCGGCGGCGCCCTCGGGGCACACCGGGTGGGGTTCGGTTATCGAGTCCAGGCAGGGCAGGAAGCCGACGATCTCCTCGGCGGTGAAGCCGACCGACAGGAGCTGGCGGATTCGGTACACCAGCTGGACCGCGTGCTCGTCGTAGTCGCGGTAGCCGTTGGGGGTGCGCTGATCCGGGAGCAGTCCGTGCTCTTCGTAGTAGCGCAGTGCGCGCCGGGTCGCCCCGGTTCGCCGGGACAGTTCACCGATCCGCATGCCGCACCTCACGCCGCGCCCAGGCCGCCGTCCACCCGGATGACCTGGCCGGTCAGGTATCCGGCCTCCGGGCGGGCGACGGTCACCAGCCACCAGGCTATCTCGTCCGGATCGGCGATTCGGGCCAGCGGAATGCGGGTCAGGTACTGCTTGGCCGAATCCAGTTGCGCCGCGGTCAGTCCCGCGTTGGTCAGGATCGGCGTCTCCGTGATGCCAGGCGCCACCGAAACAACCCGGATCCCCCGCTCCGCCAGCTCCAATGCCCAAGTCCTGGTGAGGAAGTCCATCGCCACCTTGGTCGCGCCGTAGATCGAGGCACCGTGCCAGCCCCGCTCCGGGCCGTTCGACGTGATGTTGACGATGACGCCGCCCCGCCCGATATGCGGCAGCGCGGATTGCGTAAGAAACAGCGGCCCGGTCAGATTGGTGGCGAACTGCTGCTCGGCCACCGCCGGCTGGATCTCACCCAGCGGTGCGGGCCGGGTGATCCCCGCGTTGTTCACCAGCACATCGATGCGACCGAACTCCCTGAGCGCCGCGCCCACGATGGCGGCACGCCCCTCGGCCGTGGCGACATCGGCGACCACGAACCGCGCACCGGTCTCCCCCGCCACGTCGGCCAATGTCCGCTCGGTCCGCCCCGTGATCAGCACGTCCGCACCCACCCCGGCGAACCGCCGCGCCGCCGCCCGCCCGATACCGGTACCACCGCCGGTGATGACCACCGCACGCCCCGTCAATGCCATCGCTGCACTCATACCGCGACGCTAAACCCGGCCCCCGGGGTGAAGGTCAAGCCCGGCAGCACAATTCATATCGAGCCATGGCGGTACCGGTCGTTGTCCAATCGGGCGATCGCCCGCTCGATCAGCGTCACCTCGTCGGCGCCCGGGTGCCGGGATCGCTCGTGAGCCACCAGGCGGCGGGCTGTCGCCTCGTCGCTCACCCGGCGACGCAGCTTCCGGAACGCCGCTTCCGCCGCTGAATCACCTGCGCCGGTGGCAGTCTCGGCCGCGCCGGACTGTCGTACGGGAAGTCCGGGTTGGCCCTGCTCGACCGTTCCGGCCATCTCATCGGCGCAACTCCTCCCGCGGCTTTCGCCGCGCCCCCAGCCGACCTGCGCCTACCAGCCTAACTTTCGGCCCACCGCCCGGTGCATCACTCGGTGAAGGCAGGGGTGAAGAGTTCCAGGTGGTCGACGGGGACGAAGCGGGTGCCCGGGCTGGCCGCCGTGACGGCGGTACGCAGCGCGGTCAGGCCGCCCCAGTCCTTGGCGGGTTCGGTGAGGGGGTAGTCGAAATCGTCCCAGTGGGTGGGTATTACATAGCGCGGATAGCCGGTGGCGCGGAGCAGGCGGGCGACGTAGTCCTGGATCTTGCCGCCGCCGGCGGGGAGCAGCAGCAGATCGGGGTGCAAGCCCGCCAATTCGGATTCGATGTAGTTCGAGCCGCCGAAGTCGAGCACGCTCACGCCGCCGCCGCTGACCTGGTAGGCGAGCGTCCCGCCCTCCACGAGATCGCGAATCACCTTGGGCTGCGGTGGTTTCGTGATGCCGTAGCCGGGGCGGGTGCCCGGGAAGGCGACCTCGGCACGGTCGCCGCTGGCCGAGTGCAGCGCGTTGAGGACGCGGATCGTATAGCCGTCGAACTTCAGGTATTCGCCGCCGGTGGCGATCGCGAGCTGATCCTCCGGTGCGCCGAGCGCGGCCATCAGGTTGAGGTGGGTCTCGGTGCCGAGCACCGTCGCGCCGGTCTTCTTCGCCAGGTACGGCACGTCGGTGAGGTGGTCGTAATGCCCGTGGGTGACCAGGATGTGGTCGGCGCGCAGCTCACCGCTGTCCACGTAGTGGTCGATGAGCGCGGTGTCGACCGAGATCGGCGTCTGCGGGTTCGCGCCCTCCTTGCTGTAGGTGCCGGTGTGGAATCGGGTGAGCCAGGGGTCGATCAGCACGGTCTTGCCGCCGGGCAGCCGGATCTCCCAGCCGTTGTTGCCCCACCAGCGCAGTGTCACGCCGCCGGCAGGCGCATCCGCGGCGGTGGTGGCCGCGGGCGTGGTGACTCCTGAAGCGGCACTGCCGGATTCGCCGCGTCCGCAGGCCGCGGCCGCACCGGCCAGCAGCGCGCCCGCGGCCAGACCGAAGAACTCCCGCCGTCGAAAACGTGTCATGCGGGCACCACAACACACGATCGGTACGGCTGTCCAAGACCAGCGACCGTCGGCGACGATATCGGAACCGATATCGTCGCAGCGTGGACCTGCTGCGCCAGCTTCGGTATTTCGTCGTCGTCGCCGAAGAACTGCATTTCGGACGGGCCGCCGAGCGCCTCGGCATCGCCCAGCCGCCGCTGAGCCAGCGCATCCGCAGGCTCGAAACCGATCTCGGCGCCCGCCTTTTCGACCGGGACAGCAAACGGGTCGAGCTCACCGAGGCCGGGCAGATCCTGCTCGGCGAGTCCAAGGATCTGCTCGCCCGCTGGGAGCGCACGAAATCCCTTGTCGGCAAGGCGCATCGGGGCGAGATCGACGCCTTGCGCGTCGGCGTGCCGCCCGAGCTGGCCGGCCGGGTGCTCGCCGCCATCCTCACCGCGTTCGAGAGTCGCGAGATCCGGGTCGACCTGCAGGAGCTGACGACGGCCGAACAGGTGCGCCTGCTCGCCGACGGACAACTGGACGCCGGGCTGCTGCAACATCCGGTCGATGTGGTCGGTATGGAACTCGGCCCCGCGGTGGACACTCCGCTCGGCGTAGTGCTGCCGCGCGATTCGCCGCTGGCCGGGCGCGCAACCCTGACGCTCGCGGACCTGGCCGGGCTCGGCCTGGTGATCTTCCCGAGGGCCGCCGCCCCGGGTTTGTACGACGCGACGCTGCGCACCTGCTGGGAGCACGGCTTCCGGCCGAGCCGGGTATCGCATGCGCGCAATCCCGAATTCCTGCTCGGCATGGTGCTTTCCGGCCGCGGCGTGGCCTTCGACCAGGGCATGGTCGCGCAGAAGGAACCGAGGGTGGTCTGGCGTCCGCTGCCGGAGGGCACGCTGCACTGGCGGCTGTCGCTGGCCTGGCCGTCGGCGGCGCCGCATCCGCGGGTGCGCGAGCTCGCCGAGCTGATCGCGCGGATTGTCCAGGGCGACGGCGCATCCCGGCCCGCACCCGCGCGGGAACTACCGCAGCGCCCGTGGGACGTGGTGTACGGCGATCTGTGACGGGCTCCCGCCACCTCGGCGGCCGCGGCAAGCAACCGCTCAGCAGCAGCGGCACTGCGCATCCGAGGCGGTGGAAGGCCTTTCGTGGCGGATGCTTTCGATCGCCTGCCGCGCGACCGCGCCGATCGCGAACTCCGCCTCGGGCATTCGCTGCTCCACCGTGTCCGCCCTGGTGAAAACCGCTACGGCGTAACGCCCGCCGCCCGGATACTCCACTACCCCGATCTCGTTGCGGATGCCGGGCAGCGTTCCGGTCTTGGACCAGACCACCGCGGCGGGGGGAAAGGCCGAAGCGAGGCGATACCAATTGAGTTGGCGCAGCATAAGGTCGCGCACCCAGCGGCAGGCCGTCGGCGCACCAGCGCGCTCCGTGCCGATGAGCATGAGCAGCCTGGTCATCTCGCGCGGTGTGCTCGCGCTTGTCCGCTCCGGATCCAATGCGCGGGTGGCCAGCACCTGCGCCGCCGTCAATTCCGCGAAGCGGGCCGCGAATTCGGCCGCATCGCCCGCGCCGAGATCCTCGGCCATGCTCAGCACGATATCCCGCGGCGCGCCGACGATCCTGGTGCGCGCAAGACCGAGCTCGCGCAACAGTGAGCGCACATTGTCGAGGCCGACCCGATCGAAAAGCAGGTCGGCGGCGGTGTTGTCGCTGAGGGTCAGCGCGAACATGGCGGCATCGCGCAGGCTCAATTCGACATCGTCGAGACAGCCCGCGGTACCGACACCACCGAGCCGATCCGCCGCACCGGCGCGCACCCGGTCCGCCGGATCCAGCTGATCCGCCGCGACCTGCCGCGCGAACTCCAGCACCAGCGGCACCTTCACCACCGAGGCGAGCACCACCGGCCGATCGGCGCCGTACCCCGCGTCCGCGCCACAGTCGAAACATCTCGCGTGCACCCAGCCGCGCACGCCCGCGCTCTCGAACATCTCCCGCACGACTGCCAGCATTCCTGGTCGCTTGACTCTCCCGTCGCGGGAGGGTCGAGGCTGGTCGGCACCCGATCACGAGGAGTGCGATGAAGCTGGATCTGGCCAAGACCGACAAGCAGTACTACGACGCGCCGCGCGAGCCCGTCCTGCGCACCTTCGGCGCGCACGGCTACGTGACCGCCACCGGGTCCGGCGCGCCGCTGGGCGACGCCTACACCGACGCGGTGGCGGGGCTCTACCGCGCCGCCTACGGTGCGAAGAAGCTCGCCAAGGCCGCGGACGCGGATTTCGTCGTGCCGAAGCTGGAGGGCCTGTGGTGGGTGGAGTCCGATGAGCCGCCGCTGAGCGTGCCGCGCGAGCAGTGGCACTGGAAGATGATGATCCGCATGCCCGAGGTGGTCACCGCGGACATGGTGAGCGGCGCCGTCTTCGAGCGGCTGACCGAAGGCGAGTCGATCCAGGTGCTGCACATCGGCCCCTATGCCACCGAGCCGGAGACCCTGGCCCGCATGGCAGCGTTCATGACCGAGCACGGGCTGCTGATGAACGGCAGGCACCACGAGATCTACCTGTCCGACCCGCGCAAGACGCCCGCCGAGAACACCAGGACGATTCTGCGGCATCCGGTGCGACGCCGCGGGTAATGTCGTCGGCCTGCGTACCTAGCTGACAGGGGAGGCGCGGCGATGACGGGACTGCTCAGGATCCGGCATATCAAGCTGCCGGTCGACGATCTGGCGCGCAGTGTCGCCTGGTATCGGGATCTGCTCGGTATGGAGCTCGCGGCGGAATTCTGCGAGGACGGACAATTGCGCGGTGCGCAACTCATGCACCCGTCCGGTTTCGGTATCGCCTTGCGCCAGCGTGAATACTGCGTCGGCAAACCGGATCTCACGGGTTTCGACGTTTTCGCGATCGAAGTGGATTCCGTGGCGGAATTGCACGCACTCGCCGAGCGGGCCGACGCAATGGGCAGTACTCAGCACGGCGTCTCCGACAACGGCGAATATGGAGCATTTCTGAACATCATCGATCCCGACGGGCTGATGGTGCGTTTTCTGGCGAACAATCCGATCAACCACGGCCGGTTCGTCGGCGTCGACTCGACCCGCGACGGGATGAGCCTTTACCCGACACCGAGATCGACCGACGAACCTGGTTGATGCGCTCGCCGCACCCGAAATGTCAAGGGGTGCGGCGAGTTTCCGATTCACCAGGTGCGGCCGAGATAGGCCAGTAGTTTGCGGTGGGCCGGCGCGTCGTCCGCGACGGCGACCTCGGGGCCGAAAACGCCCGGTTTGCGGAAGGCATCGATGCCGCCGCGCTCGTGCATGGTGGCAAGGAGTTCCGCGCACAGCTCGTCGTCGGCCAGGTCGGGGCGGCCGATCGCGACGGCGACATCGCAGCCGTGCACCACTAATTCGATGAGGTGGACGGTCGCGGCGGCGACGCCGGGCAGCTCGCCGCCCGCGAGGCGGATCGTGCCGGTGAGCGCGTCGGGGCGGTGCCAGGCGGCCCGGTCGATCTCGGCGGCCGCGGCCCAGGCGACCTGCGGATCGGCGCCGAGCGAATCGTCCTCGTGATCGGCGCCGGGATCGGTCCCGCTCAGCTCCGCGGCCACGACGTGCATATCACCGACGAGGTGGTTCAACAGCGTGCGCACATCCCACTCCTTACACGGAGTCGGCGCGGTGAGCTGGGCCGCGTCGACAGCGACGACGATGGCGCCGGTCGCGTCGAGAGCACGGTCGATCTGTCCGATCACTTTGTCCATGGTCTTCCTTCGGTCGAGCGGGGTTCGTGCATTGGTAACACATCGGGGTGACATCCCTGGGCCGCTTGGGAATTGCCTGTATCACGCCCCAAATCTGTTGTGCTGTAACCGGTCCAGCGATACAGTGGCTCCTTGGGTCCGCACTGGGACTCGCCGTCGACAGATGTCGGCCCTTTCAGCGTTCCCCGCCACCGAACCGGCAAAACACCATGCGGCGAACGGACCCGGAAAATTAGGATGCGGCGGCCGGATCCGTATCGCTACAGTTTCGGTGCACCCGGTGCGCAGACGACGGTTACTTCGACTTCGGATCGGCAGGTTGCGGGTTCGAATCCCGCCCGGATTACGGTCCGGTAGCTCAATCGGCAGAGCGGCACGTACCGTCATCGATTCGAACTCGGGTGCGCCACAACTACATCGCACCTCCCGGTGCGTCGCCGGCGGCTACTTCTCCACCACACAGGGGACGTCCGCGGGTACATCAAGATCTCGGGAGGCGTCACGTGCACCGGCCCGGTGCGCAGACAACGGCTACTTCAGAATGACCTCCGGGCCGCGCGGGTTCGACTCCCGCACCGTCTCTCCGGCGGTGGTGGAATAGAGGTCATATCGCCCGTACCGTCGTCGACCTTCGACCTCGGGCCGTCCGCACGTGCCGCCCCCGTCTGTCATGGGGGAATTTCCGATGAGCAAGTTCAACCCGGCGCGCGTACCTCGCGCGGCGTCCTCACCCGTCGTCGGGGAGGCGACACCGTCCGGTCACACCCACGAGGACGGCGCCGGTTACGCACGCACCACACAGGGCGAGCTGTTCCTGCTCGCTGTCTCGAACATGGTGGGCGAGAACGCTTTCTACGAGTCCGCCGATCAGCGCGACAACCGCTACGCCGCCCTGGTGCGCGCGGCGACGCTCGCCGATCCGGACTGGACCGCACGCTTCCTGCGCTGGCTGCGCACCGAGGCGGGCATGCGCAGCGCCGCCCTGGTCGGCGCCGCCGAGTTCACCAGGGCGCGCCTGGACGCGGGCGAGCCCGGCCTGTCCCGTCAGGTGATCGACTCGGTGCTGCGGCGCGCGGACGAGCCCGGCGAACTGCTCGGCTACTGGACCTCGACCTACGGCCGCGCGCTCCCGAAGCCGGTCAAGCGCGGCGTCACCGACGCCGTGCGCAGGCTGTACGACGAACGCGCGCTGCTCAAGTGGGACGGCGCGGCGCACAGCTTCCGCTTCGGCGACGTGATCGAGCTGACCCATCCGACCGCATCGGCCGAAAAGCCTTGGCAGGGCGAGCTGTTCGCGCACGCCATCGACCGACGCCGGGGCAACCGGGTCGTCGGACTGCCCGCCGAGCTCGCGGTGCTGCGCGCCCGCGCCGAGCTGATGGCCCGGCCGATCGAACAGCGCCGTGCCCTGTTCGATGATCCCGAGCAGGCGCGAATCACGCTGCGCGCGGCGGGTATGACCTGGGAGTCGGTGGCGGGCTGGCTGCAGGGCCCGATGGACGCACCCGTCTGGGAGGCGCTCATCCCGTCCATGGGCTACATGGCGCGGCTGCGCAACCTGCGCAATTTCGACCAGGCCGGGGTGAGCGACGCGGTCGCCGCCGAGGTGGCGGCCGGGCTGGCCGATCCGGAGCAGGTGGCACGCTCGCGGCAGCTGCCGATGCGGTTCCTTTCGGCCTACCGTGCCGCGCCCTCGTTGCGCTGGGGGCACGCGCTCGAGGTCGCGCTCGGTCACGCGCTGTCCGCGGTGCCCGCACTGCCCGGCCGGACGCTGGTGCTCGTCGACACCTCGGGCTCCATGGACTCCGGCTTCTCGCGGGACGGGACGCTGCGCCGCTGGGACGCGGCGGTGGTGTTCGGCCTCGCCCTCGCCGCCCGCTGCGCGCACGCCGACGTCGTCTCGTACTCCTGCGAAGGCGTGTGGGGCGATCGGATGTACCCGCTCAGCAAGGTGTTTCGTCAGCGGCCAGCCGAGCCGCTGCTGCGGGCGGTGCAGCGCTGGCGCGACGAGGAGTACTTCATCGGCTACGGCACCGACACCCCGGCCGCGGTGCGCGCGCACTACACCGGACAGGACCGCGTCGTCGTCATCACCGACGAGCAGGCCACCGGCGACGTGAACGAGGCTGTGCCCCAGCGGGTTCCGCTCTACACCTGGAATCTGGCGGGCTACCGGTACGGCCACTCCCCCAGTGGCGGCCCGTACCGCCACACCTTCGGCGGCCTCACGGACGCGGCATTCGCCATGATCCCGCTACTGGAGGCAGGCCACGCCGCCGACTGGCCGTTCTGAACCCTGGGCCGAGACCCCATGCGTCTCGGCCCAGGCCGAGCGGCAAGGGTCCGAATTCGATTGGGCTGCCGGAAGTTCGGGCGCTATCGTGGAACAGCACCCGGTGCGCGCGCAACGGTTACTTCCTGACAAGGTGAGCGGGTTCGAGTCCCGCCCGGCCCGAAAAGGCTGGAGGCTCCAGGGTGGAGCGATACCCGTAGCCGTCTCGAACTCGGGTGCTCCCACACCTAAGGTCGCGTGATGCACATCGACCTGTTCACGATCATCGTCGAGGACTACGATCCGGCGATCACCTTCTTCACCGAAGTCCTCGGCTTCGAGCTCGTCGAGGACTCGCCCGCCGAAACCAACGACGGGCGGGCCAAGCGATGGGTCGTCGTCCGGCCGCCCAATGCACAGACCGGGATTCTGCTGGCCCGCGCGGACGGCGAAACCCAAAGCGCCGCAATCGGACACCAGGCGGCCGGGCGGGTCGGGTTCTTCCTCCGCGTCGACGACTTCACCGCCGCCTACGACCGAATGGCCCGCGCGGGAGCGGAATTCGTCTCCGCTCCCCGCGACGAGCCCTACGGCCGAGTGGCCGTCTTCCGCGATATCGCCGGTAATCGCTGGGACCTGCTCGGCCCGCCGGGACCTGCAAGCTAGCGCCGCGTTCCCCCGAGCGCAGTGATATGGCCCCTGGTTACGGCGTGTCGAAGGGCCATTCGACTGCGCTCGGCGGAGGTCGCCGGAGCTGGTGGAGGGTGCTAGCCGAGGACCGGGTAGTTCGAGCGGATTACGGCCTGCGGGTCGCGGGCGCGCTTGAGCGAGCGCAGGCGCGACACCGTCCGCTCGTCGTCGAAGGCCGCGTCCGCGGATTCGCCGGGAGCCAGGAAGGTGAACGGCTTGTGCGTGGCGGTGTGCGCGCCCAGCGCCTCGGCGGCCTCGGCGAAGCGGGCACGAACGGCGTCCGCCAGGTGCGGGAGACCGAGACCGAGCAGGTAGGCCAGGTACGGCTCGGCGATGGGGCCGCGGGCGCCGCCGTCCTGGCGAGCACGCGACAGCGCGCCGCCGAGGTGGCGGATCTGGATGTTGACCAGCGGCGCGACCGGATCGTCGAGCAGCGTCTTCAGCACGGCGTCACCGACATCGGTGAGCACCTCGGCCCGCGACAGCGCGGGCGCCGGATCGGTCGGCTCGGCGGTGATCGCGCCGATATCGGCGGGCGAGAGCACGGTGCGGGTGTCCTGTACCGCGCCGCCGAGCGCGTCGAGCCGGGCCAGCAGCTCGCGCCCCTCCTCGGCGCCGCCGAGAAACGCGGTATCGACACCGACCATCGCCGGCGCCTCCGGGAACTGCACGCGGAAGAACCACAGTGACAACTCGTCCGGCGCCACCGCGGTGATCTCCTGGAAGGCGTCGAACACCTCACGGGTCCGCGCGCCGGGCCACACCAGCCTGCCGCCGTACAGTGCGGGCACGGGGAACAGGTCGAACTCCAGACCGGTCACCACGGCGAAATCGCCACCGCCGCCGCGCAATCCCCAGAACAGCTCGGGATCGTTGTCGGCCGACACCGTGCGCCGCACCCCGTCCGCGTCGACGATGTCCAAGGCGCGCACCGCATCCGAGGCCCAGCCGTACTTGCGCGCGAACCAGCCGAATCCGCCGCCGAGCGTGTACCCGGTGATGCCGACGGCCGGGTTGCTGCCCGCCAATCCCGTCAGCCCGTGCTCGCCCGCGATGGCTTGCAGCTGGCCCCAATTCACGCCTGCCCCGACCCGCGCGGCCCGCCGCTCGACATGCACGTCGACCTTGCTCAGCTGTCCGGTGCGCAGCAGGATCGCCTCGTCGAGGCCGCCTGCCGCGCCGTGGCCGGTCGGCTGCGCGGCCACCGCGATACCGGCCCTGCGCGCGTAGGAGACCACCGCGGCGACGTCGTCGGCGTTCGCGGCGTCGACCACCGCGGCGACCGGCTGGCTGACCGCGAGCGCCCACGGCCGCGCCGTCTGCTCGAATCCCTCGTCACCGGGTACCAGTACCCGGCCGGTGAGCCTGCGCCGCAGATCCTCGAATGCCATTGCCCTGTCCTCACTCCGCTGTTCGCTGGGATGTCTGGACGGCAAGTGCTGCGCGCCCACACTCCCTTGACGAATGCGGGTGGGCAAAAGGAAACAGCGCGGGCTGTGTGCTCGGTCACGCCGGTGTCGCCACGCGAGAAATCCCCGAATCCGTTGCCGGATCCGGGGATGCCGAGGTACTCGGGCCGATCGAGCGGGTCAGCTCGATTCGGTTATGCCGGAATCGGATTCCGGGCGGCGCACGACACCGTGTTCGGTGCCCTCGTCGGCTTCCTGGTCCGGTTCCGGATGTTCGGGCTCGAACGTCGCGGGCAGGCCCTTGATGTGCTTGTTCATCGACCACACCAGCAGCGCCGTGCCGACGAGCAGGATCAGGATGATCACCAGCCCGAGCGGCGACGCCTTACCGAACTCGGGTCCGGTAGGAGTGCCCGGGGTCTGGGCGAGCAGCACCATCATCACCGGTACTCGTCCTCGATGCCCGCGAACAGATCGGTCTCCGGCAGCGCGCTCTCGACCCGCGACTTCGCCAGCTCGAATTCCTCGGTGGGCCACAGCCGCTGCTGCATCTCCAGCGGGATCGCGAAGAAGGCGCCGTTGGGATCGATCTGCGTGGCGTGCGCGCGCAAGGCGTCGTCACGCAACGGGAAGTACTTGGCGCATTCGATCCGGGTGGTGACCCTGGTCATCCCGTCGGGGCGCCCCTGCCGGTAGGTGCGCATCCGCTCCAGCCACTCCTGCAGCGGGAACGGCTCGCCGATCCGCTCGTACTCCTCGGCGAAGGTGTCGAGGCGCGCCATCGAGAATCCGTGGTCGTAGTAGATCTTCAGCGGCTGCCACGGCTCGCCCGCGTCGGGGAACCGCTCCGGATCGCCCGCCGCCTCGAACGCGGCCATCGACACCTCGTGGCAGCGGATGTGGTCGGGGTGCGGGTAGCCGCCGTTCTCGTCGTAGGTCGTCATCACGTGCGGCCGGAACTCGCGCACGACGCGCACCAGCGCCTCGACGGCCTCCTCCAGCGGTACCAGCGCGAAGCAGCCCTCGGGTAGCGGTGGTAGCGGATCACCCTCGGGCAGTCCGGAATCGACGAAGCCGAGCCAGGTCTGCCGCACGCCGAGCGCGGCCGCCGCGGCCGCCATCTCCTCGCGCCTGACCTCCTCGATCCGCTCGAGCACACCGGGGGTGTCCATGGCGGGATTGAGGATGCTGCCGCGTTCGCCGCCGGTCAGCGTGACGATCAGGACGTCGTGTCCTTCGTCGGCGTAACGCGCGGTGGTCGCAGCACCTTTGCTGGATTCGTCGTCGGGGTGGGCGTGCACCGCCATGAGGCGAAGGCCACTCACGTCTCGTTCACCATCGCTCTCGCTCGCGGGTGTCTGGTCTTCGTTACCTATAGTTCCATTCGACCTACTTTTGTTCCGACGTACCCCCCGGGAGCGACACTGTCATGAGCGAGCAAGCCGCACGCGAACAGTTGCGCGCCGACCGGTACGGCGCGGCGCCGCGCAAGCTGCCGCGCTGGTTTCCACTGGTACTCGGGGTTGTCGTGGTGCTGGCCGGCCTCGGCGTCGCCTACCTGGGATACGACAAGTACGGCCCGAAGGACATCGAGTCGGAACAACTCGGCTATGTCGTGGTCGACGACTCGACGCTCTCGGTCCGGCTGAAGGTCACCCGTAAAGATCCCGCCAAACCCGTGGTGTGTTTCGTCAGGGCGATGAACGGCGACACCGTCGAGGTCGGCCGCCGCGAAGTGCTGATCGAGCCGTCGGCCAGCGGCACCGTCGAGGTGTCCACCACCGTCCGCTCCTCCTCGCGCCCCTCCTCGGGGAGCATCTACGCTTGCACTGATCAGGTGCCCAAATACCTCCGGGCCGGGTGATTCGCGGCTTTTGCCGCACTCCTCCCCGGGAAAACGAACTCCGACCTGCATGTTTGCGATTCATGCTAAAATGGCCTGACACACGGTTCCGGGGTTCGGAGCCGTGTTTGCTGCATTGGCGGCCAGCGCTGTCAGTTCCGTCGGGGTTCGAAGAACTTCCCAGGATCGCTCCAGCCGTCAACTGGTGCGTGCCTGCGCTCCTGGTGGGTACTGCAGCGAAGGGCGCTGGTCGGGCGTATGCCCGGCGGACGCTTATCAGGGAATCCCGGCTCACGCCGGGAACAACTACTAGGGAGTGATCGAGATGACTGAGACGCAAGTGACCTGGCTGACCCCGGAGTCGCACGACAGGCTCAAGGGCGAACTCGACGCGCTCATCGCCAATCGTCCGGTCATCGCTGCCGAGATCAACGAACGACGTGAAGAGGGCGACCTCAAGGAGAACGGCGGCTACCACGCCGCGCGCGAGGAGCAGGGCCAGCAGGAGGCGCGCATCCGCCAGCTGCAGGAGCTGCTGAACAACGCCAAGGTCGGCGTCGCGCCGACCAAGTCCGGCGTCGCGCTGCCCGGCTCCGTGGTGAAGGTCTACTACGACGGCGACGAGTCCGATACCGAAACCTTCCTCATCGCGACCCGCGAAGAGGGCCTGAACGACTCCAAGCTGGAGACCTACTCGCCGAACTCGCCGCTCGGCGGCGCGCTCATCGACGCCAAGGTCGGCGACACCCGCGAGTACACGCTGCCCAACGGCAAGACCATGAAGGTCACGCTGATCAGCGCCGAGCCCTACCACAGCTGACGCGCACGGCCCCGCGCTCTGCCGGGCCGAGACTCCCCGAACAACAAAGCGGCCGCACCCGATTGCCGGGGCGGCCGCTTTGTCATGCCGTGCTGCGGGTCAGCCCAGGGCCTGCTCGATATCGGCGAGCAGGTCAGCGGCGTCCTCGATGCCCGCGGACAGGCGGACGAGGTCGGCGGGGACCTCGAGCTGGGAGCCCGCGGTGGAGGCGTGGGTCATCGCGGCCGGGTGCTCGATCAGCGATTCCACGCCGCCGAGCGATTCGGCCAGCGTGAAGACCTTGGTGCGCGAGCAGAATTCGCGCGCCGCGTCCACGCCGCCGTGCAGCCGCACCGAGATCATGCCGCCGAAGCGGCGCATCTGCTTGTCGGCGACCAGGTGGCCCGGGTGCTCGGGCAGGCCCGGGTAGATGACCTGCGAAATGGCCGGGTGCCTGGTCAGGAATTCGGCCAGCCGCTCGGCGTTGTCGCTGTGCCGTTCCATCCGCAGCGCGAGCGTCTTGATGCCGCGCATGGTGAGGAAGGCGTCGAACGGGCCGGGCACCGCGCCCGCACCGTTCTGCAGGAAGGCGAATGCCGCGTCCAGCTCGGCATCGTTGGTGATCAGCGCGCCGCCGACGACATCGGAGTGCCCGCCGAGGTACTTGGTCGTCGAGTGGGTGACGATATCGGCGCCGAGCAGCAGCGGCTGCTGCAGGTACGGGGTGGCGAAGGTGTTGTCGACGACGAGCTTCGCGCCCGCCGTGTGCGCGACATCGGCCAGCGCGGCGATATCGCCGATGCTGAGCAGCGGGTTGGTCGGCGTCTCGATCCACACCAGCTTGGTGTTGGGGCGGATCGCGGCGCGCACCGCGTCGATATCGGATACGTGTGCGGGCGAGTGCTCGATGCCCCACTGGCTGAACACCTTGTCGATCAGCCGGAAGGTGCCGCCGTAGGCGTCGTCCGGGATGACGATGTGATCGCCCGGCCGCAGCGTGGCGCGCAGCGCACAGTCGGTGGCGGCCATGCCCGACGCGAATGCCCGCCCGTAGCTACCCGATTCGAGCGCGGCGAGGTTGGCCTCGAGCGCGGTCCTGGTCGGGTTGCCGGTGCGCGCGTACTCGAATCCGCCGCGCAGTCCGCCGACGCCGTCCTGGGCGAACGTCGAACTCGCGTAGATGGGCACGTTCACCGCACCGGTCTGGGGATCGGGATCGAATCCGGCATGTACGGCCCGTGTGGAGAATCCCAGCTCACTCATGATCACAGCCTAATTGGGTGCCACTTTTCGGCAACTGGCCGCCTGGCCGAATCAAGAGGTCGACCCGGGTGCGCACCCCGGCGCGGTTCAGCCACCACACTACGATCGCCCTCCAAATACTTCCTGCCATCACCAACGGCAGCCGGTCTTTGTACTGCCAGAGTAAGCAAAGACCGAAGAATATGATGGACGACTCCGGTCTCGCGGTCACGGATCCCCAATTAGGCTGACGCCATGCTGACTGTGGATGAACTGTTCGCGACCGACACCCTGCTTTCCGCCGACGAGCGCGAGATCCGCGACACCGTGCGGACTTTCGCGACCCAGCGGCTGCGCCCGCATATCGCGGACTGGTTCGAGGACGGTACCTTCCCGGCCCGCGAGATCGCGCCCGAGCTCGGCGAGCTCGGCGTGCTCGGCATGCACCTGGAGGGTTACGGCTGCGCGGGCATGTCGGCGGTCGAGTACGGGCTGGCCTGCCAGGAGCTGGAGGCGGTCGATTCGGGCGTGCGCAGCATGGTGTCGGTGCAGGGCTCGCTGGCGATGACGGCCATCCACAAGTTCGGCTCCGAGGAGCAGAAGCAGCGCTGGCTGCCCGAGATGGCGGCCGGGCGCGCCATCGGCTGCTTCGGGCTCACCGAACCCGATTTCGGCTCCAACCCGGGCGGTATGCGCACCAGGGCGAAGCGGGACGGCACCGACTGGGTGCTCAACGGCTCGAAGATGTGGATCACCAACGGCTCCGTCGCGGATGTCGCGGTGGTGTGGGCCTACACCGAAGATGAAGGCAAGCCGGTGGTGCGCGGCTTCCTGGTGCCGGCGGGCACGCCGGGCTTCACCGCGCGCGAGATGCACCGCAAGCTCTCGCTGCGCGCCTCCATCACCGCCGAACTCGATCTCGACGACGTGCGCCTGCCCGCCGACGCCGTCCTGCCGGAATCGCACGGCCTGAACGCGCCGCTGTCCTGTCTGAGCGAGGCGCGCTTCGGCATCATCTTCGGCGCGCTCGGCGCGGCACGCGACTGCCTGGCCGCGACCATCGAATACGCGCGGACCCGAGAGGTTTTCGACAAGCCGCTGGCCGCCTATCAGCTCACCCAGGCGAAGCTGGCCGATATGGCGCTCGAGTACGGCAAGGGACAGCTGCTGGCCATTCAGCTCGGCCGGTTGAAGGATCGCGGCGAGATCCGGCCCGAACAGGTCAGCGCGGGCAAGTTGAACAGCACGCGGGAGGCCATCGCCATCGCCCGCGAGTGCCGCACCATCCTCGGCGCCAACGGCATCACCCTGGACTATCCGGTGCTGCGCCATGCCAACAACCTCGAGTCGGTGCTCACCTACGAGGGCACGGCCGAGGTGCATCAACTGGTGCTCGGCAAGGCCCTCACCGACGCCAATGCGTTTCGCTGACAACGGAATTCGCCGGGCGAGTTTGCTGAATTCGAACGAATCGGACAATGCGAATAGGTCAAACGTCACAGTTTCATAAATTCTGGACGGTTGCTAGCATCGGAAGATGTTCTCGCTCGGCCCCGCGTTGCTCGAAGTGTCGGCGCGTCGGATTTTGACTCGCCTGCACGCAACGCACGGAGTGCCCGCGCTCGCGGCCGCCGCGGAAATGCCCGCACTACTCGCCACGCTGGATCAGCACGCCGCCGCGGTGCGCGACATTCTCGAGTTCGGTGTCGAGGAGTCGACCACGGTGCCCGCCAGCGTGCTGCTCGCGGGATATGTCCGCGGCCTGCTCGACGAGGTCGAGGCCACCGCGACCGCGATGACCGGCAGCGCGCCCGACGACCTCGGCGGCTGGGCGCGGGCCGGCTGGCTGCAGCTGCGCCTGGCCGGCGTCTGCCTGCACGCTTCCCGGCAGGCCGTCTAGACGACAGCGTCCGCCGCGGCCATGGGCCACGGCGGACGCGATCGGACGACGATTCAGCGCCGCTCGCGCGGATCGCCGTACTGCATGTACTCACCCTGCTGCATGTATTCGCCCTGCTGCTGCGGATATCCGCCCGCCATCTGCTGCCCCTGCGGCCACTGCTGCCCGCGGGCGGCCTGCTGATCCATCCACAGCTGCTCACGCGCGACATCCTCGCGGCCGCGCTGATAGGCCTCGGCATGCCCCTTTACCGTCGGCATCTCCTGCTCCAGCCCGCTCAGCCAGCCCTCCCAGCGCTCCTGCATCGGCCGGATCATGCCGCCGCCGACACCGACGACGAGCACGCCGCCGATGGTGGCGAGCACCGTGATCAGGATCGGCATGGTCACCGAGGTCGCGACGCCGACCTGGTTCAGCGCGGCGACGATGCCGACGCCCCAGATGAACACCGAGGCGATCCGGCCGATCATCGCGCCGTAGGACAGCCCGCCGAGCATGTTGGTGACCATGTCGCGGACCGCGTGCGCGATCGCGCCCGCGATCACCACAACGACGATCGCGATGGCCGCCTTGGGCAACCACGAGACGATGCCGTCGAGCATCGAACTGATCGGATTCGGCCCGAAGACACCGAAGCCGAGCTGCAGCGCGATCAGCAGGATCGCGTAGTACGCCAGTTTCGCCAGCAGGTCGGAGGCGTCGTAGCGGCTGCGCGACATCATCTGCCGCAGCCCGCCACGTTCGACGAGCCGGTCGAAGCCGACCCGGTCGAGTACGCGGCTCACGATCGCCGAGACCACCTTCGCGATGATCCAGCCGACGAGCATGATGACCAGGAAACCGGCCAATTTGGGGACGAACGTGGCGACCGAACTCCACGCGTCCGAAAGGCCCCCCTGCCAATCGACAGCCAAACTGGAGGTGTGCACGGCACTTCC
Organism: Nocardia sp. NPDC052566; assembly: GCF_044547285.1. NCBI lineage: Bacteria > Bacillati > Actinomycetota > Actinomycetes > Mycobacteriales > Nocardiaceae > Nocardia > Nocardia sp. NPDC052566. Next base: position 323,611 of record NZ_JBIUAF010000006.1, on the reverse strand, counting down.
CTTCGCTATCCGATTGCGCCTAAGCGTTTGCCCAGGCGATTTCCAGCGCGGTTATACCCCTATGCAATCACTCGAATCTCACATTTGCGAACAGTTTGCCAAATTCGATCATCGAACGTAAGGGCCGATTTATTCGCCGCGTCGGCGCGCCGCGCTCCGTTCGTGGCGCACGCGGAGCGCCGGAGGCGCCGATTCGCAACGGCCGGAATCGAATTGGCCCACGGCGTCGACCGGGCGGCTACTGTCGGAAGATGTCGTCCATCCGGGTCACCGAGGTGCTCGCGGCACTCTCACTGACGACCGATCTGGCCACCGGCATGCCGTTCGAGAAGGGCCTGGCCACCTGCCTGGTTGCCACCGCGCTCGCCGACCGGATCGGAATGGACGAGAACGACCGGCGGGTGGTGTTCCACGCCGCACTGCTCGGCGCGGTCGGCTGCACCAGCCGGGCGCCGGAGAACGCCGACTCCTACGCCGACGACATCGCCTTCCAGCGCGCCTTCCACGTGCTCGATCCCGGCGACACGGCGGTCTTCGCCGAGCAGATGCGGCATTTCGGCAACTGGTCGCCCGCCGGGCAAACGGCGATGCGCACCAGATACGTGACCGAGGCGCCGAAGGGCGCGCCGTTCGCGGTGCGCTCGGTCTGTGAGGTGAGCAGGGCGCTCGGGCCGCGGCTCGGACTACCCGAGGGCGCGGTGCTCGCGCTGACCGAGGTGAAGGAGCGCTGGGACGGGCTCGGCGCGCCCGATCGGCGCCGCGGCGCGGCGATCTCGCTGGCGGGCCGGGTGCTGCATCTGGCCGAGCAAGCGGTGATCGCGTTCGGCGCCAGCGCCGGGTTCACCCCGGCGGCGCGCACCGAGCCCGGCCATTCGACGAACCGGCGGCCCCGTGGCGGACCGTGGCCGCAGCGGACCGACGCGCTCGACGAGGTACGCCGCCGCGCCGGTGGCCACCTCGATCCGGACCTGGTCGCGGCCTTCGCCGACGAACCGGAGGCGGTGTGGCGCGCGCTGGACGCACCCGATCTGCTCGCGGCCGTCGTCGCCGCGGAACCGGGGCTGCCGACGCTGATCCGGCCTGCGGAGCGGGATCGGCTGTGCCTGGCGCTCGCCATCGTCGTCGATCTGAAAGGCCGCTTCCTGCTCGGTCATTCGGCGCATGTGGCGCGGCTGGCGGGTGCCGCCGCGGAACTGTCCGGCATGGAGACCGGTGAGCGGGCCGCATTGCGCGCGGCCGCGCTGCTGCACGATATCGGCAGGGCCGGTGTGTCGAGCGCGGTGTGGGATCGTCCCGGCCCGCTCGGTCCCGGCGATTGGGAACGCGTTCGGCTGCACAGCTATTGGACCGATCGAGTACTGCGGCGCTGCCCGGGGCTGAGCGATCTCGCCGATCTCGCGGCGGGCCATCACGAGCGGCTCGACGGTAGCGGATACCACCGCGGGGTCCGGGTGCACGACCTGTCCCCCGCCGCCCGATTGCTCGCCGCCGCCGATGTTTTCGCGGCGATGACCGAACCGCGCCCGTACCGGCCCGCGGCGAAGCCGAGCGAGGCGGCGGCCCAGCTGACCGCCGAGGCGTCGGCGGGCACGCTCGACCGCGACGCCTGCGCCGCGGTGATCGAGGCCGCCGGACTGCGCCCGCCGCGCACCGAATGGCCGTGCGGGCTGACCGACCGCGAGGTCGACGTGCTGCGCCTGGCCGCGCGTGGCCTGTCCAACCGGCAGATCGCGGCGGAACTCGTTGTCTCCGAACGCACCGTCGGCCACCACCTGGCGCATATCTACGACAAGACCGGCCGCCGCACGCGGGCGGGCGCCGCCGTTTTCGCGATGGAAAACGGCCTACTGCCCGGCTGAGATCTCCCGAATAGGTCGATCGACCGATGTGAGCCGGTCGCCGCCGGGGCAACCATGTGTGCACCCCACCCGCTCGCCGGCGGGGACTCCCATCCAGCGAATTCAGCACGGAGTGCCGTATGTGCGCAACCTGTAAACCGCCCTACGCCGACATCGTCGGCTCGATCTACGCAGCCTTCCACCACGGCGATATCGCCTACATCCTCGATCAGCTCAGCGACGACGTCAGCTGGGACGCGGACTGGCACGACAACAGCGCGCAGAGTGTCGATGTCGGCCACATGCGCCCGCGCCGTGGCCCCGCCCAGGTCGCCGAATTCTTTGCCCTGCTTGCCGATTGGCAGATCAAGGAGCTGAAGGTGATCGATATCGTCGGCGCGGGGCGCCAGGTCGCCGTCGAACTGCGGCTCGACGCCGTGCTGCCGAGCGGTGGCCGGGTGGCCGATGAACAGCTACATCTGTGGACCCTGGACGAGCAAGGCCAGGTGATCCGCTTCCGCACCTACGCCGACACCGCCAAGGTGATCGCCGCGAACGCGGGCGCCGACACGGTACACAGTCAGGGCTCGGTGATCACCGGGTTCCTGCTCAGGCTGCGCGCCGGTGCCGAGCGATGACGCGCAATGCCTTGGCGCGCGGCACTTTCGGGATACTCGCCGCCGCGTCGCTCATCATCCTGCCCGCCTGTGGCAGCTCGTCCACCCCGAGTGCGCCGAGCGTCGCCGCACCAGCGGGCGCGCCCGGCGCCGCCGCGACCGTACACACCAAGCTGCTGAAGTTCGAACCGGAGAAGTTGACCGTGAAGGTGGGCACCACCGTCACCTGGGAGGTCCCGGATTCGCTGGCGCACACCGTGACCACCGGCAAGTTCACCCTCGGCGGCGACGGCCTGCGCACCTCGGAGAACCCGGACGGCGTGATCGACAAGCCGCTGCGCAAGGGCCAGAACGTCACCCACACCTTCGACAAGCCCGGCACCTACACCTACTACTGCTCGATTCACAAAGGCATGCGCGGCGAAGTCACCGTCACCGCGTAATCGACTACCCCACACTATTTTTCAGGAGAAAACCGTGCACAAGACCCGCACCGCGCTGGTCGCCGCCATGGCGGCGTCGGCGCTCGTACTGACCGCGTGCGGCAGCGAGACCGCGGCACCGGCGAACCAGCCGATCCCGGCAACCCAGACCGCGGCGCCCGCACCACCCGCGGGCGCGGTCACGACGAAAACCGATGCGGCCGAGCTGCGTTCCCAGCTGACCTACCTGCTCACCCAGCACGTCTACCAGGCCGGGATCACGCTGAAGTTCGCCGTCGAGAAAGGCGGCAACCTGAACGACCCGACGGTGAAGGCCGCCGTCGCCGCGCTCGACCACAATTCGGTGGAGCTGTCCAAGGCCGTCGGGGCCGCCTACCCGGATGCCGAGAAACCGTTCCTCGATTCCTGGCGCCAGCACATCGGCTTCTTCGTCGACTACACCCTCGGCAAGGCAACCAAGAACCAGGCCAAGGTCGACAAGGCCAAGACCGACCTCGACGGCTACCGCTCCTCGTTCGGCCAGCTCATCAACTCGGTGGTGGCCGAACTTCCGGCGCAGGCCGTGGCCGACGAGCTGAAACCCCATGTGGCCAGCCTGTTCTCCACCATCGACTCGCTGGTCGCCAATGACGGTCAGGCCTTTTCGACACTGGTCGACGCGGCCGATCACATGCCGATGACGGCGTCGATCCTGGCGGGCGGCATCGCGAAGAACAAGAAGCTGTCCGGTGATCCGGCGGCCAAGGGTTCGGAGCTACGCGCCCAGCTGACCTACCTGCTGACCAGCCACGTCGACCTGGCGGCGATCGCGCTGGCGCAGGCGGTCGCCAAGGGCGGCAACCTGAACGAGCCGAGCGTGAAGGCGGCGGTGGCGGCGGTCGACGAGAATTCGGTCGCACTGTCCAAGGCGGTCGGCTCGGCGTATCCGGATGCCGAGAAGCCGTTCCTCGACTCCTGGCGCCAGCACATCGGCTTCTTCGTCGACTACACCCTCGGCAAGGCAACCAAGAACCAGGCCAAGGTCGACAAGGCCAAGACCGACCTCGACGGCTACCGCTCCTCGTTCGGCCAGCTCATCAACTCGGTGGTGGCCGAACTTCCGGCGCAGGCCGTGGCCGACGAGCTGAAACCCCATGTGGCGTCGATCTTCGCGACAATCGACTCGCTGGTCGCAGGCGACGGCAAGCTGTTCCAGAATCTGGACGAGGCGGGCCACCACATGCCGATGACGGCGGCGATCCTGGCCGGTGGCATCGCCGACAACAAGAAGTTGAGCTGACGTCATGTCCGCTCGCCCACTGATCGCGGTGCCGGTACTGCTCACCGGCGCCGCGGTCGCGGTATCGCTCGGTATGCTCGGCACCTACTACTGGCCGGGCACCAATCCCCTACCCACGTGGGGGTTTTCCGGACCCGAGGCCTTCAAGGCGTATCTGAGCAGCCTGGTATTACTGCTGATCTGCGGTCAATTGCTCACCGCCGTCTGGATCTACCGCTGGCGCGCGGGACGGGTGGTACATCTGTATCACCGCTTGGCCGGCACGGTCGCGTTCGCGCTGAGCCTGCCGGTGGCGTTCTACTGCCTCTATACCTTCGGTTTCCGCTTCGGCGCGAACGCCGAGACGCGCACGATCGTCCACTCGATCGCGGGGTGCGTCTTCTATGGCGCCTTCGCCAGCAAGATGCTCACGCTGCGACTGCGCAATACGCCGGGCTGGCTCCTGCCGGTGCTCGGCGGGCTGGTCTTCGGCTCCTTCGTCCTCGCGTGGGCACTCGCCTCGTTCTGGTGGTTCGACAACTTCGGCTTCGGCAGGTGAACGAATCATGGTGTCCGACTGAACAATTCGTCGAAGAATGAACTGGTCGGTATTCCTCACGGCCCGTCGATAACCGCTGGCAGAACATTGTTACCGGCCGTCACCGAGGTGCCATCTTCGTGTCACCAACGGGACAGGGTAAGAGGGGCATGCTATCGCGACACCCGGTTACCGGGACTGCCTGTCGCTCAGGAGATCGCCATGTTCGTCCACACCACGGCCAGGAATCTGCCGGATCAACGCACACTGGTGGCGGCTTTCGGCGGACAGCTGGGCACGGCGGAGAATCCGGTGACCGGGTGGGCGCACGCGCTGGCCGAACTACACAGGCAGCGGCAGCTCGATCCACTCGCGGCCGCCGGAATCGACTGCCGCAGAGCGGAACTTGTCGCCACACTGGACAACTGGGTGGTCGAGCACGTGCCGCACAGGCAGGCCACCGCGCATATCCACGCCCAATCCGTCGGCGCGACCATCGATCGGATGGCGGCCGCGCACGTGCACGCCAGCCACCTGCTGTACACCGCCGAGCAGGTCTCCGACGCGCGCGTGCATGCCGCCTGGTATCGGCTCGCGCTGATCGCCGACGAATGGACCGATCTGCTTCTCGGCGCGGCACGCGAGCGGGTACGCGGCAGGCGCCCCGCGTAGCCGACGCCGATCGACGCGGCTCAGTGCGTGACCAGTTCCCGTTGCGGCTCTTCGGAATTCGCGCGGCGGTCGCGCAGATAGCGCAGCCCGCGCAACAGCAGCGGCAGCGCGAGCATCATCAGCAGCAGGCGGATACTCTGCACGCTGGCGATCAGCGGCAGGTTGGCGTCCATGGACTCCGCGGTGGCCAGCACGGCGTTGATACCGCCCGGCGTGGTGGCCAGGTAGATATCGGAGAGCTCGAGGTCGACGAAGGCCGCGACGACGAATGCCAGCGCGCCGACCGCGGCGGACAGCACGACGATGGTGAGGGTCATGCCGGGAATCATCTTGGCCATCTCCACCACGACGGTCCTGGTGAAGCGGGTGCCGACCTCGAAACCGATGATGACGAACAGCGATTCCTTCAACAGGTTGGTCGGCGCGTAGCCGTGGCTCAGGCCCAGAGCCGTCAGCAGCGCGGTGATCAGCATCGGCCCGATCAGCGCCGGGCTCGGCAGCCCCAGCCGCCTGCCGAGCTTGATGCCGACGAGGCAGAGCACCACGGCGATGCACAGCCCGGCGACCTGATCACCACGGCCGACGACCATCCAGTGCGGCAGATCGGGATCGGTGACGGAGCTGGTCACCGCGGCGGGCACGCGGGCGACACGGTCGCCGTCGTCGAGGATCGCCGCCAGCGCCGGTGCGCTCAGCGCGACCAGCGCCACCCGCAGGTACTGCATGAACGCGACGCGGCGCGGATCGGCGTCCATCTCGTCCGCGCAGGCGACCACCGCGGCCGAACCGCCGGCGAGCAGCCCGAGCGTCGCGGTCGGCAGCTCGACGTCGGCCACTCGCGCGAAGGCCAGCGCGACGAGCACGCTCAGCACCAGGGTCGCGATAGTGACGGCGAGCACCGGGATCAGCGCGAGCCCGATCGAGCCGAGCAGCGAGATCTCCAGGTAGCTGCCCATCAGCACACCGAGCATCGCCTGCGCGCCGATCGAGATCTCCCTCGGCATCTTCGAGGGCAGCCGCCCGGCGAGCGCGAGCCCGGCGCCGACCACCATCGCCAGGATCATCTGTGGTGCGGGGAAGCGGAACCGATCGAGTACCTCCGCGGCACCAAGTACCGCGAAGAACAGCGCCACCCAACCGATCACTCGCCACCGACTCATACCATCCGATGCTGGCAGCCGCCAGTGAACAACCCGTTACGGCACCGTTATCCCGGCTAACGAAAGATGTGATGCGCGGCGCAGGGGTCAATCCCCTGCATAGGGCGGGAAACCGGGGCGCGTCGACGACTGGGCACGCGCCCCGATTCCGGGTCAGCTATCGATGCGCGCCACGGCAGCGCGCACGCCGCCGTGCTCGAACGCGGTGAAGTCGACGGTGCGCGTCGCCCGCGCGAAGGAGGTGTGCGAGCCGGGCCATGGCGCGAACACCTTGCCGTCCTTGGCGTACCAGCCCGGACAGCCCGCGGCGTAGACGGTCGTCGCCAGCCGCCGCTGCCGGTCGGCGTTGTACTCGTCCTGCCTGTCCTGCCTGACGTCGAGCCAGCCGCCGGTTTCGGCGATGCGCTGCACCAGCATTCGCGCGTACCTCGCCTCCTTCTCCAGCATGAAGATGACGGAGTTGACGCTGGACACCGTGCCCGGTCCGTAGAGCATGAAGAAGTTGGGATACCCGGAGACCGCGACCCCGAGATAGGCCTCAGGCCCCGCCTTCCATTCCGTGCGCAGCTTGCGGCCGTCGCGTCCGGTGATGTCGATGGGCGCCAGGTATTCGTCCGGGGTGAAGCCGGTGCACCAGATGATGACGTCGGCGTCGACCGCGGTGCCGTCGGACAGTTCGATGCCGTGCTCGGTCACCCGGTCGATGCCCTGCCGATAGGTGTTCACGTGCGCACGGTCCAGCGCGGGAAACCAGTCGTTGGACATCAGCAGCCGGTTGCACGCCGCCAGGTAATTCGGGGTGACCGCGGCGCGCAGCTCACGGTCCTTGATCTGACGCCGGATCTTCATGCGCATCCACAGGTGCATGCCCGCGCGCAGCGGATCGAGCCGCCGATAGATCAGCGGTGCCCGCGCGTCGTGCCAGAGGAACTCCAGATTGTGTTGCAGCCGAGGCAGAATCGGGAACCGGCGCAGCAGTGCGCGCACCCGTGGGCTCCGCCCGTAATTGTGCCGATCCATCACCCAGTTCGGTGAACGCTGCACCACGGTCAGCGCGGCGACGTCGTCGACGATCTCGGGCACCACCTGGATCGCGCTCGCGCCGCTGCCGACGACGACCACCCGCTTGCCGCTGAGGTCGACGTCGTGGTTCCACTCGGCGGAGTGGAACGAGACGCCGGAAAAGGTTTCCAGCCCGGACAATTCCGGGATCCTCGGCCGGGAGAGCAGGCCGGTCGCGGTGATCACCGCGTCGTAGGTACGCCGTTGGCCGTCTTGGAACTCCAGCTGCCAGCGGTCGTCGACGAAGGTCGCGGCGACCACCTCGGTGCCGAAGCGGATGTGCGAGCTGACGTCGTAATCGTCCGCGCACCGGTGCAGATAGTCCTTGATCTCCGGTTGGGTGCTGAACCGCGCGGACCAATCCGGTTCCAGCGCAAAGGAGTAGGAGTAGATCGCGGACGGCACATCGCATGCCGCACCGGGATAGGTGTTGGCGCGCCACGCGCCGCCGACCTCGTCGGCCCGCTCCAGCACCTCGTAACTATCAATACCGTTGCGGCTCAACTCGATCGCGGCGGCGAGCCCGCCGAAGCCCGCACCGATAATGGCGATTTCCGGCTTGCCCACCTGGTAGCTCCATCGACGTTCCGCAGTCGCCAGTGGCCCTCATCGGCCGTTCGACTTCAGGACAGAGCATAACGGGAGTGGTCTCATTTCGGCACTGAATAGGTTCGTCCAGCGGACCTGCGCCGCCGGCTCAGCCTGCCGCTTTCTTACCGGGCCGGATCTCGGGCACGATCTCACTCGCGGTGAGATGCGCTGCGCACGAATCACATTCGAGGTGAACATGCACCTCGCCGCCGCAGTCCCTGTGCATGGAATGGACGACGGGACCGTCGGACGGCGTGTACTCGTCGCCCCAGTTCTTGATCGCCATCAAGATCGGGTAGATGTCGTACCCCTTCGGCGTGAGGTGGTACTCCTCGTACGCGCTGTCGGCCTGTTTACGCTTCTCCAGGATGCCGTGTTCGAGCAGCCGGTCCAAGCGGTCCTGCAGGCGGCTGCGGGAAATCCCCAGCGCGTCCTGAAACTTGTTGAAGCGCCGGACGCCCGAGAACGAGAACTTCAACACCAGCAGCGTCCAGCGGTCGCCGAAGATCACCAGCGGGCGCGTGATCGTGCAGGGAATAGCCGAAAGTTCCTCGTAACGCATCACCCGATCTTATCGGCGACTTCGGGTGCGACGACCGATCGCGCGTCACTGTGTGATAAGCGGCGCCGCACACGGCATTCCGTGCGCGGCGCCGGCTCGCGTCCGGGTCAGTGGCCGATGGTGCCGGTACTCAGGAAGCCGAGCAGATCGTGGCGGGTGATGACGCCGACGGGCTTGCCGTCCTCGACCACCATGAGCGCGTCGGTATCCGAGAGCGCCTTGGTCGCGGCGGAGATGGGCTCGCCGGAACCGATGAGCGGGAACGAGGGGCTCATATGCCGCTCGACCGAATCCGTCAGGTGCGCACGGCCTTCGAAGACCGCGGAGAGCAGGTCGCGCTCGGAGACGCTGCCGCGCACCTCGCCCGCCATCACCGGCGGTTCGGCGCCGACGACCGGCATCTGCGACACGCCGTACTCGCGCAGGATTTCGATGGCGTCGCGCAGGGTCTCCGACGGATGGGTGTGCACCAGATCGGGCAGTTCGCCGGACTTGCCGCGCAGCACGTCACCGACGAGCGGTTCGGCGGTGCTGCCGTCCAGCCGAGTGCGCAGGAAGCCGTAGGAGCTCATCCACTGGTCGTTGAAGATCTTCGACAGGTAGCCGCGGCCGCCGTCGGGCAGCAGCACCACCACGACCGCGTCGGGATCGCGCCGGGCGACCTCGATGGCCGCGACCACGGCCATACCGCAGGAACCACCGACGAGCAGGCCCTCCTCGCGGGCGAGGCGCCTGGTCATATCGAAGGAATCGGCGTCGGAGACCGCGATGATCTCGTCCGGGATGGCCGGGTCGTACGCGGCGGGCCAGAAGTCCTCGCCGACACCCTCGACCAGGTACGGCCGCCCGGTGCCGCCGGAGTAGACCGAGCCCTCCGGGTCGGCGCCGATGATCTTCACCTTGCCGCCGGAGACCTCCTTGAGGTAGCGGCCGGTGCCGGTGATGGTGCCGCCGGTGCCGACGCCCGCGACGAAGTGGGTGACCTTGCCCTCGGTGTCGCGCCAGATCTCCGGGCCGGTGGTCTCGTAGTGCGATTCCGGGCCGCCGGGGTTGGAGTACTGATCCGGCTTCCACGCGCCGGGAATCTCGCGGACCAGGCGGTCGGAGACGTTGTAATAGCTGGCCGGATCCTCCGGCGCGACGGCGGTCGGGCAGACGACCACCTCGGCGCCGTAGGCGCGCAACACGTTGCGCTTGTCCTCGGAAACCTTGTCGGGGCAGACGAATACACAGCGGTAGCCGCGCTGCTGGGCGACCAGCGCCAGGCCGACGCCGGTATTGCCCGAGGTGGGTTCGACAATGGTGCCACCGGGCTTCAGCTGGCCCGACTTCTCGGCCGCGTCGACCATCTTCACCGCGATCCGGTCCTTGGAGGAACCGCCCGGGTTCAGATATTCGATCTTGGCCGCGACCAGACCGGCCTCCCGTTCCACCACAGAGTTCAACCGGACCAGAGGCGTGTTGCCGACGAGGTCCACTACATGATCCGCGATGCGCATGGCCCCCATCGTTCCAGAAGGTGTCCTGCGGCGTTGCCGACGGGCCCGGAGGCGGCAGCGCAGCGTAACCACGCAGGGCACCGACGACGCCGATCCATCACTGTGCGTTCGCGCACGCCGCCGAGTGAGCGGTCATCGCATGCCGAGCGGCCTGAGAACGGTGTCGGCGATCAGCTCGAGCTCCTCGGGCGGCGGCGGTTCACCGGTGTGCATGAACGTTTCGAGTACCAGCGCGGGGCCGACGCGCACGGTCATCGGCGTCACCACCGCGGCCGCGATCTCGCCCCGCTCCACGGCCGCGTCGAGCAGCTCCTGCATGAAGCGCATCCGCGGCCGGATCACCGCGTCGGCGAAGGCATTGCGCAGCTCGGGCACCCGGGAGATCTCGGCGAGGACACCGAAGCCGGGCGCGGCGGTCCGGCCGGCGAGCACATCGGCCATACCGGTCAGCGCCGCGACGAAACCCGCGCGCAGCGCCGAGGCCGGGCCCGCCGTGCGCGGATCGGGCAGTACCTGCCGCAACGCGTCGAGGACCAGCTCGGCCTTCGAGGGCCAGCGCCGATACAGCGCCGCCTTCCCGGTCTCGGCGCGCTTGGCCACGCCCTCCATCGTCAGCCCGGCGTAGCCCACCTCGGCCAGTTCCGCCAGCGCCGCATCACGCAGCGCCGCTTCGAGATTCGAGCCACGGCGGCGCGTGCGCGCCGCCTCCGTCCGCTGTGCCACACCGCCAATAGTAGACGGTTGCGTATCTAATCTTCACGCCCTACTGTTCTGCTCAGCAATAGTGAACGTTGACGTCTACTAACGAAGGTATTGTCATGGCGGAATCCACCGCACACACCGATGTCCTGATCGTGGGAGCCGGTCCGTCCGGCCTGGTCCTGGCCTCGATACTGGCCGCACACGGTGTCGACTTCCGGATCGTGGATCGAAAGCCCGGTCCGATCCGCCAATCCCGGGCGGCCATCGTGCACGTGCGCACCCTGGAGCTGCTCGACCTGCTCGGCTTGGCCGACGAGGCAATCGCGCAGGGACGCAAGATCACCCGGATGGAGATCTGCCAGAGCGGGCGCAAGGCCGCGTCGTTCCCGCTCGCCGGGCGTGGGCTCGCGGCACGGACGCCCTTTCCGTTCGCGCTCGCGCTGGAACAGGACCACACCGAAGCGCTGCTCCTCCGCGGCCTGGCCGGATACGGCCGGACGGTCGAATGGAATACCGACATGGTGTCCATGACGCACACGCCGTCGGGCGCGCAGGTGACCCTCGGCGGCGCCGGCGGCGCGCACACCGTCTCGGCCAGGTGGGTGGTCGGCGCGGACGGCGCGCACAGCGCGGTCCGCGCCGCGCTCGGCCTCGAATTCACCGGCAGCACCTATCAGCAAACCGGCCTGCTCGCCGATGTCGACCTCGACCTCGCCCCCGAATCACCGCTGGCGGACGGCACCATCCGCCTCAACCTCACCAGGGGCGGCTCCGTCGGCATGCTCCGGCTCAGTGACGGCCGATACCGCCTGTTCGGCGCGGTGCCGCCGGAACTCGCGCCGACGGACCACCGCACCTACGCGACACACGAGGCGTACTCCCAGGTTTCGGTGCCCGACATCCAGGCGTGGTTCACGGACTATTTCGGCGTCGACGCCCGCGTCGAGGACGCCGAGTGGACCGCGCTGTTCCGCATGCACAGCAGGATCGCCGCGCACTTCCGCGTCGGCGACGTCTTCCTGATCGGCGACGCCGCGCACATCCACAGCCCGGCGGGTGGTCAGGGCATGAACCTCGGCATCGGCGACGCCGTCAACCTCGGCTGGAAACTCGCGCTGACCGCACACGGACTCGCACGGCCCGCGCTGCTGGAGTCCTACCACACCGAACGCGCGCCGATCGCCCGAAAGATCTTGCGCGGCGCCGATCGCGGCTTCGTCTTCGAGACCATGCGGCATCCGCTGGCCGACTGGATACGCGCCCATCTCACCCCGGCGCTGCGGCTGATCGATCACGTAAGCCCGCTGCGCGCGGCGGTTTTCGGGCTCTTCTCGCAAACCTGGATCAACTATCGCGACAGCCCGGCCGTGGCGGGGACGGCACGGTCGGGGCTTCGTCCCGGCGATCGCGTCCCGGACCGCACCGGCGGGCTCGGCCACCAATTGCTGGTATTCGACGATCGGGACGCGCTCGCGCGGCGCGCCGATATCGACGCGCTCCTCGCTCGCTACGCGGTCCTGATCCCGGTGCGGACCGTACCGGCGCCGGAGCGCGCCAGATACGGGGTGCGCCGGTCGCAACTGCTGCTCATACGGCCCGACGGTCACTGCGGATATCTCGGCGCGGCCGACGATCTCGACGGTCTCGACGCCTACCTGGACCGGTTCTACACCCCGTGCCGATCGGCGGACCGCGGCTAAGATGCCCGCATGAGGCTGCCGAATGTTGCCCGCGCCGCCACTGTTCTCGCCGGTTCGGCGATCGTCGCCACCGTCGGATCCGTGTCAGCGGCACATGCGACCACCGTCGAATTCCCCCAGGTGCCAACGCTCGCCCACGGCGGACTGTGCTGGACGAGCATTCGCACCTGGGCCGACACCAGCCCCGACTGGCCGGGCCGCGCCATCGTCAACGTGCGGGCGAACCCGGTCGGCGGCATCGGCCCCGGCGACTATCCGCTCGCGCCGCTGTGCGAGGTGCGCACCAGGGTCTCCTGGCGCAACACCACCACCGGCGCGACCGGCGTCTTCGACAACAACGTGGTCACCGGCATCTACGGCAGCATCCAGTACTCACTGTTCCAGGACACCGGCCCCGGCCACGTCGACATCACCGTCACCACCGACACCGCGAGCCTGCCCGCCCACGGCTCCATCTATGTCCCCGCCCCGCCACCGCCACCACCGGCCGAACCCACACCACCGGCCGAACCCACACCGCCCGCCGCACCCGCCTGATCCCACGCGCGACGGCGGCGCGCGTGGCGCCGCTTCCGTAAAATCCCTGGGCATGGGCGGAGTTCGGGTTGGTTGGCGGACGGCGGCGGTGACCAGCGCCGCGACGGTGTTGGCCGGATCCGGCGGCGGTGCCGCCGGGTGGGCCGCCTATCGATGGCTGATGGCACAGGCGGGTGCGGCGCGCGGGGTCATCGGGCGCGATACCTCGAAACCGCCTGAGGCCGATGGCATCTACACGGCGGGCTGTGAGGCGCCGCAGCCGTGGCGCACCGGCCTGCATGCCGATCTGCACCTGATGATCTTCGGTGACTCCACCGCCGCTGGTGTCGGGTGTACCTCCGCCGAGGAGGTGCCCGGCGTGCGCATCGCGCGCGGGCTGGCCGAGGCCACGGGGCAGCGAATCCGATTGAGCACCAAGGCGATATCCGGAGCCACCTCGAAGGGGCTGGCCGGGCAGGTCGACGCCGTGTTCGTGGCGGGCCCGCCGCCGGATGCGGCGGTGATCTTCATCGGCGCCAACGACATCACCAAGAAGCATTCGGTCCGCGCCTCCGCGCGCAGGCTCGCCGCGGCGGTGGCCCGATTGCGCCGCGCCGACAGCGTCGTCGTGGTCGGCACCTGCCCGAATCTCGGTACCGTCACCGCGATTCCGCAGCCGCTGCGCACCGTCGTGCACAACTGGAGCGTCCGCCTCGCCAAGGCGCAGGCGGTGGCGACCACCGTCGCGGGCGGTATACCGGTGCCGATGGGCGATCTGCTCGCGCCGGAGTTCCGCGCTACACCGGAACTGCTCTTCGCCGAGGACGGTTTCCATCCCTCGGCGGCCGGGTATCAGCTCGCCGCGGCGCATCTGCTTCCGGTACTGATCGAGGCCACCCTGCCTTCCCGCGCACCGGGACGCGACGTAGATTCGGTACGAACCCACCGGTAACAACGGTTCGCAAGATCCTTCCGACACAAGGAGTCCTCATGCCCGAGGCCGTCATCGTTTCGACCGCGCGCTCCCCGATCGGCCGAGCCGCCAAAGGCTCGCTGGTCGATATGCGGCCCGACGATCTGACCACGCAGATCGTGCGCGCGGCGCTCGACAAGGTGCCTGCCCTGGACCCGGCCCAGATCGACGACCTGATCCTCGGCTGCGGTTCGCCCGGCGGCGAGCAGGGCTTCAACATCGCCCGCATCGTCGCGGTCCAGCTCGGTTACGACTTCGTGCCGGGCACCACCGTGCACCGCTACTGCGCGTCCTCGCTGCAGTCGACCAGGATGGCGTTCCACGCGATCAAGGCCGGCGAGGGCGATGTGTTCATCTCCGCCGGTGTGGAGACCGTGTCGCGCTACAAGAACGGCTCCGCCGACAGCTGGCCCGACACCCAGAACCCGCTGTTCGCCGATGCGCAGGCGCGCACCGCGGCCGCGGCGCAGGGCGGCGCGGGCGTCTGGCACGACCCGCGCGAAGACGGCCTGATCCCGGACGCCTACATCGCGATGGGCCAGACCGCCGAGAACGTCGCCTCGTTCACCGGCATCACCCGCGAGGAGCAGGACCACTGGGGCGTGCGCTCGCAGAACCGCGCGGAGGAGGCCATCAAGAACGGCTTCTTCGAGCGGGAGATCACCCCGATCACGCTGCCCGACGGCACCGTGGTGTCCAAGGACGACGGCCCGCGCGCCGGAGTCACCTACGAGGCGGTCAGCCAGCTGCGCCCGGTGTTCCGCCCCGACGGCACCGTCACCGCGGGCAACTGCTGTCCGCTCAACGACGGCGCGGCCGCGCTGGTCATCATGAGCGACACCAAGGCCAAGGAACTCGGCCTGACCCCGCTGGCCCGCATCGTGTCCACCGGTGTGTCCGGCCTGTCGCCGGAGATCATGGGCCTCGGCCCGATCGAGGCGGTCAAGCGCGCGCTGGCACTGGCGGGCAAGACGATCGGCGATATCGACCTGTTCGAGATCAACGAGGCGTTCGCGGTGCAGGTGCTCGGCTCGGCCCGCGAGCTGAAGATCGACGAGGACAAGCTGAACGTGTCCGGCGGCGCCATCGCGCTCGGCCACCCGTTCGGCATGACCGGCGCGCGCATCACCACCACGCTGCTCAACAACCTGCAGACCTACGACAAGCAGTTCGGTGTGGAAACCATGTGCGTCGGCGGTGGCCAGGGCATGGCGATGGTCATCGAGCGCCTGAGCTGAGGTGCTCTCCCGCCTCTCCGCGTATTCAGGCCAGACCGAGGTGCCACAACAGTCGCGTCGGCGGCCGGCGGTAGGGCGGTGGCCGGGTTAGCTCGTCCCCGGCGAGTTACCCATGTGCTCACGAAATCAGTTGAACGGCTCTCTATTCCACGGGTAGAGAGCCGTTCGGCGCATCGAGGCCGAGTTGCTCGTAGTAACGCCGCGCCGCCTCCGCGTGCGGGCGGGCGAGGTCGGGCGCGCCGAGATCGCGGTGGGTGCGGGCCAGTCCTTCGTGCGCCTTCGCCTGTTCGAGTCGATGGCCCGCCTCGGTCGCCAGCGCCAGCGCGGCGGTGTGCTCGGCGAGCGCCTCGGTGAGCTCACCGGCGCCGCGCGCGGCGGCGCCGAGACCGTTGCGCGCGACCGCCTCGTCGCCGCGATTGCGCAGCACCCGGCACAGGTCCACGGCCTGGGTGTAGCACGCGCGGGAACGGTCGAACTCGTTGCGGCGCAGGCTGACCAGTCCCAGCTGCTGCAGGGCCATCACCTCACCGAACCGGGTACCGGATTCGCGCTGCAAGGCCAGTGCCTGATCGAGGTGGGCGCAGGCCTCGTCGTCCCTGCCCATCGCGGCCAGCACCGCACCGAGGTTGCCGAGCACGTTCGCCTCGCCGAATCGGGTGCCCGCCGCACGGGCCAGCTCGAGCGAGCGCAGCAGGTAGCGCTCGGCCAGGCCGTAGTCGCGGCGGCGGCGCGCCACGTTGCCGAGCGTGTTGAGCGCACGCGCCTCGAACAGGCCGCTACCGGTTTCGCGGGAAATATCCAGCGCCCGTTGCGAATATCCGGTGGCGCGCTCGAAATCGCCTTGGCGCCAGCCGACCCAGCCGAGGTTGATCAGCGCGGCCGCCTCACCGTCACGGTCGGTCAGCGCCTGGGCGGCGTGCAGCTCGACGGTGTACGCGTCGATGGCATCGACATGCCTGAACTGCAGGTCGAAATAGGGACGCAGAGCGTTGGCAAGGTCACGGGCATGCGCATGCTGCCCGTGCTCCGCCGCGAAACCCAATGCCGCGAGCAGATTCTCGTACTCCGCGTCGAGCCAGCCCGCCGCATCGGCCGCATCGGCGAAAGACATCGGCGCCACGGCCGGTGCAGGCACCTCCCGCTGCTGGAAGCCGACGCAATACGACTGCAGCTCGACGGCGGCGCGCATCGAATGCAAGTAGTAGTCGAGCAGGCGGATACTCGCCGCGGCGCGGGAATCCAGGGTGTCCTCGGCGGCGGCCAGGTCACGCGCGTATTCGCGCAGCAGATCGTGCAGCGTGTAGCGCCCAGGCTCGCGCTGCAGGACGACGTGTCCGTCGAGCAGTTCCTCGAGCAGTTCCTCGGCGCGCTCGAGCGGCATCGCGGCGAGCGCCGCGGCCGCGTGCGGATCGATATCGCGGCCGGGATGGGTACCGAGACAACGGAACATGCGCCGCTGATCGGGGTCGAGCTGTTCGTAGGACAGCGCGAACGCGGCGGCGACGCCGCGCACGCCGAGCGAGAGTTCGGCGAGCCTGCGGCGCTCGTCGCGCAACCGCCCCGCCAGATACTCGACCGTCCACCGCGGCCGATGCACCAGCCGCGCACCCGCGATCCGGACCGCTAGCGGCAGAAACCCGCACAGCTGCACCACATCCAGCACCGCGATGTCCGCCGCGGCCGCCCGCTCCCCGACGATCGAGGCGAACAGCCGCATCGCCTCCCGCGCGGGCAGCGGCTCCACCGAGAGCGCGCGTACCGCGTCCAGATCGACCAGACGCCTTCTGCTGGTGACCAATACGCGACTGCTCGGCGCGGGCGCCGGCAGTAGCGGCCGCACCTGCGCGGCATCGATCGCGTTGTCCAGCACCACGATCACCCGGCGCCGCCCCAGCTCGGCCCGCCAGAGCGCGCCGCGATCGGCCGCGGCCGCCGGGATGTCCTCGACCGCGATCCCCAACTGCCGCAACAGGATCTCCAGCGCGGCCGCCGCCTCGACCGGTGCGTGTCCCGCGGTATGGCCTTGCAGATCGATGAACAGCTGCCCGTCGGGGTAGCGGTCGGCGAGCAGGTGCGCGACCCGCACGGCCAGCGTCGTCTTGCCGCTGCCCGCCATGCCGTCGATGGCCGAGATCGGCTCGTCGGCCGCCGCGCACTCCCCCGCCAGGCGCGCCAATTCACCGTCCCGCCCGGCGAAGTCGGGCAGGTCGTACGGCAGGAAGTTCGCGCGCCGCGCCGCAGGGGCCGTGGTCTGCGCGACCGTCGGGATCTGCGCGACCGCCGCGGCCTCGGGCAGCCGCAAGCGCGAGTCATCGCGCAGCACAGCCTGTTCCAGTTCGCTGAACGCGGCACGTGGCTCCAGCCCCTGTTCCTCGGCCAGCCTGACGCGAAAATCTCGCGCGGTGGCCAGCGCGTCGGTCTGACGGCCTGCCCGATGCAGCGCGAGCATCAATTGACCGGACAGCTTCTCGCGCAGCGGATTCGCGGCCACCAGGGCGAGCAGTTCGTCGAGCAGCCGTTCGTGCGCACCGAGCGACAGCTCGAGCTCCATCAGCTCCTCCACCGTGGCGAGGCGCCTGTCGTCGAGTCCGGCCCGCATATCGGGCACATAGGCGGACTCCAGATCGGCCAGCGCCTGCCCGCGCCACAGGCCGAGCGCGGCACGCAGTTCCGCGATCGCGGCATGCGGATCCGATGCCGCGAGGTCGCGCCCGGCGGCGGCGCGCCGGGTGAATTCGCCGAGATCGAACTGTCCGGCCGCGATCTGGGCCACATAGCCGCCGGTCTCGGTGCGCAGCACCTGCTCCGCGCCCGCCTCGCGCAGCACGTGGCGCACCCCGGTCAGCGCGGCGTGGATCTGCGCCCGCGCGGTGGCCGGCCGATCCAGTCCCCAGATCTCCTCGATCAGTCGCTCGAGGCTGTGCACGCGCCCGGCATCGATCAGTAGCCTGGCCAGCAGCGCGCGCTGCCGCGGCGGCGCAGCCAACACCCGGCCATCGACAGCGATCTCGACGGGGCCGAGCACCGCGAACCACACACCCATGTCACGCCCCATTCGATCGATCGCCGGTGGACCGGCCTCGCGAATGTACCCAACCTGGGCTTTCGCATCCATGTATCGCGCATCGCACGCGCATCGCCCATGTATTAATCGGCGGCGAGATGCTGATTCAGCTCGCAGATGTCACAGAGCCCGCCCGGGTTCCGTCTTCTCGGCAAACGACCAGTTGAATCAGCTACTCAGGGAGCCACCGCCATGCACACCGCCTACCTCATCGTCACCGTCCTCGCCGCGCTCTGGGTCGGCTTCTCGGGTTTCTCACTGCTGCGCCGGGCCAAGTTCGTCGTCGATCCGCTGATCGAATACGGCGTGCCCGAGTCGTGGTGGACCTGGCTCGGCCTGGCCAAGTCGGCCGGCGCCATCGGCCTCATCGTCGGCATCTGGATTCCGGTGCTCGGCTACGCCGCCGCGGTCGGCATCGTGCTCTACTTCGCGGGCGCCATCATCACCAACATCAAGGCGAAGGCGTACGGCAGCATCCCCTTCCCGCTGCTGTACATGGTCCCGGTCATCGTCGCCACCGGTCTCGGGATCGCCGCCTGAGCACGGTGGCGGGCCGGTCCGCCGCGAACGAGAAACGGCTCCCCATCCTGGTGGATGGGGAGCCGTTTCGTCCGGCTGGCGCTAGTCGTTGTTGAAGTAGCTCAGCAGGCGGAGGATCTCGACGTACAGCCAGACCAGGGTGACGGTCAGGCCGAGCGCGACACCCCAGGCCGCCTTCTCCGGCGCCTGCGCGCGGATCAACTGATCGGCGGCGTCGAAGTCGAGCAGGAAGCTGAACGCCGCGATCGCGATGACCACCAGGCTGAAGACGATGGCCAGCGGGCCGCCGTCACGCAGGCCGAGGCCGCCGGAGATGAAGAAGCTGGCGATCAGGTTGCCGACCACGAGGACGAGCACGCCGATCATGGCGCCGACGACCATCCGGGTGAAGCGCGGGGTGACGCGGATCGCACCGGTCTTGTAGACCACGAGCATGCCCGCGAAGACGCCGAAGGTGCCGAGCACCGCCTGCGCGATCATCGCGCTGCCGCCGACACCGCCGAAGCTGATATCGGTGAACATGAACGACAGCGCGCCGACGAACAGGCCCTCGAACACCGCGTAGGACAGCACGATGACCGGGTTGTCCATCTTCCTGGCGAAGGTCGCGACCAGGACGAGCACGAGGCCGATCAGGCCGCCGCCGACGACGAACAGCGGGGCGAGCGAGGTGTTCGCATTGGACAGGCCGTAGGAGATGATCGCCGAGATGGCGAGCACGCCGAGCGTGATGGCCGTCTTGGTCACCACGTCGTCGATGGTCATCGACCTGGTGGCGGGCGCCTGCTGATAGGGCTGCTGGTACTGGTTCGGGTACTGGCCGTACTGGTTACCGAACTGCTGGCCCATCTGGCCCGCGCCGGTCACCCCCGAACCGAAATTGGCGTAGCCACCGCCTTCCTGCCTCGGCAGGTTCCTGAAAACCGGATTGCTTGTGGTACGCACGAGACGTCCCTTTCTGGTCGTTGCGGCTGTCCGTCGAGCCTTGCTCGATATCCAACTGCTGTGTCCAACGTTCGTCCACCCTGGTGAGTTCCCCGGCGATAGCCGAGTGCGTCACAAAGACGGACAAACCGGACTCTACCGCTGCGGATCGTGTAATCCACGGACCGAGCGGGTGACGGTGAACTTGCGGTTGCGGGCGATCACCTCGGTGCGCCCGACCATGCGTTCGACCACACCGCGATAGTTCAGGTGCGAGTTGTAGACGATCCACAGCTCACCGCCGGGGCGAAGGACCCGCCCCGCCTCGCCGAACATCTTGATCGCCGAGCCGGTGTGCACCGCGGCGCCGACGTGGAACGGCGGATTGCACATCACCAGATCGGCGCTGTTGTCCGCCGCCGAGGACATGGCGTCGTCGCGCACCACGCTCACCCGGTCGGCGAGATCGTTGGCCGCGACGGTCGCCCGCGCCGAGGCCACCGCCGCCGCCGACTGGTCGGTGCCGACCACCCGGACGCGCGGGCGCGCCTTGGCCAGCGAGACGGCGAGAATGCCGGTGCCGCAACCCAGATCGATGGCCTCGCGGGCGTCGGGCTTCATGAACTTCAGATGCTGCAACAGGAATCGGGTGCCGATGTCGAGGCGGGCACCGGAGAACGCGGCGCCGTGCGCGACCACATCGATATCGAGATCGTCGATGTGATCGCGCACCGGAAACGGCGGATCGCCAACCGGTTTCGGCCCCTCGACCAGCAGGGTGCGCGACTTCTGCCTGCCGCGGCTGGCCCGCACCTCGGAAAACGATTGGGCGAGCACATCGTTCATCGACTTGGTCAGATACTTGTCGCGACCGCCCGCGATCACCTCGACGTCGGGGTCGGCGTAGCGGGCGATGGCATCGGCCACCTCGGTGAGCCCGGCGAGCGCGCGCGGCAGCCGCAGCAGCACCACCCGCACGCCGTCGAGCAGCGTGGCACCGAGCGGGTGGGCGGTGTAGCGGTCGGCGAGGCCGAGCATGCGCGCGTTGTTGGCCAGCGCGAGCTCACCGGTCAGCAAATCCTGATGGACGCGGATATCGCGCAGGTCGTGCCCGGCGACGGCGCCGAGCGTGAGCGCGCCGTAACTGTCCCCGACGACGGCTACCTTTCCGCTATCCACGGCCGCCAGCGCGTCGGCGGCGGTTTCGAGGATCAGCCGATCGGCGGCGTCCACGGCGTAGAGGTTCAGTGCCTCCACATCCGGATACCGCCGCAGCCTGCCGAGTACGTCCTCGATATCGCCCACCCATCAAGTGTGCTAGATCGTTGCCGAAACCTTGCAACTGGCCCGGTAAATCGGCCATCCGAACCGCTCGGCAGACCCCGCTGCTGTCGGGAGGTCCTGCGGCACAACGGTTTACCGACTAGCCAGCCATGGCCTTCGCACCCGAGGGCGATACCGCGAACCACATGTTGTCGATGCCGTGCCCCCGCACATCACCTGCCTTCCGATCCTCGGCGAAGTAGTACACCGGCCTGCCGCCGATGGTGACTTGATATGCGCCGTCCGGTCGTTGGGTGTATCCGACGAGCTGTGGATCGACGCCCGCCGCGTACACCACCTGATCGCGGCGCACGAGCAGCCCCGGCCACTTCCCGGCACACTCGCCGACACAGGTCGACGCGGGCGGGCTCACGCCGTCGCCGTCGAACCGATACAGCGAGCGGCCGAGCGCCGCCGAAACATGCTGTCCGACAGCGGGATCGCCGATCGCCGTCAACTGCACCGCGTGGGTCTGGTCCACCGGCACCGAGCCGCGGTAAACCCGCAGCCAGCCTTGGGTTTTCGCGGGCCGCGCGACCGGCTGGTGCCAGCCCGTTGCCGACGGCAGCGTCGACACCGGCGTCGGGCCGCTCGCACCGACCTCACACGCGCAGCACAGCATGACAACGCCGCACACCCACACCCCGGCAAAACCCGTCCCCGGCTTCATTCTCGCGAACTCCCGTGTCCGATGCCGCGCCTCCCGCACGCGGCACACAGAACAACCACGCACCACGCCCGTGTTCGGTTCACCGAAGGTCGGGCCATCGCTTAGTAACATCTGCCCCATGCGTAACAGGATGGTGCTGACCATCGCCGCCGTCGCGGCACTGCTCGCCGGCTGCGGCGACGGCGGATCCGGCCCGGATACCTCGGCCGCGAAGACGAGCGCGCCCTCCGACGCGCCGGGGACGCGGCCGAGTGACGCCCAGCTCAAGCAGGGTGCACCGAGCAAGGACGCGGCGCTCACCGTCACCGATATCCGGATCGGCCACCACCCCGGCTTCGACCGGGTGGTCTACGAACTCGGCGGCGTCGGCGCGCCGGGCTGGCGGGTCCAGTACGCCGACCGCGCGATTCAGGACGGCAGCGGCAAGCAGATCGATGTGGCGGGCCGCTCGATCCTCGAGGTCCAGATCCTCGGCTCGGCCTATCCGTTCGACAGCAATGTGACCCCGTATGCCGGGCCCGATCCCGCGGTCAATCCGGCCGCGCCCGGAATCACCGGCGTCTATCGGACCTTGGTATTCGAGGGCACCACCCAGTCGTTCATCGGCGTGAACGCCGACAAGCCCGCATTCTCGGTCACCGCGCTCACCCAGCCGACCCGCCTGGTCATCGATATCGACCACCCCTGATATCGATACGGCCAGGGGGTATCAGCGCCGCCGCGATGGGCCGCCGATAGACTGGCCGCGTGATCGACCAGCAGGCAGCGACGCGCGCATCCGGGCTCACCCGGCTGCTCGGCGTGCTCGTCCTGCTGGCGGGCGTCGTAGCCATGCATGTCGGGGTCTTCGGCCTCGCCTCGCACGAGACCGCGCACGCGCGGACCAGCGCACACGAGGGCATGACCATGCCTGGCGCGGCGATGCCGGGCACGGAAAGCCCAGCGGCGGACCCGGATTGCGGCGGCGCGGGCTGCGGTGGGCACAGCGGGATACACGGCTGTGTCTTCATCCTGTCGGTGTTCGCGCTCGCCATCGGGCTGGTGCTGCTGTCCTGGCTGGCCATCGATCGCCCCGGCGGCGGGGTGTCACTGCCACGCCACTGGCGTCCGCGGCGCGCGCGTCCGCCGCCCTGGACCATGCCCACCCTTGCCGAATTGTCGATTCTGCGGATCTGACAGGTCAGGCCGCGAACGCGCCACCGTGCGGTCGCGGTTTCGCCTGCCCGAAAACATTCGCAATTCGCAAGGAGCCCAACCATGTTCATCACCCCTGCCCGAATCAAGGCCGTCGCGATCGCAGGCGCCGCCGCGGCGGCGCTGTTCACCGCGGGATGTAGCAACGACAAAGACGGCACGATGCCGGGCATGAACCACAGCGCCTCGTCGAGTGCGGCGAGCCCGTCGGCCGCACCCGCCGCGCGCACCGATTTCAACGACGCCGACGTGACCTTCCTGCAGCAGATGTATCCGCATCACGCACAGGCCGTCGAGATGGCGAAGCTGGTGCCGTCCCGCAGCCAGAACCCGCGGCTGCTCGCGCTCGCCACGGCGGTGGAGCAGGCGCAGACGCCGGAGATGCAGCAGATCACCACGCTGCTGCAGAGCTTCGGCAAGCCCGCGCCCGCCGCCGCAGGACACGGTGGGCATGCCATGCCGGGCATGATGAGCGGGGAGCAGATGTCCGCGCTGCAGGCCGCCACCGGCGCCGAATTCGACCGGCAGTGGCTGACATTGATGATCGAGCACCACACCGGCGCGATCGATATGGCGAAGACCGAACTCGCCGGCGGCGTCAACGCCGAATCGAAGGCGCTGGCGACCAACGTGATCGCCGATCAGCAGAAGGAGATCGACACCATGCGCGGCATGCTCGCCCAGAGCTGAGCCGACACGCGCCGGGCCGGGGGCGCCCGCTCCCGGCCCGGCGCGTCCGATACCGATTGACCATCGAAATCGGCATGCCGAGCTGACGGCGCCGCGTGCAGCTTGTACGGTCGGAATGTCCGGCTTTCTCAGGCTGAAGGTGCGCGGCCGGGCACCACGGGGAGATAGGACCGACGATGCGACGACTGGAACGTGCCGGATTGGTCGCTGCCGCGGCGGCGACGGCGACCGGGATCCTGCTGATCGGCGCCTGCTCCCGGCAGGTCAGCGGTACCGCCGAGGTGAACCAGACCGATCTCGCCGCCTACGCGTCGGAGGTGACCTCCTCCTCGGTGGCGGCCTCCTCCTCCCGCGCCGCCGCCGCGGAGAAGGTGACCGGAGCCGCCTGCGACGCCTTCTACGCCGCGAACGGCAGCTCGGTGAAGTCGTTCAACGAGTACATCGAGGCGAGCAACAGCAAAGGCACGGCCGACCCCGACACCAAGGCCAAGGCCGGTACCGCGGTCGGCACCCTGCGTGACAACGCGCGCCAGGTCGACCAGAAGGTCACCAAGGAAGTGCTCACGAGCGTCGCGAGCGCGCTGAGGACCTACCGCGACGACACCAACGCACTGGCCGACACCCTCGACCGCGGTGCGAACACCGACACGCTCAATGCCGCCATCGATAAATTCAACGCCACCAAGGACGCCGCCATCTCCGCCTGCCAGGGCCACGGCAGCCGTTAGCGCGCCCGCTCGAACAGTTCGGTGAGCAACTGGTTGAACGGCGCGCCGGTATCCGGCACCAGGTGCGCCATGCCCGCGCATACCCGGCGTTCGGCGCCGGTCTCTTCGGCGATGACGTCGCAGATGATCTCGTGGTAGGCCTGATGCCCGCCCGAGATCACCAGGATCGGAAATCCGGCCGCGCGCAACGCCGTCAGGGGCGGCTGTGCCTCATCCGGCGGTCGCGCGCCCTGTAGCTGCCGCATGCCGTCGATCAGCACCTCCGGTATCGGATCCGCAAGGGGCACTTGCACGCCCGCGACCGGGAAGAAGGCGCGCAGCGCCTGCCCGGGGGCGGCGTCGACATCCTCGATGATGGCGCGGGTCGCCTTGCTCGCCGCGTCGACCTCCGGGTTCCCGCGCGCGACGCCGAACGCGGGCGGTTCGACGATGGTGAGCGAGCGAATGTTCTCGGGCCGCAGCGCCGCGGCGTACATCGAGACGATCGCACCATAGGACAGGCCGACCAGGTGCGCCGGCCGATCCAGCAGCTGATCCGCGATCAGCGCGGCCTCTGTCTCGAAATCCTGCCTGGCCCACGGTGATCGGCCGTGGCCCGGCCGGTCCGGCGCGAGCAGGGTCCAGCGGTCGGTGAGCGGGCGCTGCGCCCGCCAGGCCGCACGCCCACCGAGAATCGCGCCGTGCACCAGGACAACCGGCGGCCCGGCGCCCCAACTGTGCACGTGCAGGCGAAGATTCGATTCGGCCATGACGGAACCTCTGCTGCTCCCGCGTGGCGCCGGTCAGTGGCCGACCGCCGCCTGCCGCGATACCGGTGTCGCGCGGATAGTCATTCTTGTCGCAGCGTACGCCCGAATCGCCCCGAACGAGGCGCTCGCCGGTGACCGCGCCGCGGCGGAGCGGCCGCGCGGGTAGATCCGCGCGCCGCCCGCCGCGGCGACGGTCGTCGCACTCGCCGGCCGGTCCGGTGCCTCAGGCGTTGGGCGGAACGTATGCCTGCCAGGCCGGCGGCGGCCCATCCGACGGCGGGGCGTATCGGGTTCTGCGGCGCCGACTTTCGAGCAGAATGAGCGCCGCGCCTGCCGCGAGCGCGGCGCAGGCGATGATCGAGCCGACCATCGCGACGGGTGACAAGCCCCATCCTGCCGCTCCGACCGCGCCGATACCGATCAGCGCGCCGATCAGCAGTAGGGCGAAACCCGCCCAATTCCTGGTGTCCGCCAACGCCTCTCCTGGTTGCGCCCCAGTATCGCGGGCGATATCCGGCGCGTCGTCGAGCGGTGGAATTTCCCAGGGCCCTTCCGCAGTCATGGTGCAACCTCACGTTCCGGATCGGTGGGTGCCCCGATCCTCGATGACAACGGGGTGCCCTATTCCGCCGCTGCGAAACTGGCGGGTTGCCATCGGTACGGTTACCGCCTGCGCCCGTCGCGAGCCAGTACGCGGGTGAGCACCGAGACGAGTTCCGCGGCCGGATCCGCGCCGGGCTCCGTTGCCCGCCAGGCGATCATCTGATCGGGCCGCACGAGCAGCGCGCCCGCCGGACCGAGCGCGACGCGGGCGGGCCATTCATCCAGCTCGAAGGCGTCAAGGGGGATATCGAGTTCCGCCGCGGCCTCCTTGGCCGCCCGCAGCCACGCCGCGCCCGCCGAACCGGTCAACAGGGTGAAATGCGTGTCGACCAGATCGAGGGTGGACACCCTGTCGCGAATCCAGTGATGCGGCAGCCGGGATCCGGCGGCGCCGTCCATGCAGAGTTCGGCATCCTCGGTGGAGGGCAGCGCGGGTTGCGGGTCGATCACTGCGGCGGAGTCGTAGCGATAACCCAGGTGCACCACGGGCGCGTTCCTGCCGCCCGCCGCCGCGCGCGCCGCGACCGTCTCGGGGCTGGAATCCCAGTGCAGCCGCGGATTCCGGAACCGCAGCAACGCTTGCTCGAGCGTGTCGAGCGCCACCGGCCGCCGTTCGGCCGCATACGTGTCCAGCAGCGCGGGCCCGGCCTGCCCGTGCAGCACCGCGGCGAGTTTCCAGGCCAGGTTGTGCGCGTCGGCGACGCCGGTGTTCAGGCCGAAGGCGCCGATCGGCGACACCGCGTGCGCGGCATCACCGACCAGGAACACCCGGCCGTCCTGGAACCGGTCGGCCACCGATCCCCGTGGCCGCCACGGCAACTGGCTGAGGATCTGCGCCTCGAGGCCGGGATCGCCGACGGCGGCGCGGATCAACGCGAGGCAGCGCTCCTCGGTGAAGTCGGCCGGGGATTGCCCGCGGTCCGGGTGGTAGTCGGTGTGGAATACCCATTCCAGCGCACCGTCGACGGTGACGAGCATGCCGGGCGCCGCCGGGGTGGTGATGTTGCAGGTGACGAACTGGCGCCCGCCCGTGTACGGCCGCAGATCGGCGCGGAACAGGATGTTGATCTTCGGAATGCCCAGCCCGCCCGGCCCGGTGGCGCCGATGCCGAGCGCGTCACGCGTGGCGCTGCGCACGCCGTCGGCCGCGACCAGATAGTCGGCGCGGACCGTACTTCCGTCGTCGAGCAGCGCGGTGACACCGGCGGCATCCTGCTCGAACGACACCAGCCTGGCGCCGAAGCGGAGGGTGGCGCCGCGCTCGCGCGCGGCGGGTGCGAGCACCGCGTCGAGCCGATGCTGCGGGCAGGTGCCGCGAATCGCCGTCGGCGTGATCCGGTCCAGGCCCCACACGTCGCGGACGGGCGTTTGGTCGGGCACGCCGGACAGGTCGAGCGCCGCGAGTGTCTCGGTCACGATCTTGCCGAGTCCTCGGTCGGACATGTCGACGGCCACCGCGTCCACCGCGGCGACCAGCCCGAGCTGACGCAGGAATTCGAGTGTGCGCGGACCGAGTCCGGTGGCGCGCGGATGTATGGACGGCCCCGGCTGCTCCTCCACCACCAGCGCCTCGACGCCATGGCTTGCCAGGCACAACGCGGCGAACAACCCCACCGACCCGCCACCGGCGATCAGGACAGGAACTCTGGTCTCGGACATGACAACTCCCGTTATGGCTACAGTGTTACCGTTACGGATACACTGTAGCCATACTTTAGGATATGCGTCGCGAAGGAGGTGTCGGATGCCGAAACCGGCCAGGAATGCCCCGGTGTGGAGCAAGGAGCAGCGCACGCCACGGCGTCAGGCGCCGAGCGTGGCGACGATCGTGCGCACCGCGATCGGGCTCGCCGACAGCGAAGGGCCCGAGGCGGTATCGATGCGCAGGGTGGCCACCGCGCTCGAATCCGGCACCGCGTCGCTGTACCGCTACATCGAAAGCCGGGACGATCTCCTGGATCTGATGATCGACGCGGTGAACGGCGAGGGAGAGCCCCCTGCGGTGTCGGGAGATTGGCGCGCCGATCTGACCGCCGTCGCACAGCACCTGCGCGCCACGCTGATCCGGCATCCGTGGCTCGGCGCCGAGCTCACCGGCAGGCCGCAGCTCGGCGCGAATTCGCTACGCCTGCAAGATATCGCGCTCACCGCGGCGGCCGGGCTCACCGCCGACATCACCCGCGCGACGACCATCGTCGGCACGGTGCACGCCTACGTATTCGGCGCCGTCACCCTGCAATTGGCGGAGGAGCGAGCACATCGGCGCACCGGGCTCACCAAGGACGAATGGCGCGCGTCCATGGGGCCCTACATTCGGGAAGTCATCGCCAGCAACGAGTTTCCCCAGATCAATCGCCGCGTGCTCGACGCCGAGGACATCGATGCCGACCAGCGCTTCGACTTCGGGCTGGCCTGTGTACTCGACGGAATCGCGGCGCGCGCACGGGATCTCGGGTAGGACCGAGATCCCGCGCGTCGTGCGTCACCGGCGGTAGAGGAACCACTCGGGGGCCGCGCCGGTGCACTCGTAGTCGTTCCAGCCGTCGTTCACCACCCGCACATTGCCCTCGTGCTGACAGGTACTCAGCGCCTCGAACGGCCCGATGGGCTCGTTGGGGTCGCCGGGCGCCGCGGTCGCCATACCCGCGCCGATGACCGCGAAGCTCGCTACCGCGAACGCCAGAGTCGCTGCCTTACGCACAGTGCTCGTCATATTGTCTCCCTCGTCGTGTGCTCGGAACGGCACGGAAACGATGCTCCGTTCCGGAAATCTCACCGAGCCTTCACGGACATCTCACCGCCGTCAACCGCAACGGCATGCGAACACGAAAAAGCGGAAAGTCCGGTGCGCACGGACTTCCCGCTCTCGTTCCGGTGCGGGGGGCACCGAAGTGCGAATGGCCTGCCGCCACACTCAGGGAGGCGCGTGTGCGGCCCGCTCATTCGGACCCACCGAATGTAAGCGACCGAACGGGCCGCCCGATATCGCCCGAGAACGGCGTTTTCCCAGGTGGTGACGCATCGATGACGCGACAGTGATGCGGACTCGTCAGCCGGCGCGGCTCGCGAGCTCCTCGCCGACCGCATCGTGCTGGTACGGCAGCGGCAGCACCAGCCAGGAGTCGGCGCGGTCGTAGCCGGGCTGCGGCGCGGTATCCGGATCCGCGCCGAGCCCTTCGACCCTGGTCAGCCCGCCGTCGCCGCGGTCGATCACGTCGGTGTAGCGGTAGTGCAGATGCCCGTGCAGCAGCACCTGCGGCCGCAGGGTGTGCACGGCGCGCTGGATCCGGTCCTGATTGGGCAGGCACTCCGGCGCGGTCTTGCGATTCAACGCCGGGGCCGACGCCCGCGGCTTGTCGTGGCTGAGCAGCACTTCGACCGGGGACTCGTCGGCGGCCAGCAGCGCGTCGAACTCCTCATCGGTCATCTGCTCCTCCGGAAACCACAGCGACTCCGTCGTCGCGGGCCGCCGTGACGACCCGAATACCCTGCGCCGCTCCGCTTTCCGCTCGCGCAGCGCCTCCATCGCCAGCCGCCACGGCTTGTCCACCGAATACGCGCCGCCGAACGCGGCGAACCGGGTGCCATCCCAGGTCCACCGATGCCCGCGCGGTGCGTAGCGGATATTCTTGCGGCACACCAGGAAACCCTCGTCGTCGAGGTGCTCGCCGTACAGTTCGCGCACCAGCGAGGACTTGTCGTGGTTGCCGTCGAGAAAATAGACGATCAGTTGCTGGCGCCGCGCCGCCCGATCGACGACATCGAAGTAGTGCCGCCCGTCGCGCATATGCTCCCAGGCCCCGAAATCGCCGAGTACGAATACCCGTGCGCATTCTTGCTTTCGCGCGATCCCGAGCAATGTCACCGCATGACTCGTCACACCGTGGATATCGCCCGCTACCAGAATTCTCCCCACCACTCCATGGTGGCACCCACCGGGCCGCCCCGCATCCGCATTTCTACCTGACGAGACCGGGCGGCAAGATCAGAAGCCGCCGTAGGCCGCGGACATCTTGTCGCGGCGCGTTTTGTCCAGACCGCGGATCACCGTGTCCAGCTTGGGATTACGCGCCGTCAACTCCGGCAGCCTGCCCATGGCCGCGCGGCGCCTGCGGCTGCCCGCGATACCGCCGAGCTCCCCCGCGGCGACGAGTGCGGCAAGCACACCCTCGGCAGGGTCGGCGGGGCGGCCGCCGTCGAGCAGCCCGGTGACGTTCTTGCGCAGGCGTTTCACCCGGCCGGTGTCGACCACGCTGACCTCGTCGGCGCGGATGCGGCGCGGCGTGACCCGAATCGCCTTATCCAGCACCAGCTCATCCTGGATCATCCGTACCGCGGCGCTGTCGTGGCGGCGAATCCAATACCGCCAGCGTTTACCGGGGCGCGCCGCGATCTCGCCGAGGACCGTATCGAGAAACGCGTCACCGGTCGGACCGGAATCGGTGACCGTGACCCGTCCGGAATCATCACCGAGCTTGTCACGCGAGACCAATTCCACGAGCGCGGCCGCGCGCAGGACGATACCGACGCGCCAGCGACCGCGCAGTCGACGCTTGTCCATGTCACAACCGAGCAGATACACATCGGCAGGTAGCGAGCTTTCGGTCATCCCTCCAGTGTGCCGATCGGCGGCACGACGATCCGCGTGTCGTTTCGGCCAGCGGTCCGATCAGAACCGGCGTGCGCCCGCGAACGGCATGGACGACATCGGCGAGACCATGACGCCCGCGCCGTCGGTCGAGGCGTGCACGACCTCGCCGTCGCCGACGTAGATGGCCGAATGGCCGCCACCGTAGAAGGAGACGAGATCGCCGGGCTGCAGTTCGTCCGCGCCGACCGGTGTCCCGGTGTCCAGCTGCTCGTAGCTGGTGCGCGGAACATCGCGGCCCGCCTGCTGATACGACCACTGCACCAGGCCCGAGCAGTCGAAAGCGTCGGGGCCGACGGCGCCCGAGCTGTAGCCCGCACCGACCCGCGACAGCGCGGCATCGGCCGCGGACCGGCCGACCGAATCGCGCGGCGGCGCGGTGTGCGCGGGCGGCGCGCCACGCGGAATATCGACGAGGACGGGAAGTTCGTCGCCGGGAATCTCCACCGGCGCCACCGGCACGAGGCCGGGAACATTGGTGACAGCGGGTAGTTCGATGCCGGGGATGCCGGCGGGGATCGAGAGTCCGCCCGGGAGTTCGAAGGTCCCGATGCCTGGCACGGTCACCTGCTGTGCGGAGGCCTGCCCCGCAGCCAGTGCCATCAGCGCACCCGCGCCGACCGCGAGTGCCGCGCCGACGACGATGCGCCAGATGTTTCTTCGCAGAAACGCCCGCAGGAATGCCATTGAATACGACCTCCGATGCTCTCATTCAGCGGCCTGAGCCGCTCGAATAGTTCGAAACATCACGGTGATTCAGCAGTCCAACAAATCCAACGAGCCATATTTCATGAAATGTCAATATGCAGGGAGTGCAACACGCCATTCGGTGATAACGAAACAATAACTACATTTTGAATATCGCCATTTGGGCGGTGTTTACGGATTTTCGATCGGCCGGTTTCGGGTTGTTGCATCGAGTGCAAGGTTCTCGTGGGGCCGCCGTTCGCCGGTGCCGGTGCCGCGGTCGGCACGGTCGGTGAGCGGTGGGTGCGGCGTGGCCGACATGGCGGGGCCACCGGCGATGGCCGCGATGATGATCATCATCGTTCCGGCGGGATGTTCTGGTTCAGGTGGAAGACGTTGTCCGGGTCGAACTTCCGCTTCAGCGCGACCAGGCGCTGCCATGCCGGTTCGCCGTATGCCTCGCGCACGCGGCCAGGTCCCTCGTCGCACAGGTGGTTGATGTAGCCACCGCCCGCCGACCACGGGCGCAACGACTCCCAGGTGGTCCTGGTCCAGTCGTGGTGCGCGGCACCGGCATCGGCGGGATCCGGCCAGCGCGCCGCGATGGTGAGGATGGCGGCGGCGTCGCGGAACCGGAACGCGGTGTCCTCGGCGGGCACTCGGGCGATCGCGCCACCGGTGATCCGCACCAGCACCTGCGACATCGGCGATGTCATCCGTCCTGCCGCCTCGACCAGGGCGGTGGCGGCGGAATCGTCCAGCGGGCCCAGCCATTCCGAGCGCGCGTAGGCGGGCAGGCCCGGCGTCGCGGAATCGTCGACCATCGCCTGCAGCGCGGTGTACGGCATCGGCCCGAAGGCGTCGACGATGGGTGCGCCCACCCCGCGCAACGGGCGCACCATCGCCTCGCCCGCCGCGAGGTCACCGAGATAGCAGGCGGCCAGCGCGATCACCGGCGCCCCATGGAACGCCGGCGGCACGAAAGGCGCGGGCGGCGCGGTGATCAGGGCGGCATTGAGTCCGAGCTCATCGGGTGCGTCGCGCGCGATATCGAAGAACACCGACAGCGGCGCGGCGGACAGCGGATACAGCACCGTGCCCGCGTACATCGGCACCGGAATCGGGTTGAGCCGCAGGGTGAATCGGGTGACCACGCCGAAATTGCCGCCGCCGCCGCGCAATCCCCACAGCAGCTCGGGCGCGCCGTCCTCGGTGACCTCGAGTATCTCGCCGTCGGCCGTGACCAGTTGCGCGGCGACCAGATTGTCACAGGTGAGGCCGTAGCGGCGGGACAGCCAGCCGACGCCACCGCCGAGTGTCAGCCCGGCGACGCCGGTATGGGAGACCTCGCCGCCGGGCACCGCGAGGCCGTACGCCTCCGCCGCCGCGTCGAGTTCCCGCCACAGCACGCCGGCCCCGACCTCGGCGCGGCGGGCTTCGGCATCGATCTCGATCGAGCGCATCCCGCTCAGATCGATGACCAGTCCGCCCTCGCACATCGAAAGCCCGGGGAAGCTGTGCCCGCCGCCGCGCACCGCGATGGTCAGATCGTGGCGCACCCCGAAGCGCACGGCCAGCGCGACGTCCTCGGCGGTCAGGCAGCGCGCGATGAAGGCCGGATACCGGTCGATCGCGCCGTTCCACAGCCGCCGCGCCGCATGGTATTCCGGATCCTCCGGGCGGATCATGGTTCCGCTGAAGCCGGTGAGCCCGGCGGTATCGCTCGTCATGCGATTCAGCCTGATCCGGCGGGCGAGCCGCGGCGATCCCCGATTCCGGGGGGATTCGCCGCGTGGTCCGGCGCGCGATACTGGGGAGCATGCCGGGGAGATCGCTGGACGCGTTGACCGCCCGCGTCGCACATGCCTGCCGGACCACCTCCGGCGCGGTCGCGCTGCAGCGGGCGGTCGCCGAGACGGTGCGCGCGGCCGTGCCGTTCGACGCATGGTGCGTGCTGACCATCGATCCGGCGTCCGTCCTGCCCACCGGCGGCTTCCACCGCGAAGGCCTCGCGCTGGACTACATGCCGAGGTTCATGGCGATCGAGGCGGGCGGCGAGGACGCGCTCGCGCTGCCGACGCTGGCCCGCGGCGCCGAGCGCGCGGTCACGCTGAGCACCGCCACCGGCGGAGATCCCGCGCGCAGCGCGCACTACCAGGAAATTCTGGTGCCGACCGGCTTCACCCGCGAGATGCGGGTGCTGTTCAGCACCAACGCCCATGTGTGGGGCGCGCTCATACTGTTCCGCAGCGCGGACGCGCCCGACTTCTCCGATGCCGACGCGGCGCTGATCAGCGGCGCGACGGCGGGCGTCGCGGACGCGATCCGCCGGGAGATGGTGCTCACCGAGATCGCCGCCGACGAACATGTCGAGGGACCCGGCCTGCTGCTGCTCGACCCCGACTTCGACCGGATCAGCACGACGACCGCCGCCGCGCACTGGCTGGATCGGGTGGACGACGACGTCGACCAGCGCCGCGGCCTGCCGTACTGCGTGCTGAACCTGGCCAACCAGGCGTGGTCGCGGCCGGGCCCGGCCCGCAGCCGGATCCGCACCAGGGCGGGCCGCTGGGTGACCATGCACGCCGAGCGGCTGGCCGGGCCCGCCGAGCAGATCTCGATCATCATCGAGGCGACGCGACCGGTCGAGATCGCCGCGCTCGTCGCCGACAGCTACCGGCTGACCGCGCGCGAACGCGAGGTGGTCGGCCTGCTCGCGCGCGGCCATTCGCGCACCGAGATCGCCCGCATGCTCGCCCTTTCCACGCATACGGTGGACGACCACATCAAGCGGCTGTTCGGCAAGGTCGGGGTGCGCAGCCGCGCCGAGCTGACCGCGAAATTGTTCTTCGACCAGCACATGCCGCGCATCCAGGACGAGGTGCCGGTCGGCGGCACCGGCTGGTTCCTGCGCTGACCGCGCGCCACGCCTGTGTACTATTCGCCCGAATGAACCCCACTCGCGGGAGCTCGGGCATGGCCTGGCTGAGAGGGCGGACCCAACGCTTCGCCGACCGCATGAACCTGTCCGGGTAATGCCGGCGTAGGGAGCGAGCCAGACCATGTCCGCATCATCCGTGGCAGACGCCGAGCGGCACGAGGCGCCGCTCACCCTCGACGAACCCGCACCGAAGGTCCTTTCCTTCTGGGATCAGAGCGCATTCTGGGCGAACCTCGGTGTCAGCCTGTTCGCATTCTCCGGCGCCTACACCGTGCTCGCCCCGAATACCGAAGGCGCCGCGCAGATCTCGATCGCCGCGGGCATCCTCGCGATGATCATCGGAACCATCGTCGGCGGACTCATGCTCGGCTTGGCGGCGGTGCCTGGCGCGAAGACCGGCAAGCCGGCGATGGTGCTGCTGCGCGGGCTGTTCGGCGCGAAGCTGAGCTACCTGCCGACCGTGCTCAATATCGCGCAGCTGATCGGCTGGGGCACTTTCGAATTGATCGTCATCGGCAGTGCGGCCGAGGAGCTGTTCGGCGGTGGGCCGCGCTGGCTGTACGTGGTGATCGCCGGTGTGCTCACCACGGTGCTGACCATCTGGCCGCTCGGCTCGGTCCGGATGCTGCGCCGGTTCGTCACGGTCGGCGTGGTGATCGCGCTGATCTGGTTCTATATCCAGTTCTTCCGTGCGGGCATCCCCGACCTGACCACCAATCCCGGCCCCGAGGGCGACGGGCCGTTCGGCGTCGACTGGAATCTGTTCTGGATCGCCACCGACGCGGCACTGGCCGTATCCATCTCCTGGGTGCCGGTCGCGGCCGACTACACCCGCCATTCCCGCAGCAGCGCAACGGCATTCGGCGCGGCGAGCGGCGCGTACGCGGTCACCCAGATCATCGCCTACGTGCTCGGCCTGTTCGCGCTGGCGCTGGCGACCGGCAGCGGTACCTACGGACCGTTCCTCCAGGTGACCCTCGGCGCGCTGTTCTTCTTCATCCTGGTGTTCCGCGAGGCCGACCAGTCGTTCGCCAACGTCTACTCGACCGCCGTATCGATCCAGAATCTGGTGCCACGGGTCGACCGGCGCATCCTGTCGATCGGCCTCGGCACGCTGATCACGGTGCTCGCGCTGCTGTTGAATATGGAGAACTACTTCGGCTTCCTCGGCCTGATCGGCTCGGTGTTCGTACCGCTGCTCGGCGTGCTCGTCGCCGATTTCTTCCTGCGCGCCAAGGGCGATTGGAATACCGCCGAGGACGCGCCGCCGCGCTGGGGCATGGTCTTCGCTTGGCTGGCCGGGCTCTCGGTCTACCAGCTCATCAATCCGGGCGACGCGGGCGTGTGGACCGAGTTCTGGGTGAATGTCCAAGAGCGGCTGCACTTCACGAAGCAGGCGTGGATGTCGGCCTCCCTGCTGTCCTTCCTCGCCGCCGCTGTGGTGGCATGGCTCGTCGGACGTGTTGCCACGCTGCGTAAATCGGCTTAACTCAA
Source organism: Nocardia sp. NPDC052566 (assembly GCF_044547285.1). Lineage (NCBI taxonomy): Bacteria > Bacillati > Actinomycetota > Actinomycetes > Mycobacteriales > Nocardiaceae > Nocardia > Nocardia sp. NPDC052566. The sequence goes on along the minus strand of NZ_JBIUAF010000006.1, from coordinate 287,987 downwards.
TCGCCGAGGTGGTATTCGAGGGGGCCCCGCGTCTGCAAGCCCGCCGCGAGGCCGGCGTCGATCATCGCGCGCGCCTCCGCGGAAGTGAGCAGGGTGACGAAATCCACACTGTCCGTGGCGAAGTCGGCCGGGTCGGGCAGATTGCGCCGGTTGACGGCCGCCTTGGCCGCGACCAGCGCGGCGCCGGAGTGGCTCGCGATCCGCGCGGCCAGGCCGTCGACATAGTCGTCGAGCTCGTCATCCGGTAGCGCGCGGTTCACCACGCCGAACAGTTCGGCGGTGGCGCCGTCGGTATTGCGCCCGCTCAGGATCAATTCGAGGGCGCGGCCGCGTCCGATCAAACCGGGAAGCAATTGCAGCGCGCCACCGCCTGGGATCAGACCGACCGTGATCTCCGGCTGCCCGAGGACCGTGGCGTTCCTGGCGGCGAATCGCATATCGCACAGCAGGGTGAGCTCATGCCCGCCGCCGCGGGCACGACCACGGATCTTCGCGATGCTCACCAGCCGGGGTGACTGCAGCAGCTGGATGATCCGCGGGTAAGTCGCGGACACCTCGGGCAGGACCTCGGGCGGCAGGTCGACGTCGAAGTGCGCCGCGAAGAAGTCGGGATCCGCCGATTCGAGGACGACGACGCGCGTTTCCGGGTCGGCCTCGAGTTCTCCGAGCGCGTCCGCCAAGCCGCGGTAGACGTGCTGGTCGAGCAGGTTGATCGGCGGGTTGTCGATGCGCAGGGTGGCCCAGCCACCGGCCTGTCGCTGGATCGTCACCGGATGCGTGCTGGTGGTCATCGCCGTACCTCCGTGGGATAGATCGTTCGGTCTACTCCCCCCTGTGTAGCATAGACTGATCGTTCTATTCAAGGAGAAAGTCGGATGACACCCGGACCACGCGAGCGGCTGATCGATACCGCGATCCGGCTCGTGCAACGGCGGGGCGTGCACGGCACCGGGCTCAGCGAACTGCTCGAGCAGAGCTCCACCGCACGCCAGTCCATCTACCAGCATTTCCCAGGCGGCAAGGATGAGCTGATCGCGGTCGCCACCCAGATCGCGGGCGCGCGGGGCGCCGCGGCGATCCTGGCGGCACGCGACGACACCGATCCGCGCGAGCTCGTCGCGGCGGCACTGCGCGGCTGGGAGAAGGCGCTGACCGACAGCGACTTCCAGCTGGGCTGCCCGGTGGCCGCCGCCACCGTCGACGGTGGCACCGACGCATTGCGCGCCGCCACTCGCGACGCGTTCGACGGCTGGACCGCGGCCTACACGGAGGTGTTCGAGCGGGCGGGGATCACGCCATCGGCCGCCCGCTCGCTCGGCGGATTCGTTGTCACGGCGATCGAGGGCGCGGTATTGCACGCGCGCGCCATCGGATCCGTTGCGCCGCTACACGATTGCCGCACTCAGCTCGATCGGTTGATCGAGGCGCAGCGCACCGGGTGAGCGCCGACCGTCAGGACGGCGCGGCGATCCTGGTGATCAGTACCGCGCCGTCCCGGTCGGCGACCGTGACGAATTGGCGATAGGTGCGTGCCGCGGCGTCCGGGCGCATCTCGCTGATCACCACGTCGAAACGGCCGTCCAGCATCGGGGTGATCATCACGCAATGCTGGGTGCCCGCCGGGATCGAGGTGATGCCCTTATCGATCACCTCGGCGGGCGGCACCGCGGCGTCCGGCGCGGTGAGCGCCCGCGCCGAGGTGCCCGACCTGGCCACGTAGTAGGCGTGCTGGAACGCCAGGATCACCTCGGGGCCCGAGGCGGTCGAGCCGGTGCCGTTGCCGCGAACCAACTGCCCGGTTCGCATTGCCTCGCAACCGGGTCCGCCGCCGAGCACCGGATCCATCGCCGCCGCCGATTGGCGCGGGGTCATCGCGGCGGAGGTGTAGACGAGCACCACCGCCACCGCCGCCAGTGAGCCGCCGAGCGCGACCGAGCCGACCAGCCAGGGGTGGCGCGGCGCCCGGTGCACGCGCATCGCGTGTCGATGCCGCTGCTCCCGTTGGGGCACAATCATTCCCGGCCACAGTGGAACCCGCCGACGGCGCGCAACGAGGCGGCCGCCGGTAACGTGCGCGTTCGACGCCGACATGACTCGCCGCACCCCCTTACCGGTGCCTATGCAAGGGCCCCGGGGACTACCGTCTCAAAGCCGTTGCGAAGTAACAACATTGCACATCTTCCCACGCCATCGCGGTCAAATGCCCGATTCGCCGTTGCTATTGCCCGACTTGGCCGATGTAGTGCCGCCACCACCGCTCGAGGTGTGCCGCCATATCGATACCGGGATCGATCAGCCACCTGGCCTGCAGGCCGTCCGCGAGCGCGAAGAAGCTGACGGCGGCGGCATGGGGGTCGATATGCGCGGGCAGCTCACCGGCGGCCTGTTCCTCGCACAGGACCCGCGCGAACCCCTCGGTGCCGATGCGGTAGCGCTCCAGCATGTACTCGTGGGCCGGGTGCCTCGGGTCCGCCGCGTCGGCGAGCATATGGGTGAACAGCTCGATCAGGCCGGGAACGGTCGTATTGCGGCGGATGACCTCGATGAACGCCTCGGCGGCCGTGCCGCTCAGCGACCCCGCATCGGATTCGTCGCGTTTGCGCAGCACCGCGACGAACAACTCTTCCTTCGAGCCGAAGTAGTGCAGCAGGCCGCTCTGGCTGAGACCGACCGCCTCGGCCAGCTCGGCGACCGAGGTCGCCAGGTAGCCGCGCTCGGCGATGATGCGCAGCGCGGCGTCGAGAATCTGCTCCCGTCGTTCGATGCCCTTGCCATAGGGTCCCCGTTTTCCCACCGCGCAAGTGTAGGACGCCCGGCGAGTCCTCCTTGCCATCGAAACCCGAGCACTGTACGGTTTTGGCTGCGACCCCCGACGCGACCGCGACGCCGTACGAGATGCGGCCACCCCGGCCCGGCGTGTCACGACGAACAGGAGCACACCTCCCGATGCGACTCCGTCCACGCGGCCTATGGCTGGCCGCCATGGCCGCCGCCGTCACCCTCGTGCACCCCGCGGCGTCGCTCGCGCGACCGGCGCCGCCCGCACAGGTCGCGCCGGTCGGCCCCGACTTCCTCTGGGGCGTGGCCGCATCGGGCTTCCAATCGGAAGGGCATGCGCCGGACAGCAACTGGAGCAGGTACGTCGCGGCGGGCAAGACCGATGACCCGTACAACGACGCGATCGACTTCTTCACCCGCTACCAGTCCGATATTCAGCTGGCCAAGCAGCTCGGCGTGCGGGTCTACCGCATCGGCATCGAATGGGCGCGCGTGCAACCGCAGCCCGGGGTATGGGATGAGAACGGATTCCGCTTCTACGACAACGTGATCGGGGCCATCAAGGCGGCGGGCATGCGCCCGATGCTCACCCTGGATCACTGGGTGTACCCGGGCTGGGAGGTGGACCGCGGCGGTTGGGACAACCCGGCCATCATCGAGGACTGGCTGGCCAACGCGCGCAAGGTCGTCGACCGCTACGCCGCGAGCGACCCACTCTGGGTCACCTTCAACGAACCGACCTTCTACGGCCTCAACGAATTACGGCACGGCGGTATCCGCGCCACCAGCGTCCTCGGTATGCAGGACAAACTGGCTCAGGCGCACAATGCGATCTACGACCACATCCACCGGGTCCAGCCGGGCGCGATGGTCACCAGCAATGTCGCCTACCTCCCCGGCGGCGAGGACCTGGTCAACAAGCCGTTCATCGACAAGATCGCGGCCAGGCTCGACTACATCGGCATCGACTACTACTACGGCCTGAGCCCGGATACGGTCACGTCGGTCACCAACCTCGCCGAGCTGTGGAAGAACCCGCTGCAGCCGGAGGGTATCTACTATGCGCTGCAGCACTATTCGCGGCAGTTCCCCGGTAAGCCGCTCTACATCGTAGAAAACGGCATGCCGACCGAGAACGGCAAACCGCGCGCCGACGGCTACACCCGCGGTGACGACCTGCGTGACACCATCTACTGGATCCAGCGTGCCAAGGCAGACGGTATGAACGTCATCGGCTACAACTACTGGAGCCTCACGGACAATTACGAATGGGGCTCCTACACACCGCGATTCGGGCTGTACACGGTCGACGTGCTGACCGATCCGACGTTGACCCGCCGTCCCACCGACGCGGTGCCCGCCTACACCGACATCACTCACGACGGCGGAGTCCGTCCGGACTACCGGCCGACTCGCGCGCCGAAGGATTGCTCGCTGATCGACGGCATCGGCACTTGCATCGACCCGGTGACCGTGCCGCGCTAGGCGCGGCTCCGAGAACTCGGCGCAGCTCCAAGAACCCAGCACCGCTCCAAGAACTCAGCGCAGCTCCGAACAACCGTAGAACCGAAGGGATTTCGACCGCGTGCCTGCCCCGGCTCCGACCTTGCTCCGACGACTGACCATGGCAGGCGCAGCGGCCGCCCTCACCATGCTGTGCGCGCCCGCGGAGGCAGCGCCCGCGCACGAAATCGGGGGTAGCGGATCGGCTTCCGACGGTGCGGCCAAGGTTCCGGACGGCAGCGTGTCACCCGCGGGCGCCAACGACTGGAGCTGCCCGCCGACGGCCGCGCATCCGCGACCGGTGGTGCTCGTACACGGCACCTGGGGCAATCAGAACGACTGGAACGTCCTGGCACCGCAGCTGAAAGCCGAAGGCTACTGCGTCTTCTCGCTCAATTTCGGCCGCGACACCGGCAGCGTCATGGGTGCGAAGCCGGGGGTCTACGGCACCGGCGATATCCGCGCGTCGGCCGGGGAACTCGCGGCCTTCACCGAGCGGGTCCGCGACGCGACAGGGTCGGCGAAGGTCGATCTGGTCGCCCATTCCCAGGGCGCACTGGTGGCCAGGCAGTACCTGCGCTTCGAGGGCGGCGCGGCCGAGGTCGGCAGCCTGGTCTCCCTCGCGGGCACCAACCACGGCACCACCATGAACGGTCTCGCGAGCCTGCTGCCGCCCGGCGGCTCCTCCGGTCCGGCCGCCGACCTCGCCGCGACGTACGTCGGCACCGCCGCCGTACAGCAGCTCGTCGGCAGCGACGTCGTCCGTACGATCAACGCGGGCGGCGACACCGAACCCGGCATCGCCTACACCGTGGTGGCCACCCGCCTCGACAAGGCCTCCACCCCGCCGGAAGCCACCTTCCTCCAGGCAGGCCCCGGCGCGACCGTCGACAACATCTGGGTCCACGACGTCTGCCCCACAGACACTTTCGACCACGGCCCACTCCCCCAATCCCCCACCATCGCCTACCTCGTCCAGCGCGCCCTCGACCCGGCCCACACCGGAATTTCCTGCCCCCAGCACTGATCGGGTGGCCGGACGACTCGATGGCAACGTAATCTCCTGTCCCCGTGGTGAACTGACGAAGGGTCGACGAGCCGGATCCGACTTCTTGTCGGACCCGGCCTCTACCGTCTCGTCACATGGCAACCGCAGCCCTGCACTCGCTCACCTACCTCGAGCCGTCCGCACTCACCAGCTCCCCCGATCGCGCCGCGCTCGGCCTGCAGACCAGTGGCGGCCGCACACCCGCGGGTGCGGTGGCGAACCCGACGTTCTTCCGCGGCTTCGTGACGAATCCGGCGGTGGCGGCCGCGGGGCTGCTCGCGGTGGCCGATGTCGCCGCGGCCCGCTACTACGATCCGAAGCGCGTCGCCAGCCTCGATCCGGTGGTGACCGCCAACGGGGATCGGCTGCGGTTCGAATCCTTCTCCGGCTGCGGCGGCGTGCACGCGCGGCTCGATGTGCTGCCCGACGGCCTGGACGGCGAAACCGGCCACGGCACAACCAATGTCGACGTCAACGCACCGCTGCGGGAGGCGCTGGCGAAGCTCACCGCCGGCAACCCACTGCACCTGACCGTCGGGCCGGATGAGCTCGCGGTGGCCACCCTCGGAGACCGGGTGGTGGAAAAGAAGGTGCCGCTGCCCGAGCGCTGGCTGCGCGGATTCGCCGAAACCCAGGTCATCGCGGCGGAATTCGAGCTGCGCGCGGAGGTCCGCGCCGGTGAGGCGGTCCGCTTTCTGCGCGGCCTGCCCCGCGGGCGGACCGGTGCGCGCGGCGGACAGTGGGTCGTCGCCGCGGGCGGGCAGCTGCGGATCACCACCAGACCGGTCCCCGGCGCCGTCTGCCTACCGGGTCCGCAGCGGCTCGGCGCGCTGCATCAGGTACTGCGCCATGCTCTTTCGCTGCGGCTGTACGGTCCAACCGCCGACGGCGAATTGCAGTCCGCCGCCTGGGAGATCGCGCTGCCCGGCATGCGGCTCACCCTCACACTGTCACCGGAGGCGGGGCGCGGGTTCTCCGGTGAGGGCGCGGTGCTGGCGGCGCTGAGCGATCCGGAAACCGAATCCGACGCGGAGCTGCTGTCCGTCCTGCTCGCCTGGGATCCCCGAATCGAGGTGCGCGACTTGGCCGTTCAATCCGGACTCACCCCCGCCCGCACCAGGGCCGCGCTCACCCGGCTCGGGGTCGACGGCCGGATCGGCTACGACATCGCCGAAGCCGCCTACTACCACCGCGAACTCCCCTATGCGGTCGGGCGGGCCGAGCGGCACAATCCCCGGCTGCGCTCGGCCAGGGAGCTGGTCGCGGCGGGTGCGGTGCGGCTGGATCCCGCGAGCCCCGAATTCGCCGACGTCCGTACCGAATTCGGCGACCACCGGGTGCGGCTGGATACCGCGAACCGGTACACCTGCACCTGTCGATGGTGGGCCGAGCACCGCGGTCGGCGCGGTCCGTGCAGCCATGCCCTCGCGGTCCGCATCGTCCGCAATACCGAGAAGTGAGGAACGCTGTGATCGAGATCGCCCCAGACGCCGAACTGCGCATCGCCACGTGGCAGATCCCCGCTCGGGTGGCCGCCATGACGGCGGCCGAACGCCGCGCCATGGTGCCCGCGCTGAAGCGTGCCCGCGCCGCGCTCCCACCGCGACGCAGCTGGGAGGAGCCGACGAAACAGCTGGTGCGCGTGCAACTCTGGGGGCTCGGCTGCCTACCGGCCGCCAAGGCCGTAGCGCAGTGGCTGATGGCGGGGCGCACCCGCAATGCCGAGACGCCCGCGTGGATGCTCATCGAATGCCTCGAGGCCGGTGATCGCGACGCGGTATGGCGCGGCGAGCTTGTCGCGCTGTTGGCCGCCGGGCGCATGGATCGGTGGCGCGACGAACTGCCCTACTTCCCGCTGATGGTGCACCTGATTCGCACCTCGGGGTGTCCGATACCGGAAACGAACGGATTCGTGGCCACCTGGGCGATCGACCGCATGAACGACGGGCGGGACCGGATTCCGGAAGACTGGGCGCGCCACCAACTTCCGCAGGCGCCGAACCTGCTCGAGCGCCTGCGGGCCGATCCCTTCTTCCCTACCCTGATGAAGCCCTACCTCGAGGCCGAGCAGACGGCCGTCTACGAGGACGACGACCGGGATCCGTACACGACGTGGTCGTACTCGCTGGCCACCCTCGCCGCCGAGGGCGTCATCGATCGGGATGCCCTGCACGATTCCGCGCTCACCGCCCTGTCGCGCGTCGACGCGGCCCAATTCCACACCCGCTTCCGACTGCGCGTCCTGACCGCGATCCGTGCGACTCCCGCGGAGTGCGCAGGCCGAGTCGACGCCTACAAGCGACTCGCCGCCGAGGCCAGATCCACCGTCGCGGGCCACGCGCAGGAAGTGCTCATGGAGCTGTATCGCGCGGAACTACTGCCTGCCGACGAGGTGGTCGCCCTCTCCGCGGAGGTGCTTGCGCGACCGGAGAAGAAATTGGTCCGTGCTCAGCTCGGCTGGCTCGATCGGGTACTGCGCGATGCGCCGGATTGCCGCCCCGCTGCGGTTCCGATCCTGTCGGCGGCCGGGGAAACGATGCAGGACACCACGATTCGCCAGCGCATCGGGAAAATGATCGGCCACGTGGCGGACGATGCGACGATCGCCGAGCTGGCGAACTCGACCAGCCCCGTCGACGCCGAATTCCCGCTGCCCGCGCCCGCACCACCGGGTCGGCTCGACCTGCCGAACACCCCGGCCGAAACGGCCGAGCTCTACCGCTGGTACATGACACCGCACCTGCGCGACGTATTGCAGGAGGAGAGATTCTTCGACAGCATCAGCCGGTACACCTACCAGGATCGCGCCGGACTGACCGCGGCGCTCACCGCACTGGTGGATCAGGATATCCAGACGGCCACAGAACAGAACGGGCCACGGTGGTGGCAGCGGCAGTGGCTGCGGCCGTGGTACGACTGGTCGATCATCACCCTGGCCGCGGTGGCCATCGGAGTCCTGCGCCATCATCCGCATATCGCCGACAATCCGGGGATCACCGAACAACGCATGTCCGAGTGGGGCAACCTGGTGCTCGCCGGCGCGCCGCTGCCGCCGTTCGCCCTGGCCACCCCCACCTTCGACAACGGGCAGATCGACGCGCTCGACCTGATCGACCGCATGCGCCGCTTCGAAGAACTCGATATCCGGCCTGGCCGAGCCGAATTCGCACAGGCGTTGCTGCGGGTAGTGCCGACGACCGATCCCACGGTGCTCACCGCGGCGGACAGCCTCGGCTCACCCGAGGGCGCCCGGCTGGCCACGTGGCTGCGAACGCCCGAGCACACCTTGCAAACCCTGCCGGAGCAGGTACACCCGATGCTCGACTCCCTGTGGCACTATGGCGGATCCTGCCGGTGCATCGAACTCGTACCGATCCCGGAAATCCTCGTCGAGTGGCACTTCCGCGGCGACAGGCGCGACCTGCTGCGCATCGTGGAACTGCGCGGCAGGAAAGGCCCTGCGGTGCATCGGATGATCGCCGACAAGCTGACCAGCGACTCCGCCTCCGATCGCACAGCGGCCGTCGACGCCCTGGTCATCCTGGTGTCCCGCGAAGAACTCCGCCCCGACCTGCTGGCCAGGTCCATCCAGCTCCCACTCACCGGCAAACGCCTGGCCGGCTCCCTCCAGGACACCCTGATCGCCCTCGGCGCCCACCGCACCTGGCAACTCCTGGAACCGATGCTTCCGGTCCTGCTCACCGCTACCAAGACGAACGGCCTGGTCGACGTCCTCGCCATCGCCGCCGAAACCGCCCGCCGCACCGGCGCTTCCGGCGATATCCCCGGACTCGACGCGATCATCGCCCGTGGCGGCTCCAGCCGATTGGTCACGGAGGCAAGAGCACTCGCGGACGTCCTCGAGACAACCGAGCACCGGCGATCCGTGCCCGCATAGCGGAGTCGCCGCGCCGCGCCACAAGATCATCAGGAACTCAGGTAACCGGCCTCTCGCACGTTACTTACGTCAGTTCCTGATGATCGGCTGTCCAAGTCTGTATCGGCGCGTCCGGGCGGCGTGGCGCTGGTGTTCCGATCTGATCCGCCCAGGCCGCGGGGAGCGCGCCGGTGGAGACGGCGGCGACCTCGTGTAGCCGCCGTGACGGAGTTCCTATGCGGCTCAGCTGGATCAGGCCCTGGGCTACGACCACGATGTTGGCGCTGTGGGCGGACAGGGCCGCATCGTCGAGGGGGGCGGTACAGCGGAGACGTTCGGCCACAACGGTTTCCATGGCGGCGGTCGTCGTGGCGCCGAGGGTGGCGACCTCGGGGATGCGCGGGCCGAGCTGGGCGATGCTGTTGAGCATCAGGCAGCCGCGGCGATCGGGCTGAGATGCGCAGTCGTCGATGATCGCCGCGAAGAGGGCGCGTACCGCGGCACGCGCCGACCCGGGAGTGGCAGCGAGGACATCGCGCACGAATCGGGCGCGCTGCTCGCAGTAGCGCTCGAAGGCCGCGAGGAACAGGCCGCGCTTGTTGCCGTAGGCGGCGTAGATACTGCCGTTGCCGACACCGGTGGCGCGCGACACATCCTCAACCGAGGTGTCGTCGAAACCCTTACTCCAGAACAGGTCGGCAGCGGCGTCGAGCAGGCCCGATTCGTCGAATTGCCGTGGCCTGCCCATGCGGTCACCGTACCAACCGCTGTGCGAGCCGGCCCACATCGCTTGTTCTGGAGGCGTGCCTCCACAACAATGGTTGACATGGCCCCCAACTTCACCGAGCCGCCCCGCCGACGGGTGGGCATCCTGGTCTTCGACGGCGTGAAGGCGCTGGACTTCGTCGGCCCCGCGGAGGTCTTCGTCGAGGCCAATCAGACCGTGCCCGGTTACGAGGTGGTCCTGCTCTCGGCCGACGGCGGCGACGTGCTGACCTCGATCGGCGCGCGACTGGCGGTAGACGGCGCGGCCGCCGACGCGGGGCGCTTCGACACCGTGGTAATTCCGGGCAGCGAACTGCCGCCCGCGAAGTTCATGACGCCGGAACTGGTCGCCGCGGCGCGCCATCTTTCCGCGCGCACCCGCCGGCTGGCCTCGATCTGCAGTGGGGCGTGCATCCTGGCCGAGCTCGGCCTGCTCGACGGCAGGCGCGCGACCACCCACTGGAAATTCGCCACCGATCTCGCCCGGCGCTATCCCGCGATCGTCGTGGAACCGGACGCGATCTTCGTGCGCGACGGCAACCTGTACAGCTCGGCCGGTGTCGCGGCTGGCATGGATCTCGCGCTGTCTCTGGTGGAGGAGGATTACGGACCCGACATCGCGCGCCGGGTCGCACAACTGCTCGTGGTCTACATGCAGCGCGGCGGTGGGCAGTCGCAGTTCTCTGCGTCGCTGGCCGGACCGGCGCCGCGGAGTCCGCTGGTACGCAAGGTCGTCGACCTGATCTGCGCGGATCCAGCGTCGCCGCACACGGTGCAGACGCTGGCCACCCACGCCAGGGTCAGCGTCCGCCACCTGACCCGATTGTTCCGCGCCGAGCTCGAGCGCTCGCCCGCCGAATACGTCGCCTTCATCCGATTCGGCGTCGCCCGCGACATGCTGCACGCCGGTTCCAGCGTCACCGAGGCCGCGATGAACGCGGGTTACGGCAGCAGCGAGGCACTGCGCCGCGCCTTCGTCGCCAAGCTCGGCATCTCCCCGCGCAAATACCAGCAGCACTTCCGCTCGACCGGCACCGCCGCCGTGTCCTGATCGGAGGCTTTCACGGCCCGCACGGAGGGGCGCGTTGCCAATGGCGCAACGGAAACTGATCGCCATGACAACAGTTGTTCTCGTGCACGGCGCCTTCGCCGACGCGTCCAGCTGGCAGCCGGTCACCGAACGGCTGCTGGCCAAGGGATTCCGGGTCTTCGCGCCGCCGGTCGCCAACCGCAGCCTGGCGGACGACGCGGCGTACATCAAGGCATTCGTCGAACGGATCGACGGCCCCGTCCTGCTCGCCGGACACTCCTACGGCGGTGCGGTCATCACCGTCGCCGGTGTCGCCGACAACGTCGTCGGCCTCGTCTTCGTCTCCGGCTACGTCCTCGAGGTGGGTGAGAGCCTCGGCCGATTGCAAGGCGGCTTCCCGGATTCCGAACTGGCCGCCCACCTCGTCTACGCGCCGTACCCCATCGGTGACGGCGGGCAGGGCACCGACGTATCGGTCGAGATCGACGCCTTTCCAGCGGTATTCGCCGCGGGCCTGGATATCACCGAGGCGCGGGTGCTCGCGGTCTCCCAGCGGCCGCTGTCCGCGGCAGCCTTCGATGAACCCGCCACGGCCGCGGCGTGGCGGACCAAGCCCGGCTGGGGCATCGTCTCGAGCGCCGATCGCACCATCGACCCCGAGGTCGAGCGGTTCGGCTATCGGCGGGCCGGACTGCGCGCGATCGTCGAGATCGACGCACCACATCTGGTCATGCGCACCCATCCCGACGAGGTTGCCGCCGTGATCACCGGCGCCATTGCCGAACTCGGCTGAACCTCTCGTAATCGCTACCACCGCAACACATCCGAAAGGGAACCACAATGACCGGAAACCCACACGGCCTCGCATTGGAGCAGGCGGCGCAGGAGTTCGTCGACGCGACATCGCAGCCGCCGTTCCTCTATCAGCTGCCGCCCGAGGAGGGGCGCAAAGCCGTCGACTCGGTGCAAGATTCGCCCATCGACAAGCCCGAGATCGATGAGGAGTGGGTTACCGTCGACGGCGGGCCGACCGGATCGGTGCGGGCCAGGATCGTCAGGCCGCAGGGCGTCACGGAGACGCTGCCGGTGATCGTCTATACGCACGGCGCCGGTTGGGTTTTCGGCGATGCGCACACCCATGACCGGCTGGTGCGCGATCTGGCCGTCGGCGCGCATGCCGCGGTGGTGTTCCCCGAGTACGACCGTTCGCCGGACGTGCGGTACCCGGTGGCCAACGAGCAGTCCTATCGAGTCGCGCAGTGGGTCACCACAGACGGTGCGGCGAAGGCACTCGATCCGGCACGGATCGCGGTCGCCGGCGATTCGGTCGGCGGCAATATGGCCATCGCGCTGACGCTGATGGCCAAGGAGCGCGGCGATGTCTCGTTCACCCAGCAGGTGCTGTTCTATCCGGTCACCGACGCCAATTTCGACACCGGCTCGTACCGGCAGTTCGCCGAGGGCTACTTCCTGACTCGCGAAGGCATGCGGTGGTTCTGGGATCAGTACACCACCAGCGCGCAGGACCGCGCACAGATCACCGCGTCGCCGCTGCGCGCCACCACCGAACAGCTGGCCGGATTGCCGCCCGCGCTGGTCATCACGGCCGAGGCCGATGTACTGCGCGATGAGGGCGAGGCGTTCGCGGGCAAGCTGCGCGCCGCGGGCGTCCCGGTGATCCAGGCGCGCTACGGCGGCATCATCCACGACTTCGTGATGGTCAATTCGATGCACGACACCAACGCCGCCAAAGCCGCTGTTGCCCAGGCCGTTTCGGTTCTGCGGGCCGCCCTGCACTCCGCCTGACCAACCCTTCGACTCCGAGGAACCTTCATGAGCACTGCATCCGCGACACCGACCATCGTGCTGGTGCACGGCGCCTTCGCCGACTCCGCCAGCTGGAACGGCGTGATCGAAGTACTACGCGCACAGGGATATTCCGTGCTCGCCGCCGCCAATCCGCTACGTGGCCTCGACAGCGATGCCGCCTACATCGGGTCGGTGCTCGACGATATCGACGGCCCGATCGTCTTGGTCGGGCACTCGTACGGCGGCAGCGTCATCTCCATCGCCGCGGCGGGCAAGACCGATGTCACCGCGCTCGTCTACATCGCGGCATTCATTCCGGCCGAGGGCGAGAGCGCGCTGGAACTGACCGATAAGTTCCCCGGCTCCACCCTGGGGCCGACCACCCGCTCGGCACAGTACCCGCTCCCTGGCGGCGGCACCGCCACCGAGCTCTACATCCGGCAGGATGAATTCCCGGCACAATTCGCCGGCGATGTCCCCGCCCCGGCCGCCGAGCTGATGGCGATCACCCAGCGCCCGGTCGCGCTGGCCGCGCTCCAGGAACCGGCGGCCGCGGCGGCATGGCGAACGATCCCCGCGTTCGCCATGCTCACCACCGGCGACAAGAACATCCCGATCGAGGCGCAGCGTTTCATGGCGGAGCGTGCGGCGGCAGCGACCGTGGAAGTCGCAGGGTCGCATGCGATTTCCGTGTCCGAGCCCGCTGCCGTCGCGGAGTTGATCATCTCGGCCGCGAAGAAGTAGACACCGGCCGCCAGGAACCGGCCACCGGTTCCTGGCGCCCTAGCCCTCAGCAGCTGAACGCGTAGGTGGTGCCCGCGGATTTGGCTGTGCCGGTGCGGATGTCGACCACGATGACGGTGGCGGTCTTGTTGCGGGGCAGGTCGCAGCGGACGTCGGCGAGGGCGGCCGACTCCCTCGGCAGGTTGCCGCTGCCGTCGGACTGACGGTTGCCGAGCGGGCGCGGGCTGTTGGTGTTCAGGCCGACAGCGTAGAACTCGATGCGGCCGTTGGGGGTCAGTCCCTTGCCACCGTCGAGATAGATGGCTCCACCGGGCAGTGTGAGCTCGGTGCGGATGTGCACGTCGCCCGCGGGGAGCTGGGTGGGATCGGCGAAATGCAGTATGCCCTCGGTGTTCTGGACACGGGCGCGGTCGCGGCGGCCGGGCTCGACGCACACGTGGTCGGACGGACGGGTCTCACGCCAGACATAGCCTTGGTTACAGGTGTCCGGTCCGTACGCGCCGCCGGTGGGCGAGCGGTGCGACACCGCTTGGGCGTTCTCGGTGTGCGCGATATCGCGGTCGGCCGGGGTGACGCAGACCAGGTCGCCGTCGAAGGCGTCGCGCCAGACATAGCCCTGGGCGCAGGTGTAGGGGCCGTAGGGCAGGGCGGAAGCGGGGGCAGGCAGCAGGGCACCCAAGCCGGCCACCGCCGCGGCGCCAACGGCCACCGGCAGCACGCGGCGCAGGTGGCGGGCAACGGGTGTGAGCATGTTCTTTCGGTCCTTCCGAGGAGTGTTCGTCAGCCGGGATTCGGCTGCCTTCCACTCTGCGGACCGGCACCAACGGTGTTCCAACGAGCGACCAACGGCGGCTACTCGATAGTGAAGGTGAGCTCCACGTCGCCGATCCGGATGACGCAGCCGTCGGTGAGCGGCGCATGATCGACGACGCGCACGCCACCCACGTGAACACCGTTGGCGGACAGCAGGTCCCGAATAACGAAGGCGGCACCGTTGTAGACGATGACGGCATGGCGGCGGCTGACCATCCCGTGATCGAGTACCACGTCGTTGTCCGCGAGCCGCCCGATCCGGGTGATCGGGCCCGCGATCACATAGCTGTGCCCGGCCGGATCGTGCAGCAATCCCCTTCGCCCGCAAGAGATCTCGCCGACGATCGTGGTCTGCTCGACCTCGGTGCCCGCCGCGCGCACGATGAGCGGTTCCTGACGCAGGATCCGGCCCTCGAGCACCTGGATCGAGGGGCTCGGATCGATGCCGAGTTCCTCGGCCAGCGTGGCGCGCAGCCGCCGGGCCGCCTCCAGCGCGTCCGATTGCCGCCCGTCCACGTACAGCGCCGTGATCAACTGCTTCCACAACCGTTCGCGCAGTGGATATTCGCCGACGAGCAGCGCCAGTTCCGCGACCACCGCATCGGGCCGATTGCGCGCCAGATCGGCGACGGCGCGCGCTTCGATCACGCCGATCCGTTCGTCGTCGACGGCGGCGGCGTAGGCGTCGGCGAAACCGAGCCCGCGCAGATCCGCGAGCACTGGCCCGCGCCACAGCCGTAGCGCCGCCGACAGTGACTCGCTGGCCGTATCGAACCGGCCCGCGGCCAGCGCGCGCAGCCCCGCCTCCTTGTGCGTGCGGAACAGGTGCACATCGCACGCGCCGTCGGGCACCGTGATCCGGTAGCCGGCCCCCTCCTGCGCGAGCACCGCGCGCGCGTCGAATCCGGCCTCGCGCAGCGGTTTGCGCAGATTCGACACGATCGCGTGCAGACTCACCCGGATATCCGAGGGTCGCGCGCCCTCCCAAACCGCCTCGGCCAGCGCGTCCACCGATACCGGCCGATTGCCGTTGATCACCAGATAGGCCAGCACCGCACGCTGTTTCGGGCCGCCGAGTGGCTGGACGAGGCCGTCGATGGTCAACCGGACCGCCCCGAGCACGCCGAACCGCATCCGCAATTCCGACATCGCCGCACTCCTCGAATCCGGCCCGTGCCCGACCATGATAACCGCTATTCTCGAAGCCACTGGGGCATGCGTCCGCGCGTGCACGAGGGTGGGAATTCGCATGATGGGCACACAGATCGGGCCGCGCGCTCTCGCGATGACGGGAGCGGCGAGGTGAGAATCAGACGACCGCAGGACGCCGACGAGCCGCCACCGGCGGAGCGCGCTTTCCACGAGGCGCTGCGCCACGCCGACCTGGCGCCGGATCCGGCGGCGCGAGCGCGGGTGCTGCTCGACGCGATCGGGGCTTTCCTCGAGCACGCGAGCAGTGGCGGGGAGATCTCACGCAACCGGCTGCTGCTGCAATCGCGGGTGTCCGATGCCGCGACCGTCTTCCCCGCCGACGCGGTTCGGTTGCTGGCCAGGGTGGTTCAGGAGTGCGGCGCCAACGAGGGTGTCATGCGCACCGTGCTGCGCGAGTGGCTGCGCAGGCCGGACGCGGAGTCGTTCGTGCCGACGTGGGGCGCCGCCGTCGACCTGTTCGAGGCGGGGCCCGCGGGCCTCAACGCCTCGATCACCGGCGCGGTGCGGGCGAAAGATCCCGATGTGTCACCGGAATTCCGGCGGCTGGCCACCGAGCACCTCACCGATCTGGTCGACACGCACTTCGACCAGTACGAGTTCAGCGGCCCGTCCTCACCGACCTGGCAGATGTTGTACGCGCTAGGTCCGAGCGCGCGCGCCGACTGGTTCTGCCTGCTCGGCGATCGCGCCGCACAGCGCGGCGACTACACCGCGGCGGTGCACCGCTACGAGGTCGCGGATCGGTTCGGTGGCGCACAGGCCAAACTTCGGCTCACCCGGCTGAAGGATGTCAGCGCCTACCGAGCACTGCTGCGCGGCGGACTGCCGACCGATCAGGTGAAGGACACCGGCGCCACGAGCGCGTACCGGCATCTGCTCGCCGCGGCGTCGGCCGTGCTGCGCGGAACGCCCGCCGGTGTCGCGCTGTCGAATGCCACCCGCGTCAAACCCGAGCCGTGGATCCAGCCCGCCGTCCTGTTCGTGACGGCGCTTGTGCGCCTGAAGGACGGCAATCCGAAGACCGCGCGGGAGAAACTGCGTCAGGTGCTCGACGCCCCCGCGATCGCACCGACCGATCACGACCTGGCCGCCAATGCCCGCCTGCTGCTCGGCGCGCTCGACGGCGACGACGATCTCCTCGCCGCGGGCGCGCGTACGCTGCTGGATCGGCACGGACAAGGCTGGCTCGAGCACGCTGTGCTCGAGCCGCTGACCGTGCTGACGGCGGTATCGCGCGGTGCGCCCGCGCTGCTGCCCGAACTGGCCGTCGCCGCGCGGCGCGAGGCGGGCGACGCGACCAACCGGCTCGATCCGCTCTGCGTTGCCGCGGCACGCGGTGTGCTGGCGAAAGCCGCACGGGCCGCGCTGCTTTCGCGATTCGACGAGTCGCGCCCCCTGCTCGCGCAGGGCCGCCTGCTGCTCGAGGGCACCACCGGCGAGGAGGCGGATCAGCTGCGGGACAAGGCCGTCCGGATCGGCGAGATCATCGAGCGGCTCGACAGCGCCGCGCTGGAACGGCCGCTCGACCGGCTCGCCTTCGCCGCACTGCGCCGCGACGGCGTGACCTACCCGTGGACACCCCGCGCGGTTCACGTCTGGCAGGAGCGCGACGCCGAATCCGACAGCGATCCGCGCAGCCTGCACCATCTCGCGATCGCCCAGCACGCCCGCGCCTACGAGCTCGAACTCGGCGGCGACGACGCGGCTTTCGGGCATTGGGAACAGGCGCTGCGGTACTGGTCGCGGCTGCACCGCGACGCGAACTTCTGGGACATGATGCGCGCCCATCTCACCGCGATGATGCCCGACGCGACACCGGCGGAGGTGGCGCTCGCCATCGACGAGGCACGCACCGAACTGCCGTCGCATCTGCTCGATCCGCATGTCGCGCGGGTCAAACAGCTCGGCACGAAACAACTTCCGCGCGCACAGGCGCACGTGGAGCTGATCCGCGCCGCGCCGTTCCCGCCGGAGGATGTGGCGCGGGCGCGCGGCAAGCTGCTGCGCGATGTGGGCGGCCAGGTCAGGCGGCTCGCCCGCGAGGGCCGATTCGACCAGGCATTAGACGAGGCCGGTGCCTGGATGCGGATCGACGTGGCCAATATCCCGCTGGCCGAGCTGGCACTCGACGTCGGCATCGACGCGGTCGAGGCGGCCCATCAGCGCGAGAAGGAATGGACCGCGCACTGCAGGCCTGTGCTCGACCGCGTCGGATCGATGGTGGAACCGATCCGCGGCCTGCTCGGCCTGACCGCACGCCAGCTCGCCAATCCGGCCACCCGGCGGCTGGATCCGGCCGCCGAGGGCGACCCACAGGTATTCGCGGGCAAGCTCGCCAGATACGAGTTCTGGGCGGGCGCTTGCCTGCTGGTGTCGGCCGCCGAGGACAACGGGCTCGACCCCGATTTCCGGCGCACCGTATTCCGTTCGGCCGCAGCACATCTGACCATCGCGGTGACGCTGCGCCTGCCGACCATCGCACCGTACAACCAGGCGCGTGCCCTGCTGGTGAACGCCCAGAAATGGGAGCGATCGCTGCAGGGTCCCGTCGTCGGATTCTTCTAGGAGTCGCCGTGGTGAACCCCTGGGCATGGCGTGACAGCAATCCCTACTGCGCGACCGCCTTTCAGATCCTCGATATCGAGCCGACGGCCGACAAGGCGGCGGTGCGCAACCGGGTGGCCGCGCGCCGCAAACGGATCTCCTACGACGCCAAACGGTTTCCGCTGTTCGGCGAGATACTGAGCGTCGCGCAGATCAACGCGGCCGAGGAACAGCTCGACGCGCCGCCGACGCGGCTGGCCGCCGAACTGCTCACGCACCGGCCGGAGGCCGACAGCCCCGACGACACCGAGCTGGCCGATCTCGCCGAACTGCTGGAGCTCGCCGAATCCCTGGACGCCGAATCCACGGTCGGCACCGCCGAATCGGCCACCACCTCCGAGCTGACGCTCGACTACCGCGTACTTCCCGCGCTGCTCCCCGCTCCGGTCGGGTTCGCGCCACCTCAGGAGAACAAAGAATGAGCATCGTGGCCGGTATCGACCTCGGCACCACGAACTGCTGCGTCGCGGTGCCCGCCGACGCCGATATCCCGGACCGGGAGGCACTCATCGAGCGCCGCAGGCTGCGCCCGCTCGGCGGTGCGCTGATCGTCGCCAATCCCGACCTGTCGCTGACCACCCCGTCCGCGGTCTGGATCTCCCCCGACGGCACGCCGCTGGTCGGCGCCCTCGCCAAACGCAAAGCGCGGCTGCCCGGTTCGCCGCCCGCCATGTTCTTCAAACGGAATATGGGCACCGACCAGCCGGTGACCGCGGGCCACGCCACCCTCACCCCGCTGCAGGCCTCGGTGCATCTCCTGCGCCACCTGCGCACGGTGGCGCAGGACGCGCTCGGCGTCGAGATCGACCGCGCCGTCATCACGGTGCCCGCGTACTTCGAGACCAGCGCGAAGACCCAGACCACCCAGGCGGGCGCCGAGGCAGGGCTCGAGGTGGCCGAGACGCTGATGGAACCGGTGGCGGCCGCGCTGGCGCATATGCACGACGACGAGCGGCTCACGGCCGGGCCGCGCCGGTTCCTCATCTACGACCTCGGCGGCGGCACCTTCGACACCTCCGTGGTGTCCTGGGATCCGAAGGAGGGCTTCACCAGCCGCTCCTTCGACGGCGACCGCTACCTCGGCGGCTACGACTTCGATCAGGCGATCGTCGACTGGGTCACCGCACAGCTGCCCGCCTACGATCTGCGCTTCGCACCGGGCGACCGGATGGATGCCGAGCGGCTGGCGCGGCTGCTCGCGCTCGCCGAGACCGCCAAGCACGAACTGTCGCGGGAAACCGCGACCGAGATCATCAGCCAGGACCTGGAGGACCGCACCGGGCTGCCGATGAACATCAATCTCCCGCTGACGCGCAACGACTTCGACCAGATGATCGACGGCTATCTGCGCGGGACTCTCGACCACTGCGCCGAGGCGCTGGCCAAGGCCAAGCTCACCCCCGCGGAGCTGAACGAGATCGTGCTCGTCGGTGGCTCGTCCCGGATACCGCTGGTGGCAAGCCTTTTGGCGGAGCGCTTCGGCATCACCCCGCGCCTGTCACACCCGGAACTGGTCGTCGCGGTGGGCGCCGCGCTCAAGGCGGGCAGCCTCAGCACCCGCAGCAGCCTGCTCGAGCTCGAAAATCCGGTACCCGACGGCACGTCGGTCGATATCGCCGGCCGGGTGCTGCTGCCGATGACCGACGGAGTCGAGATCGACGTCGTGCTGCGCAGCGCCGACGGCACCGCCGTCAGGGAGCGGATCACCAGCGACGACGGTTCCTTCCTCTTCATCGACGTGCCACTCGGCGACGACGGCGAAAGCGCCTTCACCGTGCTGGTTCTCGCCGACGGGCGCGAGGTCGCCGCCGAGCGCCTCGCGGTGCGCAAGCAGGAAACCCGCGCGAGCGTCCCCGATCTGGTCGGCGACATCCTCGCCCACGACTTCTCGGTCGAGCTGCTCGACCGGCAGCTGAGCCTGATCGTCAAGGCGGGCACCAAGATTCCGCACCGCGCCTATCAGCGGCTGGAGACCGCGACCAGGGGAACCACGCTGGCGGTGCGGCTGTACGAGGGCTGGATTCCGATCGGCACGGTACGGATCAGGGATCTGCCGCAGGATGTCGCACCGGGCACCGCGGTGGAGCTCACCCTCGAATTCGCCGCGGGCTGGACCATTCACGCCGCCGTGCGGCTGCCGCATCTGGACCGGACCGCCACCGCGGTCATCGACATCCCGGTCAGGCAGGTGGCCGACTGGGCCGAGATCGGTACGCGCGCGGCACGCGCCAGGGCCGACTGGCGGCAGGTGCGCCGCGAGGTGCACCACGCGGACGCCGCCAAGGCCGAACCCGAGGTCGAGCAGCGGCTCGCCGCGCTGGACACCCTGGTCGAGAAAGCGCAGGACCAGGCGAAGGCGCACCATCTGCTGCTGGAGGCGGAAACCATCCTGCAGGGCCTGCTGCAAAGCAAGGGCCCCGAGGACTACATGGAGCCGCCGTTTGCCGAATTCGAGGAGAACCTGGACGAACTCACCGACCTCATCCTGCTGCTGCAGCGCGACGACCCCGCCGAGGCGCTGCCCTACCGTGTCCGGATGGATGCCCTGGTGAGCGAGGCGCGCGCCGCCTACGACGCGGGCGATTTCGTCACCTGGCCGCGGGTCAACGAGAAGGTCGAGGATCTGATCCGCGAGCTGTTGCAGATCCCCGAGATCCGCGAGATCCGGGTCATGCGGGCAACTCCGAGCGCCTGGCATGGCGGCCTGCACGCCCGCATCGCCAGCACCGACACCATGATCCGCCGCAAATACGATGAGCTGAGCCGTGATTCGCGGCTCGAGACGCAGGACAAAGCGAAGCTGCCCGCCGAGCGCGACGAATTCCTGGCCGACCTCGCCCTCATCGCCTTCGCCGTCGACGAGGTCGACCTCACCCGCCCCTCGGCCCGGGAACAGTTGAGCAACATCTACTTCGACCGCCTGCGCCCCCTCGAACTGCGGATCAGCCGCTGGGGCAGGGAGGCCGGAATGCGTAAGTCCCAGTAGCCGACCTCCCGGTGAATCAGTGCCCGAGCGCGTCGATGAGGAGGTTGGCGGCGGCGCGGCCGGAATACTGTTGCTGGCCGGTGATCAGCAGGCCGTCGCGAACGGCGTGCGCGCGGAAGCGGCTCTGCACGATGAAGTTCGTGCCAGGCAGGTTGTGCGCCTCGTCCTCGATGCGGAACGGCTGGATGCGCCTGCCGACGAACTCGTCCGCGTAGTCCTCCTCGGAATTGGCGAATCCGGTCCACGTCTTACCGCTGACGAGCAGCGAACCGTCGGACAGTGTGGTGCGCAGCAGAATCGCGGTGGCGTGGCAGACGACCGCGGCGATGCGGCCGGATTCGTAGAAGTGGGCGACCAGTTCATGGACCCGTTTGTCATTGACGAAGGTGTACATCGGCGCCTGACCGCCGACCAGGTAGATCGCATCGAACTCGTCCGTCGCGAGATCGGCGATGGCGGGTGTATGCTGCACCAGCGCAAGGTGTTCGGGGGAATTGAGGAAGCCGAGGCTGAGCAGATCCTCGGCGGAGTACTCGGACTCGTCGCGCGGATCGCTCCACGGATCCGCCCGCAGCGCACCGCCGTCCGGGCTGGCGATGGTGACCTGATATCCGGCTTCGACGAATTCCCAATAGGCGTGGGTGAGTTCGGACCACCAGAATCCGATATCCCAGCCGGTCTGCTCGGAGACGCTGGGATTGGAGGCGAGCACCAGGACCTTCTTCTGGCCCACGGTGTCGACGGTTGCACTCATTGACGGTGTCCTAACGGTGAGGAGACGGTGTCGAACGCACCGATCCTGCGCGCCGGGCACCGTCCGCTCATAGCGGTTTCGTCAAGGGCGAAACCCATTTCACCACAGGCGAACTCGCTCAAACTTGATCACCTGTTACGCAGCCAGGTGTCGTAGAACTGGAGGCGGGCCGACGCCTCGAATTTCAGCTCCGCGACCGCGCTGGAGACCCCGATCGCCTGGGAGAGTTCAATGGTGGGAATCCACAGACCGTTGCCGAGGATCTCGCGTTGCGCGTCACCGATCAGCTCGGCGCGCGCCGCGGTGTCGGCCGCGCTCAGCTGGCCGGTCAGTGCCTGATCGAGCGCCGGAATCGGGCCGCGGTAGTTGAAGTTCTGGCCGTCGAGGCCGAAGACGCTGCGCAGCACGTCGCCGTCGGCGCGGGTGATGTTGTAGTAGACGGCGTCGAAGTCCTTGGCGTTCTGGCGCGCGGTGTATTCGGCATCGCTGACCGGTTCCAGCCGCACCTCGACGCCGATCTTGCGCAGCTGCTGCTGAATCAGCTCCTGAATGGCCTGATTGCCCGCGAAGGCCTGGGTGAACATCACCCCGAACGACAGCCGAGCGCCGTCCTTGGCCCGGATACCGTCACCACCCTGCACCCAGCCCGCCTGATCCAGCAGGCGGCGAGCGGCCTCGGCGTCGAAGCCGAGCTTGTTCGAAAGATCGACGTACGCGGGCGTTTTCACCGCGAGCGGCCCGGTGGCCGACGTGAAGTTCGGGCCGAGCACCGTATCGACGAGCTCCCTGCGGTCGATCGCGGGCAGCAGCGCGGCGCGCACCGCGGCATCACGCAGCGGGCCGCGGGTGACATTGGGCTGAATGCCGAAGGGCAGACCCGGATTCGAGGTCACCTGCACCTTGGCGCCCGCCGCCGTGAGCTGCGGAACATCCTGCGGCAGTGCGTCGCTGATCGCGTCGAGCTGCCCCGAGGACAGGCTCCCGGTGCGCACGCCCGATTCCGGCAGCACCCGGAATTCGATGCGATCCAGGTACGCCTCGCCCTGGTGACCGAAAACGGCGGAGCCCCAGCGGTATCCGGCACGCTTGGCCAGCGTCGCCGAAACGCCCTGCTTGTACTCGGCATAGGTGAACGGCCCGCTGCCGATATTGTCGCCGAGGCAGCGCTGCTCGGCCGGCTTCGCCGTGCTCGCATCCGCGAGCAGACCCAGCTGCGGCGTCGAGGAGGCCTGGAGGAACTGGGCATTCGGCGCGGCGAACTCCACCCGCGCGGTGCGCGGATCGAGCACGGTGGTGCCGGTGTATCCGGCCAGGTAGCTGGCCGCGAGCGGCGCCTTGGCGGCCAGCCCGCGGGCGATGGCGTCGAAATTCTTCTGCACCGAGGTCGCGGTGAGCGGAGTGCCGTCGCTGAACGTGACACCGTCACGCAGCTGGAAGGTGAATGACTTCGCGTCCGGGCCCACCTGCCAGCTCTCGGCCAGCCACGGCTTGATCTCGCCGGTCGCCGGATCCTGATCGGTCAGCGAGTCGACGATCTGCCGTGTCACATAAATGGTTTGGTTGGTTCTGGCCTGCGCGGGATCCGAACAGGTCGGCGCGAGCGAGAGCCCGTAGCGCAGCGTGCCGCCCGGGCGCGGCGGACCGTCGGTGGCGTTGGTGCCGCCGTCGGCGCCGCAGCCCACCAGCGTGGCGGTCGCCGCCAGCGCGCTCAGGAGGATCAGTGGTCGTTTCATCGGTGTCATCCCTTCTTCGGCAATCCCACCGGGTTGATCCGCGAGGCCTTGACGACCTCGCTCTGCAGCCCCCAGCGTTCGATCACCTGCTGATAGCTGCCGTTGTCGATCGCGTACTGCAACGCCTGGTTGATCGGCCCGATCAACCCGTTGCCCTTCTTGGTGAGCGCACCGATCTCGGCCTGGAGCGCATCGCCCGCGCCGGAGAAGGTGGCGACGATCCTCGTCTGTCCCGAGGTCGCGGAGTGGTAGACGCCCACCGGATTCGGGCCGAGGAACCCGTCGAGCCGGTGCGATGCCAGCGCCAGGTAGTAGTCGGTGGTCTGCTGGTAGTAGGCGATATCGATCTTCGCCAGTCCCTCGGCGGCATTGCGCTCGTTCCACTGGACGAGCAGCTGCTCCTGGTTGGTGCCGGTGCCGACGCCGATCCGTTTGCCCGCCAGCGATTTACGGTCCGTGTAGGTCCATCCGCTGTCCTTGGCGACCTCCAGCGCGATGTTGTCGAGCCGGTAGGTGGCGAAGTCGTACTTCTCCTTGCGCTCCTCGGTGACGGTCACGTTGGAGATGAACGCGTCCACCTCGCCCGAATCGACGCGCACGAAATTCTGCGTCCAGTCGGCGGCGCGCAGTTCGACCTTCAGCCCGAGTATGTCGGCGACCAGGTAGGCGAAATCGACCTCCGAGCCGATGATGGTCCGGTCGTCGGTCGCGTAGAAGCGCAGCGGCGCACCGGCATCCGGGCTGCCGGTGACGATCAGCGTCCCACGGTCCCTGATGGCCTGCGGCACCGTGGCGGCGAGCGCGTCGACCTTCTGCGCGCGCACCCTGGTCTGCTGCTGCGGCGACAGATCGAAGCGCTGCCCGTTCGCGGTGCGCACCTCGTCCTCGGCGTCGCCGTTGCCGCAGGCGCCCGCGAGCAGCGCGACCGCCGTGAGCACGGCGGCCAGTACGGTGTGGCGTCGATATGTGCTGTGCGAGGACATCATTCGCCCGCCTCACCGTCGCGGGCGCGCGCCCTGGCCTCGGCCACGCTGTTGAGAAAGCTGCGCGGCGGGTTGCCGTGCACCGCGTGCTCACCGATCAGCGCCGCCTTGTAGATGGCGGGATTGTGGGACGACACGGTGCGCCCGTTGCGCCAGTGCCGGTCGAGGCCGAGCTCGGACTTCAGCGCGCTCGCGCTACCGGCGTTGAACAGCTGCCATGTCGCGGCGCCGAGTATTTCGGTGTTCGCCACCTGGGTGGCCGCCGAATCGAGCAGTGCCCGCTCGGCACGGCGCGGTGACGGATCGGCGCGAAATTCATCGAGTGCGCGCGCGACGAGCAGGACGTTCGCGCGTGCCGTATAGGCCTTGCTGTGCACCTCGCCGACGGTCTGCATGACCTGCGGGTCGGCGGTCGGATCCGGTGTCGGCGCCAGCGGATAGGAACGGGTGCGTCCACGGACCAGCGCGGCCAGATCGTCGGCGGCCGCCCGCACGATCCCGGCCTGCACCGCGGAGAGTACGAACTGGTAGAAGGCCTCCATATAGTCGTTGGCCAGCGGATCATGGTGGCGCAGAATGAAATCCGGGTCGACGCGCACCGAGTCGAACACCGCGGTGCCGCTCGCGGTCAGCCGCTGGCCGAAGCCGTCCCAGTCGTCTTCGATCGTGATACCCGCGCTGTGCCTCGGCACGATGACGGAGAGGAACTCCTCGTCCTCGACCACGAGCACATTGAGCCAGTCCGCGTACAGGCTGCCGGTGGTGTAGTACTTGCGCCCGGACAGCCGGTACTCGCCGTCGACGCGGGTGAGGCTGGTTGCCAGCGCCGTCAGGTTGGGTGTGCTCAGCTCCGCGCCCGCCGGTCCGAAGAAGGAGCCGTTGGCGGCCGCGCGCAGCAGGGTATCGCGCGCGGTCCCCGGCGCGGCGAAGCGCAAGATCTCGGTCAGGCCGAGGTGGCCGCGGAAGACCTGCGCGAGATTCGAATCGCCCGCGGCGATATCGATCAGCACGTCGGCGAGCGTGGTCACCGAGGCATCGGCGCCACCGTACTCGACCGGCACCCGCAGCGCGCCGGCACCGGCGAGCAGCAGCCGCGTCAACTGCTCGGTCGGCGGCTTGTGCTCGGCGTCCCTGGCGGCCGAATCGGCGGCCAGCCCTGCGGTGACCTCGGCGATCACCTCGAGACGTTGCGCTAGATCGTCGATGGGGGCCATCGGAACTCCATTCGTCGTAGTGCCCGAGGCGCGGCAAGGATCCCCCTCGAAGACCCGGCGCCCGCGGACCGCGCCGAAATCTACGTCGCGGTGCCCACGGGACAAAGACATCGGTTCACGCTGGTCGAAAATGTTTACCGCACAGGGCAAATCGCGCAGCATGGCGGACCGGGGGACTTGTCTGGAATTCTTTCGCCTACACGAACGGACTCATTCACGTGTCTGCTGTCGTCGAGCACGAGTCGTCACTGTTCCGCCTCTCCGATGAGGTGCGGGACGCGCTCGCACAACGAAGACCCATCGTCGCGCTCGAATCCAATGTCGTGGCGCACGGCTTCCGCTGGCCGGAGAACATCGCCGTCGCGCAGGAGGTCGAGGATGCCGTGCGTGCGGGCGGGGCGGTGCCAGCGACGATCTCGATCGCGGACGGCGCGATCGTGGTCGGCGCCGATCGCGATGAGCTCGAAAAACTCGCCACCGCGAAGAATGTCGCCAAGACGACGAGCCGCGACATCGCGGCGGTGCTGGCCGGGCGCAGGCTCGGCGCGACCTCCATCTCGGCCACCATGGCCATCGCGAACAAGCTCGGCATCGCCACGGTGGCCTCGGCCGGGCTCGGCGGCGTCCATCGCGGGGCGGCCACCTCGATGGATATCTCCTCGGACCTGACCGAACTGGCCAGAACGAAGCTCATCGTGGTGTGCGCGGGGGTGAAGAAGATTCTCGACGCCGGGCTCACCCTGGAATTCCTGGAAACGCAGGGCACCCCGGTGATCGGCTACAAGTACCTGCCGTTTCCGGCGTTCTACTGCCGCGAGAGCGGGTTCGATACGCAACTGCGCGTGGACGATCCGCACGAGATCGCCGACATCGCGCGCTTCCATTGGCGATTCGCCGGAGCGAGCTCGGTGCTCGTCACCCAGCCGATCCCGGTCGAGGCCGCACTCGACAGCGACGCCGTCGAGGTGGCGATCCAGGAGGCGCTGGAGCGGGCACGCGTCGAGGGCGTCACCGGGCCCGCGAACACCACCTTCGTGCTCAGGGCCGTCGACGCGGCCACCGGCGGTGCGGCCGCCGCCGCCAACCGGGCCGTACTGATCAGCACCGCACAGGCCGCGGCGGAAATCGAAACAGCGCGCGCCGCAATAGAATACGGAGCAACACATGCCGTTTGAGGCAACCCGGTCGGCCCTGCTGTTCGACCTGGACGGCACCCTGCTCGATACGCCACGCGCGATCGCCGAGCAGATGTCGGCGGCCGTCGAATCGATCACGGGGGTGCACCCCGGCCTGGACGCGGCGCGCAGACTGATCGGCGCGCCGCTGGAGCGAATGGCGGGCACACTGTCCGGCACCGACCCGGAATCGGCCACCGCACAGGCGATTTCGGCCGACTACGTGGCGCGCTTTCGCGAGCTGATCGTGCCGAAGGCGGCCGGCCTGCTGTACCCCGGCGTCGGCCACGGCCTGGACCGGCTGGCGAATGCCGGACTGATCCTCACCATCGTGACGAGCAAGAAGCACGAGAGCGCCGAGCTGATCCTGGCGGCCGCCGGTATCCGCGACCACTTCGCCGTGGTGATCGGCGCCGACGATGTCGCGCATCCGAAACCGCACCGGGACAGCGCCGATGCCGCGCTGCGCGGCATCGGCCTGACCGATGTCGGCCCGGCAGGAGCGGTCATCGGCGACACCTCGGGCGATATCGGACTCGGCAAGGCGATCGGCGCGTTCACGATCGGGGTCGGCTACGGCGTCTATTCGGCCGACGAGATCGCCGCCACCACACCGGATTTCCTCGCGCACCACTTCGACGACGTGACACGTACCGTCCTCACCCGACTGGAAAGCGACCAACGGCCATGACCACATGGACTCGCCCGGCGATCGACGCCGCCGACATCACCCGCTACCTGGGTGTCAACGTCTTCGAACTACCCAAGCTGCCCGGTCTCATCGCGCTGCACACCGAGGCGCGCGACGCCGACACCGGGCAGGAGCGATTCGTCCGCAGCACCCAGCGCATCATCCGGCTACTGCTGGAAACCGCGCTCTCGCACCTGGAACACCGGCCGCGCGCGGTCACCACACCGACGGGCCGGGTATTCGACGGGCTGGCGCCCGCGGAGCCGACGCTCTACGCGGTCTCGGTCCCACGGGCCGGTGACGCGCTGGAGAGCGGGCTGCGCGAGATCAGGCCGGACGCGCGCCTCGGCAAGATCCTGATCCAGCGCGATACCACGACCAAACAGCCGACGCTGCTGTTCCGCAAGCTGCCCTCCGATATCGCGGGCAACGAGGTGCTGCTGCTCGATCCGACCATCGCCACCGGCGGCACGCTGCTGACCGCGGTCAACGAGCTGATCGCCGCGGGCGTCGAGGAGAACCGGATCGTGGTGGTGAACGTGCTCACCTGCCCGGAGGCCATCGCGACGGTCCTGTCCCGGCGGCCCGACCTGCGCATTGTCACCTCACATATCGACGACACACTCACCGACGAGGCGTTCATGTCGCCCGGTATCGGCGATTTCGGGGACCGATTCCATGGCACGCTCCGGCGAGGGTGAGGTGCGCGCACCCGTGGAAGTAGCGCGCAGCCTGCTCGACCTGCTCGATGCGCAGGTCCGGCGCGATCCGGATGCCATTGCCTGCGTGGATGATTCACGGGCGCTCAGCTATCGCGAGCTGGCCGAGCGCGCCGCCGCCGGTGCCGGTGCGCTGCGGGCGGCCGGTGTGGTGGCCGGGAACACCGTCGGCATCCTGCTGAGCCCCTCGGTCGATCTGGTCGTCGCGGTATGGGCCGTTTTGCGTGCCGGAGCTTCGTATCTACCACTGGCGGTGGACTATCCGGCGGCGCGCATCGCCTACATGGCCACCGACAGCGACATTCGCGTGGTACTCACCGACCAGGACGCCGACGTACGCGTACTCCCCGCCCGGATCTCGGCGATCAGTGTGCCCGAGGCAACGTCCACCGACTGGGCCCCCGATACCGTGCCGTCCGGTGCGGCCAGGGTGTACACGATCTACACCTCGGGCACCACCGGATCACCCAAGGGCGTGGTGATCTCCCATCGCGCCATCGTCAACCAGATGATCTGGCTCGGTGCCGAACTCGGCCTCGGACCCGGCACCCGAATCCTGCTGAAGACGCCGGTGAGTTTCGATGCCGCCCAGTGGGAGTTGCTGGCCAACGCCTGCGGCGCGACCGTCGTCGTGGCGCGGGCGGGTACGCACACCAGCCCCGAGGCCATCCTCGATTACGTACGCCGCGAGGCGATCACGACGCTGCAATGCGTGCCGACGATGTGGTCCGAACTGGCCGCACTGCCCGATATCGGCACGGCGGGCACGTTGCACACGGTGGTCAGCGGCGGCGAGGCGCTGCCGTCCGCGCTCGCCGAACGCCTGCGCGCGGTACTGCCGGGACCACGCAAGATCAACCTGTACGGGCCGACCGAGGCCACGATCAACGCGACCTGGTTCGACTTCACCGCCGCCGACGATTCCGGCGCCGTCATCGTCCCGATCGGCACCGAAGTGGACGGGTGCCGCACGGTGGTGGTCGATCAAGACGGTCGCCGCATCGACGACGCTCGGGTCGGTGAATTGCTCATCAGCGGTGTGCAATTGGCCGACGGGTATCGCGGCAGGCCGGACGCCACCGCGGAGCGCTTCCCCGAGCTCACCTTCGACAGCACCGAACGCTGGTATCGCACCGGCGATCTCGTGCGCCGCCGCGCGGATGGCATCCTGGAATTCGTTGGCCGCGACGACGAACAGGTCAAGGTCAACGGTCATCGGGTCGAGACCAACGAGGTGCGGGTGGCCATCGAGAAGCACCACTGGGTCCGCGCGGCCGCGGTGGTGCCGTGGCTGTCCGAGCGCGGCGTGACCCAGCTCGCCGGCTTCATCGAGCTGGACCCGGACGAGGCGCCGCTGATGGACCAGGGCCAGGCCGGACGGCATCACCGGTCCAAGTCGACCCGCACCCAGGTCACCGCGCAGCTGTCGGACCTCGCGATCCGGCAGTTCGACACCGAACCCGAAATCCCGCTCGCCGGTGCGGCGCCCACCGCCGAGCAGCGGCGGCGCGTCTTCGCCCGCAAGACCTATCGGACGTTCACCGACGCGCCGATCGACCTCGGCGACATCGAGGCGCTGCTGCGCCGGTTGCCGAAATACGATGAGCACCAAGGCAGCTCGGGTCGCGCGCTGTCCGCGGCGCGGATCGGCGAGCTGCTGCGCTGGTTCGGGCCGTTCCACAGCCCGGATCGGTTGCTGCCCAAGTACTCCTACGCCTCCCCCGGCGCGCTCAACGCCACCCGCATCTACCTCGAGACCTCCGGCCTGCCCGGCCTGGACGCGGGCGTGTACTACTTCCATCCGTTGCGCCACTCGCTGTTCCGGGTCGGCGACGCCGCACGCGGCGGCCTGCACGTGCACCTGGTCGGCCTGCCCGAGGTCATCGAATCGGTGTACTCGACGAATGTCCGCGAGGTGCTGCACTTCGAGGCCGGGCACATCCTCGGCGTGCTCGACGAGGTGAGCGCCGAATACGGCTGGCAGGTGCGTCCCGCGTGTATGCGGCTCGTCGACGGCCTGGACAAGGGCGTCGTGGTCGCGACGGTGGCGGTGACGGAATCGCCTGCCCCGGCACAGCGGCGGTGCCCGCTGCCGGTCACCGTATTCGTTCAGGTGCACGGCGAGGTCGGCGACGCACGACACGGGCTGTACCGATTCACCGGCGCGGGACTGGAATTCGTCACCGAGCAGAAGATCGAGCGGCGGCACGTGATCGCCATCAATCAGCGCTCCTACGACCAGTCCTCGTTCGGCATCCTGCTCGCGACCGACGCGGACGCGGGCTGGGACGGGTTCACCGAACTCGGTCGCGCGCTGGCCCACCTGCAACAGCTCGGCGCCCGCGCCGGTATCGGGCTGATGTCCGCCGGATACTCCTCACTGACCGGGCGCGATCTGCCGTCGGCGCGCCGCTTCCGCGCCATCGCCGACGAAGGGCCGCTGGCGAATTCGCTGAGCTACTTCGCACTGGCCGGACCGGTATCGGCCGAACAGCTCGGCGCGACCGGGATGGCCGAGGACGCGCTGCACATGCAGGGGCCGGAGGAGCTGCTCAAGGACGATCTGCGCGCGGTGCTCCCGCACTACATGGTGCCGCCGACCATCCACGTACTCGATCGGATACCGCTGTCGCAGAACGGCAAACAGGACAGGGCCGGGCTGGTGCGGCTCGCCGGTGAGCTCAACGCGCGGCACGCGCAACCGAGCGAGCCGCCGACGGCCGGGCGGGAGGCCGCGGTCGCCGCGATCTGGTCCAGAGTGCTCGACTACGAGCCGGTCTACCGCGCCGACGACTTCTTCGCGCGCGGCGGCAATTCCATCTCGGCACTGCGGCTGATCCGTGCGCTCGACGAGGAACTCGGCACGACGCTCGGCGTGCAGACGATCTTCCGCGCGCCGACGCTCGCACAGCTGGCGGCCGCGACCATCGACACCACCCCGAATTCCGCACGCACACCGCGTTTCCTGCGGCTCGCGGAGGGTGACGGCAGCGGTACCACCGTGCTGTGGCCCGGACTCGGCGGCTACCCGATGAGCCTGCGCGCGCTGGCGAGCGAGCTCGCCGAGGACGGTCACACCGTGTACGGCGTGCAGGCCCGCGGCATCAACTCCGGTGAGCGGCCGCACGACAGCCTGGACGCGCTGATCGCCGACGATGTCGAGGAATTCCTGGGCCTCGGCCACGCCGGGCCGCTGCGGATCATCGGCTATTCGTTCGGCGCACGGGTCGCCGCCGAGGTGGCACAGCGCCTTTCGGCACAGGGGCACCGCGTCGACCAGCTGGTGCTGATCGCACCGGGATCACCGGTCATCGCCGGAATCACCGACGACACAGCCGAAGTCGGCTATCGCAACCGCTACTTCAAGCGTGTGCTCGCCTCGGTGTTCAGCGGGCGAGTGGATCCGGGCTACGCGCTCGATCTCGACAAGCGCGTCGAGCGGCGAGCCGAATTCGTCGACCTGATCGTGGCCAACGAGCCGGGCTTCGCGCGCGAGGTGGTCGAGCGGATCGTCGCGGTGGTCGAGCACACCTACCGGCTGCGCGCGCGGCCGAGCGGCGTCGATCCGGAGCTGCTCGACGCGAGCCTGTTCCTGCGGGCGCGCGGTGACGGGCCGTCGTTCGCCGACATCCCGGTCGCACCACTGCGACTGCGGAGCGGGCGGGTCAGCAACCTGCCCTATCACCACTACGAGATCGTGACCGCCGGCGCCGCCGATGTCGCTGCCGCGGTCGCACGGGAAACCCTGGATCGGGAGTTGGTTTGATATGCCGCACGTAGAGATCTGGCACTACCCGCGCGAGCTGTCCGAGGACGCGGCGCGACGGCTGGAGAGCGCCATCGTCGACGCGATCACCCAGGCGTTCGAGGTCACCGACGGCGCCGTATCGATCGGCCTGGAGACCGTCGACCCCGCGCGGTGGACCGAGGATGTCTACCGCCCGTTGATCACCGAGCGTGCGGCCGAGACGACCCTGTTGCGCACGCCGGGCTATTGATCACCACGCGCACGGGGAGCACCGCCCGGCTCGCGGCGCTGATCGCCGTCACCGCGGCGGTGGCGATCAACCTGCGGCCGGGGATCACCACCGTCGGCCCCGAACTCGACGTCGTGACAGCGCATTTCGGTGCGGGCGCGCGGGCGGCGGGGGTGATCACCGCCGCGCCGGTGGTCGCCTTCGCAGTGGTGAGCCTGGCGACTCCGCTTGTGCTGGCGCGGATCTCGCTGCGTGCCGGGCTGTACTGGGCGCTGGCGCTCACGGGTGTGAGCCTCGCGGTGCGGCCGTGGGGCGGTCTCGCGCTGTTCGTGGTCGCGACGTGTGCCGCCGCGGTCGGCATCGGGCTCATCGGCGTGCTGCTGCCCGCTCTGATCAGGGCCGTCGGCAGTACCGGGCCGCTGGTCGCCGCGTTCACGACCGCGCTGCAGGCCGGTGCCGCCCTCGGATTCGCCACCGTCGTGCCGATCTCGCACGTCGTCGGCGGTTGGCAATGGGCGCTGGCGATCTGGGCGGTGCTCGCACCGATCGGGGCGGCGGCGCTGTGGCGCGCGCCCGGCGCGTCGGCATCGACGGGTGCGGGCATCGCGTCGGCGCCGGTCAATCCGCTCACCTTCTTGCGTCGCACCGGAACCGTCGGGCTCGCCGCGTTTTTCGGCTTGCAGGCGCTGGTCGCGTTCGTGATCATCGGCTGGTTGCCGTCCGTGCTGCGGGACGCGGGGGTCAGCGCGGAGCTCGCCGGCGGCTACCTCGGCGTGCTGACCTGTGTCGCGGTGCCGATCAGCTTCGTGGTGCCACCGATAGTGGCCAGGTCGGCGCATCAGGGGCGCTGGCTGGCGGGCTTCAGCTTGTTCAGCGCCGCGGGCGTGCTCGGCTTCCTGGTGGCGCCCGCCGCGGCGCCACTGCTGTGGTCGATGGTGCTCGGCGCCGGGCTGTCGGTGTTCTCGCTGGCGCTGACGGTGATCACGGTGCGCGCCGGCTCCCCGGAGCAGGCGATCCTGCTCTCCAGCGCGGTACAGGGGGTCGGATATCTCATCGCCGCGATCGGCCCGTACGCCATCGGGGTGTTCCGGCAGCTCAGCGACGGCTGGACATTACCGCTCAGCGCGCTGCTCGCGACGGCGCTGGCGCAGGCGGTGGCCGGGCTCGCCGCGCGGCGACGTCCACGCGACAGACAACAGGAGGCCAGGACATGACGGCACAGGCCGTGCACGGAGTAGCGGATCTGCTCGATGACCGCAGCTATCACATCGAGTTCAACGGTCATCTGACCAATCACGTCAAACACGCGGTGATCGCGCTGGCGGGCATCGGCGCGCCGGATTCGGTGATCCGCGCCTATCACGAAAACTATTGCGAGCTCACGCCGTACGGGTTTCCGCTCGAACCCGCACGGGCGTCGACGCAGGTCATCGACGCGCGCAACTGGCGCGATTTCCTCGGCGACAGAGCGCATTTCAGCGCCTACGGCGCGTTCTTCGACGGCGAGGTGGCCCACGCCGGTATCGCGGGCGCGGTCGAGGAATACGCGCCGTACCTGCTGAACGGCTGGATCGGCGCGTTCACCCACGCCACCATCCATCTGGGCTGGGCGATCTGGGCCGATCATCCCGGCATGGTCGCGGAAAGCCTTGCCTATCTGGCGTTCTCGTATGTGCCCGTGCGCTCCACGGCGCCCGGCGTCGCTTCCGACGACGATCCGATCGCCGCGCTGGTGCGGCTGAGCGAGGGCTGGGCGGACAGTGCCGCCTTCCGCGGTGCGGTCGATACCGTGGTGACCGATACCAACTCGTTCACCGACCTGCATCCGGAGCTGAGCCGCTCGGGTTTGCAGGCACGGGTCGCGGGTGTCGCCCTCGCGGGCATTCCCGAACTGTCCGACACGCCTTCCTGGCTCGACGCGCTGCACGGCACCGAGCGCCGCGATCGGGTGCGCCGCGCGGTAACGCTGCTCTACCTCGCCGCGCCCGGCGATTTCGTGGTGCTGCACCTGATCACCTCGCTGTTCGCACTCGAGATCGTCATCGACAAGCTCAGCACCGAGGCCGCCGACGCGATCTACGACCTCTACTGGGCGGGCGCGCGGATCATCGCCGCCGCGGAGTCCAAGATCCCGGCCGCGCGCAAACTGCGTGAACTCGACGGCCTGTACCCGGCCGATGGCACCGACCATTCCGCGTACGCCACCGAGGAATTCGACGTCATCGCGCGCCGCGCCTGGCTGGAGGACGAGGAGCACAATCCGAAACTCGTCTTCGTGCTGCGCGCGTGGTGGGACGAGGACGACTGGCGCGGCTATCGGCACGCCGCCGCCCAATTCACCAGCACCCCAGACCTTCCGGCCAGTTTCGCCGAGCCACCGACCGAGTAGACAGGAACCCTTTGTGACCGAGACGATCACGAATGTGCTGCAGCAGCAGCTGGACAAGCGCTACGGCCCCGACGCACCGGTCGCCGGTGATGCCGCGAACCCGACGCTCGAGGTGCTGCTTCGCCACCGCACCGCGCGAAACTACCTGCCCGCCACGGTGAGCGAGACCGAACTCCAGCTCATCATCGCCGCGGCCCAGTCGGCCTCGACCTCCGCGAACTTCCAATTCACCAGCGTCGTCGTCATCGACGACCCCGAAGTGCGCACGCGCCTGTCCGAATTGGCGGGCGGGCAGCGGCTGGTGCTCGACGCGTCGGTATTCCTGGTCTGGATCGCCGACTGGTCCCGCAACATCGAGCTCGCCCGCGCCAACGGCCACACCATCGAGGCCACGTCCTACCTCGACAGCGCGCTCTCCAGCATCATCGACGTCACCCTGTCCGCCCAGAACGCCGCGATCGCCGCCGAATCACTCGGCTACGGCATCACTTTCGTCGGCGCCCTGCGCAACAATATCGACGCCGTCATCGACCTGCTCCACCTCCCCGAGTGGACCTTCCCGGTGTACGGCATGGCCATCGGCCTCCCCGACCCCACCGACCCCGCCGACATCAAACCCCGCTACGGCCAGAACGTAGTAGTCCACCGCAACACCTACACCCCACCCACCGAGGCCGCCGTCACCGACTACCTGACCCGCATCAACACCTATTACCGCGAACAGGAACTCCCGGAAGACTGGGTGAAGAACCGCCTGGCAGGCCGAATCTCCACCAAGGAAAGCCTCCACGGCCGCCAACACATCCGAACCACCTTCCACAACCAGGGCTTCGACCTGAAATAGCGGCCGGGTTCAGGCGCGCGTTCCGGGTCCAGATGATTTCGGGCACTGGTTCGGCCGGGGTCGGCGGATTATCGTGATCGCATGTCTGATACCGGCAGTACCGCACTTTCCGAGCCACCCGTAATTCCTGGGGTGCGACGGTCATTCGTCGAGGCGCGTGGGGTGTGGTTTCATGTGACCGAGGCGGGGCCGGTGGATGGGCGGCCGGTGGTGGTGTTGCACGGGTGGCCGCAGCATCATTACGCGTATCGGGATCTGCTCGCCGATCCGCCGGAGGGGCTGCGGATCATCGCACCCGATCTGCCGGGGTACGGGTGGTCGGGCGCGCCGCCGCATCGGTGGGCCAAGGACGATGTCGCCTCGGATGTGCTCGCGCTGCTGGATGTGCTGGAGTTGCCGCGGGTGCTGCTGGTCGGACACGACTGGGGTGGCTATATCGGGTACCGGATGGTGCTGCGCGAATCCGCGCGGTTCGACGGCTATCTGGTGATGAACATGGCGCATCCGTGGGTGCCGACCGGGACGGCGCTGCGCAACCTGTGGCGCTTCCTCCTCTACCAGCCGTTGATCGCCATCGCCGGTGTCCCGCTGCAACAGCGAACCACGTTCCTGCGCCGGATGATCTCCGCCGCCTTCACCGACCGCAGCGCGGCCGACCCCGCCGTCATCCGCGTCTTCGCCGACCGCTTCCGCGATCCCGTCTGCGCCCGCGCCGCCACCGACACCTACCGCACCTTCTGGCTACGCGAAATCCCCGCCGCCGCGCGCAATCCCGAACGCCGCCGCCCCACCATCCCCATCCGCGCCGTCTTCGGCATGAACGACGCCGCCGTCCACCACTCCATGGCCGCCGCCGAAACCGCCCGTGCCGAGGACTACACCTTCGAACCGGTCACCGGCTGCGGCCATTTCGTCCCCGACGAACGCCCCGACGTCCTCCGCGCCCGCCTGATCGACCTGGCGGCGGAGACTAAGCGGCGAGAATCCGCGTCTTGATCATGGCGGCGACGGCCGCGCTGTAGGCCCGGCTGGCCTCCACCGGGCGCATCGCCGGATAGTTGGAGCAGTGCGTGACGATGACGCCGTTCGGCAGTGTCACGGTCCGATTCGGGACCATGGCGACGCAGTTGCCGCCGGACTTGCCGACGAGATCGATGATCACCGTGCCAGGGCGCAACGCGTTCAGGACTTCCTCGTCGATCAGTACCGGACCACGCGAGCCGCGATGGACGGCGGCGCCGATAATCAGATCGGGCGGTTCGGCGGCCAGGTGGTCGAGGAATTCGGCACCGGCCGGACTCAGGAGAAATCGCCTGGCACCGTGCCGGATCGCGATCGCCTCTTGCTCCCGATGATTGCCCAACGCGGTCGGTGGCTCGTCCCGCGCCTCGACCGCGGCGGTGATGGCGGCACGACCGGCCTGCCCGCAACCGAGGATCAGGGACCGCACCGGGCGCTCCCGCGCCTCGGCCGGAAGTAGTTGCCGCCCTTGTACATAGGCCACCGCGCCCGCGATCCTGCTCATCGCCGACAGCGCATCGATGTCGGGATACTCGTGCGGCACGGTTTCGAAGCCGACGGATTCGACATCGCACGTCCGGAATCCGGCGATCACCTCTCGGCGGACGATCGGATCCTGGAAGCCGAGCAGGGTCATTCCGGGACGAATCAGCGAATCCAACTCGTATACCGGCGGTTTCACCCACGCGACGACATCGGACCTGGCGAATACCGTCGCACGGTCGACCACCGTGGCTCCGGCCGCACGGAAGTCCGCATCGGTGCGG
The DNA here is from genome assembly GCF_044547285.1 of Nocardia sp. NPDC052566. Taxonomy (NCBI): domain Bacteria; kingdom Bacillati; phylum Actinomycetota; class Actinomycetes; order Mycobacteriales; family Nocardiaceae; genus Nocardia; species Nocardia sp. NPDC052566. The sequence continues at coordinate 250,552 of NZ_JBIUAF010000006.1, read as the reverse complement.
CCGATGAGCCGCCCGGCATCGTGTTCCACGAGCACGTCCGCGTCCGCGACGAGCCGGCGCACATCCTCGGGTATCAGCGCGACGCGTCGTTCACCGGCCGCCGTCTCGCGCGGCACTCCGATAATCATTGCGCGGCAATCGGTTCCAGATCGGCCAGGCCGACCCGAACGAGTACGTCGCGGTAGGTGAGCCCGGCGTGAATATCGCGCAGCAGCTGTTCGAGCCGGTCGAACAGCTCATCGAGCAGTGCATCCGACGTGCGGCCCACCGCTTTTCGTGGCGCGAGCACGTTGCAGCGCACCCCGCGGCGGTCCGATCCGGCGCGATCCAGTCCGACGCAATCGATCCCGGCGGCGGTCAGCAGAAGGTCCTCCAGCTCCGCACCGGTCCCGATACCCGCCATATCGAGGACATCGTCGTCGAAGACCATCGTGAGAAACATCCCCTGCCTACTGCCGAGGGGCCGTAGGACTTTCGCGCCGAATCGGTCGTTGATCGCGGCGATGTGCCCGTGCGCGCGATCCAGCTGCGCGAGCATCAGCAGGCGATTCCCGGCGAAGTAGCTGTCGGGCGTGTGCGCGATGATCGCCTGGGCCAAGTGGGTCGACTCCCGCTGGAACGAGATGGTGAGCCGGTGCCTGATCCGCGTCAGCCACTCGCGATCGCCGGAGCAGGCAGCGCCCAGCTTGCACGGACCGAACGCGTTGTAGCCCTTGGAGTTTCCGGTGATCGTGAGCACCCTGTCGTACAGCCGCCGCACTCCGGTATCGGTGGCGATCTCCAGCGACGCGACCGGAATGTGCTGCGCCACCATCGCATCGAAGGCCATATCGCAGATGATCGGCACGTCGCGGTCGAGCAGCACCCGCCCGATCGCCAGCATCTCCTCCACCGAATAGTCGGTGAACACCGGATTTCCCGGCAGCGTGAGCAGCACCCCGCGCAGCTCGCCGCGCTCGGCGTAGTGATCGAGGCAGCGCGCGAGCAGTTCCGGATCGATCTTGAAGGAATCGTCCGGCCCGACCGGGCAGGCCACCGGGCGCAGGCCGTACTTCTCCAGGTGGATGCCCGAACTCTTGTACAGCCCTTCGGGATAGACGATCACTCCGCCTCCCGGCTCGGCCAGCGTCGCGATCGCCTCCTCGAGCAGCATGGTGCTCGAGTACGGGCAGACGATGACCTCCTCGGGCCGCACCCGCACACCGGGCACGCCGTCGATCGGCTGTGACAGCCGCCCGAACAGCTTGTCCGCCGCCAGATTTCGCAGGATCTGCGGTTGCCGCTTGTCGTAGAGCTTGCCGTCCCGATAGGTATCCGGCTGTTCGCCGTGCAGCAGCTCCCGCCAGGCCCGGTCGAGCGCCGCGACCGCGTTCGGATCCGGCGCCAGGCCGGTTTCGCCGTGATAGGCGTCGAGAAAGCCCGAATGCCGTTGCGCGGTACCGGGAAACCAGGGCTCCGCGCCGAGGTGGGCGCGCACCGCGCGTTTGCGTTCCTCGGAGCGATTGGTGAGGGCGGCGAGGCCGGGGGCCAGCACCGTCGGACCGGAGCTCACGGCGCCGCCCCTTCGACGGGCGACTCCCCCGGCTCCGTCATCTCGCGCCAGCGCTGCTCCAGCGCGGCGCGGAACAGCGCACGGCCGTCACCGTCGGTGAGGCGTTCGAAACCGGTGAGCGCGGGCATCGCGGCGATATCGTTGACCACGATGGCCGATCCGGCGTGCTTGAGTTCGTAGAGACGCTCGAACCGGCGCACCGCGAACGCGACGTCGTGCTTCAGCGCCGAGAAACGGGTCGCGACGCGCGCCTGCCGCGAATAGTCGTATTCCCCGACGGCGACGTATCTTTCGTCGACGACGAGCATGCTCTGCGCGTTGCGCGCGTGCTCGCGCTTGACCAGGATGCTCTCCACCCCGGAGCGCACCTGCTTCCACAGCTTGTCGTCATAGGGCCACACGTCCTCGATGGTGTCCAGAACATACATCCGTCGCACATCGATTCGCGGCGGATGCGCCTTGTCCGCGAGGCGCACGATCGCGGCATGGTAGTCGTCGCCCACGTCACCGCCGATGGTGCCGAGATCGGCGGTGTGGATCGCGCGCACCGACTGGGTCGCCTGCTCCAGGATGGTCAGCCAGTCGCTGACGGTGTTCCACTCCCACACCGTCGCGCTCCGCGAGGGGATCTGAGCGAGTATCTCCTCGGCGCGTTCGAGCTGCCGGTCGGCGATCAGCCGCAGCGGTTCGATCTCCGCGCGCGCTCCCGTCGCGTCGATCAGGCTCTGCGCGATGCCGAGCGCGCGCTCGACGAGTTCAGGGTCCTTGCCGAGCAGGACATTGAAACGCATCCGCAGGTCGTAGTAGGCACCGCCGGTGGGGTCGCTGTCGGCGGCGCCGTCGTCCATCGGAAGTTGTTCACCCAGTGCCAGGCTCAGCCGTTCACGCAGCGGTAGCGGCGGGATCCTGGTCCCGTTCTCGATCTGCTGGATCAGGCTGCGCGAACAGCCGGCTTTGACCGCGAGCGTGGCCTGGGTGAAGCCACGCTCCGTCCTGAGCCTGCGGACCAGGTCGCCGACCTGCTCATCGTCCGGCCCCGAGCCAGCCATAACCGCGCCTCCATCCTGCGCTTGGGTTGCCGATGCTCACTGTGTGTCATCCGCCGTCATCATAGTCACGTCAAGTCACGGGACGCCGATCGAGACAACTTCCGTTCTCTGAGTGATCGCTGAAACCTGTACGTATGTACAGGTATTCCGCGCTTCGACGAGCCTGGGCAAGCGCGTTTTCAGATCTATCGAGGCGTTGATCCACTCAATCTCGCTCTCGCGGAGCAGATTAGAGATCAACAGTACTCAATCTGCCTTGATTCAAGCATCTTTGACTTTCAAATATCACAAGATAGCACGAATGCTTAGTTGACATCCCGAAGTGGCTATCCATAGCATTGTTGTCAAAGCCACACCGCAACCGGAATAGACAGCACGCCAACAGATCCGGGGCAGGTGGCTCCGCTCGACCGAGGGAGGGGTCATGACACTCGAACTGCACGACCGGTTGATCACCAGCGACATCACCCCCGAGACCGCCCGCCACGTCCACACCGCCGGGGGCGGCCACTGGATGCTCAGCTGGCTGCCTGATGTGGCACTCACCCACGAGCAGGCCGTCAGCGGCATGATCCTCGACGAGACCCTCAGCGATCCACACCTCGACGACCAGGTGATTGCCATGGAAATCGCCGCCTTCCGCGCCGCAGGCCTCGGCATCGATCTCGCCGAAACCCTCCTCCGGCTCTACGCCCGCATCCTCGAGCGTGACGAGCAGGCAACCTACGACCCGGCCCGCATGCTCGAGCCGCCGACGATCGTCCCGGCCGCGTGACCGGCGGGTTGGCGCCGCGGAGGGGTCGGCGCCAACCACCGACACGCCGAGCAGGGTCCGGTGAATTACCTTCGCCGGACCCTGCTTTCGTGTGCTAACGAGTGCCTCTACGCTGACTGCTGTGACCGGAACGCTGCTCCCGCACCACCCGTTCGACGCCGCCATCGAGCTAGAGCCGATCGGCGAGGGCAGCTTCGCCGCGCACACCACGCCCGCGTACGCGAACATGGTCGGCCCGTTCGGCGGCATCACCGCGGCCACCGCGCTCCGCGCGATCCAGCGGCATCCGCAACGCCTCGGCGAGCCGATCTCGCTCACCGTCAACTACGCGGGCCCGATCACCGACGGCCCCTTCGAGATCGCCGCACAACCGACCAGGACCAACCGCAGCACCCAGCACTGGACCGTATCGCTGATCCAGGACGGCGCCGTAACCACCACCGCCACAGCCGTCTTCGGCAACCGCAGGCAGACCTGGACGGCCACGGAGGTCAACGCGCCCGCCGCACCGCCCGCGGAAACCATCGCACCCGTTCGGATTCCCGACTTCCTCGCCTGGCCGCACAACTACGAGATGCGCTTCGTCCAGGGTGGCCTGCCCAGTCAGACCGGCGCACAAGCCAATTCGACCAGTACGCTCTGGGTACGCGACCTGCCGCCGCGCCCGCTGGACTATCCGGCGCTCACCGCGCTGTGTGATGTCTTCTTCCCCAGGGTGATGCAGCGCCTCGGCCGCATCGTGCCCGCGGGCACGGTCTCCATGACCGTCTACTTCCACGCCGACGAGCAGCTGCTCGCCACCCAATCCGATCGCCCCGTGCTCGCCACCGCGGGCTCGCAGCACTTCGGCAACGGCTTCTTCGACCAGAGCGCCCAGCTGTGGACCGACTCCGGCGCCATGCTCGCAACCAGCCATCAGCTGGTGTACTTCAAGGACTGATCTCAGCTCCCGGATACCGCGACGACGCGGCCGTTCAGCGGCTGGGTCGGCCGATTCGAGTGCGGAAACAGCGTCAGATAGCGGCCCGCCTCCTCCGGTGTGACCGCGACCGGATGCCGCAGCACGATCCACCGCACGCCCTCGCTGCACGGCGGCGTGGTCAGCGAACCCACGTACCGGAATTGACCGGTATCGGCGGGCAGGAAAGTACGTGGATCAATCGGCCCTGTCGTCACTTTCGCGCCCGGCTTTCCCGGTGCGTTCGCCAGCATCGGCGCGAAGGCCGACGGCCCAGGCGCCTGCCGCATCGGCACACCGAGCACCGCCAGCGCGCCTGCCGCGTTGCGGTGCACCAGATGGAGCTCCATCGTGGCGCCTACGCCGTCGACGGTGTGCTCACCGGGTAGGTGGAAATGGAACTGCACCAGCTCGAAAGGCATGCCGTCCACCAGGATTCGATTCCCGGTGCCCGCGGGTGGATTCGCCTGCACCGTATGTCCGGTATTCACCAGTTCGACCGACGGAATCGGGCCGTATTCGATACCGATGCGATCGGCCGGATCGAGCATGGCCCGGCTCGGCAGGTCGATCGGGGATTGCGCGTGGCCCGATCGGCACACCCGATAGCTGCTGTCGAGCTCGGCCCAGTGTTCCGGCCCCTCCGCACCGTAATCCCAGTGCGACGCGACCACTTTGGTGACCGGCGCGGCACTGGACAAACTACAGCCGGAAATCGCGAGGAGCGCCAGCATCATGAGGGTGTAGCGGCGACGCAATGCGGCGCCGACCGCAGAATTCGCCCTATGCTCGATTTGCAACGAATGTCAAATTAGGTCAAGGGATTTCGCGTCTCGGTCGACGCAACGATAAGCCCCGGATCCCTACTCCGCAAAGGCCTGTTTGAAATCCGGACATTCGACGAGCGGCCGGTGCGTGCACACGGCGGCATGCCGGAGGCTGTCGCGCATGCGGGTGAGGCGGGCGATGTCCGCGTCGATTTCGCGTGCCTTCTCGGCCAGGTGACCGCGCAGTTCGGTGTCCTCGGGTGCGGCGACCAGGAACCGGCCGATCTGCGTCAGAGTGAAACCCGCTGCGCGCGCACAGGATACGAGCGCAAGCCGCCCGATCACATCGGGACGGAAGGTGCGCCGCAGACCATTGCGGCCCGCCGACTCGATCAGCCCGCGCTTTTCGTAGTACCGCAGCGCCGAGGGCGCCAGTCCCGACTGCTCGGCCACCTCCGCGATATCGAGCATCACCATCTCCGAACAACTCCTTGACTTGAAGCACGCTTCAAGTCAGAGGATAGGCGCATGAGTGGAACACCAGAAGATCAAGCCATCCCGCACCCCCAGGTTCAGGCCTATCTGAACCGCCTCGCCCAAGCCAATGTGGGTGCGCTGCATACCTTTACACCCGCGCAGGCCCGTGCAGGCTGGCACCGCCAGATCGCCATGCTCGCCGAACCGGAACCGGTCGCCCACGTCGAAAACCGCACGATTCCAGGCGCCGACGGACCGATACCGGTTCGCATCTACACCCCGCACGGCGACGGACCATTCCCCCTCCTGATGTTCTTCCACGGCGGCGGCTTCGTGCTCGGCGACCTGGACACCCACGACGGCCTGTGCCGCAGCCTCGCCAACGGCGCGGGCTGCCTCGTCGTCGCCGTCGACTACCCCCGCGCACCGGAGCACAAGTTCCCGGCAGCACCCGACGCCTGCTTCACCGCGACCGAGTGGGCCGCCGATCACGCCGCCGAATTCCACGGCGATGCCACCCGCATCGCCGTCGCGGGCGACAGCGCGGGCGGCAACCTGGCCACCGTCGTCGCCCGAATGGCACGCGACCAGGGCGGCCCGCCCCTGCGCCACCAACTCCTCATCTACCCCGACCTCGACTTCCGCCGAACGAATGTCAGCATCACCGAATTCGCCGGCAAATACGGCAACATCACCCGCGCAGGCCAGCACTGGTTCATGGACAACTACCTGACCACCGAACGCGAAAAACTAGACCCCCGCGTCTCCCCCCTCCTCGCCCCCGACCTCACCGGCCTCCCCGCCACCCACATCATCACCGCCGAATACGACGCCCTACGCGACGAGGGCGAACAATACGGCCACCGCCTCACCGAAGCAGGCGTCCCCACCACCATCACCCGCTACCCAGGCATGATCCACGAATTCCTCCGCCACCCCTTCGACGACAGCGCCAAAGCCCGCCACGACGCCGCGACCATACTCGCCGAAGCATTCACCCGCACCTGATCAACCCCATACCGCGGCGTCATCGATCGCCCGGAAGCTGGACTTCTCGCTGTTGTCGCTGGTCCAGGGCCGCTTTGATCAAGTCCCGTGCGGCGTCGCCCCGTACTGCTCGATCGGCCAGTGCCTTGAAGTTCTTCTCGTACAGCACGATCTCGCGAGGCCGGGTGATGGTCAGCTCGGCGGTGATGGTTTCGACCAGGACTCGCTTGCGGTCGAACATGCAGAAGTTGGACAGGGGCACCACGAATTCGGTGTCTCTCGGGATGATGCCGAGCACCACGCGCGGCAGGGCCATGGCGATCAGGAGCCTGTCCAGTTGTCCGATCATCGTGCCGTTGTCGCCAACGGTCGTGTGCAGGACCTGCTCGGCTATCACGAAGTTGAACCGATGATCGCCCAGGTACAAGACCTGCTGCCGTTCCAGGCGCGCCGCCAGCAGGGGCTCCAGGTCGTCGCGTGTGCCGTGGAAGAAGTCCAGAACCCGACCGAGGATCGCTTGCGCATATGCAGGTGTTTGGAGAAGCCCTGGCACCAGAAACGGCTCGTACCAACGCATCAGCTTGGTGTCGGCTTCCCAGGTAATCGACTGTCGTTGTCTGTGGGGAAGTCGCATTCTCTTGATCTCGACGTACGCGGCCTGCAGGTTGCGTAGTGCCGCGATCAGGTCAGGCATTTGACGTTGCGCACCGCAGGAATCGCACCACAGTCGGATGTCGTTCTCACTGGGTGTCTGATTCCCGAGTTCGAGCTTCGAAACCTTCGAAGGTGGCCAGCCTTGGACAAGTGCGAGCGCCCTGGCAGTCAGTCCGGCATCCTTCCGAATCTCACGTAACTGACCGCCAAGGGCCTCCCGTGACTGCTGCGCAGGGCCGGTCACTGCTCGGCAGCTACCGCTCTGTAGTCGGCATACGGGATTGCCAACGGCCACACCTGGTCCCGTACTCGTCGGATATGTTCGGCGATAACAGGATCGGTCGTCGTCGCGAGTCCAGCGCCAGCGCCTTCAGGGGTGAACACACTGAACGCGACCAGATCGTCGTCGAAGATCCACCAGTCGTCTCCACTGAGCAATTCACCGCCGATTGTGTGACGGGGTATGTATCGAATGTCTTCTCCGGCCGCAATATTCAACGGCGCGACGGCGAGAGCGAAACGCGTGTAGTCCGTGTGGGGCTCGGTGACAACACGAACCCGACGAACGGTCTTCCCCTGGTCTGTTGCCTGTCGAACGACGGCACACCAGCCCGCGAACCAGGCGTAGTCGTCGTGTTCGTCGGCTAGGAACTTGCGAAACGGTTCGTCCTCCTCCGGTGTCGAGTAGGTGTCCTGAAGTTCGAGGTGGACCGCAACCGCCCATTCCCTGCGGAACAGGCGGTTGGCATCCTCACCGTGATGCAACAGCATCGGGTCGAATCTCCTGTCCCACAGGGACTTCGACACCCGCTTCGTAGGCGGGAAGATCCATCTGGCCAAGTGTCTCGGGGTCTGTCACGGGCTCGCCGGAAAGGGTGAAGGTGCCGTGTCCGGTATCGGTCAGTGTCGCACCGAGACAGGTTCCCGGCTCCAGGAACGCGAGGAGGGGATGGGGAATCTCGATCACGCCCGGGTGGTCGAGCGTTCGCCAGCCTTGAACGACGTACGTCCCCCTATCGGTGATGTACAGCGTGGGTGATTGGGTTCCGGTCGTGTTCTTGCCGAGGAACTTCAAACGCATCATGAGCGCCTCCAGTCCAGCAGGTTGCGCGGGTTTTCTCCGCCCCTAATCGTCGATGAATCAGCAGTACCAGGTCAACGAATTGGAGGACTTGGAGAAACGTCGAGAAACATCGTGGTGGGCAGGGACCTCTGCTCCTTAGCCTCAGATCTGGCGCTCGGGGCCGGTGAGTTACACCATCCTCCCGGTCTCGAGCTGCCTGCCAGCGATGACGTGAAGGGGTGGCGATGAGACCGAAACCTGTTGTCCAGCAAGCCCACCCAAACGTGCTCGCGCGGCGGCGGATCGGTAGCGCGACGGCGCTGGTTCGCCCTGGTGGTGCGGTCGAGTTCGATGTGGAGGGCAGTCTTGCCCGGTTGATGCAGACGCCGGTCATTCGTGCGGAGATGCGCCACGACAACCCCCACTTTCCGGTGTCGAGCCGACGCAACGCCGAACGGGCAATGCTCTTCCACGAGGACTGCGACCCGATGCAATGCGCCACCCGTGTTGCGGCGGTGATCGTGAGCGCCAACGATTTCGAGTTCTTCCGCGACCGTGGCCGGTGAGGGTGCACCGCCCGCGCACATTCAGGTGTCGAGCATCCGCCGCTGTGTGAGGTTCAGATGGATGTCGTCGGCGGCCCACAGGACGAAGCGTTCGACGGGGATCACCGGGTGATCGTCGGCCGGCTCGAAGCGGAATCGTTTGGCCAGGACGGCCAGGATCAGTTTGGCCTCGACCATGGCGAGGGAGGCGCCTTCGCAGCTGCGTGGGCCGAATCCGAAGGGGATGTAGGCGAGCCTGGGGCGTTCGGGGCTCGGGTGTGTGGCGAACCGTTCAGGGCGGAAAACCGTGGGGTCCGGCCAGTATTCGGGGTTCGTGTGCACGGCCCAGATGGGGTAGAAGATGGTGGCTCCGGCGGGGATCGTGTATTCGCCGACGCGAAGGTCTTCGGTGACTTCGCGTGCACCGTAGGGGCCCGGCGGGTAGAGCCGCATCGATTCCTCGAGCACCGTAGTCAGGTAGGTCAGGTGTTTCAGGTCCGCGTAGTCGGGAGCGGGGCGGTCGCCGAGGACGCGGACGAGTTCTTCGGCGACGCGGTCGGCCGCGTCGGGGTGCAGCGCCAGCAGGTACAGCGTCCAGGAGACGGCGACGCCGGTGGTGTGGTGCGCGGCGAGCATGGTCATCAGCACCGAATCGCGGATGCGCGGCGGGGAGTGGCCCGCCGCGGCCAGCGCGGCGATCAGGTCGCTACCCTCGCTCGGCTGCCCATCGCCCACCCGATGCGTGGCGAGCACATCGTCCACGGTGGCCCGCAAATACGTCAGCGCCCGCTGCGCGCGGTCCTCGCGTTCCTCGTAGGTGCCCGGCGCTTCCGCCGCGTACAGCCGCCCCAGTTGCTCGGTGAGCACGTCCTCGAACGCCGCAACGATCCGCCCCGCCTGTTCCGGGGAGCCGATACCGCTGCCGAGCGCGTAGTCGCAGATCATACGCAGCGACAGCGCGGAGAGGCTCTGCTGCGACGCGATCGGGCCGCACGCCGCCGCGTCGGCCCACTCATCGGCGAGTTCGCGGGTGAGCGTGACGAACCGGCCGAAATGCGCCTCGTGCGAAGGACGTCCGGCCAGAACCGACAGCAGCACCCGTCGCCACGGCGTGTGCTCCTGCGCGGGGATCGTCTGGAGGTTGCCCGACTCCTGCATCGAGGCAAGGAATTCGAACAGCTTCCGTGGTCGCTCATCGAGCTTCGCCGTCGCCTCGAGCAGTACCGGGTCGGCGATCGACACCGCCGTCTCCGCGCCGGGCAGCCGGAACAGAACCACTGGGCCGTACTCGGCGTGCAGCTTCAGCTGATAGTTGTGCAGCCCGCCTGCGGCCACGATGTCGGCGAGGCCGTCGCCGTCGACGTGGGGACCGGGGATCGGCGTGGCAGCCACATGGCCATGCTCCCCGCTACCGGCACCGCGTGCAAGTACGCGAAACCCTGTGTGACAAAACGTGTCAGAGCTTGATGACGGCGTCGCCGATCGCCTGGTCGAGGATGGCCAAGCCCATGGACAGTTCGTCTTCGGTGGCGGTGAGGGGTGGGGCGATGCGGAAGGTACCGCCCATGCCGGGAAGCTGGACGATGTTCATGTGCAGGCCCAATTCCAGGCAGCGGCGGGTGACCAGTGCGCCGAGCTCGTCGGAGCCCCGCTTGGTTTCGCGGTCGACGACCAGTTCGAGGCCGGCGAGCAGGCCGCGGCCGCGGATATCGCCGACCACGCTGTGCCGCTCGGCGATTCGCTCCAGTCCGGCGCGCAGGAACCGGCCGAGCTCGGTGGCGCGCTCGTCGAGGTGGTCACGGGTGAGTACGTCGAGCACGGTGTTGCCGACGGCGGCGACAAGCGGGTCCGAGACATGAGTGGTGAAGAACAGGAAGCCACGCTCGTGCGCCTCCTGTTCGATTGCGGCACTGGTGATCACCGCGGCGAGCGGCAGTCCGGCACCGAGCGTCTTGGACAGGGTGAGGATGTCAGGGACGACGCCGTCGCGCTCGAACGCATACCAGGATCCGGTGCGGCACAGGCCCGTTTGCGCTTCGTCGAGGATGAGCAGCATGCCGCGCTCGCGGCACTTCTGTTGCAGGGCGGCGAAATAGCCGCGCGGCGGTTCGACAACGCCGCCCGAGCTGAGGATCGGCTCGACCAGGCAGGCGGCCAGGCTGCCCACCGACTGGGCGTCGATCATGTCGAAGGCGTAGTCGAGCTGGCGGCGCCAGTCGAATTCGCCATCGGCCGTGGTGAAGTCGGGCCGGTAGGCGTTGGGGACCGGGATGGCGAAGTTGCCCGGCGCCGACGGGCCATAACCTTTGCGTCCCGCGCTGTAGGTGGCGCTCGCCGCCGCCTGGGTCATGCCGTGCCAGGAGCGGGCGAACGAGACGATCTCGTGTTTCCCGGTGACCAGCTTGGCCATTCGCAGCGCGGCCTCGTTAGATTCGGCGCCGGTGGTGAGCAGCAGCGCCTTCGTCAACGGATCGGGCAGCGATTCGGCCAGCCTGCGCGCGAGGTCTACCACCGGGCGGCTCAGCATGCCGCTGAACAGGTGGTCGAGTTCGCCGACCTGGCTGCGCACGGTGGCGACGATCTCCGGATGTGCGTGTCCGAGAATCGCGCTCATCTGACCGGAGGTGAAATCCAATATCTCCCTTCCGCTTTCGGTGTACACGAAGCTGCCCGCGGCGCGGGTGATGATCTCGCGGGTGAAATCGCCCGCGCCCGAGTAGCGCACGAGATGACGATCGGCGTCGGCCCAGAAGGCCTCGGTGGCGGTGGCGGAGGAAGCGATGGGAGCGGCCATGTCTTCGACGGTAAGGGCGCCGCGAGCATCACGTCCATCTCACAATTCCGGCTGTGCTGTTCGGCTGAGCCGTACAACAATGGGGGCATGCTGAACCCCTGGCGGCTGCGGCTGCTCAGCCAACTCGATTCGCTCGGCACCGTCCGTGCGGTCGCGCAGGCGGCCAACCTGAGCGCGTCGAGCGTGTCGCAGCAGCTCGCGGTGCTGGAAGCGGAAACACGCACCCAGCTGCTGGAACGCACCGGCCGCCGGGTCCGGCTCACCCCGGCCGGGCTGATACTGGCCCGCCGGGCCAGGGCGATCCTCGACCACATGGACGGCGTCGAAGCGGAGCTGCGCAGCCTCGGCGACGAGCCGGTCGGACTGGTCCGGGTCGGCGCGTTCCAGAGCGCCATCCACCCCATGGCGGTACCCGCGGTGCGCTGGCTCGCGGACCGGCATCCGCATCTGGAGGTCGAACTGCTGGAGCTGGAGCCGCACGAGAGCCTGCCCGCGCTACGGGGCGGTGCTGCCGACATCGTCATCACCACCACCGACTTCGTCGAACAGCCGCTCGGGCCCGATGTCGATATCGTCGCGCTCACGACCGACCCGATCGTCCTTGTTCTCCCGCAGGATCGGGCGGCCCGCGGCCCCGCCGATCTCGCCGCCTATGCCGAGGAACCGTGGGCATTCGACATGCCACAGTCCTACATGGCCAACCTGGCCACTCGCCTCTGCCGCGAGTCCGGCTTCGAGCCGCGCGTGGTCTGCCGGTTCAACAACTATCTGATGACGCTGCAGCACGTGGAGGCGGGTCTTTCGATCGCGCTGCTGCCCGGCCTCGCCGTCGATCCCCGCTATCGCGTCACCATCCGCGAACTCGCCGATCCGATCACTCGCAGCATCACCGCCGTCGTCCGGCACGGCTCGCCGCCGCGCGCCGCCGTCACGATGGTGCTCGACGCACTGCGCAGGCATACCGACCTGCCTGCGCTGAGCGGTATCGGCGCTGATCAGCAATAGTGCGGTTACTACCGTTCAGCAGCATCCGGTATCGTGCGGGCGTGACCTCCCTGCCCGATGTGACGCCGCGCGATCGCGCGCGGGCACGCCGTTGTGGACTGGGTGTCATTATGCTCGCCGTGCTCGGCCTTGCCGGTGTGATCCTCGGATGCCTACTACCACAAGGGGTATCGACGGAAGGCGCGCCGCTGTCCGGCTTGTCCGAAATCGCACGGATGCCGATCACCGCCGCCGCACCGGCGCCCGATGTGCCGAGGGCCATCGAGGGCTCGCCGAGTTGCCGTAAGGGACCGAACGACGCCGCAACACCGACCCTGCCCGCCGCCGCTCAGCGGGACAATACGCAGCAACTGCCCGCCGCGTTGCGTGCCAAGGGGCTCGGCACCGACCAGGTGTTCTGGTCGCTGTCTGCCGACGAGGGACACACCGGGTCGCCCCACCCGGTGCCCGCGCCACATCTGACGACGGTGCTGCGCATTTAGACGACCCGGCCGGATCCCGGTCGTCTGTCGTCCTTCTTTCGCACATCTAGCCCGCGCCACATCGGCAGTGGGCCGTCAGGAGCACCCATGTCCCGTCGAGTCGATTCCGCACGCCGTCGTCTCCCCTCGAAAAAGCGCAGGCCACGCCCCAATTCGCGCAACAGGAAGCTGGCGGGAGCCGCCGCGCTGCTCGCGGCCGCCGTCCTGCTCGTCTTCGCGATCATCCAGCTCAACAGCCGCTCCGACGCCAAGCGCGCCGAGGATGCGAAACCGGCCGCCTCCGCCTACGACGACCAGTTCCGTGAGCTGGCCAAGCTGGCCCGCCGCGACGGCAACGACGGCCTCGCCATCGGACCCGCGAACGCGCCGGTGGTGATGATCGAATACTCCGACTTCCAATGTCCCTACTGCGGGCAGTTCGCGCTGAAGTCCGAACCCGAGCTGATCACCCAGTACGTCGAGCAGGGCGCGTTACGGATCGAATGGCGCAACTTCCCGATCTTCGGCAAGGAGTCCGAGGGCGCGGCACAGGCCGCGTGGGCGGCCGGGCAGCAGGGCCGGTTCTGGGAATTCCACAAGACCCTGTTCGAGAACCGGCCGGAGAAGAAGAACACCGGGGTGCTGACGCCGGACCGGCTCGCCGAACTGGCGGAACAGGCGGGTGTCCCCGATATCGCCAAGTTCCGCGCCGACGCCGAATCCGATGCGGCCAAGGCGGCCGTGCAGCGCGATATGACCGAGGGTTATCAGCTCGGCGTCACCTCGACGCCCGCGTTCCTGATCAACGGCAGGCCGCTGCTCGGCGCGCAGCCGATCGAACAGTTCCGCGCGCTCATCGACGCCGCGCGCAAGGGTGGCGAGGCGGTCGGGAAATGACCAGCGGCATCGGGTATTTCGCCGCGTTCCTCGGCGGATTGCTCGCGCTGCTGAGCCCGTGCAGCGCGCTGCTGCTGCCGAGCTTCTTCGCGTACTCGTTCAGTTCGCGCGGAAAGCTGTTCGCCCGCACCGGATTGTTCTATCTCGGCCTGGCCACCACGCTCGTTCCGCTCGGCGCCGCAGGGTCTTTCGCGGGCAAGTTGTTCGTCGGCCATCGAGACCTGCTGGTGGCCATCGGCGGCTGGACGATCATCGCGATGGGTGTGCTGCAGATCGTCGGCCGTGGTTTCGCCGTCGGCTTCGCGCAGCGTGCCGCCGCCAGGCAAGGGCGGCCGGAGCAGGCCGGAGCGGTGTACCTGCTCGGCATGGTCTACGGGCTGGCCGGATTCTGCGCCGGGCCGATTCTCGGCTCGATCCTCACCGTGGCGGCGGTCGGCGGATCACCCGTGCACGGTGGCTTTCTGCTCGCCGTCTACGCGCTGGGGATGTCGGTGCCGCTGTTCGTCCTCGCATTGCTGTGGGACCGTTTCGATCTCGGCCGCAAGCGCTGGCTGCGCGGGCGTTCGATCGGTGTCGGCCGGCTCCAGCTGCACACCACCTCGCTGGTCTCCGGACTGTTCTTCATCCTGCTTGGTGTGCTCTTCCTGCGGTACGACGGCGCTTCGGCGCTGCCAGGATTACTCGGCGCCGATACCGAATTCGCGCTGGAGAACAAGGTGAAGGAGTTCGGCGACGCCATCTCCAACACCACGGTGCTGCTGTTCATCGGTGTGGTCGCGCTGATAGGTGCGGCGTGGTGGCTGCTGCGCGATCAGCATGCGGCCGACGAATCCGACGGCGCTGAGAAATCCGACAGCGCTGCTGAGAAATCCGACGGCGCCGAGCAAGCGGAGAACGCTCGGCGTTGAGCCGCGAAATGCCCCTGCCACCTCGCGATTCGAGGATGGCGGGGGCGCGTGCCGCCCACTGGCGTTGCGGCGCCGCATATTCGCCGTTTATCGGCGTCTGGCACTGTGCTTGTGCGGTTGGAGGCCGCGTGGATCATGGTGCGGCAGTGGTCCGGTGCCGAATCGTCGTTCGGCGCCGCGGGGAAACGAATATCGCAAGAATCAGCGCATCGACTCGATGACGCATCGAGACCGCAGGATGTGTGTCGGGTATCCAATGGGGAGTAGTAGTTGACCGACCCACAATTCCATCGTCCCACTTATCCACCGCCACCCGGATACGGACAGGCGCCGCAGTATCCGAACTATCCACAACGGCCGAACTATCCACAGCAGCAGCCGTTTCGGCCGTCGCCGAGCGCGGTCACCGCGATCCTCGCCGCCGTGCTGTCCATCCTCGGCGGCCTGCGCGGCCTGTTCGGCGCGATCGCCATTCCGCTGATCGACAGCAATCCCGAGTGGGACCCGAGCGGGTTCTGGCGCAAAATCCAGATCGCGCTCTACGTGTCGGTGGCCTTCGCGGCGCTGCTGCTGATCGGCGGGATCCTGTTGCTCACCCGCAAGAAGATCTCGCGCGTGCTGATCGGCATCGGCGGTGTCGGCACGCTGATCGCGTCGATCGGCATCAGCATCGCCAACTACAACCACACCACCGCAGGCGCCCCTGCCGACGCGACGGTCACGGTGACCTGGGATCTGACCGGTCTCGCCATCATCGGCGTCGCATTCAACGTGGCCACGCTGATACTGGCCTTCCTGCCGAGCACCTCGCGCTGGCTGACGCACCGGCCCGATGCGCGCTGAGCTCTACACTGGGCCGCATGCCTTTCCGACGGACGGTAGCCCTCTGCGCATTCGCCCTGCTCACCCCGCTCGTGGCGGCCGCATGCACCGCTGAGGGCCCCGGCTACCAGTCGGACTGCGCCGTCAGCGGTTGCACGGTCACCTTCACCCGCGGCGTGAACGCCAAGGCCAACATCCTCGGCGTCGATGCGGAACTCGTTGCCGTGAACGGTAATACGGTCACGCTCCGCGTCGGCGGCCAGGAGGTCAACGTGCCGGTCGGGGAAACCCAGCCCGCCAACGGCCTCAACATCACCGTGCAGGAAGTCACCCAGGAGAAGGTGGTGGTCAAGCTGACCACCGGCCTCTGATCAGCCAGCCGCCTCGGCCAGTGCACGGCGAGCGGCGGTGACGCCATCGGCCCAGGTGCCTCCGGCGATCTCGGTGACGCCGGAGTCGCCCTGGAAGGCGCTGGAAACGACCACTTCCGGGGTGAGCCCGGTCATCAGATCAAGGGTGGACAACAACGTTTCGCGGTTGCTATGGCCTTCCAGATAGCCGGGCCACCATGCGTCCGCTTCGGTGTGGATAAGCGTATCGCCGGTGAACAGATAGCGACGTCCGCCGATGGTGGCCTGGTACAGGGCGCTGCCCGGAGTGTGACCGGGCGCCGGGATCACCTCGAGACCCGCGACGGCTGTGTGCCGGGTGTCGAACGCATCGTCCACCATGGTCTGGCTGACCTCGCCCGCATCGGCCTTGTGAATATGTAGCTTCGCACCGAAGCGTTCCCGGATGGTGGCCAGCGACGGCGCGATCTCGTCGCGGTGGCTCAGGTAGTGGTGCGCCACCCCGCCGAGTTCGGCCATCGCATCGATCTCCGCGGCGTGTGTGGTGTTGTAGAACAACACATTCCCCTCAGGTGTCGTCCACAGATAGGCGTGCGTGGTGAGACCGGGGAACGGGCTCTCCGTCTCGGTTTCCCAGAGATCGGCGGCGACTTGCCTCATGACTCTTCCTTCCTGACGCTGCGGCCGGAGCACCCGGCCGTCACCGGGAAGGCGCGAGATCGGATCTCGCACCGCTAGTTCGGATCACAGCGCCCAGCGCACCTCGCGATGCGGTGCGTAACGGCAGACCACACCGAGGGACACGCTCGCGCGCAGATGCTCGGCGAGCTCGGGGTGCAGTCGGTCGATCCGGCGCATGGCATCGCGGACGCGCGCGGAGACGGTCTTGCGCGCCCGCTCGGCATCGTCGCCCAATCGCCGTGGTCTGCCCGCCAGTCCGGCGGCGCGGCGCAGTTCGTCGAGCAGGGCCGTGCGCTCGCGGTCGAGTTCGGCGGCCCGATCGTCGGCGCCGAGTTCGGCGGCGCGATCGATCTCGGCGTCGAGGGTGCTCAGGCGACGGCGGTAGGCCGACTTCGCCTGCTCGTCGAGTACCGGATCGGCGCCGAGCGATCGGGCCGCGCGCAGCGTCGCGGCGTCGGCTGCGCCGAACAGCTCGAGCGAGGGAATATCGTAACCGGGATGGCCGAGAAGGACATGCAGGTCGCGCAATCCCTTGGCGTCGGGCAGCCGGACAGTGCGGTCGGCAAAGCGCAAAGTCCACACTGCCGCGTCGAGCCGGAATTCATTGTCGGGCAGCGGAACAGCCCGTTGTGGCGGTGGTGGTGGCCGACCGTGGGTGAGCAGCCGGAGCTGATGTTCGGCGGCGGACAGCCACGGGCGCGCTCGCAGCAACTTGGCCGATTCCGCCGCGGCGCGCAGTTCGGCGGCGGCGGTGTCGAGATCGCCCATCGCCGCGGCGACTCGGCCGAGCCAGTAGCCGTAGGGCCCGTAGCACGCGCCGCCGCCCGCGACCACCGCCCATAACCCACGCAGCGGGATAAGGCACTCCCGCACCGACTTTCGCAGTTCCGGGTCGTCCACCACGATCGCGGCATGGGCGAGCGCCGCCAGTATTCCGGCGCGGAAGTGCCGCGGGTATCTGCCGAAGAGGGCCTGAACATCGCCGAGCAGCAGCATGATTCGCGCAACATCGCCGCACCGGCACGCGGTGATGAGATCGGGGACCACGGTGTATTCGCCCGCCAGTTCGCGATAGCGCTCGACGAGGCGTGCCATTTCGACCGGGTCGTCCATCAGTAGCGCGAGCGCCCACCGCTGTTCGAGCCACAGCGGTATCCGGTCCACTTCGCCGAGCCGCTCACCCAGTGCGTAGGCGCCGTCGATCTTCGTCTGGGCATCGTCGAACCGGCCGAGCATCGCATCGAACGCACCGCTGCGAGACAGCGCGACGAATCGGAATCGAGGCAGCGAGCTCCGGTCGGCGTGCACGCTGAACGCGGTGAGCTCGGCGTGCACGCGCGGATCACCCAGCTCCAGCAGTGCGACGAATCGCAGGAGCTCGCCTTGTAATTCGACCTCGTCACGCCGTGCCATCCTGCCGAGCCCGACGAGTTCCTCGCTCAGCGCGAGCCGGTCGGCGGCGGTGCCGGGGCGCCAGAGTGCGTCGTGCCGGGCGAGCAGGCCCGCCGCGAGCGTGTCGTTGTCGCCGGATTGCCTGGCCAGGCGCAGCACCTCGGCGCTCATCTCACCCACCTCGGGTCTGCGCAGAGCGGTGGTGGTGTGCACCCGAACCCGGGTCGCGGCGGCAAGCACCTGGACTGCCAGCGGATCGCTGTGGGGGCGTTCGGCGACCAGCATGCGGTGCGCCTGGTCCATCAGTTCGGTCTGGCGCTCGGCATCGTGCTCGGGATCGGGCAGTCCGAGGTCGTGCAATCCGAGTACGGCGCGCGCGAAAAGTGCTGCCCCGCAGGTACTTCTGGCCTGGACGAGCAGGGTTTCGTAGGTGTGTCTCGCGGTCGCCAGCTTGCCGGTTCTGATGTACGCGGCGGCCAAACCCAGGCCGACCTCGCCGCGCAACTCGGTCCGATCTTCCTCGATGAGGGTGAGCGCGCGCCGGTAGTGCTGTGCGACCTCGCCCGAGGCCAGCCTGCCGCACGCGTTGGCCGCCGCGTCGAGCAGGTAGCGCAGTGCCCGCTCGGCATCGATCGCGTCGGCGGCCAGATAGGCATGGTGCGCCAGATCGCGCATGGTCCCCGGCTCGACCGGTAGCCGCTCGAGCGCGGACACGATGGCGGCGTGGCGTTTTCGCGTCTCCGACGTGCTGAGGCGGGAGATCAGCGCCTCCCGGATCAGGTCGTGCACGAACGCGTGGTGATCGGGGTCGGGCTGGGTCACCAGCCGGGCACGGGCGGCGGCCGCGAGTGGGCCGTTCACCTCCTGCCCGGTGGCCGATGCCAGGAGTGGTGCGCTGAACTCACGGCCGAGGAGCGCGGCCGTGGTCAGTGCGTCCACCGCGGCGGCAGATAGCACGGCCAACCGGGCATCGAGGGTGTGCCGCACGCCGGGGCTCAGCGCATCAAGGGGATTGCCCGAATCCCACAGCCGCGCCGCCTGTTCGACGAGGAAGGGGTTGCCGCCGGTGAGGACATGCATGGTTCGCGTGACCTCGGCAGGGGGACGGCGGCCGGTGACGGCGGCGACCACCGTCGCGGTCTGACCTTCGGACAGGCCGGTCAGGTCGATGCTCCTGGCGCCGGTCGCCAACTCGCCCAACGCATCTCGCAATGGATGCGTATCGGCGAGCGCCTCGGTGTCGCGCACCGTCGCGACGATCGCGAGCCGCTCGAACCACGAATGTCGCGCGACGAACGCGAGCAGTTCGACCGATTCCGGATCGGCCCGATGCAGATCGTCGATCACCACGAAGACCGGCCGGAGCGCGGAGGCGGCGACCAGCGCCTCGGTCACCGCGTCGCCGATACGGAACAGCGTGATATCACTGCCCGTCCGCGCCTCCTGCTCGACACTGCCGAACAGCATCGACAGCGCGGTTTCCAGTGCTTCGTCCACGTCGGCCCATTGCCGGGACGCGACCACCCGCCGCAACCCGCGCAGCACCTGGACCCACGGCCAGAACCCGGGCGTGCCGGTGCCGTTCCACGCGGTGGCGGTGAGCACCAGCGCCCGCTGCTCGTCGAATTCACCGACCACCTCGGTGACGAGCGTGGTCTTGCCGATTCCCGCCTCGCCGGCGACCAGCACCAACGCCCCGTGACTGGAAACGGTGCGGCGCAACACATCCCGCAGCAACAGTGCCGCGTGGTCGCGTCCGATCATCGCCATGACAAAGGAGTCCCGGTCGTTGGCATCTCCCGTCCACCGTACCCGGATCGCCGGTGATCAGGTCAGTACTCACCTCTCGGGCAATACTTACGTGAGTTCCTGATGGTCGCGCGCCCGGGAGCACAACGGCGGTTCGGTGAGTCGAACGCGCGTTGACCTGTGGCCCACACCGGGCCAGCATGGAGGTATCTGCAACCTCAGCTGCAGGGAGATCTGTTGTGGCACATATATTTTCGGAGTTCGAAGAGAATCGGTTCCACACCGCGTACGTGACGAACAGCGAGTCGAACAGTGTGTCCGCGTTCGGCATCGGAGACCGGGGTGCGTTGAGCGTGGTGCAGGACCCGGTTGTGGGATGCGGGGACGATCCTCGCGCGATTGTCGCCGCGCCGGACGGGCGCACGGTTTACGTGTCCGATACTGGGGCGAACCACATTTCGGCCTACCGGGTCGGCACGGGTGGCACGTTGAGCTGCCTGGGCACCCAAATCCCCACCGGCGGTGACGATCCGTTCGGGCTCGCCGTCGCGCCGGACGGTCGATGGCTCTACGTCGCCGACATCGCGTCGAACGCGGTGAGCGTATTCACCCTGCGCCCCGACGGCATCCCCGCCATGCCAAAGGTTTACGCCAGTGGCGCCACCAGCCCGCGCGGAATCGCGGTCCACCCCGATGGCCGCTTCGTCTACGTGAGCCACGGCAGGCCGATGCCGGACACCGAACCGGGCAGGCTCACCGTGCTCGCCGTGCAGCAGGACGGCTCACTGCGACTTCTGAGCAGGAAGCCGATCGAGATCGGGCTGTCCGGCGCGATGATCGCAATCCCACGCAACGGACGCTTCCTGTACGTGGGCGCCCAGCGATCGGACGAAATCCACGGATTCCGAATCGAATCCGATGGCACCCTCACCCCGGTCCCGCACTCCCCCTTCCGCGCCCCCGGCTTCCCCGAGGGTGTTGCCGCCACCCCCGACGGCCGCTTCGTCTACGCGGCAGGCCAAAAAGACGGCGCGGGTGGAATCCACGGATTCGCCGTCGACCGATACGGATCCCTCACCCCGGTCCCGCACTCCCCCTTCAAACCCGGCACCTCACAAGTCGGTATCGCCATCACCTCCGACGGCCGCCATCTCTACACCTCCGGCGACGACTCCACCCCCACCGCCGAATCCAGCATCTACGGATTCGCCATCGACCAGTCCGGCGCCCTCCACGAAGTACCCCACTCCCCCCTCGCAACCGGCGGCGACGCACCCGCCTTCCAATCGGTAGCCATCATCTAGGTCCGCTTCGCGACCTGCGACGACTGCCGCTCCGCCGCCTTCCGGCGCCGCGGTCGCGCGCGCACGGGAGCGGGATGTTCCGGTGGTCGTGGTGTGGCCTGGTGGAGCGGAGCGGGGATAGTCCCGGCGGGAACGCTGTCGGTGCGACTTGGTAGAACTCACCTGTCGGCAACCATCAGGACAGGGAGAAGGGGCACCTATGGCCATTGGGGAGCACCTAACGGAATTCTGCGGGTTGCCCGCGTTCGATTTTCCGGATGCCGGTGAGGAGCTGTCGGGGCTGCCCGCGGCGGAGTCGGTGGCGTGGCGCATCGGTGTCGAGTCCTATGACGCGGACGAGGCGTGGGTGGACTGCTTCGGCCGGTTCCTGGCCGCCGTCGACGTGAAACAGGTGCGGGCGTTGATCGTCGGCTGTTGGAACGACGTGAACGAGACCAACTCGGACGCGGTGATCGAGGCGCTGATCGCCGTCAAGGATCAGCTGCCGGAGCTGCGCGGGTTGTTCCTCGGCGACATCGTCGACGCGGAGTCCGAAATCTCCAGGATCAACCAGGGATTGGTGACCCCGCTGCTGGAAGAGTTTCCCGCACTGGAGGAGTTCGGGGTGCGCGGCGGCGAGGAGCTGGATTTCCTGGAGCTCCGCCACGATCGGCTGCGCAAGCTCACCGCGCAGACCGGCGGCCTGCACGTGGAGGTGGTGCGCGGTATCGCGGCGAGCGACCTGCCCGCCCTCACCCATCTGGACCTGTGGCTCGGCACCGCCGAGTACGGCGGCAACAGCGAGGTGGCGGATCTGGCGCCCATCCTCGCGGGGAACCGGCTGCCGAGCCTCGAGCACCTGGCGTTGCGCAACAGCGAGTTCCAGGACGCCATCTGCGCCGCACTGGCCTCGGCGCCCATCGTGGCCCGGCTGCACACCCTCGACATCTCCATGGGCGTGCTGACCGACGACGGCGCGGCGGCCCTGCTCGACGGCCAACCACTGAGTCACCTGAAATCCCTTGATATGCACCACAATTACCTGAGCGACGGGATGCGCACCCGGCTGCGCGAGGCATTGGAACTAGCGGGTGTACAGCTGAACCTGGACGGGGGCGACGCCACAGCGGGCGAGCGCGACGGCACGGTCGAACGCTCGGTCGCCGTCGCCGAGTGACGCCCGCCGTGTCCTAACCCGGCACCCGCGGCGGCGCGGCTCGAACCAACCCGACCGCGCATCCGTGACGTGCGAGGACCGATCATCCGGCGCATTCCGTCCTAGAGTACGTGGGGTGACGAGCAACCCGTTCTTCGAGCCGAGCGACCTGCCCTACCAGTTGCCGCCGTTCGCGGAGATTCGCGAGGAGCACTATCTGCCCGCGTTCGAGCGCGGGATGGCCGAGCACCTGGCCGAGATCGATGCGATCACCGCGGTCGATGCGGCGCCGACGTTCGCCAATACGATGGTGGCGCTCGAGCGTACGGGGACGTTGCTGACCAGGGTGGCCAACGCCTTCTACAACATCGCCTCGTCCGATTCCACCGACGGTACCCAGGCGATCGAGGCCGAGATCGCGCCGAAGTTGGCCGCTCACGATGACGCGCACCGGTTGAATCGGGCCCTCTTCGCGCGGGTCGAGGCGCTGTACGAGCGCCGCGACGAGCTCGGCCTCGACGCCGAGGAGCTGCGGTTGCTCGAAGAGCAGTACAAACAGTCCGTTCGCGCCGGGGTCCGGCTCGATGACGCGGGACAGCACCGGCTGCGCGAGCTGAACGCCGAATTAGCTGCCGCGGCAACCGAATTCGGCCAGAACAATTTGGCCGCGGCCAATGCCGCCGCGCTGGTGCTCGACAAGGAAGACCAGCTGGCCGGGCTCGGGCCCGCGGCGGTGGCCGCCGCGGCCGAGAACGCCCGCTCACTCGGACATCCCGGCATGTGGGCATTGAGTCTGCAAAACGTCTCCAACCAGCCCGTTCTCGCCGAACTCGTCGACAGGGACGTGCGGCGCAGGATGATGTCGGCCTCGCTCGGTCGTGGATTCGGACCGGACGGCCGCAACGGCGAGCTCGCCGTGCGGATCGCGGCGCTGCGCGCCGAACGCGCCGCGCTGCTCGGCTATCCGGATCACGCGACCTACGCGGTCGAGGATCAGACCGCGAAGACCACCGCCGCCGTCGAGGAGATGCTCGGCAAGCTGGTCGCGCCCGCCGTCGCCAATGCCGAGCGTGAGGCGGCCGAGCTCACCGCGGCGATGCGAGCAGCCAAGGGCGCCGACGCCGAACTGCGGTCCTGGGATTGGCTGTTCTGGTCGGAAAAGGTTCGGGCCGAACGATTCTCGGTGGACACCGAGGCGCTGCGCCCCTACCTCGAACTGGACCGGGTGCTGCGCGACGGGGTGTTCTTCGCCGCCGAGCAGGTCTACGGCATCACCCTCCGCGAGCGAACCGACCTGGTCGGATACCACCCCGAAGTCCGGATCTTCGAGGTTTTCGACGGGGACGGCGCCGGTCTCGGTCTGTTCCTCGGCGACTTCTTCGCCCGGCCGTCGAAGCGCGGCGGGGCGTGGATGAACGAACTGGTCTACCAGTCCGGGTTGATGGACACCAAGGCCGTCGTCGTCAACAACCTCAATATCGTGAAGCCGCCCGAGGGCGAACCCGCGCTGCTGACCTGGGATAACGTCAGGACGCTCTTCCACGAGTTCGGGCACGCGCTGCACGGGCTGTTCTCGGCAGTGCGCTACCCGTCCTTCTCCGGCACCTCGGTGCCGCGCGATTTCGTCGAGTTCCCGTCGCAGGTGAACGAGATGTGGATGTCGCGGCCGGAGATACTCGCGAACTACGCCAAGCACTGGGAGACCGGCGCGCCGATGCCCGCCGATCTGGTGGCGCGGCTGGCCGAGTCCGGGCGGTTCGGCTATGGCTTCCGCACGGTCGAATCCCTCGGCGCGACACTGCTGGACTGGGCATGGCATCGCGTCCCCGGCGCCGACGCGCCGATCGGCACCGACGCCGAGGAGTTCGAGGAGGCCGCGCTGCGGAAAGCCGGGCTCGCGAACGATGTGATCCCACCGCGCTACCGCACCGCGTACTTCGCGCACATCTTCTCCGGCGGCTACGCGGCGGGCTACTACTCCTACCTCTGGAGCGAAGTGCTCGACGCCGACACCGTGGAGTGGTTCGAGGAGGGCGAGGCATCGATCCGGGAGAAGGGCGAGACGTTCCGTCGCCAGTTGCTGGCGCGTGGCGGAGCGGTGGATCCGATGGCCGCCTTCGCAGCCGTCCGCGGCCGCGCACCGCGGATCGAGCCGCTGCTCGCCCGGCGCGGACTGACCGGATAGACGAGAAATACGCAACGACGATCATTCGAGATTGCAACTGGCGCAATAGTTCTTGCGCCAGTTGCGATGCGATGTGACTTGGGTCATCCTGACCCGAACGCGGACACGACCGCGGGAGGGAAGGAGAAATCCGATGCGCAGTGGTGAGCTCGGGCGGCGGCGTTTGCTCGGGATGATGGGTGGCGCCGTCGGCGTCGCGATGACAGGCGGACTGGCGCGCCCCGCGGTGGCACACGCGGCGACCGGTACGCGCGCGTACCTCGGTTGCTATACCTCCGGTGGCGCAGGCGGATCCGGCGTCGGTGTCGCCACCATCGATCCGGGCACCGGCAGGCCGACGGTGGAATGTGTTGTGGACGTGGCGGATCCGTCGTATCTGGCGCTCTCGCCCGACCGGCACACCCTGTACGCGGTGAACGAAGGCGACGGTGCGGGCACGGTCACCGCGGTCGATCTCCGGTCGGCCCAGCCGACGGTGGCGAATATCGTTGCGGTACAGGGCAATGCACCGACCCACCTGTGTGTGACACCGGACGGGCGGTACGTGCTGACCGCGAACTACGCATCGGGCAGCGTCAGCGTGCTCAGCCTGGCCGAGGACGGACGGCTCGGCACGGTGACCGATGTCGCCCAGCACACCGGCGCCGGACCGGACCCGGATCGGCAGACCGCACCGCACGCGCACCAGGTGGCGATCGATCCCTCCGGCCGGTGGGTGCTGGCGGTGGATCTCGGCGTCGATTCGATCTACGTCTACCGACTCGCCGACGGCAAGCTGAACCGGCACGCGCAGGTCGCGCTGACACCCGGCAGCGGGCCGCGCCACCTCACCTTCCACCCAAACGGCCGCACCGTCTTCATCGCCAATGAGCTGAATTCCACTGTGACCGTTGCCGATTGGCAGGCCGACCGGGGCGAGCTGCGGCCCGGCGCTGCATTCCCCGCGGATCTGAGCAGCGGCGGCGACCGCAACTACCCGTCCGCGCCGGTGGTCGCCAAAGACGGGCGGTTCCTCTACCTCGCCAACCGCGGCCACGACAATGTCGCGACCTTCGCCATCCTCCCCGGCTTCCTGCTCCCGCTCGGCACCACGCCCTGCGGTGGCAAGTTCCCCCGCGACCTGCGCCTTGCCCCGGACGGCCGCCGTCTCTACGCGGCCAACCAGAAGGCGAACTCGATCACCTGGCTCGACCTCGACCCGCTCACCGGCCTGCCTTCGGCGCCGTCGACCTCGTTCAACGCACCCGCGGCCACCTGTGTGCTGTTCGAGTAGTTACTTGGCGAGCGCCTTGCCGCCACTCGGCGCGACCGCGAACCAGACGCCGCCGACACCCTGACCGAGCAGGTCACCCGGCTTCTGGTCCTTGGCGAAGTAGTACACCGGCCAGCCGCCGACGGTGATCTGGCATGCGCCGTCGGCACGTTCGATGAACCCGACGAGCTGCGGGTCGACGCCCGCGGCGTACAGCACCTGGTCGCGGGCCACGGTCAGCGGCGGCCAGGTGGTGGCGCACTGACCCGCACAGTTGGACACCGAGGGGTTGGCGGTGTCCTTGTCGAATCGGTACAGCGACCGGCCCGGCCCGTCGGTCACCAACTGGCCGACGCTCGGGTCGGCCGTCACGTTGAGCTGCACGGCGTTGGTCCCGGCCGGCGCCGTCCCGGCGAAGATCTTCAGCCAACCCTGCGTTTTCGCCACCGCGGGAGCCTGTCCCGACACCGGCGGCGCCGCGACGGTGCTCGCGGTCGTCGTCGCTGCCGCCTGCGGCGCGGGTGCGGCGGGCGACGTGGCGCCCTTGTCGCTACCGCATGCGCTCAGCAGACCGGCGAGCACGACGGCGGCCGCCGCGGCAATCCCGGCGGAACGCTGAAATCGGTTGGCCGAGCTCATATTCAGTACCTCCACTACGTTCGAGGCGCACGGTGCATCTCGTCCCCTTTACTACGAGGTGCCCCGGGCGGCGGTTCAACGCGGTGCGTCATCGCCACGGTGTTCACCGGCACACACCGCCCCGTGGCGACGACTCATCGGTTACGCGACCGCGTCGAGCTCATCGAGGAATCGGTCGATACCGCCCGACTCGGCGGGCGCCGAGGCGACCCGGTGCCGCACCAGGTACTCGGTGCGATCGAGGACGTCGGCGTGGTGCCCGGCCCGCAACGTACGGACCAATTCCTTGCGCGCCTGCCCGATCCGCTCGCGGCCCTGCCGTTCGATGCGCACGGCCACCTCATCGGCCTCGGTGCGCATCCCGGCGAGTATCCGTGCCGCGGCGGCGTTCGCCTCCTTTTCCTCGAGTGCCGCCGCGATACCCGCCTGTGCCAGCGCGGCCTCGTGTGCTTCCCCGGCCGCCTCCACCTGGACCGCCGCGCGCTCGCTGTCCGCCATTTGTGTTCGAATCACGTTCTGCGCCTTGTTCATCGCCGCCCGGACGTGAGGCATCACCCAGCTGACCACGACGTAGACGACGACCGCGAAACCGAACAGCTGGCTGAGAAAGACCGGCCAGTCCCAAATGAGGTGAAACATGCCCTACTCCCTTCCCGCCCCGGCCTTTTCGGCGCCGAGCACCTGGTCGGCCAGCGTCCGCGCGAGCGGCTCGACACTGGCGCGCAGTTCGGCGGACACCCGATCCGCGTCGGCCCGTAACTCGGCCATCGTCCGCGTCACCAGCGCGTCGGACTCCTCCTGTGTCACGCGCCGACGGTGCTCGATGATCGAGCGGCCCTGTTCGCGTGCCTGATTCCGGATTCCGGTGGCCGCAACGCGCGCTTGTACGAGCGCCGACCGATAGGCGGCTTCGGCTTCCTCGCGGGCCTGCCGCGCGGCCTGCTGATCGATCGCGGTCTTGGCGACCCGCGCCTCACGTTCGGCCAGCACCTTGTGGATCGGCGGAACAACGAAGCGCCAGATGACACCGAGCACCGTGAGGAAGATCAGCAATTCGGCGAAGAACGTGCCGTTGGGGAGCAGGAAGTTCTCCCCTGCGGTGTTTCTCGTCGACATGGCCCGCTACTTACCCGGTGTCGCGAACACGAACAGCGCCATGAACGCCAGGTTGATGATGTACACCGTATCGATCAAGCCGACCGCCATCAGGTAGTTGCCGCGCAGCCTGCCTTCCGCCTCCGGCTGCCTGGCAACGCCATTGAGCATCGCCGAGCCCGCCATACCGTTGCCGATTCCCGCGCCGATCGCGCCGCCGAGCATGATGAGCCCGCCGCCGAGCAGCGCGGCGACCTGGATGATGCCCGCGTTCGTGATGTCCGCCATGTCCTTCACTTCCCTTCTTTCAGTGGTTTTCGTGCTCGCGCGCCATCGCCTGACCGAAGTAGAGGATGGTCAGCAGCGAGAAGATGAATGCCTGGACGAGCCCGACGAACAGGTCGAGCAGCTTCCACAGCGCAGTGGGGCCCCAGCTGATCCAGGCCGGGAGCAGGGTGATCACCGAGAGCATCACGCCACCGGCGAAGATGTTCCCGAACAGCCGCAGCGACAGCGAGATCGGCTTGGCGAGCTCCTCGATGACGTTGATGACGACCATCGGCCCCCACCCGGTATGCCCCTTCAACAGCTGCTTCGCATGGGTCAGCGGGCCTCGCCTGGCCGCACCGGCCACGTGATAGCCGACGAAGACGAACGCCGCGAGCGCGTAGACGAAGTTGACGTCCGCCGCCGGTGGGTGGATCAGCTCCCCCTCGCCGTAGCGCACCGGCAGCACCGCAAGCCAGTTCGACAGCAGGATGTAGGTGAACAGCGTGACCGTGAGCGGCAGCACGAACGGGGCGATCCGCATCCCGATAGCGTTCTCTACCTGCGCTCGCATCTGCACCGTCACGGTTTCGAAGAACAGCTGAACGCCGCTCGGCACACCGGAAGTCACCGTCGCCCGCAGGTAGAAGGCCAGTCCGAGCACGATCGCCGCCGCGACCGATGTCGATACGATCGTGTCGAGGTTGAACTCCATCCCGAGCCACCGCACGGTCTCGTGCTCGCCGACCTTGATCGCCGTCATGTCTGCCTTCCCACCATCGGCCGCGCGATCCGCAGCAGCGCGGCGGCTTGAAATGTCGCGAGCCCGAAGAAGATTCCGATACCGCCCGGCCGCATGAAATAGGCCACGGAAGTCGAAACAGCCGTCAGGACAAGCAATCTCGCAGCCGAGAGAACAAGTAGCCGACCGGCGCCCGCGGTCGCCGATTCGGCGATCCTGGCGACAGTCACCCGAGCGAATCGGGCATTCCCCCAGCCGAGCGCAAACCCTGCGCAGATGAACACAACCAGCGATATCGCCATCAAGGCCTCCCCATTGAGGTCGGTATACGACGTAGCATAGTTGCTACATTTCATCGCAGCAACACTATTGACTGAGCTAGGGTTCATGCGGTTAGATAGAGAGATGCGTATCCGCCGATTCGCCTCGGCGCCGAACGGCTGACCAGCGTTCGCGAGCCCGCAGCTACCCACGACGAAATACGGCCGCACCACGGGATGCGGTGCGGCCGTTCAGCGACTCGGCGCGTCAGTCGAGATCGAGGTGGGCGAGTTCGAAACGGTTGGCGACGCCCAGTTTCGGGAAAGCTCGATACAGGTGGTGCGCAACGGTTTTCGGGCTGAGGAACAGCTGTGCGCCGATCTCCCGATTGGTGCCGCCCACCGCCGCGAGCCGAACCACCTGCAGTTCCTGCGGTGTCAGCGTGACGGTCAGATCCGCGACCACCTCGGGCACGACACCCTCACCCGCCGCGCGCAATTCGGTGCGGGCGCGCTGGGCCCACGGCACGGCGCCGAGGCGATCGAAGATCTCCAGCGCCTTGCGCAGCTGTGTACGGGCCTCACCCGGACGGCGCTCGCGCCGCAGCCACTCGCCGTACACCAGGCCGGTGCGCGCGAGATCGTACGAAAGACCCTCGCCCGCTTGGATTTTCATCGCGCGCAGGTACGCCGATTCGTCACCGTGCAGCATGCCGTGGCAGCGCGACATGATCGCCTCGGCGAACGGGGCGCCCAGCGCGTTCGACCAGCGCTCGATCTCGGCCACCGCCCGCACCGCGCGATCCGGCCTGCGCAGCCGCAACGCCGCCTCGACGAGATCACGCAACAGGTGAATCCAGTGCCCGCGCACCCGATTCGGAATCCGATAGTGCGCTTCGAGCCGGTCGAGCGCCTGCTCGTTCCGCCCGTAGCCGAGGTCGAGCAGCGCGAGCGCCCACTCGCAGTGCGTGACATCGATGAAGTTGTAGTCGCCCGGCGACTGGCGCAGATTGCGTTCGGCGAGTTCGCGGCAGCGGTCCTCGTCACCCCGAATGGCCGCGAGCAACGCCAAATTGGCCTCGGCGTGGGCGATCCGGCTCGGCTGGCCGATATCGGTCGCGATGCGCAGCGCCTGGCTCGACGCCGCATCGGCCTCCCGCAGGCGGCCGAGCATCAGCTCGGCCGTCCCCAATGAGGCGCTCGCGGCCGAAAACCAGCCGAGCATGCCACGATTGCGCAGATCGTCGACCAGCTGCGTGAGGATGTCGCGACCGTTGTCGATATCGCCGATGAGCATCGACTGTGCCGCGAAGGCCAATTGGAGCGAGGGCAGTTCCGCGGGAACGGACCGGCTGTAGGCCACCGTCCCCCGAATGGCGGCGATGGCGGGCCCGAGATCGTCGGAACATACCCCGAGCACGCCGTCCAGTGCGACGAGCATCGGCGCGAGCTCCTCGTCACCCGCCACCAGCACCGCGAGTTTCGCGCGGGCCGCCTGGACATCGGCGAGTTCACCCATGGTCCAGGAGGCCCGGCTGGCATCGAGCAACATCGTCACCGCCCGCGCGGGCGCGTCCGCCGCGGCATGGTCCGCCGCGGCCATCAGCAGATCCCGCGCCCTGTGCAATGAGCCGTACTCGAATTCGATCAACGCGCGCGCCGCATCGAGACGCGCTCGTTCCAGCGGTGCCAGCGGCAGCCGCTGCGCCTCCTGCGCCAACCGCAGCGCCCGATCGGTGCGCCCCGCCTCGGCCGCCAGCTCGGCGGCGAGCACCAGCCGTCGCGTGCGGGCCGAACGGTCCGGGCTCAGCCGGGCGGCACGTTCCATGGCGGTGGACGCGGTGGCGTATCCGGCACGATCGCGCGAGCGCTGCGCGGTCGATTCCAGTGCGGCCGCGGCGGTTTCGTCCATCCCCGGCGTCGCCGCCGCGAGGTGCCACGCGTGGCGGTCCGGTTCGTCGCTGAGTACCGCGGCGATCGCCGCGTGCACGGCGAGCCGTTCGGTGAACGACGCGCAGTGATAGGCGGCCGCCCGTTGCAGCGGATGCCGGAACGCAACCGAGCGATCGGCGATGATCACCATCCCGCAGCGCTCCGCGGCCGCGAGCACCTCCGCCGTCAGACCGAGTTCGTTCAGTACGAGCAGCACCAAGCTCAGCGCGCCCGATTCCTCCGCGGCCACCACGAGCATCGCCGTGCGGACCGCATCGGACTGCTCGGCGATCTGCCGCTGGTATCCGGACTGGAGGCGATACGGCAACCGCAGCGGGCCGACCGGCAGTGCGTCCAGATCCATACGGGGTAACTCGAGCAGCGCCAACGGGTTTCCCGATGCCTCGGCGAGTATCCGCTCGCGCGCCTCGATCGGCAGCGCGGGCCAGCGTTCGGCGAGCAGTGCGCCCGCCGCCGCCGGGTCGAGCGGCGCGGGCCGCAGCTCGGTGATGCCCGCGGCCGTGAATTCCGTGCGACCGGCGAACAGCATGACGACGCCCTCCACCCCGAGCCGCCGCGCCGCGAAGCGCAGCGCCTCGGCCGAGGCCTGATCGAGCCACTGCGCGTCATCGATCAGGCACAGCACCGGGCCACCGGCGGATAGCTCGGCCAGTAGCGACAGAGTCGCCAAACCGACGAGGAAAGGATCGGCCTGCTGTGTCGCCGAGGCCAAGCCGATCGCGCAGCGCAGCGCGTCGCGCTGCGGCTCGGGCAGCGCGTCGACGGGCAGCGCCGCGCAATCGCCGAACGCCGAAGCGAACAGGCTCTGCAATCCCGCGAACAACAGCTCGGATTCGGCCTCGACGCCCGCGCAGCGCAGTATCCGCCAGTCCGCGTCCACCAATTCGACGGCCCGATCGAGCAACGCGGTCTTCCCCGAACCTGATTCGGCGACCAACGCCAGTGCGGCGCTGCGGCCCGCGCATGCCCGCGTCAGCAAGGTGCCGATCTGCCGCTCCTCACGCATACGGCCGAACAGCATGCCCTCAAACCTAGGGTGCGGCGAGCGAATCAGCAAACGCGCGCCCGATGCGAAGTCGCCAGGTCAGGCCATGAATAGCAGGCACATTGACGCAGTGGCAGCTTTGCGGCACACCCTCGCGCCGGGCGGATCGGCACCGGCCGCCGTCCGATGGACATCAGTCAGTCGTCCGATACCGGCGGCCGCGGCGAGTTCCTAGGGTCTGCCTGGGGCTCCGGCGCGACCGGCGCCGGCGTCTCGGTGCGCGGAAATAAATCTCAATGTTGAGATATTTAACATCGATATACCTGATGAAGGAGCTCGATCATGACCACCGTCACTGAAACCTCGTCCACCTCAACCGAACCCGATCGGGTGCCGCTCGAGCGCTGGTTGGGTGTCGCGGCGGTAGCCGTCGGCACGTTCTCGGTCGTCACCTCCGAACAGCTGCCAGTCGGACTGCTGTCCTCGGTCAGCGGCGCGCTCGGCGTCTCCGAGGGCACCGCGGGACTGATGGTGACGGTGCCCGGCCTGGTCGCCTCCGCGACGGCGCCGATCCTGCCGGTGGCGATCGGCCGCCTCGACCGCCGCATCGTGCTGCTCGGCCTGATCACCCTCATGGTCGCCGCCAATGTGATGTCGGCCGCCGCACCGAACTTCGCGGTGCTGCTCATCTCCCGGTTCCTCGTCGGCATCGCGATCGGCGGATTCTGGGCGCTGGCGGCCGGTATCGCCGTGCGCATGGTGCCGTCGAAATTCGTGCCACAGGCCACCGCCATCGCCTTCGGCGGCGCGACGGCCGCGAACGTGCTCGGCGTACCCGCGGGCACCCTGATCGGCCAGCTCACCGACTGGCGCATCGCCTTCGGCGTACTCGGCGGACTCGGGCTACTCGTGGTCACCGCGCTGCTGCTGCTCCTACCGCAGATGCCCGCGGATCGGCCGGTCCACCTGCGCACCCTGGCCGCCCAGTTCCGCAACCCGGTGGTCCGCACCGGCGTGCTGGTCACCTTCCTGCTGGTCAGCGGTCACTTCGCGGCGTTCACCTTCATCGCACCGATCATCGAGTCGCACATCGGCATCGACAAGAACCTCATCGGGCCGGTGCTGCTCACCTACGGCGTGGCGGGGATCATCGGCACCTTCCTCACCGGCCTGGCGGGCAGCCGCAATATCCGCGCCACCATCATCGCCATCAGCATCGTCCTGGCCAGCATCCTGGTGCTCGTCGCCCTCATCGGCACCACATCGATCGTCGGCATCGTGCTGCTGATCGCCTGGGGCCTCGCCTTCGGTGGCATCCCGGTCGGCGTGCAGACCTGGATCCTCGGCGCCGCTCCCGATTCCGCCGAGGCGGCAACGGCTTTGAACACCGCGATGTTCAACCTGGCCATCGCGCTCGGCGCCCTCTTCGGCGGCATCATCACCGATTCGGTCGCGCTCACCGCCGTGCTCTGGTTCGGCGCCGCGCTCAGCATCCTTGCCTCCGTCGCCGTGCTGACCACCCGCCCCGCCCGGAATTGATATGAGCGACAACACGACCGCCGCCGAGCCCGAGGACGTTCACCCCACCCGAACCAGGCTCGGCGGCTGGCGAACGAGACCGTGTACCGCCGAGAGCCGAACCGACGATCGGCCCGCACCCGACAGCGGCCGCGAGCCGGAAGTCGAAAGATGACTTCCGGCTCGCGGTTTCACGGATAAGCCGGACAGGCTCGGGATGCCGAGACTCGGGCGGCACCGGTAAGCTTCCGCAACTGTGCCCGGAATGCACTCCGGTGGCCGATCTACGGAGGAGGGACCGCGTGCGGCTTGGGCAGGGTGAGCTACTCGCGGGCTACACC
This sequence comes from Nocardia sp. NPDC052566, assembly GCF_044547285.1. Classification (NCBI taxonomy): domain Bacteria; kingdom Bacillati; phylum Actinomycetota; class Actinomycetes; order Mycobacteriales; family Nocardiaceae; genus Nocardia; species Nocardia sp. NPDC052566. The sequence continues at coordinate 216,990 of NZ_JBIUAF010000006.1, read as the reverse complement.
ATCGATCGGCTGCTCGGCGCGGGTGGGATGGGGTCGGTCTACCTGGCGCGGCATCCGCGCATGGATCGGCTTGTCGCACTGAAGGTCCTCAACGATGCCTTCGCGATGCAGCCCAAGGCGCGTGCCGCGTTCGAGCGGGAAGCGGCGCTGCTGTCCAGGCTGGACCATCCGAATATCGTTGCGGTGTACGACCACAGCGCGACCGGCGACGAACAGCTGTGGATCGCCATGAAGTTCATCGAGGGCACCGACGCGGACGAACTGATCACCGACGTCGGCGCGCTGCCGCCCGAACAGGCGGTCGACCTGATCGCGCAGGCCGCGCGCGGCATCGACCACGCGCATGCGGCCGGTGTGCTGCATCGCGATATCAAACCGGCGAACCTTCTGGTGGAACGCAATTCGACGGGCACGCATCAGGTGCTGGTCACCGACTTCGGCATCGCGCGGTCGCTCGACGACAGCGTCAGCTCGACCAATATCACCGCGACCTTCGCCTACGCCGCACCGGAACGCTTCTCGGACAAGCCGATCGATCAGCGCGCCGATGTCTACTCCCTCGGGTGCACGCTGTACCAGTTCCTCACCGGCGAAATGCCCTTCCCCCGCAACGATCCCGCGGCGGTGATGGTCGCCCACCTCAACGAGCCGCCCCCGCGTCCCACCGCGGTCCGCCCCGGCCTGCCCCAGGGTTTCGACCGCGTGATCCGCACGGCCATGGCGAAGGACCCCGCCAACCGCTACCAGACCTGCCAGGCGCTGGCCGAGGCCGCCCAGCGCGCCCTGGCGAGCACGCCTTCCGATGTCGGAGCCACCCAGCCGGCCCAACGCGTTACGGCACCACCGGATTCATCGACCGCGTCCTGGTCCCCGGACACCGAAGACGTACCGGCCCCGCCCACGCGCCCCCGCAGACCATGGTTGCCGTGGACCGCCGCCGCCTCGGTCGCCGCCATCGCGACCATCGTCGCGTTCCTGGTGATCGACACTCGAACCCAGTCCACCACAGCAACATCGGGCGCCCCCATCACAACGGTTGCCCCACCCACAGCCCAACCTGTAGCGCCAGAACCAACTCCGGCCGCGCGCACACCGGCACCGGTATCCGCCCCTGCGGCACCGACCTCCGCCACTCCCACAACCACACCCGCACCGACCAGCCGCCCCCTCGAAACCACCACTCAGCCCGAACCCCCTGCGCCGATCGACGACCTGAAGGCAAAGGCCTTGATCGAGTGCCGTGGCTACGTCGCCCCGGTCCAGCAACGCGGCATGGAGGGCACCATAGCCTTCATGAAAGGCACCCCGACCTGGTTTCTCCTCCGCCCCCAAGACCAGGCTGTCATCATCGAGGCCATCCGCCTCGCCGCCACCGGCGAGTGCGGATAGCCCGGGTTTTCCCACGCGGCTCGATCAGGCGAAACGACTACGGCCGTGGCGCGGCGAGTCCGGTGTGTATGACACGTAGTTCGGCGAGGGCGGCGGGCAGGTCGGCGTAACCGTCGGAGTGGGCATCGCCCAGGTACTCGGTATGGACATCGACTTGCTGGGAGCGGGTCCAGGTCAGCATGTTGACGATGTCGGGGAGGGTAGCGAGGCCGTAGTCGTCGACCTCCTCCACCAGGCGCAGGTGGCGACCGGCGTGGAGTTGGAGCCACGCGGCGGCGAGCCAGGCGGATTGGGAGCGTACGAGCATTCGGGGGTCCTGGTCTTCGGATTCGGTGAGCGCGAAGCAGGTCAGGGTGTAGTGGATCGTATCGATGGGTAAGTCTTCGCCTGTCGCGATGCCGCGAAAACCCGCTACCGCGTCGGCGGTTCGCATTTCGGGTTCTTCGTCGTGCTCTTCGTCTTGGGCGGCGACATCGTCGAGCAGTGGGGAGATCAGGGCGAACAGGCGGTCGAGTCGCGATCGGTGATCGAATCGCTCCAGCGCGATCACCACCTCCGCGAGGAGTTCCCGATAGGTGTCGGGCAGGTCGTGAACCATGCCCGACCGTACCGTCAGTGCGAAACTGATTACCAGACAATCAATTTCGGGGCTAACGCACGCCCGTGCGGCGCTCGCGGTCTATCCGGATGGCGCGCTGGTAGTCGGTCTCGCCGTTGACGGTCCAGGAGATCGGGTGGGCGTCGGGGCCGCATTCACCGCTGAACTTCTCCGTCGAATTGCCCGCCAGGCGCACCGCGGGCTCGAACAGCACCCGCGCGTTGCTACACAGGCCGACCATGGCCGCGGTCCCCGCACCCACATCGGTGTTGGTGCATGTGACATCCAGCCGGGTCTCGGTCGGCACCGACACACAGGTCACCGTGCCGGGCGGCGCGGCCTTCGACGCCGGAGCCAGAAACAGCGGCGCCGCAGTGAGACTCAACATCACGAACCCACCGCGCATCATCGAATTCATTCGCATACCCCGCCTATCCGAACCCCCGCCCAGAAAGTTACAAACTGTAAGTATGCCCTGTACCACAGGGGGTATCAGCACACCGGCACGCTCCCTTCAGCGATCCCCACTCCACTGGGGAGCCTCGGACCACTCGATGCGTGCGATGCTTCAGTCGGCGGTCCAAACTGTGGCGGAACACAACGCCATAAGGATGGAATCGCCTCTCGCACAACGGTTCCTGGTTCTCGTTCGGCTGCACCCTTCGGCGTCCCCGTTGCGGGTGATCGGGAATATCGATGTCGCGGTGGATGGATTCGCTGTCGTACTCACGCGTCTCGGTTCGAGATCGCTCGGCCCGCAACACTGTTCATTCGTCGACCCGGCGACATCAGCGTGCGCTGACACCCCGGCGGTAGGTCCGGTACGTGTCTCCCTCGCGTGCCGACCCGGTAAGCGGGGTAAGTATCAACGTCGCCATAGGGAGGTCCCCATGCGGACGGCGAAATTATCCGGGCTGATAGCGACCGCGGCCAGTGCGCTGATCGGCGTATCGATGCTGGTGGGATTCACCAATGCCACACCGGCGGACAGTGCGGCGGTCGAACCGACCGCCGGTGGGGTCAAGGTCGCCTACTACAACCAGTGGTCGGTGTACGAGAACCGCTTCTACCTCAAGAACGTCGACACCTCGGGCATGGCAGGCAAACTCGACTACATGATGTACGCCTTCGCGAACATCGACCCGGTCAACCTGACCTGCTTCGAGGCGAACAAGGCGGCCGATCAGAACGAGAACAATCCGAACGCCGGTGACGGCGCCGGTGATTCGTTCGCCGATTACGGCAAGTCGTTCGACGCCTCGATCAGCGTCGACGGCACCGCGGACAAGTGGGACGACCCGATCGTCGGAAACTTCAAGCAGATCAAGCAACTCAAAGCGAAGCACCCGAATCTCAAGGTGCTGCTGTCGATCGGCGGCTGGACCTACTCGAAGTACTTCTCCGATGTGTCCGCCAGCGATGCCGCGCGCAAGAAGTTCGCCGCGTCCTGCATCGACATGTTCATCAAGGGAAACCTGCCGTCGCAGAACGGCTATGGCGGCCCAGGCACCGGTAAGGGCGTCTTCGACGGGCTCGATCTGGACTGGGAGTACCCGGGCGGCGGCGGGCACGTCGGCAACCACGCGTCGGCGGCGGACCGGGCCAACTTCACTTTGCTCGCAGCCGAATTGCGTAAGCAACTGGACGCGCAGGGCACGGCCGACGGCAAGCGCTACGCCTTGACCGCCGCGGTCGCGGCAGGCCAGGACAAGATCCGCAACTACGAAACCGACAAGCTCGGTGCACAGCTCGACTTCGCCAACGTCATGACCTACGACATGCACGGCGCCTGGGATGCGAAGGGCCCGACCAACTTCCAGGATCCGATCTACAGCAGGCCGGACGATCCGATGACCCCGGTCCCGCCGGGCAACGCGAAATACAACATTGACGAGGCGATCACGGCGTGGACCACGGGCGACAGCTCGTACGGCATCCCCGGCGGCTTCCCGCCGAAAAAGCTGACCATCGGGTTCCCGTTCTACTACCGCGGCTGGACCGGTGTGGCCGCGGGCAGTAACCACGGACTGTTCCAACCCGCGTCGGGCCCGGCGCCGGGCGGACCGTCCTCCGGGAACGTACCGGGTATCCGGATGTACAAGGAACTCACCGGCGTCGTCGACAACCCGTCCAAGACGTTCTACGACCCCGTAGCGCAGGCCGCGTACTTCTACGACGGCACCAACTGGTGGGGCGGCGATTCGGTGCAGTCGATCAAGGCCAAGGCGGACTTCCTGCACTGCCGCGGCCTCGGCGGCGGAATGATGTACTCGCTGGAGAACCTGGATCCGGCATCGACCCTGTTCAACAAGGTGATCGACGGCGTCAACGGCAGCGCGCCCGACTGCACGGCGAACCCGACCACCACGACAACACCACCGACCACGACAACGACGGTGCCGCCGACGACCACCACCGAGCCGCCGACGACCACGACAACGCCACCGACCACGACCACCCCGCCCGGCGGTAAAGGCGTGATCAACGGCGATTTCGAGAGCGGCGCGCTGGCACCGTGGACCTGCCCGAGCAACCTCGGCTCGATCGTCACCACCCCGGTGCACGGCGGCAAGAGCGCGCTGGCGGCCGCACCGAGCAGCAGCGACAATGCCCAGTGCTCGCAGAAGATCACCGTCGAAGCGGGGCACACCTACACGCTGTCGGCGTGGGTCAACGGCAAGTACGTCTACCTCGGCGTCACCGGCACGGGAACCAGCGACCCATCCACCTGGACCCCGGGTACCACTGGCTACCAGCAGCTTTCGACCCAGTTCACCACCGGCGCCTCGACCACGAGCGTCACGATCTGGCTCCACGGCTGGTACGGCCAGGGCCAGTACTTCGTGGATGACGTCACCCTGAAGTAATTGCCTGCGAACGAACAGGTGGGTCTCCCCTCCGGAGACCCACCTTTCGCGTGCTCACACCCCGCGACTCGCGGGCATGCTGGCATACCATGAGGCGGACGACAGTGAAACTACCCGACGAGCTCGATGAGCGCCTGCGTCACGAAGCGCAGCGACGAGGCGTCACGGTCGCCGAGGTGACTCGTGAAGCAATCGCGCAGTATCTCGCCGCGCCGCCCGAGGGGAGACGACGGTTCGGCGCCGCAGGCGCGGGGCACAGCGGGCGTTCGGATGTGTCGAGCCGGATCGATGAGATCCTGAGCGAGGAGTGGGGCCGATAAGCACCCTGGTTGTCGACGCTGGGCCGCTGTACGCCTACGTCGACGCGGACGATGCCCATCACCACGCCTGCCCGGAACTCCTGCAGACTCACCGCGGACCGCTCGTCGTACCCACCCTGGTCATCACCGAGGCCGTCTACCTGATCAGCACCCGCCTCGGCACCGACGCCGCGGTGCGCTTCCTCGGCGACCTGGCCGAGGGCCTGTTCACGGTCGAGCCCGTGCACGCGGCCGACTGGCTGCGCATCGCCGAGCTGGTCGCCAAGTATCGCGACCTGCCGCTGGGAACCGCCGATGCTTCGGTGATCGCCGCGGCCGAGCGGCGGAACCTGACGCAGATCGCCACCACTGATCGACGTCACTTCTCCGTGGTCCGCCCCAGGCACACCGGTAGCTTCACACTGCTGCCCTAGTTCATCGGCAGGCCGCGCAGTGGTCCGAAAGCCTTACTGCCCCTGCAGGATCGAGGTAGCGACGTGCTCGAGAGCGTTGCGCGTGGAAGTGTCTTTCAGGTCGACCCCGGAGCGGCCGAGCGTCCGCGCGCCGGAGACCAAGCCCGCCACCACTTTTGCCGCCTGCGCGTACCCGAGCCCTTCCGGCGGGTGGATGTTGGAGATGCAGTTGCGGTCGGCGTCGGTACGCCCCGGCCGCGGCAGATGCGTCAGATAGATCCCGAGGCTGTCGGCCACCGAAAGCCCCGGTCGCTCCCCGATCAACACCAACACCGTCGCCACGCCCATCGCCTCGGCAATGTGATCACCGAGCGCGACCCTGGCCTGCGTCGCGATCACCGGCGCCGCAATCGAGTACCGTGGCCCGAGCTCCTTGATCAGCGCAGCGACCATCGCAGGCCCGTGCGCACTGAGCGCGAGCGGCGAAAGCCCGTCCGCCAGCACGATTCCGATCTCGGCCCCACCGTGCGGCACCGCCGCCAAACCGGATCCATCTCCGATCCCCGCCCCACTACGCGTCACAGCCCCCGAGCCGGATCCATCTCCGATCTCGGCCCCACTGTGCGGCACCGCCGCCAATCCGGATGAAGCCGGTAACCGCCCAAGGTCAGGTCGGCGTAGATACTCCGCCCGATCCCGGGCCCGGCTCGTGACATGCACCGGCTCGCCCAAACCCAATGCCACCACCCGCTCACGCAAGGATTCGACATCCAGCGGCAGATGCACCGCATCCCGCGCCGCCGCGTGCGCCGCCCGGAACTCCAGCACCTGCGTCGTCGGCAACGCATCCCCGGTCCGCCCCAACCCGATCCTGGCCTGCGTGCTACCCCGCAACTCCTCCCAAAACCCCCGCACCGCACCATCTCCCGCCGCCACCGCCGGATGCATCACAACATCTCCCATCGCCGAACCTCGCTCACGACATCCCCCACCATCACAACCGCACCCTCAGATCCGCTTCCGCCGAGCGCAGTCGAATGGCCCTGCGACACGCCGGAATCCGGGGCCATTCGACTGCGCTCGACCGGGGTCACCGGGCACCTGCCAGAACGGGCATCGGGGAGGTGAGGGATCGACTGGCAGTACACAGCCCACGCGCTGAACATCCCGAATCCGGTCCGGTTCGCCGACCGCAGTCGAATGGCCGTACGAAACAATGGCTTCCGCGGCCGCGCGACCGCGCTCGACAGGCTCCACCCGACACCAGCCGAGGCGCGCGGCGGCGACGCGATCGGCCACCCTGGCCATGCCCGACCTGGCTCTGGTCTCGCCCAGCGCAGTCGAATGGCCCTGCGACACGCCGGTTTCGGGGGCCATATGACTGCGCTCGACACCGGTCATACCGCACCTGCCAGGGCGCGTAGCGGGGAGGTGAGGGGCTCGACCGGGAGGATGCGGCCTGTCGGGTCGAGCATTCCGAGGTCGGTGAGCCAGGTTTCGAATTCCGGGGCCGGGCGCAAGCCCAGGACCTGGCGGGCATACAGGGCGTCGTGGAAGCTGAGGCTTTGGTAGCCGAGCATCACATCATCGGCGCCGGGGACGGCGATGACGAACGCGCAACCCGCTGCGCCGAGCAGGGTGAGCAGGGTGTCCATGTCGTCCTGGTCGGCTTCGGCGTGGTTGGTGTAACAAACATCCACACCCATCGGTAATCCGAGGAGTTTGCCGCAGAAATGATCCTCGAGACCCGCGCGGATGATCTGCTTACCGTCGTAGAGGTACTCCGGGCCGATGAACCCGACCACCGTATTCACCAACAACGGATCCAAATCCCGCGCTACCGCATACGCGCGGGTCTCCAAGGTTTGCTGATCCACCGGTTTCCCGCCCACACCCAAATGCGCTCCGGCCGACAAGGCTGAGCCTTGGCCGGTTTCCAGGTACATGACATTGTCACCGACCGTGCCGCGCCCCAAAGCCCGCCCAGCAATGTTGGCTTCACGCAACAGTGAAATGTTCACTCCGAAACCGGCATTCGCGCCTTCGGTGCCCGCGATCGACTGGAACACCAAATCCACCGGCGCACCCGCCTCGATCAACCCCAACGTGGTCGTGACATGCGACAGCACACACGACTGAGCCGGGATATCGAAACGAGTACGGACCTCGTCGAGCAGATACAGCAGATCAGCGGTCGCCTGGGGTGAATCGGTAGCCGGGTTGATACCGATCACCGCGTCCCCACACCCCAGCAACAACCCGTCGAGCACCGCCGCGGCGATCCCGCGCGGGTCGTCGGTGGGATGGTTGGGCTGCAACCGGGTCGCCAGAGTACCCCGCACGCCAACGGTGGTGCGGAATCCCGCGGTCACCTCGATCGCACGCGCCACCGCGATCAAATCCTGATTACGCATGATCTTGGAAACGGCCGCGACCATCTCCGGGGTCAACCCCGCAGAAACCGCACGCAACAGCTCAGCGGCATTATCGCGAGACGCCGCATCCAGCAACCAATCCCGCAGCCCGCCAACGGTCAGATGCGAAACAGCCTGGAACGCGACCCGATCATGCGAATCGATGATCAACCGGCTGACTTCATCGGTCTCGTACGGCACCACCAGCTCGTTCAGGAACGTCACCAACGGCACCTCGGCCAGCGCCCACTGCGCGGCCGCCCGCTCCGCATCGGAATGTGCGGCACACCCGGCCAATTCGTCACCACTACGCAGCGGTGTCGCCTTGGCCAGCAATTCGACCAGCCCGTCGAACCGATAGCCGATCCCGCCGATTCGCTGGTGGTACACCGTCATTCGAGCTCCTCCTCGGCTCGGGCCAGCATCGCGAACTCCTCATCGGGCGAGTTGGCGACCAGCCGGTGCCGGCTGTACAGCCCGAAGTAGGCCATGAAGCCCGCGAAGGCGACCAGCGTCCACGTCGCCGCCGTCCGGTCGACGAGGAAGGTGGCGATCACCGCGGCGCAAGCGATCACGAGGGCGAAGGCGGTGGTGAGGATGCCGCCGGGCGTACGGTAGGGCCGGACCAGCCCCGGTTCGCGAACGCGAAGCACGATGTGGCTGATCATCATCAGCACATAACTCAGCGCCGCACCGAACACGGCCATGTTCAGCAGCATCGCGCCCTGCCCGGTCAGCGACAGCGCGAATCCGATGACACCGGGCACGATCAACGCCAGCACCGGCGCCTTACGCGAATTGGTCACAGACAGACTCGTCGGCAGATACCCGGCACGCGACAAAGCGAAAGTCTGCCGCGAATACGCGTAAACGATGGAGAAGAAGCTCGCCACCAACCCGGCCAAGCCGATGTAGTTCACCAACCGAGCGGCACCACTATCACCGAGCGCCTCGACCAGCGGATTACCCGAAGTCGAAATCGCCTGCGCACCCAGCGCTCCCGTAGCCAGGAACAGCACCGTAGCGCCGGTGACGATCAGCACAAGCATGCTGATGATGATCCCGCGCGGCACATTCTTCTCCGGCTCCCGCGCCTCCTCCGCCGCCAGCGGCACACCCTCCACCGCAAGAAAGAACCAGATCGCGAACGGCACCGCCGCCCAGATACCGAAGTACCCGAACGGCAGGAACGACGAACTACCAACGGCCGCGGGATCAGCCGGAATATCGGTCAGATTCCCGACATCGAACAACCCCCACGCCGACACCGCGAAAATCACCAACCCGACCAACGCGATCGCCGTGATCACGAACATCGCCTTCAACGCCTCACCCGCACCGGTCAAATGCACACCGATGAACAACGCGTACACCGCCAGATACACCCACCATCCATCGGTGATCCCGAACAGATTCAACGACTCCACATACGCACCGATGAACGTCGCGATCGCCGCGGGCGCGATCGCGTATTCGATGAGAACCGCCGCGCCGGTAGCGAATCCGCCCCACGGCCCGAGCGCCCGCCGCGCGAAGGTGTAACCGCCGCCGGCGGCGGGCAAGGCCGAGGACATCTCGGCCATGCCGAGCACCATGGCCAGGTACATGCCCGCGATCACCACGGTCGCGATGAGCAATCCGCCGAAACCGCCCTGCGCCAAACCGTTGTTCCACCCGGCGAAATCGCCGGAGATCACATAGCTGACGCCGAGACCGGCAAGCAGTAGCCACCCCGCCGACCCCGATTTCAGGGTGCGCTTCGCGAGGTATTCGCTGTTCTCGCTGTGCGAGTTCGCACGGGTTGGCCGATTGACGGGGATCGCCATCGCGACCTCCTTCTAGCTGGATGAATCAGTGGGACCGGCCGGGGACCGGGCATGCGTCGGCCGCCTCGGCGACGACCTGGGGCTCGGCGGCGGGCAACGGCCGTTCGCCGCGCTCCCAGCCCGCACCGGTGACCGGTTCGGTGGCGGCCAGCGCGCGGAGTTCGCCGGGTTCGAAAACCCTTCCGCGGCTGAGGAATCGGAATCCTTCCGGCGATTCCAGGCTGAAACCGGAGCCACGCCCCGGCACGACATCGAGGATCAACTGGGTGTGCTGCCACGCGGTGAACTGGGGACCCGAGATCCATACCGGCGCACTGTCTTCCGGTTCGGGATCGGTGTCGGGTAGCTCATCGGCCCGCAGCCGCAGATCGAGCAATCCGAGCAGCACATCGCGATCACCGATCACGAATTCGCCTGCGGGATAACACATCGGGGCGGACCCGTCGCAGCATCCGCCCGACTGGTGCAGCATCAGCGGTCCGTGCAGCCCGCGGAGGCGACGGAGCAGGTCCATCGCCGCCGCGGTGGCACGCACCCGCCGTGGGGCGGTGCCCGGCATCAGAAGAAGCCCTGCGCCTTACCCGCGTAGCTCACCAGCAGGTTCTTGGTCTGCTGGTAGTGGTCGAGCATCATGCGGTGGTTCTCCCTGCCGATGCCGGACTGCTTGTAGCCGCCGAACGCCGCGTGCGCGGGGTACTGATGGTAGGTGTTCGTCCACACCCGCCCGGCCTGGATATCGCGGCCCGCGCGGTAGGCCACCGAGCCGTCGCGCGACCACACGCCTGCGCCGAGCCCGTACAGGGTGTCGTTGGCGATCTTGATGGCGTCGTCGTAGTCGGCGAACGAGGTCACCGAGACGACGGGCCCGAAGATCTCCTCCTGGAAGATCCGCATGGTGTTGTTCCCGGCGAACACCGTCGGCTGCACGTAGTAGCCGCCGGACAGATCGCCGCCGAGGTCGGCGCGCTCGCCACCGGTGAGCAGCGTCGCGCCCTCGCCCTTGCCGATCTCGATGTAGGACAGGATCTTCTCCAGCTGATCATTGCTGGCCTGCGCGCCGATCATGGTCTCGGTGTCGAGCGGATCCCCTTGCCGCACAGCCTTGGTGCGCACCACGGCGGCACTGAGGAACTCGTCGTAGATATCGGCCTGGATGAGCGCGCGCGATGGACAGGTGCAGACCTCGCCCTGGTTGAGCGCGAACATGGTGAAGCCCTCGAGCGCGCTGTCCTGGTACTCGTCGTTCGCGGCGAGCACATCGGAGAAGAAGATGTTCGGGCTCTTGCCGCCGAGCTCCAGCGTGACCGGAATCAGGTTCTGCGAGGCGTACTGCATGATCAGCCTGCCGGTGGTGGTCTCACCGGTGAAGGCGATCTTCTTGATGCGCGGGCTCGACGCCAGCGGCTTGCCCGCCTCGACACCGAAACCGTTCACGATATTGACCACACCCGGCGGCAGCAGATCGCCGATGAGGCTCATCAGGTACAGAATCGAGGCCGGTGTCTGCTCAGCGGGCTTGAGCACCACCGCATTTCCGGCGGCCAGCGCGGGAGCGAGCTTCCAGATGGCCATCAGGATCGGGAAGTTCCACGGGATGATCTGACCGACCACACCGAGCGGCTCGTGGAAATGGTAAGCGACAGTGTCGGAGTCGATCTCCGACAGCGAACCCTCCTGTGCCCGAATGGCGCCCGCGAAGTACCGCAGGTGATCGATCGACAGCGGGATGTCGGCCGCCATGGTTTCGCGGATCGGCTTGCCGTTGTCCCAGGTTTCCGCGAGCGCGATGGCCTCGAGGTTGTCCTGCATCCGGTCGGCGATCTTGTTGAGAATGACGGCGCGCTCGGCGACCGAGGTCTTGCCCCAGGCGGGCGCGGCGGCATGCGCGGCGTCGAGGGCGAGTTCGATGTCCTCCGCGGTGCCGCGCGCCACCTCGCAGAACGGCTGCCCGGTGACCGGCGTCGGGTTCTCGAAGTACTGGCCCTTGACGGGCGGTACCCATTCGCCGCCGATCCAGTTCTCGTAGCGCGGCTGGAAGGACATGGCGGCATCGGGGGTTCCGGGGCGGGCAAAGACAGTCATCGCATGCTCCTCGTAGTGCTGACATTTCGCGTGTCAGGTGTGACTCGGAACACTACGAGCGGGCATGTTGCATGAGCGTTGCAAGAAACTGGTCAGATGCCCAATTTATGGTCTATCAAGATCAATTGGGCCTGGACCTGCGCATACATCGAGGACTGCGGATCGAGGGCGGAGAGGTAGGCGGTCCACGCCGCGAGATCGTCGCGCCCGTCCACGGAGCTGGTCCAGCGCGCGAGCAGCCTGCGATCACCCGCCGCGAGCAGCGTCGCGCGCAATCGCCCGCGCAACTCCGCGCGCAGGTCGGCGATCCCCGGCGCGAGTGAACGGGGTAGCACCGCGGCCGGATAGGCGCGCAGCGCGGCCGCCGCGTCACCGCGCGCCAGCGCCCGGCGCACCTCGGCGACATCGGTATCCAGCTCGATCAGCAACCGGTAGGGCCGCGAGCCGAGACCGTTGGCGCCCAGGATCTTTCGCACCCGGGACAGCTCGGCGCGCACCGTCACCGGATCCAGCTCGGATTCGTCGAGCAGCATGGCGAGATGATCGGCGCTGAGCCCCTCGGGATGATCCGCGAGCAGCAGCAGGATCTCGGCGTGCCGCTGCGACAGGCGAATTCGCTCGCCGTTCAGCGTCAACGTCGGGCCCGGCCCGAGCACCTGTAGTCGCGCGGTCGTCGCGTCGAGCGGCGCGGGGGCATCGAGCAGATGCAGTCGCAGTTCGGATTCCGCGGCGAGCACCGTCGCCCGGATCAGCGACAGCACCTCGGGCGCGGCCACCCGCGGCCCGCCGGTGATATCGATGGCGCCGATGATCCGGCCGCTGAGCGGGTCGTGCACCGGCGCCGCGGTACAGCTGAATTCGTGCACCGCGCGGCTGAAATGCTCGGCGCCGAAGATCTGCACGTGATGATCGAGCGCGAGCGCGGTCCCCGGCGCGTTCGTGCCGACGCGATCCTCACTCCAGTCCGCGCCCTCGACGAAGTTCATCCCCACGGCCCGATCCCTGACCTTCGGATCGCCGTCGACCCAGAGCAGCCGCCCGCGGGCATCGCTGATCGCGACGAGCAAGCCGGCGTCGGCGGCGTCCTCGACCAGGAGTTTGCGCACCGCGGGCCAGATCAGCGCCGTCGGATGCGTGGCCCGATAGCGTTCCAGCTCAGGGCCGTCGAGCTCGAGCGCACCGCCGAACCCATCCGGGTCGACGCCGCTGCTGCGGCTGCGCCGCCAGGAATCGAGCACCACCGAACGCACCGAGAGCCCGCCGGGCCGCACGGTCGGCAACCGGTCCACACCCTCGACAAAGGACCGGTGCGCGAACGACACTCGCCGCGCCAACTGGTTGACGTCGTCATCCGGCCGAACGGCAACCCACGGACTGCCCTGCGCGACTGTGCTCAATCAGTTTTCCTTCACCATCTGCCCACCCCACTGTAACGCCGGTCACGTCGCCACCCATAACGACCAGTGGTTTCGCCGCCCGCCCGCTACGGCCGATGCGCCCGCGACGCCTTCTTCGCGGGCAGTGCCACGCATTGCAGGACCGAGAGCGCGACCCCGGCGGCGAGCGCGATACCGAGCACGACGAGACCGGTCGGATAGCGCCACCACACCAGCGCCACCACCGCCGCGATGAGAACCGCCAATCGCAGCGGCAGCAGAAAGCGGGCGGCGGCGAGTTCGATCGTCGTCGGCGGCCGATCCGCACGTGCCCCACGCAGCTTCGCGAGCGCGGTCGCCGCGCTCTCCCGTACCGCACGGGCCGAATTCGACTGTCCGGCAAGGTAGCCCGTCATTACGGCGAGTAAACCCACCGCCGCCACCGCACGCAGCGCTGCGCGCAGCGGCCGATAGACCGCATCGATGACGGCCGCCGCGGCCGCGGGGGACAGCACTTCGGGCGGCATCTCGCCGAGATAGACCTGCCTGCCGATCACCAGCGCGATCGCCAGGAGCACCATCGCCACCACCGCGGCGGCACCGGCCAGCGATATCGCCCGTAGCCGATATCCCCTGGGCGCCAGCAAGACCGCCGTCGCGGCGGCGGCCAGCGCGAGCCATGGCAGCACACCCGACAACCGGTCGAGCACGCGCACGGCATGCTGCGCGCGCACCAACTCACTGGATTGGAACAGCACGAATTGCGCGTCGAGGTCGGGCACCCGGTCGGCGAAGGTGATGCCGCGCTCGTCGAGCCGCTGGCGCACCTCGGACAGGATCGCCTGAAGCGAAATGCTCACCGTGCCTTTATCATCGACGACGACGGCCGTTCCTGATCGTCCGGTGAGGACAGCGACCAGGATCTCGTGGGCGTGCCGATTCGCCGAGATCCAGATCCTTTCGAATTGTTCACTCGCCACGAAAGATTGGGCTGTCCGGCGAATCAGCGCCTCGGTCTGGGTTGCCACCAGCGGCGGTACATTGTGCAAAGCGGCGGAGATCCGCGGCCGATCGGCCGATTGCGGCAGATCGGCGACGAGCAGGTCGAGCGCATCCGCGGTCAGGCGCGCCACATCGACGCGGGTGGTGATCGCGGTGGTGATCCGGTCGGCCAGTTCGGCCTGTATCGCGGGCTCTGCGCTCAATGGCGCGACGGTCGCCAGATATCGGTCGGTATCGAGGATTTCGCCGCGGCAGAAACGGGCGACCACCGCCCCGAACAGCGCGATCCCCATCAGCACCAGCACGATTCCCACACCGGTCCAGCGCAGCGTGTGCCGGATTCGATGCGGCCGCACCGCGACCGCCGCACGCAACCGCTCCAGTTCCGCACGTTCCTCCGCGATGAGTGCCCGCACGTTGTCATTCGTGGTCATGCCGCCCTCATTTCCCCGTGCCACACAGCGGCGCGATGGCCGGTAATCCGGCCCGGTAGTACAGTCGATTCGGACAGGCGACGCGCGGCATGTTCTACGGCCGAAGGGGATACCCGATGCCGAACGACAACTCCTCGAAAAACAATGCGGGCCGAATTCGGCGCCAACGGCTGTGGCGCGATGTATCTGTCACCGGCGGAACGACTTTTGCACTGTTGCTGGCGTACTTTCTGCTGCCGTTTACGCGGATCGGCGACATCGGCACGGTCACATTGCTGGTCTGCGGACTGCTCGGGGTGTGCGGGATGTGCGTCTGGCAGATCCGCGCGGTGCTGCGAACGGCATATCCGGCCGCGCGGGCAATCGAGGCGGCCATCACGATATTCACGTGCTACACCGCCGGCTACGCGACGGTGTATTACATACTGTCGGTGACCGATTCGCACAATTTCAGCGAACCCATGACAAAACTCGATTCGCTCTACTTCTGCGTGACGATCTTCGCGACCGTCGGCTTCGGCGATATCGCGGCGCGGACGGAACCGGCCAGGGCGGTAGTGCTCGCTCAGATGGTCGGCAACATGATTCTGATCGGATTCGCGCTGCGGGCATTGACGGCGTCGGTCCGGCTGCGCCGATCGCAACTGGGCGGGCCGGACAGCGCGGCGACCGGACGGTCCGGGAGCTGATCGTCGTTGAAATTCCCAGTGTGGCCTCATATTTCACTCCTCTCCTCGGGATGCGCCAACCGCGCGGCGCGGAAGCAGCCAGGTGCCGAACAGCGCCGCGACCGCCAGCAGCGCGGCCACCGCCAGCGCGGCACGCAGCGCGGCGAGCCGGGCCGCGGCGTTGATCTGGACAATCTCGGCCGCCACGTCCTGCGGCACCCCCGCCGCGGCCAGCCCGTCGCGTAGCTGCGTACTGGAGACGAACGAGACGCCGTCGGCCAGTTGCGCGCTCGCCTGTGTGCGCACCGATTCGGGCACGGCGGGATTGCCTTGAATCCCGCTGTCCGCCACGACGATCAACGTCGAGATGAGCACCGATCCGATCAGCGCCGTGCCGAGCGACGCGCCGAGACTGGTTGCCGTGTTCTGCAATCCGCCGACCTCCGCGCCGCGCGAGTCGGGAACCGCCGCGCTGGTAACCGCGCCGAGCTGTGCGGACAGAGCGCCCAATCCCAACCCCAGGAACACCATCGGGATCAGTACGACGCTCGCCGCCGCACCCGGGTCGAGGCCCGCGACCAGGATCACGATGCCGACGATCATCGACGCCAGCCCGAGCCGAACCGTCCGGCGCGGACCGGCGCGCGGCCGTAAGGCCGGAATGCCGATCGCGGTGAGCACCAGCGCGACCGACAACGGCAGAATGCGCAGCCCGGTTTCCAGCGCACTGAGTTCGAGGACCACCGAAAGGAACAGCGGCACCGCGAAGAAGACCCCGGCCTGAACGAGGAACTGCGCGAAGAACATTCCGAGACCACCGGCAAGCTCCCGGTTCCGGAGCAACCCGACGTCGAGCAGCGGTTCACGCCCGGCGGCGGTCAGCCGGGCTTCCCAGCGCAGCAGGCCGTAGAGCACGAGGAGCCCGGTCAGCAGCAACCAGATGACCGGAGACAGGCCGAGTACCTGGGGCCCTGTGGGTTTCGCGCGCACCCACCCCCACTCGCCGGCGCGTAGCACGCCGAAGACCATCGCCCCGAGGCCGAGCACCGAGAGCACCGATCCGAGCAGGTCGAACCCGATACGCGAGGCGGGCACATCCTGGATGCCGCGCAGCAATAGCAGAATGATCGCCACCACGACGACCTCGCCGAGAAAGACATAGCGCCAGGAGGCGAAAGTCGTGACGGCGCCACCGATCAACGGCCCGACCGCCACCGCGCTCGCACCCGCCGCGGCGATCAATCCATAGGCGCCGGTGCGGCGTTCGACGGGGATGTTCGCCGCGACGAGCGCCACGATCGCCGGCATGATCAACACCGCGCCCAGGCCTTCGAACAGCGACCAACCGAGCAGCAGGACCGCGAGGTTCGGCGCGAGCGCGGTAGTGAGCGAACCGATGCCGTATCCGATCAGCCCGATCGTGAAGGCACGGCGGCGGCCGAGCCGCGTGCCGAGCCGTCCACCGGTGATCATCGAACTCGCCATCACGAGCGTGTACAGCGTGATGGCGGTTTGGATTCCGGTGATCGTGGTGCCGAGATCGGCGGCGACGCTCGCCATCGAGACGTTCATGACCGTGCTGTCCAACGTCATCAGGAATTGCCCGGCGGCGAGCACGGTGAGCACGCGAACAGCGCTCGAGCGGCTGCCGTTTCGGCTTGATCGGCGGTGACGCATCATCGGAATCGACCCTGCGGCTTCGGCACCGCGATGTCCTCACACGGCGCGGATGAAATCGCCGGTGCGCGAGGCGGCCCCGCGGACCGCGGCCGACAACGTCATCCGCTACGGAGGAGGTGCCTCCAGACGGCCGAGGGCAGATTCGGGAGAACTCACCGCATCAGGAAGGGACGACCCATGACACACCAGTCGGACACCGAACATCCGGTTCGCCAGGGCGTGGCCGCCGGCACATCGATCGCGGCCGGTGTCGTGCTGGCGACCGTCGGCGTGCTTTCCGTTTTACAGGGCATCTCGGCGGTCATCGCCGACCAGATCTATGTTGTCGGCGTCGAATATCTCTACCGGTTCGACACGACAGTCTGGGGCTGGACACACACGGTGCTCGGCCTGCTGTTGTTCATCTGTTCGATCGGATTGATGACCGGGACGCTCTGGGGACGCATCGGAGCGCTGGTGGTCACGGCGCTGTCGATCATCGCGAACTTTCTCTCGCTGCCCTACTACCCGGCCTGGTCGATGCTGATCATCGGACTGAACATCGTCGTCATCTGGGCCGTGGCCACCTGGCGCCCAGCCTTGGACTGAGTGATCAACGGTTGACCCACCCGCCCCTCCTTGTTCATAATGAGCACAAATGTTCACTATCCGAACACGGGAGAGCTTGTGGCCAGGATTTCGTCGGTGGCGGAGGCGGTTGCCGACCTCGTGCGCGACGGTGACACCGTCGCGCTGGAAGGGTTCACCCATCTCATTCCGGTGGCGGCCGGGCAGGAGATCATCCGGCAGCGCAGGCGCGATCTGACGCTGGTACGGATGACGCCGGACATCGTCTATGACCAGCTGATCGGCGCCGGGTGCGCGCGCAAGCTGGTCTTCTCCTGGGGTGGCAACCCCGGCGTCGGCTCGCTGCACCGGTTCCGCGACGCCGTCCAGAACTCGTGGCCCGCACCGTTGCTGATCGAGGAGCACAGCCACGCGGGCATGGCGAACCGCTATGTCGCTGGCGCGTCGGGATTGCCGTTCGCGGTGCTGCGCGGCTACGTCGGCACCGATCTGCCGACGGTGACCGACACGATCAAGCCGATCGTGTGCCCGTTCACCGGCGAACACCTCACCGCGGTGCCCGCGCTGAACCCGGACGTCACGATCATCCACGCGCAACGCGCCGATCGCGCCGGAAACGTGCAGCTGTGGGGGCTGCTCGGCGTGCAGAAGGAGGCGGTGCTCGCCGCGAAGCGCAGCCTGGTGACCGTGGAGGAGATCGTCGACACGCTCACGCCGGTCCCCGGCGCGATCGTCTTGCCCGCCTGGGCGATCACCGCAGTCGCCGAGGCGCCCGGCGGTGCGCATCCGTCCTACGCACAGGGCTATTCGGAGCGCGACAACGCCTACTACGCCGCATGGGACGAAATCAGCCGCGACCGCGGCACTTTCGACCGCTGGCTGCACGAACACGTGTACACCGGCACCTCGACGATCGGGAGCGACGCATGACTACGACCGAAACCACCTCGGCCGCAACCGATCCGGCATACACCTCGGACGAGGTGATGACCGTCGCCGCCGCGCGGGCACTCACCGGGGACAAGCGCTGCTTCGTCGGGATCGGGCTGCCGTCCACCGCGGCGAATCTGGCACGCACGACACACGCGCCCGGCCTCGTCCTCGTCTACGAATCGGGCACGCTGGGCTCCAAACCGGACCGCCTGCCCGCCTCGATCGGCGACGGGATACTCGCCGAGACCGCCGACGCGGTGATCAGCGTGCCCGAGGTGTTCAACTACTGGCTGCAGCCCGGCCGCATCGACATCGGCTTTCTCGGTGCCGCACAACTGGATCGGTTCGGCAATATCAACACCACCGTCGTCGGCGACTACCTGCACCCGAAGGTCAGGCTGCCAGGCGCGGGCGGTGCGCCGGAGATCGCGGCGTCCTGTGGCGAGGTGTTCGTCGTGGTGCGGCAATCGCGGCGTTCCTTCGTCGAGCAGGTCGATTTCGTCACCTCGTTCGGCCACGGACGCGGTGCGGGGGAACGGGCGGCGCTGGGCATGCCCGGCGCGGGCCCGACGCTGATCATCACCGACCTCGGCGTGCTCCGCCCCGACGAGAACGGCGAATTGATCCTCACCGCAGTGCATCCCGGCGTCACCGTCGAGCAGGTGCGCGCGGCCACCGGCTGGGATCTGCAGGTCGCCGCGGAGCTGACCGTCACCGCTCCGCCGACCGCCGCCGAGCTGGCGGCCCTGCGCGCGTTGGCGGCGGCGTGACCGCGGCATACCTCTACGACGGCGTACGCACGACGTTCGGCCGCTACGGCGGCGCGCTGAGCGGACTCCGGCCCGACGACCTGGGCGCGCACGTACTGAAATCACTTGCCGCACGGACGAATCTGGATCCGGCGACGGTGGACGACGTCGTCTTCGGCGCCGCCAATCAGGCGGGTGAGGACAACCGCAACGTCGCGCGGATGGCGGCACTGCTTGCGGGCTGGCCCACCTCGGTGCCGGGCACCACGGTGAACCGGCTGTGCGGATCCAGCATGGACGCGGTCATGCAGGCCGCCCGCCTCATCGAAACCGGCGATGCCGCAACGGTTGTCGCGGGCGGGGTCGAATCGATGAGCCGCGCGCCATGGGTGATGCTCAAGCCCGCCAAGGGTTTTCCCGCCGGTGACCAGACGCTGCACTCGACGACGCTCGGCTGGCGCATGGTCAACCCGGCCATGCCGGAACAGTGGACCATCTCGCTGGGCGAGAGCACCGAAATCCTCGCGGGCGCCTACGGAATCGACCGCGACGCACAGGACGAGTTCGCCGCGCGCAGTCACCGGCTCGCCGCCGCGGCGTGGGCGAACGGCTTCTACGACGACCACGTCGTCGCGGCGCCCGGCGCCGAGCTCACCAGGGACGAGCCGATGCGGCCGGATACGACCACCGAGAAGCTCGCCGGGCTGAAGCCGTCGTTCCGGCGGGACGGCACGGTCACCGCGGGCAACGCCTCCCCGCTGACCGATGGCGCCGCCGCGCTGCTGCTCGGCGACGAGGCGCTGGCCGACCGGCTCGGGCAGGGGCCGCTCGCCCGGATCGCGGGCCGCGGCGTGGCCGGGGTCGACCCGAGCATGTTCGGCATCGGCCCGATTCAGGCCGCGCGGACCGCGCTGCGGCGGGCCGGTATCGGCTGGGCCGACCTGGATGTGGTGGAGTTGAACGAAGCGTTCGCCGCGCAATCGCTGGCCTGCCTGGCCGACTGGCCGGAGCTGGATCCGGCGATCGTCAATGTCAACGGCGGGGCGATCGCGCTCGGCCACCCGCTCGGGGCCTCCGGCGCGCGGATCGTCAACCAGCTCGCCCGCGAAATGCGGCGCCGCGGCAGCCGATGGGGGCTCGCCGCACTGTGTATCGGCGTCGGCCAGGGCCTCGCCGTGGTTTTGGAGGCAGCATGAGCACCGCGTTCCGTCCCGATCCGGACACCCACCCGCCCCTCGATTCCCCCGGCTACAAATCCACCGCGCTCCGGCATCCGCGGCAGCCCCTGGTACTGCTGCCGCACCGGCTCACCGAGATCACCGGCCCCGTCTTCGGCGAGGACCTGATCGGCGCCGCGGACAACGACCTGACCGCCGGGCATCCCGGTGAACCGATGGGCCAGCGCATCGTCGTGCACGGCCGCCTGCTCGACGGCGACGGCACACCCATCCCGCATTCGCTCGTCGAGATCTGGCAGGCCAATGCGGGCGGCCGCTACCGGCACGACCGAGACCGCTGGGATTGCCCGCTCGACCCGAACTTCGACGGTGCGGGCCGCGCCGTGACCGACGGCGACGGCCGCTACGAATTCACCACCGTCAAACCGGGCGCCTACCCGTGGCGCAACCACCACAATGCCTGGCGCCCAGCGCATATCCACTTCTCGGTGTTCGGGCACGCGTTCACCCAGCGGCTGGTCACGCAGATGTACTTCCCGGACGATCCGATGTTCTTCCAGGACCCGATCTTCAACGCGGTGCCAGAGGCCGCCAGGCCGCGGTTGATCAGCCGCTTCGATTACGCGCGCACCCAACCGGAACGGGCGCTGGCCTTCGAATTCGACATCGTGCTTCGCGGCCGCGACGCCACCCCCTTCGAGAGCGACGAGGACGATCACGATGACTAGTCTGCCGACCACGCCGTCGCAGACCGTCGGACCTTATCTGCACATCGGCCTTATCCGGGACGACGGCCCGTACGCCGTGCCGGTCGGCACCGAGGGCGCGATCTGGTTGCGCGGCAGGGTGTTCGACGGCGCGGGCGAGGTGATCGATGACGCCATGGTCGAGATCTGGCAGGCCGATCCCGACGGGCATTTCGACCATCCCGACGATCCGCGCCCGGTGCGCGCGGGGTTCCGCGGGTTCGCCCGCTGCGATACCCGCTCCGGCGGGTTCGCCGTGCACACCGTGCTGCCCGGCGCCGATGACGGCCAAGCACCGCACATCGACATGTCGGTCTTCGCCCGCGGCCTGCTGCACCGCGTCGTCACCCGGGTGTACTTCCCGGACCACGCCGACCTGCACCGCACCGATCCGGTCCTGGCGGCGGTGCCCGCGGAGCGGCGCGGCACGTTGATCGCCGCGCCCGTCGCCGACGGCTATGTTTTCGATGTGCACCTGCAAGGTGAATCCGAGACGGTGTTCTTCGATGTCTGACGGGCTGTTCGACGGCGTGCTCGCGGCCGGGCCGGTCGCCGAGCAGGTCGGCGACCGCGCCTGGCTCCAAGCGATGCTCGATTTCGAGGGTGCGCTCGCGCTGGCCTCTGCCGAGGCCGGGGTGCTTCCGGCCGATGCCGCCGAGCTGATCGCGCGCAGTTGCCGGGCCGAGGACTACGACATCGCCGAGATCGGCGCGCGGGCCGTCGGCATCGGCAATCCGGCGGGTCCGCTGGTGCGCGCCCTCACCGCGCGTGTCCCAGCCGAGGCGGCCGCGTACGTCCATCTCGGCGCCACCAGTCAGGACGTCAGCGATACCGCCGCGATGCTGGTGACGGCGCGTGCCTTCGATGTGCTGCGCGGTGAGTTGCGTGAGTGCGGCGTTCTGCTCGCTCGCTCGGCCGAGACATACGCGGGCACAGTGATGGCCGGGCGGAGTCTGCTCCAGCAGGCGCCGCCGGTCACCTTCGGGCTGACCGCGGCGGGCTGGCTCAGCGGTATCGCCGCCGCGATCGACCGGCTCGACGAGATCCGCCGAGATCGCCTCGCGGTGCAGTTCGGCGGCGCGGTGGGCACACTCGCCGCCTTGGGCGACAAGGGAATTCCGGTCCTCAGCGGCATCGCGCGGCAGCTCGGCCTCGCCGAACCGGCGCTGCCGTGGCATACCGAACGCAGCCGAATCGCCGAGGTGGCAGCGGTTTCGGGGCAGACATGCGGTGCGGTGGCCAAGATCGCCCGCGACATCACCCTGCTCGCCCAGACCGAAATCGGCGAGCTCAGCGAGCGGGGTCCCGCCGGATCGGGTGGTTCGTCGACCATGCCGCACAAGCGCAATCCGGTCGCCGCGGTGCTCGCCGCGGGCTCCGCCGGGCAGGCGCCCGGCCTGGTCGCCGCGCTACTCGGCGCGGCCGCGCACGAACATCAGCGCGCGGCGGGTTCGTGGCATGCCGAATGGCGGCCGCTGTCGGAGTTGTTGCGTACCACGGGATCCGCCGTGCATTGGCTGCGCACCAGCCTGGAACGGCTGCACGTCGACACGCACAGGATGCGGGCCAACCTCGACGAAACCGCGGGCCTGCTCCTCGCCGAGAATGTCGCGACCGCACTGGTATCCGCGTCCGAGGGGGCGGTGGGCAGGCAAGCCGCCACCGACACCGTCGCCGACCGTTGCCGCGAAGCACTCGCGGGCACCGGCGAATTGGCCGATCTGCTGGCCGCCGATCCCGTGATCACCAAGTATCTGGAGCGGCGGCGAATCGACGAACTGCTGGATCCGACAACGTATTTGGGGTCGACGGACGAATTCATCCGCCGGACGCTCGACAACTGGAGGACGCAGTCGTGAGCGAGCGAACAATCGAAGGTGCGGCTTTCGGACGATTTCATTCGCCGACCACTCCCCGACTGGAGGGCACGGTCGTGGACATGCGAACCATATGCACGGCGGCGGTCGGACGAGCTCATCGGCCGGGCGCTCAGCGAGTGGAGAACGCGGACATGAGCGAACGAACAATCGGCGCGGCGACTTTCGGACGAGTTCATCCACCGGGCGCTCGGCGACCGGAGGACGCGGACGCGAGTGAGCGAGCCACCGGGACAGCCGTATCGCTCCCGGCAGAGCCGAGGCAATCATGAGCACCGCTGTGCACTACGTCATCGACGGCCCCGCCGAGGGATCGCCTGTCGTGCTGAGCGGATCGCTGGGCAGCGATCTGCGTATGTGGGAGCCGCAGGTGAGCGCGCTCACCGAGGCGGGTTACCGCGTCGTGCGCTTCGATCACCGCGGGCACGGCGGCTCCCCGGTGCCCACCGGTCCGTACACACTCGCCGACCTCGGTGGCGATACCGTCGCACTGCTCGACCGGCTTGGTATCGCGACGGCGGACTTCGTCGGCCTCTCCCTCGGCGGCATGGTCGGCATGTGGCTGGCCCAGCACGCACCGGACCGGCTGCGCACGCTGACGCTGTGCTGCACCTCGGCCGAACTCGGCCCGCCGAGCGGCTGGGCGGAGCGCGCCCGCCTCGTACGAGCCGAAGGGACACAGGCGATCGCATCCGCCGCCGCGCAGCGCTGGTTCAGCGAGGCATGGCGCGCCGCCAACCCCGAACGCATGCGCCACTACGAAGCCATGATCGCGGCGACGCCCGCCGAGGGCTATGCCTCGTGTTGCGCCGCGATCGAGACGATGGATATCGCCGCCGGGCTCACGCGCATCACCGCACCGACGCTGGTCATCTCGGGCAACGAGGACCCCGCGACGCCACCCGGGCACGGCAGGCGCATCGCCGCCGAAATCCCCGGCGCCCGCTTCGAAATCCTCTCCCCCGGAGCCCATCTGGCGAGCGCCGAGCAACCCGGCGCGATCAACGACCTGATCATCGAGCAGCTGAAGGACCACGCATGAACGAACGAGCCGAGCAGGGCATGGCGGTCCGGCGCGAGGTGCTCGGCGACGCGCACGTCGACCGCGCGATCGCCCGCACCACCGAATTCACCCGCCCCTTCCAGGAGTACATCAGCGAGTCGGTGTGGGGCGGGATCTGGACGCGTGAGGGCTTGGACCGGCGCACTCGCAGCTGCGTTACGCTGGCGGTCCTCACCGCTCTCGGGCGGCACGAGGAGATCGCGATGCACGTGCGCGCCGCGATCGGCAACGGCCTCACCGCCGCCGAGATCGCCGAGGTGCTGCTGCACACCGGCGCCTACGCGGGTGTGCCCGCGGCGAATGCCGCGTTCGCCATCGGGCAGCAGGTGCTGGCCGAACTCGGTGACGAAGCCGCCACGTAGCACAGCCGAGGAGGACAGAATGGCGAGCGACGAGCTCGACGACTCGATGGACCGCGACGACACCAAGCGCGGCGCCCATCATGTGCAGTCCCTCGAACGCGGCCTCGCCGTCATCAAGGCCTTCGATGCCGAGCATCCGCTGCTGACGCTGTCCGACGTCGCCCGCCAGACCGGCCTCACCCGCGCCGCGGCCCGGCGATTCCTGCTCACCCTGGCCGATCTCGGCTATGTCCGCACCGACGGCAAGCATTTCTCGCTCGCGGCGAAGGTGCTCGAGCTCGGCTATTCGTATCTGTCGAGCATGACGCTGCCCGAGGTGGCACAGCCGCATCTGGAGCAGCTGTCGGCCGAGGTGCACGAGTCCAGTTCGGTCTCGGTGCTCGACGGCGCGGACGTCGTCTACATCGCGCGCGTCGCCGCGTCGCGGATCATGACCGTGAGCATCAATATCGGCACCCGGTTTCCCGCCTACGCCACCTCCATGGGTCACGTACTGCTCGCCGGGCTGGGCACGCCCGAGCTGGACGCCTACCTCGACGGCACACCGCTGGCGCCGCGCACCGCGCACACGCTCACCGACGCCGCGGCGCTGCGCGCGGCACTGGCCGAGGTCCGCGCTCAGGGCTATTCGATCGTCGACCAGGAATTGGAGGAGGGCCTGCGCTCGGTCGCCGCGCCCGTGCGCGACCATTCCGGCACGGTGGTCGCGGCCGTCAACATCTCGACGCATGCCAGCCGCCGCAGCATGGATTCCATCCGGACCGAACTGGTCGCGCCATTGCTCGCCGCGGCAGGGCGGATCGAGCGCGAACTCGCCGTCGCCACGCCCGTCACCCGCCTGGGCTGAGCCGTCATTTCTGGTGCTGCCAGCCGGTGTACGCCTCGGCGAGATACGCTGCGCCGTGCCGTGATCCGATGATCGAGGCGAGCTCGCCGTGCTGCCGCTCGATATCGAACGGGGACGCGTCCTCGGCGGTGTGCAGCATCGACGTCATCCAGTAGGAGAAATGCTGTGCCCGCCATACCCGGTCGAGCGCACGACCGGTGTAGGTGTCCAGCACGTCTTCGCTTGCGCGCGTGAAGAATTCCGCGATCACCTCGTGCAGCACGCGCACGTCGGCGAGTGCGAGGTTCAGCCCCTTCGCGCCGGTCGGCGGGACGGTGTGGGCGGCATCGCCCGCGAGCAGCATCCTGTCGTGCCGCATGGGGGCGGTGACGTAGGAGCGGAACGGCAGCACCATCTTGGCGCTGATCGGCCCCTCCTTCAGCTCGAAACCGTTGCCGTTGACACGCTTTCGCATCTCCGACCAGATCCGGTCGTCGTCCCACGCGTCGACCTGCTCGGTGGGCGAGCATTGGAAATACATCCGCTGCGTCGTCGCGGTGCGCTGGCTGATGAGCGCGAACCCATGGTCGGAGCGGGTGTAGATCAGTTCGGGATGCGACTGCGGCGCTTCGGCGAGAAACCCGAACCAGGCGAAGGGATAGGCGCGAAACCATTCGGTGCGCGCCCCTTCCGGAAAGGCATGGCGGCAGATCGACCGTGAACCGTCCGCGCCGACAAGCAGTTCCGCCTCGATGCGCGTGGGAGTACCGTCCGCGTCGATGAAATCCACGGTCGGACGGTCACCGGAGCCATCGACCGCGGTGCCGGAGACGCCGTAGCGGACGTCGCCGCCGTCGGCCTTGCGACGCGCGGCGAGGTCGAGGAATACATCGGTTTGCGGGTACAGCCAGACGGATTCGCCGACCAGGTCCTGGAAATCGATCCGATGGTTGTCACCCTGGAACCGCAGCACCACACCGTCGTGGCGATCCCCTTCGGTCAGCACGCGATCCGAGACGCCGGAGTCGACGAGCAGCCGCACCGAACCCGCCTCGAGTATCCCGGCCCTGATCGTCGTCGCGATCTGCTCGTGAGTTCTGTTGTCCACCACCACCGAATCGATGCCCGAGCGGTGCAGCAGGTGCGAGAGCATCAGTCCGGCCGGGCCCGCACCGACGATGGCGACCTGGGTCCTGAATGTCCTCATGCGGCAAAGCCTTCCGAGCCCGCCGTGATGCTCGCTGCCGGCCGCTCGGCGCGGTGCACGGCCAAACGCGGCACGACCGCCATGGCGAGCAGGCCGACCGCGGCCACCGCGGCGAAGAAGTAGAAGCCCCACGGATGGGCCGAACCGGCGATGATGAACCACCCGGTGATCGTCGGGCCGAAGATGGCGCCGAGCCTGCCGACGGAGGCGGTGAGACCGAGCGCGGTCGCCCGCACCTCGGCCGGGTAGGCCTGGGTGACATAGGCGTAGATGAGCACCTGCGCCGAGAACACGAAGATGCCTGTCACCAGCACCACCACATTGAGCAGCAGGTTGCTCGACAGCTTCACGCTCAGCAGTGCGAGCAGCACCGCGGCCGCACCGAACCAGGCAAGCACCGTCGGCTTGGTGCCGCGCCGATCGGCGAGCGTGCCCGCGATGAGCAGCCCGATCACCGCGCCGATATTCAGCACCAGCAGCAACGTCAGCGAGGTCGACATGTTGTATCCGGCATCGCGCATCAGCTTCGGCAGCCAGGTGTTCAGCCCGTACACCAGCAGCAGGCCCATGAACGAGCCGACCCAAACACCGAGCGTCACCCGCAGATACGGGCGCTGCAGCAGCACCGTCGGCTGGACGCGGTTCGGCGCCGTCCTGCTCGCCAGGTACGCCTCGGATTCGGGCAGCTTCGCCCACATCACCGGCAACAGGAGCAGCCCGGCCGCGCCGCCGATGTAGAACAGCGGCTCCCAGTGCGGCACGAGCCGCAGCGCGAGCAGGGAGGTGATCACCGCGCCGGTGTGATAGCCGGTCATGGTGATGGTGCTGGCGAAGGCACGGCGCGAGGCGGGCATGTGCTCGGCCATCAGCGTCAGCGCGGTCGGCATGCAGGCGCCGAGGCCGAGCCCGGCCATGAACCGGAAGGCGCCGAAGACGGTGACCGCCCCGGCGAACGGCACGACGGCGGTGAATATCGAGAACAGCAGGATCGAGGTGAGCAGCACCTTGCGACGGCCGAACCGGTCGGCGAGCGGACCCGACCCCGCCGCGCCGATCGCCACGCCGACCAGCGAGATGGTCGCGGCGAAGGTGGCACGGGCGGCGGTGAAGCCGAGATGGTGCTGCTCGATCAGCGTGGGGATGGCCGCACCGAGGACGACCAGGTCGTAACCGTCAAGCAGAACGGTGAGCCAGCACAGTGCCGCCGGCCACGAAAGGAGTTTACGCATCGTCCCAATCCGTTCGCATTGCGCACACTTGTGCGCATGTTGTTCGCTGTGACGGTAGTCACCGGTCGCCGCGCATGTCAAGGCGCCCGTTTCAGATCGGCGCCCGGCACTGACCCAACCACCCGCCCCTGAAAAGTTTCGTCACGGTATGGATGCCGGTCGACGAGCAGCGCCGACACCGCACGGGCTGGTTGCACCCCACCGACCACAACCGCTTGCCGCGCGCTGGATTTCGCCGCGAATGACCAGTTGACCTTATGAATAACGTACTGACACAACCGGTTTCACCGGATGTTGTCCGGTCAATAAGTTGAACCTTGAACGGGCAGTGCCGATTTCCCGTAACAATGGATGCGCCACCAACGCGCGCAAGCCGCACTCGGGAGGACATGTGCACACCGAACCTCTTGGCAATCTCCTCGACTACCTCATCATCGGCGCCGGGCCCGGCGGACTCCAGCTCGGGCACTTCCTGCACGGCGCGGGGCATCGCTATCGAATCCTGGAGCGCGGCAACGCGCCCGGGGCCTTCTTTCTGACCTTTCCCCGCCACCGCCAGCTGATCTCGATCAACAAGCCACACACCGGCACCACCGACCCTGAGCTGAACCTACGGATGGACTGGAATTCACTGCTATCCGCCGATCCGGAACTGCTCTTCACCCGGTACAGCAAGCAGTACTTTCCGCAGGCCGACGATATGGGCCGCTACCTGGCCGACTTCGCGAAGGCGCACGCCCTCGACATCGCCTATGACACCGACGCGGTGCGCATCCACCGCGACGACAGCGGGTTCACCGTGACCGACCAGCACGGCCGCGAGCATCGGGCCCGGCGACTGGTGATCGCCACCGGTGTGAGCAAGCCGCGAATTCCCGATATCCCCGGGATCGACACGGCCGAGCTCTACGGCACGGTATCCGTCGTGCCCGAGGATTTCATCGACCAGCGGGTCCTCATCATCGGGAAAGGCAACTCCGCCTTCGAAACCGCGGACAACCTCGTCGCGACCGCGGCGGTGATCCACGTGGCGGGGCCGCACTCCGTCAAAATGGCTTGGAACACCCACTATGTCGGACACCTGCGGGCGGTCAACAACAACTTCCTCGACACCTATCAGCTCAAATCGCAGAACGCGCTGCTCGACGGCGACGTACTGTCGATCGATCGGAACGCCGACGGAAAGTACCTGGTGCGCTTCAGCTTTTCGCGGGCCGACGAGGTAATCAAGGAACTGAGCTACGACCGCGTCATCGTCTGCACCGGATTCCGTTTCGACGCTTCGATATTCGAGCAGGATTGCCGCCCCGAACTGGCGATCCACGACAAATTGCCTGCGCTGACCTCCGCATACGAGTCGGTGAACGTACCCGGCCTGTATTTCGCGGGCACGCTGATGCAGCAGCGCGACTACCGCAAGTCCACCGGCGGATTCATCCACGGATTCCGCTACGCGGTCCGGGCACTCGGTCGAATACTGGACCAGCGCCATCACGATCGGCCATGGCCGTATCGGACCATCGACGCGACACCGGCGGCGCTCACCGATGCCGTGGTGGCCAGGGTCAACCGCAGCTCGGCGCTGTGGCAGCAGTTCGGGGTCATCGGCGACCTCATCGTCGTCACACCGGACGGGCAGGCCGAGTACCACGACGAAGTACCGGTCGACTACGTGCGCGACAGCGCGCACGCGCCGGGATTGTTCACCGTCACTTTGGAATACGGCCCCGACCACGACAAGGTCGATCCGTTCGACATCACCGTCCGGCGCACCGCGCAGAACGCGGTCGACCAGGCCGTGGACGCCGCCTATCTGCATCCGGTAATCCGCCACTACCTGGGCGGCGCGCTGATCGCGACCCATCACATGGCGGAGAATCTCGAAAACCATTGGGACGACCCGAAAGCGCATCGGGCGCCGCTGCACGATTTCTTCGCCGACGCGCTGGCGGCGTCGGCGGCCACCGTGTCCGGACGGTGAGATCGCCGTGCCTGCCCCACCGGATGTGCTGAATCTGCGGGAGATCGAGGCCGCGGCGCGCGCGGTGCTCGATCCGGTCTACATCGATTACATCGCGGGTGGCGCGCGCGACGAGATCACCGTGCGCGACAACGAGGCCGCGTTCGCCCGGCTGCGGCTGCTCCCCCGTGTGCTGCGTGGCAGCGCGAAGCGCGAACTCGGCGTGACGCTGTTCGGCAGCCAGCCGAGTATGCCGATCCTGGTGGCGCCCACCGCATTCCACAAGCTGGTCCATCCGGACGGTGAACTCGCCACCGTCCGGGCGGCCGCGGCGGCGGGCACGGTCACGATCGCCAGCATGGCGGCGACCGTATCGGTGGGCGAGATGGCCGACGCGGCACGGGCGGTCACCGGCGGTCCCGCGGCGCTGTGGTTCCAGCTGTACATCCAGCCGGACCTGGAGATCACCGAAACGCTGGTGCGGCGCGCCACCGACGCGGGCGCCACCGCGCTGGTGGTCACCGTCGACTCGCCGGCCCGCGGGCCGAACGAGCGCAACCTGCGCAACGGATTCGCCGACCTCCCATCCGGGCTGGCGTGCCAGAATCTGCGCGATCTGCGGGACGGCGAATCAGGACAGCTGCATCAGATCGTGATGTCACCCGAGATCTCCTGGCAGCACATAGATTGGCTGCGCGGGATCACCGCGCTGCCGATCCTGCTCAAGGGCGTGCTGCATCCCGAGGACGTGCGCATCGCGGTGCAGCACGGCGTCGACGGTCTGCTGCTGTCCAATCACGGTGGCAGGCAGCTGGATACGGTACCGGCCACCATCGATCTGCTGCCCGAGATCGTCACCGCGGTGGCAGGCAGGATCCCCATCGTGCTCGACGGCGGGGTGCGCCGCGGCACCGACGTGATCAAGGCGCTGGCACTCGGTGCATCGGCGGTGGCGCTCGGCCGCCCGATCCTGTGGGGCCTCGGGCTGCGCGGTGAAGCGGGGGTGCGCCTCGTGCTCGAGTTGCTGCGCGACGAATTCGACCACGCGATGACGCTGTGCGGTGCGACCGGTGTCCGCGACCTGACCCCGGATCTGGTGCGGCGGACGGTGACCGGATGAACCGGCTGATCATCAGCGGGTTGTTCGCCGCGCTCGTCGTCAGCCTGCCGCGCTGGCTGCCCCGCGCCGTTGTCGCACTGCGCGGGCGAATCTTCGTGTGGGTCAACGGTGAAGACGGCATCGCGGCGCCAGGCCCGCAGATACCGATCGAGGAGTTCAAACAGGTTTACGGGCATCCCGCGGCGAACGGCCGCAGCCGTGGCGCCGCGCTGTCCGACCTTTTCTGGTACTGGCTCGCGCCCGGCCCGCAGGTGCATCAAGAACATCTCGAACCCGGCGCGCGGTACGACGATGTCGCAAGGACCACCCGGCAGATTCTCGCCGGGCTGTCCTATAGCCAATGGACGGAACTGGTTTCGCGCTGCACCCGCGGCGTGCTCGACGATCTCGGCGCCGATCGCATCCACTCCGTGCGGCTGCGGGACCTGATGATGCCGATCTGGGCCGAGGTCTACTTCGAACTGGTCTTCCGCCAGCGCTGTCCACGGAGCGTGCGGGAACTGATCACCGGCAACGCCGACGATGTGGTCAGCTCGATCAAATGCACCGCGCTGCGCCATCTCGACCGGCGCGCCCGGCTGACCGACTACCTGCGGGAACGACTCGTCACCGAGCCACCGCCCGTTCCCTTGCCCACGTCGCTGTCGGTATGGGAGCAGGCGTACTACCTACAGGGCACGTTCTTCAACACCGCGGTCGTGCAGATGTCGGAGGGGATGGCACACCTGCTGCTCGCCATCGCCACGGACCAGCGGGTGCAGCGGCGATTGCTCACCGACCCGGCCGACGACGACTACCTCGATCGCGTCATCGACGAGACACTCTGGCATTACCCGCTGTTCGGTGTGGCACACCGAATCACCACCGGGGCGATCCCGCGCGCCGACGGCCGTGCCGCCATCCCGCCGGGTTCGGTGCTGCTGTTCGACTATCCCGGCTATCAGCAAGGCGACGCGACGCACCGATTCGACCCGGACAGGTGGCTGGCGCCGGAATCGAAACCACCGCACTACATCCCGTTCGGCATGACGACGAACCGGCCGTGTCCTGCCCGCGGCTTCGCCGCCCTGACCATGCGGGTCGCGGCACGAGAAGTGCTGCGCCGCTATCGACTCGAATCCTCAGCGGAACACACCCGATCGCTGCCCAACCGCGGCCCGTGCCTGCTGATATCCCGTGCGCACCACACCTCGGACCGGCGGCGTTCGGCTCGCCTCGCCTTCATGCGGCAGCGCGATCGCTGGGAAACGGTGCCGCGCAGCATCGTTCAGCTGGTGCTCGGCAGCTACATGGTCTGGGACGCGCGCCGAAAGCAGCTGTGCCGGAATTACTTCGCGGATATGCCGTGATCAGTCGGCGAAGACGGCCGATTCGCGGACCCGGTGCAGTCGCAGTGCGAGCTGGATCTCCAGGGCGCGGTCGGGGTGCTGCCAGCCCTCGCCGAGCAGGCCGGTGATCCTTTCCAGGCGTTGGGTCACCGTATTGACGTGGATGTGCAGGCGTTTGGCGCTGTTGCTCAGGCTGGCGCCGGTGGCGAAATAGGTTTCCAGGGTGTGGATCAGCGGGGCGCCGCGACGCCGGTCGTAGTCGACGACGGGGCCGAGTGTGCTGTCGAGGAACGAGAGCACGTCGGCCCCTTGGCTGATCAGCAGGCCGACGAAGCCGAGGGTGCGCACGCTGGCCGCCGATCCCTGCTTGCCCAGCGCGTGCAGCACCTGGACGCACCGGCGCGCCTCACGGTATGCGGCCGGAGCGGCAGCGGGAAGGTCGACCGGGCCCGCACCGGCGACGGTAGCGGAGGTTTCGACCGCTGCCGTGAGATCCCGTGCCACCTCGCGCGCGGTGGCCGTGGGATCCGCGCCGGGCAGCAGCAACACCGTGTGGTCGCCACGAGTGGCCGCCAAGCCGTGGCGTGACATGACGTAGCCGGTGGTCCACCTGGCCGTCCGGCGCTGCTCGCCATGGTCGATGACGACCAGTACATAGGGCTGGGCGAGATCGATACCGAGCAGCGCGGCCCTGCCGTGCAACGCGTCGCGGCTCGGCACCCGCCCGTTGAGGAGATCGTCGAGTAGCTCACCGCGCACGCGTCCCTCGACCTCGGCGATATTGCGGCGGAACAGCAGCAGTAGCGCGGTGACCAGCGCCGCGCGTTCGAGAATCCGC
The DNA here is from genome assembly GCF_044547285.1 of Nocardia sp. NPDC052566. Taxonomy (NCBI): domain Bacteria; kingdom Bacillati; phylum Actinomycetota; class Actinomycetes; order Mycobacteriales; family Nocardiaceae; genus Nocardia; species Nocardia sp. NPDC052566. The sequence continues at coordinate 183,959 of NZ_JBIUAF010000006.1, read as the reverse complement.
TGGTCCGAAGGCGATAGGTCGGCCGGGTGATGCAGTACGAGGGTGCACAGCGGCTCACTGCTCGCCCCACCCGGCGCCGCCCACAGCTGTTTCCGCTGCACCGTCCGGCCGAGTTGTGCCGCGGTGGTGGCGATTTCGCCGACGATCCGCTCATCGCCGAGTTCCTCGGGTGTGTCGCGGCCGGGTAGGTCGGCGACGGCGATCCGGCGGCCACCGGCATCCAGGACGAGCAGCGCGCCACCGAGAATGTCCGCGGCGACCGCGGCCACGTCTTCGACTCCCCCGCCGCGCACGACGAGGTCCGTCATCCGATCATGCGCCTGCGCAGCGCGTTCCACCGTGTCGTAATGCGCGCGGATGGCCGCGTTGGCGGCGCTGAGTTCGGCGAGCGCGGTCCTGGTGTCGGTCAGCAGCCGCGCGGAATCCAGCGCGATCGTCGCGTGCGCGGCCAGCGAGACAAGCAAGGCGATCTCCTCGGGCGCATAGGGTCTCGCGGAGCGGTGCGAGGCGAACAGCACCCCGATGACCTGATCGCCGAGTTTCATCGGCACACCGAGGATGGCGACGATCCCTTCTTCCCTGACCGCACTGTCGATCCCCTCGGTGTGGTGAAAACGCTTATCGGCGAAGTAATCCGCGGTGGAGTACGGCATGCCGGTCTGCGCGACGAGCCCGCCGAGCCCCGCGCCCATCGGCAGCCGGCACGCGCGGAACGCCTGCGCGCCCGAGCCGTCGGTGACCCGCATATAGGTATCGCCGCGCTCCGGATCGGGCAGGGTCATGTAGGCGACGTCGGCGTGCAGCAACCGCCGCGCGCGATGCACGATGGCCTGCAATACCGCGTCGACATCGCGCAGACCCGCCAGATCGCTTGCCGTATCGAACAATGCCGCCAACTCCGCCTCACGGCGCGCCCGGCGCTCCAGCAGCGCACGGACCCGCAGCGCGGCGAGCTTGGTCGCCGCCAACTCGACCAGCGTCGCCGCCGAGGCGCCCGCGGCACGCGCCTCCAGCAGCGGCGCTTCGAATTCGACAGCGGGGGCTTCCCGTTCGAGCATTTCCAGGAAGATCTCGCGAGTCATGGCGATCATTGTGAACCGCCCGCGCACACTATCGGCCATCGGCTTCGATGGTGACTCACCCCACATTCCGGTCGTGAAGTGTGGCGGATGGCCACCTCGCCGCGCGGGCTGTCAGCGAACAGAATTTCCGGCATTCCCGCCCCCGAGGAGACGCTCGATGTCGCTGTTCCACCGCCTGAGAACGTATGCCGTGACCGCGACGGTCGCCACCGTCGTCGCGGGATCCGTTGCCGCCGTTGCCATGCACACGACCGACGAGCGTGCCGCTATCCGTCCCGCGGCGTGCTCGGCACCGCTCGTGCTAGGTGCCCAGCGGCAGATCGTCGCCTGTCTCGACGATCTGACCACCGCGGGCACGGTCGCCTCGGGTCACACGGTTCCGGCCGACTGGGCGGGACTGCACCCGGCAGGCGCCCGCAATCCGGTCGGCGTGCCCGGTATGCAGATCGACGGGTATTTTCCGGACGAGTCCACCACGAACACCCATCACGGCTGGAATCACGACAGCCAGTTCGTCATTCGACTACCGGAGAACTGGAACGGTGGTCTCGTAGTCGCGGGAACGCCGGGCAATCGCCGCCAGTACGCGAACGATTTCACCATCTCCGATTGGGTGCTGGCCAAGGGCTACGCGTACGCCGCCACCGATAAGGGCAACACCGGGAGCGACTTCTACCGCGACGGCGCCACACCTGGCGATGCGCTCGTCGAATGGAACAACCGGGTCACCCAGCTGACGGTGGCCGCACAGGCCGTCGTCGCCCAACGTTACGGCGGGCCGGCGAAGCACACCTACATGGCCGGTATCTCCAACGGCGGCTACCTGGTTCGCTGGCAGTTGGAGAATGCGCCGTGGCTCTACGACGGCGGCGTCGACTGGGAGGGCAGCCTGTGGCAGGCGGATGGCCCGAATCCATTGACCTTCCTGCCTTCCGCGCTGCGTGCCTACCCCGCCGATCGGGATGCCGTACACGCCGCGGGATTTCCGGCCGAATCGGAACCGCTGTGGGAGTATCACAACAAGGTCTACTGGGAGCTGACCCAGCGGATCTACCGTCAAGAATTCGACCCCGGCTACGCCGGCAGCGATGCCGAATACGACTATGCCGCGCGCCCGGCCGCCGTCCACGACGCCATGCGTCGGGTATCGCTCACCGGCCGAATCCAGCGGCCGCTCCTCACGATTCACGGCACACTCGACACCCTGCTGCCGATCGGTCTCGACTCCGACGTCTACGCCGGACTGATCCGCGACCAGGGCAACGGGGCGCTGCACCGGTACTACCGGATCGAGGGCGGCAACCACACCGACAGCCTGTACGACAGTCATCCCGATCTGCTGCGCCCGCTGCTGCCGTGCTTCCGCGGCGCCTTCACCGCGCTCGAATCCTGGACCGCCGCAGGGCAACCGCCGCCACCGGACGCGACGTTGCCGCGCCCGGTCTCCGGCGATCTGGCCAACACATGCGTGTTGCGCAACTGAATCACGAGGATCCACCATGAAGTTCCGCGAAGCGCTCGCCGCCTCGGCCGTCACCCTCGGCGTGGCCGTCGCCACCACGACCGCGGTATTCGCCGCAGTCCCCACGCCGACCCAGGAACCGTTGCGGGGCTACACCATCAGCGCCAGCTACGTTTCGGGCGTCTCGTCCGGTGGTTATATGGCCACCCAATTGCACGTCGCCTACTCCGGTGTCTTCTCCGGCGCGGGCATCTTCACGGCGGGCCCCTATCGATGCGCCGGAGATTTCGACTACGCGAGCACGGCGCAGAACGGCTGTATGCAAAACGGTGCGCGTAAGACGCCGGCCCAACTGGCTACCGAGACAAGAAATCTCGCGGATTCCGGCAAGATCGACGCGGTCACCGACTTGGCCGGCGACCCGGTCTACCTCTACCACGGCACCAACGACAACACCGTCCTGCAGCCGGTGAACGACGATCTCGCGACCTACTATTCGGTCTTCGACGCGAACGTAACCTACAACAAGTCCAGTGCGGCCGGGCACGCCTGGGTCAGCCCGCTCGGACCGGTCGCTTGCGCAAGCACCCAGTCACCGTTCATCAACAACTGCGGCAACGACCCCGAGAACGAAATGCTCACCAAGTTGCTCGGCACCGTGCACGCGCCCGCCACCACGCTCACCGGCAAACTCGTCCAATTCGACCAGAACGCCTACGCTCCCGGCGGCAACGCGAACGCGATCAGCATGGACGCCAAGGGATTCGCCTACATCCCTCAAACCTGCGCCGACGGCGCCGCCTGCCGCCTGATGGTCAGTCTGCACGGCTGCAAACAGGGCTACAGCTATCAATCATTCGGCGACGCCTTCATGAAAGACGCCTACCTCAACGAATACGCCGACACCAACGCCATGATCATCCTCTACCCCCAAGCGATCCCCCTCAGCACCGCGAACATCACCAACCCCAACGGCTGCTGGAACTGGTGGGGCTACGGCGGCGACACCGCCTACGCCTGGCACGGCGGCAAACAGATCGAATCCATCATGTCCATGGTCAAAAAACTCACCAGCGGCCAACCCCCAACCACCACACCGCCAACCACCACCCCACCGGCAACAACCCCACCAACCACCACCCCCAATCCCCCCACCTGCGTAACCGACACCAACTATGCCCACACCACCGCGGGCCGCGCCCACGTCTCCGGCGGCTACGCCCTCGCCAACGGCTCCAACCAAAACCTCGGCCTCTGGAACATCTTCACCAAGAGCACAATCAAGCAAACCTCCCCCAACTACTGGGAAAAGTGCTGACGCCCACGGCCGTTCGCATTCCTTCCGAAGCGGCGCGACTGCATGGATAGCGGTGGCTACGGCGGTCAGCGGGCCCAGGGTGCGGTGATCGGGGGCTGGCCGGGGATCAGACCCTGGCCGCCGACGGGGAGGACCACGACGGCTTCGAAGGGTTCGCTGTTGGGGTTGGCCATGGCGAATTGGTGGTGGGCGGGGACGATGAGAGCGTCTCCGGCTGCGACGGTGAAGGTTTCGTCGTTCATGGTGACGGTCATCGAGCCGGAGAGGGCGATGAAGATCTCCTCGCGGTCGAGGGCGTGCGGGGGTGCGTCGACGCCGGGTTTGATGGTGAGGCGCCAGGCGCTGTTCTCGGTGGAGCCGCGGCTCGGTGCGGCAAGGCCGATGAAGGTCGCGTGGTCGTTCTCGAAGCGCGGGGCGCTGTCGGCGGTGATGTGCGGCATGTGTCTCCCTGGTAATCGTCTGTGTGCGTGGCTTATTGGGCCCACGGCGGGCTGACGCGCTCGCCACCCGGCATGTGGGCGTAGGCGCCGACCGGCAGGATCGCGACCGCCTCGAACGGTTCGTCGCCCGGCACCGCGATGCTGAAGAGGGTGTCCGCCGGGATCACCAGCGCGTCACCAGCGCAGAAGTCGCGGGTTTCGCCGTCGATGGTGGCGCGGGCCCGGCCGGACACGGCGATGAAGATCTCCTCGCGCGAAACCGCGTGCGCGTGGCCCGGATTGCCCGGGTGCATGGTGAAGCGCCACACGCTGTTCTCGGTGGAGCCGCGGCTAGGGGCGGCGAGCCCGACGGCGGTCATGAGCGGGGCTTCGAACACGGGTGCGTCGGCGGATTTGATCAATGGCATGCTGTAACTCCTAGTCTTCAACCAAGGTGTTAAACCATGGTGTACAACTTAAGTTGTACATATCGACGCGAGGAGAGTCAAGGATGGATTTCGGCGTCCTGCTCGGGCAGGCCTATCAGCAGTTCGTCCAGGAGTTGCACGCCCACATGGCCGAGCGCGGCCATCACATGGTCGGCGCCTCCTACGGCTACGTCCTGCGCACCCTGGCCGATAACGCGCTCACCGCAAGCCAATTGGCCGAACGCCTCGGGATCACCGCCCAGGGCGCGGCCAAGCTGGTCGACGAAATGGTGCGCCAGGGGTACGTGGAGCGGCGCCAGGACCCGGTCGACAAACGCGCCAAACTCCTGCACCTGTCCGACCGCGGCCGCGACATGTACACCACCGTGCGCGAATTCCACGCCGCTTTCGAACGCAGGCTGATCGCACGGGTGGACAAGGATCAGGTCGCTACCGTTCGGGCGGTGCTGAGTGAGATCGTCAGCGCGGCACCCGATTCCGGTGCCGATCGGGGCTTCCGCCCGTACTGAGGATCGCCGCGTTCACCCGTAGCGTGAACCCGTATCGGCCGCGGGAGCGGTAGTCGGCGAGCGCGTCTACCTGCCCCCGATCTCGCCGCCTACGCATTGCCGAGCGGCTACCGTGAATCCGGATGCCGACCTCGTCGCACGACCGAAGGAGCCCGTAGTGAGTGGCCCGGTGATCGATCTGAACGGCAAAGCGTGTCTGGTGACCGGTGCGGCCAGCGGAATCGGTGGCGCGACGGCGCGGTTGTTCGCCAGGCAGGGGGCCCGGGTGGTCGCCACCGACATCGACGGCGAACGGCTGGCGCTGGTGCGCGAGGAACTGGTCGCCGAGGGATGCGAAGTGCACTGCGAGGTGGGTGACGTCTCGGTGCCCGCCGATGTGCGGCGAATGGTCGACGCGGTGGAAAACGCCTACGGGCCAATCGATGTCGCGGTCGCCAACGCGGGCATCATCCCATTGTCGACGGTGCTGGAGACCGAGGCCGAGGATTGGGACCGGGTGATGGCCGTCGACGGGCGCGGCATGTTCCTCACCTGTAAGTACGCGATCGCGGCGATGCAGGAGCGTGGCGGCGCGATCGTCTGCGTGTCGTCGATTTCCGGGCTGGCCGGGCAGGAACGCCAAGCCGCTTACGGCCCAGCGAAATTCGTCGCCTCCGGCCTGACCATGCACCTCGCGGTCGAGTGGGCCCATCGCGGCATCAGGATCAACGCGGTGGCGCCGGGCACGATCCGCACCGAGCGGGTGCTCGCCCTCAGCGACGAGCCGGGCGGCGACGACTACCTGGACACCATGGCCAGCGCACATCCGCTCGGCCGGATCGGCGAACCTGGCGAAGTCGCCGCCACCATCGCCTTCCTCGCCTCCGACGCAGCCTCCTTCATCACCGGCGTCGTCCTACCGGTCGACGGCGGCTACCTCGCGAAATAGACCCGATTCAGCGGTTCGGCATGTCAGCGCGGATCGCTGCATTGGTTCGGGCGACCGCGCTTCGGGTCGCGCTCCGCGCGGTGGTGACCGATCCCGGCGTCGGCTGGGAGGCGGTGGAGGACGGCACCCTCGATCACCCGCGCAGGATACCGCTCGTTCTGTTGCAGGCCATTCGACTACTCGGGAATACCCCATCTGGGAAATAACCTTCTATATATAGTTGACCAGTTAGGCTGGCCAGCGGTGGACATCATCGACCCGACAGCGAAAGCCGACGATATGACCGGGCATTACGCACAGATCGCCTTCACCGACGCGGTCCGCGGACACCAACGCGCGCACGGCAGCCTGCGCAGCTACGAACGGATGGCGGCGGTACCCGAGACACCCGACCGGCTCGGTGAACAGGAGGCCTGGTTCATCGGCGAACGCGACAGCTTCTACCTGGCCACCGTCAGCGAAACCGGCTGGCCCTACATTCAGCATCGCGGCGGCCCACGCGGTTTCCTGAAGGTGATCGACTCCCGCACACTGGGCTTCGCCGATTTCACCGGCAACAAGCAGTACATCAGCCGCGGCAACCTCGACCACGACGGCCGCGTCGCCCTCTTCCTCATGGACTACGCCGCCAAGGCCAGACTCAAGATCTTCGGCCGAGCCCGGATCATCGAGGCCGCCGCCGACCCGAAACTCCTTGCCACACTGGCCGATCCCGACTACCGCGGACGACTCGAGCGCGCCGTGCTCATCGATGTAGAAGCCTTCGACTGGAACTGCAGCCAGCACATCCCCGAGCTGTACCCGCGCGAAGAGATCGTCGAGGTCGTCCAGGGCATGCGCGACCGCATCACGGAACTCGAACGCGAGAACGACGCGCTGCGCGCAGCAGCGGGGTGAGTCGTTCCGACCACGGCCGTTTCAGTTCGTCCGCCCTGTGCAAGCGCAGGGCGGCGGGGATACTTGACGCATCCGATGCTCGTCGTCGCCATCCAGGGGAAGGTCGGCCGCGTGTCCATGCCTGCGAATTCGTCTGCGCCGGAGAAACTCTCGAAGACTTCGTTCGTTCGGATCGTCGTTCGGATCCTGGGGGTGATCGTCGCGCTGGCCGCGTCCGCTCTAGCGCTGCCGCTCGCGCTGGCCGTCCTGGGGGCGTATTTTCCACGAATTCCCAAGATCGGCGTCATCGGTCCGGTGCTGACGGGGCAGTATCCGTTTCATATGGCGTTGTTCGCGGTGGTCGCGGGTGGGCTCGCAGTGGGCGCTTGGGCTTTGGGATGGCCGCGGTGGGGCGGCACAGTGACCACGGTGGCGGTGGTGACGACCGTCGCCGCGCTGGTGGTGGCCGGGCTGCAGTATGCCGATGCGCGGCGGGTCTGGACCGTCGTGTCGTGGCATGACATGTTCAGCGAGTTGGGATTGCCCGCTGCCGTGCCGGATTCGGTCGAGACCTACGCCGAGCCGGGTGGGCAAGCGTTGCGGGTGGATGTGTATCTGCCCGAGAAGCGTTCGGGTTCAACCGTTCCGGCTATCGTGCTCGCGCACGCCGGGGGTTTCCACACCTTCGACAAGGAGGATTTGCGTGGCACCGGGAGGTGGCTCGCGGATCGGGGTGTCGCGGTGTTCGCCATCGACTATCGGCTGGCGACGCGCGAGCAGCCCACCTGGGATCGGGCGCCGCAGGATGTGGCCTGCGCCGTCGGATGGGTGCAGGAGCACGCCGGACAGTACGGCGTCGACTCAGCTCGCGTCTCGCTCGGCGGCATGTCGGCGGGCGGCACCCTGGCCATGAACGCGGGCTACCGGCTCAGCCGGGGTGAGATCGAATCCAGTTGTGGGAACGCCCCGAAAGCTCCGGCATCGGTGGTCGGCTTCTATCCCGGCACCGATGTGACCTGGATGTGGAACCACAATTCCCAGGGCACCCGCGAAGCCGCCGAATTGTTCACCGGTGGCACGCCCCAGCAATTTCCGGATCGATACCGCGTGGTCTCGCCGACTTCGGATATCCGCCAGGGCCTGCCTCGGACACTGCTCGTCGTCGGCGACCGCGACACCAGCGCGATCCCGAGCACCGTCACCGATTTCGGCGCGGCACTCGACACCGCCGGAGTCGACAATCGTGTACACGTTCTCCCCTTCGCCGTGCACGCCTTCGACGACGCTTACGGCAGCCTGTCTTCCCAGGCCAGCCGACAGCTACTGTTCGACTTCCTCGTCACCGACAGCCCCCGATGAGCCGCGAACACCAGGTGCTGGCAGCGCAGGTCACCGAGCTCCGCACCTCCTGAACCTATCGGCCTTGCGGCACCGGCGATTCAGCCCGTCCGCGAGCTGCCGAAAGTCCGAGAAAGATGTGATCCTCGTCACAAAACGGCCCTCACCGGTGCTCGCGGGAGCAGTACATTGGCGCCTGCCCGGACCACCGGCCCGGGTGGATGCCACCGCGAATTGCCCTGGCATCGAACATCTTTGGCCTTCGAGGAGTCTTCATGAGCCTGACATCCCGCACCGTGACCGTCGTCGACGGATACGTTCCGGTGATCGACCTGTCGGCCGCGGCCGAATCGACTGTGGCCCAGGCGATCGGCGACGCCTGCGCGCAGTCCGGGTTCTTCGCCGTTGTCGGGCACGGCGTCGCACAGAGCCTGATAGATCGGATGTACGCGATCACCCGGGAGTTCTTCGAGCTGCCCGCCGAGCGAAAAGCGGCGGTCGTGAGCGAACCGGGCACCTGCGGCCTGCGGGAGGGCGGCAGCGTCGCCAAGAGCAGCGGCTTGGACGCACCGCCCGATCTGTGCGATGTGTTCGTCGCCAATGTGCTCGGCGACCATGATCGGGCGCATCGGATGCGGTACGGCACCGATACCGACCCGTGGACCCGCGCCAACCTATGGCCCGATACCCCAACGCATTTCGAGCAGACGTGGCTGGCATACATGGCGGCCATGGAAACGCTGGGGCACCGGTTGATGAGGCTGTTCGCCTTGGCCCTGGGACTCGGCGAAACCTTCTTCGACGACAAGATCGACGAGCACATCTCGGCCATCGTGGCGAACTTCTACTACCCACAGACCACCGCCCCCGTCCCGGGCCAGCTGCGGCGCGGACCACACACCGACTGGGGCGTACTGACCATCCTCTACCAGGACGACATCGGCGGCCTCCAGGTACACCAGGACGGCCACGGCTGGCGCGACATACCTTTCGTCCCAGGCAGTTTCATCATCAACATCGGCGACATGATGGCGTTCTGGAGCGGCGGACAGTGGGTCTCCACTCCCCACCAAGTCTTGAATCCCGAGGCAGGACAATCCAATACCCGCCTATCGATCCCATACTTCTACCTCCCCAACCATGACGCACCGGTGCAACCGCTGACCCGACAGGGCGACACCCCCGCGACGACCCCGGGCCGCTGGTACCGGGAAAAGATGGCCGCCACCTACTCCTGATCCAGACCAGGCCGCTGCGCGCCAACCAGCCGCAGCGGCCTCGCGCCCAGTCCCGTTGCGGCGCAGAGGCGGTCGCTAGCAAACCAAAAGATCTTCATAAGCGCTGGGCGGCAATCTTTGTGGCGTACCACCTCCAGTACATCGAGAAACGGGAACATCATGAGTGTCTTTCTCACCACCATTCGTAAGGCGGCCTTCGCCATGGTCGCGATCGCGGCGGCGTTCTTCGCCATCACCGCCGGTGCGGGCGCCGCGAACGCCAGCGGGGTCTACGAGCAGATCCGGTTCGCGCCCAACACCGACCACGGCTCGGTGAACGGCTACATCAACCGTGGCTACCGCGACGTCTGGGTGCTCGAGGCACGCGCCGGTCAGCAGATGACCACCGACCTGATCTCCCACTACACCTCCGCCTCCGGCACCGCCCGCTTCGATATCGCGGCGCCCGACGGCTCGGTGATCTGCCGGGACAACACCTGGAGCCAGATCCGCCTCCCGCAGACCGGCAAGTACCACATCACGATCAGCTCGAATGAGCACGACGCCTCCTACACGCTGAACGTCAGGATCGTCTGAGGCACACGGTAGAGCGCGAGGGGCGGGGGCCCTCAGCGCACACCGGGCGGCTGCCACCAACCCGCGAGAATCGCGGCTCAGGTGGCAGCCGCCCCTGTGCGTTCTCCCCAGTTGTGCGCCAGTCGAGATGAACGCCCAAACATGGTTCCTTGGTAGTGAATTCGACGCATCCACCTGCGGATGTGCACGCCGACGCTGTTCGGATCGGACTCGCGAAACCATGTCAGGAGCTTCACCATGCTCTTATTTCGACGCCTGCTCACAATCCTGTTCGGCGCGTTGCTGATCGCCGGACTCTCGTCGGCCACCGGATGGGCAACGCCGACCGAGGAACGGGAAGTGTTCTCACCGGACGGCACCATCAGCCGGGTTGTCATCCCGGTTCCCGACCAACCCCCGGCACAGCGGTCCGCCGTACAAGCGGACGTCGTGGCGATCCAGCAGACCGGACCGTCGAGCGAGCGGTTCGATCTGGTGTTCGTCGGTGACGGGTACACCTCGAGTCAACTGGGCACCTACCAGCAGCATGCCGTCAATCGGTGGAACGAGATCGCTCAGCTCGAGCCGTTCAAATCGCATAAGAACTCGTTCAATGTCTGGGCGGTCAATGTGGTGTCCCAGCAGTCCGGCGTGGACAACGATCCGCGCGGTACCTACCGGAACACAGCCCTGGACATGACCTTCTGGTGCGGCGGCACCGAACGGCTGCTGTGCGTCAACGAGACCAAGGCGCTCCAGTACGCCAGGCTCGCACCTGAAGCCGACCAGGTGATCGCGCTGGCCAACACCACGAAGTACGGCGGCGCGGGCGGCCAGGTCGCGACATCGTCCGGCGGCAACGCCAAGGCAGGACAGATCGTGATGCACGAACTCGGGCACTCGATCGCCGGTCTGGCCGACGAATACGACTACCCCAACGACCGCTACACCGGACGTGAGCCACGCGAGATCAACGCGTCCACCTACACCAGCGCACAGATGCAGCAGTACCGCACCAAGTGGTACCAGTACCTCGGCAAACAGTCCCCCGACGGCGGCGTGGTCAGCACCTACGAGGGCGCTGTCTACCACAAGTACGGCGTCTACCGCCCCACCGAGAACTCCCTGATGCGCTCCCTCGGCCGCGAATTCAACCTGATCGGCCTGGACGCGATGGTCTCCGCGATCGAACGCAAAGCCCCACGCGACCTCTCCGATCCGGCCCAATCCCGGTGAACCACCGACATATTCGAGCCACCACAACCGGCCGGCCGCTCCGGCCGGTTTCGGATACGTTACCCCGCTCCGAAAAGTGCTGAGCAGATGGGCTTTCCAGTCGTACCGTGGATCGTGTGAGCATCGTTTCGGATTATGAGCAGTTGATTGCCGACCAGACTCGCATACTGGGGGCCGATCATCGTGACACCTTGACCAGCCTGCGCCGGCTGACCGAATTCCAGTTCGACTGCCGCGATTTCGCCGGAGCAGCCGCCGGCTATGAGCGATTGCATGCCGCCCGGGTGCGCATCCTCGGCGCCGATCACGAGGAGTCGCTGATCACGCTGTCCAACCTGGCCACCTCCCGGGCCATGATGGGTGACTACGCCGCGGCCATCGCCGCTTACCAGCAGGTGCACGACGGGCGAGCACGCACGCTTGGCTTCCACCATCCGGACACACTGCGAACATTGGACATGCTGGCCGACACCCGGGCATCCGCCGGAGATCACGAGGCCGCCGCCGCCGACTTCCAGCAGTTGCTCGACACGCGAGACCGGGTGCTCGGCCCTGACCACCCGGATACCCTGCGGACTCGCGGCGATCTCATTCACCAGCAGAGCCAGCTGAGCACAGCTCAGCAGCAGACGCCAGACCGAGAGGTCGGCAATTAGCCCGGCACAAATGATTACGCGAGCCAGGCCCGGAACGCGATCGGCATCACGCTCCGGGCCTGCGCTCCGAGCTATCGACGTCGGTTCAGAGTTTCCCGGCTCCGGCGAAGGATTCCCGCGGCCGGACTCCGATGAGGGCGTCGCCGAGCAGGGTCTCCAATCCGATGCCGAGCCGACGTGTGATGGTCGACAGCGCCGTCCGCAGCGCCTGCGGCACCGTGGCCGAACACGCCTGCAACCGGACCGGTTGCGGCGCCAAACCTTCGATGCCGACCTGGCATAGGTAGCCATTACCCGTCGACTCCGAGATTCTCTGCGGCATGTCGATCGTCACCCTGACCCGCCGACCACCGACATCGAGCTCCCGCACCACGAGCACATCACCGTTGCCTGTCATAGCCGAATGATATTGCCCCAGTTCACCACTACCGAATTCCCTCGCGCGTGTCGACACGGGGCGTGTTCGATTCGACCACCGGCGCATCCGGCACAACAGCGTGCGCCGCACTGGCGACACCCGATCGCAAGCCCGCGGTGCGTTACCCATCCGTCCAGGTGGCGCCCTCGGCACGGAGTAGGCAATCTCCCAGCACCCCTTGAATGACACGCAGCCGATGGCGCGGAAGTCCGCCCCGGGCTAGAACGGTTCGACGAGAACGAGATTCGACCAGCCAACCATCTGCTGGACGCGCTGTCGAGGAACTGCCGCGTCCCCACAACAATGGCTGTTCAATATCAAATCCGTTGTTATACAGTATCGTTGGTAGATCGAGACCGCCGCCTGCCGAAAGGGCACCGTTCTCGACCGGGGAGATCTATTCACGCTGACGCGCTCGGACCCGAGCGGGCATTGCGGCCTAGAAGCCGTAGTAGTTACGAGAACGCGCGCTCCTGCGGGACTGTTTCCTTCCCGAGGTAGGTCCGTACACAGCATGTTCAGGAGGATCGGTGGCCGAGACTAGAGGGGTGTTGTTGCCCGCGTATGTGCTGGCCGACGAGTCCGGGTCGATGGGGCCATACCAAGACGAGCTGTTCAACGGCTTGGCGTCATTGTGTGAAGGGCTGCGCGCCGAGCCGATGGTCGCCGCCAAACTGCGGTTGGCTGTACTCGGATTCTCCGACGATGTCCAGGTCCGTCTGGCCATCACCGACATGCGCACCGAAACCTCTCTTCCCGGCGTAATTATCCGGGGTTTGACCAACTACAAGGCAGTGTTCGACGATCTGCTGGCCCGGATTCCCACCGATGTGCAGTTCTTACGCGAAGAAGGGTATAAGGTTCATCGCCCTGTCGTGTTCTTCCTCAGTGACGGTCAGCCGACTGACAATGGGGCGTGGCGTGCTCCACACAGCCTGCTGATCGACAAAGCTCGCACTCCGACCGCTCCCAACATCATCGCCTGCGGCATCGGTGATGCCCGGGCGGTGACCATGCTCGAAGTCGCCACGCGACAGGAGTTCGCCTTCGTTGCCAAAGCCGGGGTCGATATCGGTGCTGCGATCTCGGAGTTCTTCCACTCACTCACCGCCAGCCTCGTCGCGTCGAGCCAAGCACTGGGTACCGGTAATCCGCAACTGGTCGTGAACCGTCCCGACCAGTTCACGATGGCGATCGACGAGGTCGGCTAGTGCGCCCATGGAGCGCCGTTGCGGCCGCGAGCCAGACGCAGACTCCATCGGCCGAGGAACCGGCGCCGCCACGTCCGTGGCAGCCGATCATCGTGGACGTACCCGGCCCGCAATTCGAAGCCCGCCCACCAGGATTGGACGCCTCCCACCCGCCCGACACCGAGTGCGACGGCTGGTCGACCACAGCCCTGACGCTCCGGTTCGCCTCGGTGCGTGGCGCCAATCACCGCTACTATCGGCGCCCACGTCAAGATTCCGCGCGCGCCGCCGCCCATGAACCGACCGGCACGATCGTCTTCGCGGTCGCCGACGGCGTATCGAGCGCGACGCGATCGGAGTGCGGCGCGCTGGAAGCGTGCGAAATCGCCGTCCAGGCAATGCTGAACCTGCTGGCCGAAACCTCCGGGCCCATCGACTTCCAAAACGTCGCCTACAGCTGCGCCGATCGACTATTTGAGCTGGCGCAGTGGCAATTGGACGTGAACGACCCGACCTCGGCCGAGGTCGCGAACTTGTACGGCACGACACTTGTCGCCGGAACGGTGCGTCCCGATCCGAAAGGTCCGGTCGTGGACGTCTTCCGGATCGGTGACTCCAGCGCATGGATCTTCGACGGGGCAGCGGCCAGCTACCATCCGCTGTTCTCGTCCAAGACAGGTGCGGACATCGAAGTGGTTTCCAACGAAGTGACACCCCTGCCGTATGTGCCCGATCCGCTGGACCAACTCGTCACAGCCCGCCTTTCGGCGGAGCAAACGCTGCTGGTCGGCACCGACGGTTTCGGTGATCCACTCGGCGACGGCGACGGTCTGGTCGGCGCACTGTTCAGCCGCCACCTGACGGCCCCACCGTCTGCGATCTGGCTGGCCCACGTACTGGATTTCTCCCGCGAAACCTTCGACGACGATCGAACTCTGCTCGCGGTCTGGCCCCGCGCCCGGAGCTGATAGTGAACCTGCCCAATAGATCCCACGCCGTCGGCTACCACTCACTCGAGGTGGGAAACCAAATCGGCCGAGGCGGTCAGGGCAGCGTCTACCACGTCAGCAACAAGAAGATCAACAACACCGACGACGCCGGCTGGGACGTGGTCTTCAAGGAATACAACACCACATCGCTGGCTCAACTCGACGTCGTCGCATTGACCAGCATGGTGGCACTGCTGAGGGAACTGAGCCACTCCGACGGTCAATGGTTGTGCGAGAAGACCGCATGGCCGGCCGCCATGGTCGTCCGTCAGGAACGCGTCTGCGGCATCATCATGCGTGTCGTACCCGACAGATTCCGGTTCACCATGCACGGGCTGTCGGCTACCACCCGGCCCAACGAGCGGCTGGCGAACCTGGAATACCTGCTCAACGATGACGCCTACGTCGCACGCGTCGGACTGCGCATCAGCGAACGCGACCGGCTCGAACTACTTGCCGACCTGGCCGCCACCTTGGCCCGTCTACACCGTCTCGATATCGTGGTCGGCGACCTGTCGCCGAAGAACCTGTTGTTCACCACCGACCCGGCCCCTGAATGCTTCCTCATCGACTGCGACGCCATGCGTGTACGCGGCGAATCCGTGCTGCCACAAGCCGAAACGCCCGACTGGAATCTCCCCTCCGGCGAGGAGAAGGCCACACAAGCCGGCGATATCTACAAATTCGGGCTACTTGCCGTACGGTTGCTCGCCCGCGACCAAACCACCACCGACACCACACCCCTGACCGCCATCCACCCCGCGTTGGGCACCCTCGCGCGATTGAGCCTCGACCTCGCTCCAGCCCGACGCCCCCTGCCCGCCCAGTGGGCCGAGCAACTCCGATCAGCCGCGGCCTCCGCCTCGACCACCCCGGCCACCGCGCCCCCCGCCGCGGTGCCCCGTCCGGC
This sequence comes from Nocardia sp. NPDC052566, assembly GCF_044547285.1. Classification (NCBI taxonomy): domain Bacteria; kingdom Bacillati; phylum Actinomycetota; class Actinomycetes; order Mycobacteriales; family Nocardiaceae; genus Nocardia; species Nocardia sp. NPDC052566. The sequence continues at coordinate 168,386 of NZ_JBIUAF010000006.1, read as the reverse complement.
GTGGACTCCACAACCCGCCGGAAGCACCGGCCAGCCAACTGGTGCTAAACCTGCCGCGAACCGTCTCACTCTGCTCCGCGTCGCGATCGCTGCCGGTGTCGTCGGCTTATTCGTCGTTCTAACACGACTGGCATTCTCCGACACCGGGATCACCCCGTCACCGAGCACTTCCGCGTTGCGTACCCCGCCGCCTTTCCACACCATCCCGCCTATCCACACCATCCCGCCGCTGCCAACGATCAAGATCTCGCTCCCACCGGTGCCAGTCGCCCACTACGTCGCGGGCGCATACGGCACCGACGACAATCAGGTGTATTGGGCCACCGCCTCCACTCAAACGGCTGCGGTCGACTCCGTAATGAGCCGCTGCGGATCGGACTGCAAGCCGAAGTGGGCTCAGAACAAGTGCATTGCCATCGCTTTCTTCGGACGCGGCGGTTGGTTTTGGGGAGATGGATTCACCGTCGAGGAGGCGCAGAACCAGGCAGCATCGAACGCCCGTAACAAGTACGGGTGGTCCGGATCGTTCACGTTCCGGTCACGGTGCGCGGACTGACTTCGGGCGGTCATGTGCCAACCACCTCGAGATGGTTGGCAAGACCGCAAATATCACTGTCCCGATCAGCAGGACCTGTCCGAGTCTCGCGGCGCCGGCGGTGGCGACTGCGACCACGTGCTGCGTATTGCGCGGGAGCCGGCACCGGAGTTGGTGCCTTGATCCGATGACGTCGAACCCGAGCGTGTATCCCAGGTCGGCCTCGGACGAGACAGGCCGGACTCGGGGCGAGGAGCTGCCTGCCAGGTCGACACCGCTGGGCGCCATTCGGTATTCCGATGCCTGAGGCGAACGGCCGATCTGAGGTAGACGAGCAACAAGCCACCGAGGAGCAGCGCGACGGCCGCGTACCAGAACGCCGCCGCGTACCACCAGGGGCTACCGCCCAGCTCGGTCTGCTGGATGTTCGGTCGGCTGATCGAGCCGAACCACACCTTGCCCTGCTGATCCGTCGCCGCCTGCTCGAACGATCGGTCGACCACGCCCGGCACGTCGGCCTGGACATGCCGCGCCGACTTGTTCAGCGGGACCTTGCTGAAGTCGACCCCGCCATAGGTGTACGTCATCGTGTAGACGACATCGCCTTGCGGGATCTCTCTGGTCACATTGAACTCGAAGTTGTTGTACGACTGCACATATCGGTCGAATACTTCGCGCGAGGACCACGGCTGCAGCGCAGGCCAGGCCGACACGTCACCCGAGTCGATCATGGTCGACAGCGCACCGTCGCGTCCATGACGCTCCCGATACCATTGCGCGGCCACCCGGCTGAGGTACACGCGGCGCAGCTCTGTGAACTCGGGCGCATGGTTGACCGCGTCTTGGACCTTCGGCAGAACCTGATCGCGGAACATGCTCTCCATCTGCGCATCAGGAGCGACGCATTGAGACGGCATGCCCTGCTTACGCAGGAAGTCGGACTCCATCTGCACCTGTAGCGGCGCGTCGACGATGTACATGCCCCCATCGCGTTCGTAGACTGTGGCCGGCGCCGGCACGATCCACTGCCGCATGTCAATACAACTTGCACGTTCGCCCGGACCACGCCAGAACCGCCTGCCGAGATCGGTGTCAGGGTGAATCAGGCGGCCCACCACCTTCTTCATCTCCAGATCCGCGACAAGCAGAATGCGCCCGACGTCTGTGGCGCCGAGCTTGTTGTCGACGATGCGGTCGGGCTCGTTGGGATTGAGGTTCACCCAGAACGCGGATTCCGGCAGGCTCAGCCAGACGAAGAAGGCGTCCGACGCCTGCACCGCAGCGGTTTGTCCCACAGCGACATCGGAGGGAACGGTCGCCGACGTCGCATTGAACGAGTATCGCAACTGACCGTCACCACGATCTGCCAGGTAGTGCAGCTCAACCGTGGAGAAGTCGATGCCTCCAGGTTGGCCCGCACGGTCGAGAACGGACGCGGCCGCGCCCTTGGGGGCCGGGCTGTCGGGAGTGACGAACACCGGTTGGCCTATCCTGGCTCGCGCGTCCGGACCGATCGGCATTCTCGCTTTGTCCCAGGCCTTCTGAATCCCCTCCAACTGGGTCGAAGCGAATTTCTCCGGAGTCTCGAGAGCAGCGGCGGCCTGGTCTTTGAATGGGTTGCGTTTATCGGTCAGGTAGAGCATTTCGTGCAGATTCGGGAACCAATTTCCCTCAGCAAGGTTAGTCAGGCAGTTGTTTCCCGTTGAGGTGCATGGCTTTCGCTCCGACAGCCCTCGCTTTGTGGTGGCGCTCGCCCCATTCACTACTCTGTCGAGAAAGAGCGCCGCAATCCTTTCCGAGTGCAGACCGGTTTTCATCTCCTCCTGCAGGTCGGCTTCCCGCGCCAGATCCCACAGAAAAGTCGGTCTCGTCTCGGTGCGCCAGTCGGAGGCCGGCTTTCCGTCGGCAGTCAACGGATTCCCGTTCACGTCCACGACGATCCATTGGCCCGCCGCCGGATCGAACCAGAGGATGTCGATGGCGACCGTCGTCGGCGCATTCTTTCCCCTCTGCATACTTGGGGCCACCACGATCATCTGCTTGCCGTTGTGCATGAAGTCGAATGCGGCGACGTTGCCGATCCAGTCCGTCTGGTGTCGATGGCGATATATCAGAACCGGGATGTGCATCGGGTGGCCGGGATAGGTTTCGGCGAGATTGTAGGCATCCGACTGCTGCGCTGAGGCCGGAAGCGGTGTCACGGCGATCAGGACAGTGAGCAATACCAGCACGACATGGGCAATGCGCGATGCCCCGTGAATCCTCGTGGTCATCGTCGCGATCCCCTCCCGAATTAATACTTACTATGTGATCAAATCGTCGAGCAGGGCATCCCATTGTGTGCCGGTCTCCAGCGCAGCGGGGTCGCGTTCGCGCAATGCCGTGCGGACGGTGATGATGCCGTCCTCTATGATTTCTCCATCCAGCCCGAGAACGTCCCGATTCAGCAGGCCGAGAAAGAATGTGAACGCAGCGATGTCGGAATTGCAGAACTGGGTGTACTTCGACGATGGCCGATAGAGGTGTACTACGTTGTCGGAAAACACGTCGACGGCGAACACGAAATTGGGATCGCGCTCCTCGGCAATGACCAGATACTCGCGATCATCGTGCCGCAGTCTCCTCGACAGACGTTCGCCGCGCACGAAGCCGATGCTGTACGCCTCGACCGTCGGCAGGCCGACTTCGGTGAGAAACCTACGCGTGCCGGACGACACTCCCGGCCCAACCAGACCTCCGTCGACGGGTTCGATCTGGCCGCCCCAAACCTCGCGGATCTCGTCGGGATCGCACTTGCTACCCCAGGCCGATACACGGTTCATGCGTTTGGATACTACCCGCCCAGTGTGTCGGCGACGGTGAGATGCACTCCGCTGCTTGGCATTTCCTGCTCACCATAGGCCACGCACCACAAGTCCGCGCCCGGTCGTCACCGTCGACGCACCTGGCAGCACCATGGGCGTGAGCGCTGCAGAAAAACCACCTGGTCAGGCCGCGAACGTCGTTACTTGTGTCCATGCTGTACGTGCCCCCAGTCGGACTCGAACCGACACTGAATGGATTTTAAGTCCACTGCCTCTGCCAATTGGGCTATGGGGGCGCTCGGGCTAGCGTACCGACTCGTACGTCTGTACCGGAATCCCCGTGGGTATCACGGGGGCTCGCGTCGGCGGGTCGCGCGGGTTGTGACTGGTGTCGCCGTTCCCGCAGCCGCGCCGGGCAAACCAGGCGTCAGGAATCCGGGTGGGTGAGCACCGTCTGGAAGGAGTCGACGATGGCCGCGGCGGCGGGGAGGCCGAAATCGTCGGCGACGTCGCGGATGTCGGTGGTGAGGGTGGCGTCGATGGTGACGGCGCAGAGGGTCAGTTGTAATGCCTCGCCGAGCTGGATCATTTTGGCGGCGATAGCGCGTTCGTCGAGGTCGGCGGTCATGCGTTCCCAGCCGACGGGGGTGGCGGCGCGAATGCGGTAGCGACGCAGGGTTTCTTCGCCGAGCGCCTTCATGAACTCGATGGCGGCGGCGAGGCAGTACCGGTTGGCGATCCGGTATTCGGGTCGCGGATCGACCTTTTCGATCAGCACGGCCGACAGGGCCGCGGCGGTGAACAGTCCGTCGCAGCTGCGGGCGGCGGCCGATTCGGGCGGGCCGGGCGGCGGATTCGCCAGCCCGGCCGTGACGTCGCCGATCCACGCGAGCACGAGATCGGTGCCGGTGTCATCGGGTGTGGCCGGCGCGCGAACGGGTGTCGCGCGCCGCCCGGTAATGCGTCGTAACCAGTGGTGACGCATTACGGCAACCTCTATTCCGAAGCCGATGTCCGCAGCAGCGAATGCCGCTGGCCGTAGGCAAAGTACACCAGCAGACCCAGCGCCATCCAGACCACGAACCGCAGCCAGGTCTCCACCGAGAGATTGAGCATCAGCCACAGGCAGGACAGCACCGCGAGCACCGGGATGAGCGGCACGAGCGGAACGCGGAACCCGCGCGGCAGATCCGGCCTCGTGCGCCGCAGGATCAGCACACCGATCGAGACGAGCACGAAGGCGAACAGCGTGCCGATGTTGACCATCTCCTCCAGCGTGCCGAAGTCGACGAAACCGGCGAGCACCGCGCAGACGATGCCGACGATGACGGTGATCCGCACCGGGGTGCCGTTCTTGCCGGTGTGCGCGAGCTTGCGCGGCAGCAGTCCGTCGCGCGACATCGCGAACAGCACCCGGGTCTGCCCCAGGTACATCACCATGACGACGGTGGTGAGCCCGGCGAGCGCGCCGATGGAGATGATGTTCTTCGCCCAGGTGGCGCCGTGCAGCGCGAAAGCGGTGGCGAGCGTGGCGTGATCGCCGGATAGCGCGGTGTAGGGCACCATGCCGGTGAGCACCAGCGAGACCGCCACGTACAGCACGGTGACGATGACGAGCGAGCCGAGGATGCCGCGCGGCACCGCCTTCTGCGGGTTCTTGGTCTCCTCGGCCGCGGTGGCCACCACGTCGAATCCGATGAACGCGAAGAACACCAGACTGGCGGCGGCCAGCAGCCCGTACCAGCCGAAGCTGCTGTGGCCCGCGCCGGTCAGGAAGGAGAACAGCGACTGCCGCAGGCCGTCGCCCTCCTCGGCGGGCTGGGACGGCGGAACGTAGGGCGTCAGATTCTTCGAATCGAAGTAGCTGATACCGACGACGAGCACCAGCGCGATCACGGCCAGCTTGATCGCGACCGCGATCGCCGACACCCGCGAGGACAGCTTGGTGCCGGTGGCCAGCAGCAGGCCGAGGACCGCGATGAGAGCGACGGCGCCCCAGTCGAAGTCGATCGATCCGAGATGCACGATCGGCGTATGCCCGATCACCTCGCCGAGGTACTGCGACCAGCCCTTGGCCACCACCGAGACCGCGAGGGCGAATTCCAGCACGAGGTCCCAGCCGATGATCCACGCGACGAGTTCACCGAAGGTCGCGTAGGAGAACGTGTACGCGCTGCCCGCCACGGGGACGGTGGAGGCGAATTCGGCGTAGCACAGCGCGGTCAGCCCGCAGGCGACGGCGGCGAAGACGAAGGCCAGCGATACCGAGGGCCCGGCGACGTTGCCCGCGGTCCGCGCGGTGAGGGTGAAGATACCGGCGCCGATGACCACCGCGACACCGAAGACGGTGAGGTCCCAGGCGGTGAGGTCCTTGCGCAGCTTCGAATCCGGTTCGTCGGTGTCCCGGATCGATTGCTCGATCGACTTGGTGCGGAATAGCCCGCTCCGGCTGGCTGACCCTCGAATGGCCACACTCTCTCCTTCTGTTCCTTCGTGCTCGCGCTAGTGAACGCCCTGCATATGCCTGCTCACCCAGGGCGCGATGCCGAGCACGATCAGCCCGACCACGATAGCCGCGAGGCCTGAGATCCCGAAGTAGGCGAATTCGTGGTCGGCGGCGTAGAAGCGGGCGAGCACACCGGACATCGAGGTGCCGATGCCGATCGAGAAGAAATACAGCGCCATCATCTGCGCGCGGAATGCCTCCGGCGCGAGCTGCGTGGTGACCGCGAGCCCGATCGGCGACAACAGCAGCTCCGACACCGCGAACCCGGCCATGATCGCGAGCACCGCGAGCACCGGGGTGGATTTGCCCTCGCCGCTCGCGAACGGCACGAACAACCAGAAGGCCGCGCCCATGCCCATCACGCCGAGCGCGAACTTGCGCGGCGTGCTCGGCGCGCGCTGACCGAGCTTGGTCCACATGATCGCGAACAGCGGCGAGAGCGTGATGATCCACACCGGCTCGACCGAGCTGATCCAGTTCGACGGCGCGGTCCAGCCGAAGATGGTCCAGTTGATCCGCTCGTCGGAGTACACCGCGAGCATGGTGAACATCTGCTGGAACAGCGACCAGAACACCGCGTTGGCGATGAACAGCGGGATGAACGCGCGCACCCTGCTGCGTTCGACGGTGCTGACCTTGGCGCTGGTGAGCATCACGACGAAGTAGATCATCGAGGCGACCACGATGACACCGGTGGTCACGTCGGCGAGGTTGTCCAGGGTCAGCAGGCCGGTCGCCCAGGCCGCCGCCACCGCGAGCACCACGACGACGACCGCGGCGATCACCGGGCGCACTTCCCCGCGCGTCAACGGGTTCGGCACGTGCTTGCCCGCGTCGCCGAGATTGCGCCGGAAGATCACGTACTGGGTCAGGCCGATCGCCATGCCGATGGCGGCCGCGCCGAAGCCGTAGTGGAAGCCGATCCTGGTCTGCAGCAGGCCGGTCAGCAGCGGGCCGAGGAACGCGCCGAGGTTGATGCCGAGGTAGAAGAGGGTGAAGCCGCCGTCGACGCGCGCGTCGCCCTTGGGGTAGAGCGTGCCGAGCAGCGAGGACGCGTTGGCCTTGAGGGCGCCGCTGCCGAAGGCCACCAGCACCAGGCCGACGCCGACCCCGGTCAGTCCCTGCAGCAGCGCGAGCGCGATATGCCCGGCCATCACGACCACACCGCCGTAGAACACGGTGCGCTCCATGCCGAGCACCCGGTCGGCGATCAGCCCGCCGAGCACCGTGGACAGGTAGACCAGGCCGCCGTAGGCGCCGACGATGCCGACGCCGGTGCTCTTCTCCAGGCCGAGGCCGCCGTCGGTGACCGAGTAGTACAGGTAGTAACCGAGGATCGTGACCATGCCGTAGAACGAGAACCGCTCCCACAGCTCGACACCGAACAGGTTGACCAATCCGATGGGATGTCCGAAGACCGTCCGCCCTGGGATCGGCTCGTTCACTGTGTCTTCGGACATACTTTGGGACATTGCACGGACGATAGCAATTCATCGGCATCCATACCGAATCGCGGGTGCGAAATGCCGCTGAAGCCAGCCTTAATCGGCTTATTCGGACCGACTCTCATCGGTAATACTTCTAAATGGAACCTTGCAGGGTACCGCGCAACACTGGGGTTACGGAGGTGATTCGCCAGATTCGCGCGGATTTCCCGTGATCGCTCGATGTGCGTCCCCAGCGACGGCTCGATAGAGTGCGCGTCGAGTTGGATGAGGAACATCAGTGAATGCACAGCACTCCGTTCGAGTGCGGCACCTGCGACTGTTCGCTCTGGTGGTGCTCCTCGTTTCGAGTGTGCTCGCCGGATGCGCCGGACCACGGTTGACCGCGGCACGAACATCGACAATCAGCACCGAACAGACGCGCGCACCGCAGCAGGACGTCGCGCGCAACGTGCTGCACTCCGGGTATCGATTGTCGCCCCTGCGCTGCCAACTGCCGCAGGCCGCGATGGACACCGAAGGCCAGCGTCGCTTCGTCGGCGCAGCGCTCACCTGTGTGGAAAAGCTCTGGACCAGCGCGCTCGGCGCGGACGGCATCGCCGTGTCGCCGGTGCGGCTCGCGATCGTCGACAAGCCGACGACGAGCTGCGGTAAGGAGATCTCGGCCACCGACCCTGCCTTCTATTGCGACGGCACGGTGTACTGGCCCACCGAGGACGCCTACCACCAGGGCTGGCCGCCCGGGCTGCTCGACCGGTATCTGCTGTTCGTGGTGATGCACGAATACGGGCACCACATCCAGCTTTTCACCGGCATCGAGCGCACCGCGCTGCGGGCGAACACCGCGGGCGCGAAATCGGCGCAGGCCATGCAGACCAGCAGGCGGATGGAAATGCAGGCCCAGTGCCTCGCCGGCATGACACTGTCCGCCGCCGAACAGGGTGGCGTACTGGCCTCGTGGGCGGCGAAACAGCTGATCGCGATGCAGTCGAAGATCGCAGGTACCGACAGCCACGGCACGGGCGCGAACAGCAAGCGCTGGACCGAGGCCGGCTACCGCGGCAACTCCACCGCGGCCTGCAATACCTGGGCGGCGGCGCCCGCCGAAGTCGACTGACACCCACCGTCATTCGTGTCGGTCCCATCGGGAATGCTGGCACTCGTACGACTTTCGAAACTTGATCTGTGGGGGACACAGGTGAAATCTCCGCGCACGCGCCGATCGGCGTGCCTGCCGCTGGTCGTCCTGCTCACCGCGCTGGTGGTGGCCGGATGCGACCGAGGGCGGCTACCCAAGCCCGCCGCGAGCCCGACGACCACGCAGGCCGCCGCGGCCGCACCGGAAACCCTGCCGGAGCCGACGCTCGAAGACAATCCGCTGCACCGCGATATACGGCTGCCGCCGATGCACTGTGAACTGCCGCAGGTGGATTCGAACGCGGCAAGTCAGCAGCGATTCGTCCAGGCCGCCATCGACTGCCTCAACGACAGCTGGCTGCCGGTCCTGCGCGCGGCGGGTGCGCTCACCGCGTGGGCAGGAGCCGAGCGGCCCGCGCTGCGGATCATCGACCGGCTCGGCTTGCTCGACTGCGCGGGAGAGCAGGTGCAGCCCACCGATTCTCAGGCGTTCTACTGCGCGGGATCGATCTTCTGGCCCACCGAGGGGCGTGGCGGCGTCTGGATACCGGACCGCGGGAACTGGACGGCACGCGAGGCATACCGCGCACACACCCTGTTCGTGGTCATGCACGAGTACGGCCATCACGTCCAGGAGCTCACCGGCATCGAACGCCGCGCCGATCTGGACAAGTCCGTCACCGGCTGGGATTCGGAATCCGGCCTGCGGACCAGCCGCCGCGCCGAACAGCAAGCCCAGTGCCTGGGCGGAGTGGCCACCGCGGCAGCGAAACTCGGCGGCACGGTGTCACCGAGGGAAGCCGACTACATGATCGCGGTGCAGGAAATGGTCGCCGAGGAACGCATCCACGGCACCGCCGCGAGCAGCCTGCGCTGGTCCGAAGCGGGCTACCACAGCGCCTCCACGTCCTCCTGCAACACCTGGACCGCCCCACCGAGCGAGGTGGAGTGAGTCAGGCGATGGACAGGGCGATGCCGTCGAGGATGTCGTGTTCGCTGACGACGAGTTCGGAAATGCCCGCGCGGCGGGATAATTCGTCGGCGAGCACCTCGGTGATGACGGCGCCGCCGCCGATCACGTCGACCCGGCCGGGATGCATGGGGCCGAGTGCGGCGCGTTCGTCGTGGTTCATGCCGATCAGGCGATCGCAGACGGCGCGTAGCTGATCCAGGGTCAGCCTGGTCAGATGCACACGGTCCGAATCGTATTCGGGCAGATCGAGGGCGATGGCGGCGATCGTGGTCATGGTGCCCGCCACGCCGACCCAGGTGTGCGCGCCGTCGACGGGGACGCGCGCGAACGCCTCGTACAGCCGTTCCGTCGCGAATTCCCGTGCCGCCGTGACCTGCTCGGCGGTCGGCGGGTTGCCCGGCAGGCAGCGCTCGGTGATCCGGACGCAGCCGATATCGGCGGAGAACGCGGCATGGACGCCGTCACTGTCGCCGAAAACCAGCTCGGTGGAACCGCCGCCGAGATCGACGACCACGAAAGGGCCCTGTGCGCTGGGCAATTCGCCGACCGCGCCGGTGAACGACAGCCTGGCCTCCTCGTCGCCGGTGATCACCTCGGCCTCCGCGCCGGGCACAACGCGCCCGAGCTCGGCGCGGGCCATGGCGAAGAAGTCTTCCCGGTTGGACGCGTCGCGGGTGGCGGAGGTCGCCACCATGCGCACCCTGGTGACCTCGGCCTTGCGCATCAGGTCGACGTAATCGGTGAGCGCAGCCCTGGTGCGCTCGATGGCCTCCGGCGCAAGCGACCCGGTCGCGTCGACGCCCTGACCGAGCCGCACGATGCGCATCTCGCGATGCACGTCGGTGAGTGTGCCGTCGGGTTGCACATCGGCGATCAAGAGCCGGATGGAATTGGTACCGCAGTCGACTGCCGCAACCCGATCACTCATTTTTACGCCCCGTCCGCAGGTAGTTCGCGCTCGTACTTCGGCCAGTCCGCCGGAATCGCGGTGCCACGCAATCCATTATCGGCCGCGAGCGCCACCGCCTCGTCACCGAACGGATTGACGCCGGGCCCCTTGGCCAGCGCGTGCGCGATCAGCACGTGCAGGCACTTGACCCGCTCCGGCATCCCGCCGCCGGTGAAATCCGTGCCGAGCGATTCGATCTCGTTGCGCTCGGCCAGGTAGCTCTCGTGCGCGGCGCGGTAGGCCGCGGCCAATGCCGGGTCGGTGGCCAGTCGTTCGGTCATCTCGCGCATCACGCCCGCGGATTCCTGCCTGCTCGCCTCGGCGGTGAGCCGCGGATCGGTCAGGTAGTACAGCGTCGGGAACGGGGTGCCGTCGGGCAGTCGCGGCGCCGTCTTCACCACCGCGGGCAGGCCGTCCGGCGTGCGGTAGGCGACGGCGAGTACGCCGCGCGGTTCCCGGCCGAGCTGGGCGGCGATGATCTCGAGATCGCGGGCGGTGGGTTCGGTCACCTGGGTCCTTCCGGTCCTGGCGGGGGTGGCACGGGCGGCGGCGGTCCGGCGGGCGGCGCCGGAGCGGCCCCCGGGGTCTGCTGTGGTTCGGAGATGGTGCGCCACACCTCGGTGTACCAAGGGTCGGGCGCCTTCGATCGGGTGGGCGCCGGCGGCGGCGCGGGCGCCTCGATACCCGGTACCTGCACGATGTAGGGCGTCTCGCCCGGCATCACCAGCCGCAGCCGTTCGCGCGCCTCGGCCTTGGTGTTGGCCGGATCCCGTTGCTGCGCACGACGATCGCGCAACCGGGCGAGATCGGCCTCCAGCTCGACGCGCTGCTGCGCGAGCTGCTTGGCCTCGGCACGCTGAGTGAAGTAGGTGCGCGTCGGCACCGCGAGGGTCAGCGCGAGCGCGCACACCACGATGGCGAGCACCACCGCGCGGCCGGTCGACATGCCGAGGATGGTTCGCTCGTGCCGATCCGAATCCGCCCGCGCGGCACGGGGTTCGATCTTGCGCGGCTCGGCCTTCTTCTCGGCGGGCTCACCGCGCCTGCGCGCGGTCCGCTTGGCCGCCGCGGGCCGCGCCGCGGTATCGGCCGGTCGTGACCTGGCGGTTCGCGACGTGCGGCGGTCGCCACGCCCTGTCGGCTTGCTCCCACGCGCACGTCGCTCCGTCATGTCACACCTTGCTGTATCTATTTGCGATGCTCCCTGGGCCCTTCGTGGTTACACGGGCTGCCGCCTCCGGGCCCTGAGCTCGCATCGCGGATTCAGCCCTCGAACGCGAACCGCGGGAACGCGACATCCCCGGCATAGCGGGCGGAATCGCCCAGTGCGTCCTCGATGCGCAGCAGCTGGTTGTACTTGGCCACCCGCTCGCTGCGCGCCGGGGCGCCGGTCTTGATCTGGCCGCTGCCGACCGCGACCGCGAGGTCGGCGATGGTGGTGTCCTCCGTCTCGCCGGAACGGTGGCTCATCATCGTCTTGTAGCCGTTGCGGTGCGCGAGCTCCACGGCGTCCAGCGTCTCGGTGAGCGTGCCGATCTGGTTGACCTTCACCAGCAGCGCGTTGGCCGCGCCCTTGGCGATGCCCTCTTCCAGGCGCTCCGGGTTGGTGACGAACAGGTCGTCGCCGACCAGCTGCACCTTGTCGCCGATCAGGTCGGTCAGCGCGACCCAGCCGTCCCAGTCGTCCTCCGACAGCGGATCCTCGATGGAGACCAGCGGGTACGCGCCGAGCAGCTCGCCGTAGAACGCCGCCATCTCCTCGGCCGTGCGCACGGTGCCCTCGAACTTGTAACCGCTGCCCGCGGTGTAGAACTCGGTGGCCGCGACATCGAGCGCGAGCGCGACATCGGTGCCGAGACGCAGACCGGTCTTGGCGATCGCCTGACCGATCAGGTCGAGCGCCTCACGGGTGCCGCCGGCCAGATCGGGAGCGAAACCGCCCTCGTCACCGAGACCGGTGGACAGGCCCTTGCTCTTCAGCTCGGCCTTCAGCGCGTGGTACACCTCGGTGCCCCAGCGCAGCGACTCCTTGAAAGTGGGCGCGCCGATCGGGGCGATCATGAATTCCTGCACGTCGACACTGGTGTCGGCGTGCGCGCCACCGTTGAGGATGTTCATCATCGGCACCGGAAGCACATGCGCGTTCGGGCCGCCGAGGTAGCGGAACAGCTCCAGGCCCGAGGACTCGGCGGCGGCGCGTGCCACGGCCAGCGAAACACCGAGCAGGGCGTTGGCGCCGAGGCGCGACTTGTCCGGGGTGCCGTCCAGGTCGAGCAGGACCTGGTCGACGGTGCGCTGCTCGACCGCGTCCAGGCCGATGACGGCCGGCGCGATCTCGTCGAGCACACCCTCGACGGCCTTCTGCACACCCTTGCCGCCGTAGCGCTCGCCACCGTCGCGGAGTTCGACGGCCTCGTGCTCACCGGTGGACGCACCGGAGGGCACGGCCGCCCGGGTCAGGGTGCCGTCGTCGAGGGCGATCTCGACCTCGACAGTGGGGTTGCCGCGAGAATCCAGGATCTCGCGCGCTCCGACCTGTTCGATGATGGCCACGAAAACGACACTCCTTCGGCTGCTGGCACGGTAGGTCTGACGGGATGAGCCGTGCGCCTGCGAGCCTAGCGTCCGTGCGCCGAGCCTGGTAACCGGCACTCCGACGAACAGCCGCCCGACCGGGCAGGCCACCCCTGTATTTTCTGCCGACTGCCCGGCAGTCAGGCTCTGCGGCCGACGCTGTACGCGGCGGCCCTGTTCCGCACCGTGAGCAAGTAGCTGTTGGATTGGTTATAGGTCAGCAACGCACGCTGCCAGCCGTGCTGCGAGGTGAGATCGCCACCGCTCGCGCAGAGGTAGCGGGCGGCGGTGAGCGCGGCGTCGTCGATGTTCTGCGGATCGATCACGCCGTCGCCGTTGGCGTCGACGCCCCAGCGTTTCCAGGTCTCCGGGATGAACTGCAGCGGGCCGAGCGCGCGATCGTTGACCGGGTCACCGTCGAGCTTGCCGCCGTCGGTGTCCTTGACCAGCGCGACACCGGGCGAACCGTCGAGCGGGATACCGATGATGGGCGGGCGGACGGTGCCGTCCGCGCCGACCCTGGCGCCACGGAACGTGCCGTGCTTGCTCTCCACGCTGGCGATACCGGCGATGGTGGTCCACGCGATCCCGCAATCCGGCTTCGACCTGGCCATCACCGCGGCGGCATAGCCGTAGGCCTGTAGCGCGGTCGAGTTGATGTTCAACGCGTCGGATTGGTTATCGGCCCACTCACGCAGCTGTGCGGCGGTGCGGCCGGGCGCATCGATGTCGATGACCGGCACCGGAGTGCCCGGCCCAGGCGGAATACCGTCGGGGATGGGCGGAAGATTCTCCGTCGCGCAGCCCGAGAGGAGCAGGGCCGTCACCATCGTGGCTATCAGACCGGCACCCCACCCCAGTCCCCCACCGATCCTCGTCAATCGCACCCCTCCATCATCCAGATCCGCCTTACGGCGACCTTAGAGCTCACAGAGTGACACTGTCTGCCGGTCATTCGGTACGCCGCCAGTTGTCCCCAGTTGCGTCGATCACCTGATCTGCGGATCGAGGCCAGCCCGCCACCTCCCCAGTTCGACGTCCGCCGAGCGCAGTCGAATGGCCCTGCGACACGCCGTAACTGGGGCCATCTGACTGCGCTCGACGGGATTGCCCCAGGAGTTCGCTGGCCGCTGCGCTAGCCGAGCAGTTCGCGGGTGGCGTTATGGGTCGGCGCCGCGAGCACGGTCGCGGTGTCGCCCGATTCGACGACGCGGCCGTGGTCGAGCACGACGATATGCGCGCAGTGGGCGGCGGCCAGGGACATGTCGTGGGTGATCACCACCAGGGCGGTGCCACGTTCGATACAAATGCGATCGAGCAGGCCCATGATCGCGGCCGCCGTCTCGTGATCGAGCGCGGAGGTGATCTCATCACAGATGAGTACCGCGGGCTCGGCGGCGAGCGCCCTGGCCAGCGAAACCCGTTGCCGCTGCCCACCGGACAGCTCATGCGGATACCGCCCCGCCAAGTCCGGCGCCAACTCGACTGCACCGAGCAATTCGCGAACACGCTCCCCCACATCCCGTTTCGGCACCTTCCCGAACCTGCGCAACGGCCTGCCGAGCGTCTGCGCCACTGTCCGCCGCGGATTGAGCGCCGACAAAGGATTCTGCGTAACCAATTGAATCCCGTTGCCGCCCCGCCCACCCCGGTGCCCGTTGCCGCCGGGCCACAACCCGCCGCCGGGCCTGAACGGAAGCCCACCATCAACGACTCCGGCCTGCGCACCGACGCCACCGCCTTCGGATTGATGCCCGGGACCACGGCGACCGGTCCCCCGCCGGGTGCCGCGCCCGAGCCGAATCCAACTGCCGCCGTTCCCGAGCCGACGCGCGCCCCCGACCGGAATCGGCTCGCCGCGCACCTGCAACGATCCGGTCGCATCCTGATGCAGCCCCGCGAGAACACGCGCGAGCGTGGTCTTACCCGCCCCCGACGCACCAACCACCGCGACCGCCGCCCCGGCCGATACCTGGAGGTCGACCTCGCGGAGCACCTCATATCCATCGATTGAAGCCCCGATCCCCGTGGCGCACAGGCGAATTTCGCGCGACTGAGGCGGTTCGTCGCGGTCCGCCTCGGTCAGGTCCAGCATTCGAGCGGCGTGGGTGGTGTTGCGGTCCGAAGTCGATGGCCGAGGACTGCCGGAGAGGCCGAGTTCGATTGCCTGGTCGGCGATTACGTGGACGAGGGCGGTGTCGTGGCCGGAGAGCAGGATCGCGACGGAGCGCTCGGTGGCGATTTCGGTGAGTAGATGGGCGATGTCGGTGCGGAGTGCGCCGTGTAGCCCCGCCAGGGGTTCGTCGAACACCAGCACCGCGGTGTTCCGCAGCAGGGCTCGGGCCAGCGCTACCCGCCGCTGCTGCCCGCCGGAGAGGCCACCCGGCCGCCTGCGCAGATGCTCGGCGGAAAGCCCGACCAGTTCCAGCGTTTCGACCATCGCGTCGCGGGTGACACCGCGGGCGACCTCCCCGAGCAAGGAGTGCACCCGCATCATCGGATTGAGCGCGGAACCTGGATCTTGACCGGCATAGGCGATGCAGCTGCGCCGGAACCGTTGCAGCGCACCACTGTCCAGCGCGAAGACGTCGTGACCGGCAACAGTCACCGACCCCGCCGCTCGCACCGACCCCGACGGCAGGTGCCCGAGCAGCGCTCGCATCAGCGTCGTCTTCCCCGACCCCGAAGGCCCGGTGAGCGCCGTCACCGACCCCGCCGCCATCCGGAACGTAACCGGCCCGGCCAACTCCTGTCCGTTGGCTGCGCGAATAGTCAGCCCGTCGACCACCACCGAAATATCGCCCGGCTCAGAGCCGTCGAGCGAAGTGCCAGCCGAACCGGCGACTCCCGGCACCTCATCCACTTCGCCGATCACAGCGCCCTGACTCTCGCGCATGTCATGCCCCGCCGCGCCCATAGTCCGCTCACCCATCACCACTCCGCACACCACCACTCCCCGTCGGCCGACCCCGACGTCGAGCGCAGTCGAATGGCCGTCGGTTACGGCGTGTCGCAGGGCCATTCGACTGCGCTCGGCGGAATCCGGGTCGGGCGAGCAGGTGGTGGCTCATGGGTGGTCCTCTCGTCCGAAGGCGCTGACGGCGAGGTTTACGCAGACGGCGACGGTGGCGATGGCGAGGCTGGGGGCCAGGACGGACCAGGGGTTGAGGAGGGTGCCCGAGGAGTTCTCGCGGATCATGACGGCCCAGTTGGTCGCGCCGAGGGTGGTGGGGAGTTGGAGGAAGGAGGCGGTGCTGACCAGGTAGACGCTGGCCACGAAGCGGAGGCCGAGCTGGGTGGCGAGTACCTCGCGGAGGTTGGGGATCACTTCACGGAAGACCAAGTGGGCCAACGTTTCACCGCTCGCTTGCGCGCTCTCGACGTAACCGCTGGCCGCTACTCCGGCGGCGGCAGCGGTGAAAACTCTGGCGCAGTACGGGGTTCCGAACAGTAGGGCGACGACGACCAGTCCATAGATTCCCGCGTCCGGCCATGAGGTCAATACCAGCAGGATGCCGAGTACGGCGGGCACCAGGATCACGAAGTCCGTGCACCGTTCGATCACCACCCCGATCCGTGGACGCAGCGCCGCGACAGTACCGAGCACACCCGACAGCGCCGTCACCAGCACCGCGATCACCGCGGCCAGCAGCAGCAATCCCCAACCGCCGTACATCACTTGGCTCAGCACATCGCGCCCGAGCCGATCCGTGCCGAGCACCCCCGAGGCGCCGGGCCGCGCGAACGGAATACCGACCGCCGCCTCCGCCGAACGCGGCGCGAGCACCGGCCCGAGCACGGCCAGCACAACCACCGCCACCGCGGGCAGCACCACCCACAACCGTGTCATTTTCATCGGCGCCCCCGGAGTGACCAGGCACGGATCCCATCGGCCATGGCCAACATGAGCATGATGACCGCACCGGATAGCGCGACCACCGCCGCCACCAGGGACGTATCGCGATCGGCAACCGAACCGGCGAGCAGCGCACCGAGACCCGGGTAGTTGAAGATGGTCTCCACCACCAGGGATCCGCCGAGCAACATGCCTACCGTGGTGGCGAAGCTCGCGACAATGGTCGGCAACGCGAACGGAAGGATATGACGGGTCATCACCGCCGAGCCCGGAATCCCATCCAGCACTGCGCTTTCCACATGCGGCGCCCGTGCGGCATCGACCAGCGCGGCGCGCACCACCCTGGTGTTCCAGCCGATCTGCGGAATCGCCAGCGCGAGCACCGGCAGCACCACCATCTCCGCACTCACCGGAAACCCCGACCGCCCGGTCATCGTGACAGCGGGCAGCCACCCGAGCCCGAGCGCGAACACCATGATCAGCACCGTCGCCACCACGAACTCGGGAACCGCCGCGGCAATGGTCGTGACCGGCTGCAACATTCGCGTCGACACCACCCCGGCACGCCGCACCGCGGCCACCGCCGCACCGCGGCCACCCGCACCTCGCGCAAACGCCACAGTGCCTCGTCGCGCGCTGCCGGATGCGGGCTCTTGCACCGCGCGCCGCAAGCCGGCCACCTCAGTACCGGACGCGGCCGAGCCCCGACCTCGTGCCGCATTCCACCACCCGGCCGCAGCCCTCTCACCGCCGACCACCGCCCGAACCGTTTCCTGAGCCGCACCACCCGCCGCAGCCGAACCGCGCCCCGGCGCCGCACGCCACCATCCGGCCGTGACCTTCTCACTATCGATCGCTACTCGCGGCGCAGCCGACACACCGCCCTCGAGCGCAACACCACCCGTCCCGGTCGATCCGCGACCTAGTGGTGGTGTGGAGCTGGCCCACCAGGCGCCGAGCAGTAGTGATGCGAGCACGGTCAGCGCGAAAGCCGTGCCGCCGAGCAATAGCGTCGGCGGGAACTTGGCGGCGAGTAGGTCGTTGATGGGGCGGCCGCGGGCTGTGGTGCCGAAATCGCCGGTGGCTACGCCGGATATCCAGTCGAGAAAGCGGGTGGGGAGGGGCCGATCGAGGCCCAGTTGGTGTTCCTTCGCCGCGATCTGTTCCGGTGTGGCGTCGCGGCCGAGTACCGCGCGGGCGGTGTTGCCCGGGAGCAGGTCGACCGCGACGAATACGGCCGCGAGTAGCGCGATCAGCAGGCCGATGCGCCGAATCAGTAACCGCGCGAAGGAGATCACTCCGCCAGCCAGGCTCGTTCCAGCTGCACCCTGGCGAAGCCGCCGAGGGTCGGCAGATCGCGCACCTTGGCGGCGGCGATGTCGATGCCGTCGGCCATGCCCCACACCAGGTAGCCGCCCCGCTCGTGCTGGATCCGCTGCACGTCGCGGCAGGCCTGGACGTAGTCGGCATCACTGCCCGCGGCAAGCGCTTTCGCCGTCGCCGCATCGAATTCGGCGTCCTTGAACGCGGTTTCGTTGCGGTTGGAGGCCGAGGTCATCACCTTGGCGGCGAGGAAGAGCACGGAATCGTTGGTGCCCCATGACACGGTGTAGAGCGGCGCCTTCAACCAGGTCTGGTCGTAGAAGGCGTTCGACTCCTGAGTCACCACCTCGAGCCGCACGCCGATGTCGGCCAGCTGGGTGGCGATCACCTTCGCCGATTCCACCTCGCCGGGCACCTCGGCTTTGGTCACCAACTGGTAGGTCCGGCCGGTGTCGAATCCGGCTTCGCGCAGTAGGGATTTCGCGCGATCGAGGTCGCGCCCGCGCTGGGCGATGGCGGTGTCGTAGCGCGGGTCGGCGGTGCCGAGTATGTCGTTGGCGACCGTGCCGTAGCCCGAATGCACCTGGCTCACCAGCGCTTTCCGGTCGACGCCGAGCCGAAGCGCCGCGCGCACCCGCTGATCCGCGAACGGGCCGTCCGAACTGCGCATCGCCACACCGAGCATGGTGTCGTCGGCACGCCGCACGACTCGCAGGTCCCCACGCCCCTCAGCGGTCCGGCCCGCGATGGCGCCGACGTTGGAGGCGAGGTCGATCTGCCCGCCGAGTACCGCGTTGCCGAGCGCGGTGACGCTGTCGAACATGGTCACCTCGATGGCGTCGAGCAGCGGCGCGGGCCCGTGCCAGCGCTCGTTGCGCACCAGCCTGGCATTGCCGCCCTGGTAGGACTCGAGCCGGAAGGGACCGGTGCCGATGGCCTTGGCGAAGTCGGTGGTGTCCTGTTTGACGGTGAACGTCATCAGCCGGATCAGCAGTGGCAGTTGGGTATTCGGCTCCGGCAGCGCGATGATCACCCGGTTCGGGCCGTCGGCGGTGATGTCCTCGACGGCGGCGGGCATTTTCGACGCGCCGCCCACCGTGCGCAGCCTGCGCAGCGACCACACCACATCGGCGGAGGTGACCGGCGTGCCGTCGTGGAAGGTCGCGCCGTCGGCGAGGGTGAAGGTCCAGCGGCGGCGCGCGGCGTCGGGCTCCCAGCGAGATGCCAACCGCGGCATGACATTCGGATCGGCGCCGGGAACCGTGAGCGGGTCGTAGATCAGCGAGGTGATCAGGAAATCGCTGTCGTTGCTCAGATTTCCGTGCGGATCGCGCTCGATCCGCGACGCGCTGCCGAGCGCGCCGACCCGCAGTGTGCCGCCGCGCCGCGCGGGCCCGCCGGGCGATGTGCCGTCCGAACACGCGGCGACCAGCAGGGCCGCGCCGACTCCCAGTCCCGACCACAGGAGTTGTCGCCGGTTCAATCCCATCCCGCTGCCTTCCTCGAATACCTCGCACGATCGCATCCCGTGCCGATCAGAGCTAGGACAGGCTAGCCTAAATATAGCTGGAATAGCGGCGAACATCCCTGCCGTAGCGGCGGATTGACATCAATTCATCGATGCTGCGAAATAGCCACGCCACCTTCGGCCGACCTTTACCCTTCTCATGCGCATCCGCTATTTCTGGCGTGTCGCTTAGGTAAGCCTTGCTTAACGCGACCGGAGGCGCTAACTTCGCAGAGCGAATCGTCACCCCCCGCTTTCGACCCGATGCGAAGAAGGGATTCCTTGGTGAAAAGCGTTCTCTCCGAACGTAAGACGCTTCACCGGCTGGATATCGAACGACGCGAGCTGCCCCCTGCCGCCGGGCGCGCGGTGCGCGAGCTCGCGCGGGAGATGTGTACCACACTCGACTCCCCGGCCGACGGCACGGTGCGCGCACTCGCCGACCCCGCACTGCTCGCGCGCATCGATGCCAGGGTCGCCGACCTGCCCGCCGAGGTCGCCGTCGCCATGCGCCCGCCCGCCACCGCGGCGGGCGCGACCATCGTGCGCGGCCTGCCGCTGACCGACGACGAATTCGGCCCGACCCCGCCGAGCTGGCAAGACGCGGCAAGCTGGAGCCGCGACGCGACGCGACGCTGCCGCTCCTTCGAACTCGATATCGTCATGCTGCTGCTGGCCCGCAGCGCCGGTGAGCCGTTCGGCTGGCACGGGCAGCAGGACGGGCGGCTGGTGAACAACATCGTCCCCGCCGCGGGTCACGAGCACGAACAGTCCGGAGCCAGCAGCAAAACACTGCTGAGCCCGCATACCGAGGACGCGTTCCATCCGCAGCGCGCGCACCTGCTGATGCTGGCCTGCCTGCGCAATCCGGATCGGGTCGGCACCACCGTCTCCTCGGTGCGGCATGTCGAGCTCGACGCCGAGCACCGGCGGCTGCTGAGCACCCCGACCCTGCCGATCCTGCCCGACGTCTCCTACGGCAGCGGCCACGAGCAGTACGCGCCGCCACCGCTACCGACGCTATGGCACGCCGACCAGGCCGAAGGCCTGACGCTGCGCTACGACCCGGCCTACACCCCGCTCGACGACGCGGATCCCGAATTCCGCTGCGCCTACGAACAACTCACCGCCGAACTGGAGCGGGTCAGCATGACCGCCGCGCTGGCGCCCGGTGAGGTATTGCTGGTCGACAACGATGTCGCGGTGCACGGGCGCGTCCCGTTCACGGCTCGGTACGACGGCACCGACCGCTGGCTCAAGCGCGTCAACATCCGGCTGCCGGAACGTCGGCGGCGGGCCGAGGAGACCGAGGAGAATGGTTATGGGCAGCGGATCGTCGCGCCGTTTCGCCGGAACGGCGGCGAACCGGCCCGAATGACCGCACCATCGGCAGAGGCAGCACATCATGATCGAGGACCCGTTGAACACTCGTGATCGCAGCACACCCCTGCGTGTACTCAGCCGCAGTGATCTCGCCACCGTCCCGATCACCCCGGCCGCGGTGGTGCGCGCGGTCGAGGAGGCGTATCTCGCCTTCGCCGCGGGCGATTCGGATAATCCGCGCAAGCTCAGCGTCGCCAACCCGGACGGCTGGTCGGTCGCCTACGCCATGCTCGGCCGGGACGGCCGCCGCCGCGTGGTGGCCATGAAGACCTCCTACAAATTCGATCCCGGCCACGACCGCAGCACCAAGCGCTACTACACCACCATCACGCTCTACGACGACACCACCGGCGCCCCGATCGCGATGATGGACTGCTCCCGGGTCGGCGCGCTGCGCACGCCCGCGGTGTCGGCGCTGCTCGTCCGCGAGACGGTGCGCCAGGACGCGGAGAGCGTGCTGCTGATCGGCACCGGCACCCAGGGCCGTAATGCCCTGCCGCACTTGCTCGCCGCGAACCCGCAGCTGCGCAAGCTGATGATGTACGGCACCCATCCCGATGGCATGGAGGCGGTGCGCGAGAACCTCGCCGTGCACTACCCGCACGCCATTCTGGAGACGGTCGAGGACCCGCGCGCGGCGGCGAGCCAGGCCGACGTGGTGCTGGCGACCGCGGGGCCGGGCACCGAGGTCGCCATCGAATCCGCCGATCTCGCACCGGGTTCGGTGGCCGTGCTCGTCGGCTACGGCCTCGCGCCGTCGGCGCTGATCGACGCCGATCGCGTCGTCGCCACCAGCGCCGAGCAGATGACGCTCACCGGCACCGACATGGCGGGCCCCGACGGCGTGCTGCGCGGCGTCGACGCCGAACTACCGCAGATACTGAACCGGCGCGCCATCGCGCGCCGCTCCGATGACGAGAAGATCTTCGTCTACAACAGTGGTCTGGTGCTCACCGATATCGCGGTGGCACACGCACTCGCCGAACGCGCCATCGCCCAGGGCCGTGGCACGGAGGTGCCCCTGTGGGATTAGAGACCGGCGCGATCGGGCTCGGTGAGGAGGCTGCGACGGTGATCCTGGGTGACTCGTGCGCCAATCGCACGAGTATCACGGCGATCGCGCTGCCGTCGCATGCCGACGAGTGGGAGCGCCGCGTGCTCGGCGATCCGAATCTGCTCGGCGACATCGCTTTCGCGGTGGGCGGCCCCTTCCATCTCATGTATCCGGTGCGGGTCGCCCGCAATATCCGCGGCTTCCAGGCGGTTTTCGAGCACGCCGAGGTCGACGGCGCCATCTACTACGGCAAGAAGGCGAACAAGGCCGCCTGCGTCACGCGCGCGTGCGCGGAGAACGGCGCGGGCGTCGATGTCGCGAGCATCGGTGAGCTGACCGCGGCACTGGCACAGGGCATTCGGGGCGGCGAGCTGATGGTCACCGGCCCCGCCAAATCCGATGACCTGCTCTGGCTCGCCGCCAGGCACGGTGGGTTGATCGCCATGGACAGCCTCGACGAAATCGACCGGCTCGCACGGCTCACCGCACCCGGCAGGCCCGCCCGCGTGCTGCTGCGTGTCCTGCCCGCCGCCTCGGCGAGCCGCTTCGGCATGGGCTCCGACGAGCTCGACCGCGCGGTATCGCTGATCGGGGCGACCGCATCGATCCGACTGGAGGGCTTCAGCTTTCACCTGTCCGGCTATGACGCGGTGGCCCGCTCCGTACTCGCGGACGAGCTGATCGCGCGGTGCCTGGAGGCGCGCGCGTTCGGCCATCCGGCGACCACCATCTCGATCGGCGGCGGTTTCGGCGTCGACTACGTGTCCGCGTCGGCGTGGGCCCAGTTCACCGAGCGGGCCGGCCGCGACTGGTTCCACTCCGGCAAGTCGTTCGACTCGTATTACCCGTATCACTTCCCCACACCGGGCCCGGCCATGCTGAACGCCGTTCTCGCCCATGACAACCTGGCACAGCGATTGCGCGACAACGGCATCCGGCTCGCCATCGAACCGGGCCGCGCCCTGCTGGATCGGGCGGGCAGCACCGTGTTCCGGGTGCAGGGCAGCAAGATTCGCCACGCGCTCGGCCATCCCTATCACCTGCTCACCGTGGACGGCAGCAGCCTGAGCCTGTCCGAGCAGTGGTTCGACAGCGAATACCTGCCCGATCCGGTGCTGTGGCCGCCGCGCCCCGGCGAACCCACCCCCACCGCGGTCGGCGCCACCACCTGCCTGGAATCGGACATGCTCAGCTGGCGGCGCATCCCGCTGCCGAGGGTCGCCGAGGTGGGCGATCTGCTGGTGTACCCGAACACCGCCGGGTACCAGATGGATTCGAACGAATCGGCCTTCCACGAGCTGCCGATTCCGCCGAAGGTCGTGCTGCACGACAGCCACGGCGATCGGCTGCGCTGGACGCTGGACGCCGGATAGCCCGACCCGCCGCTTTCGCGCCCGCGCCGCGCACCAGCACGGCCACGAACACCTTCTGACACGAACGAGGAGACCCCATGCCGCTCGTCACGCGCGTGACGGATCTGATCGGCCGCACCCCGCTCTTCGAACTCGCGACCACCGCCTCGGGCACCAGGCTGCTGCTGAAGCTGGAGCAGTTCAATCCGACCGGCGCCGCCAAGATCAGAATGGCGCGCGCGATGGTGCTCGATGCCGAGCGGCGCGGTTTGCTGCCCGATGGCGGGCATATCATCGAGTCGACATCCGGTAACACCGGGCTCGGCCTCGCGGTAGTAGCTGCCGAACGTGGGTATCGCTTTACCGCAGTGGTCGATCATCACGCATGTAAGGACAAACTGCGCGCGATGCGAGCAATGGGTGCGGAACTGGTGTTCGTCGCCGACGAAGGCGACGACAACCTGGCCACCTCGGCACGGGAGGACCTGGCCGAGTCGATGGCCGCCGGGCTGCCCGACGCGTATTTCACCGAGCAGCACAACAACGACGCCAACGCGGTCGGCTACTACGCCGTCGCCGAGGAGTTGCTGGCCGATGTCGATCGCGTCGACATCCTGCTGTCCGCGGTCGGCACCGGAGGTTCGCTGTTCGGTACCGCGACCCGGCTGCGCGAGCTCGGCTGCCCGGCCTACGTGGTCGGTGTCGAGCCGGTCGGCTCGATCGCGTTCGGCGGACCGGGCGGACCGTACTGGCAATCCGGCACCGGCACACCGCCCGGCGCGACCATCGGCACCGCCGTCGACTACTCGCTGCTCGACGAGGGCGTGAAGGTCTCCGATACCGCGGCCTTCGCCACCGCCCGCGCGCTCGCGAGCAGGCTCGGCCTGCTGATCGGCGGCTCCGCGGGCGGTTCGGTGCACGCGGCGCTGACCCGCATGGAGGAATTCCCGCCCGGCTCGACGGTGGTCACCATCATCGGCGACGGCGGCGAGAAGTACCTCGACACCGTCTTCGACGACGACTGGATGAACGACCGCGACCTGCTCGATCCGGCCGCCGAACGCGAGGTGCTCGAGCTGCTCGACCGCTACGCCCCGGCCGCCCGCCGCGACAGGTCGACCCGAGCGGACCTGGTGGAGGTGCGGTGAACCTGTCGCGGTATCGGGCCGATGGACGGCGGCTGACTGCGCTCGCGACACCGATCGCGCTGACGCAGCTGGCGCAGATCGCGGTGTCCACCACCAATATCGCGCTGATGGGCACGCTCGGCGTGCGGCAGGTGGCCGCGGGCGGCCTGGCGATCGTGCTGTTCAACCAGATTCGCACCATGTGCGTCGGATTGATCACCGGCACCGGCAATCAGATCGCGTCTGCGGTGAGTTCGGCTGGTAAGCGCGGAGATTCGGCCGGTCAGGAGGTCCGCGACATCGTGCGGTCCAGCTTCGTGATCGCGACGCTGGCCGGGCTGCTCGGCGGTGCGCTGCTGATCGGGCTCGGCTGGGCGCTGCGCTGGATGGGCCAGGACGCCGGTGTGCTCGCCGACGCGCGGCCGCTGATGGTCGCGCTCGCGCCGGGTCTGTTGCCCTGCTTATGGTTCCAGGTGCTACGCCAGTACACGGTCGGCATGCAGCGGCCGCAGGCGCTGCTGCTGGTGACGCTCGGCTCGGTCGGGCTGAATCTCGTACTGGCGCTTGCCTTCATCCACGGCTGGGCCGGGCTGCCCGCGCTCGGGCTCACCGGTATCGGCGTCGCCACCTCGCTGGTCTTCCTCATCACCTTCGGCGTCTTCCTGGCGATGGTGCGCCACGACGTGGAACTCGGTGCGACACTGCCGCTTCGGCCGTGGCCGAGCAATCCGGCCACGCTGCGCACCGAACTGAAGCTCGGCGGGCCCATCGCGCTCACCTACGGCTCGGAGGCGGGCATGTTCTCGGTGCTCGCCCTCGTCATGGGCAGTATCGGACCGGCGGCGCTGGCCGCGCACAATGTCGTCTACCAGATCATCTACATCGTCTTCCAGGTCGCGATCGGCCTGTCACACGGCGCATCGATCCTGGTCAGCCATGCCGTCGCCCGCGACGAATTCGACCACGCCCGCGCACTGGCCTGGCTCGCGCTGCGTCATGTCGCCGTGGTCGCGGCGCTCACCGGCATCGTCTACGCGGTGGCGCCGGACTGGGTGCTGCGCCCGTTCCTGAATTCCACCGAGGCCGAAACGATTCCGATCGCGCACACCCTGCTGCTGATCGGCATCGTGCTCCAATTCTTCGATGCCGCACAGAACATCGGCACCGGCCTGCTGCGCGGCCTCAAGGCGACCAATGCCGGCTTCCGGCTCTCGCTGATCGGCTACTGGTGCGTCGGCCTGCCCACCGCGCTGCTGCTCGCCTTCCCGGCCGGCCTCGGCGCGGCCGGTGTCTGGTGGGGCCTCACCGCCGGACTGGCCACCACCGCCGCGCTCATGCTGCGCCGCTACTTCGCCCTGCTGAGCGCGAAGGCGGCCGCGGCGTTCCCGCACCAGGCGATCGAACGGGCGACGGCCGGCCAGTGAAGACACCGACCGGCCGCCATCGGAGAAAAGCTCCGCGTCAGACGTTGACGCCGTAATCCCGTGCGATACCGGCCAATCCGGAGGCGTAGCCCTGACCGATGGCGCGGAATTTCCATTCGTTGCCGTAGCGGTAGAGCTCGCCGAAGATCATGGCGGTCTCGGTGGAGGCGTCCTCGCTGAGGTCGTAGCGGGCGAGTTCGGCGCCGGTGATGGCGTCGACCACCCGAATGTAGGCGTTGCGCACCTGCCCGAAGGATTGGCCGCGCGCGTCGGCCTCGTGAATGGATACCGGGAAGAAGATATTGGTGATCGTCGCGGGCACCGCGGACAGGTCGACGTTGATCACCTCGTCGTCGCCTTCGCCCTCGCCGGTGAGATTGTCACCGGTGTGTTCGATCGAACCGTCGGGCGAGCGCAAATTGTTGTAGAAAACGAAATGCTGATCCGACAACACCTTCAGATTCTGTCCGGTGGCCAGCGCACTCGCGTCGAGGTCGTGATCGGCGCCGGTCGTGGTGCGCACGTCCCAGCCGAGCCCCACCGAAACCTTCGTCAGGTTCGGCGCCTGCTTCGACAGCGATACATTTCCGCCTTTGGCCAAAGTAACGCTCATGATCCCCTTCCCTTCGGCGCCTTCGCGCCGCCTTTCTCCCTGATTATTATCCCGCGCCGGACCGGTTGCACCGGTTCAGTTTTGGTTCTCGGCCCAGGCGCGCAGCGTGGCGACCCTACCCTGTAGCGCATCCAACTCGGAAGAGTCGAGCACGGTCCGTTGAATGCCCTTCGCCACGGCAAACGCCGACTGCCGGTGATCATCGATCACCTCGACGTCGATGCGCACCGCGACGTAGTCGGCGGCTCCCGGCATCTTTTCGGCAACCACCCGCGCCCGCCCGCGCGCGCAGAGCGCCACATCGCCGCCGCCGAGGATCAGCAGCGCGACCTCGGGCTGCTCGCGCAGCCGGGCCAGCGAACCGCGATCGAACTTGAGGCTCAGCAGAATCTGCCTGTCCCCGGCGCGCACGGGCCAGGACACCGGGATGGCGTGCGGCGCGGGATCGGTGGTGACCAGCACCGCGATCGTTTCCTGCGGCCACTCCGGTAATACGTCCAACTCGGGATGATCGGTCGAATGGTCTTGACGTTGCATCGGGCTCGCTCCGGCTGCCATCTTCGTCACCTCATGGATCGTCGCGCGCGACGGGCTGTGCCGCGCTTGTTAGTCAGTCTAAGACGGTGCGCGCCTTGCCCGCTGAGCCTGCGGCGTTTGTCCGGAGTCCTCTCAGCTGCTTATCAGGGCGGGACTTAGCATGCCCTCAGTAATCGGTAGGGCGGCCGCCCACTCGCGCGCCATCTCCTTGGCCCGCACTCCGGTGGACGCGTCGTGCCTGCCGTGCGTCCCGAACTGCGTGGCGCCGAGGCCGGTCAATTTCTCGGCCGCCAGCTCACCACCGCGGTTGAAGGTGTCGCCGTAGACGCTGTCGCCCAGCCCGAAGACGGCGAAACACAGCCCGGTGAGGTCGGGGCGCCTGGTGTCGAGCGCGTCGAAGAACGGCTCGGCGCCGGTGGGCAGGTCACCGTCGCCGTAGGTGGAGCAGACGATGAGGTGGACATCGCGCACGTCGAGGTCATCGGGATCGAAGTCGGTCATGTCGTAGACCGAGACGTCGTGAGCAGCCAGTTCGTCCGCGATGCTGTCCGCGGCGGACTCGGCGGTGCCCATTTCGGATCCGAACAGAATGACGACGCGCACGCTCGATTCCTCTCGTTGAGATATAGTAAGCCTATCCTAACTAGATCGAAGGGCGGCGCAAGGGCGTGATTGGGGCGGTGTGTCCCAATTGACGCCACGACGCGCGCGTTGCATCATTCCTAGCAGCGCCCTTAGTTCAGGGCTTCGCCAAATTTCGCCGGCCGATGATTGTCCGGCCCCGCGTGCTGTTCCTTCGTTCCACGCTCGGCCGATCCGCCGCGCGTGCGAACGATCCTCAGCACACCCATGACGCTCTGCGTCCAGCTGTGAGTGAGGTGAAACGAATGGTTATCCGATCGTCTGAGAATCGGCGGATCAATTCGTCCCTACACCACGGCACCGTCCCCCACTTCTGACTTCGACCGCACCGGGACAGCGCCCCCATCGGCAACGCGAAATGCGTTGCCGGGGACCGCATTCCCGGCGCGGTGCCTCGGGTGTGGGCGGATATCACAGCGGTGACGGAATGGATGTGGAGAAAGCGATGGCCGACATGGGGGCTTGGGTTTCCGGAATGATCGACACGGTGGTCCGCCCCACGGCGGGCAATCTGGTGGTGTCGGAGGCGATGATCGAAGACCTCGGCTACTTACGAGGCGAGCTCGCGGCGGCGGAGGTGCCGTTCCTGCTGGTCCGCGACTGCGGGCACCGGCTGGCGCTCGCCACCGACGCGACCAACAGGGCGATGGTGCGCCGCGTCATCGCGGCCGCGACCGCGGCGGGCTTCGCCTGCGCGGAGTTACAGCCCAACGTGTTCCGGCTCGGGCGCGATCACGACCGGGCCCATCACGTCGACCTCGAACTGTGGGATCACCACGGCGACACCGTCGAATGCCCGCGCCCGAATGCGCTGACCCGCACCGTCTTCGACCTCGCCGACGTGGACGTGACCCAGGTGCTGCTTTTCGACCGCACCTGGCCGACGCTCACCGATATGTTCACCGCGCAGCCCACCGATGTCGGCTTCGACATCGACCTGGTGTTCTCCTGGGTCGACGGCTCCGATCCGGAATTCCGGGCCCGCCGCGCGGGCATGCTCGCCCAGGTGGTGGTCGGCGAGGGCGACGACGCGGACGCCAGGATCCGCCAGATCGACGAGCTGAAGTTCGCACTGCGCTCGGTACACAAGAACGCACCGTGGATCCGGCGCATCTTCATCGCCACCGATTCCCCGGTGCCACACTGGCTTTCCGACCATCCACGGGTGACCGTGGTGCGCGCGGTCGACCACTTCCGCGACCCGAGCGGGCTGCCGACCTTCAATTCCCATGCGGTGGAAAGCCAGTTGCAGCACATCGATGGGCTCAGCGAGCACTTCCTGTACTCCAACGACGACATGTTCTTCGCCAGGCCGGTGCGGCCGTCGATGTTCTTCACCCCGGCCGGGATCAGCCGCTTCATCGAGGCGGGCACCAGGATCGGCCCCGGGCGAAACAACGAGCGGCGCAGCGGTTTCGAGAATGCCGCGCGGATGAACAGGCAGCTGCTCGCCGAGCGGTTCGGCCACGTGATAACCCGGCACCTCGAACACACGCCGGTTCCGTTGCGGCGCAGCGTACTACTGGAAATGGAGGAGCAGTTCGCGGCCGATTTCGCGCGCACCGGCGCGAGCCGATTCCGTGCGGCCACCGATATCTCGGTCACCAACTCGCTCTACCACTACTACGCACTGCTCAGCGGGCGCGCGGTGCCGCAGGAGGCGGCGCGGATGCGCTACGTCGACACCACGAGCCACACCGGGCTCGCGCTGCTGACCGGGCTCGCCGAACACCGCGACGTCGACTTCTTCTGCCTCAACGACGGCAGCTTCCCCGAGGTCGCCGAAGCCGAACGGGTGCAGGCGGTCTCGGACTTCCTGTCCGGCTACTTCCCGGATCCCGGTCCGTGGGAAGCGATGTCGGCGGAGCAGGTCAGCGCACCGTCTCGTCATCCGATTCCGGAGTCGGCTCCTGGCGCCGCATGACATGCGGGATGCGGGCCGCGGGCGGGATGACGATGCCCGCCTCGGCCAGTGTGCGGGCGGCCTGCTCGGCGGTCGACGGCTCGCCGACCGTCGGCCCCCGATCGATCGGCACCACCGAGTGCACCACGGTGTCCGGATAGACGTGCACGTAGTTGAACGCCTGCGCGCCGTCGCGCCCGCGCAACCCGCCCTGCTCCACCGCGAGGTCCTGGCTGTAGCAGGTCGCCGAGGCCACCGAGACCGGAATGCCCGCGAAGGTCGCGAAGGTGGAGAAGTGCAGATGCCCGGCCAGGATCGCACGCACATCGCTGCCGTCGAGCACGTCCGCCAGCCTGCGCTGGTCGCGTAGCTCGACGGTAACCGCGAGGTCGAGCACGCACGGCACCGGCGGGTGGTGCATGGCCAGGATGGTGCCGAACGGGGCGGGCTCGGCGAGCACCTCGCTCAGCCAGGCGAGCTGTTCGTCGGTGATCTCGCCGTAGTGATGGCCCGGCACCGAGGTGTCCAGCGCGATGATGCGCAGCCCGTCGATGACGTGCACCTCGTCCAACGGGGCGGCCGTGGAGCGCCGCCCGAGCAGCCGCCTGCGTAGCGCGCCGCGGTCGTCGTGGTTGCCCTGCACCCACACGATCGGCGCGTCCAGACGTTCCGCCACCGGCGTCACCAGGGCACGTAGCTTGTCGTAGGCCTGTGGCTCACCCCGGTCGGTGAGGTCGCCGGTGAATACGATGGCGGTCGGCTTGATCCGGCTCGCCACCGCTTGGTCGAGCAGTTGGCGCAGCCTGCGGTCCGCGTCGACCGCTCCGTACAGCGCACCGTCACCGGCGATCAAATGGGTGTCGCTGAAGTGGAAAAGTACATGATCCGGTCGCGGGTGCTCCGCGACTCTGGAGATGTGCACCGGACCGAACGTCCCTCCCGGCGGTTTGCCCGCCATTGGCTTCGGGTTCCAACGCCAGGATAGCGAAGGCCTACTGACGGGATTCCCGACGTATGGTGACGACATGCTTTCGGGTAGGTGAGGGTTCGGTGTCGTGATCTTGCCGCAACGTCAACCTGACCTGCGAAAACTTCTGTCGGCCAGCGATATTCGGCTACGATCCGATCCGTTGGATCGTTAGTACCGGTAATTTCCGGTATGCAGAGAGGGACTCCCCTATGGGTGCACGCCTGATGGCCGCCATCTGCTCAGCCGCCGTTCTCGGCGGCGCGGTGGCGGGCTGCTCGACCACCGGTCAACCGGCCGCCACGACCGCGCCCGGCGCGACGAGCGCGGCGAACGCGGGCGGCCAGACCAGCGCGGGACAGCCGACCAAGCAGGCCCCGGACACCGCCGACACCGACACCACCGCGGCGCCGACCAAGGCCGCGCAATCCACCCGGTGCCACAGCAGCGAACTCGAGGCCAGCACCGTGACGGGTGCGCAGAACAACTCGGGCCGGATCGGCACCTACGTGGTGCTGACCAACAAGTCGCAGCGCACCTGCACCATCTACGGCTATCCGGGCATCGCCTTCCTCAACGGCGACAAGACCTTCGCGACGGCCAAGCGCTACGGCGACTCGATCGCCGAGCAGAAGCTGTCCCCCGGCGGCAAGGCGGCCGCCTACCTCACCTTCCAGTCGGGCAAGGGCGCCGACTGCGGTACGGTCACCCGGATCCAGGTCATCCCGCCGGATGAGACCGAACCGCTGCGCACCAAGCTGATCGACCTGTATTCCGGTCCGAGCGAACAGTTCTCGGTGTGCTCCGGCCAGACGATCAGCATCGCCCCGTTCGGCGGCGTCGACCAGCTCCCGCACAAATAGGCGAGACCGCGCTCACCGCACGCCGAGCGCGTCGGCCGTACGCAGTGCGTCGAGCACCATGGCGGCGTCGACGGCGAACGGCTCGTTGTGGATGGTCTCGCCCGGCGCGGTGGCGCGAGTCGCGATGGCGGACAGGGTTTCCCGGTCCGCGTCGGCGAGGCCGAGTTCGGCAAGGGTGGTCGGCAGCCCGACCTCCCAGCAGAAGTCGATGACCGTCTCGATCTCGCCGGTCGGGGCACCCTCGAGCACCAGCTGGGTGAGCACGCCGAAGGCGACCTTCTCGCCGTGCAGGAAGGCGTGGGTCGGCGCGGCCGCGGTCAGCCCGTTGTGCACGGCGTGCGCCGCGGCGAGACCGGAGGATTCGAACCCGAGGCCGGACAGCAGCGTATTGGCCTCCACGATGCGCTCCAAAGCCGGTGTGATCGTGTGGTTTTCGACTGCGGCGAGCGCCTGGGCGCCATCGGCGAGCAGAGTGTTGTAGCAGAGTTCGGCCAGCGCGGTGGCGCTGCGGGTTGACGCGCCGCCGCGCATGTTGCGTACGTGGGCCGCGGTGCAGGTGCGCGCCTCGAACCAGGTGGCGAGCGCATCACCCATGCCTGCGACGAGCAGCCTGGCCGGCGCCTGCACCACCGCCGAGGTGTCGACCAGGACCAGGGCCGGATTGCGGCGCACCAGCTTGTAGGACTCGACCTCGCCCGCCTCGGTGTAGATCACCGACAGCGCACTGCACGGCGCATCGCTGGACGCCGTGGTCGGACAGCTGACCATCGGCACGTCGAGATCCTCGGCGACCGCACGCGCCGCATCGAGCACCTTGCCGCCGCCCGCGCCCAAAATGGCCGCACTACCGGCATTCTGGGCCGCCTCGGTGATCGTGGCGATCTCCGCGCGGGTACATTCCCCGCCCGAGCGGTGCACCGCGTACTCGATCTTCGCCTCGCTCAACGACCGCTCCCACGCGTCGGCGAGCAACCGGTGCGCGCTCGCTCCGGCCACGATCATGATCGGCCCGCCGATCCCGAGTCGCGTCAACTCCGCCCCCAGCGCGGCCGTCGCATCGCGCCCCTGCACATAATGCCCCGGCGAAGAGAACACACTCAGCATCCGACACCTCCAGATCACGGACACGGGTTGCGCCGCATCGCGTGCACACCACGGTGTCCCGAGCCGACTTCGACGCCGCCAACGCTACCCGCCGCCCGCCCGTCATACCGGAGCTCGATGAATACCGCTGCCGGACCGGCAAGTTCAGCGTGGGCGAGTCCGATCGGGCCCGGCGTCCGCCGCGGTGGATCGTTCGCCTGCCGTTGATCGTTCGTCATAGCGGGCGCGCGCCACGGCCACGTCGTCTCGATGTTCGTGCATCCACACGACGACCGGGTAAATGACCGCGACCAGCGTATTGCCGAGGTCGGTGAGCGCGTACTCGACCTGGGGCGGCACCGTGGGGTACACCGTGCGATCGACAACCCCCTCGCGCTCGAGTGTGCGCAAGGTGACGCTGAGCATGCGATGACTGATGCCGTCGACGGCTCGGCGCAGCTCGCCGAAGCGGTGCGGCCGATCGTGCAGCTGAGCGACGACCAGCGCGGGCCATCGACCGGCCAGCGTCGACAGCAAGTCCCTCGCTACCAGCGGAGTCAGCGTGGAGTCGTCGTCCGAGCCGGTCACTGGCGGTTACCTCCGGATGCGTACCGCACTAAGTTCTGCGTTCTTGTGGCGCGCTACCTGCATTGCAATGCTCAGGTTACTTCCAGTAACCATGGGATCGCGGTAACGAGCGGAGGTGCGGCGATGCGTAGATCAGAATTCGCGGTCATGTTGCTATCTGTCGCTGTGGTCGCCGGGATGAGCGCGGCGCCGGCGGCAGCCGGATCGGCCTGGCAACCGCGCCCGGCCGAGTTCGACGTCATCACCGAAAAGGACGTCCCGATCCCGATGAGCGACGGCGTATCGCTGTCGGCGGATGTGCTCCGCCCCGGCCACGGCGGCACGGCGGCGCCGGGCCGATTCCCGGTACTCGTCGCCCAAACGGCATACAACAAGAACATTCCCGGCCTCAATTTCGCCGACGAGTACCTGGTCCAGCGTGGCTACGTGCAGATCATCGTCGATGCCAGAGGCACAGGAAGTTCACCGGGAACCTGGTCGATATTCGATCAGCGTGAGCAGCTCGACGGTAAGGAGATCGTGGACTGGGCCGCCGCGCCAGAACGGCCGTGGAGCGACGGGCGGATCGGCCTGGTCGGCTCGTCCTACGGTGCGGTGAACCAATTGTTCACCGCCGCACAGCATCCGGCGGGGCTGAAAGCGATCTTCCCGGTCGCCCCCGGCGCCGATCTCTATCGCGACATGGCGCTCAGCGGTGGTCAGGTGGGGCTCGGCTTCCTGCCGATGTGGCTGGCCGGCGTGGACGCGGCGGGCCTGCTGCCACCGGCCGACGTGCTCGCCGACCCGGCGCGCGCGGCCCGCGTGGTGCAGGAACACCTCGGCGGTATCGGCGGATTCGAGATCCCGACGGGTTCGGATGTCATGAGTGCCGGCGCGACGGCGTTCGACGGGCCGTTCTGGCGGGTACGCTCCCCGATCAATGTGATCGATGAGGTCCGGGTGCCCGCCTTTCTGGTCGGCGGCACGCGAGACCTGTTCCAGCGCAGCACTCCCGCCCTGTACCAACGACTTTCGGCTGCTGGTGTACCGACGCGGATGTTCCTGGTCGACGGGTACCACATCGATGTCTCACTCGCGGGCAACGGGAAGAACCCTTCGCTGCCCGGCGGTTATACCGGGCCGTCGCTGCCCGAACTCCAATTGCGCTGGTTCGACCACTACGTGCGCGGCGAGGCCGACCCAGGCCTGGACGACGATATCGCACCGGTCGGCTACTACGAGATCGGTTCCGGCACATGGCAGGCCGCGACGACGTGGCCGCCCGCGGGCACCAGCTACCAGCGGCTGTCGTTGACCGGCTCGTCCTCCCCCGGCAATGCCGGACAGCTCACCGACACGGCGCACGGCGACGGCGGACCCGACCTCGTGCCATGGAATCCGCTGTCCGGCTTCTGCTCCGGATCGCTCGCACAGTGGACGGTCGGCATTGCGGGACGCGTGGTGTGCGACGGCGATCAGCGACTCAACGATGCCACCGGCCTGAGCTACGACCTGCCCGTCGACGTGCCGCTGCACCTCACCGGAACAGTCAACGCGCACTTGACCCTCGCCACCAGCTCAGGTGACGGCCAGGTGGCCGTGCGACTGGAGGACGTCGCCCCCGACGGCAGCGTCAGCTTCCTCACCGCAGGCTGGCAGACGCTGTCGCTGCGTGAATTGGACCCCACCCGTTCGATTTCCGACGACGGCATGATCGTCGCGCCATGGCACCCGTACACCCGGGAATCCTCCGCACCGATGCCCGCGAACGTCCCCGTCGCGGTCGATATCGAGATCTTCCCCACCGCGGCGGTCATCCAGCCCGGCCACCGGCTGCGACTGGCAGTGCAGACCATGGACTTCCCCCACTTGATCCCCACCCTCCCCCAACTACTCAACTCCCTGAGCCCCGGCCTGACCCTGCTCCACGACCCCCAATCCCCGTCCTGGATCACCATCCCGGTACGGAACTGACGAACCACATCTAGGCACGCGGTCCCCCCGGCTCGCCGATCTCCCGAGCCCGCGCGCCGCGGCCTAGGCAGGCGCCGAGTCCGGAACGGCCTGACGGGCTTCGCCGCATGGTGATCAGTTGGCGGTGGGCCAGTATTTGCGCCAGTCGGTGGCGGAGAGGGGGGTGCGGTCGCCACGGTCGGCTTCGGCGGCATCCTCGGCGGTGCGGATGGTGGTGGCGAAGGTGAGCGCGGCCTTGCGGAGGCGTTCTTCGGCGCTGCCGGGGCCGCCCAGGCGCACCACGCGCAGGTCGTCCGGGATCAGATCGTCTGGTAGGCCCGCCTTGGTGCTGCGGTCGCGAATCTTCTCGGCCAGGGCGAGGGCGGGCTGGGCCATGGCGATGCCGTCAAGGCAGGAGCGGCGCGACTTCTCCGCGGTTTTGCGCTCCTCCCAAGCCCTTTCCTGGGCGGCGATCTTCTCCTCGACACTGGCCGACGGATCGATGCGGGCGCCCATCAGATGCGGCGAGCGGTTGACCAGCTTGGCCACCAGCGCGGCCGCTACCTCGTCGACGGTGAATTCGCCTGCCGCCTGGGCGATCCGGGAGTGGAACAGCACCTGCAGCAGCAGATCGCCGAGTTCCTCCTTGATGGTTTCCGCGTCGTCGTGCTGGATGGCATCGAGGAGTTCGTAGGTCTCCTCGAGCAGGTAGGGCCGCAGCGAATCGTGGGTCTGGGTGACCTCCCAGCCGCCGAAATTCCACAGCCGGTCCATCACCTCCACCGCGCCCGCCAGGCCCGCCGCCACCACGGCGGCATCGGTTTCCGGTGCGCGAGTGCCGGATTCGGCGGCGACGTGCCTGGCCGCCCGCAGCACGGCCTCGTCACGATGCGAGGTCATCGGCCCGCCGAGGCCTCG
This sequence comes from Nocardia sp. NPDC052566, assembly GCF_044547285.1. Lineage (NCBI taxonomy): Bacteria > Bacillati > Actinomycetota > Actinomycetes > Mycobacteriales > Nocardiaceae > Nocardia > Nocardia sp. NPDC052566. The sequence continues at coordinate 132,391 of NZ_JBIUAF010000006.1, read as the reverse complement.
GTGGCCACCGTGAGATCGACCGCGCCCTGGGCCTTTCCGTCCAGTGCGAGCAGCAGATCGGCGACGAACTGCAGCAGCCGCACGTCGCGCACCCGATCCGCGCCCACACTGTCCTCCACGCGGGGCAGCGGCAGCTGCACCACACCGCTGGCCGCCTTGTAGCCCGCGCTCGGGTACAGCCGCTTGAGCCGCAGCTGCTTGGAATCGGGCAGGTTCAGCAACGGCGAGAGCTTCAAAGTGGTTCCGGTGACCGCGATTTCGGTAACTCCGTATTCGCGGGCGAGCAGCCGCAGCTTCGCGACCGACACCAGGCGGCCCACCTCGACCGGCAGCGGGCCGTAGCGGTCGACGAGTTCCTCCACCACCGCGGCCAGCGCCGAATCATCCTGTGCGGCGGCCAGTTTGCGATACGCCTCCAGGCGCAGCCGGTCGCTGGCGATGTAGTCGGGCGGTATGTGCGCGTCGACGGGCAGATCGATGCGGACTTCCTTGGGCTCCTCGGTGACGATCGGCTTGCCGTCGGCGGCCGCACGGTAGGCCTCGACCGCCTCACCGACCAGCCGCACGTACAGATCGAAGCCGACGCCGGCGACGTGGCCGGACTGCTCGGCGCCGAGTACGTTTCCGGCGCCGCGGATTTCGAGGTCCTTCATCGCGACGGCCATACCGGCGCCCAGATCGGAGTTCTGTGCGATGGTGGCCAGCCGGTCGTAGGCGGTCTCGGTGAGCGGCTTCTCCGGCGGGTACAGGAAGTAGGCGTAGCCGCGCTCCCTGCTGCGCCCGACCCGGCCGCGCAGCTGATGCAGCTGTGAAAGACCGAGGGCGTCGGAGCGTTCCACGATCAGCGTGTTGGCATTGGAGATGTCGAGGCCGGTCTCGATGATGGTCGTGCACACCAGCACGTCGAATTCGCGCTGCCAGAAGCCCTGCACGGTCTGCTCGAGCATGTCCTCGTTCATCTGGCCGTGCGCGACGACGACTCGCGCCTCGGGCACCAGATCGCGAATCCGCTTGGCGGCCTTGTCGATCGACGACACGCGGTTGTGCACATAGAAGACCTGGCCGTCGCGCAGCAGCTCGCGCCGGATGGCGGCGGTGACCTGCTTGTCGTTGTAACCGCCGACATAGGTGAGCACCGGATGGCGCTCCTCGGGCGGGGTGAGGATGGTCGACATCTCGCGAATGCCCGCCAGGCTCATCTCCAGGGTGCGCGGAATCGGTGTCGCCGACATGGTGAGCACGTCGACGTGCGTGCGCAGCGCCTTGATGTGCTCCTTGTGCTCGACACCGAAGCGCTGCTCCTCGTCGACCACGACGAGGCCGAGATCCTTCCAGCGCACGCCGGTCTGCAGCAGCCGGTGCGTGCCGACCACGATGTCGACCGAACCGTCGGCCAGGCCCTCGAGCACCTCGCGCGAATCGGCCGGATGGGTGAACCGCGAGAGGCCTTTGACAGTGACAGGGAAGCCCGCGACACGTTCGGTGAAGGTCTGCAGATGTTGTTGCGCCAGCAGCGTTGTCGGCACGAGCACGACCACCTGCTTGCCGTCCTGCACCGCCTTGAACGCCGCCCGCACCGCGATCTCGGTCTTGCCGTAGCCGACGTCGCCGCAGACGACCCGGTCCATCGGGACCGCCTTCTCCATATCCGATTTCACCTCGGCGATGGCGGTCATCTGGTCGACGGTCTCGGTGAACGCGAACGCGTCCTCCATCTCCTGCTGCCACGGCGTATCCGGGCCGAAGGCGTGACCGGGCGCGGCCTGGCGCGCCGCGTACAGCTGGACGAGCTCGCCCGCGATCTCGCGAACCGCCTTGCGCGCCTTGCGTTTCGTATTCGCCCAGTCGGAGCCGCCGAGCTTGGACAGGCTCGGCATCTCGCCGCCGACGTAGCGCGAGAGCTGATCGAGCGATTCCATCGGCACGAACAGCCGGTCGCCCGGCTGGCCGCGCTTGCCCGGCGCGTACTCGATGACCAGGTATTCGCGCCGCGCACCGCCGACGGTGCGCTCGATCATCTCCACGAAGCGGCCGATGCCGTGCTGATCGTGCACCACCATGTCGCCCGCGTTCAGCGCGAGCGGGTCGACCTGGTTGCGCCGCTTGGCCGGTAGTCGCTTGCCCTCGCCGGGAGCGGTGACGCGGTTGCCGGTGAGATCGGATTCGGCGACGACGACGATGCCCGCATCGTCGAACACCAGACCGTCGTGCAGTGAGCCGCACAGCACGCCGACCACGCCCACGGCCGGTTCCGCACCGGATTCCAGCGCGGCGGCGGGCACGTCCGCATCGCCGAGCCGTTCCAGAATGCGTTGCGCCGTACCGTGTCCCGCGACGACGACCACGGCGCGCCCGCCGGTCGACACGTGCGCGCGCAGCGACGCGAAGATGGTCGCGACCAGTTCGTCGGAGCCGCGCGCCGCCGGACCGGCCAGCACGGGAAGCACCACCTCGGCCGGGTCACCGGAGGTGAGCGGGCTCAGGGTCCACCAGGGCAGACTGTGCCGATCGGCGCTGGAGTGGATCTCGGGCAGCGCGCGGTATCCGGACGCGGCGAGATCGAGGCCGTGCCCGCCCAGCGGCGCGGCGCCACCGAACGAGGCGGCGGTCCACGAAGCTTCGAGGAATTCCTCGCCGGTGCGCACCAGATCGGCGGCGCGGGTGCGGATCTTCTCCGGATCGCACAGCAGCACATGGGTGCCCTCGGGCAGCACCTCGGTGAGCAGGCGCAGCTCCCCCGGCTGCAGCACCGGCAGCAGTGCCTCCATGCCGTCGACCGGGATGCCCTGCGCCAGCTTCTCCAGCATCTCCACCAGTGCGGCGTCGGCGGCGTTCTCGGCGGCCACCTCGGCCGCCCGATCGCGCACCGCCTCGGTGAGCAGCAGCTCCCGGCACGGCGGCGCGACAACGAATTCCACCGGCACATCCGCCAGCGACCGCTGATCGGCGACCGCGAACGGGCGCAGCTCGGTCACCTCGTCGCCCCAGAATTCGACGCGCACCGGATGATCCGCGGTCGGCGGGAACAGGTCGAGAATGCCGCCGCGCACCGCGAATTCGCCGCGCTTGCCGACCATGTCGACCCGGGTGTACGCGAATTCCACCAGGCGCGTGAGCAATTCGTCGAAGTCGAGTTCGGCGCCGACGCGCAGCACGATCGGCGCGATATCGCCGAGCCCGGCCGCCATCGGCTGCATGAGCGAGCGCACGGTGGTCACCACGACGCGCAGCGGTTCGGGGAAGTTCGGATCCGCCGGATGCGCCAGCCTGCGCAGCACCTCCAGCCTGCGCCCGACGGTATCGGCACCGGGCGAGAGCCGCTCGTGCGGCAGCGTCTCCCAGGACGGGAACTGCGCCACCGCGGCGCCGAGGATCTCCTGCAGCTCGACGGAAAGATCGTCGGCCTCGCGCCCGGTCGCGGTCACCACGACCAGCGGCTTGGTCGCCGCGATCGTCGCGGCGACGAACGGCCGCACCGCCGAGGGCGCCACCAGCTCGACCGCGGACTTACCGATCAGCCCGGCGACCGTCTGCAACGCCGCATCGGCACCGGCGGCCGCGGCGAGTCCCGCGAGGGGTGGACGGTGGGTGGACATGCAGGACTCCTGAGCGCAAGCGGGGCAATTTCCAGCGGCCAGCCGAGTCTAGTTGCCGGTCCCGACAAGCCAGGATCGCACCTTGGCCCGGCCGGGACGGACGCCGGTTACGGTACGTACCTGCGTAGCCTGCGCGCCGCGAATTCCCTGAAGTACGAGAGCTTTTCGCCGGGGACCAGGGAGGGCAGCAGGAAGTACCATGCCCGCTCCATCCTGGTCGCCATCTGGTCCATCGACTCGGTGCCGACCGCGATGATGTGCACGCCCGCGGTCATCTCCTGGAGCAGCACCCCGATGGTCTCGGGATCCAGCTCCGCCTCGAGGTCACCCTGCGCGATGGCGCGCTCGGCTAGCAGCCGGTAGGTATCGCCCCAGGTCTTGGCGATGTTGTCGCCCTGCGCGCCGCGATAGTCGCCGATCTGATGGGTCAGCTTCAGCATCGCGCCGACCATCGGATCGTTCATCGACAGATCGGCCACCACATAGGTGATGCCGATACATGCCTCGAGCGCGGGCACGCGCGGATCGAAGAAGCCCTGGCACGAGCTGACCAGGCGCTCGTTGCCCTGGTCGACCACGGCACGGGCGAGCTCTTCCTTCGAGCCGAAGTGAAAGTACAAGGCGCCCTTGGTCACGTTCGACTGCGCGATGATCTCGCTCAGGCTCGCGTTCGCATATCCCAAGCGCAGAAAGACATCGGCAGCGCCCGCCAATACGGAATCGCGGGTGATCTCCGCGCGCGCTTGCCTAGCCATCAGATCCGCCTGTCATCCAAAAACCAGCCATCCTGAAGTAGACCGACATCCCGAAGTAGACCGACATACCGCCCGAACAGCACCCAGAGGATGGGTGAACCGTACCATCAGGTGAGCGCCCGCCAGTCAATTCGCGCATTCGTCCGAACCTCGTCGCAATTGCCTGGTTAACAACCAGGGTCAATCGCCTGCACCCGCCCGCCACTCCGAACTGAGGGCCGGATCGGCCTCCAGATGGCTCAGCCCGTTCCAGCAGAGGTTCACCAAGTGTGCGGCGACAACCTCTTTCGAGGGTTTGCGCTCGTCCAGCCACCAGGTAGCAGCCGTGGAAACCATGCCGACCAGTGCCTGCGCGTACATGGTCGCCAGGCTCGTGTCGAAGCCGCGGCGATCGAAATCGCCTGCGAGCAGATGCGCCACCTGGTTGACCGCCTCGTTCAGCAGGCTCGAGTAGCGGCCGTCGGTCTGCGTAGTCGGCTGGTCACGCACCAGGATTCGGAATCCGTCGGTGCGTTCCTCGATGTAGGTCAGCAGCGCGAGCGCGACCTGTTCGAGCCGCACCCGCGAACGGTTCTGGGTGAGCGAGGAAGTGATCATCTCCAGCAGCATCGACATCTCGCGATCGACCACAACGGCGTAGAGCCCCTCTTTGCCGCCGAAGTGTTCGTACACCACAGGTTTGGAGACCTGCGCGCGCTGCGCGATCTCCTCGATCGATGCCGCGTCGTACCCGCGCTCGGCGAACAGCGCCCGACCGATCTCGATCAGCTGCTGCCGCCGCTGCGTCCCGGTCATCCGCGGCCGGGGCGCTGGTCCGCCTCGGCGCGACTTTTCGCCGGTCGCGAGCGCCTCGACGGTTTCGCGCCGGGCCGGCGGTTGGGCGCCTGGCTGGATTTCGGGCGTTCCCGACGAGTTACCCATGTTCATACGAAATCAGTCGTTGCGTTGGGCAGTGCGTGGTGCGCAAGTTGTCTCCCTTCACCGACACTACCGTTGGTCACAACTGTTCCAGACAGCTGAGCGACAGTACGCATCGACCGGCCGAAGTAGCCCGATCGGAATCCGCCGACCGCGACCCGACCTGCGATTCCGGCGACATGCGGTCCGAATCCGGTAAGCGGTTCGACGTGGAGGAGGAACTCGTGCGAAGATTCGTGCCGTGCCGTGGCGCAGCGGCGGGCTCAGTTGGGATTCACTGACCGATCCGCCGGTGTGACAATCCGCCGTAGTGTAATGGCAGCACCTCTGATTTTGGTTCAGATAGTTCAGGTTCGAGTCCTGGCGGCGGAGCACATCGGCACTATGGCTTATCGTTGCCCCGCACGACGACCGCCCGCACGAAGATGACAGGCAGCCGAGGGAGATCCATGCCACAGCAGACCGCCGTCGTCGTTCTCGCAGCCGGTGCCGGAACGCGTATGCGGTCGAAGACCCCCAAGGTGCTGCATCCGCTGGCCGGTCGGAGCATGCTCGCGCACGCGCTGCATGCGGCGAACGAGATCGACCCCGCGTATCTGATCACCGTGGTCGGCCACGACCGCGAACAAGTCGGCAGCGCGGTCGCCGCGGTGGCCGCCGACCTCGGGCGCGAGATCCTGTCGGCCGTCCAGGAGGACCAGCTCGGCACCGGGCACGCGGTACAGTGCGCGCTCGACTCGGTACCCGCCGATTTCACCGGCGACCTGCTCGTCACCTCCGCCGACGTGCCGCTGCTCGACGGGCACACGCTGTCCGCGCTGCTCGACGAGCACCGCAGCTACTCCGAGCGCTCCGCGGTCACCGTGCTGACCTTCGTCCCCGACGACCCGAACGGCTACGGGCGCATCATCCGCGATGTCACCGGCCAGGTCGTCGAGATCGTCGAACATGCCGACGCCACCCCGGAGCAGAGCGCGATCACCGAGGTGAACTCCGGCGTCTACGCCTTCGACGCCGCCGTGCTGCGCACCATGATCGGCAGGCTGTCCACCGCGAACGCCCAGCACGAGCTCTACCTGACCGACGTGCTGCGGCTGGCCCGCGAGGCCGGGCATCCGGTACACGGCGCGCGACTCGTCGACGCGGCCAAGGTCACCGGCGTCAACGACCGTGTCCAGCTCTCCGAGGCCACCCGCAGGCTCAACCGCTACATCCTGGAGCGGCATATGCGGGCGGGCGTCACCATCGTCGATCCGGCGAGCACCTGGGTCGACGCGAGCGTGCTGATCAGCAGGGACGCGGTGCTGCGGCCCGGCGTTCAATTGCTGGGCAACACCGTGATCGGCGAGGACGCCGAGATCGGCCCGGACAGCACGCTCACCGATGTCATCGTCGGCGAGGGCGCGCGGGTGATCCGCACCCACGGCGACAACGCCGTGATCGGCGCGAACGCGAATATCGGGCCCTTCAGCTACCTGCGGCCCGGCACCGTGGTCGGCGAGGCGGGCAAGCTCGGCGCCTTCGTCGAAGCCAAGAACGCGAACATCGGCGCGCACTCCAAGGTGCCGCACCTGACCTACGTCGGCGACGCCACCATCGGCGAGTACAGCAACATCGGCGCGTCCAGTGTCTTCGTCAACTACGACGGCGTGCAGAAACACCACACCACCGTCGGCTCGCATGTGCGCACCGGCAGCGACACGATGTTCGTCGCACCGGTGACGGTGGGTGACGGCGCGTATACGGCGGCGGGTACTGTGCTGCGTAGAAGCGTTCCGCCCGGGGCTCTCGCCGTATCAGGCGGTCCGCAGAAAAACATTGAGGGCTGGGTGCAGCGGCACCGTCCGGGGACGGACGCGGCACGTGCGGCGGCGGAAGCGATCGCGGCAAAAGAGATGTCGGGTCAGGCAATCGAGCAAAAGGATGGCAAACAGCAGTGACCGCGTCATGGATCGACAACCAGAAGAACCTGATGCTCTTCTCGGGACGCGCTCATCCTGAGCTGGCCGAGCAGGTCGCCAAGGAACTCGACGTCCACGTCACGCCGCAAACCGCGCGCGACTTCGCCAACGGTGAGATCTTCGTCCGCTTCGAGGAATCGGTGCGCGGCTCCGACGCCTTCCTCCTGCAGAGCTTCCCCGCACCGCTGAACCAGTGGCTGATGGAACAGCTCATCATGATCGACGCGCTCAAGCGCGGCTCGGCCAAGCGGATCACCGCGGTCCTGCCGTTCTACCCCTACGCCCGCCAGGACAAGAAGCACCGCGGCCGCGAGCCGATCTCCGCCCGCCTCGTCGCCGACCTGCTGAAGACCGCAGGCGTGGACCGCATCATCACCGTCGACCTGCACACCGACCAGATCCAGGGCTTCTTCGACGGCCCCGTCGATCACATGCACGCACAGGTGCAGCTGGCCGAATACGTGCGCAACAACTACAGCCTCGAGCACATCACCGTGGTCTCCCCCGACTCCGGCCGCGTGCGCGTCGCCGAGAAGTGGGCCGACTCGCTCGGCGGCTCCCCGCTGGCGTTCATCCACAAGACCCGTGACCCGCTGGTGCCCAACCAGATCAAGGCCAACCGCGTGGTCGGTGAGGTCGAGGGCCGCACCTGCATCCTGATCGACGACATGATCGACACCGGTGGCACCATCGCCGGCGCCGTCAAGGTGCTCAAGGAGGCGGGCGCCGGTGACGTGGTCATCGCCGCCACGCACGGCGTGCTGAGCTCCCCCGCCGCCGAGCGCCTGGCCACCTGCGGCGCCAAGGAGGTCGTGGTGACCAACACGCTGCCGATCAGCGAGGACAAGAAGTTCCCGCAGCTGACCGTGCTCTCCATCGCGCCCCTGCTGGCCCGCACCATCCGCGAGGTCTTCGAAAACGGTTCGGTCACCGGCCTTTTCAACGGCAACGCTTGACCGCCTCCCCGCGACTTCAGCGCACCAGTAGGTGCCGCGAGATTTGCGTTGCGGGCCGGCGGTCCGGTGCGTGGTCAAGTTCTGGGCGTTCCCCAGGAGTTACCCATGTGCTCACGAAATCAGTAGTTGCGTAGAGCATGACCAAGATTTGGCGGTCTCGGACTCGGTCCGGGGCCGCCATATTCTTTGGTCCAGGTTCCGAGAGTCCGGCGCGGATGCGGGGATACTGGGCCTATGGACCGCGACTCGCTGGATACCGACATGGGGGATGACGAGCAGGCGGACGAGATCCGCGAATACGAGCGCTACGTCGAGGATCCGCCCGATGACCTGGAGATTCGATACCGGGAGAACGACGATGACGGTCGCCTCGGTATCGAGGAGGAACTCGCCCAGGAGTGGACACCACGCGAACAAGCCGCCGAGGACGCCGAAGAGGACGAGCGGCCCGCGGAGGTCGCGGCCCTGGAGATCGTCGACGACGACAATCTCTGACCCGAGGAGAGCGCCATGACCACGCCACCGCAGCCGGAACCCGACGAGCCCGCCGACGCGCAGCGCTCCGAACGACCGCCACCGCCGCCGAGCGACGCGGGACCGTCGCTGGCCAAGCAACCACCGGACCCGCACGGTCAGTGGCCCGAACCACCACCGCTGCCTCCGAACACCGGCTCGGAAGGCCAGTGGCAGACCGGCGCCGACTATGTCGGCCAACCGAGCAACCAGCCCTACCCCTACGGTCAACCCGAGCGGCGCTCCCAGACCATGTCCATCCTCGGATTCGCCTGCGCCGCGATCGCCATCCTGTTCTGCCCCATCCTCTTCGGCCCCGCAGGCATCATCTTCGGCGTCGTCGGCAACAACCGTGGCGAACCACTCGGCCGCTGGGCCGCCATCACCGCCGCCGTCTGCATGGTGATCGGCCTGATCATCAACTACATGTACTTCAACGCCGAAATCCGCAACAACTGACCGCGATGCGGCCCACGCATGCCGAGGTCGTAGCGTTGTACGCATGACCGGATTCGGTGGGTTCCCCCTAGCGGGCCTGGATTTCTACGAAGACCTGGAAGCCGACAACTCGAAGGCCTTCTGGACGGCGCACAAGGATGTGTACGAGCAGTCGGTGCTTGCGCCGATGAAGGCGCTGGTCGCCGAGCTCGAGGCGGATTTCGGTACGGCCAAACTGTTCCGGCCCTATCGGGATGTGCGGTTCGCGAAGGACAAGTCGCCGTACAAGACGGCGCAGGGCGCGGTGGTCGGGACGGCGCAGGGGTGCGGCTGGTACGTCCAGATCAGCGCCGCTGGGCTGTTCGTCGGCGGTGGTTTCTATCAGGGATCTTCCGAGCAGATCGCGCAGTTGCGAGCCACCATCGATGACGAGGTGCGTGGGGCGGAGCTGGAGGCGATCCTGGCGAAGCTGACCAAGGCGAAGTTCACCATCGGCGGTGAGCAACTGAAGACCAAGCCGAAGGGCTATGAGGCAGACCACCCCCGCATCGACCTGCTGCGCCACAAATCCCTCACCGCAAGTAAGGAATTCGGCGCACCGTCCTGGCTGGACACGCCACGCGCCGCCAAGGAGATCCGCAGCGCCTGGGAAACCCAGCGCCCCATGATCGAATGGCTCTCCGCCGTCGTCGGCGGCACCGCCAACTGGTAACCGTCCGTCGAGCGCAGTCGAATGGCCCTGCGACACGCCGCAATTGCGGGCCATCCGACTGCGCTCGATCACCGCACGCGGCGCTAGCCGCGTGCGGCCAGGACGAGGGCGAAGCGGTTATCGGGATCCGTCCAGACCTGTTCGGTGGCGAAGCCCGACGCGGCGAGTTCGGCGTCCAGGCCGTCCAGGCGGAACTTGGCGGAGATTTCGGTGCGCATCTGCTCGCCGCGGGCGAACTGGACGGTCAGGTCGAGGTCGCGGACGGTGACCGTCATGTCTTCGGTTGCCGCCAGGCGCATTTCGATCCACTCGTGGTCGGTGTCCCAGCGCGCGATGTGCTCGAACTTCTCCGGTGCGAAGTCGGCGCCGAGGCGGGAGTTCAACACGTGCAGCACATTTCGGTTGAACTCGGCGGTGACGCCCGCCGCGTCGTCGTAGGCGGGGACGAGCACCGCCGGGTCGATCACCAGGCCCGCGCCGAGCAGCAGTTGCTCACCCGGTTCGAGCACATCGTGGATGCTGGAAAGGAATTCGGCGCGCTCGGCCGGAATCAGGTTGCCGATGGTGCCGCCGAGGAAGGCGATCATCCTGCGGCCGCCGCCGGGCAGGTTGTGCAGTGTGTCGGTGAAGTCGCTGACCACGCCGTGCACCGCGAGGCCGGGGAACTCCTCGGCGATCTCGTCGGCCGCGGCGCGCAGTGCGGACGAGGAGACATCCTGCGGTACATAGGTTTTCAGCGGCCCCTCGGCGGTGAGCGCGGTCAACAGCAGCCGGGTCTTGGCCGCCGAGCCCGCGCCGAGCTCGACGAGCACCTCGGCCTGTGCGGTGCGGGCGATCTCGCCGACCACCCGCTCCAGCAGTGCCCGTTCGGTGCGGGTCGGGTAGTACTCGGGCAATTCGGTGATCTGCTCGAACAGCTCACTGCCGCGCGCGTCATAGAACCACTTGGGTGGCAACCACTTCGGGCTCGCGGTGAGGCCGAGCCGGGCGTCCGCCCGCAACGCCGAGGTGAGATCGTCGTCGGAGAGGTGGATTTCCAGCGTCGGTGCGGTCATAGCGATTGGCCTTTCGGTTGCTGAGAGAGTGGCTCGATGAGCAGGCGGCCCGGCCGGGCGATCACCAGCTGGCGATCGGGGATGAGCTGCCAGCGTCGGTCGTCGTCGTAGGGTTCGGAGGCGAGTACCGCGTAGTCGTCGGTGATCAACGCGGACAGCGAATGGTGAACGGTTGTCGCCCACAGCGTTTCGCCGTCGCCGAGCAGGAAGTTCAGCCGGGAGCTCGGTGCATGGGTGAGGATCGCGGCGACCAGCACGCGCAGTGCGGCCGCGGGCGAATCGACGATGCCGTCGGGTGCGATGGCATCGAGGAGCTTGCTGAGCAGGACCCACACGGTCGCCGAATCGGTCGCCGACTCGGCCTCGAGCAGGTGGATGGTTTCGAACAGCCGGGTGACGCCCGCGAGCGTGGCGGCAGTATCCAGATCCGACGAGGCCGCGGTCAGGGTCCGCCGCCAGTCACGGACGGCCCCGTTGTGGCTGAAGGCCCAGCGCCCGTGGATGAACGGCGCGCAGGCCGCACGCTCCACCGGCATGCCGACCGTCGCCGAACGGATCGCGGCGAGCACCGCACTCGATTCCAGTTGAGGCAGCACCTCGTCCACGGCCGGATCGGTCCAGATCGGCGCGGCATTGCGATACCTGCTGGCGACCAATCGATCCGGAGCGGCCGAACCGAGGTTCGCCGCCGCCGGATCGCCGGAACCGAGCGCCGTCCGTCCCTCGGCAGCGCGCGCCGCTGGGCTGCCTTCGAGCGCCCGGTCGGCACTGCCTTCGCGCGCCGCCGGATTGCCGTCGCGCGCACTGTCATCGGACCCCGGAGTGACGATGTCACCGGGAGCGGCGGCCGAAACCCCTTCCCGCTCAGCGGTATCGGTCCGATTCGGCGGCGCGGACTCGCGACTGCGCACATCGGCGGTCGGTACCGGGCGGATCGCGGCCGCGGGTAACCACCAGGCCACGCCGAAACCGTCCGCGTTGATCGTGCCGCCGCTGCGCATGTCACGCGGCGCCCACGATTGCACGCGCAGGGAATGCGGTCCGCGGGTGACCATTTCGCCGACCGAGACCGGTGGGCCGACATATCCGAGATGCCTACACATCGGCGCTCGCCCCCGCGGAGGTCACGCGCCGAACCGATGGCGTCGCCGCTGCGCCTGTCGGGTGGGGCCACCACGGCACGCGCAGGGAATGTTTTCCGCAGGTGCCTATTCCACCAGCTGTAACCGGCATACCGACGGATCCGAGCTGCCTGCACATCAGCGTTCGTCCTCGCGTAGATCGCGGGCCAGGCGGAATCCGGCGAAGATCTGCCGCCGGATGGGGTGGTCCCAGTTGCGGAAGGTGCCGCGGCAGGCGACCGGATCGGTGCCGAAGGAGCCGCCGCGCAGCACCCGGTAGTCACCGCCGAAGAACACGTCCGAGTACTCCGCGTACGGGAAGGCGCGGAACCCCGGATAGGGCTCGAATCCCGATGCGGTCCACTCCCATACGTCGCCGATGAGCTGATGCACGCCCGCCGGGGAGGCGCCGGCCGGATAGGCGCCGATATCGGCTGGTTCCAGGTGGCGCTGACCGAGATTCGCGGTCGTGGCATCGGGTTCGGTATCGCCCCAGGGGAATCGGCGCGACCGTCCGGTGGCCGGATCGAAGCGGGCCGCCTTCTCCCATTCGGCCTCGGTGGGCAGCCGTTTGCCCGCCCAGTTGGCGTAGGCCTCCGCCTCGAACCAGCAGACGTGCAGCACAGGCTGTTTCGGGCGCAGTGGGGTCATCACACCGAAGACCCGGTGCCACCAGTGCCCGGCCGGATCGCGCTCCCAGAACTGCGGCGCGACCAGGCCTGCCTCCTGCCGATGCGCCCAGCCGCGCTCGGACCACAGCTCCGGCCGGTCGTAGCCGCCGTCGTCGACGAACGCCAGATACTGCTCGTTGGTGATCGGCGCGGCGTCGATGGCGAAGGCGGGCACATGAACCGGGTGCGCGGGCCGCTCATTGTCCAGCGCCCACGGATCGGTCGAGGTACCCATGGTGAATTCGCCTGCCGGGATGACGATTTCGCCGCCGACCGGCGCGGTGACCGTCGGCGTCGCCGGCGCGGACAGCACCGCGGCGCCGGTGCGCAGCTGATGGGTGGCGAGCATGGTCTCGTCGTGCTGCTGTTCGTGCTGGGCGATCATGCCGAAGGCGAATCCGCCGTCGAGCAGTGGATTGCCGCGCAATGCGCTGGTGTCGAGCACATCGAGCACCTTGTCGCGTACGGTGCCGACATAGTCGCGGGCCTGGGTGGGGTCGAGCAGCGGCAGCGCGGGCCGGTTGGCGCGTGCGTGCTTGAACGCGTCGTAGAGTTCGTCGATATCGGAGCGGACGGCTTCGCGGCCGCCGACATCGCGGACCAGCCAGAGTTCCTCCTGGTTGCCGATGTGCGCGAGATCCCAGACCAGTGGGCTCATCAGGCGCGAATGCTGGGCGACGAGTTCGGCCTCGTCGAGGCAGTCGGTGAGCAGGGTGGTTCGCGTGCGCGCGCGGGTCAGCACCTCGGCGATCGTGTCACGCAGCTGCTCGGTGGCTGAGTTGTCGGTGTGGTGGGACATGGTCATGGCAAAGCTCTTTCGGAGGGTGCGGTCGACCGCGATACCCGCGGTCGGAGTGGGCGCGTGCGGTCACGAAAGGTCGGCTCGGCGGATCTGTGCGGCCGATGTCGTGCGCGCCGCGATCACCAGCGGCCTGGCGGCCCTGCGGATTCGGCGTGCGGGTTCAGGAATTCCTCGATCGGCGTGCGACCGCTCGCACATCGGCGGATGGCGGTCTCGATCGCCCGCCCGGCGTCCGCGGTAGCGGCGTGTGCCGCGGCCAGCGTCAGCAGATCGACGGCGACGGCCCTGATCTCGGTGTCGGCCAAGCCGTATCGCGCGGCGTCGAGCCACCTGCCCGCGACCGGCGCGGCAACCGCCGTCGCGTCGGCGACCACGGTGGGACTGGACAGCAAGGCGTCGAAGACGTGGATCGGCACGGTCCAGTCGTCACCGGGCTGCGCGTCGAGATAGCGGATCTCCAAATGCCCGGACGCGCGCACCGGCGGGAACAGCGTGGTCAGGTGATAGTCGAGATCGCCGATGTCGGGGCGGCGGCCCACCTCGTCGTCCAGCGCGCCGGAGAGCCAATCGGCGAAGGTCGCGCCCGGCGGCGCCGCCCAGCTCGCCGCATCGATGCCGTCGGGTGTGCGCACGCAGAGCAGCGGCACATCCAAAGCCCAACGACCGTAGGACACAATGGGATCCGACCAGTCCTGGACCGGCGGCCTGGTCCTGGCATTGTCCAGGCGCAGCCAGGCGCGCATGCGCTGCGAGGCCCAGTCACCGACCGGGGCGCCGCGCAGTTCGGGGGAACAGGCGAAGGCGGCGAGGAGCGCGGGCCCCATCGCATAGAGGGCGACCCACCTGGCCGCGACCTCGGCGCGGTCCGCGCCGGCATCGACGCTGACCTGGGTCGCGGCGGTATTGCACATCATCAGCTTGCCGAACGGGCCGATGCCCGAGAAGGACTGCTCCATCGCACGATAGCGAGGCAGCCGCAGGAGTCGTTTCGCGCGGCGATCCGCGTCGGCGGCGGCGGAAACGGTGCCGATGGAACGGGATTCGAGGAGCGCCCGCAACATTCGGGCGTCGGTGCGCAATGCGTCGCAGAGCCGGTCGGCGGCGGCGAACGGTGCGCTGGAAAGTTCTATCTGACCACCGGGTTCGATGGTGACCCGGCTGCCACCCGGCAGCGGAAGCGCCGGAGAATCTGGGGCGATGGACCGTGGTGCATAGGGTCCGAGGGCATCCGCGAGATCGGTCAACTGCGGACGCGGGGCGGCCGATCGGCCTGACGCCGGACACTCACCCTGCACGGTGAGCCATTCGAGCTCGGCGCCGATCAGTGTCGGTGGCCCCTGTTTGAAGCAGATCTTGGCGATATACGCCTCGGCCGCGGCGCGGGAGCCCAGTTCGTCGTCCGCACGCACGTCACCGATCGATTCCGGATGTTCGAGCATGACTGCCATTGCCAACCTCCATCGTGGGTCAGGGCCCGGTGTCCCTCGCTGCGCGGCCCCCCGGCTCCTGGCAACGATCAATCCAGGGTACCCACGCCCACTGACAGAAAAAGTGACGAGAATAGGAACACTGGACCCGATACTGTCGACGATATGCAGCTCGAGGAACGGGTGCGGGCCGATACTCCCGGCGTCGGTTCAGGTCTGGTTTTCCTGGACAGCGCGGGATCGTCGCTCCCTCCGCAGGTCGTCACCGATACCGTCATCGGCCATCTGCGCCGCGAAGCCGAGATCGGTGGCTATCGCGCGGCGAACGAACGGCTCGCCGATCTGGCCGAGGTGAAGACCGCCATCGGCGCCCTGATCAACGCCGCTCCGACCAGCATCGCGCTGAGCGACAGCGCTACTCGCGCCTGGGCGGACTTCTTCTATTCGGTGCCGCTCGGCCCCGGCGATCGCGTGCTGATCTCCGGGGCCGACTACGCCAGCAACGCCATCGCGGCGGTGCAGCGCGCCCGTGCCACCGGTGCGACCGTCGAGCAGATTCCCAGCGACGGCAGCGGACAGATCGACCTGGACGCGTTGGCGCGCATGGTCGACGAGCGGGTGAAGCTGGTGTCGGTGCTGCATGTGCCGACCAACGGCGGACTCGTCAACCCGGCCGCCGAGGCCACCCGCATCGCGCATTCGGTGGGCGCGCTCGTACTGCTCGACGCCTGCCAGTCGGGTGGACAGCTGCCCATCGACGTGGCCGAGCTGGACGTCGACGCGCTGTCGGTCACCGGGCGCAAGTGGTTGCGCGGCCCGCGCGGCACCGGATTCCTGTATGTGCGACCGGAATTGGCCGAGTCCATGGAGCCGCAGCGGCTCGACCTGCACAGCGCCGAATGGACCGGCCCCGACGACTACCGCCTCGCGCCGGACGCGCGCCGGTTCGAGTTCTGGGAATCCGATATCGCGGGCAGGCTCGGTCTCGGCGCCGCCGTGCGCTACCTGCTCGATCTCGGGCCGGAGGCGGTGTACGCGGCGATCGCGGCCCGCGCGGAGTACCTGCGCAAGGGGCTCGCGGAGATCGCGGGCGTCACGGTTCGCGATCTGGGGTTGCGCCGCGGCGGCATCGTCTCGTTCACCGTGGACGGCACGGGCAGTGCCGAGGTGCGCGATCGGCTCGCCGAGCAGAACATCACGCTCACCGTCAGCTGGGCCAGCTCGACCCTGCTCGATATGACCAGCCGCAAGCTGGAGTCGGTGCTGCGCGCCTCGCCGCACGCCTTCGTCAGCTTCGACGAGCTCGATCGTTTCCTGGCGGCGGTTGCCGCGCTCTGAGTTCCCGCACACCTATTGCGCTGTCGCACACCGACTTGCCGCGTGACACGCCGGAGTGCGCGCGCAAGGTGTGCGGGAAGTCAGGACAGGTGCACGTCGAGGGCGCGCGCGACCAATGCACCGGTATCAGCGGCGGGGACCACCAGGCTCAGGCTGCGGTTGGCGCGCAGCGCCGCGATGCCGTGCAGGTTGGTCCACAGCGCGACGGCCCGCGCCCGGGAATCGGATTCGGTGTTCTGGCGCACCAGCGCGGCGAAGCGGTCGAACAGCGGCAGCGTGGTGGCGCGCAGGTTCTCGCCGGAACCCTCCAGCAGGTCGTGGCGGAACATCAGCGTGAACATCTCCGGGCGCGCACCGGCGAATTCGACATACTCGACGGCCATGCGCCGCAACCGATCTCGCGGTGATTTCGCGCGCTCGTCGACGCGGGCGAAGCGCTCTGCGAGATCCGCGAAACCGCGGGCCGCGATGGCGGCGAGCAGCGCGTTGTGGGTGGGGAAGTGCCGCCGTGGCGCGCCGTGTGAGACACCCGCCGCGCGGGTGATCGCGCGCAGGCCGAGCTGTGCCGCGCCCACTTCCTCCAAGAGGTCGACACCCGCACCGACCAATCGCTCTCGCAAGAGTTCACCTCCAGCCATGTGGACATTGTCTACGGCCGGTCGTCATCGGCCGCATTCGCACCCCATCGAGGTGTAGACAATGTCTACACTCGTGCGGTAGACATTGTCTACACAATCCTCGGGAGGAAATTACATGTGGTACTCGTTCTTCAAGTACGTCCTGCTCGGACCGTTGCTGCGGTTGCTCGGCAGGCCGAAAGTGGAGGGCCTGCACCACATCCCGGAGACCGGACCGGTGATCATCGCGGCGAACCACCTGGCCGTGATCGACTCGCTGTACCTGGCGCTGGTACTGCCGCGCCGCGTCACCTTCCTGGCCAAGCAGGAGTACTTCACCGGCACCGGGCCGAAGGGGCGATTCAACCGCTGGTTCTACACGGTCTCCGGGCAGGTGCCGGTCGACCGGACCGGCGGCACCGCGGCCGCCGACGCACTGGCCGCGGCCACCAAGATTCTGGAATCGGGCGGAGTCTGGGCGATCCATCCGGAGGGCACCCGCTCGCCGGACGGCCGGATCTACCGCGGCCGCACCGGCGCGCTGCGCGTCGCCATCGCCACCGGCGCGCCGGTCATCCCGGTCGTGCTGTCCGGCACCGACCGGGTCAACCCGCGCGGCAGCCGCATGTGGCGGTTCGCCAAGGTGCGCATCACCTTCGGCGCGCCGCGCCAGTACCCCCGCCTCGGCGAACCCACCGACGCGCGTGCCGCCACCGACGCGCTGATGCGCGAAATCGCCACCCGCTCCGGCCGCCACTACGTCGACCACTACGCCGCCACCTTCGCCGCGAACTAGCTCGCGCCGCTACCACTTCCGCCCCCTGCGCTGAGCACAGTCAAATGTCCCTGCGACACGCCGTAACTGGGGGCCATATGACTGCGCTCGACGGATCTCGATTCCTGGATGCGGCACTCGCAGGGCTTTGACAGCTATCGCGTGCGGCGTTGTCCAGGACATCTCGAAAAGAGGGTTAACGCCGGTTGCCGATAGCGGGATAGTTGGTGCAGGGCAGTTCGGCTTGGTGATGAGGGAGTCCGACGTTGAGCAGGTTCACCGACGAGATGTACGCGACGGCGCAGACATCGATCCGCGGGCTGGTGACCGGTGAGCCGGCCGCCCCGCTCAGACAGACGTGGGGTGAGATCCATCGGATCGCCCGGCGGATGGCGGGCGGACTCGCGGCGGCGGGCATCGGGCACGGCGACGCGGTCGGCGTACTCGCCGGAATGCCGGTGGATATCGCCCCCGCCTGCCAAGGCATCTGGATGCGCGGCGCATCGATCACCATGCTGCATCAGCCGACCCCGCGCACCGATCTGGTGATCTGGGCCCGCGACACCGAAACGGTGCTGCACATGATCGAGGCGCGTGCGGTGGTGCTCGGCGCGCCGTTCGAGGCCGCCGAACCGCTGCTGCGCGAACGCGGCATCACCGTCGTGCGCATCGACCAACTGCACGACGGCGAGGACATCGATCCGGTGCCGACCGTGGAATCCGATATCGCGTTGCAGCAGCTGACCTCGGGGTCGACCGGTTCGCCGAAGGCGGTGCGGATCACCCACGGCAACTTCTTCGTCAACGCCTACGCCATGTTCGACCGGGTGAAATTCCAGCTCGACGACGACGTGATGATCAGCTGGCTGCCGCTGTTCCACGATATGGGCATGGTCGGATTCCTCAGCGTCCCCATGCAGTTCGGCGCCGAGGTGGTCTGCGTGACACCGCTGGACTTCCTGATGCGCCCACTGCTGTGGGCCGAGCTGATCAGTAAGTATCGCGGCACCGTCACGGCCGCACCGAATTTCGCTTACTCGCTGCTGGCCCGGCGGCTCAGGCAGGCCGACGACGGCGCGTACGACCTGAGCAGCGTGCGCTACATGTGGAACGGCGCGGAGCCGGTCGACCCGGACACCATGGAGGCACTGGCCGCCTCCGGTAAGCGGTTCGGGCTCAACCCGATGGCGCTCACTCCGGTCTACGGGATGGCGGAAACCACACTGGCGGTGTCGATTCCGGATCCAGGCCACGGACAGGTGCTCGACGTCATCGACGCCGACCTGCTCGAAGCGCTCGGCAAGGCGGTGCCGGTGCACGATGAGCACGGCCACCACGGCAACGTCCGCAGGCTGCCGACCCTCGGCTATCTGGTCGATCAGCTCGAGGGCCGGGTCGTCGACGCGGAACACGAACCGCTGCCGACCCGTTCGGTCGGCGTGATCGAATTGCGCGGCCCCGCGGTCACTTCCGGGTACGTCACCGTCGAAGGGTTCCGTCCCGCGCAGGATGCCGAGGGCTGGCTCGACACCGGCGATATCGGCTACCTGACCGATGAGGGCCTGATCGTGGTGTGCGGCCGGATCAAGGACGTCATCATCATGGGCGGCCGCAACATCTACCCCACCGATATCGAACGAGCCGCCATGCGCGTCAAGGGTGTTCGCCCCGGCAACGCCGTCGCGGTCCGCCTCGACGCGGGCCAGAAACGCGAAAGCTTCGCCGTCGTCGTGGAAAGCAACGACCACCAGAACCACGACGAGGTCAAACGCATCGAACGCGAAATCGTCCACGAGGTCTTCTCCGAAGTGGGCTCCCGCCCACGCACCGTAGCCGTCCTCGGCCCCGGCGCCCTCCCCAAAACCTCCTCCGGCAAACTCCGCCGCTCCGCCACCGCCATCCACTTGCACTGAACCCGGCGGTGTTTCAAGCGCCATACACACAGATAAGCTCGACTACCCGACCATCGCGAACCAGCTACCCGCCAGGTCCGGCATCGACACTCCTCTCGGACGCCAGCGCCCTCACCTCGGCTACGGCTCGGATGCAGCCGCCTCGCCGCGACCTGCCCGGCGGGTGTCTCACCGAGCGTGTTCACTCGAGGCCTGACACTCATCTTGCTACTTATCTTCAGCTCTCGAGACAAGTAGCAAGATCGAGCGACTTCGAGCCCTGCGACCGTATGCGTATGCGAATGTGTCCGATCTCGACGTGCTGCGGCGCAACAAAGTGCTTGTGCCGCACACAGGACGTGATGTGACCTCACTCGGCGGCCTGCTGGCGATCGGCCGGATGCCACAAGAGCATTTTCCACAGTTGATGTTGACGTTCGTGTACTACCCGACAGTGAGTGGCGCCGAAATGTCAACCGGATTGCGGTATCTCGATTCTGTAGTGGCCGAAGGGCCTATTCCGATCATGGTGCACGAAGCGCTGCGGGCCTTGCGACGCAACATGAAACGACGTGCGGTGGTACATGGCGCGGGACGAGAAGCCGTACCGAGCAAGGCGAGGCCGGATTGCGTCGATGGCTTCGGATCATGCAGGAGCAGGGCTTGATTGAGCAGGTTGGTGTGCCCCGCAGTCCAAATACGAAGTATCGCCGCACTAGTCGGTTGTTTGATGATCCGGTTTTTGACGAGCTGTTGGCTGATGATGTGCGCGACAACGACATCGACTCGTCTTCTTGAACTCGGGACGAGCGGCTGACCGATTCAGCTGTTACGGATCACACGATCAGGGCGGTGACCCGAACCTCAGTGCAATTGGTTCTGCGCGGTTTCCAAACCGACGCGCAGCAGCAGCTCGACCGCGTCGGCGGCCTGTTCGACGATCACCGGGAGTTCTTTGCGTTCCGGGGTGGAGAACGGCTTGAGCACGAAATCGGCGGGGTCTTGGCGGCCGGGCGGGCGGCCGATGCCGATGCGGGTGCGGACGTAGTCCTTGGTGGTGAGGGCACTGGAGATGGAGCGAAGGCCGTTGTGGCCGCCTTCGCCGCCGCCGCGTTTGAGTTTGATGGCGCCGAAGGGGAGGTCGAGTTCGTCGTGGACGACGATGACCTCGGTGGGCTCGACCGAGAAGAATTTCGCGAGCGCGGCGACGGGGCGCCCGGAGAGGTTCATGTAGGAGCGCGGTTTGGCGATCAGCACCTGGCGCCCGTCCAGGCGCGCCTGGAGCAGGTCGGCGCCCGACTTCTTGTGCACAGCGAACCGGCCGCCGACGCGCTCGGCGAGCACGTCGGCGACCAGAAAGCCGACATTGTGGCGGGTGCGCTCGTATTCCGAACCTGGGTTGCCCAGGCCGATGACGAGTGCGGGCCCTTCCATTCAGGTGGTCTTACTCGGCGCTCTCGGCCTCTGCGGCTTCCTCGACCTCGGCGGCGGCGGCCGGCGCGGCGATGATGTTGACGACCAGGGTGTCCGCATCGGCGGCCAGGGTGACACCCTTCGGCAGCTCGATGGCGCCCGCGGTGATCTGGGTGCCCGGCTCGGCGCCTTCGATGTTCACCTCGATGGCCTCGGGCAGCTTCAGCGCGTCGGCCTCGATGGACAGGGTGGTCGCGTCCTGGGTGACCAGGGTGCCGGAGGCGGCCTCACCGACGAGGGTGATGTGCACGTCGGCGACGACCTTCTCGCCACGCTTGATGATGAGCAGGTCGGCGTGCTCGATGTAGCGGCGGATCGGGTGCACGACAACGGATTTGGTCAGCGCGAGCTGCTTCTTGCCGTCGATGACGAGGTTCAGCACCGCGTTGGTGCCGTGCTCGCGCAGGATCGCGGCGAAGGCCTGGGCGTTGACCGACAGGTGCTGCGGCTCGGCCTGGTGGCCGTACAGTACGGCGGGAACGTTGCCTGCGCGGCGGGTACGGCGGGCGGCGCCCTTACCGAACTCGGTGCGTACGGCGGCTTCGAGAAGGTTGGCGTCGGACATGCTGGATCTACTCCTACGGCTCTTCCGGGCTCTGTCAACGGGTGGCCAGGGAGTGGGGCGCCCTGGCGGGGTTGGTCTACTCGTCGGGCGAAGAACTAACGAGGACGGCCGGAAGCCGAGCCGCGTCGATCACGGTAATCGCTAAGGTCAGCGATCACCCTCGCCGAGACAACCTGAACACTGTAGCGCAAGGTCGTGGTCAGCTATGAATCGGGTGGCCGACCATGCGTCGATTTACCGCAAACCCCGTCGCGTACGCTGGAGCGGTTGCCGATTCTGCGAAAGGTTGTTCCGTTGACCGCCTCCCCTGAGGACATCATCGCGCCCACTCCGCGCGGTCTGCCCGCCGAGGTTGCCCGGCGGCGCACGTTCGCAGTCATCTCCCACCCCGACGCCGGTAAGTCGACACTCACCGAGGCGCTGGCGCTGCACGCCAGGATGATCTCCGAGGCGGGCGCGATCCACGGCAAGGCCGGGCGCAGGTCCACCGTGTCGGACTGGATGGAGATGGAGAAGGCGCGCGGTATCTCGGTCAGCTCGACCGCGCTGCAGTTCAACTACCGCGTCGCGGGCTCCGATATCGACAACGTGATCAACCTGGTCGACACCCCGGGTCACTCGGATTTCTCCGAGGACACCTACCGCGTGCTGACCGCCGTCGACGCCGCGGTGATGCTCATCGACGCGGCCAAGGGCCTCGAACCGCAGACGCTCAAGCTGTTCCAGGTGTGCCGCCATCGCGGTATCCCGGTCATCACGGTGATCAACAAGTGGGACCGGCCGGGCCAGGCGCCGCTGGAACTGCTCGACGAGATCAGCGAGCGGATCGGCCTCACCCCTACCCCGCTGTTCCTCCCGGTCGGCATCGCCGGCGATTTCCGTGGCCTGCTGCGCCGCGGCGAGGACGGCGCGGCACTGGAGTACATCCACTTCACCCGCACCGCGGGCGGCGCGACCATCGCGCCGGAGGAATCGCTGACCCCGGACGAGGCCGAAGCGCGCGAGGGCGAGGCGTGGACCACCGCGGCGGAGGAGAGCGAATTGCTCTCGGCCACCGGACAGGACCACGACCAGGAGCTATTCCTCGCCGGGCAGACCTCGCCGGTCATCTACGCCTCGGCCATGCTCAACTTCGGCGTGCGCCAGCTGCTGGAAACCCTGGTGGCGCTGGCGCCCGCGCCGGGTTCGCGCGCCGACGTGAACGGCAAGGACCGCGAAACCAAGGATCCGTTCAGCGCGGTGGTGTTCAAGGTGCAGGCGGGTATGGACGCCGCGCATCGAGATCGGCTGGCGTTCATGCGGATCGTGTCCGGCGAATTCGAGCGCGGCATGGTGGTCACGCACGCGCAGACCGGCCGCCCGTTCGCGACCAAGTACGCGCTCACCGTGTTCGGCCGGGAGCGCACCACCGTCGACACGGCCTATCCGGGTGATGTGGTCGGCCTGGTCAACGCGACCGCGCTGGCGCCGGGGCACACCCTGTTCGTGGACAAGAAGGTGGAGTTCCCGCCGATTCCGTCGTTCGCGCCGGAGCATTTCGCGGTGCTGCGCGCGCAGAGCGCCGGTAAATACAAGCAGTTCCGCAAGGCCATCGATCAGCTCGACTCCGAAGGTGTCGTGCAGGTGCTGCGCAACGATGCCCGCGGTGACGCCTCCCCCGTGCTCGCCGCCGTCGGCCCGATGCAGTTCGAGGTGGTGACCGCCAGGATGCAGGCCGAATTCACTGTCGAGACGCATATGGATCACCTGCCCTACACGCTGGCCCGGCGCACCGATGCCGCCTCGGCGGACGAGCTCGGCCGTCAGCGCGGTGTCGAGGTCTTCACCCGCAGCGACGGCGTGCTGCTCGCGCTGTTCAGCGACAAGTGGCGGTTGCAGTACATCGAGAAGGAACACCCGACGCTGACGCTGGAACCGCTGGTCGCCACCGCCGACTGAAAACCGCTGCGGCGCGGTTCAACCCGATTCGGGTTCGCGTCGCACCGGCTGGGTGCCCGGATCCATCTCGACCGAGGCGATCCCGTCCTCCCTGGCGATCAGCCCCCAGCGGCTGGAGGTCAGGCGCAGGCTCGGCAGATCGCTGAGCGAGAGCACCACCTCGTAGGTCCGTTCGTAGCCGGTGTGCGCGATGCGCCAGCGGCCGTCGCCGCAGCGGACGTAGCGATCGGAGTAGAAGGCCGCGCCGCGGAGCAGCATGTTGTGGCCGGGAATGAGCACCGTATCGGCGAGATACCAACTGCCGGTGGCGCTATCGCCGTCGACGTCGATCTCCGGATGGTCGCACCGGTGCTCGGTGATCACGTGCGGCCCGAGGGTGTTGCGCATGAAAGCCAGGAAGGCATCGCGAGATTCGAACTGCAGGTATTCGCTGTAGGTCGCGGTCGCCTCGGGAATCATGGTGTCCGCGAACTCATCCCAGGACTTGGTGTCCAATGAGCGCAGATATCGGAATTTCAAACGGTGAATGGCGAAAATGTCGTCCCACGCTGGATCGCCCCGCCCCTGACCGGCAGAATCCACCCCCGGGTCGCGTTCGTCGCTCGCTCCCTGATCCATCACTCAACAATCCCATCCGAAGCCGCCGCTCTTCACGGATTGCCTGATTTGTATCAGATTGCTATCACCCTTTGTCGGAATTCCGCTAGAAGAAGATCAACTTCCGATGGTGAAGCAGGTCGTGCAGAAGTCCTCACCGAACTCGGTCAGCCGCAGACTCTTGCGCACGATCTTCGGCGCCCTGCCCGCCTTCTTCAGCGCCGCCTCGACGACGGGCTGCACCTCGAGCACCATGTAGCGGCTCAGAACCACCGGATCTTCCGAGGTCAGCGTCAGGCCGAGACGCTTGAGGTTGATCAGATACGAGCGGGACCGGTCCGGGTAGCGCACGCCCGCCTGCTCGGGCACCGAGGTCAGATCGCCGGTCACCAGCTCCGAACCGATGCCGAGCGGGCGGTTGGTGCGCACGTCGACCGAGGGCTGCGGACCGTTCAGCGCCATGAACCGCAGGATGCGCGCCTCGTCGGGGGCGAGCTCGTCGAGGATGCGGTCGTAGGCCGGGTGCACGTCCTCGGTGAAGTAGACGTCGGCGGAGCGGGCGAGCAGCGCGTCACCGCGCCTGCGCAGCTCCTCCGAGCTGGCCGAGCGCAGGATCGGACCGACAAGCGACTGCTGCTGCACCCCCGCGCCGTTACCGGAAGTCGGTACGTAGCTGACGATTTCGCGCACCGACCCCTCGGTGACGCCGAGCGCGCTCCTGGCGATCGAGCGCAGCGCGTTGCCGGTGCGCTCGGCGATATCGGCCGACGATTCACCGTCCAGCGCGGCCTGCGTGATTTCCTTGGTCACCTCGTAAGTGGTCTCGACGGCCCACTGGCTGCCGCGCACCACGGTGCCCGCCGCCAGCCCGGCCGCCCGGAACACGCCACGGATCAGCCGCGCCTCATTGCTGATCTGGCGCTGTTCGACATCCGAGCTGCGCTCCACGGCATTGCCGTAGCGACTGCTTGCAGGTCGCTCGAGACGGTCGGCACCGGCTCGGGTGAGGTCCTGTCCGGTCCTGTCGTCTGCCACGTCCGTCTCCGATGTATTGCTCGAGTGAACGAATCCGCCCACAGATTATTGCCCGTCAGCCTGCCAGGTGTGCCGAACCCCGCACCTGCGCAGCCCTTCTATCGCCGGATGTGGTGGTCGTCATTGTTGCCGGAGGGTCGCGCCGGTGCGACATTCCGGACAATCACTGTGACCGATATCTCCGAATTACCGACTGTGGTTCGGCGCACTCACCCGTCCGGATCGTTTCGCCCCTCACAGTAGAACGCTGTCCGGGACGGAGTGCTACTTTGAGGTGCCGGTGAGGCGGCGGTCACCGGTGTATCGGCAGGAGGGTGTCGTGTTAGAGAGTGTGTTCGGCGTACATCCGACCCTCCTTTTGGAACTCATAACCATCCCGCTGTTCACCGGCATCATCGGTTACATCACCAACTGGACCGGCATCCTGATGCTGTTCGCGCCGCTGCGCTTCCACGGCTTCCGTATGCCCGGCTTACGCGCGGTATTCCCCTACCTGCCCAAGCGAATTCAGGTGCTGCCGCTGCTGAGCTACGACGGCAGGATCGGCTGGCAGGGCATCGTGCCCTCGCGGGTGGACAAGATGGCGAGCATCGCCGTCGACAAGGGCCTGGCCAAGCTCGGCAGCGTCGCCGACTTCTACCGCGAGATCGAACCCGACCGGCTCGCCGAGCATTTCGCCACTGTCGCCGACGCGCGGATTCAGGGCATCGTCGAGGAGATCCTGCGCCGCGAACATCCGCAGCTCTGGTACAACCTGCCGACCCAGGTGCGAGAGATGGTGCTCAGCAGGGTCCGTCAGCAATTGCCGGACATCCTGCGCGAGCTGACCGCAGAGCTCGGCAACAACATCGACCAGCTGCTCGACGTCAAGCAGATGGTGATCCGCTACTTCCGTGCGCGCCCGCAGCTGCTCAATCAGGTCTTCCTGGTGCTCGGCGCCAAGGAGCTCCGGTTCATGCAGAACTTCGGCTTCTACTTCGGTGCGCCGATGGGCGCGCTACTGGTGGCGGTGCTGCACCTGACCGGCTGGTCGACCCTGGTCGTGCTGCCGATCGGCGGGGTGATCATCGGCTGGGTGGTCAACTGGCTCGGCCTGAACATGATCTTCGCGCCCGCCTACGCGAAGTGGTACTGCCCGTGGCGTCAAGGCCTGCTGATCAAACGGCAGACCGAAATCACCGACGGCTACGCCGAATTGGTGTCGAGCCAGGTGATGACCGTCGCCAATATCGGTGACGAGCTGCTCAACGGCCCGCGCTCGGACCGGACCATGCAGATGCTCGAGGACACCCTGCGCCCGGCCGCCGACCGCGCGCTCGGCCCCGCCAGGCCCGCGGTGAAGTTCATGCTCGGCAGCAGGGAATACGACTCCCTGCAGTCGACGCTGACCGCGGAGGCCATGACGATCGCCCCGATCGCCTTCGCGGACCCCGACTTCAACGTGCAGCAGAGCAAACAGGTCAACGAGTACATCGCCAAACAGATGGCGCAACTGTCGCCGCCCGACTTCGTCGACATGCTGCGCTCGGCCATCAAACAGGACGAATGGCTGCTTTTTCTGCATGGCGGCGTGTTGGGCCTGTTCGCCGGATACGCTCATATCCTGATCTTCGGAACGGGAGTGGCGACAACATGGCTGTGACGGAATCGCCTGACGGCGGCGACGATATCGAGGCCGTCGAGGTTCTTCGTCCCTCGACGGAGATCGCGCGGCGGCCGGCCATCGATATCCAGCTCGCCGACGAGTCGGCAACGCCGCGAAGGCAATCCGCGCTGCCGGTGCAGACCGTGCGCGCGGCCACCGGCGTCGCACGGGTGGCGTGGACCGCCGTATCCGGTGCGACGGCATGGGGTATCGATACCGCGCTCGGCGTCGCGGGCACCGTGGTGAAGGGCAGCATCGCGGGCGCACCGCCGCGCGAGGTGCTCGCCGAGGCCGAGGCGGAGGTCCGCGACGCGGTGCGCCGCGCGCTCGGATTGCCCGCCGCCACAAGCACTCCCGATGCCACGGCGGTGCCGACGCTGCGCGAACAGGGCGCCGCGCTGCTGCGGATGTCGGCGAGCACGCACGACGAAACACACGACAGTCACCCGGCTTTCGCGGGCATGATCGCGGAATTGACTCCGGACGAGGCACGGATCCTGCGCTTCCTGCACCTGGACGGGCCGCAGCCGTCGATCGATATCCGCACCGGGCGCCCGCGCGCGCTCGGCACCGAGCGAATCCTGGCCGGGCTCAACCTGATCGGCGAACACGCGGGGCTGCGGTTCCCCAATCGCATCCAGCAGTACCTGACCAACCTGCGCAGGCTCGGGCTGATCGAGTTCACCAGGCAGGCGCTGGACAACCCGAACCGCTATCAGATCATCGAGGCGCAGTCGCCGGTGCGAGAGGTGTTGAAGCGCTCCGGTTTCGGCACCAAGGTCTACTACCGCAGCATCGCGCTGAGCACGTTCGGCCGCGATTTCGTGCAGACCTGCCTCCCGGTCGTCGTCGACGACCGGGCTTCGGGCACCAGCTAGCTGTCGGCCAGTTCGAGCCAGCGCTCTTCGGCCGCTTCCTTCTCGGCGATGACCTGTTTCAGCTCCGCACCGAGGGTGATGAGCTTGTCCGGGTCGGTGGCCGCGTCGGCGAGGGCGGTATGCAGCTTCCGCTCGCGCTCGTCGAGCTTCTCGATGCTGCGCTCCAGCTTGGCCAGTTCCTTGCGGGCGGCGCGGTAAGCGGCGGCATCGGTGGCCGGCGCGGCGGCGGACTTGGTATCGGTCACCCTGGCCGGCGCGGCGCCGAGCGCGGCGCGCTTCTTCAGGTACTCCTCGATACCGCCGGGCAGGTTGGTGAGCTTGCCGTCACCGAACAGCGCCCAGGTGGAGTCGGCGATGCGCTCGATCAGGTAGCGGTCGTGGCTGATCACCACCAGCGTGCCCGCCCAGTTGTCGAGCAGATCCTCCAGCTGCTGCAGGGTGTCGATATCGAGGTCGTTGGTCGGCTCGTCGAGCAGCAGCACGTTCGGCTCGGCCATCAGGATGCGGGTCAGCTGCAGGCGGCGGCGCTCGCCACCGGACAGATCGCCGACCGGGGTGCGCTGGCGGGCCGGCGTGAAGCCGAGCCGCTCGGCCAGCTGGCCCGCGGAGATCTCCTTGTCGCCGAGCATGATTCGCTGTGCGATCTGCTGAACCGCTTCCAGCACCCGCATATCGGTCGGCAGGTCGTCGAGTTCCTGGCGCAGCCAGCCGATTTGCACCGTCTGGCCCTGAATACGCTTGCCGGTGGCCGGTTCGATCTCCCCGGCTAGCGTGCGCAGCAGTGTGGTCTTGCCCGAGCCGTTGACGCCGACCAGGCCGATCCGCTCGCCCGGCGCGAGGCGCCAGGTCAGGTCGCGCACCAGTTCACGGCCGTCCGGGGTGGCGAGTGTGGTGTCCTCGAGCTCGATCACCACGCGGCCCAGGCGCTTGCGTGCGAAGGCGGCGAGCGAGACGCTGTCGCGCGGCGGCGGTACGTCGGCGATCAGCGCCTCGGCCGCCTCGACCCGGTAGCGCGGCTTCGAGGTGCGTGCCTTCGCGCCGCGGCGCAGCCAGGCCAATTCCTTGCGCGCCAGGTTGGCCCGCCGTGCCTCGGAAGCGTCGGCCTGCCTTGCCCGTTCGGCCCTGGCGAAGATCCAGTCGCCGTAGCCGCCCTCATAGCTTTCGACCTTGCCGCCCACCACCTCCCAGGTGTTGGTGGCGACGGTGTCGAGGAACCAGCGATCGTGGGTGACCACGACCAGGGCGCTGCGGCGGTTGAGCAGGTGCTCGGCCAGCCACTGCACACCCTCGACATCGAGGTGGTTCGTCGGCTCGTCGAGGACGAGTAGATCGAGGTCGCGCACCAGCGCGGCGGCCAGCGCGACCCGGCGGCGCTCGCCACCGGAGAGGTTGTCGACGGCGGTGTCCATGCCGAGGCCCTCGATGCCGATGCCCTCGATCACCGAGCGGATCCGCGGGTTCGAGGCCCATTCGTGTTCGGCGACACCGTCCGTCATCTGGTCGTCGGCCAAACCGGCGAGCACCACCGAGCCGACGGTGGCGCCGTCGGGCAGCACACCGCGCTGGGTGACCACCGCGAGCCGCAGCCCGCCGACCCGGCTCACCCGCCCGCTGTCGGGCTCTTCGAGACCGGTGAGCACCTCGAGCAATGTGGTCTTGCCGCCTCCGTTCAGACCGACGACACCGATCCGCTCGCCCGCGTGCACGCCGAGCGACACGTTGTCGAGGAGCGGTTTGATCCCGAAGCTCTTGGAGACCTGCTCGAGGTTGATGAGGTTGGACATGAATCCTTCCGCGTCTTGCCTGGGGCGTGCCAGTACTCGCCCAGCGCAAGCGTACCGAGCAGTCCCGGCCGCACGGAAAGGCGAGGTAGCTCCGCCCACTTGCGTAACGAACGGCGTTCGTTTACAGTCATCTCAACGAACAGCGTTCGTCACGAACCCGGTTCGAACAAGGCGTTCCCGAGAAGTACAGCCGCAGCATGGGAAGCCCACCTCGCAGCAACGAGGTGCCGAGGGGCGGCACGCACACACCCCCTTTTCCCTGGAGGTTTTCTCATGCACATCGGACTCGGCCTGCCCATTTCCGATCCCACCGTCCTGCTCGACTGGGCCCGCCGCGCCGAGGCAGGCCCATTCAGCACCCTCGGCCTGCTCGATCGACTGGCCTACGACAACCCCGAACCGATGGTCGCGCTCAGCATGATCGCCGGTGCGACCAGCCGCATCAAGGTGCAGACCGAGGTGCTGATCGCCCCGCTGCGCGAACCGTCGCTGCTGGCCAAGCAGGCCGCGACGCTGGACCGCATGTCCGGCGGCCGCTTCGTGCTCGGCGTCGGGGTCGGCGGCCGCGAGGACGACCACGTCGCCTCCGGCACCGACCTGCGCACCCGCGGCCGCCGCCTCGACGAACAGCTCGAACTCATGCGCCGCCTCTGGTCCGGCGAGGCGCACAGCGCCGGCTGCGGACCGATCGGCCCCGCGCCACTGCGCACCGCGGGCCCCGAAATCCTGTTCGGCGGTTTCCAGCCCGCCGCGCTCGACCGCGTCGGCCGCTTCGGTGGCGGCTTCCTCGCCGCCGCCGCGCCGTCCTGGGCCGGTGGCCTGTTCGACAGCGTGCGCCGCTCCTGGACCGAGCACGGCCGCGACGGCGCGCCGCGCATCGTCGCCCAGGTCAACGTCGCGCTCGGCGCACCCGACGTCGTCGAGGACGCCCGCGCCTCGATGGGCGCCTATTACGCCTTCAGCGGCCGCGCCGACTACATGCTCGACGGCATGCTCACCACACCCGCCGACATCCGTTCGGCCATCAAGCAATTCGACGATCTCGGCGCCGACGAGCTCATGCTCTACTGCTACGGCGCCGACGCCGACCAGGTCGACCGCCTGGCCGACGCGATCGCCTGAGACCCGTCGAGCACAGTCGAACGGCCCCCGATTGCGACGTGTCGCACGGCCATTCGACTGCGCTCGGCGAATGAGGTCAGCGTTTGTCGCTGAGGACGCGGGCGCCGGGGACCGGGCCGGTAGCGGTGCGCACGCTGCGGCATACGCCCGCACCGGCGAGTTCCGCGGCAACGCCGACGGCGGCGTCCTCGCTGTCACAGAGGAAGGCGCAGGTCGGGCCCGATCCGGAGACGAGACCGGCCAGCGCGCCCGCGCCGATACCGGCGCGCAGGGTGCGGCGCAGGTCAGGCTGTAACGAGAGCGCGGCCGCTTGCAGATCGTTACCGAGCAGCGGCGCAAGCTGTTTCGGGTCGCCGGAGGCCAGCGCCTGCATCAGCTGCTGCGGTTCACCGAGGCGCGGCGGGGTGCCGTGCGCACGGAGCCGATCGAGTTCGGCGAAGACCGACGGCGTCGACAGACCGCCCTTCGCCAGCGCGAGCACCCAGTGAAAGCTGTTGCGGGACAGCACGGGAAGTAACCGCTCGCCGCGGCCGGTGCCGAGCGCGGTGCCGCCGTGCAGCGCGAAGGGCACGTCACTGCCGAGTTCGGCTGCCACGGCGGTCAATTCGTCGCGGGTGAGGTTCAGATCCCATAACTCGTTGAGGCCGACCAGCGCGGCGGCGGCATCGGCGCTGCCGCCCGCCATGCCACCGGCCACCGGAATGCCTTTGCTGATGGCGATTTCCACCAGCGGCGCCCGGCCCGCGATATGCGCGAGTCGCACCGCGGCCTTCCACACCAGATTCGTCCGGTCGGTCGGCACGTCGGCCGCGCCCTCGCCGGTGACGCGCACCGCGAGCGAGGCGGCGGGCGCGATCTCCAGGTCATCGCTCAACGACAGGGCCTGGAATACCGTCGTCAGGTCGTGATAGCCGTCCGGGCGCAGGTCACCGACTCCGAGATGGAGGTTCACCTTCGACGGCGCGCGCACGGTGACTGGGCTGGGCACTACTGACAACACGGTGGTCAAGCCTAACCGGTGGACCCGACACTCGCGGGTGTCGATACGCGCAATTCACGCGAGGCGCGCAAACTCGCCCGCCGGTCGTTACAGCAGCGCGCCGCCGGTGGCATCGATCCACTGACCGGTCACCCAGCGCGAGTCGTCGGAGGCGAGGAAGCCGATCACATCGGCGATGTCGGCGGGCTGGCCGACTCGGCGCAGCGGGGAAAATCCGGCCACCATTTCCTCGGCGGCGGGGTTGCGCAGCCAGGCGGCGTTCATATCCGTGTCGATCACGCCGGGAGCCACCGCGTTCACCGTGATACCGCGCGCGCCGACGTGTTTGGCCAGCGTCGCGGTGAAGACGTCGATAGCGCCCTTGGTCATCGCGTAGGCGATGATCTCCGGCATCGCGGCACCGTGGGTCAGCCCGGTGGAGATGTTGACGATGCGCCCGCCGTCGCGCATCCGGTCGAGCCCGAGCTTGGTGACGAAGAACGGCGCCTTGGTATTCACCGCGAAGGCGCGATCGAAGGATGCCTCGTCGGTGCCCTCGATGGGTTCACGGATGGCGTCGGTGGCCGCGTTGTTCACCAAGATGTCCACCCCGTCGGCGTGCGCGTCGAACGCCGACCACAGCGCGGCGGCATCGCCGGGCACGCCGAGTTCGGCCTGGATGACGAAGGCGGACCCGCCCGCCGCTTCGATGGCCGCCACGGTTTCCTTCGCCGCCTGCTCGTTGCTGTTGTAGTGCACGGCGACACGCGCCCCGTCCCGGCCGAGCCGTTCGGCGATGCCACGCCCGATACCGCGGCTGCCGCCGGTGACCAGTGCCGTCTTGCCGGTGAGTGCGCCCATGAGCTGGGTTCCTTTCTCTAGTGATCGCTACAGAACGGACGGTAGCACATTCTCTAGCGATCGCTATAAAATGTGTGCCATGAGCACAGCGACCCGAGGACGCCCCCGCTCCTTCGACCGTGACGCCGCACTGGACAAGGCCGTGCGGCTGTTCTGGACGCGCGGCTACGAGGCCACCTCGATCGGCGACCTGACCGCCGCGCTCGGCATCGGCGCACCGAGCCTGTACGCGGCGTTCGGCGACAAGGCGAAACTGTTCAAGGAGGCGGTCCAGGTCTACGGCTCGACCTACGGCAGCTTCGCCGGGCGCGCGCTCGCCGAGGAACCGACGGCCGAGGCCGCGCTGCGCCGGATACTGCGGGAAGCCGCAACGGAATACACCAGGCCCGATGATCCGCACGGCTGCCTGGTGATCAGCGCGGGCGTCAACACCACCAGCGCCGAGATCGCGGAATTCCTGCGCCGGATGCGCAACGGCAACATCGAGGCGTTCGCGGCGCGGATCCAGTCCGATATCGATGCGGGCCTGCTGCCGGGCGATGCCGACGCGCCTACGCTCGCACGCTATTTCGGCACCGTCATCCAGGGCATGTCGCATGCGGCGCGCGATGGCGCGAGCGCCGCGGAGCTCGCGCGGGTGGCCGAGCTCGCCATGCGCGGGTGGCCCGCAACGTAACCCGTGCGACCATGCCATGGGTATCGGAGCGCGCACCCTTGCGCCTCGGTACCCATGGGGGGTATCTTTCCTCTTGCTGGGGATATACCCCTGGACCGTATGATCAACCGCGCGCGAAGGAGTCGGACATGTCCACTGCCACCTACACCGTTACCGGGATGACCTGCGGGCATTGCGTGAGTTCCGTCAAGGAGGAGATCGGCAAGATCGACGGCGTCACCAGCGTCGACGTCGACCTCGCCTCGGGCGCCGTCAAGGTGGAGAGCGCCGCGCCGGTGGCCGACGCCGATATCGTCGCCGCGGTCGACGAGGCGGGCTACGAGGTCGCCGTCTGATGCAGGAACGACGGAAGTTCGCCGCGTTCGGCGGCGGACTCGTCGTGCTGTTCGGCGCCGCGCTCGGCATCGGTGCCCTGGTGGGCGATCCGGAGAGCGCGGCGCCGGACCACAGCGCCATGTCCGGTATGGACAAGGACGACAACGGGCTGTCGGATTCGCGATCGGGCTACACCCTGACCGACCTCAGCGCGCCCACCGAGCCGAATCAGGCCGGGCCGCTACGGTTCCGGATCACCGGACCGGACGGCGTCGCGCTGACGAAGTTCACCACGCAGCACGAGAAGAAGCTGCACATGATCGTCGCGCGGACCGACGCCACCGGATATCGGCACGTACACCCGACCATGGACGCCGCGGGCACCTGGTCGATCGACTGGAATTGGGCCGAGCCGGGCACCTATCGGGTGTTCACCGACTTCGTACCGGAGACCACCGGCAAGGGGCCGGGCGATCTGGTACTGAGCCGAACCGTGGCCGTCGCGGGAGCCCCACTGCCGCAACCGCTTCCGCCGCCGTCGCGCACCGCGAAGGTGGACGGTTATCAGGTGGCGATGGCCGGTGATCTCAGCACCGCGGGTAGCGAACTGCGCTTCACCGTCTCCCGCGACGAGAAGCCGGTCACCGATCTGGAGCCGTACCTCGGCGCGTACGCGCACCTCGTCGCATTGCGCGCCAGTGATCTGGCCTACCTGCACGTGCATCCGCAGACCGGACCCGCCGGACCCGACGTCGCCTTCCACGCGCAGGCGCCGAGCGAGGGCGAATTCCGGCTGTACCTGGACTTCTCGCACGGCGGCACGGTGCACACCGCCGAGTTCACCGTCGCATCGTCCACCGCCGCAGGTGGTCAGCAGCATTCGAGCGGCGGGCACTGATGGGCTGCCGCTCCGCGAGCACCGTCATCCCGTCGGCGGAGCGTGCCGTCGCGGACGACACTCAGTGGCGGCATGTGATGAGCGCCCCCGCGGGATTGATCGCCCCGCCGCAGGCGATGCTCAACGGCGGTATGTGATGAGCGCGCCCGCTGATCAGCGCTCGATCGAGCTGGAGATCGGCGGGATGACCTGCGCGTCCTGCGCCGCGCGGATCGAGAAGCGGCTGGCGCGGCTCGACGGGGTGTCGGCGAGTGTGAATTACGCGACCGAGAAGGCGAAAGTCACCTATCCGCTATCGATTTCGACGGATCAGCTCGTCGAGCAGGTGGTCGGCGCCGGATATACCGCGCATATCCCGGCGCCGCTCACCATCGACACCGACCATTCCGGCGAGCTGGCGCGGTTACGGCGGCGACTACTGGCCGGCACGCTGCTCACGGTGCCGGTCGTCGCGATAGCGATGGTGCCCGCGCTGCAATTCGACTACTGGCAATGGGTTTCGTTGGCGCTCACCGCCCCGGTCGTGTTCTGGGGCGGCTCCGGATTCCACCATGCGGCACTCACGAACGCGCGGCACGGCAGCGCCACCATGGACACATTGATCTCCGTCGGCACCCTCGCCGCCTTCGGCTGGTCGATGTACGCGCTGATCTTCGGGCATGCCGGGATGCGCGGCATGCGGCACTCGTTCAGTCTTGCTGTGCAGCGCGGTGATTCGGCGTCGAATGTGTACTTCGAGGTGGCCGCCGGTGTCATCGTCTTCATTCTCGCCGGACGCTACTTCGAGACCAGAGCCAAGGACCGGGCCGGATCGGCACTGCGGGCACTGGTCGAACTCGGCGCGAAAGATGTCGCGGTGCTCCGCGACGGCGTCGAAACCCGGATTCCCACCGGCGAATTGCGGGTCGGTGACCTGTTCCTGATTCGGCCGGGCGAAAAGGTCGCCACGGATGGCGTTGTGGTCGAAGGCAGTTCGGCGCTCGACCGCAGCCTGCTCACCGGCGAATCGCTGCCTGTCGAGGTCGGCCCCGGCGACACGGTGGTCGGCGCGACGATCAACTCCGGCGGCGCACTCACCGTGCGCGCCACTCGAATCGGCGCGGACACCCAACTCGCCCAGATGGCCGCACTCGTCGAGGAGGCCCAGAACGGCAAGGCGCCGGTCCAACGCCTGGCCGATCGCGTCGCCGCCGTCTTCGTCCCCATCGTCATCGCGATCGCGCTGGTCACCCTCGGCTGCTGGCTCCTTACCGGCGCCGCGACAGCCACCGCCTTCGGCGCGGCCGTCGCGGTCCTCATCATCGCGTGCCCCTGCGCCCTCGGATTGGCAACGCCCACAGCCCTACTCGTCGGCACCGGCCGCGGCGCGCAACTCGGCATCCTGATCAAGGGCCCCCAGATCCTCGAATCGACCCGCCGCATCGACACGGTGGTGCTCGACAAGACCGGCACCGTCACCACCGGCCGCATGACGCTCACCGCCATCATCACCGTGGACGAAGCCGGAATCGGCACGGCCGCACATGTCGAGGCGCTCGCAGCCACCGCGCCCCTGGGGCAGAACGAAGCAGCCGACCCGAACACCACAGCCGCACAAGCCGACTCACGCACGACCCTGGAGCGCACAGAACGCGGCCGCGTGTCCGACCCGTACCGCACAGCGGCGCACGGCGAGGCGCTCGCGGTCCCCGCGTCTGCAGAGCATGAAGCATCCGACTCGAACACGACGGCGTCACAGGTTGCGGGGTTCGTGATCGCCGCGCCGATGGACCGCGACGCGGCACCGCGTCCGAGGATTTCAGCGGCGGCCGCCGAGGTACTGGCGATCGCCGCTGCCGTGGAAGATAGTTCGGCGCACCCGGTGGCTCGGGCGGTGGTGGCCGGTGCGCGCGAGTACGGGCTGACGGTGGCTGCGGCGACACGGTTCGCCAGCCACGATGGACAAGGTGTGACCGGGGTTGTCGACGGGCGCGCTGTTGTGGTCGGGCGGGCGGATTTCCTCACCGGATCAGGGATCACGGTGCCAGAGGCACTGGCAGCGGCCAAGATTCAGGGCGCGCAGACCGGTACGGCGGTCGTGGTCGCCTGGGACGGAGTGGCACGTGGAGTGCTCGTCGTCGCCGATGCGGTCAAACCGACCAGCGCGGAGGCGGTTACGGAGCTCCGCAGGCTCGGGCTGACCCCGGTGCTGCTCACCGGCGACAACGCGGCCGTTGCCGAGTCGGTCGCCCGCGCGGTCGGCATCGACGAGGTGATCGCCGACGTTCTCCCCAGCGGCAAGCTGGATGCGGTGCGCGCCTTGCAAACTCGCGGCAAAGTGGTTGCCGTGGTCGGCGACGGCGTGAACGACGCGGCCGCCCTGGCCGGCGCCGACCTCGGCCTTGCCATGGGCACCGGCGCCGACGTCGCCATCGAGGCCAGCGACATCACCCTGGTCCGCGGCGACCTGCGCACCGTAGGCGCCGCGATCCGCCTGTCCCGCGCCACCTTACGCACCATCAAGGCCAACCTCTTCTGGGCCTTCGCCTACAACACAGCCGCCATCCCCCTCGCCGCCGCGGGCCTGCTCAACCCCATGCTCGCAGGCGCAGCCATGGCCCTGTCCAGCATCTTCGTCGTCACCAACAGCCTCCGCCTCCGCACTTTCACCTGACTCCATGACCTGGGCGCCACGGCGTTCGCCTTCCGAGGCCGGTGGTTATGCCTGCGCGGCGAGGCGGACGTAGGCGGCGGTGTCGAGGGTTTCGCCGCGGGCGGTGGGGTCGATGCCCGCGGCGGTGAGGCGGCGTTCGGCTTCGGGGGCCGAGCCTGCCCAGCCCGCCAATGCCGCGCGGAGGGTTTTGCGGCGCTGGGCGAAAGCGGCGTCTACTACCTCGAAGACGCGGCGGCGGTGCTCGGCGTCCATCGGCCACGGGGGTTCGGCGTAGCGTTCGACGCGGACCAGGCCGGATTCCACGCGCGGGACGGGCCAGAAGACCTGGGTGCCGACGGCGCCCGCGCGGCGGACGTTGCCGAAGAAGCCCGCCTTCACGCTGGGGACGCCGTAGATGCGGCTGCCGGGTTCGGCGGCGAGGCGGTCGGCGACCTCGGCCTGCACCATCACCAACGATGTTGTGATGCTCGGCAATTCGGCGAGCAGGTGCAACAGCACCGGCACCGCGACGTTGTAGGGAAGGTTCGCCACCAAAGCGGTCGGCGTCTCGGGCAGCTGAGACGCGGTGACGCGCATGGCATCCGCCTCGACGACGGTGAGCCGGTCGGCCAACTCCGGCGCCCGGTCCGCGACGGTACTCGGAAGATGTTGCGCGAGAACGGGATCGATCTCGACGGCGACCACCGAGTCCACCACGTCGAGCAGCGCGAGGGTCAGCGAACCGAGCCCTGGCCCGACCTCGAGCACGGTGTCCGCGCGGCCGACACCGGCCGCCGCGACGATCCGCCGGACGGTGTTCGCGTCGTGCACGAAGTTCTGGCCCAACTGCTTCGTCGGGCGGATGCCGAACCGTTCGGCGAGCACCCGCACCTCGGCGGGGCCAAGCAGCGCAGCGCTCCCACGAGCGGAAACATCAGATTCGGACACTCGAAGAACCTATCAACCCGAGCCGGCGCCCCACCGCGCCGGACATCTGCCGCACCCGGATTCCCACGCCGCGCACCGAACAACCCGGCAAAAACGTGCGCGGCGCGACAATCCGCGCCGCGGCACGGTCGATTAGGGGGTCGCCTGGATCCTGGTGAGGAAGGCGTCGATGGCGGACAGCATCTGATCGTTGAGCTGGGTGTGCTTGCCGGTGCCGGTCACCGTGCGGAAGTCGACGCCGTTGGCGGCGAACTGCGCGGCGAGCGCGGCGTGCAGCGGCGAAGGCACCACGGTGTCGGTGACGTTGAGCAGCAACAGGATCGGCGCGTCGTAGCCACTCGTCGGCACCGTCAGATAGGTGT
The DNA here is from genome assembly GCF_044547285.1 of Nocardia sp. NPDC052566. NCBI lineage: Bacteria > Bacillati > Actinomycetota > Actinomycetes > Mycobacteriales > Nocardiaceae > Nocardia > Nocardia sp. NPDC052566. The sequence continues at coordinate 94,136 of NZ_JBIUAF010000006.1, read as the reverse complement.
CGAGCGCGGTGCGGATGCGCTCGTCCGACAGCGGCCTGGCCAGCAGATCACCGACGCTGAGGCCTTTGACCCGGTCGATGATGCCGTCCAGGCAGCGCGTACCGACCTCGTCGAGCACGGTCTTGCCGAGCGGGGTCAGATACTGGTCGACGTCGGCATCGGGACGCGCCGCCCGCAGGCCGGCCAGGATGCTGACGAAGAAGCTCATCGCGCCGTCGGTGTTCGCGATCACCGGAATTCCCGGCCCGAGCAGCGGGAGCACCTTCTCGACATCGGATTCGGGATCGATGGCGATGGTGCCGCGGAAGTCGAGTTCGGGCGCATAGGTCGACTGCAGGTGGCCGGTGCCGAGCGCGGCCTGTCCGCCCTGCGACGCACCGATCACGGACCAGGTGCGCGACAGCTCCGGATGCGTGGACCGGGCGGCCCGCAGCATGTCGATGGTCGCGGTGGCCTCGGTGCGCAACTCCAGATACGGATGCGGGCCGGTGTCGAATCGGCCGAGGCCGAGGTAGTCCGGCGCGATGACCGCGAAGCCCTTGTCCACCAGCCGCTTGATCAGCTGATCCTCTTTGCCACGAATGTCCTGGTACGGGTGGCGGCGCGGATCGGACTGCCCACCACACCCCATCCCGAGGCCGCTGGTGCCGTGGTCATAGGCCATGACGGGCCAGCCGCCGGCCGGCGGCGTCCCCGCGGGCACGAACATCGCGCCGCTGGCGGGTACCGGCGTGCCGTTCGAGGTGGTCGTCCAGTACTCGAGCACCGAACCGTTGGGCGCGGCGCGCCAGCCGTCGGGTCGCGCGGTCGCCGAGATCACCGTGCCCGCCGCTGCCGCCTGCGCCGGAGCCGCCTGCGCCAGCATCGCGACGCTCGCCGACAGGGTGACCAGAGCCACCGCCCGGCCGAATTCATTCAGCAACCGCATCGAACACCTCACTCGCCCCAACCCCGAACCAGCACAACCTGGACGAGTGTACAGATCGACGCGGCGCGACCGGCTCAGCGCGCGTTTCAGGCGAATGCCCGGCAATCAGCGGTGCTCACTCGAGATCACCTCAGCAGCAAATCAATTCGCGTGAGCGACTATGTCCCAACGCCATTGTCGCGGCACCCGGTCCGGCCTGAATACGCGGAGAGGCGGAACGGCGCGACGATTCAGCCGCCGATGCCGAGCCTGCTGGTGCAGGCGGGCCAAGCGCCCCACCCCTGACGAGCACGGGTGACCTCGGCGATGGCGATCTGTTCCTCACGGGTCGCCAGATCGGCGCGCGGCGCGTACTTCAGTCCACCCTGCCGTTCCCAGGTGCCCTGATCGAATTGGATGCCGCCGTAGTAGCCGTTGCCGGTGTTGATCGACCAGTTACCGGTCGACTCACAACGGGCGAGTGCGTCCCAGATCGCGCCGTCACGCACCTCGGGCACCTCGGTACCGGGCTTGGCGCCCTTGCGCACGGTCTTCGGCTGCGCCGTCACGGTGACATTCGCGGCGATCGGCTTCCGGTCGACCTCCTTGCCGTTCACCATGGTGACGGCGAAGGTGACGTCCTGAACGCCCGCCGCGCCCGGATTCTCGACCACCGAGCGGCTCATGTTCATGGTGACGTCCTCGATGACGTTTTCCGGCGGATCGAGCGGCAGCGTCTCCACCCGGTTCTCGACGCGCTTGCGGGTCACCGTGATCCGCAGGCCGTCGGTCAGCGGAGTGGCGGGGGCCGGCTCGACGGAGTCCTGCTCGATCAGCGGGATGCCTGCGACCTTGAGCAGCTCACCGACGTTGGGGGCGGCCAGCCGGACGTCGACCGGGTTGCCGATACCGTCGAGCAGCGCGACCGAACGGGGGCTGGACACGTTGAGCGCCGCACCTGCCAGCGGCAGCCGCTCGGGGCGCGCCGGGGAGACATACATATCGCCGGGGATCCGCAGCTGGTCGAGCGCCTCGCCCGCGGTCAGCCCGGTGGTCCATACCTTCTGCGGTTTACCGTCGATGGATAGCTCCACCTCGCGGGCCCGATTCAGCGTGATGGTGGCGCCGTCGCCGACCGCGGCGGCCAGCGCGGGCGCCACCCGGTCACGATCGCTCACCAGGTACCCGGCGGCCTTCAGCACGCCGCGCACATCGCGCGACATCGTGGTCTGCAGCGACTTCTCACCGTCGACGACGACGGTCACGGTCTTGCGATTCATGATCGCCAGCCCGGCGCCGACGATCAGCGTCATCAACAACGCGGCGATCGCCGCGTACAGCAGCGGCGATCGAGACTGGTTGATCCGCGTGAATGGGGACATGGTCACAGTACGATAACGAGGAGGTCAGTGGTCGACAACCGAAGAGTGGGGAACTGCGGCTTTCAATATCACGAACCGATATCGACACCGCAGGTAAATCACAAAACATCGCAATGGTAGTGACCTAGAACACACCCGGCATATCCAGGCCCCTAACACCGGCGTGTCGCGAAAATGCGATAGCCGATCAGATGCCGTAGACGCGCCGCGCGTTCGCTGTGGTGATCTTGGCGAGCTCGAACGGATCCTGTTCGCGCAATTCGGCCAGCGCGCGCACCGTGTACGGCAGGCAGTACGACTCGTTCGGCGCACCGCGGAACGGATGCGGCGTCAGATACGGCGCATCGGTTTCGACCAGAATCAGCTCGTCGGGCACCACTTTCGCGGCCTCACGCAACTCGTGCGCGTTCTTGAAGCTGACGGTGCCCGAGAAACTGAGGAGGTAGCCCTCCGCGACGCAGGACAGCGCCATATTCGTATCCGAGGAAAAGCAATGGAAGATCACCTGACTCGGCGCGCCCTCGTCGAGCAGCACCGTCAGCAAATCGTGGTCGGCCTCGCGATTGTGGATCATCAGCGGTTTGCGCACCCGCTTGGCGAGATCGATATGCCAGCGGAAACCCTCGACCTGGGTTTCGATATCGGCGCAGCCGTCGAGCTTGCCGGGCCAGTAGTAGTCGAGGCCGGTCTCGCCGATCGCGACCACCCGCGGATCCACCGCGAGGCGTTCCAGCTCGGCCTTCGCCGCCTCGTCGAGCGCATTGGCCCGGGTCGGGTGCAGAGCGACCGCCGCGTACACCCGGTCGTCCCAGTGTGCGGCCTTGACCGCCCACTGCGCGGCCGCCAGATCGTCGGCGACGGTGACCACCTGCCCGACGCCCACCGAGGCCGCCCGGTCGACGAGCCGAGCCACCGACGCGGCATCGGTCGCGCCGCAGGCATCGATGTGGGTATGCGCATCGACCAGCGGCGCAAGGGGTTCCGGCAGCTCCGGCGCAGGCCGCTTGCCGTTCATCGCACACCGCCGACGGTGGCGAGCGCGGTTGAGCGGATATTCACGCGAGCGTCAAAAGGCACGCGCATTACAGTAGTGACACCATGAGCGAGCGCAGCGAGCGAACAACGAACACAGCCGCCAGTGCGGTCATGCCGGAGCCGAGCGCCAGCGAGGCGCAGGCATGAGCGCAGCCGACCGCCCCTCCTTTTATGTCACCACGGCCATCGCGTACCCGAACGGTGCGCCGCATATCGGGCATGCGTACGAGTACATCTCGGCCGACGCCATCGCCCGGTTCAAGCGGCTCGACGGGTTCGATGTCTTCTTCATGACCGGTACCGACGAGCACGGTCAGAAGATGCAGCAGACCGCGGCCGCTGAAGGCATCCCGGTGGAGGAGCTCGCGGCGCGCAATTCGGACGTGTTCGAGGCGATGGACAAGTCGCTCGACATCTCCTTCGACCGCTTCATGCGCACCACCGACGCGGACCACCAGGTGGCCTCGATCGCGATCTGGGAGCGGATGCTCGCCAACGGCGATATCTATCTCGGCAATTACTCGGGTTGGTACTCGGTGCGCGACGAAGCGTTCTACACCGAGGAAGAGACCACGCTGCTCGACGACGGCAGCAGGATCTCCACCGACACCAAGACACCGGTCGAGTGGACCGAGGAGTCGAACTACTTCTTCCGGCTCTCCGCCTACCAGGACAAGCTGCTCGCGCTCTACGAGGAGCACCCGGAATTCATCCTGCCCGCGACGCGGCGCAACGAGATCGTCAGCTACGTGAAGGCGGGGCTGAAAGATCTTTCCATCTCGCGCACCACCTTCGACTGGGGTGTGCCGGTGCCGGGCCATCCCGATCACGTGATGTACGTGTGGGTGGACGCGCTCACCAACTACATCACCGGCGTCGGCTATCCGGATACGGATTCCGTTGCGTTCCAGAAGTTCTGGCCCGCCGATGTGCATATCGTCGGCAAGGACATCACCCGCTTCCACACCGTGTACTGGCCCGCGTTCCTGATGTCGGCCGGGCTGGAATTGCCGAAACGCGTTTTCGTGCACGGGTTCCTGTACAACAAGGGCGAGAAGATGTCGAAGTCGGTCGGCAACGTCGTCGACCCACTCGCGCTCGTCGACGCGTACGGCCTCGACGCGGTGCGGTTCTTCCTGCTGCGCGAGATCTCCTACGGCCAGGACGGCAGCTACAGCCACGAGGCCATCGTCGGGCGGATCAATGCGGATCTGGCCAACGAATTCGGCAACCTGGTGCAGCGCAGCCTCACCATGGTGAACAAGAACTGCGATGCGGCCGTCCCCGCGCCGGGTGAGTTCACCGATGACGATCGCGCGCTGCTCGATCGGGCAAACGGTTTGCTGGCCCGCTGCCGCGACGAATTCGACGGCCAGCAGATGCATGTGGCGCTGGAGACGATCTGGCTCACGCTCGGCGAGACGAACCGGTACTTCTCCGCACAGGCGCCGTGGGCGCTGCGCAAGTCGGGCACCGAGGCCGATCTCGCGCGGATGGCGACGGTGCTCTATGTGACGCTCGAGGTCGTGCGCATCGTGGCGATCCTGGTCCAGCCGGTGATGCCGGGCTCGGCGGCCAAGATCCTCGACCTGCTCGCCCAGCAGAACCGCGACTTCGCCGATATCGCCACCCCGCTCGTGGCGGGCACGCCGCTGCCCGCTCCGGAGCCGGTCTACCCGCGCTACCTCGAGCCGAAGGACTGAAACCCGGTGTCCCAGGCGGTATTCCCGCCTGGGACACCGAGCGCACGTCCCCCTGCCGCGGCTAGCGCATTCAACCGGCCGCTTACTTCCAGCGGTCCAGCAGGCGATTCACTTCGGGTTCCAGTGCGCGTTGCAGCAAGGGGCCGAAGCTGATTCGGCCGACACCCAACCCGGCGAGGACGGCCTTCTCCGACGTGCCCGGGTGCGCGACGGCGTTGATCGGAAGCGGCAGTTCGCTGGTGAGGCGGCCCAATTCGGCCGCATCGGGGCTCGCACCCGCCGGGAACAGCGAGTCGGCGCCCGCTTCGACGCACAACCGCAGGCGTTCGACGGCGCGCTCGACGCGGTCGCTGTCCTCGCCGATCTTGCGCAGGAACAGGTCGGTGCGCGCGTTGACCACCACATGCACGCCCGCGGCGTCGGCGAATTGGCGCAGGCCGTGCACGAGGTCGGCATGCTCCTGCGGTGCGCGCAGCCGGTCACCCTCGCTGTGCACCGAATCCTCGATATTGAGGCCGATCGCGCCCGCCTCCAGCAGTCCCTCGATCAGCTGCGCGGGCTCGAGGCCGTAACCGGATTCGATATCGACCGACACCGGAACCTCGACCGCCGCGGTGACCTGCCGAACCCGGGCGAGCAATTCGGCAAACGTCATCTGTTCCTTGTCACCGGGACCGACCGAAACGCCTACCGGATGGCTGCCGAGGGTCAACGCCGAAAAACCGGCGGACACCGCGAGATTCGCCGACCAGGCATCCCACACCGTCGGAAATACTCCCGGGTCGCCGGGCTGATGCAGCTCCAGGAAAATCTTCGCCTTACTCTCCAGTGAAGTCATAGCCCGATCATCCCGCGCCCGCTGCCCCCACGCCATGAGACCCTCCTCCCAGCGGTGATGGTGCGAACTCCCAAGGTCATGGAGTCAGGCGGGTTACGGTGCCGAGGAAACTGGTGACGTAGAGGGAGCCGGGGTCCCAGCCGGGTCCGGAACCGAAGCGGGCCGAGGTGGCGAACGGGAGACCGTCGGCGATGGTGCAGGTGCTGCCGGTGTCGGGATCGACGCGCACGATGCGGCCCGCGACGTTCAGTGCGAGATAGACGTTGCCGTCACTGCCGACGGTGAGGTCGTCGGCCGCGTTGAGCAGGCCGAAACCGGGGACGGTGCTGCGGGCCGGTGGCGTGTCGGGATGATCGATGTCGATGGCGGCGAGGGTGGTGACGGACTCGAAGGTGGTCGATACGAACAGCTTTCGGCGAACAGGATCGTAGGCGAGACCGTTGGTCGAGGTGAGGCCGGGCGCGAGCGTGTGCGCGCCCGACCCGTCGCGCGCCACTCGGGTGAGGGTGGTCGGGCTGCCGATATCGCGGCTCACCACGAACCCGCCGTCGGGCAGCCGGGCCAGTCCATTGGGCGCGGTCAGCCCGGAGGCCACCGTCGAGACGGCGCCGCTGTCCAGATCGATCGCCTCGATAGCGCCGTCGGATTTGCCTGGACCGCCGAGCGTGAAATCACCCCCTGCCGCGACATAGGCGGTGCCCCCGGAAACCACAAGGCCGCCAGGGTGATTCACCGACGCCACCACCGCGCGAGTACCGTCCGCACGCAGCACATGCACCGCGCCACCGGAACTCGACAGCGCCAGCTCGGAAAGCAGCATCCCACCGCGCCCATCGAACGCCAGGTTCTCCAGCATCGAATACCCGGACGCCACCGTCGTCGCCGACCACCTGCCGCATCCCGCCACCTCGTCCGGCTCGGCCACCGCGGCACCCGCACCGGCCACCGCGAGCGCGAGGCACAACTGCACCGCGAGCACCCCTTTGGCCGCGGCCACCCGAATCACCATGGCGCACTTCTCCCCTCACGCCTGTACCAACGCCACCCACCAGTGCCGCCTCGTTCGCCGAGCGCAGTCGAATGGCCGTGCGACACACCGCAATCAACGGCCATATGACTGCGCTCGACGAATCTCGTACTGCCTCGAGCGCTTTCCGACGCGAGACTAGCCAGCCACCGCGCCGAAGATCAGTGAATCACCGACATTTGTGCACCCTGCGACAACATTCCTCGGCGGAGTTGTGATCCCGCCTATTCGGGCACGGCGCCGATGTGGCCCACACCGGTTCAGGCCGACGGTCGCGGATGCCAACATCTTTCGAGTCCGCGCGCCAACAGAGGTATCGCCGGTTGCGCCGTCGGCAGGTCAGTCATCGCCACCGCCTCGGCCACCCGCATTCCCGGATCGCATCCCTTGGCAGGAGCGGTCATTCCTGCCCGTTGCGGCGGGCGGCGAGGACGGCGTCGTAGAGTTCGCGGCGGGAGACGCCGGATTCGGTGGCCAGTTGGGCGCAGGCGTCTTTCAGGCGCAAGCCGGATTCGACGAGGGCTTCGACCTCGTCGACGAGGTCGACGGGATCGGCCGACTTCGGTTGCGCGCCTTCGAGAACCACGGTGATCTCGCCGCGGGCGCCGTCGACGGCCCAGGCGGCGAGTTCGGCGAGGGTGCCGCGGACGACCTCCTCGTAGGTCTTGGTGAGCTCGCGGCAGACGGCGGCGCGCCGGTCGGGGCCGAGCACGTCGACGGCGTCCGCGAGACAGTCGGCCAGCCGATGCGGCGCCTCGAAGAAGACGCAGGCGCGCGGTTCGGTGGCCAAGGCGCGCAGCCACTCTCGGCGCTGGCCGGATTTGCGCGGCGGGAAACCGTCGAAGCAGAAGCGTTCCACCGGCAGCGCGGAGAGGGCGAGCGCGGTGGTGACGGCGGAGGGGCCGGGCAGGCAGGTCACCGGCAGGTCCCGTTCGACGCAGGCCGCGACCATCCGGTAGCCAGGGTCGCTCACCGACGGCATGCCCGCATCGGTCACCAGCAGCACGGTGCGCCCGGCCTCGATATCGCCGAGCAGTGCCGGAATGCGCGCGGTCTCCACGTGGTCGTAGAAGCTGACCACCCGCCCGGTGATCTCGATGCCGAGCGCCTTGGCCAGCGCGCGGGTGCGCCGCGTGTCCTCGGCGGCGACGATATCGGCCGAGCCGAGCGCGTCGCGCAACCGCTGCGAGGCGTCGCCGACATCGCCCATCGGCGTCGCCGCGAGCACCAACCTGCCCGCCGCGTCCGACTCCCGAGTCGCCTCCGCTGCCACCGTGCTCCCGTCCACATCGCCTGATCGCCGCATCCCCGCCGAGTAGCCTATCGACCTGGCGACACGTCTACTCCACCCCATGTCCACACCCACGCGTCCCGCACCGTCGTCCACGCGGCAACCGGCCGTGCCCGGCAACCGGCGACATCCCACGACCGACCACCGACATCGCATACCCGACCGCATCCACCGCGCACCCCGGCCCTTGCGCTCGTCCGGAATTCGAGGGACAGCGCCACCGGCCAACTGGGGCGCGTTGACATGCGCCGGACTCACCGATGCGGGACCTGCTGGCCGGCACGGCTTACGATCGGGGGCGTGACCCAGGTGACCGACCAGCGCGCGACCGCACCGTTCGGGGCCGGACCCTCCTGGTCGAGCCCCTCGGCACTGCGCCCATCGCCCGACTTCGGTCCCACCGATACGCTGCGCGGCTGGCTGGTGACGGCCTTCCTCACCGCGATCGCGGCGGTGACGCGGTTCACCATGCTCAACTATCCGACCGACGCGGGCACGCCGGTCTTCGACGAGAAGCATTACGCACCGCAAGGCTGGCAGGTGCTGACCGGCGGCTGGATCGAGGACAACCCGGGTTACGGGCTGGTGGTGCATCCCCCGATCGGCAAGCAGCTGATCGCCGTCGGCGAATTCCTGTTCGGCTACAACGGCTGGGGCTGGCGGTTCGCCTCGGCGATGGCCGGAACCATAGTGGTGCTGCTGGTGATTCGGATCGTGCGGCGGATGGCGCGCTCCACCCTGGTCGGCGCGATCGCCGGCATTCTGCTCATCGCGGACGGGCTCACCTTCGTGTCCTCGCGCGTCGGCATGCTCGACATCTTCCTTGCCCTGTTCGTCACCTCCGCGTTCGGCTGCCTGATCGTCGACCGCGATCAGGTGCGGGCCAGGATGGCCCTGGTCGATGCCGAGGGCCGAATCGGCGCGAGCCCGTTCGGCCCACGCCTCGGCGTGCGCTGGTGGAGATTCGGCGCGGGCGTGCTGCTCGGATTGGCCTGCGGCACCAAGTGGTCCGGTTTGTACTTCGCGATCGCGTTCCTGCTGCTCACGGTCGCCTTCGACATCTCGGCGCGGCGCACATACGGCGTGCGGCGGCCCTGGGTCGGCACCGGCCTGCGCGATCTGGGGCCCTCGCTCTACGCACTCATCGTGATACCGATCGGGCTGTATCTCGCCTGCTACTGGGCCTGGTATTCCAGCGAGACCGGCATCGACCGGTACGCGGTGGGCAATCAGGTCGGCACCGGCGGGTTCTTCGGCTTCCTTCCCGACGCGCTGCGCTCGCTCTGGTTCTACCACGGTGAAGTGCTGAAATTCCATGAGGGGCTGACCAATTCGGCGGGCAACCACCACCCGTGGGAGTCCAAGCCGTGGACCTGGCCGATGGGTCTGCGCCCGATGCTGTACTACTACGCCGATTCCGGCGTCACCGGCTGCGGCCAGACCCAGTGCGTGAAGGCCGTGATGCTGATCGGCACGCCTGCCATCTGGTGGCTGGCGTTCCCGGTGCTCGGCTGGATGCTGTGGCGCACGGTGGTCCGCCGCGACTGGCGCTATGCCGCGGTCCTGGTCGGATACGGCGCCGGGCTGCTGCCCTGGTTCCTCACCCTCGACCGGCAGATGTACTACTTCTACGCGGTCCCGCTCGCACCGTTCCTGGTGATGGGGATGGCACTGGTGCTCGGCGACGTACTCGGCCCCGCCAGGCAGCCGGGGATACCGCGCAGTCCGGCGGGCACCTATCTCCCGGTGGCGCCGAACGAGCGGTACTCGCTCGGCCTGGTCGCGGTGAGCCTGTATCTGGGCCTGGTGATCGCCAACTTCATCTGGCTGTGGCCGATCCTCACCGCACTACCCATCACCACCGGCAACTGGCACGACCATCTCTGGCTGCCCAGCTGGCGCTAGCCCTCGAGCCCGAGCCCTCCCACCACCCCCGATGGAGGCGCTTCGCGCCGCTAGCCTTCCAGCGCGGATTTGATGTAGCGCACAGCGGTTTCGTCGTCGAGCCCGAGCCTGCGCACCACCGACACGTAATCGGTGGCGGCCCGCCCGGCCAGATCGCGGGTCGGGTCACCGGAGGAGGCGATGAACGACCCCTGCCTGCCCCTGGTCTCCACCACCCCGTCGGCCTCCAGCTCGCGATAGGCGCGGGCCACCGTATTCGGCGCGAGGCTCAGCTGCGCGGCCAGCGCACGCACGGTCGGGATCTTGGTGCCCGCCGTCAGCTCGCCGGAACGGACCTGCGCGATGATGCCGAGCCGCAGTTGCTCATACGGCGGAACCGCGGAGTCGTGCGAAACCGTGATGCTGAACATGACAAGGTCACACCTCATCCCGAGACAGTGGACAAGACAAGCAGCGCGGACCGCCTCGGCCGGAACCGATTTCCGATCCTGGGATCCGCAGCACCTCGATACCGGCGTCTTCCAGCCGCGCGTTGGTCATCTCGTTGCGTTCGTAGGCGACGACCACGCCCGGCGCGAGTGCCAGGGTGTTGTTGCCGTCGTCCCACTGCTCGCGTTCGGCGGTGACGCCATCCAGCCCGGTGTCGATGACCCGCAGTTTGCCGATGCCCATCGCCTCGGCCGCCGCGGGCAGGAACGGGTCGGGGCCGCGCATGCTCACCCGGCCGTGGCCGTTGCGCCCGCCGTAGTCGTCGTCGCGGTGGATCGTGAACGCGCACAGCGAATCACGCACGGCCGGGTACATCACCACGGCATCGACGTCGACCATGGTGCACACCGTGTCCAGGTGCATGGTCGCGCGGTTCTGCGCGATCGGCACCACGAGCACGGTGTGCGCGAGATCGTCGTCGAACAGGCTGCGCGCCAAGGCTTCCGCGCCCGCGGGCGAGGTGCGCTCGCCGACGCCGACCGCGACGACGCCCGGCGCGAGCAGCAGTACGTCGCCACCTTCTATCGGCGCGGTATGGGATTCGTAGGCGCGGCGCACGCCGAGGAACCGGGGATGGAAGGCGTAGATCAGGTCGGTCAGCGAGGTTTCGCGTGCCCGGGCCGGCAGGGCGAGCGAGGTGATCGCGACGCGCGGCCCGATCCAGAACGAGGAGTCCCTGGTGAACAACAGGTTCGGCAGCGGATCGATGACGAAGTCCGCGCCGTGGTGCATGCGGCGCACCAGCGAGGCGGCGTCCTCACCGAAGGGCAGCTCGTCGAAGGTCATCCCCGCCATCAGGATGTTCGCCAGCTCCCGTGCCCGCACCCCGCGCAGGAATGCGGCGAGTTCGTCGGCCAGCGCGTGCCCGAGCCTGCGCGCGTCCACCGCCGCGGAGATGCCCTGGATGCGGGCGGCGCCGCTGACGGCGAGCGTCTCGGCGAGCAGGTCGGCCAGCAGCAGCACCTCGACACCGCGGTCGCGCAGGACACCCGCGAAAATATCGTGCTCCTGCTGGGCGCGTTCCACCCACGGGATGCCGTCGAAAAGTAGCTGATCGTTGTTGCGCGGGGTTAGCCTGCGCAGTTCGTCACCCGGCCGGTGCAGTAGCACCGTGCGCAAGCCGCCGACCTCAGAGGTAACCGATAGGTGCGCGGCAGGATCGTCTCCCATGCTCCGACCGTAGTTCCCCGCGGCCCCTCGAGCACGGAATTCCCGCCTTCCCATGCCGATCCGTTGCCAACCGAATGCCTCGCCCAACGGACGCGGGTGACCGCTATGTCCGATCCCGGCAAACCGGCACAAGCACACCCTAACCTGAAGTATTGTTGAGCTGAATGGAGGAGTGTGCATGACGACGGCCGATTGGCGAGCGAAAGAACTGACCCCCGGTCAGCTGTCCGAGCGTAGCGGAGTGGCGGTTTCCGCGTTGCACTTCTACGAACGCGAAGGTCTCATCTCGAGCCGCCGCACCAGCGGAAATCAGCGCAGATACGCGCGCGAGACGCTGCGCAGGGTCGCCTTCATCCGTATCTCCCAGCGGGTCGGCATCCCCCTCAGCGAAATCCGCGCGGCCCTCGATCAATTGCCGGAGGGCCGCACCCCGACCCGCCGCGACTGGGAAACGCTGTCCACCAACTGGCGCGCCGATCTCGACGACCGCATCACCCAGCTGACTCGCCTGCGCGACAACCTGACCGGCTGCATCGGCTGCGGCTGCCTATCGCTCGGCAGCTGCAAACTCGTCAACGAGCACGACCGGCTCGGCACCGAGGGACCCGGCGCCCGCGTGCTCGACGTGCAGCTCAACTGCCCGGGGCGCACGACCGCCTGCTGAACCTCACCGCCGGGGAACGGCGAGCAGCCTGTTGAACCGATCGCCTGCGCGGCGCATGACGATTTCGTACGGCCACGCGAATTTGCGTGCCCACCAGTAGCCGAAGCGGATGTCGAACGAGGTGTAGACCAGGAATCGGTTGCGTTCGATACCGCGCAGGATCGCCGTGGCCACCTGCTCCGGCGACACCGCGTGCTTGGTGAACGCCGAGGTGAGGCGGCGCACCCGTGGGTCGTCCTTGTCGACGCCGACCAGTTCGAAGGTGTGCACCAGCGGGGTGTCCACCGCGCCGGGCACCACCAGGTGCACCGAAATGCCATGGCGGGCAAGGTCGAAACGCAGCACCTCGGAGACGCCGCGGATACCGTACTTGCCCGCGCTGTAGGCGGCGTGCCATGGCAGCGCGAGCAGCCCCGCCGCCGAGGAGACGTTGACCAGCGCACCACCCTTGCCCGCGTGCACCATCGGCGGCACGAAGGTCTCGATGACGTGGATCGGGCCCATCAGGTTGACGTCGACCATGCGCCGCCAGTGCTTGTGCTCGAGATTCTCGACGGTGCCCCACGCGGAGGTGCCCGCGACGTTCATCACCACATCGAGGCGGGGATGCTCGGCGTGCACCTGCGCGCCGAAGGCGGCGACGGCATCGAAATCGGTGATGTCCAGGGCCTGCGCCACCAGTACGGTGCCGCCCGTCGCGCGGATCTCGCGCACGGTCTCGTCGAGTCCGTCGGCGTTGATATCGGTGAGCACCAGCTCGGCGCCCTGCGCGGCGGCGGCGAGTGCGGTCGCGCGGCCGATCCCGCTCGCCGCTCCGGTCACGAGTACCTTCGCCCCCCGCACCGTCCTGCGCACTGTGCTCATCCGCCGCTCATCCGCCTCTCCGCGTTTTCAGGCCAGACCTAGATGCCACAAACATTAGCGTCGGCGGCCGGCGGTACCAGCGTGGTCGGGTCAGCCGGTACCCGACAAGTTACCCATGTGCTCACGAAATCAGTTGCCGCCTCGCGCATCCGCCGGTATCGCTTCAAACACCGCTCAGGACTGCGAGCATGCCTGCTACGGCGCGGGGCCAAGTGAACTGTTCGGCTCGGGTGCGGGCGGCCTTGCGGCGGCCCGCGGTGGGGAGCGCGAGCACGTCGGTGACGGCCTTGGCGAAGGCGCCTGGATCGTCGGCGGCGACGGCGCCGCAGTCGGCGGTGACGATATCGGCGAGGGCGGAGGATTTGCTTGCGACCACCGGCGTGCCCGCGGCGAGCGCCTCCAGCGCGGCGAGCCCGAAGGTTTCGTGCGGGCCCGGCGCGAGCGAGATATCGGCGGTGGCAAGGAGTTTCGCGACCATCGACCGATCGGTGATGAAGCCGGTGAAGTGGACGGCCCGCTGCCCGGACGCGAGTGGCGCCAGCGCGCGGGCGCGGCGCTCGAGCGCTTCACGGCGGGGACCGTCGCCCGCGACGACGAGCCTGACCTCGGTCCCCGCCTTGCGTAGCTCGCCGACCGCCTCGATGCTGCGATCCACCCGTTTCTCCAGCGAGAGCCGTCCACAGTGCACGAGCAGCGGATGGCCCGGCTCGCCGAGATCGGCGCGCAGCCTGGTGTCGCGCCTGCGCGGGCTGAACAGCTCGAGATCGACACCGAGCGGGACGAGTTCGACATTGGGCGCGCCGATCCGCAGGAATTCCGCGCGCGCGAATTCCGTGGTGCAGACCACGATGTCGTAGTCGGCGGCGGTGCGCCGATTGGCGATATCGGCGCATCGGCGGGCCGCGGGGCCTGGCAGCACCTGGCCGAGCAACCGGTCGAGCCGCTCGTGCGAGATCATCACGCTGGCCACCTCGCGCCGCCGCGCCCAGCGGCCGAATCCGCGCAGCGTCAGCCGATCCGATACCTCGAGCACATCGGGGCGCAGCCCGGCGAGCACATCGGCGACCCGGCGCGGATCGGCCGCGCGGTAGCCGCCGGTCCACGGAATGGCCAAGGCGGGCAGCGTAACCCGCACCACGCCCGTCCCGAGCAGCTCCTCGGCCCGGCGCGGCCCCGGCACGATCAGCACCACCTCGTGCCCGGCGGCCACGTACCCCTCGCCGAGATGATGCAGTGCGGTGCGCAAACCACCCGACCGCGGGCCATAGAAATTCGCCAGCTGAACGATGCGCACGCCGCCGATCGTGCAGCGAATCGGGTTACCGCCGGGACCGATCCGCTCAACGGGGCGTGAACAGCAGTGAAAGACTAGTTCGGTTCTTCCCGCCGAATCCGCAGCAGCGCATGCCCGCTCCGCAGTGGCAGCACCGGCCGCAACTCCGCCGAGACGGCGATCCACTCGGTGTCGTCGAAACGCACCCGCAGCGACACCTGCCTGCCCTGTCCGGCCCCGCCGGACAGTTCATCGCAGACGGCGAGATAGGCGGGCGCGTCGTCGGGATGCAGTTTCGGCAGCTCGGTGGCCCAGCGGTCGAGTGGCGGCGACGGGGTTCGCGTCCACTCGTAGATGAGACCCGAAGCAAGCCAGACGAATCCGACGCCGTCGTCGGCGTGTTCGAGCCTGGTGCTCCTGCGCGATACCGCCCGCATCATCTGCATATCCATGCCGGGCGCGATCAGCGGGTCGTCGGCGAGCAGGTGCATCAGCGCCCTGACCCTGCGGTCGAGTGGATCGCCCCTGGTCACCATCTGGAAGGTGCGGACACGGTCGTCGTCGCCGATCATGTCGACATCGCCCTGGTAGCGGCCGTCGAGCGTGGCGACCATGGCGAAGTATTCGATGCGGCCGTCGAAGCGCACCATCCGGCCGAAGGCCTCCGGTGGCGTGCGGATCACCCGCACGTCCTCGGGCGCCCTGGCGAACACCAGCTCCTCCAAACCCGGCCCGTGGTGTGCCAATTCGCTGTCCGCGTCCCAGTCCCACGCCGCGACCCGCGGCCGCGGCGGCGGGACATCACCCTCCGGTCCCACCCACACCTGCACCCCGTGCACCTCGTCGAACGCGCAGCGCACCGGCACCGCGGTGACGGTGATCCCGCCCTCGGCCCGCGTCTCGGCGCACCCCGTCTCGCGAGCGCGCCGCACCACCTCGACGATGCGCAGCGGTACCGTCGCGCCGAACTCCTTGCGCACCCGCAGCTGAGCCGCCCAGTCCTTGATGCGCGCTCCGTCCGCGACCACCGTCGGTTCCGCTGTGGCGGTGAGTGTTTCGATCAGCAACCAGTCGGATTCGGCCACGGCACCCGCTCAGCGCGCCGACTGACCGCGGCCGACCCGCGGCAGGTCGAGGTCGAGGGGTATCCGGCCGACCGCGAGGTGTGCCTCCACCTCATCGGCGGGCATCGGCCTGGCGATCAGGAAGCCCTGCGCCCGATAGCAACCGAGACCGACCAGGGTGCGCGCGGCGACCGGTGTCTCGACACCCTCGCCGACCACCCCGAGTCCGAACGAACCGGCAAGGCCGATAATGGATTTCACGATGGCCAGGTCGTCGGTGCTCGCCCCGAGGCGCTGCACGAAACCGCGGTCGATCTTCACCGCGTCCACCGGGAGCGCCTTGAGGTGCGACAGCGAGCTGTATCCCGTGCCGAAGTCGTCGATGGCGATCTGCACGCCCATCCGCTTGAGCCCGCGCAGCGTGACCTGGGTGCGCGCCAGATCCTGCACCACCACGTGCTCGGTGATCTCCAAACACACCGAGCTGCCGTCGATTCCGAAGAGGCGAAGGATGTCCTCGATGCGCTCGACGAAATCCAGGCTGACCAACTGCACCGGCGACACGTTGATCCGCATCACCACATTCCCCGCCAGGCCACGCCTGCGCCACTCCGCGAACTGCGCGCACGCCGAGCGGATCACCCAGCGGCCCAGTTCCCCAGCGAGATTGGTCGCCTCGGCCACGGTGACGAACGCCGCGGGCGGCAGCAGGCCCCTGGTCGGATGCAGCCAGCGAACCAGCGCCTCCAGCGCGACGATCCGGCCGGTGCGCAGGTCGACCTCGGGCTGATAGTTGCAGCAGCATCGAGCCGTCGGCGACGGCGCCGCGCAGGTTCAGCTCGACATCGTCCTGGAGCTCGAACTGGGCGCGCATCGCGTCGGTGAACACCGCGACACCGTTGCCGCCACCGGATTTCGCGGAGAGCAGCGCGTGATCGGCGCCGCGCAGCAGGTCGGCGACCGTGGTCTCCCCCGGCATGCCCACCGCGACACCGACACTGGCGCGTCTGCTCACCGATTCACCGCCGACCACGACGCGACGCCCGATCAGCTGCTGGATCCGCACCGCCTCCAGCTCGGCGGCCACCGCATCCATCGGTTTGGCGGGCACGATGACGAATTCGTCGCCGCCGAGCCGCGCGATCATGTCGTTCGGATCGAGGTGCTCACGCAGCCGGGCGGACAGGCTGCGGATGAAGTTGTCACCCGCGGTGTGACCGAGAAAGTCGTTGAGCGCCTTGAGCCGGTCCAGGTCGAGGAAGAACGTCGCGACCGGGCCGGGACTGCCCGCACGTAATCGATCTTCCATATGCTCCAGCAGCGCCCGCCGATTCGCCAGGCCGGTCAGATCGTCGTGCAGCGCGATGTAGCGCAGCTGCTCCTCGGCTACCACTCTCGCCTGTAGCTGGGCGAAGAGCGCGGCAATCGCCTTGAGCACATTGATCTCTCGCGTGCTCCACTCCCGGTCGCCCGCTTTGACGAAGCCGAGTAGGCCGGTGGGCTCGCCGCGGGAGATCAGCGGCACCGAGG
The DNA here is from genome assembly GCF_044547285.1 of Nocardia sp. NPDC052566. NCBI lineage: Bacteria > Bacillati > Actinomycetota > Actinomycetes > Mycobacteriales > Nocardiaceae > Nocardia > Nocardia sp. NPDC052566. The sequence continues at coordinate 76,994 of NZ_JBIUAF010000006.1, read as the reverse complement.
CCGAGGTGAGGTCGGCGATCGACGGATCCCAGCCGATCGCCTCGCGCAGCTGGCCACACATCGGCGTCGGGCCGGTGATGATCGGCTCGGTCTGATTCTCCACCGTGCGGAAGATGGTGTGCGGCCCGTCGAAGTACATGGTGTGCAGCGGATCGGGTTCCGGAATGTGCGGGCGGCGTGGCCATTCCGCGACAAGCACGGTTGCTCGTAGTTCGCGGTCGGTATGCCGCAGATAGCTGTAATCGACGTCGAAATGTTCGACCAGTTTGGCCAGCACACGCTCGGTTGCCGCCACCATGGTCGTGGCGTCGACACCCATCAGCTCAGAGGCGACTTGGGTCACCAACGAGTCGAGCGTCCGCCGAGGCACCTTGTCTCCCATCGCGCTAACTACGAGTGTCCGCGCCCGGCACCAGACGCCGTCGGTTACGGACAGTGGCAGCTACCGCATAGCTCAGGCGCGGTACCAACGCCATGGTCTCATGCTCACGCACTCCCGGTAAGTCCAGGAAGCGACTCGGAAGTGCGCACAGTGTATCCGCGCCGCGCAGCGGATCGCCGGACGTCACGCTTCGAGCCGCCTTACCTCGGAATCGCGCGGCGTGCCCGCGCCGTGGGCGGCCGCCGGGGCGACTGGGATCGCTCCGAAAGTCATGGTCTTCCTACTCCGTTACTGCGCGCCGGGCGCTGTCGTCGAGCCATCCGGCTCACCCACCTGACGACACGCGCGCGGTGAGGTGCCTAGGGCAGTATCGTTCATCCAGCAGGAATTGAACAGGCATCTGGCAAATATTCCGAAACCAGAGCGCGCGCCCCGATAAATCCCCAGGTCAAATCGTTGCTGTCCGGTAACGGATAAAACATGGAGACCAGTTGGTCCTCAGTCGGCTAACTGTCAGCAAGTTCCACCTGGATGGAATCGAGGCGCACTCGTAATTCACACCAGGATGGAGATGAACAGCTCCACCGATTCCGGCCCGCGCCAGACCTCTACCTCTTCCCGATAGGCGCGGGTGATCTCGGCCGAGGCGGTGGCATCGTCCACCTGGGCCCACACGTCCTCCACCGGATCGTGGTAATCGCCGTTGGGCTCGAAGCGGGCGTAGACGCCCTTCGGCACCCGGACCAGCACGTCGCCCACCGGCACGGCTTCCGGCTCCGGATAGTCGAAGCAGACCATCGCGTTGTAGTTCCCGGACGGGTCGGGCACATAGACCGTGTACATGGGGTGATCCGGTCGCGCCCGATCGCGCAGCCGGTCCTTGAGGAACTCGATGAGGTCGCTGTTGCTGACCTTGAAGCTCGGGCGCACCCGCGGCACCACCAGGCCGCCGTAGATCGCCTCACCGCGCACCGCGATCGTGTACGTCATCAGAGTTCGACCGCCAGATACAGATCGATCTTGTACGCATGCGGATAACACTCGAAATCACCGGTGTGGGTCCGCTTGATCTGGTTGTGCTCCTCGGCAAAGGCGATCTGGGTCCACAGGTCGGTCATCACCTGCGGAAAGTTACCCACCGAGGAGAAGCGCGCATAGGTGCCGCGCGGCAGCTTCGCTACCAGATGCCCGCGGGTCACGTCGGCGAAGGAGGCGCACTGGTAGCCGACGATCTGGGTGTTGTAGGTGCCGAGCTCGCCGGTGTAGTCGGTATACGCGCTGGCCAGCGGGCCGCCGAGCTCCTGGTGTAGCACCGTGGCCCAGGCCGCCTCGAGGTCGTGATCACGCAGTTCACCGAGCGCGCGTTTGGGGCTGCGCACCGGCAGCCCGGCAACCCACGTTTCGTCCCGCTCGACGATTTCAAACTGCATGGAAGGACTCTCTCGAGGTGAATCCGGGGGCCCGCGGTTGTCCCGGCCCGCATCCGGTTCGGTCAGAAAGGCCATGCTATCAAGCAGGACCTCGCGCAACGGCGCACATGACCAGCTCGTTATCCGGCACGCCGACGACGCGACGGGGGCATGATGATCTTGTGGCGCGTCTCACGCGGATCGCCCGCTACCTCGCACACCCACGATGGGAGTCCGGCGAATGACAACCTCGGCCGGCCACGACGAGCTCGACCGGCGCACGGCGGAAGTCGCCGACCAGCGCTGCGCGGTGGAATCCGATATGGCCGAGGTGCAGCGGCGGCTCGGCACACTGGCCGGACACACCGCGCAGGCCTACAACGCCACCGCCACGATGGCGATGAACCACAACCCGCACATCTACGCCGACGACGACACGTTGGCCGCCGGAGTACGGCTGCACGCGCACGTCGCCTACGACCATCTCACCGGAACGCTGTCACCCGGATGACCTGCCGCACCATCGCCGAGCTGGACGCGGCGGTCGCCGACTGCCGCGCCTGCCCGCGTCTGGTCGCCTGGCGCGAACTCGTCGCCCGCGAGAAGCGGGCCGCGTTCCGCGACGAGACCTACTGGGGGCGCGCCGTTCCCGGTTTCGGCCCCGCGGACGCGCGCATGCTGATCGTCGGGCTCGCGCCCGCCGCGCACGGCGCCAACCGGACCGGGCGCATGTTCACCGGCGACCGCAGCGGTGATTTCCTCTACGCCGCACTGCATTCGGTGGGTTTGGCCAATCAGCCGACCGCCGTCCATATCGACGACGGATTACGACTGCTCGGCGTCCGTATCACCGCACCGGTGCATTGCGCGCCGCCGGACAACAAACCGGCACCGGACGAACGCGACCGGTGCCGCCATTGGCTCGACACCGAATTCGCCTTGCTCACACCGACTCTGCGTGCGGTCGTCGTGCTCGGCGCATTCGGCTGGCAGGCGCTGCTGCCGGTACTCGCCGACGCGGGCTGGATCGTGCCGCGACCGCGTCCGAAATTCGGGCACGGGGCGCGGGTCACGCTGATGCCGATCGAACCGACTCGAAATCCGTTGGAGCTGTTCGGTTGCTACCACGTAAGCCAGCAGAACACTTTCACCGGAAAATTGACCCCCGCCATGCTGGAGGCGGTGCTGAGCTCGGCCGCCGACGCGGCCGGGCTCCCGCGCTGACCGCTACCCGGTCGGCGTGTTCTTCGCCTGCCCCATCACCACACCGGCAATGGCGACGAGCACACCGACGACGCCGAGCGCGATACCGAATACCGGCTGCATGTCATCGGCCCACGCCAAAATGATGAAGTGATAGTTGATCGTGTTCAGCAGCAAAGAGCCGAACCCGAAAATGGCAAGCCAAATACCGATACGTGTCATTGTGATCCCCCCGAGAGATCGTTACCGCGCCTTGTTGCGCTAATTCCTGCTCGGCAGAATAACTCTCGAGGGGCGTGATGTCCAAACGAGTTCGAGATCTACAGCGGACGGCATTCGATTACCATGAGCCCGCTCGGCCAGCGGCGCACACTCGCGACGGTGGCGCCCGCCGCCGCGGCGAGTGCGGCGAATTGTTCCGAGTTGCGCAGGCATCCGCCGACGACGACGAGCATTTGCAGGTCGTAGGGGGCGGTGGGTGCTTGGGCCGTATCGTATGGGAGCACTTCGGCGATCAGGACGCGGCCGTTCGGGCGGGCCGCGTCGACGCAGTGGCGCAGAATGCGTTGGGCGGCCGCGTCGTTCCAGTCGGTGAGCACCCTGGAAACGATGTAGGTGTCGGCGCCCACCGGCAGCGGTTCGAAGAAGCTGCCCGTGATCGCGTGCGCGCGCGAAGACAGACCGGAGCGGGCGAAGTGGGCCCGCGCCGCCGCGGCGGCGGGCGGCAGGTCGAAGACGGTACCGGTCAGTTGCGGTTGGGCGCGCAGGATTTCGGCGAGCAGGATGCCGCCCCCGCCGCCGACGTCCATGATGTCGCCGGTGCCGGTCCAGTCGTACTCGGTGGCGAGCAGGTGCGCGACGCGTTCCGTATCCGCCCCCATCAAGGCGTCGAACTCCACGCGCAGGTGCGGGCGGGTGGCCAGGTCTTCCCACAGCGGCAGGCCGTGCACCACGCTGTAGCCCTCCGCGCCGGTGCGGACGGCGGCGGCCAGGCCCGCGTACCCCGCGTCCATGCGCGCTCCCGGGCCGGACAGATCCAGCCAGGCGCGGCGGGCGGCGCCGTCGTCGCCGACGAGGCGGCGCGACACTTCGGTCAGCGCATAGCCTTCCCGCACCTCGTCGAACAGGCCGTGCGCGACCAGATAGCGCAGCAGACGCCCGAGCGCACCTTCGTCGGCGCCGGTCGCCGCCGTCAATTCCGCCAGCGTGACCGGGCCGTCCTCCAGTAGTTGCGGAAGCCCGAGGGTGACCGCGGCGCGCACCGCGTACGGTGTCGCGATATCGGTTAGCCTGGCCAGCTCGGCGTCCGGATCGGGAGTCACTACCGGCGTCGTCATGCGAGTTCCTCCAGGGTGGCGGCCGAACTTGGTTCGGGCAGTGCTTGATTCGCGCGTGGATCGGGCAGCAGACCGAGTTGATAGAGCCGGTCGAGCGGACGCAGCGGATGCGGGTCTATGCCGGCGATATTGCGACAGGTCGCCGCGCTCAGGCGCGGATTGTTCGCGGTGCCGCGCATCAGCCGCCTGCCGAGCAGCTTGCCGAGCGGCGACACCATGGTGAGCATCCGCGCCGCATTGTGGCTGACGGTCGCGACATGGCGCAGATGCGGCAGGCGCACCCGGTGATATCCGGCCAGCGCGTGATCCACGGCGGCACTGGACCATTCACCCGCTTCGGTCAGTTGCGCGGCCAGCTCGACCGCGTCGGCGATGGCCGAGTTCATGCCCTGGGCCGCCATCGGATGCACCGCGTGCGCCGACTCCCCGAGCAGGGCCAGCCCCGGCACCGACAGCCGATCGGCCAGATACCGTGGCACGGCGAAGAGTTGGCGCCGAGTCTCCGGCGCGAGCAGTCGCTGCGCGAGCTCCGCGAGCGCGGGCACCTGAGTCACCGCATCGACCGCCCAGCGCCGGATGTCGCTGCCGTCCATGCCACGCAGCTCGTCCGGCGCGGCCTGCAGATACAGCCGGGTGCGTTCGTTCGGCAGCGGATAGGCAAGGCGCAGACCGCGATCGGTCACGTAAGCCGCCAATTCCGCGCAGTGACTGCCGGGTATCTCGAAGGATACGAGCCGATGCGGATACTGCTCGCGGGTCAGCGCGATGCCGACGCCGTCGCGCAGACTCGACGCGGAACCGTCCGCGGCGACGACCAACGCCGCCGACACCGTGCGCGGTTTACCGTCCGCCAGCTCGACGCCGCACACCCGGCCCGCACTGTCGCGCACCAACTCGCGCACCCGAATACCGCGGCGTACTTCGACGTTCGGCGCGGCGCTGTCCTCGAGCGCGCCGAGTATCGCCGGATAGTCGGCCGCCAGAATGCACCGGCCCGCGCCGAGCAGGCGGCGGTAGTCCAGCTCCAGCAGGACGCGGCCGTCGGGAGCGCGGGCGCAGAGGCGGTCGATCCAGACACCGCCGCCGCGCACCAGCCGTGGACCGGCACCCCACCTCGCCAACGCCTCCAGCGAACTCGGCTGCAACAGTTCGCCTTTGGCGATCGGCAGCGGACGCAGCTGCTTCTCCAGCACGACGACGCGCAAACCGAGCGCACCGAGTGCGCACGCGGCGGCCAGTCCACCCGCTCCGGCACCGCAGACGACGACGTCGGCCTCCGACGAGCTACTCATTCCGCTTCTCCTCGTCGGTGCGCGGTGGTGTTCCGCGGTTGTCGTGTTCGCTGGCCGAGGCCCGCGCCGTCATCGAAACCAGCGCCGCTCGGGCTCGGCGATAGGCGGCCAGCGCACGCAGCGCCAGTCCCCCGGTGATCGCGCCGTTCGGGTAGTGCACGCAGTGCCGGATATAGGCGCTCACCGGTGCTTCCGGCCACCGCCCGTCCGGCAGCTGGCGGGTCTGCAACCAAACCGCGGCCCGGTCGACCGGCCCGGCGCCGGGGATCATTCCGGTGGTGAGCAGCGCACGCAGTGCCCACGCTGTCTCTTCGACACTGCCCGGTCTCCCGTCGCCAGGACCCCACGACCCGTCGGCATGTTGTGTCGCGAGCAGCCAGCGCACCGCCGCGCGCACCGTGGGATGTTCGGGCGTCACCCCGGCACGGCACAGCGCGCCGGTCACCTCGGCGGTGCCCGCGGTGCGCCCGCGATACCACAGCGCCTCGAAGGTGCCGTCCTCGTGCTGGCTGCCGACCAGCCACCGCACCGCCCGCCGGATCCGCGGATCATCCAGTGGCACACCGCCGTCCAGCAGTGCGTCGACGGCCTGCGCGGTCAGGTAGGGGCACGGCCCGTCGTTGGCGAGCGCGGTATCGCGCACCCACAGGCTCCACGACCCGCGACTGTCCTGCCGTCCGAGCAGCCAGCTCAGTCCACGGGCCAAGGCCGGATCCTCCTCGGCGCCGGGCAGTGCCGCGAGCACGGACAGCAGTTCCGCGGACTCCAGCGTCACCGGCCAGCCGGTCGCATGCGAATAGCTCCAGCCGCCCGGCGGGCAGTCGAGTATCGAGAACGGCTGCGTCCGTTGCGATCCGCGGATCAGCGCGGCCACGTCGGCCAGCCGCGGGTCGGCGGCGTAGCCCGCGTCGCATAATCCGGTGGCCGCGAACGCGGTGTAGGTGAGCCGGATGTCGACGATCTCCCACGACCCGTCCGGATCGGCGCTGCGGCGCAGGTATCCGGCGATGGCCTCGACCAGATCGGGTGCGTGGCCCGACTGGATGAGGGGGATACCGGTCATCGCGGCCGGCCAGGTGTTGTCGCCGAATCCGCCGGTGCCGCCCTCGTCGCGGTGGACGCGGTACAGCACCCGCAGTGCGGCAGGCGCTGCGATGCGGTCGAGCAGCCTGCGCAGCGGGCCGCCCGGATCGCGGCGGGACTGAGCGAGTGCCGTGGCCGCGAGCACCGCCGCGCGGAACGACATCCGGGTGCGCCACAGCTTGGGAAACAGGAACACCCACAGCGGCACACGCACCGGCTCCGGCGCGTGCCAGCCCGCCATGCCGTGGAACCGGCCGCAGACCGCGGCGAGTGCGGGATCGGCGATCCCGGCGAGACCGCCGAGGCGGTCCAATGCCGTACGGCCAGAAGACACTTGGTCGGGATGGCAATCCGGCGCGACGATGTGCAGCACCGCGACGGCAATGGCCGTCGTCACCGCTTCCGAGGGTTGACCGGGGACCGATCCCCAGCCGCCGTCCGGATTCTGCATTGTGAGCAGATGCGCGATGCCATTGTCGATATAGGACCGCGAGCCCGCCGGATCGTGCAGTTGCAGTGTGACGGCCGCGCCCGCGGTGGCCAGCGTCGCGCCCGCGCCGGAATCGAACGCGAAATGCCCTTCGGGTCGAAGGTGGCGCAGCAGCGCCTCCGCGCCCGCGTCGATGACCTCGTCGAGGTCGCTGTTGATCATGCGAGACCTACTCTGTCATTGCCGAATTCGTGGCGGTCGCGCAGCAGTGCCTGAGTCGAGAGCGACACCGCGAGTGCACCGGCGAGCAGTCCGAGCGTGACCGGTGCGCCGAGGCCGAGCGCGATGAGCGCCGCCGTGAGCACCAGGCGCTCGGCGATGAGTACTTCATGGGCGCGCAACGCCTTTCGCGCATCCGCCGGTCCGCCGAGCAGCGGGAGGTACGCGAGAGCGCCGAGTCCGGCCGCGGCGATCAGCAGGCCGGGGCCGAAGACGCCCGGCGCGTCGTACAGCGCGCAGGCGCCGACCATCGCGATGGCGAAAAGCACTGCCGCGCAGCGGCTCGCGAGGACGGCGCCGTAGACAACCGGCAGCGTGCGGTAGCCGCCCGCCCGGTCGCCGACGATGTCGCGGACGGCGCCGACCACATTGGACGCGGTGTCCTGCAAGCAGAACACCGCGGCCCAGCCGAACACCACCGCCGACGGCAGGCCGTCCACCAGTGTTGCGGCGAAAACCATTGCGAGACCTGTCAACACGCCGCGGAGCAGATTCCCGGCGAGCCCGCGCTGCTTGAGCACCTTGCTGTAGATCGCGGTGCCCACCGCGCCGAGGACGACGACCGCCACCGACTGCGCCTGAACCAGTACGGCGACCAGTAGTGCGACGAGCACACAGCCGAGACCGATCACGACGACACGCCGTGGCGCGAGCCGTCCGGACGGAATAGGCCGGTGCGGTTTGCCGAGCGCATCCAGCTCGCGGTCGAAATAGTCACCGAGGTAGAGGCCGCCGAGCCAGATCAGCGTCGGCGCAAGCCATGCCGCGATCCACTGCACGGGCGAAGTCGCGCCCGCGAGCGCGGCACCGGCCAAGCCGACCATGCCGGGGTAGGCGAGGGTGTAGGGACGACAGGTCTCGACGTGCGCGAACCAGTTCCACCCCGGGTGTGGAATCACCATGTGCGCTCGATCGTTTCGGCGGCGATGGCAGCGAGTGTCGCGCCGCGTTCGCCGAAGATCAGCACGCTGTCCCGCGCGGCATTCGCCTCCGCCGCCACCCGCGCGGCAGCGGCGGCCAATGCCCCGGTCTCCGTGAGCACTTCGTGCAGCAGGCGATAGGACGCGTCCACTGCGAGCCTGCCGCTCAGCGAGCGTTCGATGCGGCGCCGCTGTGCCGCGTCCGCCAGCTCGAGTCCGACGAGCACCGGAAAGGTGGGGCGCCGGTTGGCGATATCGCTGACCGGGCTCTTACCGCTGCGCGTGGTGTCGCGCAGATACGGCAGCAGATCGTCGCGCATCTGGAAGGCGCAGCCGACATGTTCGGCATAGGTGCGCAACGCGTCCACCTGCGCCGTGCTGCCGCCGCCGAGCACACCGCCCGCGGCACAGGCCGCCTTGAACAGCGCACCGGTCTTCAACGCGGCCATCGACCGGTAGCGCGACACACCGCAGTCGATGTCACCGGCCAGTTCGGCCTCGGCCGTCTGACCACGGCACAGGTCGATCCCGGCCGCCGCGACGATCCGCACCGTCTCCAGCACCGCGCCCGCGGGGAAACTCCGCCCGCCCGCGGTCGCGAGGGTGCCGAAGGTGTCGAGCAGCAGCGCGTCACCGACGACGATCGCATCGGCCTGCCCATATTTGGCATGCACCGTCGGCCTGCCGCGCCGCAGCAGGTCGCCATCGATGATGTCGTCGTGCACCAGGGTCGCGACATGCAGGTATTCGAGGGCGATGGCGACCGGCGCCAGCTCGAGCGGGTCAGCGCCCACCGCGCGACCCGCCTCGAGCATCAGCAGTGGCCGGATCAGCTTGCCCGCGGGAAGTACCGCGTACCTTGCCATTTCATGTAATCGGCTGAGATCGGCGGGCCAGCCCGCGGCGAGATCACGGATCAGCGGTTCGATCGTCGCGGCACCGGGGGCCAACTGTCCCGAGGTCATGACGCGCTCGGACGTAGTGAGCCGCGGAAATCGTCGGCGAGCCCGGCGAAGGCGTCGTTGGCCGCCTCGGTGCCGACGGTGACCCGCACGCCGCGACCGGACCACGCACGCACCGCGATGCCGTGCGCCGCACAGTGATCGGCCAGTTCGACCGCCTGCGGGGTCGGCACCCACAGAAAGTTCGCATGGCTCACCGGCACCGGCCACCCTTGGCGCCAGAGCATTTCGCGCAACCGGGCGCGCTCGGCGCCGATCTCGGCGCAACGACGGCGCATCTCGGTGACGTGCCCGAGCGCGGTCAGCGCGGCGGCCTGGGCCTGTGCGCTCGCCGCGAAGAACAGGCGAAGCGTGCCGAGCCGGTCGAGCAGCGCGGGCTGTGCGATCAGGTAGCCGATGCGCAGTCCGGCCAGCCCGTACGACTTCGAAAACGACCGGAGCACAGCGACTCTCGGATCATCGCCGACCAGTCCGACCGCATCCCGATACGTGGGAGCGAGCACGAAATCGCGATACACCTCGTCGATCAGGACGGTGACGTGTTCCGGCAGGCGATCGAGCAGCCGCCGCAGTTCATCGCGCGTCAGCAGGGCGCCGGTCGGGTTGTTCGGGTTGCACAGCAACACCATTCGCGTCCGGTCGGTCACCGCGGCGGCGATATCGTCCAGATCGGTATCGGTGCCGCGCAGCGCGACGGGTACCGGATGCGCGTTCGCGTGGCCGATCATCAGTGGATACCCCTCGAACGACGGCCACTGATGGACCACCTCGTCACCGGGTGCGCACCAGCCGAACAGCGCCAGCTGGCACACCGCGGCCGAACCGGGGCCGATCAGCACGTGCTCATCGGGGACGCCGAGCTGCGCCGCGAGCGCGGCGGCGGTCTCCGTCGCCACCAGATCCGGATACTCGTTCGCGACCGTCGTCGCCAGCGCGACCGCTTCGACGATCTCACGCCAGGGCCGAAATGGAACCGTATTCATGGACAAATCGTGATAAACGACCGAGTCACTGGAAATCGCCAACGGACACCCTCTGCTCTTCGTGGCAGGCACCACACTGCCGCTATTCGGAGCATGACATGGAATACATAGCGCGACAACATGTTCAAAGCCTGCTGACAAGAAAATTATCGCGCCATTACCGACGCCTCAGAAAATGACTCGAAAATTATTTCCATTCGGTTAGACCACCCCGTTCGGCGGGCCTAACATTGCGTCCACCAATGAGTCAGAGGAGGTACGCCGGTGGTTGCGGATATCGATGTCCAGCCGGTTTCCGGTGCGCTCGGCGCCGAGGTCAGGGGCGTTGACCTGGCCACATTGACGGACTCCGATTTCGAGCTCGTGCACGCGCTGCTGCTGGAGCACCTGGTTTTGTTCTTTCCCGATCAGGGCGAGCTACCACCCGCGGCGCACGTCGCGTTCGGGCGGCGATTCGGTGAGGTGGAGGTCCATCCGTATCTGCCGAAAGTCGACGGATATCCGGAAGTGGCGCTCATCGAATCCGACAAGGGCGGAAAAGTCGATTGCTGGCATACCGATATGACTTTTCAGCCGACTCCGCCGATCGTTTCCATCCTGCAATTGGTGACGTGCCCGCCGAAGGGCGGCGACACGATGTTCACCAATCAGTATCTGGTCTATGAACGACTTTCCGCGCCGCTACGTGAATTGGTCGACGGGCTCACCGCGGTGCATACGGTGACCGTGCGCGAGACCGGGTTCAGCGCGTCGACGGAACATCCACTCGTCCGCGAACATCCGGAGACCGGTCGCCGCTCGCTGTACGCCAATCGGCTGTTCACCTCGCACATCCCGCAGCTGAGCCGCAACGAGAGCGACGCGCTGCTGCAGCACCTGGTCGAGTTCTCCGAAGGTCCGCAGTTCTCCTGCCGTTTCCGCTGGCGCCAGGGCGCGGTGACGATGTGGGACAACCGGGTGACCCAGCACTACGCGGTGAACGACTACACCGAACGCCGCGTCGGCAGGCGAGTCACTGTGCTCGGAGATCAGCACAAGGGAAATCCGGCCCGCTGGAACCACTTCCAGCCCGCGGACGGCGACCGCTACTGGCCCGCGCGGGTCAACGCGTCCGCCGGGTACTGAGCGGATGCGCTAACGCACGCCGAAGACGAGCGGGAATTCCGGTCTGCCGCCGAGCAGTACGGCACCGGCCGATTGGATCATCTGGTCATGGGCGATGAGATGCGTTGTCATGGTGCTCATATCGCGCAGCCAGATGTCGAGCGGGCTCGGCTTGTAGACCGAATCGGTGCCGACCAGCTCGCAGAGGCGGGCGACGATCCTGCGGCACGCGCGGTACACATGCGGTCTGGCGAGGCCGGTCTGGATGCGCAGGTCCGGCGGCAGCTCCTCGAATCGATGGCCGTCGAGTGCGTCCCACAGCACGCGCAATGTCTCGACGGCGGCGGCGCGGGCGACAACGTACTCCATCTCGCATTCGCCCAGAATGTATTGCGCCCGATAGTTGTCCGCCCACTTCTCGCCCGTGGCCGGTACCACCTTGTCCGTGGCGAGATCGCGGACATGGTCCAGCGCCGCGCGGGCCGCACCGAGCGGAACGCCGGGCATGATCCTCGCCAGTGTGTCCGGTTCGGTCATTTTCCCCGCGCCGCTTCTGGGTTCGAAGAAGTCGAACGAGTGGTGCTCGGGCACGAACAGCGCGTCGACCCGGTAGTCGTTGCTGCCGCTGCCGCGCATACCGGTGCTGTCCCAGGTGTCGATGACCTCGACCTGGTCACGCCGCATGTAGAACATCCTGGCGACCGGCGCACCGTCGGCGGTGGTGGCGAGTTCGCCGCCGTCGAACACCATCGCGCCCGCGACGACGAGATCGGCGTGGGTGATCGCGCTGCCGAGCTTCCAGCGGCCGGACAGCCGATAGCCGCCGGTGACGCGCTCGGCGCGGCCCATCGGCGCGATCAGTCCCGCGGTGATCAGGTCCCGGGTCGGCATCAGCTCCGCGACCGCGTGTGCGTCGAGGAATCCGGCATAGATGCCGGTGGCCGCGCCGATCATCGCGCACCACCCGGTGGCGGTGTCACCGTACGACAGCGCCTCGATCACCTCCATCTGCTGCGGTGAGGTCAAGCCCGGCCCGCCGAGCTCGGCGGGAAAACACATGCCGTAGACACCGATCGAGCGCAGCCGCTCGACGATATCGGCGGGCAGCTGCCGCGCCGCATCGATCTCCTGACGGCGCGCGGCCAACTCGGCCGCCAAGCCCCTGGCGTGTGCCAGCAATGTGGCATGTGCGGTATTTCCCGTCGATACTGCGTTCACCGTCGTACCCCCAACTCTGTGGTCGTCCCGATGGGCACGGAACACCCCTCTCCATTCCCTCCGAGTGTCCATACCAGTATCAATTCCGCCCAGGATCGTTTCGGTGAGCGAACCGCATGCCCGCACCGCCGCGGATCGGTGTCCCGCCCGCCGGTCGACAAGCCATCGGCCATCAATTACATTGGCCCACGGATTATTTGGGGGGTTTGTGCGGCGCGCATCCGTTACAGCGATATCGATTTCGGCCGCGATTACGCTGCTGGCCGGCCACGCGGCGGCCGAGAGCGGTACCTACGACGACGAATTCCAGACGCCGCGGCCACGGATCGCCGAACTCCCCCTCGACGCGCCTGCTATTCCCTCCGCCATCGCCGGACAGTCGCTGGACTGGAAACCGTGCGCCGGCACCGGACTCGGGGCCGCTGTGCGTGGAAATCCCTATGCCGCAGTGCTTTCCCCGATGCTCAGCGAGCTCGATTGCGCGACGGTGCGCACGCCACTCGATTGGTCGCGACCCGAGACGAGCCCCGAGGCGACCTTCGAGATCTCGCGACTACGCTCCCGCAACCCGAACGCACGCCAATTACTCACCAGCCCAGGCGGACTCGGCGCAGGCATGCTGCTGAATCCGATCCAGTGGGCGGGCGCCTTCCCACAGCTGCGCGACACCTACGACCTGATCGGCTTCGATCCGCGCGGCACCGGTCTCTCGAGCACCAACCAGGACTGCGACGCCGATCTGTCCGGCGATCCGAACCTGCTCGCCACCGGCCGCAACGACCGCACGGATGTCCTCGACTTCGCCGCCGATTCGGTGCGCCGCCAACTGGGGCGGGCCAGGGACTGGGTCCGGTCGTGCCTCGAACGCGGCGCGCGCACGGCGACCGGCGAGCCCACCGCGGGCAGCGTCAACTACTGGCAGACCGTGCGCGACCTGGACCTGGCGCGTACCCTGCTCGGCGCACCGTCCTGGAGCTTTCTCGGCCGTTCCCAGGGCACACTGCTCGGGCTCGAGCTCGCGCGCACCTTCCCCGATCGACTCGACCGGCTGGTACTCGACTCGGCGGTCGGGCCGACACTGTCGCAGGCGCAGATCTATACCGAACGCATCCTGCGGCAGCAGCGGGCACTGGAGAATTCCTTCGCACCGTGGCTGGCCAAGCGGGGCAGCGGATTCGGCGATACCACCGAGGCCGTGCTCTCGGCTCTGACCACGCTGCGCGCCGATCTGACCACCCACCCGATTCCGCTCCCGTTCGACCGGACCTTCAGCGGCAACGACCTCAACATGCTCTTCCTCGGCATCGACAACGGGCCGTATGAAGGGCTGGAACGCAAACTGACCATCCTGCGTGCCGCCGTCGAGAAACCCGCCATCGCGACACAGCTCAACGCCGCCATGGCATTTCGGGTATCGCCCATGGTCGAACTGATCGGCCAGGACATCTCCCTCGCCGGTTCACGGGTCGGCTGGTGGACCGCACGCAGCTGCAACAGTACCGGCTGGAGCCATGACCTCGACGAGATCGTCAGCGCCGCACAAGAACTCGCGAAGCAGGCGCCGCTGACCTATACCGGCATGGGATTCACCGCCGTCTGCGTCTTCTGGCCGGAGGCGCAGACCGGCACCAGCGCGGGCGGTTACGACCGGATCCGTTCCGCATTGCTCCTCGGCAACGAAAAGGACCCGGTCACCACGATTTCCGGCGCCGAGACGGTGCGCACGCTGGTGCGCGACGCCAGGCTGGTCACCGTCGCGGGCAAGCAGGCGCACACCGTGCTCCCGCAGATCATGCCCGGCGGGGTCCCCGGCTCCACACCCGGCACCAGTGGCTGCGCCAACGCCGTCGCCGCGGCGTACCTGCTCGATGGACGACTCCCCGACACCGACACGGTCTGCCAGCCGGGCTGACGAGCCTGCCGATACACCGTGGCCGAATGCCCGGTGCCCGTGCGCGATCACGAACTCAGGCGGTCAGCTGCTGCACGACCGCGGCGACGTCGAGCCAGACGTTCTCCCTGCTGATGCGGCCGTCGCGGACCTCGCAGACGTGCAGAATGCGGTAGTCGATCCGGCGGCCGTCCGCCGGAATGCCGAGGAACATCCCGGTAACCGTTCCGTACCAATGGGATTCGTCGACGAAGAAGTCCTCGCCGTAGTACCGGTGCACGGATTCGAACTTCTCCTCGTGCAGCGCGTCGAACACCGCCTTGTACCGCTCGCCGATCGCGGCGCGGTCGTACAGCACACCGGCCGGATCGCCGACCACATCGTGCTCCACGTCGTCGGTGAGCGTATCGAGGATCGCGGGGACATCGTTGGCCGCCTCCGCGGCGCAGTGCCTGGCGAACAGTTCATCCATCTCATGCGGCTTCATCGGGGACCCTTCCCGTTGGTCTGCGGATCTTTATGAGTACTCGGTTATCATGATGAGCATGGGTACCTCACGTCAAGAGTCGTTTCTCTCAACGGGCCGGCAGAACCAGAAGTTGCGCACCCGCGAGGCACTGCTCGACGCTGCGGTCGCCCTGTCCCGCGACGGCCAATCACCGACGATCGCCCAGGTCGCCGAGGCCGCGAAGGTATCGCTGGCCACCGCCCACCGCTACTTCCCCAACCGCCAGTCCCTCTGGGCCGACGTGGCCACCAGGGAGGCGTCCAGCTCCTACCCGGGATTCCTGGCCGACCTGCCCGACGATCCGGAGGAGCGGATCGACGCCGTCGTCCGCGAGGTCGCCCGATTCCAATTCGCCGACGAGGTCGTCTGGCGCAACGTCCAGCGCGCCTCGATCGACCGCTGGTTCACCCAGCTGGAGCTGCCCGAGGCCGAGCGCGTGCCGGTGCGCGGCAGCGCTCGCCTCGACATGGCCCGCGCCGCGCTCGCCCCCCTACGCGATCGGCTGCCACCCGAGCGCCTGGAACGCCTGATCCAGGCGGTGGTACTGGTCTTCGGCGGCGAAGCGATGGTCGCCACCCGCGATTCCCTCGGCCTCGAACCCGATCAGGCCACGGAGGTAATGAGCTGGGCCGCAAAGGCTCTCATCCGCGCCGCCCTCGCCGAGCACGCGGACGCGGACAACACCTGACCGGCTACTTCCCCAGCACCTCGGCCAACTGCCCCTTCGTCATCTTCGACCGCCCCTTGATATTTCGCTGCTTCGCCTCGTTGTACAGCTGATCCCGCGTCGGCCCCTTGGACCCCTTCCGCCCGGACCGCTGCCCACCCCGGCTCTGTGGCGACTTGTCCTCGACCGAAGACCGGCTGGCCGTCTTCGACTCCCCCGACTGCGCCCGATTCTTGTTCACCGTCCGCGCGGCGATCTCCTTCGCCCGCTCAGGACTGGTCCCCCGATCCTCCTGAGACTCCTCGATGTGCTCATACTGCCGTTCTCGCTTGTTACTCCACACTTTCGGCATGTCACACCTCCTCACCGCCCGCATACCCCGACATCTCACGAGCAATCACCCGCCAGGCGGCATTCGGCGTGATCTCTGCGGCGAGCCGGTACCGATAGGCTGACTCATGGCCGACAATCGAAATCGCCCCGCTACCACCGCGCTCGTACTCGGCGGCGGTGGTCCTGTCGGCATCGCCTGGATGGCGGGCTTGCTCAGCGAGCTGCGCCGCAACGGAATCGACCTGTCCCGAGCGGATTCGATCATCGGCACCTCCGCCGGTTCGGTTGTCGGCGCGGTACTCCGCACCGGCGATATCGACCGGCTCGCCGCCTATGCCGACCCGAGTGTCCCTGTGCCGCAATCGGTGCCCGATCTGTCCAAGATGATGGAGATTCTCGCCGTGGTCGGCGCGGCAGAGCAGGACCCGGCGCGGGCCCGGCGCCGAGTAGGTGAGCTCGCGCTGGCCGCCGAGGTGGGCGATCCCGCTGCCCACATCGCGCGCATGCGCGCGCTGATCGGCGAATCCGACTGGCCCCCGACCAAGAAGCCATCGCCGCCTTCGGCCCAGTCCTCAGCCGCCTATCAACGACAAGTGCTCGGCGCCTGCCGTAGTCCGGTGTTGTGGCAAATCACGGCCAGCGGCCGGGCAATCGTCTGCGCCGCACGCTATCGGGCGGCGTTGCCGGGCGAGAAGAACGGAGTGAATCGATGAGCGCGAAACCTCCGGCGATCGGTTACCTGCGCAGCGATATCTCGTCGGGCCGCCGATGACGCCATTTCGAGCAGATGAATCAGAGAGGCCGGCGTTGGTTTCGGACGTCGTGGGCAGGGTCCGGTAACGGGCCCGCCCACGACGCAACGTATCTCGTTCCGAGGCATCCCGAGGCGCTACCGCCTGCACAGCCGGGATGGCGATCGGAGGTGGTTCAGGCCATGGCTACCGGTTGGACCACGGGGGCTCGCGGCCGGCGTCGATCCACGCCGCCAGCCACTGTTCGGGCGTGAATCCTGCGTCGTCGTCGGTGACGCCAGGCTCGAACCCACACACCCGGCACACTTCATAGGACGGGGATCCATTGGAGGTGTAGGGCGGCGCGGACAGCCCCGCGCTCCCGCAGCTCACGCATCTGAATATTGCGACCACGCCTCTCTTATTCATCGCAGAAAACGATGTCAGTATAGATGGTGTGGATATCCGCGTCGTTCTCGTTGTCGCCAGCTTGGCGGGTTTCGCGATGTTGCTTGTCCCTTTCCACCTGTCGGTCATAATATCTCTGCCCTGCCGTAGGTTTGAACGAGGAGATGATCTTGCCATCCGAGGTTGTGACCACAAAGGTGCCATTGTTGAAGTAGATGCGCCGACCCCCGAAGTCCTGGCGGAGTGTGTAGCCTTCGACAGAGTTGATCACGTTCACTGCCGCGTCAGAATAGCCTTGCATGGTCGACCATGATGCGTTCTCTGAATTGTGCTTTTCGAAGTGAGCCTGGAGGTTGTTTATGCCGCCTGCCCATTGGTCGGCAGCCGCCGGGTCGGGACACTTGAATGAGGGCCCTGGTTGCGACGGCTGGGCGCTAACGATAGGAGCACCCGCGAGTATCAGTGCACAGAAGAAGGCGACGATGGACGCCATAAGGGCTTTCGAGCGCCACGGCCGCGAAGGAGCGGGCGCGACTTCCTCGGGTTGCGGTGCGGTTCGACCGGACGTTGCTGCGATGTCGCTGCAGGAGCGTTGCCGCGCGTTCTGGTTGTGAGATTTTTCGTCAGCTATGTTTGTATCTCTCATTGCGTCAACCACTTTCGCGTTGGATTGATCTAGCGAGAACCCATTCGATTGGACGGGTCAGTGTCGAGTGTGACGAGCCTCAATGAGAGCGCAATGGCGACGGGTGAATAATTTGCACTTTGGCCGCCTCCACCACCTGATGGCCGGGCAGACCGTTATTGAAGGTGCAAATAACAAACGCAGGCGACCGTCACGGCGACACAGTATCGCCGTCGAGCTACGAAAATGCAAGCAACACAACAACACACCGCCCACCGGTAACTTTTCGCGGGCATCCGACGGGATTCGCCAGTGAAGCCACGGCCAGGCGATCGAGCGCAAACACAGCGCACCAAGTTGCGTCGACAATCCCCTCGTGCACATCGATTGCAGTGCCGCGCTGCGGGTAAGGCGCTACTTCATGCACGACCTGAAACTCGTTGCGCGGCACAATGCGCCTGCTGGTCGCTGTGATCCGCGTAGTGCGGATGAGCGCCGTCGTCGAATTCTCGGTCATGGTGCATCTTTCCACGTGATGCACGTCACTGAGCGGTGCTGTCAGGGATTCGGGGGCTATCTCGTTCAGGTAGTACGCGAACCAGATAGGAGCGAATCATGAAGCACCGCATCGTTGTCCTCGGGGCCGGGTACGCCGGGGCCTTCTCCGCCGGGTATCTGGCGCGCCAGCTCCACGCCGATGATTTCGAGATCACCGTGGTCAATGCCGAACCGGATTTCGTCGAGCGGCTGCGCCTGCATCAGCTCGCCGCCGGGCATGAACTTCCGCACCGGCCGCTGGCGGAAGTGTTCGCGGGCACCGGCATTCGACTGCGAGTGGCGCGGGTGACCCACGTCGACGTCGAGCACCGGACTGTCACCGGCGGCAACGGCGCGGGCATCGACCGGCTCGAATACGACACCCTGCTCTACACGCTCGGCAGTACTGTCGCCGACCACGGCGTTCCCGGGGTCGGCGAGCACGCCTTCCACGTCGCCGCGCGGCCGTCCGCGCTGCGCCTGCGCGCACGACTGGACGAGCTCGGCGAGGGCGGGGACGTGCTGGTGGTCGGCGGCAATCTGACCGCGATCGAGGCCGTCACCGAGATCGCCGAAGCCCATCCGGACATTCGGGTCAGCCTCGCCACCAGCGGCGAACTCGGCGGCTGGCTCGGCCCGAAGGCCCGCCGTCACCTGCTGCGCGCCTTCGACCGGTTCGGTATCACGGTCCACGAACACACCGCCATCGAGCGCGTCGAGGCGTCGGAGGCGATAGCCACCGACGGCACCGTTCTCGCCGCCGACGCGACCGTGTGGGCCGCCGGTTTCGCCGTCCATCCGATCGCCGTCGCCAGCGGTCTCGCGGTGGCGCCCACCGGCCAGATCACGGTCGACCGTCAGATGCGGTCGGTCTCGCACCCGGATGTCTATGTTGCCGGTGACAGCGTCTTCGTCATCGGCGACAACGGTCGGCCGTTGCCGATGTCCTGTGCTTCCGCGGGATACACCAGTATGCAGGCGACGGCCGCGATCATCGGAGACCGGACCGGGCGCAAGATCAAGGCGACCGCGCTGTCATATGTCGGCAACCACATCAGCCTCGGCCGCAAGGACGGGATCTTCCAGCTGGTCGACGATGACGCGCGCTCGAAATCCGGCGCATTGCGCGGCCGGTCGGCGGCGCGAGTCAAGGCGGCGATCGTGGCGGCCAGCGTATGGAGCACAAACCACCCGACCCTCGGAAAGCCGACTCACGCATACCGTTCGGCCGGAACCCGAGAGCACTCGCCCGACCTGGCTGCCGCATAGTCGTGCTCATGGACACCGCCACCGTGGCACGCTTCGAGGCCAGCAGGCATCGGCTGGCCTCGCTCGCCTACCGTCTGCTCGGTTCGGCCGCCGATGCCGAGGACACGGTGCAGGACGCGTTCCTGCGGTGGCAGGCCGCCGACCGCGAGTTCGTCGAGGTGCCGGAGGCGTGGCTGACGAAGATCGTCACCAACCTGGCGATCGATCGGCTCCGTTCGGCGAAGGTGCGGCGCGAACGCGCGGTCGGGGCATGGATGCCCGAACCGCTGCTCGACGGCGATCCGATGCTCGGCCCGGCCGAAACCGCCGAGCAGCGCGAATCGGTGACCATGGCGGTGCTGACCCTCATGGAGCGGCTCTCGCCGGTCGAACGTGCCGCTTACGTTCTGCGCGAGGCCTTTTCGTACGGCCACGCCGAGATAGCCGAGATACTCGGCATCTCCGAATCCGCGAGCCAGCAGCACATCCACCGCGCCAGGCGCCGAATCACCGCCACGGGCAACAGCACCGGCATCGACCGCGCCTGCGCGCATCGCATCGTCGAGGCGTTCGTCGCTGCCGCCGCCTCGGGCCGGACCGAACGGCTGGTCGCGCTGCTGACCGACGACGCGACCGGCATCTCCGACGGTGCCGGGCTCGGGCTGTCCGGGAAGCCGCTCCGGTTCTCGACTCCGGAACGGATTGCCACCGCGTTCCGCGCCCGCTTCAAACCCTCTCCGGCCAAACGAAAATTGGCCGGTGGCCCGATCTCGGTCCATGCCGCCGTGATCAACGGCTGTCCGGCCATGCTCGCCACGCTCGACGACCGGGTCGTCGGGGTCGTGATAATGGACATCCGCGACGACAAGATCGCAGGCGTGCGCGGTATCGCCACGCCGGGCCGGCTCGATCGCCTCACCGCGCAATGGCAGCGCCAGGAACACGACGCCCCGCTCATCGAATCCTGGTGACCTAGCTGGTCGCCTTGCTCGACTGGAGCCAGCCGAAGGTCAGTTCCACTGCGCGACGCCAGTTTTCGTATTCGGTTTTGCGATGGACGGGGTCCATGTTCGGGGTCCACTGGGCGGCCAGCCGCCAGTTGTTGCGCAGGCCTTCCAGATCGGGCCAGTAGCCGACCGCCAGTCCTGCGGCGTAGGCGGCGCCGAGGGAGACGGTTTCGGAGACGAACGGGCGCATGACGGGGATGTCGAGGACATCGGAGACGATCTGCATGAGGAGGTTGTCGGAGGTCATACCGCCGTCCACGCGCAGGGTTCGGGCTTGCAGGCCGGAGTCGGCGTTCATGGCGTCGACCACGTCGCGGGTCTGCCATGCGGTGGCCTCGAGGACCGCACGGGCCAGGTGCCCTTTGGTGATGTAGGAGGTCAGGCCGATGATGAGACCGCGTGCGTCGCTGCGCCAGTGGGGCGCGTACAGGCCGGAGAAGGCAGGGACGATATAGCAGCCGCCATTGTCTTCGACTGTGCGGGCGAGGGTTTCGATCTCCGGGGCGCTGGCGACCAGGCCGATGTTGTCGCGGACCCATTGCACCAGTGAGCCGGTGACCGCGATGGGACCTTCCAGCGCGTACACCGGTTCCGGGCCGATCTGGTAGCCGATGGTGGTGAGCAGGCCGTGCTCGGACTGCACCAGCTCGCTGCCGGTGTTCATCATGAGGAAACCGCCGGTCCCGTAGGTGCATTTGGTTTCCCCACGGGCGAAACAGGTTTGGCCGAACAGCGCGGCGTGCTGATCGCCGAGCGCGGCGGCGATCGGAATGCCGGGCGCGACAACGCGGGTCGTCCCGTAGGGCGCGGTAGAGGGCTGGATACGCGGCAGCATCGCCGCGGGAATGCCGAAGAAGCTGAGCAATTCGGCGTCCCAGGCTAGGGTTTCGATGTTCATCAGCAGGGTCCGGCTGGCGTTGGTGACATCGGTGAGATGCAGTCCACCGTCCGGCCCGCCGGTGAGCTGCCAGATCAGCCAGGTCTCCATGGTGCCGAACAGCACATCGCCGCGTTCGGCCCGATCGCGCAGTCCCGCAACGGAATCCAGCAGCCAGCGTAGTCGCGGCGCGGCGAAGTAGGTGCCGAGCGGCAGCCCGCACAGCTCGCGGATCCGTTCCGCGCCCGGCCTGTCGTGCATATCGCGCACCAGTTCCTCGGTGCGCACGTCCTGCCAGACGATGGCCCGCCGGATCGGCAGCCCGGTGTGGCGGTCCCACACCACCGTGGTCTCCCGCTGATTCGCGATGCCGAGCGCGACCACCTGATCGACGGTGATGCCGGAGTCACGCAGCGCCTGCGGCACGATCCGCTCGACATTGCGCCAGATCTCCATCGCGTCCTGCTCGACCCAGCCCGGCCGCGGATAGTGCTGGTGATGCTCGCGCTGGGCGACACCGACCAGCCGCGCGCGCTGATCGAACAGGATGCACCTGGTCGAGGTGGTGCCCTGGTCGATCGCCAGCACATAACGTTGACTCATCCTCGGCCGCTTCCTGTGTGATGGCGAATGTCAGTGTCCGGCACCGAGATCCCGGGATACCGCGCGTGCGGCGTCGCGTACCTGACCGACCAGTGCCTGCCGGTGCCGCAACTGCGGGTCACAGAGCCGGTCGACCGGCCCGCTGATGCCGATGGCGCCGACCACGAGTCCGCCGTGCGACCGGATCGGCGCCGCGATACCCGCCTCGTTGGGCCGGAATTCGCCTGTCTCCCCGGCCCATTCAGCCTGCCGGACACCGGTGAGAGCCCTTGCGAGCGCGACCCGATCGACGATGGTGCGGTGCGTGAGCGCGGCGAGTTCGCCGGCGCGCACCGCGGTGGCCAGGTCGGAGTCGTAGGCGAGCAGCACCTTGCCGAGCGCGGTGGCGTGCGCGGGCAGCACCTCGCCGACCGCGAGCGCCTGTTCGGTGTTGTCCGGCCGGAAGACGTGGTGGACCACCACCACCTGCCCGTCCACCGGCGCGGCGATCCGCACCGCCTCACCACTGCGGGCAGCCAGTGCGTCGGCCCAGTTGATCGCCCGCGAGCGCAGTTCGTTCGCGTCCAATTGGCTGGCGCCCAGATGCAGCATCGCCGCACCGAGCTGATATTTCCCGGTGGCCGGATCCTGTTCGACGAAGCCGACACCGAGCAGGGTGCGCAGGATGCCGTGCGCGGTCGGTTTGGCGAGCCCGAGCGCGCCCGCGATCTCGCCGACGCTGAGCCGGCCGGACCCACGGGCCAGCAGCCGCAGGATGGCCGCAGCGCGTTCGATCGATTGGATCGGACCAGGCACGACGGAGAACATAGCCGACGCGCGGCCCGACACGCCGAACCGCCGCTGTGACCTGCCGCATACCCGCCTCCTGGGTGCGCGACATTAGTGGCATCGATCTTGTGCAGCCAGCCGCACCGTTCGACATTGTCGAACGCGAGGTATGTCGGGTTATCCACCTCGTACGTAACGTCTCGCGCAGAGGCGCCGCGGCCGCGGACGCCACATCAAACGGAGGCTCAACGGTGAACTTCGGTGCGATCTTCGCGAGCGAGGCACTCGGCACGGGAATGCTGATCCTGCTCGGCGCAGGCGTGGTCGCGAATGTGCTACTGACCAAATCCAAAGGTTTCGACGGCGGCTGGCTGCTGATCAATATCGGCTGGGGTTTCGGCGTGATGGCCGGTGTGTACCTGGCCTATAAGACGGGCGGACACCTCAACCCGGCGGTGACCCTCGGCATCCTGTCCAGCGGTGCCGACGAGTACGCCCCCGGTATCGACATCACCGCGGCCAACACGATCGCCTATGTCGGCGGTCAGCTGTTCGGCGCGTTCGCCGGCGCCAACATCGCCTACCTGGCCTACAAGCAGCACTTCGACGCGGAGACCGACGAGGACAAGAAGCTGGCGGTCTTCTCCACCGGTCCCGCGATCCGCTCTTACGGCTGGAACTTCGCCACCGAGGTGATCGGCACCTTCGCACTGGTACTGACGATCCTGGCGTTCGGCCACACCCCGAGCGGCCTCGGCCCGCTCGCCGCCGCGCTGCTCGTCGTCGGCATCGGCGCCTCGCTCGGCGGCCCGACCGGCTACGCCATCAACCCGGCCCGCGACCTGGGCCCACGCATCGCGCACGCACTGCTGCCGATGACCAAGTCCGCGAACGTCGCGGACCGCGAGCCGGTCGCCGCGGGTGTCGGCGCGCACGCGCTGCCCGAGCGGCCCGCCGCCAAGCGCAAGAACTCCGACTGGTCCTACGCCTGGGTGCCCGTGCTCGGCCCGCTCGCCGGTGGCGTGCTCGCGGGCCTGGTCGCCCAACTGGCGTTCTGAATCTTCTTCTCTCAGTAACAGGTTTCTTCGAAAGGACCACAACGATGAGTCGGTACGTCGGCGCCATCGACCAGGGCACCACGAGCACTCGCTTCATGGTGTTCGACCACGGCGGTAACGAAATCGCCCGCCACCAGCTCGAACACGAGCAGATCCTGCCGAAGGCCGGCTGGGTGGAACACAATCCGACCGAGATCTGGGAGCGCACCCGCGCGGTCATCCAGTCCACGCTCACCAAAGCCGATCTCGTCGCGAGCGATCTGGCCGCGGTCGGCGTGACCAACCAGCGCGAGACCACCGTGGTGTGGAACCGCAAGACCGGGCGTCCGTACTGCAACGCCATCGTCTGGCAGGACACCCGCACCGACAAGATCGCCGCCGATCTGGAGCGCGCGGGCCACGGCGAGACCATCCGCCGCAAGGCCGGATTGCCGCCTGCCACTTACTTTTCCGGCGGCAAGCTGCGCTGGATCCTGGACAACGTGCCCGGCGTCGCGGCCGACGCGGAGACCGGTGACGCGATCTTCGGCACCACCGACACCTGGCTGCTGTGGAACCTGACCGGCGGCATCGACGGCGGCGTGCACGTCACCGATCCGACCAACGCCAGCCGCACCATGCTGATGGACCTGGAGACCTGCGACTGGGACGACGAACTGCTGTCCCTGTTCGGGATTCCGCGCGCCATGCTGCCTGCCATCGCGCCGTCGTCGAATCCGGAACTGTTCGGCAAGACCCGCGCCGACGGCCCGTTCGGCGGCGAGGTCCCGCTGGCCGGTGTGCTCGGCGATCAGCAGGCCGCCACCGTCGGCCAGGTGTGTTTCCGGCCGGGCGAGGCGAAGAACACCTACGGCACCGGAAACTTCCTGCTGCTCAACACCGGAACCGAAATCGTGCGCTCGCAGCACGGCCTGCTGACCACGGTCGCCTACCAGTTCGGCGACCAGAAGCCGGTGTACGCGCTGGAGGGTTCGATCGCGGTGACCGGCTCGGCCGTGCAGTGGCTGCGCGACCAGCTCGGCATCATTTCCGGTGCGGCACAGAGCGAATCGCTGGCCAGGCAGGCCGAGGACAACGGCGGCGTCTACTTCGTGCCCGCGTTCTCCGGCCTGTTCGCGCCGTACTGGCGCTCGGACGCGCGCGGCGTCATCGTCGGCCTGTCGCGCTACAGCACCAACGCGCACCTGGCCCGCGCGACGCTGGAATCCATCTGCTACCAGACCCGCGACGTGGTCGAGGCGATGCAGGCCGATTCCGGCGTCACCCTGGACACGCTGCGCGTGGACGGCGGCGTCACCGCCAACGAGCTGTGCATGCAGCTGCAGGCCGACTTCCTCGGTGTTCCGGTGTCGCGTCCGGTGGTCGCGGAGACCACCGCGCTCGGCGCCGCCTACGCCGCCGGCCTCGCGGTCGGATTCTGGAGCAGCACCGACGAACTCGAACAGAACTGGCAGGAAGCCAAGCGCTGGCATCCGACCTGGACCGAGGAGCAGCGCGCGAAGGGCTATGCCCGCTGGCAGAAGGCCGTCTCGCGCACCCTGGACTGGATCGACGTCGACGACTGAAAGTTGTTCGCCAACTGAATATTTCGATTGACTTACGTTGAAACAAGGAGAAGACCGTGTCTGCGAGATTGGACCCCAACTACCGCGCCAACGCGGTGAAGTCGCTCGGCGACAATGAAATCGACGTCCTCGTCATCGGTGGCGGCGTGGTCGGTGCGGGCGCCGCACTAGATGCCGCCTCCCGCGGCCTGTCCGTGACGATGGTCGAGGCGCGGGATTTCGCCGCGGGGACCTCCAGCCGCTCCAGCAAGCTGATCCACGGTGGCCTGCGCTACCTGGAGCAGCTCGACTTCTGGCTGGTGCGTGAGGCTTTGAAGGAACGGAGCCTGCTGCTGCGCAAGCTGGCCCCGCATCTCGTGCGCCCGGTCTCCTTCTTGCTTCCACTGCAGCACCGGGTGTGGGAACGCGCCTACATCGGCGCGGGCGTCGCGCTGTACGACACCATGGGCGGCGCACGCGCTCTGCCCATGCACCGGCACCTGTCCCGCACGCGCGCACTGGATTTGGCGCCCGCGCTGCGTGACGACGCGCTCACCGGCGCGATCCGCTACTTCGACGCGCAGGTCGACGACGCGCGCCACACCATGATGATCGCCCGCACCGCCGCGCAGCACGGCGCCACCGTGCTCACCCGCACCAAGGTGACCGGCCTGCTGCGCGACGGCGAGCGCGTGATCGGCGCGCACGTCACCGATCTCGAAACCGGCGTCGAGCACACCGTGCGCGCCCGCAGCGTGATCAGCGCGACCGGCGTGTGGACCGACGAGATGAACAAGATGACGGGCGTCGAATTCCCGTTCCACGTGCGCACTTCCAAGGGTGTGCACATCCTGGTGCCGCGCGAGCGGCTCGACCTGGACACCGGGTTGATCATGCGCACCGAGAAGAGCGTGCTGTTCGTCATTCCGTGGGACCGGCACTGGATCATCGGCACCACCGACACCGACTGGTCGCTGGACAAGGATCACCCGTCGGCGAGCAAGACCGACGTCCGCTACATCCTCGATCACGTCAACGCCGTGCTGCGCGAGCCGCTGACCGAGGACGACATCGTCGGCACCTATGCGGGCCTGCGTCCGCTGCTGTCCGGCGCGTCGAGCGACACCTCCACCCTGTCGCGCGAACACGCTGTCGCGGAACCGGTTCCGGGTCTGTTCGTGATCGCGGGCGGCAAGTACACCACCTACCGGGTGATGGCCGCCGACGTGGTCGACGCCGCGACGAAGGGCCTCGGCCGCGCGGTCGCGCCGTCGGTGACCGAGCACCTGCCGATCCTCGGCGCGGTCGGCTACCAGGAGCTGGAGGCCGATATCGCCAGCGTCGCGCAGCGGAATGGGCTGTCCTACGCCACGGTCGAGCGGCTGCTCGGCCGCTACGGCTCGGCGATCAACGATCTGTTCGAGCTGATCGCCCGCGAGCCCGAACTCGCGACGCCGCTGGCAGGCGCCGACGAGTACCTGGCCGCCGAGATCGTCTACGCGGTAACCCATGAGGGCGCACTGCATCTCGACGATGTGCTGACCAGGCGCACCCGCATCTCCATCGAGGTCGCCGACCGCGGCCTCGCCACGGCGCCCGAGGTGGCCCGCTTGATCGCGGATCATCTGGGCTGGGATGCGGCCGCCACCGACCGCGAGGTCACCCGCTACCAGGACCGCGTCCGCGCGGAACTGGCGGCCAACGAGGCGACCGACGACGCGACCGCCAACGCGGCCCGCCTCGTCGCCGTCGCCTGATCCACCGGCCGCGAGATCGAGCCCCTTCCCCTCCGTAGCGACTGCTCGCAGGTCGCTCGAAACGGTGTGCTCGATCTCGTGGCCGCTCGGCCGTCACGGGATGAGGACGGTCTTGCCCTTTGCGCTGCCCGAGGTCTCGTGTGCCTTCGCGGCATCGGCGAGCGGCAGTTCCCGTGCGACGTGCACGCGCAATGCGCCCGTGTCGGCCAGGGCGGTCAGTTCGGTCAGGTCCGCCGCGGAGGGCGCGACGAAGACCGTCTCGAAGCGAACGCCGTGCTGTTCGGCCTCCTCGGCGGTGATACCGGGATCGTGGCCGACCGTGGTGACCAGCAGGCCGCCCGGCTTCAGCAGCGCCAGTGAGCGTTTCGCGGTTTCGCCGCCGACCAGATCGAGCACCACGTCCACCGGTTCGGTGGCGACCGCGAAATCGACGGTGGTGTAGTCGATCAGCTCGTCCGCGCCCAATTCGTCCAGGAACGCGTGATTTTCGGTGCGCGCGGTGGCGAGCACGTACGCGCCGCGCGCCTTGGCGATCTGCACCGCGAGGTGGCCGACGCCGCCCGCCGCCGCGTGGATCAGCACCCGCTGCCCGGCCGCGACATCGGCGATCCGCGCCAGCGCCTGCCAGGCGGTGAGCCCGGCCAGCGGCAGCGCGCCCGCCTCCGACATGGACAGTGCGGCGGGTTTGCGCACCAGGTCGGCGGCAGCGACGACAGCGTACTCCGCATAGGCGTTGGCCGCCTTCGGAAATGCCGAGAGCCCGAGCACTTCCGCGCCGATCTCGAACCCGGTCACCTCGGGACCGAGTTCCTCGACGACGCCTGCCACATCCCAGCCCAGCGCGAACGGCGGCGCGGTGAACAGCGGGAAGTATCCGTTCCGGACGGCCGAGTCGACCGGGTTGACGCCCGCCGCGTGCACCCGGACCAGCACCTCACCCGCTGCGGGCCGCGGGCGCTCGACCTCGGTGCGGTACAGCACCTCGGGTCCGCCGAATGCGTCCTGCGTGATCGCGTACATCAGATTCTCCCTTTAGTTGCGATGCGGAATAATGCTTACGCATATATGTACTCCTAGTTCTTCCGCGCGTCAACTATCCGCTCGGCAAGCATCGCGGAACAGAGGTTCACCTGCGGTGATGCAATGAGAGGTGCGACTCAGACCCTCACTGAGACTGTGCGGCCAGGTGCGCTTCGTGCTGCGCGACGACCCGCTGCCACAGCTGCTCGCGCTGCGCCGAGGTCAGCCGCGGCGACAGCCCGAAGACACCCTTCAGCGCCGCGAACCACTCGTCGGCGGAGCCGAGAACGGTGGCCGCGCCGCGCTCGCCGT
Source organism: Nocardia sp. NPDC052566 (assembly GCF_044547285.1). Lineage (NCBI taxonomy): Bacteria > Bacillati > Actinomycetota > Actinomycetes > Mycobacteriales > Nocardiaceae > Nocardia > Nocardia sp. NPDC052566. The sequence continues at coordinate 48,498 of NZ_JBIUAF010000006.1, read as the reverse complement.
CCAGCCTGATCAGCGTGCGGGCACGCAGTATGTCGGCGCCCGTGGCATCGCGGCGCTGCACCACGCACACCCGCACGAATCCCGAATCGGGTGAGGTGGACAGGTATTCGTGCCGTTCCGCGAAATCCGCCATGACCGCGGGGGCGGGATCGAAGTCCATGCCGAGGAAGCTGCCGCGCTCGTCGTGATCGAAGCGCCAGCCGCCGGACACCACCTCGGAGGGGCGCAGCCGGAAGGTGAACGGCCCCTGCCGGAAAACGCCCTCGCGCAGCGGCAGCGGCGTATGCAGGCCGTCACCGAGACCGGCGTCGACCAGCCACGTCGTCGCCGGCTCATCCGGCAGGCCGGACACCGTGAGCGCCAGGTGGTTTCGGCTGATCTCCGGCGGCACGCTCGCACTGTTCTGCACCCCCGCGCGGTGCCGGGTCACGCGATAACCCAGCGCCAGCAACAGCTCCGAGAACGCGCCGTTGAGGTGATAGCAGTAGCCGCCGCGCCGTTCGCCGACGATCCGGTCGAGCGAATCGAACGGATCAAGCGTGGTCGGCCTGCCGAGCTGAATCTCCAACGCCTCGTACGGCACTCGTTCGACGAAGGCCGCGTGCAGCCGGCACAGCGCGGCGACACTCGGCGGCTCGGCCTCGTTGAGGCCCAGTCGGTTCAGAAAGGCGGGCACGTCGACTTCACGCATGCCTGGACACTACTCAGCAGCACCGACAGTTCACCGAATTCCGAATCCGGTCAACAGGTTTGCGCCAGGATGGCTGCGAGGTGACACCCACCGGACGCCCTTGACAGGCCACCGGAGTGCGCCGAAACTCGAACATAGGTACGAACGCCCAGGTTTGGAGTGTGTCGATCATGACCGAGCCCGTTTTCGCCGTCTATGGAGCCACCGGGCACACCGGTCGATTGGTCGCCGCCGAATTGCGTTCACGCGGCCGCGATCTGATCCTGGCCGGTCGCGACGCCACCCGGCTCGCCGCCATGGCCGACGAATACGGCGCCCGCAGTCATGTTGCCGCGGTGGACGATCCGATCGCGCTGCGCGAGCTCACCGAGCACGCGACCGTGCTGATCCACTGTGCCGGCCCGTTCTCCAAGACCGGGGAACCGGTGGCCGCGGCCGCCGCGGCGGCGGGCTGCCACTACATCGACCACGCGCTCGAACCGCACCACGTCAAGCGGATGTTCGACTTCCAGCCGCTCGCGCAGCGCAGCGGCAGCACCATGGTCCCGTCGATGAGCTTCTACGGCGGCCTCGGCGATCTGCTCACCGCCGCGACGACCGAGGGCATGACCGCCATTGATCGGATCGTCGTCGCCTACGCGGTGGCGGGCTGGCGGCTGACCACCGGCGCACTGAACACCGCGCGGCAACTGTTCGCCGAAACCGAACGGATCTCGTTCACCGGCGGCGCGCTGTCCATCGGTTTCGTCGAACCGCGTAATGCCGTCTTCGCGTTCCCGCCGCCGCTGGGCCCGCGCACGGTGATCGCGCCGGTGCCCTACCCGGAGCCGCTGACCGTGCCGAGGCATACACCGGTCCGCGAGGTGGAGGTGATGCTGACCGCGCGCACCTTCGAAGAGGATCAGGTGTTCACCAGCGAGGATCTCGATCCCGAGAGCAGGGCGAAGACGGATTTCACCATCGCCGTGCAGGCGATCGCCGAACAAGGCAGCCGCTCGGCGCATCTGACCGGCCATGATCTGTGGCGGGCCGGGGCACTCGCCTCGGTCAACGCGGCCGACCGTCTCGCGCTGGGCGACGGCCCGGTGAAATCCGGCGTGTTCAGCCCGGCCGAGGCGTTCGCGGCCAGGCCGTTCCTGCATTTGCTCGAACAACTCGGCGCCTTCACCACCAGCCTCTGAGCAAAACCCACCCACCGAGCAGGCACTTGGGGCAAGATCATTCAGATCAGTTGCGGCCTATCGCGTTTCAGGAGGCACAAATGGTCAGGTTGATGCGCACCCTCACCACGGCGGGTGTTCTCGCTCTGACCGTCGCGGCGTGCGGTAGTCCGCCGTCGGAGTCGGGAAAGTCCGAGGGCGGCGCCAAGGATTTCAAGGCGTGCATGGTGTCGGATTCCGGCGGATTCGACGACAAGTCGTTCAATCAGACCTCCTTCAAAGGGATCACCGACGCCGTTGCCGCGCTCGGTATCTCGAAGGCACAGCTGGAATCGCGCTCGGACAACGACTATCCGACCAATGTCAGCACGATGGTCAGGCAGAAGTGCAATATCGTCGTCACCATCGGCTTCAAACAGGGCGACGTCACCTACGCGCAGGCGAAACAGAATCCGAATACCAATTTCGCGATCGTCGACTACTCCTACACCGATACCGCGAAGTTCCCGCCGCTGCCGAATCTGCAAGGCCTGGTGTTCAACTCCGCCCAGCCGTCCTTCCTGGCCGGGTATCTGGCGGCGGGGATGACCAAGACCGGCAAGGTCGGCACCTTCGGCGGCATCAACATCCCCACCGTGGCGATCTTCATGGACGGCTTCGCCGAGGGCGTCGCCTACTACAACCAGCACAAAGGTAAGCAGGTCCAGCTGCTCGGCTGGGATCAGGCCACCCAGCAGGGCGTGATCACCAACGACTTCCAGGACAAGAACGTCGGCAAGGCCAAGGCCAACGATCTGATCAGCCAGGGCGCCGACATCCTGCTGCCGGTGGCCGGTCCCGCCGGTCTCGGCGCGCTGGAGGCCGCGAAATCCTCGGGCGGCAAGGTCAACGCGATCTGGGTCGATACCGACGGCTGTGTGAGCGCCGCCGAATACTGCTCCTCGCTGCTGTCGAGCGTGGAGAAGTCGATGGACGTCGCGGTGACCAAAGCGGTGACCGACGCCTTCAACAAGAAATTCACCAATACGACCTACGTCGGGACGTTGGCGAACAAGGGCGTGAGCCTGGCCCCTTACCACCAGTTCGATGCCACCATCCCGGCCGAGCTGAAGAGCGAAATCACCGCGCTCACCGCCGATATCGCCAGCGGGAAGATCACCCTCGCTTCCAAGGCACAACCCGTGACCAAGTGATCCGGGCCGGGGAATTCGATGCGGCTCGAATTACGGGGTTTGACAAAACGATTCGGCGCGCTGCTGGCCAATGACCGGATCGACCTGGTGGTGGAACCCGGTGAGATCCACTGCCTGCTCGGTGAAAACGGCGCGGGCAAGAGCACATTGATGAATATGCTCTACGGGCTGTTGCAGCCGGACGAGGGCGAGGTGCGGTTGAACGGCGCACCGCTGACCTGTCATTCGCCCGGCGACGCGATCGCCGCGGGCATCGGGATGGTGCATCAGCATTTCATGCTCGTCCCGGTGTTCACCGTCGCCGAGAACATCATGCTCGGCCGGGAACCGACCAAGGGTTTCGCGATGCTCGACCGCGGCGCGGCCCGCCGGGAGGTGCGTGCGCTGTCCGAGCGCTACGGGCTCCCGGTGAACCCGGACGCGCTGGTGTCGAACCTATCGGTGGGTGAGCAGCAACGGGTGGAGATCCTGAAGGCGCTGGCCAACAACGTCGAAGTGCTGATCCTGGACGAGCCGACGGCGGTGCTCACCCCGCAGGAGATCGACGAGCTGATCGACGTGCTGCGCGGGATCGCCGCGAACGGCACCTCGATCATCTTCATCAGCCACAAGCTGAAGGAGGTCACCCGCATCGCCGACCGGATCACCGTCATCCGGCGCGGTGCGGTGGTCGGCACCGTCGAACCCTCCACTCCCGAAACCGAACTCGCGGAGCTGATGGTCGGCCGATCGGTGCAGCTCGTGGTCAGCAAGACCGCGGCCGAGCCGACCGGGCCCGAACTCGTCGTCACCGACTTGACGCTGGTCGACGCGGCCGGATCGGTGGTGGTCGACGACGTCTCCTTCCACGTCGACGGCGGCGAAATCGTCGGCATCGCGGGCGTTGTCGGCAACGGTCAGTCGGAGCTGGTGAACGCACTGCTCGGGCTGCAACCGCCGGTGCGCGGCTCGATCACCGTCGGCGGCAAGGAACTGGTCGGCGAGCCGCCACGCCGGCATCTGAGCGCGGGCATCGGCTATGTGCCGGAAGACCGTTCGCACGACGGCTTCATCGGCACGTTCAGCGTCGCCGAGAACCTGGTGCTCGATCTGATCGACCGGCCGGAGTTCTCGCGCAACGGCGTGCTGTCACCGGCGGCGGTGCAGCGCAATGCCGAACATCGGATCGAGGAGTTCGATATACGCACCCAGTCGGTGGCGGCGCCGATGCGCGCGCTGTCCGGCGGTAATCAGCAGAAGGTGGTGCTCGCGCGAGAGATGTCGCGGCCGCTGGAGGTGCTGATCGCCGGGCAGCCCACCCGCGGCCTCGATGTCGGCTCCATCGAGTTCGTGCACAAACGCATTGTCGCCGAACGAGATCGGGGCACCGCGGTGCTGATCGTCTCCAGCGAGCTGGACGAGATCTACGCACTGTCGGACCGGATCATCGTCATGTTCCGCGGCCGGATCGTCGGCGTGGTCGGACCGGAGACGCCGCGCGACCAGTTGGGGTTGATGATGGCGGGTGGCGGCGATGCTTGATCGAAAGTGGCTGCGGGAGTTGGCGGTCAGCGCGCTCGCGGTGCTGCTGGCGCTGATCGTCGGCGCGGTATTGATCATCGTCAGCAGCCCCGACGTGACCTCGGCGTTCGGGTATTTCTTCGCCAGGCCGCTGGATACGGTGTCGGCGGCGGGCACCGCGGTCGGCGACACCTATCAGGCGCTGTTCCTCGGCGCGTTCGGCGGTAAGTATCAGTTCGCCGAAACCCTGGTCGCCGCAACGCCACTCATCTGCACGGGGCTCGCGGTGACGCTGGCCTTTCGCGCCGGGCTGTTCAATATCGGCGCGCAGGGACAACTCATCGCGGGTGCGCTGGCGGCGGGCTGGGTGGGTTTCGCGGTACATCTGCCGCCGGTGCTGCACGTACTCGCCGCCACACTGGCCGGGATACTCGGCGGCGCGCTGTGGGCAGGCATCGCCGGATTGCTGAAGGCGCGCACCGGCGCCCACGAGGTGATCACCACCATCATGGGCAACTACGTGGCGCTGTACGCGCTCACATGGCTGCTGTCCACCTCGGCACTGCAGCGTCCCGGCCGCCGCGAACCGATCAGCCCGGTGGTCGACGACACCGCCCAGCTGCCCCAATTCCTCGGCACCCGACTGCATCTCGGGTTGTTCGTCGCCGTGCTCGCCGCGGCGTTCGTGTGGTGGCTGCTCGCCAGGTCGACGGCGGGTTTCCAGCTGCGGGCCGTCGGCGCCAATCCCGATGCGGCACGCACCGCGGGCATGAATGTCGGACGCACCTACGTGGTGGCGATGCTGCTGGCCGGTGGTCTCGCCGGACTCGCGGGCAGTCAGCAGGTGCTCGGCACCGATCTGCCGCTGACCAACGGGATCGCCGGATCGCTCGGCTTCGACGGCATCACCGTCGCGCTGCTCGGGCGCGGCAGCCCGCTCGGCACCGTCTGCGCCGCACTGCTTTTCGGCGCGCTGAAGGCGGGCGGCAACGAGATGCAGGCGGCGACGGGCACACCGCTCACGCTGGTGACCGTGCTGCAGGCCGTCATCGTGCTGCTGGTCGCGGCGCCCGCCCTGGTGCGTGCGGTGTTCCGCATCCGCGCCGAGCGCGCGGAAGCCGTTGCCGCGAAAGGATGGAACTGATGACCGCGACCATCCCCGCGCCTGCCGAGGTGGCCATCGAGTCGCCCGAACATCGGAGCAGGCGGCTGCGGCTCGGGGTACTGCTGCTCGTCCTCGCGATCACCGCGGTGCTACTCGCGCTCTTCACCCGGTCGGGCACCGTCGAATTCCGGCTCGCCGCCCCCGGCGCCTCGGGACCGGCCGATATCGGCGTCCCGGCGAAGCCAGTGGCGCTGGTGCTCTCGGTGCTCGCGCTGGCGATCGCGATCGCGCACCTATGGCGCGGGCTGTCCGGGCGGTGGGCGGCAGCGCTTTTCGCGCTGTTCGGGTTCGCCTTCGTGGTGACGTTCATCTGCTGGGCGGCCTCGGGCAAGATCTTCCCGCTGACCAATCAGATCCAGGGCACGCTGGCGCTGTCGACACCGCTGATCCTCGGCGCGCTGGCCGGGGTGCTGTGCGAGCGGGCCGGTGTCATCAATATCGCCATCGAGGGTCAGCTGCTCGCCGGTGCGTGCGCGGCCGCGATCATCGCGACGGTCAGCGGCAGCTTCCTGGTCGGCGTGGTCGCCGCGGTGCTCGCCGGGGTGTTCATCGCCTGGCTGCTCGCGGTGTTCTCGATCCGGTACCTGGTCAATCAGATCGTGCTCGGCGTGCTGCTTGTGGTGTTCGCCACCGGGATCACGGGATTCCTGTTCGATCAGCTCACCCAGCTGACCGACGGTTCGGCCCGGTTCAACAGCCCGGGCACCATGCAGCCGATCGCGATACCGGTGCTGTCCTCGATCCCGATCCTCGGACCGACGGTGTTCGAGCAGACCGCGCTGGTCTATGCGATGGTCCTGGTGATCGCGCTGGTCACGGTCGCGCTGTACCGGACGCGCTGGGGGCTGCGGGTCCGCGCGGTCGGTGAACATCCGCGAGCCGCGGCCACCGTCGGGATCAAGGTGCTGCGGGTGCGCTATCAGGCGGTGTTGCTCGCCGGTGCGATCGCCGGGCTCGGCGGCGCCTACTTCACCATCGGCTCGACCGGCGGCTTCACCAAGGAGATGACGGCGGGCAACGGCTTCATCGCGCTGGCGGCGGTGATCATGGGACGCTGGCATCCGATCGGGGCCACCTGTGCCGCACTGTTTTTCGGCTTCACCAAGGCGCTGCAGGGGCAGCTGCAGGTGCTGGCGACGCCGATACCGACCGAGGTGCTCCAGATGACGCCGTACCTGCTGACGGTGATCGCGGTGGCGGGCGCGGTCGGGCAGGTTCGCCCGCCGAAAGCCGACGGTGAGCCGTACGTGCCGGAGTAGGCGAGCAGGGCTTTCAGAGAAGCCGACAAATCGGACAGCATGTCGGCTTGATCTGTTCACCTATGTCCGATACGGTCCCGCGCTCGTGGGAGTTAGTGCGACAACCGAATCGCGTAGAGATAGACAGAAGTGGGGCGCGGTTACCGCACTAGGGGTGATTCTCGGATATCTGGCGGTGCTGCTCGCCGACGCGCGCCACTACTACACCGACGACACCGAGGCGCAATACGCGCCGATGTGGGTCAAGCTCGGCACCCAGCTGCGCGAGGGCCGCTTCCCGACGCTCGTGCCGACCGAATGGATGGGGGGCAACTACTCCCTCGAAGAGTCCGGGCTCTACAACCCGCCGCAGCTGCTGATCTATCTGCTCGCGCCATCGATGGACAACCTCGCCGTCTACGCGACGGCGGTGAAGCTCGTCTTCTCGATCATCGCCGCGCTCGGCGTGTTCCGGATCTGCCTCGCCTACGGCGCTCGCGCGCCGTGGGCGGCGGTCGCGGGCGTCGCCTTCCCGTTGAGCGGATGGTTCCTGTTCTTCGATCAGGCCAGCTGGATCACCTCACACACCGGCACCGCATGGCTGCTACACGCGTGGGCCTCGGCGGTGCTGTACGCGCGCGGACGCGGCGGGCCGATTCCGGTGTTCGTCTTCCTGTATCTGGCGCTGTCGATCCAATACGCGTTCCCCGCGGTGGAATCCGGGTTGATGATCGCCACCGTCATCGTCGGCGAGATCGTCTACCAGCGGCGGTGGCTGCCCTCGGGGCGGCTTGCGCTCGTCGGATTCTGCGCCGTGCTCGCCGCGATGGCGGCCAACCTGCCCGGCATCCTCTCCTCGCAGGCGACCTGGCGCGGCAGCGCGCAGATCCACAACGATCCGTTCCTGACGGTGCCGTGGTCGGAATCGCTCAACGCGAGCCTGCCGAGCACCGCGCCCGCGTTCACCGCGTGGTGGGGGCACGTGCAGCCGCTGCCGATGGTCTACATCGCGTGGTTCCTGATTCCGGCGCTGGCATTCATCGATTGGCCCGCGGCGCGGCGGGCGGCCAGGGAGCTGAGCGGGATCGCGCTGTTCGCCACCGCGGTACTGATGTGGACCGCGGGGCCAGGGGCGATCGGCCCGCTGCGCTGGCCCGCGCGGGTGCTGCCGATGGTCGCGGTGTCGCTGCTCGTGCTGGTATGCGTGATGCTCAGCCGCTACGGCACTTTCACGCCGTGGCGCAGGCGGGGCACTGCGGCGGCCGTGCTGATCGGGCTGCTGTTCGTGCGTTCCTTCTCGGCGGCGCCGTCACTGGTGCTTGTGCATCTGATCGCGGTCGCGGTGGTCGCCGCACTCGGTGCCGCGGTGGTGTGGCTGGCCAAGACGCGCGGTACGGCGCTCGCGTGCGGGCTGACCATCGCCGCCATGTTCCCGATCGCGTACGCGCAGGTGCAAGGCGCGCCGCCGACGCCGATGTCCTACAACTTCGCCGAACGTCGCTCGGAGATGACCGCTGCGTTCCCCGACTTCGACGGTGTCACACTGCAACTCGCCGATCGTGTGCTGGTGCGACCGGAGGACAAGAACCTCGCAGGCGCCTACGGTTCCATCGCCATCGGCAGCTACGCCAAGAACCTCGGGCTCGACTACGTCAACGGCTACACTCCCGTCGGCCACGCGGCGTTCAGCGCGCTGCTCTGCATGGCCTGGGACGGCAGCACCTGCCCCGACGCCTACCGCCGCACCTTCGCCGTCGAACCATCAACCGGCGCAACCATTGCCGACCTGATGAAGCTCGACCGGGTGGTGCTGCAACGCGCCCAGTACCCGACCGAGCGCGACCATCCCGCACCCGCGGGGTGGAAGTGGGTCGACTACCCGGGCCACGAACGGTTCATCTCGGTGCTCGAACGCGAAAATGGCAGTCGCGCAACCAATATCATCGCCGTTGCCGAGAACGTCACCGCCACCTCCACCGGTCGCGACGATCTCACCACCCGCGTCCAGGTCACCTCGACCACCGGCGGCCGCCTCGTCCTCGCCCGCCTGGCCTGGCCCGGCTACCGAATCACCCTGAACGACAAGGAAATCCCCTCCACCACCGTCGCGGGCAGCTTCGTCGCCGTGACCATTCCCCCCGGCACCACCGACGCCACCCTCACCCTCGCCTGGCGCCCACCCGGCTGGCAGATCAGCATCGCCACCGCCGTCACCGCCCTCACCGGCCTAGGACTCCTCCAACTCGCCTACCAACGCCTCCGCCGCCGCACCCCCACCCTCCCGAGCCCCCGCCCACCAACCATGTCCGACCGAGAACTGGTCACCACCGCCGAGATCTGAGGGCAGCGCAGCCGGTCCGAGCGCCTACCGCACTCGGCCGAGCCCGTCGCCACAGTCCCCTGCGCGGCACCACAAATCAGTGCGCCCCACCTAGGTCCGCGGCCGACGCGGTGAACCATCGCACACGGCGGGGGTCACGCCCTCCGGCGCGAGAGCGGCTGGTGCTCAGCGTAGTTCGGCAATGTGCCATAGAAGCCCATAGAACGCCAAGCCGACCGCGCTGCCGCGGATCGCGCCGATCAACGCTCGGCGGACGAAGTCGTAGCCGCTGACTCCGGCCACCGGATCGGTCAATGCGATGGCGATGCCGAGAGCGCCGGCGACGGCGAGACTCCCAAGGATTGCCCAGCGAAGTGACCGGGGCAGTCCGGGCGCCGTGTCGACTACCGGAGGCGTCCGGCGATACCAGAGCGCGATCGCGGCGCCGAGTGCGACGAGGCCGCCGATCGAGGACAGGTAGCCGAGCACGTTATACAGCTTGTGCGGTTCGACCACCGAAACCCGCAACCACTCCCACGCCCGTACCGCGGCCCCGTCGGTCTGCGTGCAGGAGTCCCAAGCCAGATGTGTTGCCGCACCGGCAACTACCGAGACGGCCAGCATCACCACCACACGCACCGACCGAAAGCCACCACTCGGCACCGGCATTCCCCGTCGCCCATCAGCCGGAGCCGACGCCACCGTGGGCGACCGGAAACCCCAACTCGGCAATGGCATTCGATTCCGCCAACCAACGGGCACCAACGCGACCATCGGCCCGGCAAGCAACCGGAACACCATCAGCAACGCCGCACTGAACAACAAATCCCACCCCAGCAGCCCACTGACCGAATGCGTCTCCGGCCCACCAGGAACAGGCAGGTAGTAGGGCACATCCGGAGCCACCGAACCAGCAACGAGCGCAGGCAAATTCAAGTACCGCCGCACCAACAGCACAGCCGCCGGATGCGCGGGCGTAAAAGGCACACCCTCAACCTATCCCCACCCCTCGATCACCGAGCGCAGTCAAATGGCCGTGCCTACCGGCGTGTCGTGCGGCCATTCGACTGCGCTCGGCGGGGAGGGCCGCGGTTCGGGTCCGGCTGGGCGGGGTGGCGGATGATGGGGGTGTGAAGCGGCACATCGGGTTCGAGCGTTTGCACAACTTTCGGGATATGGGTGGATATCGGGCCGGGGATGGGCGGGCGGTGGTGTGGGGGCGGTTGTATCGGGCCGATTCGCTGGGCAAGTTGCGTGGCGGGGACTGGGATCGGTTTGTGGAGCTCGGCGTGCGTACGGTGATCGATCTGCGGTATCCGTGGGAGATCGAGGCCAATGGGCTTGTGCCGCAGGCGGAGCGGTTCAGGTATGCCAACTGCAGTATCGAGCACCGGCCGTATGACCAGGCCGCCATCGATCCGGATATCGACCCGTGGCGCTACCTCGCGGACAGGTTCGCCGAGGTAGCCGTCGACGGTGTCGCGGAGATTCGCGAGGCGATCGAGCTGATCGCGAACGGCGATGGACCGACCGTATTCCATTGCACCGCAGGCAAAGACCGCACCGGGCTGATCGCGGCTCTGGTGCTGACAGCGCTGGACGTCTCCGAGGAGCAGATTCTCGCCGATTTCGCGCTGACCGAGCTCGCGACGGCACGGTTCGTCGCGGACTGGCTGGCGATGAATCCGGGCCGCGAGCTCATCTGGCCGGGCTACGGGCGCGCACCGGCCGAGGTCATGCGACTGGTCCTCGACGACCTCACCACCACCTACGGCTCCCCACATCGCTACCTCACCGACGAGGTGAAGCTCACGACCGCCGTCATCGACCAGCTACAAGCACAACTGCTCGCCTGATACCCCGGTGCCACAGATAATCAGGACTCCAGGGTGATTCGCGAGTGGATATCGCAACGGCAGGGTAGGTCGAGTGAACCCCACCGAAATCGGCAACACCCGGCCCGGCCCGGCCCGCGCACTGCGGTCACCGACCGCTGCAAGGGTGTGGGCCGCACTCGGTGTCTACGTACTGTCCACCCTTGCCGCCTCGGCGGTTCTACTTGCGGTGCAACCTCATTCGGGAATCGCACCGGCAGCACTGTCACTGGTTCAGTTCGGCCCGATGATTGGTGCGCTGACGACCTGGCTGACGTTCAGGACAACGGTCGCCGGACTGCTGCCCGCAGCAGTTTCGGCCCGCCGAGTAGGCGTGGATCTTCTGGCGATGGTCACCGCCTGTATGTTGTTCTGGCTGTTGATCACCATGGCGGCTGTTATCTCGGGCATCTCCATGGTCGGTCCCGGCGCAGTAGGGGGCATACCCTTCGCAGTGTTCCTGCTGCTCCAGCTCATCGGCGCCGGCGGCGAGGAGATCGGTTGGCGGGGCTTGATGCAGCCGATACTGGAATCCCGAATGGCCAGGTTCGCGGCAATTTCGGTGACCGGGGGGAGCTGGGCACTGTGGCATGTTCAGGCGTTCATGCTCGGCACGGTGACCGCGATCTGTTTCTTCGTCTCGGCCGTGGCGTTCGCGATCGTGCTCGGATACCTGGGCAACGGAAACTTCCGCCAGCGTGTGCTGATCGCGGCGGTCGGGCATTGGCTGATCAATATCGCAGGGTATCTGTTCGCAGGTGACAACTTCTTGGATCGGCCACAGATCGTGTTCGTGGCGATTGCCGCCGTGCTGATCGCCACAGGCGCAATGGCCTACGCGCTCCGACTCTCACCTACCAAAGATCGAGCATAAGCGTGGCCGGGCGACGGTGGGTCGCCCGGCTTATGTCGGGTGAAGGCACGATGCTTGCGGGTGCGTCACACCCCGGGCGGGAGCATCCTCGCAGGGGCGCGGTCAGCACGCGGCGTTGGTCGGGTGAGGCGAGGCGTCGGCGGGCGAAATAGGTTGTGGTTCTTGAGTATTCGGTGGTTGGGGTCGGTCAAGGTTGCCGCGGCGGGGGTGCGGGGCTTACCCGTCTCACGGCTCACAATTCCGGTGATGCACTGCGGCTACAGGGTTTACCGGGAGCATTGCTGGGCGCGTCGCCTGCCATTCCCGGCTTACCTCCCGCATTCAGGTGATCGGGTTCGGCTTCCGGCCCGGTCGTCTGGCTGTGGTGCTGTTCTCGAGATCGAAAAAAGGGGCACCATCTGGCTGCGCTCGATGCCGGACTGGGTTCGGGGGCGCTCGGATGAGGGGGCGGCGCACCAGGAATGGCCGCGGCTGACGCGCGCACCCAACCCGTCGGGACCCACCGGTGCAGCGAACACCGTCCGGCCCTGGACATCACCTCAGGAGAAGGAGATACCAGGGGAGGGTAAGTGCGCCGGAAGCCGAGATGATGCACCTGACAGCGGGAGGCAAAGCAACCCCGTCCAGGACGCAACACGATAGTCGGTTGAACCCCGCCGAGAACCACACCTCTCGCCCCGTCGAGGACCGGACGCCGAGCATCCGCCTCTACACAGACCGGCTTCGTCGGCTACCAAGTCGCACCAACTGGACGCGGCCTCACGGAACAAACCGATCCCGAGGCGAGGCGGCACCGACCACCGCACGCCCGACGTTGACCTCAACTGAGGTTGAGGGTGGAGGGTGGCGGGTATGACTCGTGCTGCTTCGTTTTGGAATGCTGTTTATGACAACGACACTGCGCCGTGGGTGATCGGCGAGCCGCAGCCTGCGATTGTGGCGTTGGCACAGAGCGGGAGGATTCGAGGGCGGGTGCTGGAGCCGGGGTGTGGGGCCGGGGAGCACACGATTCTGCTGACACGGCTCGGGTACGACGTGCTCGGGGTGGATGTGGCGCCGAGTGCGGTGGAGTACGCGCGGCGGAATGCGGTGGCGCAGGGGGTTTCCGAGGCGAAGTTCGAGGTGGCGGATGCGCTGCGGTTGGGCGAGCGGGCCGAGTGGGCCGGGGAGACACCGGCATTCGACACTGTGCTCGACAGTGCGCTGTTCCATGTGTTCGGCACCGACGAACAGGCGCGTACCGCGTATGTGGCCGGGTTGCACGCGGTGTTGAAACCGGGTGGGCTGGTTCACTTGCTCGCGCTGTCGGATGCCGAGCCCGGTATCGGGCCGCGGATCAGTGATGCGGTGATCCTCGATTCCTTCGGCGACGGGTGGGAGCTGGAGGAGCTGGCGGCGACGCGTTATCGCGGGCGGATCAGCGCGGAGGTCGCGGCCGAGATCCCGCATCATCCGGTGTCGGACGGTATCGCCGATTTCGCCGCGTGGCAGGCCCGCATCCGCCGCGTGTAGGTGGTGTTTCGGCCACGGCCTAAACAGGGTGCGTCGCATACTGGCTGCTTCCTACGCTGCCGGGAGAACGATCAAGGAGTCCAGCATGACGGAAGAGGCAGCGGCGCGGCTCGACGGAGTCGTCGGCCCGGTACTGACAGACGCGGCAGGCAACGCGGCCGTCGCATGGCAGCGCGGGCGGGAATGGTTGCGGTACGCGGGATCGCGCCTGATCCCGGCCGCCACGTGCGACCGATACCGGCCGCACGGCGCGAACGAGATGCTGCTCGAATTGGACCCGCTCCTCGCGGCGCCGGGACGAGGCCCGCGATGAACGCGGGTAGCGTGCGACGGTATCGGTCTACAGCGATGCGGGGCACCTCATGAAGCGGATCCACCTCACCACCGAGGATTTGCTGCGTATCCGCGTCGGCGCACCGCTCGGCGCACTCGGCGAGACGATGCTGGCCACCAGAACCGTGCAGCGCGGCGGCTCGGCGGTATACGACGGCTGGCGCAGGCAGGTGTGGGGCGCGATACCGGATGACTTCCGCATCCTCGCCTCGATCGTCCCGCCCGACGAGGCGTTCATCGATCTGATCACGCCGACCCGTGGCGCGCGCACCATGCCGGAGGGCATCACGGCGCTGCATCTCGCCTCGCGGGAGGAGATCCGCCGCGAGGTGAAGCTCGCGGCGGAACGCCGGGATCAGATCGGAAAACCGTTCCCGGCCTGGGCGGCTCAGTTGCCCGACCGCGATGCCGAGGCGATGCGCAATGTCGCCGCCGCCGTCGACGCCTTCCACACGGTGGCGTTCGCGGGCCGTTGGGGGCATGTGCAGTCGTTCCTCGACGTGACCGCCGACCGCATGGCGCGCACGATGGCCACCGAGGGGGTGGAGCGGCTGTTCGGCATGCTCGCGCCCCATGTGCGCTGGCGCGCACCGATACTCGAGGTGTACACGCTGTCGGGCTGTCACGACGATCACCCCGGCGGACGCGGATTGGTCATCGTCCCTTCGCTGTTCGCCGGGCCCGCGCCGATCCTGCTGCATTCCACCGTCGACCTGGACGCGCCGAAGATGTTGATCGTCCCGGCATTACGCGATTTCGCCGACTTCGCGGCGGCGTGGGGTCCACGCGAATCCAACGAGGCGCTGATCGCTTTGCTCGGCCGGACCAGGGCCGCTGCGCTGGAGACCATCGCGGAGGGGTGCAGCACCACCGAACTCGCGCGCAAGCTCGGCGTCACCGCGGCGACCGCGAGCGAGCACGCGTCGATCCTGCGGGAGGCGGGGCTGATCGAGAGCAGACGACACCGCAATTCCGTGCGGCATCAGCTGACAACGCTCGGCGCCGCCCTGCTCGACGGCGATCTCGGCAGCGGAATCCGTATCGCGTAACCACATTCAGAAGATGGCGACCGGCGCGACGGGTGCGCCGGTCGCGCCCGTGAACGGCTCCGGCGTCGCGGTCAGCAGGAATTCGTAGCGCCGCGTCTCCGCGCAGACCCGGGACAGTTCCTCCAGGTTCCAGTTCTGCCCCTGCGGCATACCCATTTCCACCAGGTGCAGCGCGTGCACCGCCAGCCATCCGTGCTCGAGTTCAGGCGGAAAGATCTCGAAGGCGAGGGTGTCGTTGGCGACGGCCGCCACATCGCGGGCATGGAACCATTCCGGGCAGCGCACCGAAAGTCCGGGCGCCGGGGCGGCATATTCGGTCGTCTCGCCCGCCAGGTAGCGCTGCATCTGCCCGGTCCGCACCAGCACGATGTCCCCGGACCGCACGCTGGTTCCCGACATCTGTTCGGCCGCCGCCAAATCCGCCGGAGTGACCGCGTAGTGCTCGGGCAGCCGCTCGATTCCTCTGGCGCGCGCCACATCCAGCAGTACCCCACGCGAAATCACGTGCCGCGCCTTATCGATCCCACTGAACGCGGCGCCGCCGTGCGCGGTGATGCTGCCCGCGGGCCGTCCGTTGTAGATCTTGCCGGAATGCGAAATGTGCGGCAGCGCATCCCAATGCGTACCGGCTTGCAGCCCCATGGTCACCACGTCGTCGCTCGTGGCAACGGTGCCGGGCCCGAACATCGACCAGTTGACCGCGATCATGCTGTGCAGCGGATTGACCCGTCCAGGTATCAGACCCGTCTGAATACCGTTGTGCCGCAGGTCGACCGCCAACGCGACCCGCTGCCCGGTGCGCACGCACCCGGCGGCGGCACGTACCACCTCGTCGGTGATGAGATTAAGCGTGCCGATCTCGTCGGCACTGCCCCACCGCCCCCAGTTGTTCACGCGCGCGGCGATGTCGAGAAACTCCGATGACACGGCCATCCGGGTAACTTATCCGGGGCCGTGCCATCCGGCGAGTCGGAAAGAGCCGTCCAGTTCAGGCCGCGGCGGCCGCCGTCAGCAATTGCCCGACCGCGACCGGATCGGCGACATCGACGACGAGCCGGGTGAAGTCGGTGCCCGTCAGCTCGATGCGCACGGCGCGGCCGTCGAAGTGGGTATCCCAGAATTCCTTGCGACCCTTGCCACGGAAGGTCCCCGCGGCGATCGCGCCGGGGAAGAAGGTGCCGGGCGCGCGCACCCACGGCGGCCGCAGGTCGACCTCGGCGGTGGTGACCTCGGCGATATTCGACAGATCGAACCGAACCAGCTCACGCAGCGCGAGCAACCGGTGCGCCCCGAGCACGTGAACCGTCACGGTTGTACCGGTGACCTCGATCTCGACCATCGTGCACCTCACTATCGACAGAGCCGGACTACTTCTCTCAGGGTGCCGTGCGCGTCTGGCCGTAGCCTGTGCCGTTCCTATGAATTCCCTCAGGTTTGTCCGCTGTTATCGTCGAATAGACCACTAGCGCCGGGCGGGGGCGGGCCGCGCGCTGTACCAGCGAGGATGACCGTGAAATTCGCCACCCGTCTGATCATGTTCCTGGCGATTCCCGCCGTGCTTTTCCTGTTGCCGTGGTGGACCCTGGTCTACGCGCCCACCCAGGACACCGGCCCGCTGTTCTGGCTGGGTTCCGCGGCGTTCCTGCTCGGGTTCCTGGCATTGCCGACCTCGATGTACCTCGGGCACGGCCCGGCACAGTCGGATTTCGGGTCCATCGTCGGCGACACCTTGCTCGGTGTGCTGTGGGTGGTGTTCAGCTGGTCGGTGCTCGGCAATGTCGCACGGCTCGGGCTCGCCGTCGGCGGTGTCGGCGATCCGGCCCGCTCGCGGATCGTCGCGACCGGCGTGCTCGCCGTCTCGGCGGCACTGGTCGCCTGGGGCGTGTTCGAGGCGCGGCGAGTGCCGCGGGTCCGCACCGTCGACGTGACGATCGACGGGCTCGGGCACGCATTCGACGGGCTGCGCCTCGTGGTCGTCACCGATACCCATTTCGCCGCGCTGAACCGGTTGCGCTGGTCGGAGCGGGTGGTCGAGGTGGTGAACGCGCAACGTCCCGATATCGCCTGTCACGCGGGCGATCTCGCGGACGGTTCGGTGGCGAAGCGGCATCCGCAGGTCGACCCGCTCGGCAAGGTCGAGGCGCCGCTCGGCCGGTTCTACATCACCGGCAACCACGAGTATTTCGGCGACGCGCAGGGCTGGATCGATCACATGGCCTCGATCGGCTGGCAGCCGCTGCACAACCAGCACGAAGTGATCTCGCGCGGCGATGATCGGCTGGTGCTGGCGGGTATCGACGATCCCACCGGCGCCGGGCTGCCCGGGCACGGCCCCGACCTGCCCGCCGCGCTCGCCGGCGCCGATCCGGACGTGCCGGTGGTGCTGCTGGCCCACCAGCCGAAGCAGATCACCGAATCCGCGCAAGCCGGTGTCGCACTGCAGATCTCGGGACACACCCACGGCGGCCAGATCTGGCCGTTCCACTATCTGGTCCGGCTCGACCAGCCGGTGGTCGCCGGACTGAGCAGGCACGGCGCGCGCACCCAGCTCTACACGAGCAGAGGCACCGGATTCTGGGGTCCACAGCTGCGCGTCTTCGCGCCGAGCGAGATCACCGTTCTGGTCCTGCGCGCACCGGCCTAACCGAGAACGCGGTAGTCGAGCACGAACGCGGTGGTGTTGTCGGTGCCGCCGAGATCCAGCGCGGTCTGGGTGAAGGTGTCGGCCGCGAGGGCGACCGGCGTATCCGCGGCGAGTATCGACTTGATCGTGACGATATCGACGCGCTTGTGTACGCCGTCGGTGCTCAGCAGCCACCGTCCGGTGCTCGATCCCGTTGCGGCCTTACCGATTTCGTCCGGCTTCACGGTGCGCGCCGACGTGGTGACGAGGTGATTCATCCGGGGCGCCGCGTGTTGCCCATGCGCGCGCAGGAATTCGCCGAGGGTGTGATCGGTGGTGATCTGGTGCAGCACGGTGCCGTTGTAGCGGTACGCGCGACAGTCGCCGACCCAGGCGATATCGGTGCGGCCGTCGAGCTGTCCGTTGGCGGGCAGCACCACGACGACGAGCACGCAGTCGGCATGCTCCTCCGGGAACTCACGCCGCAGATGTTCCTGGGCCGCAAGGATTCCGGCGTGCGCCCCGGTGCGCGCGCCGACCTGCGCGGCGACCGTGGCGACGGTGCGCGCCGCCCTGGCCGCGAGCAGATGATCACCGACGCCGTCCGCGACCACGAATGCCGTACGCCCGGTCATCGAATCCGTCGCCGCCGCAACGGCATCGGCGTTGATCGAGCGCCCGCCGCGTTTGCTGACCGGCTCGGCGACCACACCGACGCGCCGCACCGTCTCGGGGCGGACGATCTCAACGGTGGGGGCTGTGTGCACGGCCTGACCTCCTCGACCCTGCGTGGTGCTGCCGATCAGCACTACTCCAGTAAACCGCCTCTGACCGTGAACCGTGCCAGAACCACCCGTGTGAATCCTGTGAACATGCGACTACCAGCGCCGACAGTGCCTCGGGAGCACCGGCCTGACCGCGAATCCCGGGGAAGGCGTTGATATCGACGATCAAGGGTTCGCCGTCCACCTCGAGCAGATCCACGCCGTAGACGTCGAGTCCGAACACCTCGCCGACGCGCAGCGCCAGCTCGGCCCACGGGTGCGGGGTGATCGACGGCCGATCCGGCAGCCCCGGGCCTGGTGCGAATTCGGACCGGCGCAGTGCGGCGAACACTTCGCCCGCGACGACCCACAGTTTGTGATCCCAGTTCGTGCCGGGGACGAGATCCTGGACGATCACCGGCTCGTCGGGCCAGCGCCGGGCCAGCGCGTCCAGTTCGTCGGCATCCGATACCGCGGCGACCAGGTCACCCCGCCTGCTGTGCCTGCTCTTGAGCACCAGTGGGCGCTCGATCGGTGCGGTCAGCTGTCGCGGATTCGCCAGCGAGGTGGTCGCCGCGAACGGGAGCCCGGCGAGGTGGGCGAGGTGCGCCATGGCCACCCGGTCCTGGCAGAACTCGGTGGCGGCGGCCGAATTGATCACCCGAACGCCACGCTGCTCCAGTGCGCGCGCCAGCGCGATCGCGGCGGGTGTCCTGGCTTTGAGCAGGTAGATATCCGCCGGATCGAGGGGTAGGTGCCGCGCCGTGGGCGCGAGGGCACGCACCTCGTGACCGCGTGCGCTCAGCAGCGCCGCGGTGGCGGCGAGCAGCGGGTGGCCGGGATCGGCCGTCAGCAGGCCGACCCTCACGAATGACCGCCGACCGCCGCGGGCAGCCGGGATTCGGCGATGTCGTGCCATCCGGCGCCCGCCCTGGCGAGGTCGATGATGGCGCGCGCGACGGTGGCGGCGGCCCTCGGCACCTGGCGGAAACTCGGAAAGTCGTTGACATCAACCACGACCGGGCCGTCCGGACCGAGCACGATGTCGACGCCGTACAGGTCGAGCCCGAAGACCTCCCCCACCTTCGCCGCGATCTCGGCCACCTCGGCACTCAACGGCACCGGCGCTTCCGGCCGGTCATCGACCTGTGCGAGCGGCGATCTGCGTTCGGTGCCGTACAGGCGACCGCCCGCCGAGTAGACCTTGAGGTCGACGCCGGTATTCGGCACCCACGGCTGCGCGATCAGCTGCCCCTCGCCGGCGAATTCGCCCGCCACCGCGAACAATTGCTCGGGATGCTCGACCAGATGTACCGACCGTCCCGAACTGCCGTCGGCCGGTTTGACCACCAAAGGGAATCGGGCGGACGGGATTTGGGCCAGATCGGCCAGCCGGGAAGCGGCCCAGGTAGCGGGCACGGGCAGACCGCTGCGCGCCGCGCGCACGGCCGCCTGCGTCTTATCCCTGACTCCCCGAATGGATCTGGCGTCGTTGATGGTGGTCAGGCCCGCCGCGGCGGCGGCCTCGAGCAGCCCCAGGCCGGGCCCGCCGGAGACGGTCTTGAGCACCCAGGCGTCGTGATCCCCCTGCTGGATCAGCGAATTCAGGTCGAGCAGCTCACCGCCGGGCCGCAGCACGTCGACCCGATGCCCCCAGGCCCGCAACTGCCGCACCACCGCGAGCGGCATCCCCTCCCTGCGGTACTGCTCCTCCACCAGAAAGCAGAACCGCATCCGTGCCGCCACCATCTATCTCCCCAAGTAACGCTGCGCTGTCGCGACCGGAATGTTCGCCGATTGTCTAGGAAGATCATCTGTTTGGCAAAAGAAAACGCAACGGGTGCGCCGCGCTGGGCGCGTCGCACCATCGCGGTACCGAAAGATGCGACGGCCCTGCGCGGTTCGGCCGCTTAGCCGGTGGTCAGCACGGTGCCGGCGCCGACGGTGCGGCCACCCTCACGGATGACGAACCCGAGGCCGGGCTCCAGCGGTACCGGACGGCCCAACTCGACTGTCAGGTCGACGGTTTCGCCGGGACGGACGACGCCGACGCCGTCGGGCAGCGTCACGTCGCCGACCACGTCGCCGGTGCGCACGTAGAACTGCGGGCGGTAGCCGGTGGCGATCGGCGTACGCCTGCCGCCCTCCGCGCTGCCGAGCAGGTACACCCTGGCGGTGAACCGGGTGTGCACGGCAATGCTGGCCGGGGCCGCGACGACTTGACCACGACGCACCTGACCGCGCTGCACGCCGCGAAGCAGCAACGCGACGTTGTCCCCTGCCTCGGCGAACTCCATTGTCCTGCCGAAGGTTTCCACGCCGGTGACCACCGGAGCCAGCTCGGGCCCGCCGAGGCCGAGCAGCTCGACCCGGTCGCCGAGGCGGACCCGGCCGCGCTCGATCGCGCCGGTGACCACGGTGCCGCGGCCGGTGATCGTCAGCACGTTCTCCACCGGGAGCAGGAACGGCGCGTCGGTGTACCGGACGGGGACGGGCACGTGCGTGTCCACCGCGTCGAGCAGCGCGAGCAATGCGGCCGTCCACCGGTCGTCGCCTTCGAGCGCGCGCAGCCCGGATACCCGCACTACCGGCAGGTCCGTGCCCGGATAGCCCTGTGCGGTAAGCAGTTCGCGCACCTCCAGCTCGATCAGGTCGAGCAGTTCCGGATCGCCCGCGTCCGCCTTGTTCAGCGCGACCACGATGTGCTCGACGCCGACCTGACGCGCGAGCAGCACGTGCTCCGCGGTCTGCGGCATCACGCCGTCCTGTGCGGAGACCACCAGGATGGCGCCGTCGAGCTGCGCGGCGCCGGTGATCATGTTCTTCACGAAGTCGGCGTGGCCCGGCATATCGATGTGCGCGTAATGCCGTGTGGCCGTTTCGTATTCGACGTGCGCGATATTGATGGTGATACCGCGCAGCGCCTCCTCCGGCGCACGGTCGATCCGCTCGAACGGCACGAAGCTGCCGCCGCCGCGTTCGGCGAGCACCTTGGTGATCGCCGCGGTGAGCGTGGTCTTGCCGTGATCGACATGGCCCATGGTGCCGATGTTCAGGTGCGGCTTGGTGCGGACATAGGTTTGCTTGGACATGGTTGTTCCCTGGGTTGACGGCCGAACGCCGGCCGACGGGTGACGAGGGGACCTCAGCGACGGAAGCACCTTCCCCGTCCGAGGTCCCGGGACATCCCGGGGAAGGTCAGCTTCGGGCGCCGTCGAACAGCGCGGCGGTCGCTGCCGCCTGCGCTGCCAGGGCAGCCGTCATCGCGCCCGCGACCGCGGACGGCACGACGATGACGTGGCTGAACATATGCGGAATCGTACGGAGACAACCGCTCCGGACGCGAGGGATTATTCGGCGGCGCGGACCAGGACGGCGCGGGCGTAGAGGAGCTGGAAGCCGAGGTTCTGCACGTTCTGCTGGGATTTCGAGCCGGGCAGTGTGGTGACGACGGCGAGGTCGCAGCCCGCGGCCGCGGCGGCGGCGAGCCGGGTCGAGAGCAGCGAGTATTGGACGCCGCGGCGGCGGAACCGCGGCAGGGTGGCGGCGCCGCACAGCTGGGCGAGGCCGTCGGCGAGGCGGATGGCGCCCACACCGGCGGGTACGCCGTCGACGGTGGCCATCGTGGCGACGAAGCCGCTGATCGCGGCCATATCGTGCTCGGCGTTCGCGAGCACGTCGCGGGGGAACTCCTCGTGGGACATGACGCCCTGGGTGTCGGGCGCGGCGAAACCGTCGACCATCACATTCACCCAGGTCTGGAACTCCGCAGGGCCGACCTCGGCGATCTCGACGCCGTCGGCCCGCTCGGCCTGCCTGCCCGGCGCCAAGGGCAGCCCGAGCACGTTCTCGAAGCCGACCAGCGTGTAGCCGCGCCGGGTCAGGCGGGTGACCACGGCGGGATCGGCCAGGGTCGACACCTCGAACTGGACCGGCGCATCCCGTTCGTCGTAGGCCTGTTCCAGCGCGTCGAGCTCGGCGTCGTCGAAATCGCCGCCCAGCCCGACGCCGATCACCTTGTCGAACGGCGCACCCGGCCCCGCCCACACGCCGAGGCCGCCGCCGATCGGCTGGACCAGCACCGACAGGGCCGGGTCCCGCCGTGTGGCGGCAGCGGCCGCCTCCTCGAGCATGACCTGTTCGGCGCGGTCGACGCGTCGCGAAAGTTCCACTCCGGCAAAGAGACCCATGGCACGTTCGGCAGACATGAACGCATGCCTATCACACCCGAATGCTCCGGCCTACGCGGGATCGGTTCGGGTGGCCTGGATTCCGGCGAGAATGACGCGCAGGCCGTGCTCGAACTCGGCGTCGAAGTCGGCGCCCACCATGTCGATGGACAGCGCCGCGGTCATCGGGAAGCGCTCCGCGTCGATGACCTCGGCGAGATGCGCCACCTCGTAGGGGTTCCCGTCGACGTATTCGGCGCCGCTCTGCGACTGCTCCTCGATGACGTAGCCGACGGTGTAGTGCAGCATGATCGGGAAGATGCGCCGGGCCTCCCGCTGCGGGAAACCGGCGTCCTCGAGCATCCGCAACGTGAGTTCCATTGTGCGCCACATGGCGTCGTCGCTGACGAAGGTGCCTGCGAGCACCTTGGCCCCGTCGCGGTAGCGCAGCATCGAGCGGCGCAGCCTGCCCGCGAGCATGGCGAGCCAATCCTGCCAGCTCTCCTCGCGCCGCGGCGCCTCCAATCCGCCGACGGCGGCGACGAATACGGTGCGCGCCATCGCGTCGAGCAGTTCGCGCTTGTTCTTCACGTGCCAGTAGAGCGCGGGCGCTTGCACGTTCAGGGCCGCGGCCACTTTGCGCATGGTGAGCCCGTCGAGGCCGACCTCGTCGAGCAGCCCGAGTGCCGCGTCGGCAATGACCTGGGCATCCAGCTTCACGGGCGCCTCCGATCTCGTATCGCTTGACAGCTTAACAATGTTCTGGGTAGCTTAACACTGTTCGAATTTAACAAAGTTAAGGAGACGGCGATGACCACCACGGACGTAGTAATCGCAGGTAGCGGGCCGGTCGGCCTGATGATGGCCATCGAGCTTCGGCTGGCCGGCGTCGAGGTGGCACTGGTCGACGGGCTGCCCGCGCGCACCGGCGAATCGCGAGCGGGCGGCATCCACGCACGCACCATGGAGATCTTCGATCAGCGCGGTCTGCTCGATCACATGCTGCCGCTCGGCAAGCCGCTGCAGGCGGGTCACTTCTCCGGCATCCCGTTGAATTTCGCCGACTTCGACACCCGCTACCCCTTCACCCTCGCCCTGCTGCAGTCGGTGATCGAGCGCGAACTCGACCGGCACGCAAGCAAACTCGGCGCGTCGGTGCAGTGGGACTCCCCCGTCACCGGGCTCGCGCAGCACGACGACGGCATCGACGTCGAGATCGGCGGTGCGCACCCGCGCCGCATCAGGGCGAAGTACCTCGTCGGCTGCGACGGCGCCCGCAGCGCGGTACGCAAGCTGGCCGGAATCGACTTCGCCGGAACGGATCCGACCATGGCCGGCCTGCTCGCCGACGTCGAACTGGCCGATCCGCCCGCCGCACCCTTCTTCGCCACGCGCCGCGGCCCCGGCGACTTCTCGGTGTTCCAGTTCGAGCCGGGCTGGTACCGATTGATCGTGCAGCGGCACGACCTCGTGCTGCCGCGCGGCACGGTGATCGGCTTCGAGGAGTTCCGCGAGAGCTTCCGCGAGGTCGCGGGCACCGACTTCGGCATGCACAGCCCGCAGTGGGTCTCGTACTTCGGCGATACCGCGAGGCAGGCAACGCAGTACCGCGCGGGCCGGGTGTTCCTGGCGGGCGATGCCGCCCACATCCACTACCCGGCGGGCGGCCAGGGACTGAACCTCGGCGTACAGGACGCGGTCAACCTCGGCTGGAAGCTGGCCGCGACGCTGCGCGGCGACGCACCTGCCGACCTGCTGGATACCTATGAGTCCGAACGACTTCCGCTCGGAGCTCGGGTCCTGCACAACACCCGCGCGCAGACCGCGCTCGCCCGCCCCGGCGCACACATCGACGCACTGCGCGACACCGTGCGGGGGATGATCGAAAAGGACGAGGTGCGCACGGAACTCGGCCTGATGATCACCGCGCTCGATATCCGCTACGACACCAAAGGCGATCACCCGCTGACCGGCCGCCGCGTGCCCGACGCCGATCTCACCACCGCGGCGGGCGATACCCGGGTCTGCGAACTACTGCACACCGCCCGCCCGGTCCTGTTGCGCCTCAACGGAAACGACACCCCGACCGCCGAAGGCTGGCGCGACCGGGTCGACGTCGTCGACGCGACGAGCCGCACCGAGCGCTGGGCCATCCCCGGCGTCGGCGACATCCCGGTTCCCGCAGCGGTTCTCATTCGCCCCGACGGCTACGCCGCCTGGGTGGCCGCCGACGCCGACGCCAACGGCCTGACCGAGGCACTCGTCACCTGGATCGGCGCACGCCGGTGAAGTGACCGAACCTCTCGACTGCTCGACCGAAACGCTCGGATAGCGTCGGGTTGTGCCGCCCCATCCGTCCGCCGAAGCCGGATCGACGATGCCGATCCAGCGGATCCAGGCCATGGTCGAGCTGGCGGCCGGGCGCGGCTGGGATGTCGAGCGCATGCTCGCCGCCGCGGGGATCTCGCCCGAACTGCTGGCGCAGGGGCGCTCGCGGGTCACCATGGAGCAAGCCGCGGATCTGGTCCAGCACGTCTGGCGGGAGACCGACGACGAACTGCTCGGGCTCGGCCTGCGGCCGGTGCCGCGCGGCACCCTGCGCCTGGTGTGTTTCGGCCTGATCAGCGCGCCGAATGCCGGAGCGGCGGTGCGGCGATTCGAAAGCTTCAACCGGTCACTGCCGGGCTTTCCGCCCGCGGCGCTGACCGTCGACGGCGATGAGGCCCGAATCTCGTTCGATATCAGCGGTATTCGCCAGCCCGTCGGCCTGCTCATCGACACCATGCTCGCCTTCACGCACCGCCTCCTCGGCTGGGCCGTCGGGCAGCGGATCCGGCTGCGCCACGTCGAGCTGTCCTACACGCCCGTACCCGGCATCGACGACTACGACCTGGTCTTCGGCGCACCGGTGGTATTCGGCGCGCCCGTACCCGCTCTGGTGTTCGGCGCCGACGTACTCGACCTGCCGCTGATCCGCGACGAAGCCGACCTGACCGCCTTCCTGCGCAGCGCACCCGCCGGCGTGATCGGTCGCCGCGACCACACGATCTCGCTGGCGGGCCGGGTCCGCCAGCTGCTGGAGCGCGGACTCACCGGCGACTGGCCGAGCGTCGAGGACATCGCGGCGGAACTGGCGATGAGCCCGCAGACGTTGCGGCGCAAGCTCCGTGCGGAACACACCGCCCCGCGCGAGATCCGCGAGCAGATCATGCGCGACGCCGCGATCGCCGGCCTGGTGCGCGGCGAGGAAACGCTGACCGCGCTCTCCCGGCGGCTCGGCTTCTCCGAACCCAGCGCGTTCTCCCGCGCCTTCCGCCGGTGGACCGGCAGCCCGCCCGGCTCCTATCGGCCCTGACCCACCTGTCCGCCGCTGACTCGAGCGATCCGGTCAACACTTCGAGCGCGGCGGTCATAGGCGGCGGTATGCCCGCGCCCTACCGTCGCGGCAGACCCGTTTCCGAACAGAGGAGTTCAACTCGTGGCCCTGCACCGTTCGCCGTGGATGGACACCGACCTCGACGCGCTGGCCGAGCTGGCGCGCCGGTTCTTCGAGAAGGAATGCGCACCGAACGAGGACCGCTGGGGCCGTCAGCATCACATCGACCGCGAGGTGTGGAACAGGGCGGGCGAGCTCGGGCTGCTGTGCCTGAGCATTCCGGAGGAATACGGCGGCGGCGGTGGCACTTTCGCACACGAGGCGGTGGCGCTGACCGAGCAGGTCCGCGGGCTCGCGCCCAGTTTGGGCAACCCGGTGCACAGCGGGATCGTCGCGCATTACGTCCTCGCCTATGGCACCGAGGAGCAGAAGCGGGCCTGGCTGCCGAAGATGGCCTCGGGCGAGATCGTCGGCGCGATCGCGATGACCGAACCGGGCACCGGCTCGGATCTGCAGGGCATCAAGACCAAGGCAGTCCAGTCGGGCGACCAGTACGTCATCAACGGCGCCAAGACGTTCATCACCAACGGCTACCTGGCCGATCTGGTGATCGTCGCGGTCAAGACCGGCGAGGGCAAGGGCGCCGAGAGCGTCTCGCTGATCGCGGTGGAGACCGACCGCGATGGCTTCCGGCGCGGCCGCAACCTGGAGAAGATCGGCCAGCACGGCCAGGACACCTGCGAGTTGTTCTTCGACGACGTGCGGGTGCCGCGGTCGAATCTGCTCGGCACCACCGAGGGGCTCGGTTTCATCCAGCTGATGCAGCAACTTCCGCAGGAGCGGTTGATCCTCGGCGTCATCGCCGCCGCCGCGATCGAGAAGACGGTCGAGCTCACCCTCGCGTACACCAAGGAGCGCCAGGCCTTCGGCAAGCCGATCTTCAACTTCCAGAACACCCAGTTCACCCTGGCCGAATGCGACACGATCAAGACCATCGCGTGGAGCTTCGTCGACGACTGCGTCACCAAACATCTGCGTGGCGAACTGGATGTGCCGACCGCGGCCAAGGCCAAGTGGTGGCTCACCGAGCAGCAGTGCAAGGTCGCCGACGAATGCCTGCAGCTATTCGGCGGCTACGGCTACATGACCGAGTACCCGATCGCGCGCTTCTACGCCGATGCTCGCATCCAGAAGATCTACGGTGGTACCAACGAGATCATGAAACTCATCATCGGCCGGAGCCTGTGAACGTGTGGCAACTGCGTAAGCTCCCGCCCATGCGCCTGAGCACCCGTAACCAACTCGAAGGAACCGTCCTCTCTGTCACCCGTGGCGAGGCGATGGCCGTGGTCCGCGTCCGCCTCAACGGCGGCGACGAGATCACCTCCTCGATCACCCGCGACGCCGTCGACGACCTCGACCTCGCCGAGGGGGCAACCGTCAAGGTGCTGATCAAGTCCACCGAGGTCACCCTCGGCGTCGAGTAGTCAGGCGATGCGCCGGGCCCCCGGGCCCGGCATCGGCCGTGTGTCCTGCGGCGCCACCGCGTGGTGGCCGTTCTCGCAGGACAGCACGGCGTGCACCGGTGCGCCACAGTCGTTGTGGCGCATCACCACCGGCGGGCCGTCCGCGTCGGCGGTCCAGCGATCGCCCCACTGCATCAGGGCGACGAGTGCCGGTTCGAGGTCGTAACCCTTGTCGGTCAGGTGGTATTCATAGCGGCCGCGATGGCCCGCCTCCTGGTAGAGCACCCGTTCGAGCACACCGTGTTCGACGAGTTTGGCCAGCCTGCCGCTGAGCAGATTGCGGGCACAGCCGAGCGCGCGATGGAAGTCGTCGAAGCGGCGGATGCCGAAGTACGCCTCGCGCAGCACGAGCAGCGACCACTTCTCGCCGACGATCTCCAACGCCGCGGCGCCATCGTCGCCGAGGTCACCGAAGCGGTGCTCGACGCCGAAAACGGCGCCTACGAACGGGATCCGAATCGCGTCTGGGTCTTCACCCCCGAGGTCACCGAAGGCACCTGGGGCGGAGCGGGCCAGGTCCAGGGCCTCGCCGACATCGTCGGCTACGTCCTCGGCAACAAGGCCGCCGGCGCGGCATACGCCGCGAATGTTCTCGCCGAACGTCGCGGCACACCCGTCCCCGTCACGGCCTGAGCCGGGAGCCGGTCGCGCCGCATCGGCCGATCGCG
Source organism: Nocardia sp. NPDC052566 (assembly GCF_044547285.1). Lineage (NCBI taxonomy): Bacteria > Bacillati > Actinomycetota > Actinomycetes > Mycobacteriales > Nocardiaceae > Nocardia > Nocardia sp. NPDC052566. The sequence goes on along the minus strand of NZ_JBIUAF010000006.1, from coordinate 20,463 downwards.
GCGCGGCCCGGTGGGTTCACCGCCCGCGGCCCGTAATCGTCAGCGGGACACCGGAGTACGGCGAGCGAAGTCCGGGGCATGTTCGGGGCGAATGCCGCGGGCGACGAGGAACAGCGGGATCGCGCGAATTCCGGGTAGCCGGCACAGGATTCGCAGCGTGAGCGGCGCCTGTTCGATATCGGGACGTTCGACGGCATTGGACAGCGCGGGCTCGACGACTTTGGCGTGCATCGCGCGCTGCATGCGCTGCATCAGGACCGTCGGCAGCAGGCGGCGGCGCTGAACCGCGGCCAGGTCCGGCGCCGTTCCCGAGAGCAACTGCGGTGCGAGGATTCTCGCGGCCGCGACGGCATCCTGGACGGCCAGGTTGATGCCGACGCCGCCCATCGGCGACATGGCGTGGGCGGCGTCGCCGAGGCACAGCAGGCCCTCGCGATACCAGCGGTGCAGCCGGTCCATGTGCACCTCGAGCAGTTTGATGTCGTCCCAGTCCCTGACGACATCGATCCGGTCGCCGAGCCACGGCAATACCCGCGCCATGGTCGCGACGACATCGGTGACCGGACGCTGCCGCAGCTGCGGATCGGCGCCCTTCGGGATGATGATCGCGCACTGCCAGTAGTCGCCGCGGTCGGCGAGCACCGCGACCATCCGCGCGGTGATCTGCACATCACCGACCGGATCGGAGTCGTTGCGCGGCAAGGCGAACCACCACACGTCGAACGGTGCGGTCCAACTCCGCGACGGCAACTCCGCCGCGGCGCGCAGTACCGAGAAGCGGCCGTCGCAGGCCACGGTCAGCTCCGCTCGAATCTCGCCGGTGGCACCGCTTTTCGTGCGATAGGTGATGCCTGCGATGCGCTCGCCCTCCCGAATCACCCCCGTCGCTTCGGTATTCATCCGCAACTCGAATGATGGTTCGCGCTCGGCCGCGCGCGCGAGCAGGTTCAGCAGATCCCACTGCGGCACCATCGCGATGTAGCGGTGCCGCACCGGCAGGTGTTTCATCGTCGCCAGCGTCTGCATCCGCCCGTTGATGGGCCCCTTCACCTCGCTCACATGCCGCTGCGGCAGCCGCCCGAACTCCGCGCCCAACCCCAGCTCGTCGAGCAATTCCAACGTTGTCGGATGCACCGTGTCGCCGCGGAAGTCGCGCAGGAAGTCCCCGTGCTTCTCCAGCACGGTCACCCGCACCCCCGCCCGGGCCAGCAACAGCCCGAGAAACATCCCCGCAGGCCCTCCGCCGACCACCGAGCACGTCGAATACTCCATCGGGCACCCCTCCCATTCGATTCCGCCCGAGCCCCGCAAACGCAGGGTAACCGAGGTTTTGATCGGCCGGAAGCCACAGGTTCTAGGGCAAGACACGGGGCAGCGGCCGGGGTCGGTTACGTCACACATTCGGCGGAATGCGGATCGGCGTGGCAGGGTGGGCGGGTGAGATCGGGCTAATCGATGTGATCTGCCCGGCTCATCGACAGAAAAGAATGAAGTAAAAAAATGGCACAAGGCAGTGTGAAGTGGTTCAACAGCGAGAAGGGCTTCGGCTTTATCGCGCAAGACGGTGGCGGTCCTGACGTCTTCGTGCACTACTCCGCCGTGTCCGGCTCGGGATTCAAGTCCCTTGAAGAAGGACAGCGGGTGGAGTTCGAGGTCGGCCAAGGACAGAAGGGCCCGCAGGCCCAGGACGTCCGCACCATCTGATCGACAGAGCTCGGCAGAGCCCCGCATCCGCTCGGGTGCGGGGCTCTCGCATTTTCCGGATCAATACCAGTGGTACCGCTGCCAGAATGCCCACGCGGCATCCGGACTCCCGTAGCGGGCGTTCATATAGTCGTAGGCCCAGCGGATCTGGGTCACCGGATTGAACGGCCAGTCGAGGCCGTGACTGGCCATCTTCTCCGGCGGCAACGCCTGGCCGAGCCCGTACGCGCCGCTGACGGGGTTGAGCGCGAAGACATCCCAGCCGCTTTCGCTGGTGATGATGTTGTCGAACGACCGGAACTGGCTCGGCGGCACGATCGTCATCGCCAAGACCTTGATGCTCAACCGCGCCGACCCGAGAATTGCCAGCGCGCTTTCCGCCGTCGCCCCACGCACATCCAGCTCGTCCTGCTCCACGGCGGCAGCAGGAGCGGCGCAGAGCGACAGCGCACAGGCGGCGACGGCGACCGCGGAGAAAATACGCGATATCAGCACAAAGGCAGCAAATCATTAGTCGATGAATTAGTTGCGCAACTCTCCATCGTGTCGCCGCATTTCGATCCGTCGATAAATCGGTGTACAGCGGCAGATCCGGTCGGGATACTCGATCGTGTTTCGGGAGCTGTGAAGGGGGCCGGGATGGATTTGCTGCTCGAAGGCGTGGTGGGATCGGTTGCGTACGGACTGGATACGCCCGACAGCGACGTCGACTACGCGGGCATCTACGCCGAACCGACGGGCCTGCTGCTCGGACTGCATCCGCCGGTGCGCGAGCGCGCGACCAAGCAGGGCCGCGATGGCTCCGATGCCACCTATCACGAGATCGGTAAGGCGATGGCGCTGATGCTGTCGTGCAATCCGACGGCCTCTGATCTGCTCTGGCTCGATAAATACACGGCGACAAGCGAATTCGGCGCGGAGCTGGTGTCGTTGCGGCACTGCTTCCTGTCCGCGCGACGGGTCAGGGACGCCTACTTCGGCTACGCGACATCGCAGTTCCGCCGACTGCTCGATCGAGGCGAGCCCCAGGGTTTGCCGGACAAGCGGCGCGCGAAACACGCCAGGCACACCATGCGTCTGCTGTGGCAGGGCCTCGAGCTCTACACGACCGGCACGCTGCCCTTGCGCGTTCCCGATGCCGAGCGCTATTTCGAATTCGGCGCCCGGGTAACGGCCACAGGCGGCGAACAGGTGGCGCGTGCGCTGATCGAGGAGTACGAGGCGAAGTTCGACAGCGCGACGACCGTGCTCCCCACCGTGCCGGACGAGGCACCGCTGGAGGACTTCCTGCAACGACTGCGCCGGGCCAAGTTGTGAACCTCGCCGGCGCATTGGCTTGTCCGTGGGGTGTCACGATAACTTGGTCGGATGATTAAGAGTTCCGTACCCACGACGGCAGGAGCATGGCGGGCAGGTGACGGCGCCGCGGTGTCGTTGCGTGAGGCGACGGTGGCGTGGGCGCTGGCCGCACACGCGGAACTGTCCGAGATCGCCACCGGGTACGGGCATTTCATCACCGTGAGCGAACTGGCCGAGCGGGTGCAGGAGTCATCCGGCGTGCACACGGGCGCGCCGACGCGCACCTGGATGGACGCCATCCTGCGCAAGATCGCCCGCCGCTGTCACAAGGCGGGCGAGCCGCCGCTCACCGCGCTGTGCGTCCGCCAGAACCACACGGTCGGCGATACCTACAAGTACGTGCTCGAACTCGCGGGACTGCCGATCCCGGACGATCTCGAACTGCACGCCGCGTACGCCCGGCGCCAGTGCTACGAGTACTACGGCGCCGTCATGCCCGCCGACGGCGGCGTGCCGCCGCTCACCCCCAAGGTGGCGGGCCGCCGCCGCACCGCGAGCACCATCAAACAGGCGGAACCCGAACCGCAGCCGACCCGCGAGGCGGTGTGCGAGGAGTGCTTCACCCAGCTCCCCGCCAGCGGGACCTGCTACTACTGCGCCTGAACGGATCCGGCCACGGCGGTCGCCGTGGCACCGAATCCCGTCACGGTTGGGTGTCTTCCGATGCGCACGGGTCGTCGGCTGCATAGGCTCACGGAGCTTGTTGCTCGACTGCCTGGAGTTTGCCGCCATGACGCTGCCCCCGTCTCCCGTGCCCCGTCATTCCGATCGCGCGCCACTCGATTCACCGATCGACACCGACGGCCCACGAGTTTCGCTGCACGCACCGGAGTTCGCGGCGGATCCGCACGGCGCCTACCGGGCGATGCGCGCAAAATACGGGTCGCTCGTGCCCGTGGAGTTGGCGCCGGATGTGCCCGCCACCTTGGTGATCGGCTACTACACGGCGGTACGGATCTTCAACGATCCCGACCATTTCCCGGCCGATCCGCGCATCTGGCAGCAGGACATCCCCGCCGAATGCCCGGTGCGGCCGATGATGCAGTGGCGGCCGAACGCGCTGCGCAGCGCGGGCGCCGAACACGCGCGCTACCGGCAGATCAACACCGCCGGTCTGGACAGCGTCGACCACTATGGCTTGCACGACACGGTCGCCAGGCTCGCGGTACCGCTGATCAACGAGTTCTGCGCGGACGGAGCCGCGGATCTGGTGCGCCAGTACGCGTTTCCGCTCGCCTTCGCGGTGCTCAATGCCCTGCTCGGCTGTCCGGCCGAGATCGCTCAGCAGGCCGCGGCGGGGATGGCGGCGATCTTCGAGGGCGTCGACGCCGAACGCGGCAACAAGATGCTCGTCGACTCGCTGCTGAAGCTGACCCTGCTGAAGCGAGCCGATCCGGGTGACGACGTCACCACCCGGATGGTGCACCACCCATCGGAACTGTCCGATACGGAGATGGTGCATCAGCTGGCCACGCTCTACGGCGCGGGCATCGAGCCGCAGCAGAATCTGATCGTCAACACGCTGCTGCTGATCCTCACCGACGAGCGATTCGGCGGCAGCGTGCTCGGCGGCAGCCTGTCCACCAGGGACGCGCTCGACGAGGTGCTGTTCAACGACCCGCCGATGGCGAACTTCTGCATCAGCTTCCCGAAGCAGCCGATATTGATCGACGGCGTCTGGCTGCCCGCCAACCAGCCCGTGGTGATCAGCATGGCCGCCTGCAACAACGACCCGGCGATCGTCGGAAATCAATACGCGGGCAACCGTTCTCACCTGGCCTGGGGCGCCGGACCGCATGTGTGCCCCGCCAGTTCGATGGCGTATCTGATCGCCCAGGACGCCATCGATCAGCTGCTCGACGCGCTGCCCGAGCTGCGCCTGGCGACCGAGCCGGGTGAGCTGACCTGGCGGCCCGGTCCGTTCCATCGGGCGCTGACCGCGCTGCCGGTGGTCTTCCCCGCGTCGCCGCCGCTGCCGGAGGTGTAGTCACCTACGCTGGTCCCGCCACGTCGACCGCGGGAAAAGGGACCATGCTGCTACATCGCCTAGGCGGTATCGAATGACCGTCGACCGGCGGCGCGTCGCCGGGCGGGCGCTGCGCTGGGGCGGTGCGCTGACGGCGGGAGTCGTGCTCGCCGTCGCCGGGGCGAATGCCTGGTTGTGGACGGTGTCGTCGGGGCATCGGTCCTCGGTGGCGGACGCGCCCGCCGCCCCGGTGGTGATCGTGCCCGGCGCGAAGGTCGCCACGGATGGTACGCCGATGGCCTATCTGCGCGGACGCCTCGATGCCGCGATCGAGCTGGTGCGCACCGGCAAGGCACAGCGAATCCTGGTGTCGGGTGATGCTTCTGGCGTCTCTGGTGACGAAATCGCCTCGATGACAACCTATCTCACCGCACACGGGATCGACGCGGCGCGCATCGACGCGGACGGCTCCGGCGAGTCGACGCGCGCGACATGCGAACGGGCCAAGCAGGTCTACGGCATCGACCGCGCGCTGATCGTCACCCAGTACTGGCACGTGCCGCGCGCGGTCGCGCTGTGCCGGGCCGCGGGCATCGAGGCGGACGGCGTCGGCGCACCCTGCGAGTGCAGACGAACAACGCTGATCCGCAACAACATCCGCGAATGGCTCGCCGCACCGAAGGCGCTGCTCGCGCTCTAACGCAGATCCGTGAGCACCTCGCCCAGTGCCGCGATCGCCGCTTCCAGTTGGGCATCGGAAAGGTAAGGGGCAGGCCCGAATCGCAGGTATTCGCCGCGGCTGTCGGTGGCGACGCCACGCTCGGCCAGACCGGCGCGCAGGTCCGCGGCACGGGATGAGCGCAGGGAGAGGAAGCCACCGAAGGCCGATCGGGGCGCATCGCGGTCACGGGTGATCAGGCCGGTGTCGAGCTCGTCGAACCGCCGGGCCAGCAATTCGGTCTGGTGCAGCGAGATTCGGCGCAGCAACGCCGGTGTCAACTGCTGTTCGGCGAAGAACTCCAGGACATGGCTCGCACGGTAGTGGCTGGTCGGATCGTAGGTCGAACCGGCGAAGCGGGCGGCGCCCGGCGCGTAGGTCACCCGATGGTTGCGCTGCGCGAGGTCGTCGAATTCGGCGAACCAGCCGGTGAACACCGGCCTGGCGTCGAGCGCGTGCCGTGGCAGGCGCAGGAAGCAGTTGCCCTCGCCCAGCTGGAGGTACTTGTAGCCGCCGCCGACCAGCCACGCCGCGTCCAGACCCGCACCGAACTCGTCGAACGGCACCACGCCGAGGCCGTGATAGATATCGACGAGCAGTTCCACGCCCCGTCGCGCGCAGGCCGCGGCCAGATCGCCGAGATCGGGCACGATCCGCGAGGTTTCGAACAGCACAGCCGAAATCAGGACCGCGCTGGTTCGATCGTCGACCGCCGCGGCCATCCGCTCGGCCAGCGTGGCGACCGGCGCCGACGCCACCTTGACCACCTCGATCCCCTCCTCCGCCAGCCGGGCCAACTGCCTGCGCACGCTGTGGAATTCGCCGTCCGTGGTGACCAGGCGGGGCTTTTCGCGCAGCGCGAGGCTGGACAGGAAGCGGACGACCAGCTCGTGCGTGTTGGCGCCGAGCGCGAGTTCGGCCGCCGGATCGCCGAGCAGCCGCCGCACGCCGGCACGCACCGCATCCGCCTTGGCGAAGGCCTTGTCCCACTTGCCGTCCACCGCGTCGGCCGCATCCTCGAACGCCTCGAGCTGGCCGCGCAGCGCGACATCCGGCCAGGCCTGATGGGAATGCCCGGTCAGCAGCAGCCGCTGATCGACCCGGAATCGCGAATAATGCGCGGCGAGCGCGTTCGGGCTGGTGCGTAGTTCGTCGATGGTGGTCACAGCCATCAGATGTACGGGCTCGGGTCGCCGGCGCACAACCCCCGGCTCGCCGATGCGCCGCGTACCCCAGCGGGACACCCGGCGGTGCGCCGCGCGCCGGTGCCGGGCGGCGCTGCCCTATGATGCGGCGTACTGACCTGCAGAAACGTCCTGTCCGCCGACACCGGAGTTCCGATGGGTGCCACCGCGTCCGCCGCACTGCCCGCCCGGGTACCGATCCGGGTCGAGCTGGCGCGGATCGGTGCGACGATGTGGCAGGTCGTCGTCGGCCTGGTGAAGCTGCTGGTCCACCGCCCACGCGGGCGCAGCCTGCCGGTGCGCGCGGCCATCGAGGCGCGCGAGGTGTTCACCCGGCTCGGCCCGACGTACGTCAAATTCGGCCAGATCATCGCCTCCAGCCCCGGCGTCTTCCCCGAGGTGCTCTCCTCCGAGTTCCGCACACTGCTCGATCGAGTGCCACCCGCCGACCCCGCGCGAGTGCGCGCGCTCATCGCGGAGGATCTCGGCGCGCCGCCCGAGCAGGTGTTCGCGACCTTCGACGCCACCCCGCTCGCCTCGGCCTCCATCGCCCAGGTGCACCGCGCGACGCTGCACAGCGGCGAACAGGTGGTGGTCAAGATCCAGCGGCCCGGCATCACCCAGCGACTGGGCGCGGATCTGCAGATACTGCGGCGGGTGGCCTGGCTCGCGGAGAAATCGGTGTACGGGCGGATGCTCAACGCGTCCGAGGTGATCGTCGACTTCGCCGACAATGTCGGCGCCGAACTGGATTTCGCGCGCGAGGCGGCGTCGATGGAGGAATGGTTCGCCGGCCTCGCCGATACCGCGTATGCCGCGCGAGTGCGCGTACCGCGAATCCACTGGGCGCAGACCACCGCTCGCGTACTGACGATGGAATACGTCGCGGGCACACGCATCGACGATCTCGCCGCGCTCGAAAAGGCGGGCCGCGAGGGCAAGCAGCTCGTCAAGACCATTTTGTTCTCACTGCTGGAATCCGCGCTGCGGCGCGGGCTTTTCCACGGCGACCTGCACGCGGGCAACATCCTCGTCGACGGCGACGGCCGAATCGTGCTGCTGGACTTCGGCATCGTCGGCCGCTTCGACCCGCCGACCAGGGACCTGATGCGTCAGCTCATCGTCGACCTGTTGGTACGCAACGATTTCGAGGCGGTCAGCCGCACGTTCTACCGGCTCGGCGCCGTCGGGAAGCCGATGGCCAGCTCGCGGGAGGCGGCCGAGGAGATCGATCGGCTCACCGCACCGCTGAAAGGCACCGCGCTGTCGAACCTTTCGTTCGGCACCATCGGCAAGACGCTGATCGACTTCGCCAAGATCCACGACGCCAAGATCCCGCGCGACCTGGTGCTCGTCGGCAAGCAACTGCTCTACGTCGAGCGGTACATGAAGCTGCTCGCGCCGGCCTGGGAGCCGATCGGCGATCTGGAGTTACTGGTGTACGTGGGCGGATTGGCCACCAGGAACTGAGGTGCGTTCGAAGCGCCCGCCGACGGCGCTCCTGCGCGGCCTCGACCACGTCAGAAGACGAAGCCGCGCAGGGCCAGGAAGCGCATTCCGCCGACCGCAGCCATGGTGGTGATCACGGCGCCCGCCTGGGCGATCTCGCTGAGGCCGGGAGCCCAGAAGTCGAGACCGGCCAGTGCCGCGGTGCTGACCAGCAGGCCGATCGCGGCCAGCCCGCCGCCTTCCCACTGGGCGGTGAACCAGCCGACCCGGTCGGCCGCGCGGAAGGTGATCCGCCGGTGCATTTCGTTCGCGATCACCGTGCTGACGATCGAGCCCGCGATATTGGCGACCAGCGGGCCCGCCTCGCTCATGGCCATGAACAGCAGGACGTAGGCGATATTGCTCGCGCCGCCGACCAGCGCGAAACGGATCAACTGGGCGAAGGCGTGGTCACCGCGCAGGTACCGCATTCCACGGGCCAGCGATTCCGTACGCAGCACCGGGTGGGCACCGAGGTCGTATGCGTTCCGCAGTCCGGGCGCGGCCATTGCTGTGCTGTTCACGGTGGATACATTCGCCAGCCCGCTTGATACCGGCCTGACGTCACCCTGACACGTCAACCGATACGGTGTTCGGCCTGGTCAGAACCGCGATTCCCGGCCGTCATCGCCGCCGTGACGGCCGACGCCTAGCAGTCGAGGACGGGAGCGTGGCCGATCATCCCAGGGTCGCCAATCGCTGTATCTGATCCTCGGAGAGAGGCAGCTGTGCCGCGGCGACGTTTTCCGTGAGATGGGACGGCGACGTTGTGCCCGGGATCGGCAGCATCGCCGGTGATCGGTGCAGCAGCCAGGCCAGTGAGACCTGGGTGGTCGTCGCGCCGAGTTCCGCTGCCACCTCGGCCAATACACCGTCGCCGACGGCATGCGCCCCGGCGGCCACCGGGAACCACGGAATGAACGCGATGCCCTGTGCCGCAGCGTATTCCACCACGTCATCGTGGCCGCGCGCGCCGAGGTTGTACAAATTCTGCACGCTGGCGACGGGCGTGATCGCGCAAGCCTCGCGCAACTGCTCGACACTCACCTCGGACAGGCCGATATGGCGGACCTTGCCCTCGTCGACGAGTTGCTTCAACGCCCCGATCTGATCGGCGAGCGGCACCTCCGGGTCGACGCGATGCAGCTGCAGCAGGTCGATGCGATCGAGTCGCAGCCGTCGCAAACACAGTTCGGCCTGCTGACGCAGGTAAGCCGGATGCCCGAGCACGGCCCACTCCGGCGGTGACGGGCGCACCGCACCGATCTTCGTCGCGATCACGACACCGTCGCGGTACGGGGACAACGCCTCGGCGATCAGCTCCTCGTTCTCGCCGAGTCCGTACGCGTCGGCGGTGTCGAACAGGTTCACCCCGAGTTCCACCGCCTGCCGCAGCAGCGCGATCGCGCCGGCCCGATCGACCGGTGCCTTCCATATATGCGACATCGCGCCGGAATACCCCGGCACCTGCGGCGCGCTCAATCGCATTGCGCCGTAGCCGATCCGGCGAACGGACAGATCGCCACCCAGCTGAATTGTGGTCGTCATCGGGTCGAGCTCCTTCGTGAGTCCTTGGTGCGCATGGCACACCCGACGAAGGTAGGTTTCGCGGAACCGCGCGGGCTAGCGTCGAATGACGTACTCACCGTCTGTCGGGCCTCCACCGGACGGGGCCGAACCCCTTACCGAGGCCCCCCGGTAGCTGCGGCAGCCCCGCCCCAGCGCGGGCTCGTAGGATGGAGCCGCTGAACCGATTCATGTTTTGGGACGGCAACAGGACCCGGGGTGCACTCGGCGTGGCCCCCGACTCGGGTGCTCAGCGGGACTGAGCAGGAACGAGTGTGGCGATCCCAAGGGAGAATACGGAAGTGCGCGAAGCAGTCAGGCAAAAGTTCGAAGATCAGCTCGTGATGCCGACGGGTGCCGCGGCGCCTGCGGGCCGCTAGCTCGATGTCGGACCGGGAAGTACCGGGAGACGGCCCGCCCAAGGTCATCCGGCTGCCGCGCCGCCCGCGGCGCGTCACCGACGAAGCCGACGAGCCTCCCCGCAAAACGTGGCATTCGGAGGGCGGCGGCTACGACGCCGCACCGACCAGACCCGTCCTGCGCTCAGAACTGCAGCGCGAAACGGAAGGATGGCCGGTCGATCCCCGCCCGCACCCCGCTCCAGAGGAAGTCCCTGGCAGACCCGAGCAGGCAGCGAGCGTCATCGACCTCAACGCGTTACGGCGAGAGCGAGCAGGCAACGACGCCCCCGGTGCCAGCATCCGACGCATGGCCAGACCACGCAGAATCAAACCCACCACTGGCGAAAACACCGATCCCCCACCAGCCGAACCTCCCCACCAGCACTAACTCCGCGACGAACGTGCAACCAGGCAGGCTCACCCGACCGTTGCCGACGTGAGTGCACACTCGCACACAGCCGGTAGACGGGCCGGACATCCCGATCCGCGCGGTGAGCAACGACAGACAGGGGACCAATCCATCGGTCCAGTTGCGACGAATCAACCGCGTGACGAGCGACAAATCAACCAGCAATGCTGCGACGAATCAACCAGCTGTGTAGCGACAAATCAACCAGATCATTTCGAAAAACTGGCTATGATCAGGTGCGAAGAGATTGTGGTCGGTCGTCATACTCGGTGAACGGGGCACATCGCTATGCAGACCCGACATGGACCGGTCATCCCTCGGCGTGCCGAAGCGGCCGTCACCGACGCGCTGGCCGACACCCGGGTCGTTCTCGTCAATGGAGCGAGACAATGCGGCAAGAGCACCCTCGTCCGCCTCGTCGCCAAGGGGCGCGAAGCCGAGTGGCGCGACCTCGATGTCACCCTGACCAGACAGGCCGCGCTCAACGACCCAGACGGGTTCGTGGACTCGCCGATCTTGATGATCGTGGACGAGATTCAGCGAGCACCCGAGCTGTTGCTGGCGATCAAGGCGCAAGTGGACGCAGACGGCCGCCCGGGCCGATACCTACTGACTGGCTCCGCACGCATACTCGGACTGCGGGCGTTGCCGGACACCCTGGTCGGCCGCATGGAGACCATCGAGCTGTGGCCCTTTTCCCAAGGCGAGCTAGCCGGCACGCCTGATGCCTTCATCGACGCGGTCTTCACTCGACGAGACACGTTGCGTCACACCACGACCGTGCCGCGAGCCGACTACGCCGAGCGGATCGTCCGCGGCGGTTTCCCGGAAGCCAATGCGCGGAGCAGTGACAAACGGCGCAAAGCCTTCTTCGATTCCTATATCGGCGACTTGATCACTCGTGACATCCGCCAACTGTCGGGGATCGAGCGCACCTCCGAGATGCGCTCCCTCCTTCAACTGGTCGCGGCCCGATCCGGCCAACTGCTCGCGAACACCTCGCTCAGCAACGACCTCGCGCTCGGGGCCTCGACGGTCAAACGCTATCTGACGCTGCTCGAAGAGGTCTACCTCATCAAACGAATACCGGCATGGTCCAGAAACCTGAGCAATCGCGCCACGATGATCCCCAAGGTCGCCTTCGTCGACTCCGGTATCGCAGCGAATCTCGTCGGAGCCGACATACGTAACATGTTGCGCCCCAACGGCCGATTCGGTCCGCTACTGGAGGGGTTCGTGCTGATGGAACTCGCACGCCAGCGCACCTGGTCCGCCGAGGACGTCGAGATGTACCACTACCGCACCAAAGACGGGGTCGAAGTCGACGCCGTACTCGAGAACCGACGGGGCGAAGTCGTCGGCATCGAAGTCAAAGCCGCCTCCACCGTGGGCCCCGACGACTTCCGCCACCTCCGCCACCTCGCCGAACGCCTCGGCGACGACTTCCTCACGGGCATCGTGCTCCACACCGGCCAGCAAACACTGCCCTTCGGACCGAAGATGCTCGCAATGCCGGTCAGCGCCCTCTGGGAAGTCCCGAGCCCCGAACGCTGAGAGAGCAAGAGACAGAAAAAGGAACAGCCCGGCGCAATTGCCGAGCTGTTCCTTCGGTGGACCTGACGGACCAGCGTACGAACCAGGCAGTGCTGGTCAACGGACCGGACATTGCGATCCGGGCCGTAGGCACCCGAGCGCGGTCGCGGGCGGTTCAGTCGCCCTGGAGCAGGAGCCGAAACGACGGATGAGCGGGTGTCAGGGGCCGGACGGCTCGAAAGTCCTTCTCGTCCAATGTCAGTATGTCGTTGGTGAGGTAGCGCTCGGCCAGCACGACAGTGACCGCGTCGGCCAGGTCGAGCCGGAGTCCGCGGTACTGTTCAATGATCTTCTGCGCAACCCGGAGGTCATCGCGGTCTACCGGTGGCACGAGCACCGCGCCTTCCTCGGCCGAGGTGAGCAGGTCATCAAGGACGAGATCGGCTGTGCGACGGTCCTTTCCGAATCGCGCGACCAGCAGATGATCGACCTCATCCAGAACGAGCGGCGAGACGACCGCGACAGAGGTGGCGAGGAATTCCCGGGCCCGCTCGTGCAGTTTGGCGGCGCGATCGTAAGCGGCGATTATGGCCGAGGTATCGGCGATGAAGAAGCTCACTCGCCGTATGCCTCGCCGAGCAAGTCCTCACTGTTGGCGGCGAACCCAGGGTCACCGGAATCGAACGACGGCCATGGGCGAGTGCGTCGGACCCTGTGCGACCGCAGCAGAACCAGGTCGATCCCCTCGCGGATCAAATCAGCTTCCGACCGCCCCGAAGCTTCCGCAGCCTCTTTGAGACGGGCAGCCTGTTCGGGATTCAGATACACGCTCGTTTTGGCCTTCATCAACGTAGGGTACCGCGTAGGGCACTCTATGGGTTCGCGCATTGCCGGAAATGCAACAGAGCCACAGGTCGATGACCTGCGGCTCTGTGGTGAAGTGGAGCTAAGGGGAATCGAACCCCTGACCTTCTCGATGCGAACGAGACGCGCTACCAACTGCGCTATAGCCCCGTGCGGTTCCCGGGGGAACCGCGCTGTAGAACTGTAGCAAATGATCGGGCCAGACTCCGAATCGGTGGGGTGAGCTGGGGTTTTAGGCGCCTGCGGCGCGGCGGATGTCGCCGCCTGCCGCGCGGTGGCGGACGGCGCGGGCCGCGGCGGCGTCGAAGGTGTCGAGATGTTCGAACATGGGGTCTTCGTCGTCGGTCTCGATGAGGACGGAGCGGCGGCGCAGGGCGCGGGCGGTGTCGCGGTCCATGGTGCCGCGGTCGGGGGTGCGTTCGGCGCGGCGCGGGGCGTCTGTTTCACCGCGCTGGCGGGCGCTGCTGAGCCTGGCGGCACGGCGACGGCGGATGTCTTCCTCCATGCGCACCTGCTTGCGCAGATAAGCCAGGTAGGTGATGAGGACGAGGCCGGATAGCCCACTGCCCCACCAGAGCAGGTGCATCACCGCGACGCCGAGACCGCCGAAGAGCAAGGCGGACAGGATGAGTCCGAGCACGGCGCGCTGCCGGAAGGTGTAGCGGGCGGCGCGGGCGATGGCGTCGGCCTCGGGGTCGTAGCCGCCGCGGCCACGCCGGGACGGCACGAAACCCTCGTCGTCGGAGTCGGATTCGTAGTCGTCGTAATCGTCGTAATCGTCGGCGATTCGGGCGGGCGCAGCCGACCTGGTGGGCGGTATCCGGACCCTGGCGGGTTCGGCGGCGTCCCGATCATCGTCGGGCAGGTCTGCGGCCACGTCGTCATCATCGGCCGAAATGCGCGATTCCGCAGGGGGTTCGGCCGCTTCCGCAGCGAGTTCGTCATCCTCGTCGTCGGGGTCCGACGCCTCGGCTTCGGTCTCGGCGACTTCAGCTGCGTCGAGGGCTTTTTCGTCCTCGATGAGTTCGGCGCCGGTCTCGGTCTCAGGGGAATCGGTTGCGTCTGCCGGGATTTCGGGAGCCTGCGCCGAAACGGTGGTCTCGTCGTCAGCCTCGGTGACGGGCTCGTCGGCCGGTTTCGTCATCCGGTCCTCCGCATCATCGCTGTTGGCAAGCCTTCTCTGCACGCGGGTCGGCCGGTAGTCCGGGTCACTGTCGTGTCCGGCGGCCGGCCCTTTCTTGGTGCGCCGCTTGGATCCGCCCCGATGTAGGACTCGGGTGGCGAGTGCGGCGTCGGTGGTCTGCCTGATCCTCGGATGCCGGTCGGCGAGGATCGGGAACAGGACGAAGACCCAAAGCACGACCAGGCCGATCCACAGGATCGAATTCGGCATCGTCAGCACCTCCGTCCCCGCCTGATTGTCGTGTCGGCCTGGCGCCCCCTTGCGTTTCGCAGGCTCTACCGATGACGCAAGACGCACCACCGACGTCCGTAGGTTAATTCGGCGTGGCGCGAACTTCCGGCAGGCGCGCCGACACATGAGCCACACCCGTCACAGGGATATCCCCTATTTCACGGGCCGGGTGACCCGTCCGTCGCGTACCAGGCGGTCGACAACCGTGCCGTTGATCTCCTCGACGGTCATGCCGACCAGCAGATGGTCACGCCACGCGCCGTCGACATCGAGGTAGCGGCGCAGCAGCCCTTCCTCCCGGAAACCGACATTGCGCAATACCGCTTGGCTGGCGTGGTTGTCCGGCCGCACGGTCGCCTCGACGCGATGTAGACCGACCGGACCGAAGCAGTGGTCGAGCCCGAGCGCCAGTGCGGCGGTGGCGATGCCCTGGCCGCCGAGATCCTTGCTCACCCAGTAGCCGATCCAGGCCGAGCGCAGCGCGCCGCGCACGATATTGCCGATGGTCAGCTGCCCGCTGAAGGCGCCGTCGACCTCGATCACCAGCGGAATCATCGCGCCGCGCCTGGCCTCGGCCTTCAAGCTCGACCACAGCGACGGCCAGTTGGACGCGTGATTGCGCGCCTCCCACGCCCCACGCCCGGTCGGCTCCCACGGCTCCAGATGATCCCTGTCGCGCAACCGAATCCGGCTCCATGCCGCGGCGTCGCGTAGCCGCACCGGGCGCAGTGTCACCGGCCCGGCCGCGACGTGGACAGGCCCGAGCCGCGCGGGCCATCCGGGATGCTGGCTGACCCGGAAGACGTTCATGGACTCCACGCCTCAGCCGCGCTGTGCGAGGAATGCGACCCTGACCTCGTCACCGGTGCGGATCTCGGTGTCGTCGGGGTCGATCACGATCAGGCTGTTGGCCTCGGCCAGCGTCGCGAGCAGGTGCGAGGAGCCGTTGCTGCCGCCGAGCGGCTGCACCAGATAGTCGCCGGTGGCCTCGTCGCGCATCAACTGCGCGCGCAGATAACCCTTGCGCCCGGCCATCGAGCTGATCGGGGTGATGGTCCTGGCCCGGATGATGCGGCGCATGGGATGCCTGCGCCCCAACGCGATTCGGATCAGCGGTCGCACCATGACCTCGAATACCACCAGCGCGCCAACGGGATTGGAGGGCAAGAGAAAGGTCGGGACCTCGTCGCGCCCTAGTCGCCCGAAACCCTGCACCGAGCCGGGATGCATGGCGACGCGGGCGATTTCGAGTTCGCCGAGCCCCTCCAGCGCCTCCCTGACCTGTTCGGAGGCCCAGCCGCCGACCGCGCCCGCGATCACCACGACCTCGGAGCGGACCAGCTGCCCCTCCACCACGTCGCGCAGCCTGCGCGGATCGGCGCTCACGATGCCGACCCGGTTCACGTCGGCGCCCGCATCCCGCGCGGCGGCGGCCAGCGCATAGGAGTTGACGTCGTAGACCTGCCCGGGGCCCGGCGTGCGGTCGATATCGATCAGCTCGCCGCCGACCGAGATCACCGACAGCCGCGGCCGGGGATGGACGAGCACCTTGTCCTGACCCACCGCGGCGAGCAGGCCGACCTGGGCCGCGCCGATGATGGTGCCGGCGCGCACCGCGACATCACCCGGCTGCACGTCGTCGCCGATGCGGCGCACGTAATCACCGGAGCGCACGGATTCGTAGACCTTGATCCTGGCCCGCCCGCCGTCGGTGAAGTCGAGCGGCAGCACGGCATCGGCCAGTGTCGGCAGCGGCGCACCCGTATCGACCCGCACCGTCTGACGCGGCTGCAACCGGATCGGCTGCCGCGAGCCCGCGCTCACCTCGCCGACCACCGGCAGGGTGAGATCGACGAGATCGCCGTCCTCGTTGCGGATATCGGAACCGGCGGCGGACACGTCGACGCTACGCACCGCGTATCCGTCGATGGCGGCCTGATCGAATCCGGGCAGCGGACGTTCGGTGACGACATCCTCGGCACACAGCAGGCCCTGGGCCTCGGAAATCGCGACCCGGACCGGCCGGGGCGCGACCGCCGCGGCGGTCACCTTGATCTGCTGATCCTCAACCGAGCGCATCCAGCCCTTCCCTGCTTGTCACTCCACACGCACCCGATATCGCACGTGCGCAATCGGGTTGGCGCGCCCGACGGTGTGCCGAACCATCATTCGTACCCTACGGTCCGCGGTCGGGGAAACAGGAAACGTTCCTCAGTCGGTTGCCGCGAGCTGCGGATCCCACTCCGGAGAGAGCCGATGCTGCAGCCACTCCCGCAGGGCGGGGCCGTATTCCTCTCGTTCCAAAGCGAAATCGACCGCAGCACGAAGATAACCGCCAGGGTTGCCCAAATCGTGGCGCGACCCACGGTGGACCACCACATGAACCGGATGTCCCTCGGCGATGAGCAGCGCGATCGCGTCGGTCAGCTGTAGCTCGCCGCCCGCGCCCGGCTCGATCCGGCGCAGCGCGTCGAAGATGGCGCGATCGAGCAGGTACCGGCCGGCGGCGGCGTAGGTGGACGGCGCGTCGGCGAGCGCGGGCTTTTCCACCATGCCGTTGACCCGCAACACATTCGGGTTCACCGCGTCGGGCACCGGCGCCACGTCGAAAACACCGTAGGCGCTGACCTCGTCCTTGGGCACATCGATGGCGCAGAGCACGGTGCCGCCGCGCTTGCGGCGCACCCGGCTCATCACGTCGAGCACGCCGCACGGCAGCACCAGATCGTCGGGGAGCAGCACGGCGATGGCGTCCTCGTCGTCGTCGAGCACGCCCTCGGCCTGCGCGACGGCGTGGCCGAGACCGAGCGGCTCCTCCTGCACGACCGAGGTGACGTCGAGCAGGCCGGGCGCCTTGCGCACCTTCTCCAGCAGATGGAATTTGCCGCGCTCGGCGAGCGTGCTCTCCAGCACCAGGTCCTCGACGAAGTGCGCGACCACGCCGTCCTTACCCGGTGAGGTGACGATCACCAGCCGGTCCGCGCCGGAGTCGGCGGCCTCGGCCGCGACCAGCTCGATACCCGGCGTGTCGACCACCGGCAGCAGTTCCTTGGGCACCGTCTTGGTCGCGGGCAGGAATCGCGTCCCGAGCCCGGCCGCGGGCACCACGGCCGTGCGAAAACACGACACCGCCGCGGCGTGCGCGGGCTGTTCGGCCTGTCCTGTCATGCACCTACCCTATCCATCCATCACAGCGGCATAATCGGCGTCGCGCCGACCCGGTTCGAGGTGAGCCTAAGGTGATCCTCGTGGAGATGCCCGGCGACGGCGACAAACAATCATGGCGAACCGAAATTCTTGCCAGGCGGTCCGCACTGACGGCCGATCAGCACGCGGCCGAGGCTCAGGCGCTGGCGGCTGCGGCAGCACAATTGGGCGCCGCCGACTGGGTGTGCGCGTATGTGCCGGTGCGCGGCGAACCCGGCTCCATTGCGATGCTCGACACACTGCGTGCCGGGAAGGCGCGGGTGCTGCTTCCGGTGACCGGTCCGCCGGGCCCGCTGAACTGGGCCGAGTACACCGGCGCCGACAGTTTGCACCGGGCCAGGTTCGGGCTGCTCGAGCCGACGGGCGCGGTGCTGTCACCGCCCGCGATCGGCTGGGCCGAGCTGATCCTGGTGCCCGCGCTCGCGGTGGACCGGCGCGGTGTGCGGCTCGGCCGCGGCGCGGGGTACTACGACCGGACGCTGGCGGCGGCACGGCCGGACGCCAGGCTGATCGCGGTGGTACGCGACGACGAACTCGTCGACCTGCTGCCGGAGGAACCACACGACCTGCGCATGGGCTGGGCGCTCACACCGCACGGCGGGCTGCATCAATTGAGCGGCGGTGTGGGCTCAGGGTCCGGAGGCGGCAGCGCAGCGTAACCACGCAGGGCCCGCCCACAGCGCCCATCGGGCACAGCCGGTGTGGCGACGGAATGAAACACCGATTGGCGGTGTTGGCACTGTCGGCGGTAGAGTGCCAGATCGACGTAACCAGCGGAGGATCCAGTGCCAACTTATTCGTATGCGTGCACCCAGTGTGACAACCGCTTCGACATCGTTCAGTCCTTCACCGATGAGGCGCTGAGCGTCTGCTCGGAGTGCTCCGGGAAGCTGCGCAAGCTCTTCAACTCGGTGGGCATCGTGTTCAAGGGCAGTGGTTTCTACCGCACCGACAGCCGCGGCGGCGCCTCCACGGCGAGCGAGCCCGCGAAGTCGGAGTCGAGCAGCAGCAGCTCCGGCTCGGATTCGAGCTCGTCGAGCAGCAGCACCGCCAGCAGCGCGTCGACGACCACCAGCACGGCCGTGGCCAGCTGATTTCGTAGTTATCCCCACCCACTCGGTTATCCACAGCCAGCCGTTCTAACGGCCTGGCGAGTGTGATCGTGGCCATAGGATCCGGCCATGACTGAGCGCAGCGAAGGAATCAACAACACAGCCGCGTATTGCGGTATGGCGGAGCCGAGCGTCGGCGAGGCGCAGCCATGACGCGAGTACTCGCCGACCTCGGCAACAGCCTGGCACTACTGCAACGACCATCCTGGGCGGACGGCCTGCTCGCGCGGCGAGTATCGGCCGCCGCCCTTGTCGTGCTGGCGACGGTGCTGTTCTTGCGCGGTGACCCGAACGCCGAACGCACCGAGGTCGTCGTCGCCGGGCACGACCTGTCGCCCGGTCATCTCCTCGAACCGGGCGATCTGCGTTCGGCGCCACTGGAATCCGGCGCACTGCCCGACGGTGCGGTGCGCGATGCCACCGCTGTGGTCGGCGCGACGCTGACCGGTGCGATGCGCGCGGGCGAGATATTCACCGATCTGCGCGTCATCGGCCCGCGCCTGGCCGCGGTAGCCACCGGGGCGCGCGATGCCAGGATCGTGCCGATCCGGCTGGCGGACACCGCCGTCGCCGACATCGTGCGCGCGGGCGATCGGGTCGACGTGGTCGGCGCGGACGAACAGAACGGTCAAAGCGGCAGGCCCGCCAAAACACTGGCGACCGACGCCGCCGTCGTGCTCGTCGCGGGCGAGAGCCGAGGCCGCGGCACGCCGGAACGCGTGGTGCTGGTGGCCATGGACGCCGAACACGCCACCGCGGTGGCCGGAGCGTCGCTGCGTACCGCGCTGACCGTGGTGCTGCACTGAGTCGCAAGAAGTTCGCCCGGCGTTTGCCATGACGGTCCACTAGCATTTGACGCTACCGGCATCGAGAACCGCCGAGCACGTCTGTCAGCTCCAGCCAAGCGAGGAGATCGGCAATGCTCAAGGGTTTCAAGGATTTCCTGTTCCGCGGCAACGTCGTCGATCTCGCGGTCGCGGTCGTCATCGGCACCGCCTTCGTCGCGATCGTCACCGCGTTCACCAACGGGATCGTCAACCCGATCCTGGCCGTCTTCGGCGGCACCGACACGCTCGGCCTCGGCTTCCGGCTGGTCGCCGACAAGCCCGCGACCTTCGTGCAAATCGGGCCGATCATTACCGCGGTCATCAACTTCGCACTCATCGCGGCGGTGCTGTATTTCGTGCTCGTGCTCCCCGCGACGCACGCACGCAAACGTTTCGGCTCCGGCGATGCCGATCTCACCGACGGTGAAGTATTGCGCCAGATTCGCGATCTGCTTGCCGAAGGACAGCGCACCGCGGGCGGCAAACACGAGTCCTGAATTATTTGGAATCTCCCCGAGCGAAATTCCGCGGGAAGCGGATAAATGCCAGAAGCGGGGGGGGGGGGGGGGGCCCCCCCCCCCCCCGGGGGGGGGGGGGGGGGGGGGGGGGGGGGGGGCCGGGGGGGGGGGGGGGGGGGGCGGGGGGGGGGGGGGGGGGGGGGACCCCCCGGGCCGGGCCCGGGGGGGCCCCCCCCACGCCGGGTACGCCGGG
>NZ_JBIUAF010000005.1:18439-1031494 GCF_044547285.1 Nocardia sp. NPDC052566 | reverse complement strand
TGTTGTGCCCATGGTGGGCGGGTGGGCTGGGGGCGGTGGCGTTGGTTGGGGGTGGTGGCTTGTTGGTTACTCCGGTGGCGGTCGGGGGTTTCGGCTTTATATAACCGGGTGGCGCGCGGGGCACGGCCCGGCGCGATACCGGTCATTTGGACGAACTCGCCGGAATTCGGTCGGATGTACGCGGCTTCGACTCGTTCGGCGTCATGACCGCCGCTCGCGAACCCCGCCACCCTGGCCGAATCGGACAATGGCCACGTTCGCCCCACCAGCACATCCAGTGTGGAGTCCTGATCGGCATGTGTCTGTGCCCACGCCGCGCACACGACGGGGTACTGCTCTGGGGACAGCAACTGCGGTCGTTCCTTGGGAAATTGGCCGATCGGCAGCACGTCGAGCACCGGCACACGGCGCAACGCATCCGGCTGAACAGCCGAGATGTCGCTCGCGCCCTGTGAGTCGGCGTTCCGGATGACCTCGGCGGCGAACGGCGAGATCCGCTGTACGCCTTGGGAAAGCACGACATACAGTTCGGTGGATTCGACACCGGCGACCTTGATCACCGACCCTACCTTGGTGCCGCTCACCGGCCCTGGTGTTCCTATCCCCGCGATGGGGGGAGGGCGTAACGCAGGCACCTCGACAGTGGCGTTCAACAGCCCCGTGCCGATTGTGCGAGGCTCACGTACCGCACCGTCCAACCGCAGCGACCGCACGGTCGCGTCGTCACCCAGGTCGACCTCGGCGCGTTTGCCGTCGTACAACAGGTACGATTTCGTACCCACCCGAACCAGCAACGCCTCGCCGCGTGCCGTTCGCCGGATGCCGTCGCCGAGGCTCGGCGTACCGGCCAGCACTATTCGCGAGCGCCCGTCGATCGCCGCCACCGCTTCGCACAGCGTCCACGCCGATCCGTCCCCTGCGGTGGCGGAGCCGAGCAATGCGCCGGGTGCGCCCGCGATGCCCAGGATCGGCCCGCGCGGATAGGCGGCGAGCTTGGATTCCTTGACAGATTGCGGGTTTTCGCCGGACCCGCTGATCAGTCGCGCCGAAGCCAGATTCAGGGCCGGATGCAGCGTGCCCTCGTGCAACACGAACAGCATGCCGCTGTCCTTGCCGATGATGATCTTCGCGTCACCGACCGCACCCTGCGGGCGCAGTAGACCGAGAATCAGACAGCCGGCCACTGCCACGACCGCCAGTACGAAACCGACCACCATCGAACGGATCTGTGCCCGCATCGGGTCGTGCAACATCCGCACATCGCGGCGCACCAGCGCATGCTGGATTCGCTTGAGCAGAAACCGGTAGCCGTTGACCTGCGCCCGGGTTGTCAGCGGAGCGGGCACCCCTTCTCCTTCTCCGATGCGAATGTCAGGGCGCAATGTCGCGATGCGCCCTGACACCCGCGTGTCCTATCGATCAGAGCCCTTCGAACCTGGCGGCCACCTCCTTGTCGGTCGTATTCATGTTCAATGCCGCATTGATGACCCCCGAAGTGCCCTGCGCCATGACGTTCTGAATGTCCTGCAGTGCGTCCATCATGTTCTTGAACGCATGCTGATACGCGCCGTGGCCCTGGCCACCCCATGCCGCCATCAAAGCCTTGTCTGTGCTGGTGGCGGTATGTTCGTGGCTGGTGAACAGGTCGTAGTAGTTGTTCATCTCCTGAACCAGCTGGTCGATTCCAGCGTTGTTGTACAACGTCAAGCCATGATCGGCCATGACGATTCTCCTCTCGAAATCTCTGTCGCGCGTTGACGACTACACGGTGTTGGTTTGCAGATTCGTGAACAGGGTCCGCGAATCCGCCTCCTGCGCCTGGACTTTCGTGTTCGATGCGCCCATCGCCGTGCTCAACTCGGTGAGCCTGCCGTTCAGATTCACGATGGCGGCATTGAGCCGCGCGTGAAATCCGACGAAGGCGAGAGCGGCCGGGCCCTGCCAATTGGGCGCCGACGCCTCGACGCTCCTGGCGAGCTGTTGCGCTGTCGTCCGGATACCTTCGATCACGTCGTTCTCCATCACACCCTTCGCCTTGTCCAGCGCGGCGTGATCGAGTGACAGATCCTTGTCGTTCGGGGTGGGAGACATTTCCCTACCTTTCGTTTGTGGATGCGTTTGTGTTCAGGTCGTCGTTCATCTGTGCGCTATGACATCCACCTCTCTCCCGGCAAACTCGCGATCAGCGCCGAAATGGCTTGCGCCAGCCGGTGATCGGTGCCGGGGGCAAAGGTGGACCATCGCTGGCCCTCGACCGTTCGACCAGGACCGGCGACCAGCCGACCGCGGTCGGTGTCGTACACGGCCACCCCCGCCGCCGACCGCCGGGTGACCCCGTCGTCGTGCCGGTAGGCCGCGATCTCGGCGTGGGTGTGGCAGTTCGCCATGGCCATGCCGAACTCCACCGAATCCCGCTCGGCGAGACCGAAGTGGTAGGCGAGGTCGGCGAATTCCGACGAGGTGCGTGCCGCGTCGAGCCGCGCGCACATGGTGTCGGACGGGACGGTGAACGGGGCCAGCTCGATCGGCTCGCGGAATCCGAGTGCGGCAAGTAGCGGCCGAACCAGCACGGCGGGGTCTTCCTCGCCCCAGACGGTCCGAACATCGAAATCGTCCCCCGTGCGCTCGGCCACCACATGCGCGAGACCACGGCGCGCCAGGCACACTCGGCGCAGGCCGTCGGGCGCGTAGATGCGAGCGACGAGTTCGCGGTCGGGCCGGGCGAGCGTGCGCACCGCGACCGCGAGTTCCTCGTCGACATCGCCGTATTGATCGATCACCCGGTCGGCCGCCAACTGATCCAAGGCGGCTCGCCGCGCCCGATCCCGGGTGTCGATGTGATCGTGCTTGGGCACCACGGTCAGGACCACCGGGAACGTCTGCACGCCGAGCACGTCCGCCACCGCGAGCAAGCCGTCCAGTGTCAATACGGTCATGTCGCCTCCGGCACGTCCGGTCGCTGGGCTCGCGGCGCGCTCAAACCGCCGACAACCGCCGGTGCGGTGGTGTAGCCGAGGTCGAGTCCGATGCGATCGGTGTCACCCGGCGTCTGGGCGGCCGCGGCGATCTGCGGATGATGTTCCTGGTCCTGCGCCTGACCGGTGACCGGCGCGACGGGCGCGATCGGCGTCGCCGCAGGGCCGACGGTCACCGGCGCGGGAACGACGGTTTCGGCGACGTGTGCCGAATCGACGATATTGACGAAAGTTGGTGCCCGGTAGCCTGACTTGACTCGTGGCAGCCCGCCGACGAACTGTGCGGGCGCCAACGACGAGACAACGGGCACGGAGGCGGCAGGGTTCGTTGGAGGTTGTGCTGCGGCCTGCTCGGTCACCTGCGCGGATTCGGTGAGGGTTCGCGGCGGATCGGCCTGCGACCACGGCTGCGCGAGCGGGGCCGTGGCGCGCTCGTACTCCCGCATCACCCGCGCGGCGTGCGCGGTGGCGATATCGGCCTTGTCGTCGATATCCGCGGCGACCGCCTTGATCGGTGACCCCAGCGCAAGTCCTTGCAGGAGCGCCGATTTCACCGCTTCGAGGATCGCGATCTCCGAACTGCCCGGCATCGCCAGCCGCGCGACCTCGTGGGCGAGCGCCTGCGCCTCGGCCTTGGCGGCATTCGCCAACGCTGTCGCGGCCGCATCGGCGAACCACGTGCCGAGCGCCGCGAGCCGTTCCGACGAGCGATGGTCGGACTGCCAGGCGATGTCGAGGGCCGCACGGATCACTCCGACTTCCACCGCAGCCTCACCGAGCCCGATCGCCAAGTGCGCGTACGCCGCTCCCGCCTGCGCGGTCGGCGCGGAGCCGGGACCCGACTCCAGGTCACGCGCAAGCTTTTCGGCGGGCACGGCCTCCCAAACCCGGCCGGTGAACCCGGATTCGTGTGGCTCAACCATTGACCACGCCCTCGCTCACGTATTGAGGTCAGTCCGCTACGCCACCACATGGGTGGCTCCGAACGCGGCGGCACTCTCGGACTCGGTCCCACCGACAGCGCCGATCTGCAACCGCAATGCCCCCGCGAGTTTCCGCACTTCCGCGACGCCGGCGCGTAGTGTCTGTTGATATTGCGCACCAACGGTATTCAGCGTCTGCGCCGCCCGCCGGGATACCTCATCGTCACCTGCCGCCGGCGGCGCCAACGCCGGACCGGCCGCATGCAATTCTTGTTCGAGCCGGGCCACCAGCCCGTCCAGCTGCTGGGCGGCTCGCTCGGCCGCGACCGCGTCGAATTCGAAATGTCCGCTCATCTGATCGTCTTTCTATGCTGATGCCGAATTAGAGAACGAGCCTCTGGTCTGGAGGTTCGTCGAGTTCATCGACCACGCCGACCACTGGCGTCGCAACGCCTTCGGAATCGACCTCGTCGTAGTGGATGCCGACCACCGGGGTTTGGGTTTGGCCGGTGCCCGCGTCGCCCGCGCGCGCCAGCGGTCCGGCGACCGGCGGCATCATCGGCGTGACCTCCCCGCGCCCGCCGACGGTCCCCGCGGCTGCGTAGTCGACACTGCCGGTCGGCCGGACGATCTCGCTGGCCGCCACCCGAATCGGCGTGTGCTGGAACGGCCGTAGCGCCGCCGCGGACGACGTCGCGGCGGATGACGCTGCGACGGATCCGCCCGTCCGACCGCTCAGCCCGGCCCCCAATGGCACCGCAGGGCTTACCCGACCAGTGGCATCCTCCGGTGCTGCAGCCGGCGCCGAAACGGGCCTGCCCGCTGGCCGTACCGCTTGGTCGGCAACCTTGCTGCCCTGCTGGACTAGCTGGGTCAACGGCGTAATCAGTTGCTGCACCTGCTGCAGCAACTGCTGACCGTCCTTGCCGGCGGCTCCTGCCACGTTCGGTGGCTTCGTCACCGGAACAGGTCGGCCCGCAGTGGTCATCTGCGTTGACAGCGCGGTCAACTCGGCCCGCACCTTCGCGACCACAGCCGCCGACTCCGCCGCCGCCTCTGCCGCCGCCGCGGCGATAGCGGCCTGAGCGCCCGGCACCGCCGCCAGCGCCGCGGTGGTGGCGACCAGCTTCGCGGCGATCGCCGCCAATGCGGCGTTACCCAGCTGCACGACCGTGGCCGCGGCTGTGACGATGGCTTTGATCTGGCCCGCCTGGGTCACCAGTTCCGACGCATTGCCCTGTGCCTGAGTGCTTTTCGACGCCGCGGCGTCGGTGCCCTTGCCCTGCAGCCCGGCCAGCAGCCCGATCGCCGAGGAGCCGAGCGAGATGACCTGGGTCAATCCATTGACCACTTGCGACAAGATCTGCTGCGGGTTCACCGCACCCATCCCGCCGAGCTGCCCGGTGCCGAACTGACCGAGCATGTCGGTGATCGGCTTCAACAGCACCGCCGGATCGATCGCGGGCAGCGGCGGAAATCCCGGAATCGGCGGCAGCGGCGGGAATTGCGGCAGTCCCGCCCCGATACTCGCCAATACCTGATCCACCGGCTTGCCGAGCAGCGGCCCGATCGGCGACTGCCGCAAGATCTCCTGCACCGCCGGATCCAACGGCGCTGGATCCGTCATATCCGCTGCGCCTCGAAAGTAGCGGCAGAGCCGGCCTCATTGCCCTCATAGGCAGTCGCGGCCAGGTGCGCCGCCGCGGCCGACGCCTCGTGCACCACCGTCAGCTGCGCCACCGACCGCATGTGGTTGGCCTGCGCTGTCGCGAAGGTTGCGACGAAGTCGGCGCCGATCGGCCCGAACACCGGTACCGCGGCCGCGACCGTCGCGGCCTGATCCACCGCGCCCGCCATCGCCGTGGTGGCCGCCTGCGCCGCATGCACACCGCCGAATTGCCGGAAGATCCAAGGAACCACTACAACGTCGCTCATCGCCAACCCCTAGGGCCAATCAAAGGAACCGTGTTATCGCGCGTTGAAGGATTCGATCAGCTCCGCTTGCCGCGCGAACGCATGCCGCGCGGCGGCCCCGGCGGTCTCGACCAATACTCGCTCGAACTCGCCGACGGTCATCCGCGAAATCGCCTCCGACAGACGCAGCTCGACTATGGCACCGACACCGTTCACAGCGACCGAAACTTCCCCATTCTGGGAAGTTTCTTCCGCTCTGATCGCGGCAAGCTCCGCGCCGAAATTCACCAATCGATCCGTATGGTCTTGCAACCGCTCCTGCGCGATATCGACGTCATTCATAGGAGTTCCGTAACCAGCTGCCCGGTTCATACTCGACCTCCTCTTCGTCGCGAGCCTCCGTGTCGGCGACCGCATCGGCAGTCGGCAAGCCGAGCCGATCCATCACGTCGGGTGCGACGCCCGCCGCCGTGAGCGCCGCGCGCCGTGCCAACCGTGCCCGGTCCGTCGATCGCTGGAACAGCCGCAGCAATTCGTGTGCCAATTCCTCTGGATTGCGCCGTAGTTCGCCCGGATCCAGGTCGACAGCTGTCGGCAAACCCGTTTCCGTGGTTTCCACCGAGATCAGGCCGGATCGCGATATCGCGGTCCCGGTGAAATATTCGGGCTCCGGTGTAGTCATGGGCATTACCCCCGGGGAATGGAGCGGCGTTCGTCCGCGATGACAAGCATGACTTCCTCGATCTCCTCGGCGATCAATGTTTGAAATGCCTTGGCGTCGACGCCTTTGGCGACGGCCGTGGGCAGGTCACCGACGATCGCGTAACGACCGTCATCGACGACGTCGCGCCAGCCCATCGCGCGGTGCACCAGACCGCGAGGACCGAACGCGGACCACCCCTGCGCGAACTCGACATACCCACTCATCGAGGTCGGCAACTGCTGGAAGGCATTCGCGCGGTCCACCGCCGAATCCTCGAACGAGTCACGGATATCCGAGCGTCCAACCGTATAGTCCATGCCGTCCGAAGCATCAGAGACCGGTCCGCGCGACAACGCGATCTCCGACTGCCGGCCCGCCGCCACGCTCGGCAACGCCGCGACCAACGCGGCGGGCAGTGCCGACGGATCATGCTCGGACACCACGAATCCTGAGGCATGCCAACAGGTCTCACCAGGAAGTTGCCGCACCACATAGGCGCGGTCGTCGTTGCGGGCACCGTAGACACGCACGACAGACTCGGGGTTATCGGGGTCTCGCGGATCTCCACCGCACAGTGCCACCGACAAGTCGGGGCGAACCAACGCTCGCATCATCTCGTCCGCGGCAGCGTTCGGCGCCGAGCGCAAGGATTCACGCATACGGCGTTTGGCCGCTTCGTATTCGAACCCGGAGGCGATCCGGCTGGTGACGATCAGCGGGCCAGGCAAGAACTCACCCGTCGAATCCTCCCAGCGGACCGCGAATTCGAAGTCATCGAACCGGGTTCCGCGCTCCTGTCCAGCATGGCCGCCGCTCATCGGTCGATCACCGGCTTGTACACCGGCGGCGCCTCACCAAGGGCCTCCTCGAGATGTTCCGGAGAGAACAGGAACTTCGGCCGCTTGTGCTCCTGGCCCTGCCCCATGCCCGCGCCGTGTCCCCCGTATGGCGCGCCGGCGCCAGGAGCTCCCGGTGGACCGGCGGTGGACTGTCCGGTGGCCAGGCCGGAGCGCCAGTCGGTCGCCGACAACACCTCACCGCCTGCGCGCGGGAACAACCGTGCGGGGTAGTCGCGCGTCATCTCCGGACCTGCCGGTCCGTTCCCTGGCCCCGGCCCGGGACCAGGACCGCCGCCGACACCAGCGTCGCTCCCACCGCCCAGGGATGCCGCGTCCGGCAGGCCAGCGGGCGCGATGGCACCCGGCAGGCCCGCCGCATTCGGAATCAGTCCCGATTGCAACAACCCCTGCAGGCCCTGCCCGGCCTGCTGCGCGATACCGCTGATCTGCTGGGCGACGCCGGCGATCTGGCTGAGCGGGTCCTGGCTCGACGCGGACGCCGCGGTCTGCCCAGACGAGGACTGGCCGGTGGAGGTCGTTTGTCCCGAGTCACCGTAGGTCGACGCGGCCGGAGCCGAAGAATTGCCCGGCACCGACTGGGTTGTCACTGTCCCGGACTGGCCCTGCACCGTCTGCGGCTGCGTGGCCTGAGTCGATGAAGGCAGACCCGGTCCATTGACAGGCGGCTGCCCCGTTGTCTCGGTGTACTTCTTGCTCTGATCCAGCGCGTCCTGTCCGAGCTTCAAATACTTGGCACCGGCCTGCTTCGCCTGGTCACCGGCCTTGGTAGATTTATCGGCACCATCGATATAGTCCCTCCCGGTCCGAATCTCGCTCCTCCCCTGACGGATCAGGCTCTGTCCATCCTTGATCTTCTCTTTGCCCAGATCCACGTAGCCCTGCTGAACGAGGAGCTGACCTTTCGCGATCAAGTCCGCGCCCGAGTTGATCTTATTGATGCCTTTGTTGATATGCTTGACACCTTCGTCGATCTGGATCGGCACGGAAGCCCTCGTGAATCCCGATTTGGGTTTGTCGTTGCCCTGGTTACCCCCCTTGGGACCGGTACCGCCTTTGGGTCCGACGGTACTTCCGCTGGGCCCGGTCTTATCTTTGGGATTCACTGTCGTCGTGGTCTTCTTGTGTGGATCACGCACCTTGGGCCCGGCACCGGCGGAAGCTTTCGAAGCCAGCACCGGAACCTTCGCGTCCCTGAATCCAGCAAGATACTGAGCGTTGTAGTCGGCCCGGATCTTCGTGAGGCGCACCCAGCCACGGTCACCTCGGACCGTTCCCACTACTGCATAGTCGTAGACCCGATCGGGAGTCGACTTTCGCGGCATCAACGGCGGCGTGCCCTCCAACCAACCTGCGGCAGTAGCGAGCTCATATCCCATCAACGTCATGCTGTCCCGCAGCGCACCGACATCCGCCTGATATGTTTTGAAGGCCGCAGCGGCCGCGTTTCTGCCGCCATCTTCTGCCCCTTTCCATCCGGTGAACGCTTTGTCCATGCCCATACGGAGGTCCCTCGTGGCAATGTCCAGTTCGTTCGCCAACCAGATCCAATTCTCGGCCGCCCGCAGAATCGGACCCGCATTGATCGTGGTACCGAGCGTGTACAACTGCCCCCAATTGAGCGAACTTCCGTCGACGAAATCAACCTTTGTGTGGGAGAGCTCGATCTCTTTCGAATTGATTCCCATTGCGTCATCACCGAGTGACTTGCGATCACGTCCGGCGTCATATGCCGATTGCGCGGACGATGGCGCGGTGCTCTGCGGATCATCGGAGCCACCGTGCATCAACAGTTCATCACCGATAGACTTGGGTATCGGCACCAGCCGCTGAAACCATGAGGCCGAATGCTTTTCCTGACTCTTGTACTTCTCATCGGCCAGCACGAATGTTTCCCGCATATTCCGCAACGTCGTCAAATGCTTTCCCAGAATCCCAGTCAGCTTCCGCCCTTGCACCTGGAACTCATACCCGAGATTGTTACTCCCCACCGGAGACGGGAGGGTGCCGAACCCGCCGGGATCGAACTCGAGCCAGTTACTCCGGGCGGATATCGCCGCCAGCCGTCCCTCGGCATCGCCGAGCGCATTCGCAGCATTCACCGCCAAGTCGTGGGGGATCGAAATCGTCCCGCCATGCGCCTGCCCTCTGAGCCGCTTCCACACATCATCAGGCTTGCCACCCATTCAGGCGCCTTCCTCTCAGCGCAGGGCCATCCCACTCACGAACATTTCTCGCATAGTTCCACGTCCATCCGACCCACCGCTCAGCCCTTCTCACCGATGAGAGCACCGAATCGGCACGCCAGCAGGCGGCGCGAATGATCCGATATCTGCTGGGCCGTAAACACTTCCAGCACACTGAACACCCCACCTACGACCGTTCCTCCCGAATCGCCTGCACGACTTCGGCGATCGCGTTGTTGATGGCGGCGGTGAGGCGGCGGGGATCGGCCGGAACCACCGTGGCGTGGTTGTCGGTGATGAGGTAGCGGCCGTCGTCGAGGACGTCGCGCCAGTACAGCGTTCGCCGGGTGATGCCGCGGGGGCCGAAGATCGACACGCCCTGAACGACCTCGATGACTCCGGCAGCGGTGGCCGGGAGTTGGAGAAAGTGTTGGCCACGAGCGGTAGTCACACCGTATCGGCCGGTGCCGGTAACCAACTGGATCTCTGTCCGCTGCCCGGCCGGAGCTGTCGGTAGTGCGTTGACGACGACTTTCGCCAGGTCGAGCGCACTGAATTCGGTGACGGTGTATCCACCGCTGTGCTGCACGGTTTCGCCGGGCAGTTGGGTGACCAGGTAGCCGTTGTCGTGCCGCCTGGCGCCCAGCAACCGGATCGGGCTCTCCGGTTCGGTCATGGCCTGGGGGTTCTCGGCGCTCACGACGACGCGGATATCCGGGCGGGCGACCGCCGCGAGTACCGTGTCGAAGGTTTGGCCGAACCGATTTCGCAACCCGCGCAGCGTTTCCCGTTTTTCTCGCTCGAACTCGTAGTAGTCGGTGGCCCGCGCCAGCCAGTAGAAGGGTTCGGGCAGCATGCAATCGCCCATCGCCTCCCAGCCGACGACGAACTCGAGATCGGTCAAACGCCAGGTTCGGCCCGGGGGTGCGCTCATCGGTCGACGACGGGCCGGTAGATGGGCGCGAGCGGGCCGATCGCCTCGTTGAGGTGCTCCTCGGAATTCAGGTAGTCGGCGGACTTGTGCTCGCCTTCCTCACCCCCGTCGCCCCGCCGGGAGACCGGCACCCCGGGAACGCCGGGCGCACCCGGCAGACCCGCGCGCGTCCGGCCAGCGAGCTCCTCCGCCGGCAGTCCGGCGCGTGGGAACATTCGTTGCGCCAGTGCCTGTTTGGTGAGATCTCCGGCGCGAGGCCCGCTGCCGGGACCAGCGGCACCGGCACGGAGACCGGCGGCGAGCGGGCGACTGTTCGCCAGCGACGACTTCGCGGCATCGCCGGTGCGCCCGGCCGCGTTGCCGGGCATGGCGGCCAGCGCATGCGAGTCGGTGGACCGCTGCCCGAGGTCGCCGAGCCCTGAACGGTCACCGTTCTCGCGACCGGCCTTGTCGGCCGCCGCGTCGATGGCGCTGGCCAGGCGGGAATCGCCTGGGCCGTCACCGGTAGCACCCGGTTTTCCAGAGTCGCCGGGCATTTCGGGTTCGCCACTGCCGACGGGCGACGTGCCGTTACCCGGTGCCGTCGGATCTTGCGCCAGGCCAGGCCCGCTCGGGGGGCCTGGCCTGCCGGGTACATCGGTGTTGCCTGGGCCCGTGCCGGTTTCGCCGGTCAGGCCATTCGCTCCTGGCAAGCCCTGTGTGCTCGGGTCCGTCGATGTTCCGCTCACCGGGGACGTCGGCCGCGGTAATTCGTCGAACCCGGTGGCGGCCAGCAGGGGCGTGGTGTAGTTGACCATCATGGCCAACTGGTAGCCCGGTGTTCGAGTCTTCTGCTGATTCACCGCAAGGGCGACTTCGGGGGTGACGACCGTTCCCTCGGGTATCGGAGGTGTCTGCGGCATCGCGTGCCGGGTGTTCAGCAACGCCGTGAAAATGTCTTGCAGCTTTCCGGTGACACCGTTCATTGCCGAGGTGAGTTTTCCGACGTCGTCGATGTAGCGGCCGGATGCTCGGCGTGCCGCGCTCGCGCCCTCCCCCGCCCATCCCCTGTGGGATGCGTCCAGCACAGCCGTCAATTCCCCGAACGACTCCGTGAGTTTGGTAGTCATCGAGTACCACAGCGCCTGCGCCGCGGTCACGATCGTGGGATCGATATGCTGCCCCAGGTCGTAGAGTTGCGCGTAGGTCTTGGTCTGGGGAATGTCCCAATTCACTTGGTGCTCGTCAGCGTTCACCAGCTGCCTGCCCGGCTTCACCGTCTTCCACAGACCCGCGGCCTCCTCCGGCACGCCGATGTTCTCGGCCGCGATCGCCTGCCGGTCCGGGATGGTGAGATCGAAGATCTTCTTGTTGTGCCGTTCAGTCGCGCCCATGACGTACTGGACCACATGCATCACATCAGCCATGTCGTCGAGCACGACGGTGTGCGCGTGCAGCACCTGCGCCAGGTCCGACACCGATTTCAGATGGATCCGCTCGCCGATATCGCGTCCGTCGTGAAAGCTGCTGACCCGCCCGGTCGGCACCCCCAACGCGAGGTTCCGGATCCCCTTGACCCGCGCGATCGTCTGGTGCAACGCGGTCTTGATCTTCGCGAGCTCGGCCGGATCGATGATCAGCTCACCTGCTCTGGCGGCCCCGGCCACGTCGCGACGCCACAACGTATCCTCATCAGCCACGCGACCACCTCGCCTCGGGAACGTGCGACCGGATCACCGGCGCGTGCTCCGGTCCGTTATCAGGGCTCGGCGCTAGTAGCCAGCGCGTTGAACACCGCGGGCAGCAGCGTGATCACCATATTCAGGCGCGCGGCGCTGTCGCCTTCGGACGGTTCGACCAACGCTGCGGCATAGGCGATCTCGCAGGCTCGCCGGGCGGCCTCCACGCTGCCGGTCGAGAAAAGCCGGTCGACGCCGGCTCGATCGATTCCCGCCAGCCTGGGGTTGAGATGTCCGGCAAACGCGACGACGAGATCGACCGGGGCCCGGTTGTCCATGAGCCAGTTGTAGGCCTCCGCCAATCGGAGGAAGCGCAGTTCCACCGGCGTCGGCGTGAGATCGTGCCGTTCTGCCAGCCGAACGCTGTAGTCGGTGCCGACACGTTTGGCCAGTGACCATGCCGCCGCGTGTGCGCTCGGCGCGGCCAATTCGCCACCGCGGAGGCGGGTGAGGTAGGCGGCCCACACCCGCGCGGCCTGGTTGCCGTAATCGTCGGCCGTGGAGTCGTAGGCCATGGCGATCCCGCGCGCGACGCCCTCGAGCACACCCGCGTTCACCATCGATACCCACGTGCCAGGTCGCCCCAGGCCCGCGTCGCGGAAGAACGTCATCACGCCCTCCAGATTCCGCCACCGTTGCCCCGCACCGAAGGCGACGGCGGGGCCGCCGCGGAGGGCGGACAGCATTTCGATTCGTTGCGCCATCGATAGCCGATCGATGTCCACGGCGCGCCTGTCCATAGCTAGTGCGGTCGAATTGCTGGCCACGGCTTGGTGATTCATTACAGTGCCCCGGGTGAATCGGAGGAATACCACGCCCGTGACGCTACGACCGGACCGTACCCAATCCCGGCGTTCTTCCCCCAGCTGGGAAGTTGGCCGTTCGCCGCACACGGGAACGACTGGATGGCGGCGCCCGGCGTCAGGTCTGGTGACTGTTCCTCGGGCGCGACTCCTTCGGTACGAACTCCCGAATATCGGCACGGGAACCGATGGACAATTTCTGTAGCACCGCAGCGATCTGCGAATCCACGGTCTTTCGTGAACTGCCGCGCCGCGAGGCGATCGCCGCGTTCGTCATTCCGCGAGCCGCGAGCAAGGCCACCTCCTGTTCGGCGCGGGTGAGCCGATGCCACAGTGCGGGATCCGCTCCGGCAACCACCGGATATCGAGGTTCGACGGACAGTGTTCCCTGGGCGAACAGGTGTATTTCGTTCAGTTCCGGGCGCAGTCCCGCCCCTTGCGAGGTGGCCGCGGAATATTGTTCGGCACTGAGGACATCGCGAACGATCGCCGTCGCGTGTTCGGTTTCATCGTGGAACGGGCCGGTTCTGGAGATATCTATGCCCAACCGGGTGCGCCACACGGAGGCCGCGCCCAGAAGTTGGGCGGTTTCGATGGCCAAGGCCACGACGCGGGGCTGGACAGTACGCTCGGCCGCGCGCAGCTTCTCGACCAGTCGCGCCAGCGACCACGTGCGCGTATGTACGGTCCAGATCGCGGCGGCCTGGTCGCGTTCGGCCAGCAACCCGGTCAATGCCTGGCGTTCCAATACCAGCGCACCCTCGGGGTCGTCACTCTTGGTCTTGACGATCGCTTGTATCAACTGCGCCCATGATTTCGCCCGGACCGAGCCGGTGTCGGTGTCCAGGTAGTGCTGAGCACGGGTCAGTGCCGGATGTCGCGTCCACAGCAGCGCCGCCGCCATAGCGGATGCAAGACCCCAGAACCCGGCACCACCCACGTCGCCGAGATCCTCGCATTTGCGGACGGCGCGTTCCAGGACCGTCACCGATTTCGCGTCGCGAAGCGCGAGAAGCTCGTGCCCCCACGCCACTTCCACAGCCGGCGGCAGACCGATATCGGTATCCACGGTGCGCCGCCAGTGCAGCGGCCGGTCTGCCGCAGGGACACCGGCGAAGTGCGTGTCGACGCACTCGTCGAGCAACCGCGCCGCGCCCTCGAGATCGCTCTGGCACAAGGCGATCAACGCGATCCATGCCTGTGTCGTGACGCGGAGTTCGTTCGGCGGAGGTTGCAGTGTTCGCGTGGCCTCCAGCGCCTGTTCGGCAAGTCGGCGCGTCTCACGAAGCGACCCCATCACGAACGGCAGGCGCATCGCGAGCACGCAGGCACATATCTGCAGACCGGTGGTCAGCTCATCTGGCGTATGCATGCCACGCTCGGCGGCGGTGCGAATGTTGTCCCACGAGGCGACCGCCCAGTCGACCATGCCGCATTCCGCATCGCTGTACCAGGTCGCTGCCGCATAGACGACTTGGTCACGGTAGTAGTGCAGGTATCTCTGCGCCACTCGTGCGGCATGGTCGACGGAGCCGGTCGAACGCTCCCGCAGACGGTGGGCCGCGAATACGCGCAGGCTCTCGACCAGGGAATAACGCACTGTCGGTCCAGCGACATGGACGGTGACCAGCGAATGATCGACCAAATTCGCGAGCAGGATCTCGATTTCGTCCGCCGTCAAATGCGATTCGGTCGAGGTGTCTTCATCGGCGCACACAGCTTGGATCGCCGCTGCCTCCACTCCGATCACCGAGGCGCGCAGTTCCCCGTCCTCCTCGGGATCGATGGCATACCCGGCCGCGAATACCGACATCCGCTCGAAAAGGACACGTTCTCGCGGGGCACACAGATCGTAGGACCAGGTGATCGCGTCGGATATCGCACGGTGGCGGGCGTCGACGCCGAACCGCGGGCCGTCGCCCCAATCCAGCCGTCCATCCACACCCGATTCACCGCTGAGCTCGGCCAGAATCATCGCCGGCGGCCGATGAGCCAAGCGGGCGGCGGCCAGCCGGATGTACAGCGGATGATCGTTCATATGGCGGCAGATCGCGCCGATGTCGGCCTCGTCGCCGTCGACCACCGGATGATCGGTCAGCTCGGATCGCTGCCGAAACAGGGCGACAGCATCGCGGTGCGCCAGCGGCGCCACAGTGATTCGGTATTCGTCGACCCACCCGATTGCCGTGCGACTGGTCGCCACGATGCTCAGATCGTCGATCGAATCGAGCAGTCGGGAGATCAGCTCACCGACACCGTCCAGCACATGTTCACAGTTGTCGAGCACGAGTACCGACGGCGTAGCTATGAGGGTCTCCAGCAACGCCACACCCGCTGTGCGGGTGGAGAAATCGCTCCCCACCACGGCCTGGGCAACCTCGTCCTCGACGACCGCGGCGTCCGATCCAGCCGTCAAGCGTGCGAGTCGCACCCAGTGCACCGGCCGTTGTTCCGCGACGCGATAGCCGCGAACGGCCTCCGCGGCAAGCCTTGTCTTCCCTATCCCGCCAGGCCCGATCAGCGTCAGCAGCCGCACCCGCCCCAGCATCAGAGTGATGACCCGTTCCAATTCGTCCTCTCGACCGACGAAGCTGTCGTGGACAGGGACGCGCTGATGCCTGTGTCTACTCATGCGAACCTCACGCCGCCGCTGCACCGGCCAGCCTGCGCTGATCGGGTGGTGGGATCCCGGAGTCTACTTCCAATTCCCGATACGGTGTTGCGTACAGGTTGCGTCAACGGCGGAACGCTCCACCGAGAAACAGTCGACCAGTCAGAAGTCCTCGCCCGCTGTCACGAAATACTCTGGGGATACGTCGAAAACCCGCGCAAGCGCGATGATGAGATCGAGCCGAGGTATCGCCTGACCGTGGATGAGCCGGTACAGCCCGGACTGCGAGATGGCTACGTCCGGATATGCCAGCTCCAAATGCTGTGCCAGTGAGTAAAGCGTCATCGAGCGAGTGGAGCCGCGCTCGGTCGCAACGACCGACTCCACGATCAACTCCGACAACTTCCGCGAAAAGATTGCCGCAGCCGCCTCTCGCGGCGTGAGCTCGACAGCCGTTGCGCGCTGGCCAGTTCCGTTACCGTCCACGTCGCCCTCCGTAGTCCAGACCAGGCACATTACCGCTCCAGCAGCCACGCCGAACCCTCGTTCGCCAGATACTCGCTACGGCATCGACACATCCCGCCGTCGTGGTCAGTTCCGGCCCCTAACCCGCCGCTCAGCGCGATCGGTCGATGCTGCGTCCCGCGTGCGCTGTTGCTCAGCCCGCCGCTCCTGTTCGGACATGCCACCCCACACGCCATACAGTTCGCCGCTCGAGAGCGCGAATTCACGGCACTGTTCGAGCACCGCACAGCGGTGGCAGATTCGCTTCGCGTAGCCGATCCGAACGGCGCGCATCGAGCCACGCTCCCTGTCCGGATGAAAGAACACCGCCGAGTTCATCCCCCGACATTCTCCGTACATTTGCCAGTCCCATGCTTCGGCAACCGGACTCAGATGGCTGGTCAATGTCTGACTCCTCGTTCGACCACGACGCCGTTCGCCACGCTAGGGCGATGACGCCGCGCCGACCGATCACTTCCCAATCATGGGAATAGAAGGTCGAAGCCGTCTCGGCACGCCCTACCGTCTCGGACCTCGTGTTCATTCGATTCGTACGGCGCGCGGATTTCGATCCCAGAAATACCGAGAGGAAATGAAACAAAGATGAGGAAAATCGTAGCGGTTGCCGCTGGATTGGCCGCCGCAGTCGGTATCGCGGCAGGCACCGCCGGTGCTCAGCCCGAGAACGAGAGCGCGGTCGGGTTCACCGCCGCTGCCACCGACACTCAGACCATCATCAAGACCGATGCCGGTGCCATGGTCATCGAAGATGAGATCTTCAAGATCAAGGCGAGCAACGGCACGGTGCTGACCGGCATGCCGCTGAAGTTCCGGCTCGACGACTTCGAATTCCCGATCGTCGCCGAAATCGCGGACCGCACAGCAACACTCACACCCCAACTCGACCCGCACGCGGCGGTCTACAAACCTGCCGCCCTGCCATTCGAAGACAAGGCGCCATGGAAGAACGAGTACGACCGTGAGCAGGCGGCCTGGAACCGTTTGACAAGCACCATCAGCATGGGTGCGACTGTCGGCACCCTGCTCGGCGGTCTCGGCGGCGGCGCCATCGGCTGCGTCCTCGGCGGCATCGCGGGCGCGACCGTCGCGTCGGCCACGATTATCGGTCTCTTCGGCCCGTTCATTCCGGCCGCGGCCATCGGCTGTCTCGGCGGCATCATCGCGATCGGCGCGCTCGGGACGCTCGCGGGCCAGATCTTCGTGACCGCCCCGATCGCCATCGGCGCCGCCATCCAATACTTCTCCACTATCAACCAGCCCTATGTGACGCCGCCGGCTAAGTAGGTAGTGGAGAGGTCTCCGACAAAACGAGTTGGAGACGCACCGACCCCGCCCGGGTTCGCCTGGGCGGGGTCTTCAGTGCGTCATCGACCGTCGAACCGTGTGGCGGTCGTGCGCCAGCGATGTCGAGGCACTCGCACGAAGACCCCGCCCGGCGAAGGGGTCGTGCCGGGCGGGGTCGGTCGTCCCCCGACGAACGTCGTCGGGGACTTCTCCGCTACCCCGGTCGCCAGTCGTCACACCTGGCTGGGCGGTAGCGGAGAAGCCGAGTGGCGGCAGAGTACCGACGGAGGCCGCCGTACGGCTCTACTGAACGCCACGACTACGACGGTAGGACCACACGGGATCGAAACAGCACATCCTTTCCACCGGCGGGAAGGGCGGTGAACTCAGCTTCGGCAGAGTCGGAAGAACAGTCGCAGTTCGTCCGCGAGCAGCTCCGGCTCCTCCTGCGCGAAGAAGTGCCCGCCCACCGTCGGCTCACGCCAATACCGGATATCCGAATACGTCCGCTCGGCGAATTCCCTTGGCAAGCCCGCGTCCTCAACGCTCATGGTCACACCGACCGGCACGTCCACCATCGGCAGCTCCGGTGCGAGTTCGTCGTCGCGGTACGGCCGGAACGAGGTACCGATCGAGCCGGTTATCCAATACAGCATCACGTTCGTCAGCAAGTCGTCCTTGCTGAAGCGGCGTTCGACCTGTCCGGCGCAGTCGCTCCAGCGCTGGAACTTCTCCACCAGCCACGCGGCGAGCCCGGCCGGCGAGTCGGTCAGCGCGGCGGCGAGGGTGTCGGGACGGGTGGCCTGGATGATCCCGTAGCCGTAATCATCGGAGCTCTTGGCCGCCAGCTTCGCCACGAACGCCTGCTCGGCCGTTGACAATTCGCCGCGGCGGCCGGCGGGCGGAAACTTGATGTGGTGGGTGTGGATGCCGATCACCCGCTCCGGATACCGGGCGCCCAGCCAGGCCGACACCCCCGACCCGATATCGCCACCGCCCGCACCGAACCTGTCATAACCCAACCGCGACATCAACGCGGCCCACACATCGGCTATCGCGGCCTCGGTCGCCGGCCCCCGCAGCGGCGCGGAGAAACCGAACCCCGGCAGATCGGGGATCACCAAATCGAACCCGTCGGCGAGAAGCGGTACCAGCGGCAGCATTTCGGCGAATGTGCTCGGCCAGCCATGAGTCAGGATCAACGGCACCCGATCGACGCCGCGCCCCCTGACATGGACGAAGTGGATCGATGTACCTGCCACCTCGAGCACGAACTGCGGGTGGGCATTGAGCCTGCGTTCGGCGGCACGCCAGTCGTAGCCGGTGCGCCAATATTCGACGAGTTCACCGAGATACCCCGGATCGGTCCCCGCGGCCCACGGCGCACCCGGGGCGGCGGCCGGTAGCCGGACCCGACGCAACCGCGCGTCCAGATCGTCGAGCACGGACTGAGGAACATCGATCGTAAACCGCACACCAGCAACCTATCTCGGCGATAGAACACACGCGCGCCCTTGGCTGCCACACTATGTATCGCAATCCAGGCCGGACGTCAGCGCGACGACCGACCCCGTCGCGCCTGACAACCACACTCACGTGCTGATTCCAACGGATGCGGCAGCGGATGAGCGGCGCAGAATTCGCGCAGACAACCCAGTTGGGCTGCGAATTCCCGGTTGACCCGTCGCTGCTCGTCGAAGTCTTTGCGCGCGAGATAGAAATCAGCGAGATTCCGACCACCCGCATATAAATCGCCGACAGACTCGACGACCTCGTCCACGGCTCTCCTGTCATCGACATCGGGATCGCCGAGCACCCGGGCGATGCCAGCAAACCTGGTGCGCCACCGGAAAGCGTCCGCATCGTGCGGCTCGGCATCCAAGGTAGCGATGATCCCCGAGATCATCTTGGCCACGTCCGCCCTCCTGCGCGAGTTCTCCGCATCGCTCACTCGCCCACATCCGATCTCTGCGGCTCCCCGGCTCCAGGATGCCAACGTCGGCCCTCAACCAGCGAATCATGATTCGTTCTCATCGACACCTCCCCGGTCGGACTCTGGACACTGTCATGGCCGGCGGCGCAATGGACGACCGAGCGAAACAGCTACCTTTCAGTTACATACTGCAAGATGTGACACTTGCTCGCAACCAGCGCCGACGGATGCGACTCCAGCAGTAGCGCGTGCGGCCGCGCATGAATGCGCACTCCCAGCAGTCGGCAGGCATGTCCGATACGAGTGAAATCTACCCTAAATATCACCGGATCATCCCCTCATTGCGCAACGATCTCTACTACCACAAAGTTGCCGACACTCCCGGATATGCCCTCGTTTCAACACTATTGACGTGTCAAAAGCGAGCGATTGCCATAATCCCTTGCATGCCTTTGCCGTTGACTCCGTTGCGGATGGATTCACCTCTGATGCAGAACGTCCTCGCCAGGTTGTCCTCGCTGGCGCAACAAACTGTGTCCACGTCGATACACGAGGTCGACGTGTATTCGCAATTATCGGAGGAACTGGTCGGCAACGAGCTGAAACAGTCGGCGCTGACCCACTTCTCGGCCTTCCTGACCGTCGCCGACCAAGGACGCGAGGCGCGCAGAGACGATCTCACCGAGGTCATCGCCTCGGTGAGTCGTCGTGCCGAGGAGCGGATTCCGCTCGGCGACGTCGTGGACGCGTATTTGACCGGCGCGCGCGTAGTGTCCGACGCGGTGACCGCGGCGGCCGGCCCCGATGACATCGGCGATCTGCGGGCGTTCACGTCGAATCTGCTCGCGTACCTCCACCGAGCCACGGTCGAGATCACGTCGACCTACCTCGAGGTGCACCGAGGCCTCCTCGGCGTCGAACGCGAGGCGCGCGAGGCCCTCTCGACAGCCCTGCTGATGGGCAAGAATGCTGCCGGACTGGCAGCCCAGGCCAACATCTCACTCGCCGATTCTTACGATGTCGTCATCGTCGACGTCGACGGCGTGCCTGCCCGCCCGACCAATGCCGGTGAACTCGCATCGGCCCGCCGACGCATCAGGCAGACCCAGGACGTCGCCAACCGCTACATCGGCGCAGGCAAAACCCTGCTCGCTTTCGACGGCAAACACGGCGCCCTGCTAGTCCCAGCACCAGCTCAGGAGCCGCTGATATCCGCTACCCTCGGCGACCTTGTTCAGGCTTTGACCGCGGACTTCGCACTCCCGGTCACTGCCGCAGTCGCGCACGCCGATTCGATCGCCGCGATTCCGGCGACAGTGACGCTGGCCGGCGACGTGCTCGAATTGGTCCTATCCATCGGACACGAACCTGGCCTCTATCGACTCGACGATGTCCTCGTCGAGTACCAGATCACCCGACCGGGCCCCGCCCGGGATGCGTTGGAAGCACTCATCGATCCGCTGCACGACCATCCGCACCTACTGGAAGCGCTGCACGCAAACCTTCTCCACGGCATGGACCGCAAGGCCGCGTCCTCATCGCTGCACATCCATCCCAACAGCTATAGCTACCGATTGCGGCGAATCGCGGAACTCACCGGCCTGGACGCCACCGATATCGTCGACGCGCGCGTGCTCTCGGCGGCCGTTCTGGCCACCTCACTTCGCCGCAATGGCAGGGGCTGACCAGAGCGACCCGCAGTCCGGCCGCATTGATCGCGGACGTCGGAGCGCCTTGGCACACGTAACAAACAAGCCCGCCAGATTCCTCCTCCTGCACAGAATCCGTCTCGCTGTCAGCAAACAATCACTTACCAATGACATACTCGGCTCGCAACGAGCTCATGACCACCGATGCCGAACTCGAGAGCCGAGGAATTCAGCGCATTGCCACCCCGTAGCAAACATGGGGCGTCGCACTTGATCCGTCACCCACAACCCGTTCGGCCGCTCCGTCCGCCAAGCCAAAACCTCTCCTGGACCAGCAAATCCAGCGCCAACAACCCGCCCGCGTCCTGCCGAGCCGACCAACCGTTCTGTTCGGCGCCCTCGGCGCAGGCCGATCACCTGCGTGGCGATCGTCGGCACTTCATAGCGACAGTCCAGAACAGGAGTACACGCAAGTGAGCACGATCGCCCAACTCCGGGCAGCGCTGGCGGTCCTCGGCATCGATTCCGCTGTGGCAGTCCCGCGGGTGGTTTCACGGCAGGCCAACGAGTTTCGGTCAGCCATCGAACATCGAAGGCTGCTCGAACTTCTGCATGCGGCGACATCCGCCGAGCTGGGGCAACTCCAGCCCACGCACGAGCCGGTCATCGTGGAAGTTCGCCGCTGGCGCGCCCAACTCGGGGCCGCCGCAGCGGCCGACAATCCACGCACCACATCGGCACTACTGGGAGCCGCTGCGCGATCGGCAGGCGTCGTCGAAACCCTCATCGACCTGAGCAGGCGTCCCCACGACGAAGGCGCCGACGCGAGGTGGCGCTCGATCCTCGCAGATATCACCAAGACCTACGATCTCGTCGACGGCGAATACGCTCAACAAGCAGCCGCGACCACACCTCTACCAGCCACCGACCAACCTGTCGCCACATCCGAGGGGCGGCATCGTCAGTCCGACGAAAACCCAGGGCACGCGGCACCATCCGCCTCGACCGGTCCAGTCGGCGCAGGCGCCGAGCGCCCTGCCGAGACGACACGATGGCGCCCAAGGCGCAGGTGGCCTCGTCAGCCGACATAGTCGGTCAGATCCAACCTTCTGGTAGAGCCTCGCGGAGCATGTCGACGGTACGATCCTGCAGTATCGGCTTGATCAGGTCGTTGAGGAACGGTTTAACACAGTATTCGAAGACCTCCCTGTGGTTTTCGGGTGCAGGGCAGATCGCGACCGCAAGAACCCGCACTATAAACAGGGCATGGTCATACCCTTCGAACACTGGAAGGCTCTTGATCGCCTTCCAGGCCAGATGCACCGCAGCGGTGATCACCGCGTCCGGAACAGCGGCCCACGGAGTGGATTGCTTGTGCTGCAGCAAGAGTTTGGATACCGCCTTGGGCACCTCGTCCACGGTCGCCATCACCTGTGCGAAGGCAGCCAACAGCGAGCACCAGAAGTGATCGGCCAACAACTGGCGACGTGCGAGTCTAGCCCCAGGCTCGAGCCCTTCTGACAGCTCGTCGGCGACCTCGCCGGCCAATGCCTCGGCCAACGTTCGAACCGACTCGAGATCATCGGGATGCGTGGCCATCCAGTCGACCACATCCGCGAACAGGGACTCGACCGCAGCGGCCTTACGCCTTTTCGTGGGCTTCTTCGAGGTCCGCGGCCCCGTGGCCACCGCCCACGCCGCGTCGGTCGCCTTGCGGAAATCACTGGTCGTCGACGGCCGCTGGGGATACGTCGACGCCGCGCCGCCGCCTGCCAAAGCCAGCAGGTAGCCCCACCGATGTTTTGCCCCTGCACATCCACCACACCGGCATTCGTGCTTGGTGGCGGTCGCACAACTCCCCGTGTGCCCCATCATCCGACTATGCCAGACCACGCACAGCCGGACAGCCGATCGGGACAATAACGGCCGCTCAGGTTTTCACGCGGGTGTCGAGTTCAGGCATCGTCGTTGCGTGCGAATGCCGCGTCGAACGCGGCCGAGGGCGGGTCGAACAACAGGCTGCGGACGAACCCAACAGCTTCCTGCGCACCCTGCCTGCGGTCCATCCCGGCGTCTTCCCACTCCACCGAAATGGGGCCGGAGTAGCCGATGGCATTCAACGCCCGGAAGCACTGTTCCCACGGCACGTCACCATGACCGGTCGACACGAAATCCCATCCACGCCGCGGATGCGCCCACGGCAGATGCGAGCCGAGCCGCCCGTTGCGCCCGTCGAATCGCTTCTTCGTGTCCTTACAGTCCACGTGGTAGATGCGGTCGGCGAAATCCAGAATGAAGGCAACCGGATCGAGGTCCTGCCACACGAAATGCGATGGGTCCCAGTTGAGACCGAACGCGGGACGATGGTCGACCGCCGCCAACGCCCGCTTGGTGGTCCAATAGTCGTAGGCGATCTCCGACGGATGCACCTCGTGCGCGAACCGGACACCCACGTTGTCGAAGACATCGAGGATCGGATGCCAACGCTCAGCGAAATCGGCGTAGCCATCGTCGATCACATCGAGCGACACCGGCGGAAACATCGCGACATACTTCCAGATCTTCGAGCCGGTGAAACCGACCACGGTGTCCACGCCCAACATCGCGGCCGCCCGTGCGGTATCGGCCATCTCCAGCGCGGCGCGGCGCCGCACCCCCTCGGGTTCGCCGTCGGCCCATACCCTGGACGGCAGGATCGATCGGTGCCGGAAGTCGATCGGGTCATCGCAGATGGCTTGGCCCACAAGATGATTGGAGATCGCGTACACCGTCAACCCGTACCGCTTCAGCTGAGCCAGCTTGGCCTCGGCGTATCCGCTGTCGGTGACCGCCCGGGCGACATCGAAATGGTCACCCGAGCACGCGATCTCCACTCCGTCATAGCCCCAGTCGGCGGCCAGCCGACAGACTTCCTCAAACGGCAGATCCGCCCATTGCCCGGTGAACAAGGTGAGTGGTCGGCTCATCGGTATGGTTCCTCGCTCCCGATCCATACGCCGCTGGCACTACTTCCACGGCGCCGGGTATCCCGGCATGTTCTCGCAGCCACACATCGCGTAGTGCAGTGGCGGCATATCCGCCTTGATGTAGTTGGGCAACGTCTCCTGGGTGATCTTCAACTGCGGCAGCACCCATTCGCGCGGAACCTGTTTGCCCTCCATGATCCGCAACGCAGCGATGACGGGTGTCCGCCACTGGTAGGCCGG
The DNA here is from genome assembly GCF_044547285.1 of Nocardia sp. NPDC052566. NCBI lineage: Bacteria > Bacillati > Actinomycetota > Actinomycetes > Mycobacteriales > Nocardiaceae > Nocardia > Nocardia sp. NPDC052566. The sequence continues at coordinate 1,007,273 of NZ_JBIUAF010000005.1, read as the reverse complement.
ATACGTGGGGGCGACGGCAGTCAGCTTCACCTTGTTCCACATTCGCAGGAAGTCCTGCTGATCCTCACCGACGATCGCGGGCAGCGCAACACCGGCGTCCTGGAATGCCTCGACCGCGGCGACGGCAGTCTGCCCGGCGTCCATCCAGATGCCATCGATCTTGCCTTTGCGCTGGAGATAGCTGGTGACGATGCTCTTGGTCTTGGCGGCATCGCCGTCGGTGAACTCCACACCGACGATGTCGAGCCCACTGCCCGTGAAGATCTGATCGGCCGCGGCCCACCGCTGTTCCAGCACGTCCACCCCCGGCAGGATTCGCAGTGCGAGGATCTTTCCGCCGGCAGGCACCTTCTGCTTCAGGAACTCGGCGCCGTCCGCGCCGAAGGCGTATCCGCCGATGGGATGGATGAACGTTACCGGGCAGCTGGTCTTCACACCGCGGTCGAACACGATGACCGGAACACCGGTGTTGCACGCCGCCTCCACGGCCGGCGTCAACGTCGCGGTGGTGTTGGGTGAGATGATCAGCGCGCTGCACCCCTGTGTCGCGAACGACTGGATGTCGCTGATCTGCTTGTCGTCCTTGGCTCCCGCGTCGAGCACGGTGAATTTCCCGATCTCGGGATGCAGCTTGGCCTCTTCACGCATGGTCTTGATGCCCACCTGCCGCCAGGGATTGTTCACCGAGGCGTTGGCGAAGCACAGGTTGTAATTGCCACCCGGCTTGGCATATTTCGCGGTGTCGACCATCGCCGGATCGAGCATCTGCTCCCATGGTTTGTCGCGTGAGTCGCCGCCGTCGAGCCCGACCGGCTGGGCGGTGCGGAAAGCCAATTGGCGATCGAACTCACCGCGGTCGAAGAACTCCGATTTCGAAGCCGCCGCTTTGGACGTGTTCCCTGCACCTTTGTCGGGTAAGTCGCTGGAACACCCGGCGAGGGCGAGTATGCCTGCCATTGCCGTGATGGCCAATTTGCTTCTCATTGTTGTTTCTCCTTGGTACTGCGTGAGATTGGTCTAGGTGACCGGTTCCGGTTTGTGAAGTCGCAGCAGACGTCGCAGGCCCGCGCCGTGTGCGGCGTACGCGATCGCCGCGATGATGATCACGCCCTGGACTGCCGATTCGAGCCCGCCGGACACGCCGACGAGATGCAGCAGTGAGAACAGCGCTTCCAGCGACACCCCGCCCGCCGCCGCGGCGACGACAGAGCCGCGACCTCCGCCGAGGAGCACGCCGCCCAGGACGACGGCGGTAATGGCCCGGAATTCCAGGCCACGCCCGACCTGTGCGGATACTCCGGCGAAGCCGGCCAGCAGGATCGCTGCCAATGCGGCGAGCAGCCCAGACAATACGAACGCCAGCAGGTGCAGTCGGTCGACACGACCGCCAGCGAGGCGGACCGTCTCCTCGTTGTCGCCGACTGCCACCAATGTCCGCCCCTTGCCGCTGCGCATGAACAACGCCGCGCCCATGAGAACCGCGGTCAGGATGAGCACCGACCAGGGCACCTGTCCCGCTATCGGGAGATCGGCGCTGCCCCGCCCGAGCACTCGGAACGACGGCGTCAAGTCCCCCCGCGGAGCGCCACCGGTCCACAGGAACACCGCACCGTCGAGTATGAGCAGCATTCCGAGGGTCACTATGAACGACGGAACGAGGAGCTTCGTCGTAATGAGCCCGTTCACCAAGCCGACCAGGAGACCGAAACCGAATAGCAGCGGTACCACCCAGGCGATATTGCCGTCGTCGCCGTTGATCAAGCGCGCCGCGATGACGACCTCCGCGGTCACCAGCGACCCGACCGAGAGGTCGAAGCCACCGGACACGACAACGAAGTACTGTCCGATCGCGAGAATCACCAGGGGGGCCGCACGTTTGAGCAGTGCCAGATAGCCGGTTACCTCGGTGTAGGCGGACCCAGTGAATGCCAGTGCCACCACCAGTACGACGAGGACTGTCAAGACCGGACCCGTGCCCTCGGCAAGTCTCGGACGCCACGTCACGCTCATGATGTCTTCTCCGACAGCATGCGGCGGGCGTACATCGCCACGGCAATGATCAGCACGACACCGCGCACGACATTCTTGAAGAAGGGATCTACGGCGAGGTCGTCGAAGATGGTGTCCAACGTCGCCAGGATGAGAACTCCACCGACAGTGCCGATGACGCCGCCGCGCCCCCCGCTCAGCGCCGCACCGCCCAGCACGGTCGCGGCGATGGATTCCAGGTCGTATCCGGCGTCGGTACCGACCCAGGGCGCACCCGAACCGAGGCGCGAGGCCAAGAACACCCCGGCCAGTCCGGCCATCAGCGCGCACAGTATGTGCGCGATGACTATCGTGCGTGCGGTTCGCACACCCGACAGCCGGGCGACATCGACGTCACCCCCGACCGCGTACATGTGATAGCCGGTCCGGGTACGTCGCATGTACCACCACGCACCCGCCGCGATCAGCAACATCAGCAACGCCGCGAGCGGGACCGGTCCGATCCGGTCGTATCCGAGGTGTTCGAACGCGCGCGGCACGCTCCCCGCGGGACCGGTGTAATTCTCCTGCAGATATCCACGCAAGATCAGTGCCACCCCCAGCGTGGCGATGAAGGCATTTGCCCGCAGCACGGTAATCACCAGCCCATTGAGCAACCCGACCACCGCGGCGACCGCCAGCGCCGCCGCTACCCCCGGCACGACCATCTCAAGCCGACCGGCCATCGTTTGTGCCGCCACCAACGAACACAATCCGATCAGGTAGGCCACCGACAGATCCAACGACCCGGTGACCACGACGATGGTCTGCCCGACCGCGACCAGACCGAGCACCGTGCTGCGCGTGAGGATGTTGAAGATGCCGCCCTCATCCAGCAGCACCCCGCCCCGCAAGCCCACCAAAATGCTGCCGATCACGAGCAGCGCTGCCAGCGCCAGGTACACCGATACAGTCGGCGTGAACGAGAACCCTCGCTCCGAGGTGAAGGCGCGGCGCATGACCGGGATCCTTTCTGCCACGGTGCTCATGCGACCTCTCCGATCCGGTGACCGGTGGCCAGCCCCATCACTGCGGCTTCGGATGCGTTGGCGGGCAACTCGCCCGCGAGGACGCCCTGATGCATGACGAGGATCCGATCACTCATGCCGATCAACTCGGGAAGGTCGGACGAGATCATCAGGACCGCCACACCGTCGCTGGCCAAAGTGCGAAGCAGTTGGTAGACAGCCTGTTTGGCGCCGACGTCTATCCCTCGCGTCGGTTCGTCCACGATCAGGACAGTCGGCCGCACCGCGAGCCATTTGCTCAACACAACCTTCTGCTGATTACCACCGGACAGGTACCGCACCTCCTGCTGCGGACCACGCGCCGCGACCGCGACCATGTTCAGCAGCCCGATCAGATCCGATGTCCGCCGTGCTGCTGTCCCTTTCAATCCGGCGCGGCGCACCAGCAGTACGTTGTCCCGCACCGACTGTCGCAGCGCTAGCCCGTTGCCTTTGCGGTCCTCGGTGACATACCCGATTCCACTGCGCACCGCGGTGCGCGGGTTCGAGATTCGCCTCGGTTTGCCATCCAGTTCGAGGACACCGCTGGTGAAAGGCTCCAAGCCCCAGATGGCCCTGGCGATGGCCGATCGGCCGGATCCCTGTAGCCCTGCCAGCCCTACGATCTCCCCTGCTCGCACCTCGAACGTCAGATCGCGCACCCGCCCGTTGCCCGCGCCGCGAAGGGCGATGCGAACCTGCCCGGGTTCGCTCGCCCGTTCGGGGTACAGCGTGGCGAGCGGGCGGCCGACCATGTGCCGCACCAGCTGATCGGAGGTCAACTCGCCGGTTGGTGAACACGCCACGAACGCACCGTCTTTCAGCACCGTGACGCGCTGGCTCAGGTCGAACACCTCCCGCATCCGATGCGAGACGTAGAGGATCGCCATCCCGCGGTCCCGCAGCCGCGACACCAAGCCGTACAGCAGCGCAACCTCGTGCTCGGCCAGCGCCGCGGTCGGCTCGTCCATCGCGAGCACCACCGCGTCGGTGGATAGCGCCTTCACGATCTCCACGACCTGTCGCTGCGCCACAGACAGCCCAGCGACTTCGGCCCCCGGTTCGATGCCCTCTTCCCCCACCCACTCGAGCAATCGCCGGGTCTCGGACTCCATTGCTCGCCGGTCGACCCGCCCGCGCCGCACAGGTTCACGCCCCAGAAAGACGTTCTGCGCGACGGTCCGGTGCGGAAGCAGGTTCAGTTCCTGATGGATGATCGCGATCCCGGCGGCCTGCGCGGCGCGTGGTGCGGAGAAGACAATTTCGTTGCCCCCCAACAGAATCCGGCCGGTGTCCGGCCGGTGCACACCTGCCAGTACCTTGAGCAGTGTCGACTTGCCCGCCCCGTTCTCGCCCATCAGCGCGTGCACCTCGCCCGCCCGCAGGTCCAGATCCACCCCACGCAGCACCGGGACACCCAGGAAACTCTTGGTGATGCCTTCCAGCCGCACCAGTACCTCACTCATGGGAGCACCTCGTTCCACTCCCCGCCGCTCGCGGCCGAGCGCAAGACGGCTTCGGTGATACGGACAGCCCGGAGCCCGTCCTCGAAGGTGGGCAGCCCGTCGGCGGGGTCCTCGCCCCGAATGGCGCGGTAGGTGTCGCCGACGAAGGCGTCGAAGCAGTCCTGATAGCCCTGCGCGTGGCCGGCGGGCAGCCGCGAGTACCGGGCAGCCTGCGCGGACAGCGCGTCGGGATCGCGGAGCAGCACCAGATTTCCTCTGCGGCGCCCCACCCACAGTCGTTCCGGGTCCTCCTGATCGAAGCCGAAACTCGTTTGCGTACCCGACACTTCGATGTGCAGACGATTCTTGCGACCGGCCGCCACTTGCGAAACGAGGAGAGTGCCGACCACGCCGGATTCAGTCGTGAAGTGCACCGACGCAACGTCTTCCGTGGAGACCTCACGCCGCTCATGGACGACCAGGGTCTGCGCGGACAACCGCGCGATACGGTCGCCGGTAATGAATTCCATCAGGTCGCACCAGTGCGATCCGATATCGGCGAAAGCCCGTGATGGTCCGCCCAATTCAGCATCGACACGCCAGTCGTCGTCGGTCGATTCGGACAACCAGTCCTGCAAATAACCGCCGCTGACCGTCGACAAGACCCCCGCCTCACCGGCAGCCAGTCGTTGCCGCATTTCGCGGATCATCGGATGGAATCGGTACACGAACGGCACGGTAGCCACTCGCCCGCTCGCGGCGCCCACCAAGGCGGCCGCGTCGGCTTCCCTTGTCGCAAGCGGCTTTTCGCAGATCACATGGACACCGGCCGCCAGCGCGGCGAGCGTCACGCTCACATGCACGGTGTTCGGCGCACAAACATGGAGCACGTCGATCTCCGCGTCGGACAACAACGCGTCCAGGCTCGGATAGCCGCGGCCTGCGCCCAGTGCCGCCGCGGCGGCGTCGGCGGTGAACGGGCTGCTCGACGCAACCGCGACAACCTGGCCGCCCGCGCGGCGCACGGACTCGGCGTGCACCCGGCCCATGAATCCCGCACCGACCACCGCTGCCCGCACCGTAGGAGAACCCGCACGGCCATTCCGGGCGACCGATGTTCTATGCGTCACATTCATATGGCGAACAGTAGGACCACTTTCGTCGGTAGTCAATCAAAAGTAGGAGTTCCGATGGCAATTCGATGCCGTCGCTCGCACGAGACGCCGTCAACCGCCGAGACGGGCGATCTCAGTGCGCAGAAACTCCAGGCTGTCGACGGCGAGGGCATCCTGCGACACCGCAACAGGGCGCCACGAACAGGCAGCGGTGGCGAGCGCGGGAACCTCAGGCGTAAACGACTCGACACACAGTGGACCGCGGTAGCCGGAGCGAGCCAGAGCGCGCAGAAACGCGGCCCAGTCCTGGCCATCCCGCCCCGGCGCGCCCCGGTCGTTACCAGCGACCTGCACGTGGGCGATGCGCGCACCAGCGGCCGAAACCGCAGCGGCACAGGAGGATTGCTCGATATTCATGTGATAGGTGTCGAGCGCGAGACCCCACCCCTGTTCGGGCAGCCCCTCCAACGCCTCCAACGCCTGCTCGACTGTGTTGAGCAGGCTGGTCTCATACCGATTCAGCGGCTCCACCGCGATCCGAACCGCCTTCGACGCCGCGTACTCGACGACAGGGGCGAGGCCGACACGCAGCTGCGCGTAGACCTGCGCCCTATCCTCAATCCACCACCTACGGCCGACCGAGCTGTATGCCGGGCCAGCCGCCACGGGACTACCGACGATCGCCGCCACATCCACGACATGGCGCAGGTATACCTGCGTCTCCGACGCCTGATCCGCGTCGAGCAGATCTCGGCCAGGCGGCATGACCAGGCACAACGACGCCTTCAGGCCGATCTCGGCCAGAAGATCCGACGCTTGGTGCGGATCCCAGTCGCCCGGCGATTCCACGGGCAACTCGACAACATCGAAGCCCCAATCGCGAATCTTCGGAGCGAGTGCGGCCAAGTCACGATTGGTCAGCGGCGAGGCCCAAACCCAGGTGTTGATCCCAATATCCCACATGGACCGAACGTAGCCAGCACTTATGGTGCGGTCAACACAGAAGTCCAGAATATGCCGACTAAAGCCGAACAGCATGACTACTTCTTGTCAGTGCGGCGAAGGTATTGGTTCATAGATGAACACAACATGACCCGCCTCATCACAAAGCCTTCGTGGTCTGATTAACTTGACAGGTGGCCGAACTACTCGCATCCAACGCAGCCTCACCAGGACACCTGCTGCAACTGCTGCGCGATGGGAAACCGCGCACGCGCGCCGATCTGTCCTCGGCGACGGGGCTATCCCGCTCCACTGTGCGCACTCGCCTCGACATGCTCATGCACGCCGGACTCGTCAGCGAAGCAGACACCGGCGTCTCGACCGGTGGACGGCCCGCCGACCTGTTCGTGTTCAATACTCGCGCGCGCGTGGTCCTCACCGCGGAAGTCGGCGCGACTCACGCCATCATCGCGGTCAACGACCTTACGGGCGCGACCCTCGCGGTACACAAGTTGTCTCTCGACATCTCCGCCGGTCCCGATACCGTCCTCACGACACTGGTCGAGCAGTGGCATGCTCTGCTCGCCCAGTTGGCAACTCCCGCATCGCAAGTCGCAGGTGTTGGCATCGGACTTCCCGGACCGGTCGAGCATGCCACCGGCCGCCCTACCAATCCCCCGATAATGCCCGGCTGGAATGGCTACAACGTGCCCGCCCGCGTGCAGGCCGACTTCGATGTTCCCGTACTCGTCGACAACGAGGTCAACCTGATGGCACTCGGCGAGCACAACACCGCCTACCCCGACACCGACCATCTGATCTTGGTCAAAATCGCGACCGGGATCGGCGCCGGCCTGATCAGCAACTACCGGCTGCACCGCGGCACGGCCGGCGCCGCAGGCGATATCGGCCACATCCGTGTGCACAACTCCCCCGATGTACCGTGCCGCTGCGGCAACACCGGCTGCCTCGAAGCGATCGCCGGCGGCAGCGCCATCGCCGCACTCCTCAGAGACAAAGGGCTGCATGTCGACACCAACGCGGAGATCGTCGACGTCGTCCGCGGCGGCGATATCGTCGCAGGGCAAGTCCTGCGCGAGGCGGGTCGCAGTATCGGCGAGGTACTCGCGGCGTGCGTCAACATGTTCAACCCCGCCCTGATCGTCGTCAGCGGCAGCCTGGCGCAGGCCGGCGAACTCCTCCTCGCAGGCATTCGCGAGTCCATCTACCGACGATCACTGCCCCTGGCCACGGAGAATCTGCGCATCGTCCACTCGCAAACCGGCGACCAAGCGGGCGTCATCGGAGCCGCCGTCATGGTGATCCAGGAAATCCTGAACCCCTCGGCAGTAGACCGGCAACTCGCCTGACAAGTGCATGCGCAACTGCGCGCCAGCGGCATCTCCCAGCCGAGCTGTGCGAATGGATCGAATCGAAACCAGAGATGGACCCCACCACCGATGCCGCAGGCTACGGCGGCTGACTGCATCCCGCTGGCGGGCGACCAGTTCCGTCCGATCTTGTGACGGATTTTGGTGCCTGTCGGCCGACAGCGCAACGCCGAACCTGCCGACGTCGGGTCGCCGCGATCGGCGGACGCGAGTCCGAACACGGCCGGTAACTCGGCCCGGCCATTGGAGGTCAGAGGGCCGCTGGATCAGGCACATGACCGGGCATAATTCTTGCGGCAGAACCTGGTTGCTCATCCGCGCGTTTGACCCGCTCGTACAATTCCAGGACCGGCCGCAGAGCCGGATCGAGGACTGAGTCCCGTCGCAACGCGAGATGCCCGAGGATGTCGCCAGCGCGCAAGTACATGTGGTCCAGGGGGCTCAAATAGCGGTCGCCCCAGCGGATGTCGGCGACCGCATAGCGCCGTAGCAGCGCGACGTCAACGCGCGACCGGTCGCCGGCGCGCGGGCGACCGTCAGGGGCATGGAGCCAATGCATTTCGACGAGCAGTAGTTCGCGCACCAACACCACCATCATCACGTCGTCGGCGTGCGTGCGGCGGCGCTCGTGCGCTCGGATCACCGCCAGCGACCGGCTGATTCCGGATATTTCCTCGTAGCTGGTACTCGACATCCACGACCGTAGCCCGAGCACCGACGCACGCCGCTCCAATTCGGCCAGGCCCGGCAACCTCGGACCGAGTCCGGGTATCAGCCGACACCACCACGGCCGGTAAACCACTCGCGCGATATCGACGAACAGCGACCACCACAGGCCGAAATTCATATCGGTGTGCCCGGCTGGATGTATCGCGCTGTGCCCCGGCGGCAACGGCATCCGCACGACCTTGCGACGCAATGCCGCCGACGTCAGCACGCCGAAGTCGACGCGAACCCCATTGTCGCGCAGGAACGTCAACACCCACCACAGGATGTGCCCTTGCACCCACTGGCGGCCCTGGGCACCTACATAGGAGTCACGGAACAGATGAATGAGCCGATCGGGGTTGCTCAGCTCATCACCGATGAGGCGGGCCGCGCGCGCCTCAGGAAGCGGCGGAGCCCGGCGTGGACCTGACACCGCGCTCGCACTGAAGTCGGGATCGCTCGACCGCGCCGAAGAATGAGCCTTTACCAGTGAGAACGCCGCCACCGCGGCCCAAGCGCCTTCCAACAACAGGAAGCCCCAGTCGTGACCCAGATACGCGAGCGCGGCGAGCAACGCCCCACCCACCGCGTTGAGCGTCAGATACGTGGTCGATGAGCCCGTCAGCACACCATGCTGTGCGGCGATGAAAGCAGCCAAGAGAATCAGGGCACCGGCGACTTGCAGGATCTGGCTTATCGATGAAATCGTCACATGCACTTCCTGATTCGCTAATCCCGTTGTAGCACAACGAGTTCCCCGTGCCGACGCACAGGCTAACAACGAGGCGTATGCCACCGAACTCGACTTGTCAGTGGTGGGAACCGCACCGCCGCAACAAGGGGTGCCGTTCACAGTCATGTCACGAAGGCATGGCCCGCATCGAAGACCTCACTGCATCGCTATCTCACGTCAGCGGCCGAACAAGAACAGTGATCGCGCGGCAGCTACCTGGCCAAACAGGGCCTCATGTACCGGGTGACACGATCGTCACCGGCACCCCCGCCGAACGAACCTGACCGGGTCCAGCCACCTCGCTGACGCCGCCGGCTCGTAAGGCTCAGCCCGCTGCCGGTCGCAGGAATTCCAGTTCCTCAGCCGCTGCGAACTGGCAAGACGCTGAATCCCTTCCACTCCGCCCTCAACTCGTGCTTGTGGGGGACACTTCGGTCTCACGCCCGGCGACCATGCTGCGAACCTGCTGCGCGGCAACCGATAGCTGGGCCAGATCGCAGGTGGCGGCGGTGACGATCTCGTCGAGGACGGTGCGCGAGCGTTCGATCCGGTGGCGATTGACCGACTCCCAGTAGGCAATTTTCTCCGCGGCGCTGTCGGATGACTCGGCGGCACGCAGAACGTCCATGGTCAGCAGTCGCAGTGACGCGTAGAGCTCGTCACGCACCGAAAGCCGGGCCAGCGATTGCCAGCGGTCGCCCCGATCGAGCTCCCCGATCGCATTCAGGAGTCGCTCGATCTCGAAGTGATCGGCGAGAGAAAAATACAGTCGCGCTACGCCGTCGGAATACTTCCAGATCTTCGAGCCGATGAAACCGACCACGGTGTCCACGCCCAACATCGCGGCCGCCCGTGCGGTATCGGCCATCTCCAGCGCGGCGCGGCGCCGCACCCCCTCGGGTTCGCCGTCGGCCCATACCCTGGACGGCAGGATCGCTCGATGCCGGAAGTCGATCGGATCGACGCAGATGGCTTGGCCTACAAAAAGATTGGAGATCGCGTACACCGTCTGCCCGTACACCGTCATCCCGAAGATGCGATAGAGCCGAAGTTTCCAGTGTCCCAGTCCCCGTCGTTTTGGACGATGAGCAAGTCGTGGTTGACGGTGCGGACCAATCTCAGCGGCCGATGCTGTCGAGTTGCTCAAGGGCGTCGACGGGTAGTTTCAGATCGACAGCGGCGATGTTTTGGCGTAGGTGGTCGCGGGAAGACGTGCCGGGGATGACGATGGAGGTGGTCGAGCGCTGCAGCAGCCACGCCAGAGCGACCTGCTGGCGGGGGGCACCCAAACGGATTGCGACCTCGGACAGCGCATCGGACTGCAGCGGGCTGAAACCGCCCAGCGGGAAGAACGACGCGAACACGATGCCCTCGCGTGCGGTTCTGTCGACGAGCTCGTCGTCCTCGCGATACGCCAGGTTGTAGAGGTTCTGCACCGCTACAACCGGAGCTATGGACTGCGCTTCGGTCAGCTGCACCGAGGACACTCCGCTGAGTCCCAGGTGACGGATCAGCCCCCTGTCGCGGAGCTCGGCCAGCGCGGTGAACTCCGGTGCTATCGAGTCCTGACCGGCAGCGTTGGCTTCATCGGACCGGTACCGCAGGTAGACCACGTCGAGAACATCGACACCGAGATGGTCGAGATTTTCGTACACTTCAGCACGCAAATCGTCCACTGAAGGAGAACGCGACCATTCACCGTTCGCACCACGTCGGGCACCGACCTTCGTAGCGATGGTGATGCCGTCATACGGATGCAACGCCTCGTTGATGATCTCGTTGGTGATCGTCGGCCCATACGCCTCGGCGGTATCGATGTGGGTGACACCAAGCTCGACAGCCTCGCGCAGAACGGCCACGGCCTCAGCCCGATCGTGAGGTGGGCCGAATGCGTTCGGTCCTGACAGCTGCATCGCACCGTATCCCATACGGGTAATGGTCAGGCCTGGCGCCGGAGACAGCGTTTCGAGCGTCTCAACCATCAACAGCCTCCTCGAGTCGGTTGTCGTTCATTCGGGCGACACTCTGGGCGATTCACAATCCTTTGCCACGGTGACATCGCACAATCGAGAACATCAAGCCGTCCGGTCGGAATGCACAATAACCATCAATCGAGAGGCAATGATGGGCGGAAATCCTCATTTCGACGACGTCGATCGCGAGTTGGTCACCATCTTGCACCGGGATGGCCGAGCCTCGTTTCGCGCCGTCGCCAGCGAACTCGATATCTCCGAGCAGGCAGTCGCTCGCCGCTTCCATCGCCTCGCGACCTCCGGGCTACTGCGGGTCACCGCGCTGCCCGCACCCCACGCCCTCGGTGTGGTGCACCTGATCCTGCGGATGCGCGCCGAAGGCGGCACAGCATCGCGGGTCGCCGCCGCCGTGGCGGCTCGCGTCGACACCCCGTGGGTCGACATGCTCGCCGGGCAGGCCGACCTCACTTTCACGACACACACCCGTCCCGATGGCGGCGATATCGCTGGTCTCCTCGACGCTCTGTCCCGCACCACCGGCGTCCGCGAACTGATCCCATCGTTCGTACTCCGCATATTCACCAGCCCCGCCAGCTGGTTCGACCAGACCCCCGCCCTCGACGCCTTCGACCACCGATTGATCGCCGCACTCCAGGTCGACGCCCGCGCCAACTACAGCGACCTGGCCGCCCGGCTCGCTACCACTGCCCCAACCGTCCGGCGTCGACTGGACCGCCTCCGCGAGCAACATATCCTCGATATCGTCACTGAATACCCGCTCGCATTGGTCGGCTACCCGATCGAGACGATGATCTGGATATCGGTCGCCCCGGGGGCTATCGAAACCGTAGGTTCCGCTCTCGCTGCCGACCCTCGTGTCCGATTTGCGGCGTCGATCACCGGACCCGCCAACTTGATGGTCGCGACCTATCACCGCGACACCAGCGATCTGTACCGCATGCAGACCAACACACTCGGCGGCCTCGATGGCATCCAACACTTCGAGATCACCCCGATAGTGCGTACCGTCAAACGCCACGGCCTGCTCCGCAACGGCAGCCTGATCTCGAGCGAGCAACGGTGACGTCAAATCACCGATACACCCGGTTGAACCGTCGACGCCATCAGCTCGTGCTCGTAGCGGACACTTCGGTCTCACGCCCGGCGACCATGCTGCGAACCTGCTGCGCGGCAACCGATAGCTGGGCCAGATCGCAGGTGGCGGCGGTGACGATCTCGTCGAGGACGGTGCGCGAGCGTTCGATCCGGTGGCGATTGACCGACTCCCAGTAGGCAATTTTCTCCGCGGCGCTGTCGGATGACTCGGCGGCACGCAGAACGTCCATGGTCAGCAGTCGCAGTGACGCGTAGAGCTCGTCACGCACCGAAAGCCGGGCCAGCGATTGCCAGCGGTCGCCCCGATCGAGCTCCCCGATCGCATTCAGGAGTCGCTCGATCTCGAAGTGATCGGCGAGAGAAAAATACAGTCGCGCTACGCCGTCGGAGTCCTGGTCCATGATCTCGGCGATGTCGACGACATCCAGCAACGGGAACAGATGGATCAACCGGAACACCTGCTCGGCCAGTTCCCGGGGCGCTCCCCGCTCGATCGCGCTGCGCGACAACCGATCTGCCGAACTGTCATGCCGAACCGGCACGATTGTCGTCAACGCGTGGATACCGCTGCGATAGCGGGTGATATCGGCATCGACGGCCAGGGGCTGGGGCCGCGTCGCCAGCAGCCAGCGCGCGGCACGGACAAGGGTGCGTCTGGTTTCCAACTCCAGTTCGTCGCGGGTCGCCGTGGGCATCGGGGTGGTCCGGATGCGCTGCCAGAGGGAGTGCAGTTCGAAGATCGCGGCCGCGGCAGTGAAAGCACGCACCGCGTCATCTGTGGTGACACCGTTCTGCTCGGCGAGCAAGAACGCGTAAGCGAGCCCCCCGAAGTCGACCATGTCATTGATCAGGGTGGTGGCAACGATCTCACGGCGCAACGGATGGCACCGAATGGCAGCGCCATAGCGGCCGCGCAGCGGTGCCGGAAAGTAGGTGGGCAGAACGGCGGCGAAGGCAGCACTGTCGGGCAACTTCCCAGACAGCAGATTGGCCTTCAGCGAAAGTTTCACGTGCGCTAGAAGATTCGCCAACTCCGGCGACGTGAGCCCGCGTCCTTCGGCTATCCGGCGCCGCATATCGGCATCCGACGGCAGCGCCTCCAATTGCCGGTCGATTCCGTGCCCGCTCTCCAGGGCACTCAGCACCCGCCGGTGCACTCCCGCCATAGCGTCGGCCTCGGCACGGCACAACCCCAATTGAATGTTCTGCGAGAAGTTCTCACGCAGGACGAGTTCGGCCACTTCCTCGGTCATGTCGCGAAGCAACTGGTCACGATCGCCGACCGAAATGCCGTCCGCTTCGGCGGAATCGAGCAGGATTTTGATGTTGACTTCGTGATCGGAGCAGTTCACCCCGGCGGAGTTGTCGAAGGCGTCGGAGGTGATCCGCCCACCGCGCCGGGCGAATTCGACTCGGCCGAGTGCGGTGAGGCCGAGGTTGCCGCCCTCTCCGATCACCGCGACTCTCAATTCGTCAGCATTCACCCGCACCGCATCGTTGGACTTGTCACCGGCGTCAGTGTGGGATTCCGCCGATGCCTTCACATAGGTGCCGATGCCGGCATTCCACAGCAGGTCGACCGGCGCCCGCAGGATCGCCTGGATCAGCTTCGGCGGCGCCAGCGCAGTCACTGCGGAGTCGATGCCCAGCACAGTCCTGACTTCGGGACTGACCGGAATGAGCTTGGCGGTGCGGTCGTATACTCCGCCACCCGCGCTGATCAGCGAGTTATCGTAGTCGGCCCACGACGACCGCGGCAGTGCGAATATCCGCTGCCGCTCACGATACGAGGCCGACGCGTCCGGATGCGGATCCAAGAATATGTGCCGGTGATCGAACGCCGCCACCAGGTGGATGTGCTCCGACAGCAGCATCCCGTTGCCGAATACATCGCCGGACATGTCGCCGACGCCCACCACCGTGAAATCGGTTGTCTGCGTATCCCTGTCCATTTCGGCGAAGTGCCGCTTGACACTCTCCCACGCCCCCTTGGCGGTGATACCCATCGCCTTGTGATCGTATCCGGCCGACCCACCCGAGGCGAACGCATCACCCAGCCAGAACCCGTAGCTCGCGGCCACCTCATTGGCGATATCGGAGTACGTCGCCGTGCCCTTGTCCGCTGCCACCACCAAGTACGTATCGTCACCGTCGCGACGCACGACCCGTGGCGGCGGCACGACCCCGCCGCTCGCGTGATCCACGTTGTCGGTCACATCCAACAGCCCCGAGATGAACGTGCGGTAGCACACCACGCCTTCCGCGGCCAACGCCTGCCGATCCGCGACCGGATCACCGGTCGCGGATGGCGGTTGTTTGACCACGAACCCGCCCTTCGCGCCGACCGGCACGATCACCGCGTTCTTCACCGCCTGTGCTTTCACCAGCCCGAGGATCTCGGTGCGGAAGTCCTCCAAACGGTCCGACCACCGCAATCCACCGCGGGCCACCGAACCGAACCTCAGATGCACACCCTCCACTCGCGGCGAATACACAAAGATCTCGAACTGCGGCTTCGGCCTAGGCAATTCGTCGATCTCGCGAGAATCGAACTTGAAGGACAGATATTCCGGCGGCTTCGCATCGTCGCCGCGGCGATAGAAATTGGTACGCAAGGTGGCGGTGATCAGGCTCAGCATGGCACGCAAGATGCGATCGGCGTCCAAGCCCATCACCGCGTCGATCTCTGCCCGAACACGGCTCGCGATCCTGTCGGCCGGCTCGGCGGCGGCCGCATCGGCTCTGTCGGGATCGAAATAGGCAGCGAACAGCTCGGCGAACAAGCGCGCGATCACCGAGCCTGCCAGCAGGACACGGATGATGTTGCGGTGTGCGTAGGCAAACCCGGCCTGGCGCAGATACTTCGCGTAAGCCCGCAACATGGTGACCTCTCGCCAGTCCAGCCCCGCACTCAGGATCAGCTCATTGAGCCCGTCAACCTCTGCGCGGCCGGTCCACATGGCCACGACTGCCTCAGCAACTCGTTGCCGGACGTCACCGCCCGGTACAAGCATGGAGGGATCTGCGAGTCCGTCCCCTTCAACCAGATCAACTACGTCGCCGAACGGTGCCGTCGGAACTCGCAACCCGAAATCGTAGATCCACCGCGTCGATCCGTCCCGGCGAACGATGGGATACGGTCGCTCGTCCACCACCTCCACCCCCAGGCTCTGCAGTACCGGCAGCACACGACTCAGCGATACGCCGTCACCATTGACGTAGAGGACGAATCGCCATGTGCCCGGCGCAGATCCCACCACCTTGTGCAGATCGACGTCGATATCTCCCACGCCGAGCGGCTCGAGCCGCCGGAGGTCGCCGACCGCGCGGGCAGGTTCGTGCTCCTGCTGATAGCTGCCGGGGAAGGCGGAGGCGTACTCCTGTGCGAGCGCTTGCGATACGCCGGGGCTGGTAGCGGCTTCAGCGATCAAGCGGTCGGCCCACGTGCGAGTGGTGGCGAACAACAGCTCCTGGATCCGCTCACGATCGGACTCGGAAACAACCTGCCCATCTTCGTCGAAGCGGCGATGAATCGTGAAATACACGACGGCAAGTTCCGATTCGCTGGCGCGCGCCGAAAAGGTGATCTGCTCGGCGTCGAATTCCGCTGCCAAAACGTCCTGCATCCGCAGCCGCACCTCGGTCGAGTACCGGTCGCGCGGCAGGTACACCAGGCAGTGGATCGCCCCGGCGCGGACATCCTGGCGCACGAACAACTGAAGGCGGCGCCGTAGACCCAAATTCGCTACAGCGGAGACCATTTCGAACAATCGCCGGATATCGGTAGCAAACAACTCCGTGCGTGGAAACGACTGCATCACCTCGAGCATCGCCTGGCCGGAGAAGGAATTCAGTTCGAAACCTGCCCAGTCGATGACCTCGTGTACACGCTGGGCGACCACCGGAATATCGAGAATGTTCTCGTGCAAGCCGGCGACGGTGAACGTACCGACGATCACGTGCTCCCCCTTGACCAGCGCAACGGTGTCCCCGGCGGGTCCGAGCCGCTCGGACTCGTCGGCGCCATAGTCGGCAATGCTGATGAAGTGTGCGTCCCGGGAGCCTGGCAGCAGGGAGTTCACCAACCCACTGGTCACGCGCAAAACCGGCCGCTTGGCACCGAAGACCGGCAACGGTATCTCCGCGGCCGACTCGTCGCGCAGTACCCCCAACGCCGAGCCGGGCAACGGCCACGCATCGAGTTCGGCGTCGGGCCGAGGGGCGGATCGCCGCAACAAGTAGTACCCGTATCCAAGAACGGTGAAGCGTCCGTCGGCGAGCCAGCGCAGAAGGCGCGCGCATTCGGGCATTTCCTCGTCTCCGACGCGGTCCAGCCGATCGGCCAGCGCATGCACTGCGTCGACCATCGCCGGTGTGTCGTCGTGGACTCGCCGCAGATCTTCTAACAACGGTGGCACCGCCGCCTCGATACGGTCGAGCAGCGCCCCATCGACCGGCTGCCCCAACTGCAGATGCATCCACGATTCCCGGTGCATCCCTTCAGTACTCGCGCTGTCCCGACCGGTGTCCGCGGCGACAATCTCACGCGCCCGGCCCTGCTCGTCGCGTGCGACATCGAAGATCGGATGGATCACCTCGGTGACCTTCGCGCCCAGATACTGCAGGGCCGAGGTCACGGAGTCGACCAGCAGCGGCATGTCGTCGTTCACGATCTGGATCGCCGCGCCCAACCCACTGTCGTCGCCCGGCCGGTACACCCGGATTGCTGGACTTCCGGTACGTCGGACGTCCGCAAGCTCCAGATGACGGTCAACGATCTTGCCAGCCCGATCCGCGATCGCCAGAACCGTCGCATCCGGCCGTATCCAGCGAAAGTACGCGGCTGCCAACCCATGTGGATCAGACCCGACCCGACCCGGCTTCCGGGTTGTAACGGCCATGACGACTGCCTTTCGGAGAACGCTGCCTGAGCAGCACTTGTCGATACGTCGTTGAATGACGGTATGTTCGGCCCGGTGCTGGTCACGGCCGCGTTGTCACCAGTGAGAACTCCACAGGCGAAAGGAGATCCAGATCACGTAGCCGCAGCGGATTTACGCCATACTCGGCGGCTTCTGCCCGATCGATCTAGACGCCGAGCACCGTAAGATCGCCTCGATGGCCATCACGAACGCCCGGCCTCGGATCGTGGCCGTGGCGCTGGCGCCAGCAAGGTTGGGTCGGATGTCCTGGCACGCACCGTGATTCGACGAGTGATGATCGATACGTCGCCGATACCGATGCAGCAGTGACATATTCGCAGAACGACGGCGCGGATGCGGACACCACAGCCATCCGCTTTCGTTGCGGAACGCGGACGGCGTTCGCTGGTTGTCGCTCAGCTCGGCGGGGCAAGTCGAAATCGCGGCGATGACGGTGCGGACATGCGCGGACAACCTCGCGGCACAGCGGGCTCGTGCATCTGGTTTGTACCGACCCGGGGCGGGAGCGGATACGGGGGACTGGTCTGATGGATACCGAACCGACCGCTCCCCGGGGCCCGTGGTATGTCTCCCCCACGCTCCTTACCCCAAGCGTGGTCCCGGTAGGCGTGGACGTCACCCGTGCGAGGATCGCGGGGGTCTATGACGCCGCGCTCAACGACAAGGACAACTACGAGGTCGACCGCGCGGTCTTGGCGCAGGTCAGAACCGTGGCTCCGCAGGTAAGCGAATTGGCCTGAGGCAACCGGGATTTCCTGATTCGGGCGTGCCGGTTTCTCGCCAGAGAGGCCGGCATCGTTCAGTATCTGGATCTGGGCTCGGGCCTGCCGACCGCAGAGAACACCCGTCAGGTGGTCCAGCGGATCAACCCGCAGTCACGCGTGGTGTACGTGGACAACGACCCGACCGTGCTCGCCCACGCCCGAGCGCTGCTGGGCCGCAACGACAGGACAACGATTGCCGAGGCCGACATCTTCCAGCCACTGGCTGTGCTCAGGCACCCGGTTGTGCGCGACGAGCTGGACTTCACCCTTCCAGTGGCGCTGTTCCACATCGGAACACCGCACCACTACCTGGGCGATCACGCGGCCGCGATCATGCAGACCTACATCGACGCGTTGCCGTCCGGCTCCTACTTGACCATCGCGCACTTCTTCGACCCGCGCACCGCCGAGCACAGTGAGTTGGCGCACAAGATGGAGGACAAGTTCGTACACAGCCCGATGGGCAGTGGACGATTCCGGACCCGCGACGAGATACAGGCCATGTTCGGCACGTTGGAAATGGTCGAGCCAGGGCTGGTGCTGTGCGATGACTGGTGGCCCGACGGGCCGCGGCTGGCCCCCTTGGCCGACGTTCGCCACTGCATCGTCGGCGGAATCGGCCGAAAACCATAGGCGTACCGCGCCCCGAACATAAGACCCCGACCGTGGATTTCAGGAGGTGCCCCGAGGCTACGGATCTCTCGGCCGTCGATGCTCGATGATTGCGATCCCGGCTAATGCATTCAAAGCAGATGGCCAACCAGATCACCGATCGCGTACGTGACAACCATCGCCAAGGCACCGCCGACCATCACACGCGCCGTAGCCGGCAACCTCCGGGCGCCCCCCAGATAGGCACCAATCCAGCCGGTCAACGCGAGCGCTACCACCACAGTTACGAAAGCGACCGGCACCCGCAGCGCAGGTCCGGGCAAAAGGATCGCCAGCAGCGGCAACAGTGCACCCACGGTGAATGACACGGCCGAGGACATCGCAGCATGCCATGGATTGGTCAACTCGTCCGGGTCGATTCGCAATTCGGCCTCGGCGTGCGCCGCGAAGGCATCGTGGGTGGTGAGTTCCTCGGCAACCTGTCGCGCCGTCGCCGACGACAGCCCTTTCGCCCGGTAGATGGCTGCAAGCTCAGCCAGCTCGGTCTCAGGTTGTTCCCGAAGTTCGCGACGCTCCTTCTCGAGCAGCGCTCGCTCACTGTCCCGTTGGGTACTGACCGAAACGTACTCACCCAACGCCATTGAAACCGCGCCTGCTGCGAGCCCGGCAATTCCGGCAGTTGCGATGTGAGCCCGATCGACGGTGGCCGCAGCCACGCCTACGACGATGCCCGCCACCGACACTATTCCGTCATTGGCGCCCAACACTGCAGCGCGCAGCCAATTCAGCCGCGCCAGGGTGCTCGAAATATGTGGCTCACCAACGTGATCGCGGGGCGTGAACGAGCCACTCCCGTCCCGGTACGGATCGGTGCTGCGAGAAGTTGTGGACTCGGCTGTCATATCAGGAACGCTAACGCGCACGAGCACACATTGCCAGCAATCGCAGGCTCACCAATCTGATGTAAACCTATCCATAACCAGAATTTACGGCTCTTCTCGATACTCTGCGTCGCTGGCGACTTCCCCTCATCCAGGGCTCACCACCTTCTAATTCAACGGCTGTGCGAACGATTCTCACCGGGTTCATTCAAACCGGGCCTGAATAGTCGTGGCCGAAGGCCATCCCGCGGTTCCGGCGTCCTCTGCCGCTGTATCCACAGCGATGTCGAATTTCGCGACCAGCATCCCACAGTGGCAATTGCGGCATCGCCGTCACGGACTGTCACTGTGGCAACAGATTTCACGAACACCGCGTGAGCACCGGACGGGAGGAACGAAGACAACGTCTAGGCGCCCAGTTCAGTCGACCAGCGCGAACCCGCCAGCCGCGTGGTCAGCAGCTCGCCAAGCGTGGCGAGCTGCGAGGTTTCCTCACGATTCAGGTGATCCAGGATTAGCGATCGGGCAGTGTCTTGGTACCAAGGCATAACATCCGCAACCATGCGACGCCCGAGTTCAGTCAGTCGAACATGCACCCCGGGTTTGCCGTTGGCACCGATTCTGCGAGCAAGGCCCTGGTCCTCGAGGCGGGAGACGACGTGGGAGACACGCGAAATCGATGCCCCCATACGATGAGTCAGCTCGACCATGCGTAACTCTCCATCGCACTGGCGATCCAACAGCACCAGCAATCGGTATTGGAAGTGCGTCAGACCGAAGTCCCTCAGCAGTCGTGAATCGATGACGGCCGGCAGCCGCGTGGTCAGCTGTATCAGCACTTCCCATGCGCGCTGTTCAACTGGTTCCAGGGATGACATCGCGTCGTCCTCCATGTGTAGTCCAATCGCACTTGCCACACGGGTGCACACCAGGCCGTTGATCCGCGACGAGAGCGGCTCCGCGCAGAGACTGCACACATGTGGCTGTCAACATGTTCGATTGCCTGATGATTGCGCAAATACGGATCGCTCGTGCTCCTGGTGCAATTCTTTCATCGAGCGGCGCCAAGTATTTCACTGTCGCTCTGCAATCACCTCGCAGTAGGAGATATTTCGTTCCACGAAAGAAGTTCGCCGCCAAGGGTTGTCGTCTGTGACAAACAAACAGGAAGCGCCACGGCTCTGCCAACGCTGGTCGACTCCTGGGCGTCCGGATCGCTCTCCGGACGTTTCACCTTGCCCCAGAAAAGCTGGCCCTCAGTACACCGCGGGGCTGGGCGATAGCTTCTGTTCCGACACCAACAGCGTGCGGGAGTGGTGCCTGTGATCCTGAAGATGCTGCAAGCACTCGCCGACGCCGCCGGACGCATCGTCCGGGAGGTTAAGCGTGGCCTCCTCCATCGCACGCACACCAACATGCCGCCGGTGCCCCGCCACCACGGGCACCGCCAGGCCGAGCCGCCGTCCGGGTCGACCACGAGCAAGCCGATCACGCCCTGGGCCGCTCGTTGTGCAGCCTCCCCCATCGCTTGAGCTGATACCGGTGCAGTCGTCGAGGATGCTGGCGCGCTTACTGATTTCGGTGAGCAGATGCTCGGCGTTATCAGCGCGGCGTAACAGCGCATCATTTGCGGTCGAGATGAGCGTAGATCGCGATGATCACGCAAGCCCGAACTGTACCAGCGTCGCTCATCTCGCCCGGACCACGCGACCGTTATGATCGTCATGCCTGCCGGACGTGGCGGCGTTCGCTAGGCACGGGGAAGTGGTCCGCCTGAGCGATGCTCGGGCGGACCACACATCTTTGCCCGGTTACGTTCTCCGATGACATGACGCCACGCGCTGTGCCGATTCAACGTCACTCACCCTTCGGCTACAGTCGCCCAGACGCGCCCACCGATAGCACAGAAGGCCGGAGAGACCGCTCGGCGCATAGCGAAATGCGAGCTGACCACTAGGTCCTCGGACTGTAGATGCGATCGACTATTTTGCGCCGTTATAGGCCGCGACGACCTCCGCGGATATCCGCCCTCGTGCCGATACCTTGTGACCATTCCTCCGAGCCCACTCCCGGATTGCCGCGGTCTGCTCACGATCGACCGTCGATCGAACCGCCTTCCCAGCCACCTTCGGCTTTACCTTATCCCGTCCGGCCCTGCGTGCACTCTCCGTCCACGCATTCATAGCTGCCCGCAACTTATCAGCATTCTTTGTCGACAAGTCGATCTCGTACGCCACACCATCGATCGCGAAGTGAACGGTCTCGTCCGCCGTTGACGCACCGTCGAAATCATCGACCATAGTGACGGTTACCTTCTTAGCCATCTGAATCCCTTTCGCAGCCCGGCTCTTCAGGCCGATAGTAATACGAGTCCTTCAACCCTCCAAATTTCGGTACACAGACTCGCCCCGACCAGGCACAAATGACCAAACTATTACCCAATCTCACGAGAGCGTCCACAGGACTTAGGTGAACAGCCATCGACTCACAACAATTTGAAGTACCCGGACACGATGGAGGAAGAGATTTGCGCACCATCCCGTTCGATAATTGACAGAATTCGCGTGCAGCCCCAGGCTCTTGCGATACACCCGGTCGCCGACATTCACCTGGTCCACACCGACGGTGCGCGTTGTCTGGGCACCTCCAATGCCGCAGCGATGTCGCGCCACACAGGCCTGACAGTCCGAGAACCCTCACCAGGGCGGAATGGGCCATCCTCACTGGCACAGGACAACGAATGAAAAGTAGCGCCACTCAGATGGGCTGGGCGAGCCGTACCCCAATGAGACTTGCCAAAACGGGGGACTGCCAGCTGTAGGTGGATTCATACTGGGAGAAGCGCGATTGCAAGGGACGCGGTGGGCCCGACCTGGTTTCGCTAGACCGCCTACTTCCACCTTCCGGAGGGATGCATGTCCGAATCAGTCCAACGTCGACGATGGATCGCGGCGAGCTCGCGACGCAGCTGTCGGCGGGACCCGAGCTACCCGGATCGCTGAGTTGAGGTCCCTGGCGTTATCGGACCTCCCCGATGGGTTTCTCGACTTCTGGTGCCCGTTCGATGCCGAAGTATGTCCCGAGGCCGACACTCTTTCCGCCGGCACGCGGGCCTGGGCACAGCAATTCGACCTCGGCGACGGCGATCCGGCCAAGACCGAGCTCTACGCGAACGTCGGCGCGGTGTTCACGGCAAATGTCTACCCGCATATCACCGGACCTGTCGGACAGGCGTTGACGGATTACAGCGCGTGGGGATGGGTTGCCAACGACCATGCGCTCCCGCCCCAGGGGGCACGAACATGCGACGTGCTGCACAAGCTCTATCGGTGGGCTCGGATCATGCGAGCACCGTCATCGTTCCCCGAACTCACTACCCCGGCCGACGCGGCACTCACCGAGGTCTTCACCCGCCTCTATGAAGAGGCGCCTGCCCGCCCCCGCGCGCGTCTGGTTGACAGCCAGGTGCGGTGGCTGTTGGACATGGGTTGGGAAGTCGTGCTCCACGAGCGTGGCGCACAACTGACCGTGAACGACTACCTGGCAATGCGGCTAGGATCGGGGGGAGCGGAGGCCGCATTAGGCTACGTCGAGATTGTGGAGGGCATCGAAGTGCCCGACCGGGAATGGACAGCCCCTCGCTTCCGAGCTGCCTCCGAAGCCGGAATGTTCGCAGCGGTACTGGATAACGATCGCTACTCACTGAGTAACGATCTCACGAACGGCTTGACCAAATACACCATTTTCAATGCCCTGCTCACGGAATATCCCAATCTCACGGCAACAGAAGCGCTGCTCGCGGGTGTCGAGATCCGCAACCGCATGCTCAACCTCTATATACAATTGCGTGCGCAAATCCTGTCCGGCGCCAGCTCCGAATTACGTCGTTACCTCACAGGACTCGATTTGATTGTCAGTGGCAACATAGTGTTCGGCGCCACAGCCCTGCGCTACCACACACCACAGCTGGCAGACGCACCCCAACGTCACGAGACGCCGACGAGCCCGCCAGGTGGCGACCGCTTGCCCTACCCCACAATCTCTTGGTGGTGGGATCACCTCACCTGACCGATCGAGCGGTGACCGCGCTGGCAGCGCGGTCGTCCAAGCCGACATGACCGGATCAGGACGCCCGCGAGCCCATCGCCGGTCCACCTCACCTGACCCACAAGCGCTCCGGACTGGGCGGTAGACGCAGGTTGCAGGATCATGGCCGCGAATTGGGTTCCCCATCGCGACACATCGTGAGCCAGTTGCAGATCGCGCAGGCGCCCAGCCGAATCAGTGATCGCGGTGATCATTCCGGTGCCCGCCGTGCCGGTACCGCAGATGTCGGCCAACCGGTGATAGGCGGTGTTATCGCTGGTAGCGTGTATCGGTGCTCCCCACCACCGACAGCCTCGACACCACAGTCGAGGCCTCCTGGATTGCTCGTGCCGCCGATTCCGCGATCGAGCACGCGAAGCAGGCTGGCGCGTCCAAGATCGTGTGCGCGTCGGGGATCAGCCCTTCTGGTCCCATCCATCTCGGGAATCTACGCGAGGTGATGACGGCTCATCTGGTTACTGAGGAGCTCAAGGCCCGGGGGCTGGACGCGGAGCATGTGAATAGTTGGGACGACTACGACCGATTCCGGAAAGTGCCTGCGGGTGTTCCGAAGGAATGGGCCGCTCACATCGGCAAACCCCTTGCCCAGGTCCCCAACCCGTGGGGCGATGGCTCGTCCTATGCCGATCATTTCATGGGTGTATTCACCGCGTCGTTGGATCGGCTCGGCGTGCGGATGCGGCATGTCCGCCAGTCCGAACAGTACCCGGCCGGGGTTTACAACGCGTCGGTTCGTAAGGCGATGGACGCTCGTGGCCACGTTTTCGACATCCTGGAGACCTTTCAAACCGAGGGGCGTCACGAGAAGCCGCTCGTTGAGCGCCGCGCGGCTTACTACCCGTTCAAGCCGTATTGCGAGAGCTGCGGCACCGACAACACCGAGGTCACCGGCTGGGCTGACGAGGTCGTTTCCTACCGCTGCCGTTGTGGCTACCAGGGCCGGATGAGCCTGGCCGACGGTGCCCGGATATCCGGGAAGTTGGTGTGGAAGGTCGACTGGCCGATGCGGTGGGCGTTCGAGGGCGTGGATTTCGAGGCTGCGGGCGAGGACCATCACGCTCCGACGAGCTCGTTCGCCTCGGGCCGGGTGATCGCTTCGGAGATCTTCGGTGCGCAGGCTCCGGCCACGGTGGTGTATTCGTTCGTGCGGCTGACCGGCGGTGGCGCGAAGCTGTCCAGCTCGGCGGGTGGGGCGGCGACGCCCGATACCGCCTTGGAGATTTTGGAGCCGCCGATGCTGCGGTGGCTGTATGCGCGTCGCATGCCGTCGAACAGCTTCACCATCGACATGGCACCGTCGGCGATCCTGCGGCTGTACGACGAGTGGGATCGAGTCGGGGCCAAGGCCGCCGCCGGTGAGCTGTCGCCGGTGGAAGCCCATTTGCATCAGATGTGTGTCACGACCGCGGAAGGGCCGGTCGAGCACAGCGAGCGCCCGGTGTCGTTCCGGTTGCTGTCTTCGCTGGCGGATATCACTGCCACCAACCGCGACCAGATCGAACGTCTTGTCCGCCAACAGCTCGAAACCGACGGCGTCACCGACCTTCCCACCGACGACGCATTGCTCGCGCAGTTGCAGCCACGGTTGGACAACGCGATCCATTACGCGCAGAACCTGCCAGCCGAGGACCGGACCATCGTGCGCGACGACTTCAACAGCGACGCGTGGGCGCAGTTGGATGCTGCCACTCGTAGCGGAGTGTCGATACTGGTCGAGCGGATCGGTGCGGAGTGGAGCCTGGACGGGCTCACCACGAGCGTGTACGCGGTGCCGAAGCTGATGCAGGGATTGGCCGTCGACGCGGGGCCGACGCCGGAGTTGAAGAAGGCGCAGCGGACGTTCTTCAAGGCGCTCTACCAATTGTTGTGCTCGCGCGACACCGGCCCGCGGTTGCCGACGCTACTGGTGTCGATCGGGTCGGACCGGGCCCGCCGGTTGCTCACCCCGCCGGATTAGACACTTCGGCACCACCTCGCGAACCGCCAGGATCATGCGAGGTGGTGCCGAAGCCCCCGGAATATGGTCAATAGATGAGCAGGCCCGCCTGCCGTAGACCTTCGGCGAACCGGGCGATGTCCCGGTCGATATCTGCGGCGTCGACGCCGGTGTTGAGTGCGATCAGGGTGGCGACCTCGGCGAGGCTGCGTTCACCGTTGCACAACTCCCACACTCGGTGTCCGGTGTGGTTGACCACGACGACCTCACCGCCGTCGTCGTTCGGGACGATTACCCACACGTCCCCGGCCCGTTTAGCTTGTGCCGCAGCAGGTCTCGGATACGAGAGAAAGTTGCTCATCTCACCGGTCCTCCATTCTGGTCGCCGAGCAGCCATGTGTTGACCGCGACCGTCGCCCACAGGCCAGGACCGTGCGCATCATGCCCGGCCAGATACTCGTCGACTGCTGTCCGTAACGTGGCCGGGTCGACAACGCCGAGATCGACCAGCGGTCCGCCTGCGGCGACGTGGCGGATTCGGTCGGCGCCGCGGCTCAGCCCTGCGCGCATCATCGCCAATGCGTCGGCTTTGTCGCGTCGCGCTGCCACGTCGGCGGGCAACTCGTCACAGACGGCTTCACGCAGCACTACTTTCTCGATGCCGTTGTCGCGCAACAGCTGTGGCGGCAGCCCCCACGCGGCGACGACGAGATCGGGGTCGAAGAACGGGTAGGTCACGCGCAGGCCGGCGCGTCGGACGGTGTCGTCCCACCAGCCGCCGCAGTGCGCGCGCCCGGCTGCTCCGGCTTCACCGATCAACGCTCGCGAATAGTCAGGGGTGAACCGTCCCGGCGTCGCCAGCCGTGGGTAGCGGTCGGCGATCCGGTCGACCAGTCCGCATCGGTCTCGATACTCTTCGCTCAGCCATGGCGGAATGTCGCCCAGTGCCCGGTGGATTCGGGTGTGGCGTCGCTCGTAGTGGCCTGCCAGCAGCCCGTCGACGATCTTCATGGCCGTGCTCGGGTTCGGGAAGGTCATCACTTCCCGGGCCGCGCCTTCGGCGTCCCCGCGGGCCGACCGGTCCGCGACCGTGAACACCTGCCCCAGCAGCAGCTCATCACCGCCCTCGCCCGCGATGAGCGAACCCACCGGTTCAGAGTCGGAGACGATGCGGCGCAACAACGCCTGGTTACGTGCGGCATACGTCCACACCTCCGGCTCATCGGCAAGCCGATAGCCACTGACCAGCGGAAGGATGTCGTCGGCGAGCAATCGGGTCACCGGGACCTGGGTGGCGTCGGCAATGCAATCGACGTAGCGGCGTTCGTCGCACGCAGCCAGCTCGGGGCTACTATAGGTCATCGAGAACGCCCGCGGCTGCGGCAAAATACGGGCCGCCGCGACGGTCAGGCAAGCCGAGTCGATCCCACCCGAGAGCAGCAACCCGTCGCGCGGGCGCGAGCACCGCACGAGCGCGGTGTCCAACAGCTGCCGGAACTGCGCGATCAGCTCCGCCCGGTCGCTCAAGTCGCCCTGCTCGGTGTCGACGTAGGCCACCTGCCGCACCTCGATGCGACCGTCACGCACGATCAACGCATGCCCGGGTGGCAGCCGATGCACTCCCGCCCACGCCGAGCCCTGCCGGTCACACAACGCCGGTACCAGAAACGGTGCGAGGCCCGGAACATCCACTGCCACACTTTGTTTGACCGCTCGAATACCTCTGATCTGCGATGCCACCACGACCAAGCCGTCGCTGTCGCTGTAATAGAACAGCGGCCGCGGCGACAACGGCCCCCGATACGCCACCGCAATGCCCGGGCCCAAGGCCGCGACACAGTGCACATCGCCAGTGATCGACGCCAGCCTCGACGCGATCAGCTCCGGCGACATCACGCACGACCTCAGCCGGGCGATCAGCTCATCGAGTTGTCGGACAACCCATTCCGGCGCCGACGCCGCGATCACTGTCATGTCGCCGAGGGTGTGCACGCGGGCCTCGGCGGCGCCTTGGGTGTCCTCTCCCGCGGCGACCGCTGCGGCGGCATCGCCCGCACACGCCCACACCGGGGACCGATCGGCCATCGCATCTCCCACCCTGGCGACGACGTTGCACGCGTTCAACCCGGCGGTCAGCACCAGTGCTACCGATGACACGCGCCCACCCCTGCCTGATCCTGGGCGACCTGCAGGACACCCGATAGCGCGATCAACCGTAACTCGCTGCCCCCGGCCGCCGCGCGTACCTCGGCGACCGCTTGCGGGTCGTCGGTGATAGCCCGGCACAACGAACACATCGACCCGTCACGCAGCTTTCCCGAAACCCGTTGCCGCGCATCCGCGGAGAGCAGCTCGAACATCGCCTTTGGGCCTTGGGTGTGGATGGTGTTGATGATCGGGTCCAGACCGGCCTTCGCCAACGCCGCCCCGACCTCGCCCGCGACCGCGATCGGCAACCGCAGCGGCGAAGATGCCGGTGCGCCGCGGGCGGGTCCGCAGCAGGTGTAGAAATCGCCTTCCGGGGTCAGGATCGGGCGCCCGACCACCCCGCACGGCCCAGCCGGTACATCACTGACCCGAGCTCCCGGCCGGGCAGCGATCGTCACTGCGCGACCGAAGGGCACCACCTCCGACGATTCGAGCCGACCACCGAAACGGGCCACGGCGGCAGCCGCCGTCTTGTAAGCGGCGTCCTCGGCGGGGTCCTCACCGCGCGGAATGCACACCTGCACAACCATTTCCATCGCTGTCGGCGCACCAGCAGCTAACAGGTAGTTCAGCGTCTGCGGTCCGACCATCTTGTTATGGCGCGGAACCAGGTGATAGCGGTCGAACGAGATCGCCAACTTGTCCAAACCCGCCACCGCCAACTCCCGTACCCCGTGGGCTGCCTTCTCCGGTGTCGAGGCCCAATAGCCGGAGGTGACCACCGACGCGCGCAGCCCCAGCCTGCACGTGAGACCGATCGCCCGCAAGACCATGTCGCGCAACAACATCGGCTCACCGCCCGTCAGGCACACGCCGTCGACATAGTCGGCGGCCGAACGAATCGCTTCCTCGATCTGCGGCCACGACAGCTCACCCCGCGCCGAGGGGGAGCTGTCGGTGATGCAATGACCGCAGGCCAAGGGACAGGTGTTCGTTAGATGCACACCCAGCGTGTTGTATCGCATTCCCCTGCCCTCCGGCCCGGCTCAGCTGCTCTGCGAGGAATGAATATGCGGCGTAATGGATTCTGGAAGATCTTCCACCAGTTCATGTTTCGGATACCGCGCGACCACCCTAGGCGGGGTGTAGACCGCATGGGCAGGGGGCTGGTTTCCTCGGCCGGGCACTGGTTGTGTCGTAGACATGATCAGTCCTTTCGTGTCAGATGTGTCGACCCGTTGTGTCGCGGTCACACCTCTGCTCAGCCGCGATAACGCGCGATATCGGGTGTGGTGGCGGCCACGAGCCGTCAATCGACCGCCACGACCTGCGCCCTATTTCGTGATCACCCCGCTCCCCTGCCGGTGCTGGCTATCGGTGCTCATAACTGCGAGTTCGCCGTCCCACACCGCGCACAGTCCCCGCTGCTGGAGTCCCAGCCACCGTCGGGGTGACGGCGTGCGATCGCCGCCAACGTCACTCGCTTGAGCATGGCGTGGCCGATGTCGACGGCCACAATGGCCGCCAATACCCACACCACGATCGCCGCCGTTGTGCGCACAACCTTCATCAACCAATTCCCTTCATTTCCAATCGAATCCATCAGGTTCGCCCAGTTCCCAAGCGCCTGAGCGCAGCCTCGCGCGCTCTCCCTGATCTAGCGGCGGTGCCACCTTCGTTACGGTTGGGGTAGAGGTTTGGGATGCGTGCTACTCCCGCCCAGCACGACATTCCGGCATCGAGGTAGTTCGCGACCCACGCACTCGATGCGTGCCCTCGAGCGGTGCCAACATTGGCGAGCTCGCTCATACCTCACCCCGGGGCAGCCGTCGACGGCCGTCCGCCAACTGGTGTGCGAGCTCGTCGTATTTCAACTCCAACCGTGCGAGCGCGGTCCACGCATCGTGGGTGCGATCACCGCACGCTTCCTCGGTGCACAGCACCCAGGTGGCGTGGGCAGCGGCTGCAGCGACTCGATCCACCAGCGCGCCAAGGGTTTCCAGACAGATGGGCGCCGACGGGTGCGCCGGCTTCGCGTGTCCGCGTACCCAGCTGTCTATCGCCGTGATCGCATCCCACCGCTCCGCCTGCCACCGCCTCGAATCGACCACCTGCTCATGGCGGCGGAAATGGAGAGCAGCGAGCTTGCGTGCCTGCTCGCACACCACATCCCCGTCCACGACGGACATCAGCGTCACCGCGATCAGCAACTTGTCCTTGCTCGGCAGCACCACCAACACCCACGCCTCAGGAGCGTCAATGTCGGTGCGCTGGTCTCCCATGGCGATCACCGTGAGCCGGGTTGCGAATCCGGTCGCATCGCCTGTGCGCACGAATTGGTGAGGGCGGCGCCAGCGGTGAGGACGCCGGGCCTGTTGTCGCAGACCATGAGCTCCGACAACCTGGCTGGCCCGGCGTCCATCTCTGGTCACCCCTCCCGACCTGAGGCAGTGGCCAGACCTGTAGGAGTATTCGCGTCGGTAAGCACCACGACCACCGTCTCCCCTGGCAGAGGTTTGATCGCGCCGCTCGCGATCGCAGCGAACCCGGTCGCACCGGCTTCGGAAACCAGCAACTTCCACTCGTCCCACAGCCGCTGTCGTGCGGCGACGATCTCACCGGGAGTGACCAGCAGCGAGTCCACCGGGGCTCGACCGATCGCGTCCCACACCAGCGTCGGCAACCGCGACGGCGGCCCACTCGTATGCGGTCCACTCAGGGTCACAGGCTCACCCGCGTCGATCGCGCTGTGCAGCAAGGCCATATCCATCGCCTCGACACCCACGATCCGCATCCCGCCATCGGCGGCCGCGGTCGCGATACCGGCCAGAGACGAATCGGTACCCACCGGCACAACAACAGTGTCGACGGACGCGAGCACCGCGCAGATGTCGGTGATCACCGTGCTCGCGCCGGCCGCGTACATCGGATCTTCGCGGTAGTCGAGAGCCTGCGCAGCGTCGAGCCGGTCATAGCGCGCTCGGTCGTCGTAGACCGAGGCGGCGTTATCGCAGGCGAAGATGCACGCGCCGAACTGCTCCGCCCGTGTCCGATAGGAGACCGACACCGAAGGAGAAACGAAAAGCACCGCACGCGTTCCGAATGCGCGCGCCGCCCATGCGCTCGCCAATCCCAGCGACGCCTCCACGGTTCGCTCGTCGGCCACCGCGACCGCCACCGATCTGTCGATCATGGATTTGGTGGAGTGTGCGGCAGCGACGACATTGGCGACACTGCGCGCTGTGATGGATCCAGTGTGCTGCATGCCCTCGCACGCCAGCCATATCCGGGATGTCTGATCCCCGGCGATGGCGTGGATCGCACCGGGGTCCATCGGGATCAGCGTCACCGGCCGTACCAGTCCACTAATCCGATTGGCGGCAGCCTCAACCTCCATGAATTCCACTGCGCTTGCGCTCCTTGATATTTCATGCCGTCACGAACGGACGGGGTGTGGTTCATGTGGCGAGCCGGCGGTAACAGCATCTCGCGCAGTTTGATTCGAGATTCATCGCTCGCTTGACCGCTTCGAAGACGTAACGACCAATGTCATCGGGCTCTCCGCAGCGCGGGCCGCAAACACTCATCGCAGCTTTCGGTATGTCTGCTCATTGCGATCATGCGTCAAGTCAACGCCCGGCAGGTGACTGTTCCAAGGGCATCGGGCAGGGCAGATGACGATCTTCGAAATAGGGCATCCCGAACGTATTCCGAGTCCAACTGACCCATCGCCAGCGTGTCCAATCGCCCGTTGAGCGCAGCAGGGTTGTCTGTGGCACAGATCGAACACTCCGTCAAGAGGGCAAGTTTCTGACAACCGTCGCCCAACGAAAGGCATTACATCCGGACCGTCCGACGTGGGCTAGCGGTAGAGATTCCAGGTTGCAGTGTGATGGCCCGCTCTAAGCGTGGCGAGCCGGTGAGCATGCTCAGCGGCGACAAGGGGGCGCTGCCCTATGTCGGGCAGCACGCTGGTGACCATTACCAGCTCTCGAATGCGCGCCAGCGCAGGCCAGTACGGTTCGTTTCTGACGTCCGCGCCGTAGGCATCTACGAATTGGCGGTAGAAATCGGCGCGGTCGAAGCGAACCGCTCCGACTGCCTGCGGAACCAGATCCCACGCCAGAGGACCGATTCCGGTCTCGTCGAGGTCGCACAGGACTATCCGCCCAGAAACATCTTTGAGCAAATTACCAGTGTGAGGATCGCCGTGGACGACACCTATCGGCATCTTCGATTCCCACGCGCGGTAGCCGTTCTCTGCGGCGGCCCATGCATCGCGCAACCAATCCACGTCGTCGGGTGATACGACCGGATCGGCCGCGGCCAGGCGTCGACGAGCGTTGTCGAAAGGATCCCAGATCGGCAGGGCCGCATCAGGTTCCAGCTCATGCAGGGCCCTCAGCGGGCCGGCCAATTCGTGGGCCTTCCAGGTTCGTCGAGTGGCCAGTTCGTGCCAGAACGTGACCGTGTGCCCCTCATCGACATAGATCGGTTGAGCGCCTTCCATCACCGGCGCGACCGGTGCCCCCTCGGCCGCCAACCACCGGGCGACGCTGACGACGCGCGATCCGCGGGCTTCGCCGACCTCTCCGGCACCTACGCGTACGATCACCGGCGCTGAACGCAGCCGGAAAACAGCATTCACGGTGTACTTGATCAACTCGGCTCCGTGCGCACTCAGACTCATCTGGGCGCACGCGGCCTCCACGACCGCGCGCAACTCCGCAGCGCGACGTGGCGAAAGGTTGGTCGCCACGAAGTCATCCTATGCCGAAAGCCGAAACATCCTCACGTACACGACAATCACTCTGCTCGGCACGGCAACGCCAGTTGCCGAACCTGACGGCAAATCTCTTTCACACCTGACTTCCGCAAAGACGGCGCGGCGGCACGCACCATCGCATGCAAACGATCAACCGTCCGAGCGCTCTGAACTGCCTCGGTCAACGCCAAAGCTTCGGTCGCTGACGCCAGCGCCGAATCCAGCTCTCGCAAGCGGAAGCAACAGCTCGCCACCGTTGTGTGATCGAACAACAGGCTCCGTAGCGGCCGATCTGGTGTTGAGGATGCAAGTGAAGCGCGGGCATGCTCGACCGCAGCAACGGTGTACCGGTCGGCCACAGCCGAATCGGATGTGGCGAGCGCGAACTCGTTGAGGATCACTGCGGTGTTGCCCTCGAACTCGCCGGCGGTAAAGAACACCTGGGTCCATGGATCAACCGCATCGACAACGCAGCCAATGCCCTGCTCAGCACGAGCGAGCGAATCCTTCATATGACGCTCGTGGCCCATCATCGCGTGCGCCCATGCTTCCTGCATGTACAAACGCGCTGATTCGCCGCCGTTGGAGGCATCTTGTGCCGGGATCTGCCCGAGTTGGAACATGCGCAACGCGACCTCCGGATCGCGCTCCAACAGACTGATACGCCCGAGCACATACAGGCAGCTCGCGACGAGGCTATCTGCTCGTGCCTCGCGAGCAAATAGCAGCGCTAGAGCCAGATACCGGCGTGCGTGCGACTGGTCGCCGACATCGTGGCTCGACCACCCCACCAAACGTGCAAGATCTGCCAGGTGCATTTTCAACGAACCAATCGTCGCAACGTCGGTGCACCCCGCGATGAGGCCAACGCTGGATCGCAGGTGAGCGGCAGCCGAATCGACGACCATCAGCCCGCCGTGTCGTTGATCGACCTGCCGCAAGTTAGCCGTAATGCCACGCAGCGAATCCACATCAGCCGTTGTCACCGCACTGGCCACCGACGGCCCAGCAGCCATCGCAGGCAACCACGGCGCAAGCGAATCCGGCGATCCAACCGTCGCACTGGCAATCGCCTCCAGAAAGCCGTCGCCACGTGCGAACTCCACCGTAGTGAACGGCGCCGAAAGACCGTGCTGTCCGGAAGGAGTGTTCGGCGGACTACCAAGACACTCACGTAGTCCCTGCGGCGACGCAAAAGAGAAGCTGTCCGGCACCGGTGCACCGACCGCGTTCAGAATCTCAACGTACTCAGTGCCTGGCTTGACTGCCCCACTCTCCCATCGCGCGACGTGGCGCTGGTCACACCCAATGTTGAGCCGCCATTCCGAACCTTTGGCCTGCAACAACTCCGCAAAGCGCGCCTGACTCAACCCCAGTTCGAGCCTGCGGAATCGCCAAAGTCGACGCCCCCACGGCTCCACACCAGCGTCGACCGGCGCCTTCCCAGAGTCCATCGATCGGGTCACCAGCACGGCCCCGTCCGCTGCCGATACGTCCCCCAACAACCACATTTCCGCGACCAACGGAGATCGCTCGCGCGATCGCCTCGTCCCATCGAAGTGTCACCGGATTGCGATTGAGCCCATGCCCAACGATTCGTTGGCGATCCGACGCCGCCTACATACACCAGCTGTCGGATGGGGCCGACCTGCCCGAACACTGTCGGTCGAAGTTGCATGTATCGAGCCTGATCGAATCGCTTCCCGACTTTTGCCTTTCGGTGTCTACAGAGTTCTACAGTTGGCCTATGGCGACTGACTGGGCTCCGATCCTGCGTGCTGCACGCAGGTCAGCCGGGTTGAGCCTGGACGCGTTGTCTGCCCGAACGAACTACTCACCATCACAACTCGGGCATCTGGAGACCCGGCGACGTCGCGTCAGATCTGAACATGTCACTGCCTACGAGACTGCACTCGGAGTCTCGATCTCCCCCGAATTACATTATGTCGCAACAATATTGGCGGCAACCCGACGACTCGAAGACAAGACTTCACCGGGGCTCGTTCTGCCCGCCGTACGCGGTCTGGTGCCGGTGGCGGAAACACTCTCGGCCGAGATCGGCTCGGAAATTCACCAGTACACGGGGTGGCTGGAGTTGGTCACTGGCGAGCAAGAATCTGCTGACAGATCTTTCGATCGCGCGATCGAGTTGGCGACCGAAGCCGATGCACCTGATCGGCTGGCACACGCCCTCAGCTTCAAGGCCTACGGCCTGCTCGAGGCAGGTAGTACGACTGATGCCGGCGCCTACACAGACTCCGCGCTCGCTGTCACCACCGCGCACCCTCTGATCAGGGTTTACGTGCAGTACCAGGGTGCCAGGATCAAGGCGGTTGAAGGCGACCGCACGGGGGCGATAGCACAGCTACGAGAGGCGGGCATGGCCACCGAGCGCATAACGGACGTCGAGCCCCCCGATGCCGCGTACTGGAGCGATGAAGCCACCTTTGCGCTGCAACGCGGTCGAGTCCTGTGGCTGCTCGGCGACGAAAGCGCGGCACGCAGGGAAGTCCTGGCCGGACTCGACGCGATGTCACCCTGCAATCGTGCGGCCTCGTGGGCAGCGAAGTGGCGCGCCGTCGCCGACGGCGCCGACGTCCCGGCCTAGTCCTTCGTCACCGATCGAAATCGGACAGTTGACCCACGTCCTCAATGACACTTACGCCTGATCAGTGAACTACTGAGCGAGTCGAGGGCGCGCGGACTGAATTCGGGACAAGCGGTGGTTGCAGACAACCCCGATTGCGGCGAGTTGCTTGTCGGATCAACTTGGCATCGACGCACTGGGTCATGTTCGTGCACTGCCTTTACGCTGGCACGACCCGCTGGGCGCCAAGACCCCACTCACGGTGAGAGGTCGGGCCCGGCTGCGCTGCTGAATTCCGGTGCGACGGAGTCTATTTCGGCCCATATGTTGTAGTGGGGGTTCGGTTCGGCGATGGGGTCGCTGAATGTGGGAAAGGCGGCCTCGATGGCGGCGTTGGTTTGTATTCGCGGGGTCTCGGTGTCGACGACGGAGGCTGCTGTGGCCGCGTTCAGCACGGCGCGGATTCGGGGGATCGTCTCCGCGGTGTCCGGCGGCGCCGAGGGTGTGGCTGCGGTGATTCCTGCGTGCTTGAGCGCCACTGCTTGTAGTGCGTAGGCGAGGGTGTCGGCGTTGGCGATGTCGCGCCAGCGTTGCGATAGTGGTTGCTCGCGTTCGATTCCAGCGATGGTCTCGTTGGCGGTGTCGACCCAGTTCTGGGTTGTGCCCCATAAGGTTTCGGCCTCTTCCCTAGTGACTCCCAGGATGTGGGCCACTGCCGCGGATCTGGCCCACAGCGCATGCAGGGCGCGGTCGACATCTGATGCTGTCGCGGCTTCGGACTGTCCTCCGATCCCAGGGTAGGCCGCGTGGACTGTTGTCCATTCGCGTAGTCGCTGCACATCCGCGCCGAGGGCGGCGAGCCGTTTAGGCCGGTCGACGGGCTCGGGTGCGCGCAGGTAGAGTTCCTTCCGCCATCTCACGTTTCGTTCACCGCGTTCTTTCACGTGGTCGATCCAGGTTCGGGGTATTCCGGCGGCGACGGCGGCGCGCTGAAGTTCCTCGTGCAGGACGGCGCGGCCGTGGAAGTGCTCGTACCAGGTTTGGGGCACCGTCTCGCCGGTGTGTGTGCGTTCAGTCGCCGCGGCGATCATCTTGTGCAGCTCGACGGATTGATTCTGAAGATGTTTGAGAACCCGGGCTTGCGCCCGGGTGGGCTTGTCCATGAGATCACTCTTGAGAGGCAGCAGGAGGCAGGTCGTGTGGGGTCGACTCCGGCGTCGCTGTTCATCTGCGACGGCGGCGTCGGCATCCGGTGACGCGGGCTATTGGGGCTGCCATGTTCGGGTGCCGTCGACGGTGTGGACTCGACCGAGTTGAGCGTCGGCGAAGTGTGCGCCGAATCCGCGTGTGCCTGGTCGTTGCAGTTCGGTAAGTAGGCGTGCGGCGGTGATCTGGGTGAGGTCGGGTGCGTCGTCGATGGCGGCGGTCAGGTGCGGGTGGGTGATTTGCAGTGGTGTTTGCATGGCGTCGCCGAACACGATGAGGCGGTCGGTGGGGGTGCCGATGATGTAGCCGGTGTGGCCGATGCTGTGGCCGAGTAGGGCAATCGCGCGTACGCCAGGGAAGATTTCGGTTCCTGGTGCGAAGGTGCGGATTTGGTCGGCGAAGGTCTCCAGGATTTCTGATGCCACGCCGTCGGCCGCGGCGAGATCGCGTTGCTGCCATTCGGTTTCACCAATCAACACGGTGGCGTGGGTGAATGGGCGGCGGGTGCTGTTGGGTGGGGTGGTCCAGAGCCAACCGATGTGGTCGAGGTGGAGGTGGGTCAGTGCGATCAGGTCGATGTCGGTGGGGGTTTGGCCTGCCGCACTGAGGGATTCGAGGAGCTGCCCGCCGTGCATGCTCCCGTGCGGGGTCGGGAGCGCGAGGGGTCCGGCGCCGGCGTCGATGAGCATGGCGCGGCCGTGATGTCGGATGAGCAGTGCGCCGATGCTTGCGACGAGTTCGCCGTCCGGGGTGAGCAGGTGCGGGTTCTCGTGCCAGGTCTGCTCGGTGGAGGCGGGCAACCATGTGCGGGGGTCGAGGGTGGCGGCGCCGTCGGGTAGCCAGGTGCACTGGTGTGCGCCGACGGTGAAGGTGCGTAGCGCTGCGGATTGGGCGAGGCGGGCTATGTCGAACGACATTGCGGTTCTTCCTTTTCTGATGTGGCGGGGGTTGCGGCGTGCGTGGGGCTGCGGGCGTAACGGCTGGGGTCGGCACCGGTGCGGGTGACGGCCCGGTGTGCGCTGGCCGGTCATCGGCCGGTTGGGGTGAAGGCGCGGAAGTCTGGTCCGAATCCGAGGTCCTCCACTGCGGTGGTGGTGCCGGGGAGGCCGAACCATCCGAGAGGGATTTCGGCTGAGGCCAGTCCGGGCAGCGGAATGTGTTGGGTGGGTGTGCATTTGTGCAGCGGCCCTTTTGCGGCGTCGAGGATGTGTCGCATGTGGGGGTCGATGTGGCTGATGAACAGGCTCGACATGGCTGTTTTGTCGTCGGCGATGCGGGCAGCTTCGAACCCGCGGTGCAGGGCGGCGAATCGGACGCACACGCCGAGGTGTTCGAACCAGCGTGTACACCAGGTGTATTGGCCCTCACGGCTGTTCGCAGCGATCCGCACCGAGGTGACCGGCAGCAGCCATTGCTGGACGAAGTCTTCGAAGTGAGCGAACCGCGGCGGCGGTGCTTTCGTGTTCCCGCTGCCGGGCCGATCAGGTTGTGGTCTTCGCATGAACCAGCCCGGTGGCACGGGTTCGCTTCGCAGTGACGGTGTCGGCACGTGGAGTTCGCGGGTACAGCGATGCAATGGGCCGTTGGCGGCGTCGAGGATGGTTCTGGCGTGGCCGTCGACATGGGTCGACAGGAAGGTGCTGACGCTGGTGCCGCGAGCGCGGCGCGCGGCTTCGAAAGCGTTGTGCAGGTGCGCGATTCGCACGGCGACGGCGCGGTGTGCCCACCATTGCAGGCACCAGGTGTAGGTGTCTTCGCGATTGGCTTCGCCCAGTCGCACGCTCAGCGTGGGCAGCAGCCAGTTCAGCGCGAACGGCACGAAATGCCGATACTGCGG
The DNA here is from genome assembly GCF_044547285.1 of Nocardia sp. NPDC052566. Lineage (NCBI taxonomy): Bacteria > Bacillati > Actinomycetota > Actinomycetes > Mycobacteriales > Nocardiaceae > Nocardia > Nocardia sp. NPDC052566. Next base: position 969,029 of record NZ_JBIUAF010000005.1, on the reverse strand, counting down.
TGGCATCGGTGCGCCTTTGCCGCCGGATGCCGCCGGGCTGGTCGCGGCCGTGGAAGTCACGACTGCTCCCCCGCTGCGTTCGCATCCGGCTCGGCGTCAGGCGCGGTGACGGCCGCGGTGGCGGTGGTGGCGAATCGGGCCAGGGATTGGTGGATCAGTGGCGCGTATTGGCTGTGTTGCCACCACTGTTTGGTGACCAGGATCGGTTGATGTCCTGGGAGTCGTACCAGTGCGTACTGTTTCGGTAGCGCGGCGAGTTGGGCGATGCTGAGGTTGGGTTCGGCGCGCCAGCTCAATGTGCGTTGGATGCCGCCGGGGCCGATGCTGCGGGAGCGGTCGGCCACGTCGTGTTCCTCAACCATCCGCGACCAGTGTTCGAGGTAGTCGATGGCCGCGACACCGCCGCCGTAGACCTCGATGGATTGGGCGCGCATTGTCTTCAAACCGTTTGCGCCCCAGAGGTCTTCACCCTGCTCGATGACTTGCAGGATTGTGATCAGCACGATTCCGCAGCCACCGCAGTAGGTGTAGTAGCTGGGCAGCTCACCGATGCGGCCGCTGTTGGCGGCCTCGTCGAGCACCGCGAGCAACGGGATCGCGAGCCGCCCGTCTGGGCGGGCGCGGGCGATGGTGAGTGCGGCTTCCAGGATTTGCCCGACCAACGCCGAGGTCAGCGCGGTCGCGCCGTCGGGGCCGGTCATCGACAGCGCGTACAAAGTGTCGTTGGAGACGACGAAGTCTGCGGGTATGAACTGCGGCAGGTGATGTGTCGGCGGCTCCTCGGTGATGTCGATGACGATGGTGGTTCGTCCGTCGGTGGCGTGGGGGTCGGGTTGTTCGGTGACGCGCAGCCGCCGTCTGGATGGCGGGGTGATCATGCGTGCGTATCCGCTGTCAGTCAGCACGTTCAGATACCGGCGCGCCATGTCGTACAGGCCGTCGCGTTGGCGTGCGTAGAGTGCTTGGCTTTCCAGGATTCGCTCGGCGGCGCGGTGGTGGCCGAAGTGGCGGAGGATCAGCGCCGGTGTCTGGTCCTGATCCCGGCCGAGCCATTCGGCCACATGCAACAGGTCTCCGCCCGCGCATGCCGCGGCGAACGCATACAGCGACAGCACTTCTTGCGCGCCGCCGTCGAAGTAGGAGTCCACTCGTGCGTTGGCGGCCTGCGATGCCGACCCCGAGGCGGCGGAGACGAAGAACCCGATCAACTTCCGCGCAGCCGGCATGATGGTGACCTGGGTGAGTAGATCGACCCAGAACCCGCACTCGATCCGGCCGGTGACGGCTTGCAGGTCAGCCAGCCATACCCGGCCGCGGCGTGTGCGACCGTAGGCGGTGTGCCGGTACAGGTCTGGCTTGTTCGATGTCGCCAGGCATGGCCCCCACGCTGCCAGTACCGCGGACACGGCCCAGGCCATGGTTTTGCCGGTGCGGGTGCCCGCGGTGATGGTGACGCCGAGTTCGGCGGGTACGAACAATTCCACGCCGCCCACAACGGTGCGGCCTAGTGGTGGTCCTGGTGAGGCTCGGATCTGTGGTGGTGCGTCGACCAGCAGGCGCTGGTTCGCGACGGTGTTGTCGATCGCGCGGGCCATGGTGATGCGGTTCGGGTGCTGCATCGTGCGCGCGGCCGCGCGATAGGCATCGCCGGAAGCCAGCTTGCGCCAGACGAATACCGTAGTCGCAGCCGAACCGGCCAGCAGCATGACGGTGAGTACGCTGGCCTGCCAAGGCCAGGGATGCTGTCCGCCGACGACCTGCAGGAGCGCGGCGGCGGGATTGGCGGTGACCGGGAGCCCGGCCAGCCAGCTGCCGACACTCAGCGCCATCCATGCCAAGCCCAGTACGCCCAGCAGCGCCAGCCCCAGCAACAACAGCAGGGTCTCTTCGCCGAGACCGCCCTTGGTGCGGCGCCGGGTTTCTCTGGTCGAGAACACGATTGGTCTCCTTCGTGAAATAGGTTGCAGTCCTGCGGGTTTCACAGATGCAGCTCGTCGCCGACCCCGACGCTGTAGTCGTGGTGGGACTCGGGGGTGGGTTCGGTGTCGGTGGGCCATGCCTCGACGGTGTCGCCCGGCAGGGCGGCGTCGATCACGGCGCCGATGCGGCTGCCGTCGGGTGCGGCCTCGTGATCGGGCTCGGCACCGGGCACCGTCTGTTGGTCGTGCAGGGTGTCGGCCTCGGCGCGAGCGCGGTCGCGTTCCTCGGTCAGTCGGTCGATATGTCCCAGCAGCTGATGGCTAGGGCGGTGGCTCCAGTAGGTGCCGTCGAGGCCGGCCCGGTACGCCGCGTCGATATCGACCGCCTCGACTCCGGCCGCGATCGCGGTACGGCGAGCGCTGCGTATACCGTCCAGCAAGGCTTCCAGCCGTCCGATAACGGCTTGGTCGTGGCTGGTTTCGGCAGTGAATCCTCCAGTGGCACGGGCATGTTCGGCGGTGAGGTCCTGCACTGTGCGCAGCGCCGCGATCTGCGTACGCGTCTGGGTCTCGCGGTCACCGTCGTAGGCGACCGGTGCCTCGCGCACCGTACGCGGTAGCAGCGCGGTGCGGGCGTCGTGACCGGTGTCGAGGTCACCATGCTGTTCCTCGATGTCCAAGGCTTCGTCGGTTTCGGCGATGATCGCGGCGACTTCGGCGTCGGTAGGTATCGACGCACCCGGTGCACCGAGCGCGCGGTCGAGTAGACTCCGTCGCGGTTCCGGCGCGCTCGAACGCTCCCGGGTACCGGTGTCGGTGACCAGCTGTAGCTTCGGCGACGCGGGTGGCCGCCATCGGGCACCGTCCTGCTTCGACTGGCTGATCACCGGCTCGGCATGGCCGGTGATCTCACGGGCCTGGCGAAGCGTCCGCCATATCTCGTCGTCTATTCCCAGTTCGCCACTTCTGCGGGCGTTTTCGATTTGGTTGAACGCGCGCCGGGTTGGCTCGGGGCGGGCTTCCCACCCAGCGATGGCGCCTTGCAATCGCGCCCATAACGACCGGCACCGTGGCTGTTCGTGCCGGCCCCATTTGGCGGCGAGTGCGTCGGCTTGGTCGTTGAATGTCTTTGTCTGCCGTGGTGATTCGCCGTGGGGTGCGATCTGGCGCAGTTGGTAGTGCAAGGTGAAGTCGGCGCGCAGCTGACGTTCGGTGTCGTCGGCGGCGTCGTGGTAGTAGGCCGGGTCGGTGGTGGCGCGACGCGGTTCGGGCCAGCTCACGGCCACGACTCCGGCCCTCGGTGCTCACCTGCTCGATCGGTGGCGTAGTGGTTGCGCGTGGTGATGGTCTGGGTGTGGTTGGACATCGTTTGCCTCGTGTTCGACAGGGCGGGCCGCCGAGGCGGCCATGTTCGGATGTCCCCTTGGGTGTCGGGCTCGACCATCGCGGCCAGTACCCGTGGCCGGTCAGTGGTGATGGTGAGCGTTCTCGGTGTTTGCGTCTGGACGGTGCGTGCCGGTCAGGTGTCGATACCGAGATCGGTACCGGTGTGGTGCGCCGGCGGCTCAGGTCCGCCAATGGTGTCGGTGGTGGAACTGGTTGTGTCGGTGGAGACTTCGAAGTCCTGGCTCGAGGCATTGATGCCGGGCAGGGCCGCTTGGATCGCTTCGGCGATCGCGCTGCCGTCGCCGTCGCCGTCGCCGACGGCGACCTCGATGAAGCGGGCGCTCAACGCTTTCGATGCGTCGTCGAGGAACTCACGGATGGGCGGCGGTGCGGCCGCGGCTCTAGTTAGTGGTGCACCGGTGGCGGAGTCGGTGGGGATGTAGGGCGGCATCGGCAGCTCAGGCGGAGCGTCGGCGTAGCGGGTCCATTGCGCGGCGAGCGTGGCTTCGTCGTAGGCCTCCACCAGCCGTGCATGCGCGCCCCAGCTCTCGGTCGATGCCGGACCCCAAAGCAGTTCCGCCTCAGCAGCGCTCACCTCGATCGCATCAGCCATCGCCACTACACGGGTGCGCCGCACTTCCATGTTGTGCTGAAATCTCGCGATGGAGTCCGGGTCGAGGCCGACGGTCCATCGGCCAGTCGCGATCCGGTCCGCGCGAGCGGCATGCAGCATGGCCATGTGCTCGAGATTCCACAGGTCCACCGACAACATCTCCAGCAGGAATTCCTGTCCCGCGCTCTGACGGGAAATGTTGTCGGGCACCGCGTTACGGACCGACAGGCGTTGGGTATACAAACCCAGCGCGCGTGCATCGGCGATCTCTGTAGCATCTACTCCGGCCGACCGCGCGACGGTTTCGAGCTGCTCGCGTTCGGCTTCCAACCCGCGCAAGTGGTCCAACCACGCCTGCCGTGGACCGTCCTCGGTGCCGTCGCCGTCGTATCCTTCGTACCCCTGTCGTGCGATCCGAGTGTGGTCGGCCGAGAGCCGGACAATCCGCAACAACAGATCCGCCCGCCAGCGACCGCTCTCCCATGCTTCGGTCGTATCCATCGCGCTCACCGGGCCTACAGGCCGTATCCACGGTCGATACCGGGCCGTGCCGTCGTATCGACCGCGCCGTCGAGCTCCGGGCCCCAGCGGGACGCACCGTCGTCCACCACCGCTTCGACTGCGTCGCTGATGTCGCGTCCCGTCCCGCCGACGATGGTGCCGTTGAGGGTTTGTTCGGCACGTTCGATCAGCTGGTCGGGTGTCGGGGGTCCGAGCCCGATCCTCGGCTGGCGCTCTGCGACGGCATCTGTGGTAGCGCTGTCGTTTCGCGTAGCGCGTTCGATCCCGGGCCAGGCATAGGCGCGCCAGCGTTCTTCGAGTTCAGCGTCGCTGTAGGTAGCGACGGTGGCTTTCGCCAGTCGATGCCAACCGGTGCGGTCGCGCCCCCACGCGCGCGATCGCTCATCCGGGGTCAGGTCGGCGATGTCCGCGTTGCGGCTCGCCCGAGTCCACAACGCGGCCATGTTCCGGCCGTACTGCTGCTCCAGCTCAGGTGCGCTCGCCGCAGCGAATCCATTGACCGCCAGCCGCGTTCGGCGTTCGACAGCGATGAGAGCCATGTGTTCGGTCTTCCAGATATCGCCGACCACCTCGACGACCAATCGCTCACGCACCGGATCGTCGCCGACACGCATCGTCACTGCGGCGTGTTCACTGTTCCCCCACCGCATTCCCTGAGCCCCGGCCGCAATCGCGCCGTCAATCAACTCCTCAGGGATGCCCGCCGTGACGGCGCGGGTCTGGAACTCTTCCCGCTCGGCAGCGAGCTGAGCCAGCTGCGCACGCCAGGTCTGCACCGCGAAAGTGCCAGCACCGTCGTGGGGGTGATATTGCGGATAGCCCTGGAACAGCACGCGCAGATGGTCAGCCGTGACGTTCTGCAGGCGCTCGAGAAGTCGTAGCTGCCAACTCTCCAGCGGTGCGTACTCGTCCCCGCTCGGGTCTGTCATATCTGTTCCTCCTTACCTGAATCAATGTGTGAATCAGTGGTTTTCGGCATCTCATGCGGCCTACGTTCGTGGGGATCGGGGCCGCGACGTGCGACTGTGCCGCAGTGCGGTCACCGTTACCGATGGGTCGTGGCCTGCCGGTTCGCTGGCCGATTTCTGCGTTGTGTTCATGGCTCGCGACCGAACTCGGAGCTGCGGACAGCAGGACCGATGGGCGGGTCGGCAAGAATAGGTTGCTCGTCGATATCGGGAATCGTGGTCAGTCCGGCGGCGGTGATCGCCTGATTGATGTCGGCACCGACATCACTGGTCGTGATCGCCGCGATCGTGTTGCCGTGGCTGTGCTGGGCGAGGGTGATAGTGACCAGGGCGATCATCGCGTCCGGCGACTCGGGCATCTGCTCGGCCACGTCGTGAGCGGTGATACCCGCAGCCTGCAGCACAAGCATGGGTATAGCGGCGGCGGTGAAGTCCGCGCGAGCGATGACACCGAACGCATTTCGGAGTCGTTGCGGTTCGGTGGCGCGGATCGCGCCGGTGACAGTGTCGCTCCAGTGCTCACCCCCGCGCTGCCACAGCACGCTGCGCTCAGCCCCGGTCACGCCCAGGACGTGGCTGATCGCTCCGATCCGCTGCCAATGCATGCTCATCACGCGCCGGAACAACGCGAAATCTTCACTGCTGCCGACCAGTTCCCTTCCGGCGGCGCCGATTCCCGCAGTGTGCTGCAGGTCGTGCACACGGGCGCGCAAATCAGCCAGCAGCTGGTGTCGCGGGGTCGGCAAGCCGAGCAGCCATGGTTCGCGCTGCCACCGTTGACCTCGCCCGCCCGCCGCACGCACATAGTTGATCCACTGAGGCGGCGCGCCGACTGCGGCAGCGAGCTGTTCCAGATGCTCACACGTGCGTTCGGCTCTACGCAGGAAAACGCGCACCTCACCGGGCAACTCGCCAGTGCCGTCACCGCGCCGTTCGGCACTGTCGCACTCCAGGTTCTGAATCGACCGAAGCAGAAATGCTTGTACGGCTGTGGGTGAGTCCATCTCACCCGCTCCGACTCCACGAGTGCACCGCGGCGATCCTCAGGAAGAGCGCGATCATGGGTCCAGTCCTCTATCGACGCGTGGTCGTGCCAACGGATCAGGATCGATCCCGGCCGGTTCGACCTCGATGGCGGGTTCGGCGCCGGAGGCATCGTTCGGCGGTTCGACAAGTCCGGCCGCGTCGAGGACGTCCTCGATCTGCTCGCTGACGGTGAGATCGATATCGGGATCGGCGAGAATCGACCCGATGCGGTGTTGGGCGTAGGCGAGGCCCGTCAGCTCCTCGGTGAGTTCGGTCACGGCGGCCACACTCACCCGGGCGCCATCCCTACCGGTGGTGGTGACAGTGCCCGGATCGATCCCAGCGTCGCTACGGAACCGCTCGGCATACGCGTGGGCCTTCGCGCCGTGTGCCTCGGACAGCTCGGCGCTGGCGTGCGCGCTAGCGAAACCGGCTACGCTGGACAGGGTCTGGGTGTCCGATCCGGATTGTGCGGCAAGGGTTTCGGTCAGGCCCGCGCTGCGACGCAACGCCTCGTTGCGCAACTGTTTGTATTCCCGGTCCAGCTCGTACAGTTCGCTGGCGCGGTTTTCGCGGTCGTCGTAAGCGAAGATCTTGCGGCCGTGCAGGTCCCACTCCCGCTCTTCGGCCGTGCGTGCCTGGCGGTGACGGCGGCGCAGGTCCGCGTCACCGCGTTCGATCACGCGCTGCTTGACCTTCTCCTCGAGCTCGAAAAGCTTGTTGTTCCAGCCATTTCGATCTCGATATCCCTGGATTTTGAGATCGTGGACATCTTGCTCGCGCTGCTGCCCGGCAGCGGCCCCGCTCTGCCGGCGCAGGTACTCGGTGACCGAACGGTGCTCCTTCGCCGCAGCGCCCTGCACACGTTGCAGATGCTCTGTCTTGGAGCGCGATTCCGCGCCGCGGCGCTGCAGCAGCGACATCGTCATGCCTGCGGTCTGCATCGCTTGCACGAACCCCGTGCGTACTGCTTGGCCGCCCTCGTCGACCGGATCGCCGCCGCTCATCCCAGTACCCGCATCCCCGACATCAGCCACGGCGCGCTCGGCAAGGACCGGGTGACCGTGGCATAGACAGTGAATGCGATGACCGCACCGTCGCTGGGGGTGAGTGACACCGCGAGCACCCGGCTCGCGTGCGTCGAGGTGTCGACGGGGTGGTCATCGGCGGTGACGCGTGCGCGTGCGTGCACGGTGACACCGTCGGTGGCCCATTGCTGCCACAGATGACGAGTGATCGGGGATACGGCAGGTGCCGCTGGTTCAGCAGCGGCGGCGAATTCCGGGTCCATCAACGCCAGGGCCGCTCCGAAGGCGACTCGCTGATCCACATGATGGGAGGGCTGGTAGGCGAAGATCCGTTCGATCGCCGCGCGCAACACCTGCTCCACCGAGCACAGATCCGGATCGGAGGCGGGGGTGAACCCGGCCTCCAGAACACAGGGAGGACGGGTCGGCGGGCTGGTCACGGCCGGGTCCGCGCAACCGACGACCGCGGCGCTCAGCACGATCACCAACGCGCCACCCCTGATCGCGCGTCGCACCAACCGCGTCGCCCGATCTTGTTTACTCGCTGCATCTTTCGTCGAGCAGTCGGCTTCGAATACGGTTGTCCCTAGTGCCCGATCATGCCGAGCGGGATCCCCGTGTCGCTGTAACATGTTGTCTCCCTCCATATTTCGTGCTGTCGCCGGTGTGACTACAGGGATGATGCGATATCGTGGTGTGGTTGTGCTGTCTGTTGGTCGCCACGACCGGCTGCAGTTTCGGCGTAGTATCCGCCGCTCGGCCCTTCGGGCAGGACCGCGTCGACCGCTGCGGTGATCTCGGCACCGCGGGCTTGATTGAGGACCTCGACGGTGGTGATGGCTGCGGCGCGGATCTGCTCGACCATGTGCCGCGGTGTCGGCGCCACGATGTGCGCGGTCCGTGCGCTGATGCCCGCTGTTTCGAGCGTGGCTGCTTGCAGCGCATAGCTTTCGGTGTCGAAGTGGGCGTATTCGCGCCAGCGCGTCCTCACCACGTCCAGTTCGGTCCCTGCCAAGCGGGCGACGATGTCGGCCGCCCAAGGCATGTCAATCGACCACAGTTGAGCTGCTTCGGCGGCGGTCACCTCCAGCAGCTGGGTGATCGCGACCGTCCGATGCCAGATCGACTGGATATTGCGGTCGAACATCGCCGCTGTCGCGGGTTCGAACTGCTTGGCGCGATGGGCGTAAATCGCGTTCACTGCGGCCATGTCACGTAGTTGGCGTATATCGAGGTTCACGTCGCTGAGTAGTTGCTCGCGGTCGACCAGTCCCGCTGGTGGCAGGTTGAAATTCCTGCTCCAGTACCGGCCTTGGCTGCCGCGTTCGCGGATGTGGTCGATCCATTCCTGCGGGACGCCGCCCGCCGCGGCGACACGCTCGAGCTCGGCACGCAATCGCCGGTGACCGTGGAACGACTCGTACCAGGAGGCCGGGGGAATCAACCCCAAATGTTCCCAATGGATTTTCCGCGCATCGAGCAACCGCGCAGTACGCGCGGCAGCGTGATGGACAGCCTTCAGCACACGCGCTTGATTCGGGGTCGGCGTGCTCATCTCGACCACCTGGCACGCGCAGCTCGTCCGTACTCGATGCTGCGGCGATCGTGAGTCGGTGACATCTGTGGTTCGGTCATCGCGGCCCGCCTCGTGTCTGTTGCCGGTGGTCGTCGTGACGGTTCATGCGGGTGTTGGTGCGGCAGTGGATGGTCCGTAGCGGCGGGCGTCCTTGCGTTCGCCTTGCCATGCCGAAAGTGGTGTGATGGTGACGGTTTGGCCTGATTGTGGGGCGTGCAGGAGTCGGTCGCCGTCGAGCAGGATGCCGACGTGGTGGGAGTCGCTGTCGCCGGGTTGGGTGAAAAAGATCAGGTCGCCGGGTGCGCGTTTGTCCCATGGCACGGTCTGTGCCGTGGGGTGATCTTGTTGGGCTTGGGTGTAGTGCGGCAGCCGGATCTGCCCGCCGGAGGCTTGGTAGATCGCATACAACGTCAATCCCGAGCAGTCGAATCCGCCTGCCGTGGGCCCGGATGCGTCGCCACCGCCCCAGACGTACGGGGTGCCGATCCAGCGCGAGGCATGCTCGATGACCTTGCGCCCGAATTCGCTGGCCTGCGCCGTCAACGGCGCACCCGAGCCGTCTGTACCGCAGCCGGCGGCACGCTGCTGTCCTGCTGCGGAAGGTCGCGTCGGACCGGGGGCGAGATCGGCGAATCTCGCCAGCAGCCGCTGGGCCAGATCCATGTGGCCGGCGTAGGCGTTGGGCCGGGATCGCTCGATGGCTTGCGCGATCTCGGCCGGACTCATCCGCTCTGCGCGTGCCCCCAAGCTGACTGCTTGGTCGTAGAACCAGTTGATCTGATATGGCGGGTCCATCAACGTCGCGATCCCGACCGAGCCCCACACGCTGGCGCGCATCTGATGCGGTCCGACCGAATCCAGATTGGCGCCCACGCCGTCGTTGGCGGCCGACAGTGATTCGGGCACAGCCGCATTGGCGAGGTTGCGGAACCCTGATTCCACCGACTGCGCCGCGAGCTCGGCCAAGATCACCGACTCGGGCATGCCGCGCTGTCTGCCGATCGCCACGCCGTTGCGTGCCAGCCGCAGCTGGGATTCGTTCAACCCCGCCACGCCCCCACCCGCCACGCTGTTCCCGTCCACGCTCAGCGGCGTCGTGCACGATTGCTGCGGTGCCACACCGACGACTATCAGCAGCAACAACAGCAGCACGGCCAACGGCAGCGACAGCGCCGCCGCGGCGATCGTTTTTCCCGAATCCATCAGCGTTAGTCACCTCGTCGTCTCCTCGTTCGTGTCGTTGGCGGGCAGGTTGTCGAAGCGGCGGTTGGTGTTGTGGATGTCGCTATCGCGTTCGGTCGCAGTGAAGTTCATCCGGAACGGAATCCCTGGCTCGGCGGCCTCACCGGTTTTCAAGAGGAAACAGCCTGTGCCAGGCGGGGTTTCACGCCGTGCGGGGTCCAGGTCGTCGTCGGAGGGTGGCCGCGGCGCGGCCCAGGAGGTGACGAGGAGTTTTTCGGTTTCGGTGATCCCGATCGCGGCGCGGATGCGGTCGATCTCTTCCGGCCCGACGGGCCCGATGATTTTCGCGCGGGCCCGTTCGAAGAACCCGAGTGCTTTGGCTTGCGCCGCAACGGAATCGAACGCTAGGAGGTCCTTCACGGTGTGCGAGCACATGATCAGCTCGGTCGCTATTTCTCGATTCAGGCGCGTCAAGGCGTCGACGCGGTCGACCATGAACGCCCCGACGCCCAATACCCGCCACATTTCGTCCATGACCACTCCGAAGGTGCGCCTCGGACCTCGGCCCGCGTCGGCGAGGGCGTGGGCGGCGGCGACGGCGCCGAATCCGGTGGACCAGCACACCATCAGCACCGCCGCCAGGAGCTTGGTGTCACCTTCGGGCATGCGGGAGATGTCCACGCACACCGCCGGGGCGTGCAGGTCCAGCGGTGTGGTGGTGTGTCCGTTGAACACTGCACCGAAGGGCCCTTCCACCAGCGCCCGCAGCGATCGCCGCAACGCTTTGGTGCCGGCCCGGTAGCTGCGTTCGTCGTCTTCTTCGGCGAAGCGCCGCAGTTGTTCGGAGCCGCCGGAGATCACGTCGAGCAGGTCCGACAGCAGCGGCGGCGCGGCGTGGGTGAATCCTGTTGCGGGGCAGTAGAGTTCGCGTAGTCCGGCGGCGATGAGGACCTCTTCGTAGTCAGCGATCCTCGATCCGCGCACCAGCTCGATCAGCCCGCCGACGATGGTGACCTGCCCGGCCTCCACACGCGCAGCGACCTGGCGCCGTTGATCGACGTCGGGCAGTTGGTCGATGACCTTGCCCAGCTGCCCGACGTCGAGCGGGTTCAGCGTGGTGTTTCCATAGCCGATCTCGATGACCTGGCCCCCCAGGCGCTCGACGAGCGCGCGGTAGTCGGGTCTGGTGTCGCCCATGCACAGCACCGTTTCTCCGGCGGCGACCGCCCCGGTGATCAATCGCCGGATCAGCGACGATTTCCCGAAACCGTTGAGCCCCAGCACAAAGACGATCGGCGCGGTGAGAAAACCTTTCAGGAACCAGGTCATCGCGTCGAAATGCACCGGCGCGCCGGTGATGTAGTGCGAACCGACCGGGGTGCCGACCACCGGTGCGCTCGCCCCGACCGACCACGGCCACAACCCGGCGACCTGAACCGTCGTCGCGCGCCATTCCGGGGTGGACGGGACCACCGTCGCGCGGCCACCACCGGCGCCGCCGTAGCCGCGATCGGTCAGCCGCGCCAGCGATCGGTCGAAGCCATCCCCGGAGGTCTTCTGGGTCCGGCGGGCAATGCTCGCCCGACGATGATCATCGCTCGATATCGCCAATCGCGCTCGAATCCCGAGCACGCCAGCTGTTTTCGCGACTGCCTCCGCGTCCGCCCGCGCGGCCGCAGTAAGCACCCGCACCCCCGCGACCCGCACCGTCCTGGCCCGGCGTCCATACCTGCGGTTGCTAGTCATGGCCGCCGCCGCTCGGTACCGCTCTGGCGGATCTCGCCTGAACCGGGTGTCAGTGCCGCTGTGGTTGCGGCGATTGCGCTGTTGCCGAGGCTGTGACCGCAGCTGGTGACGGTAGTCGGGTTCGCGTCGGGTGATCGCTCGCGTGACCGATATCGGGTTGGGAATCTGGTGTCCGATGCGCTCGTCATCACGTTGCTCCGCATCACAGCCGCGGCCAACCGACGGGTCCTGCCAATGCCGTCGCGACGATCGACGCACACGCGCCCGCCACAGCCGCACCTGCCAAGGCCCTTGTCCGCGCGGGCGCCGATCGCAGTTCGCCAGCGATTCCCTCACGACGTGGCAGCGAACCACGGTGGCGTGCGCTCCACATCAGCACGATTGCCGCCAGTGTCGCCGAGACGAGGACTACCGCCATAGCGTCGACGAGGCAGCCCCGCGGCCGGCAGTACACCACCGCCGTCACCAACCCCAGCCCCACGACAGTCACGGCGGCACCGCCGACGCTCGACCGCAGTCCCAGAGCCCAATAGTCCCTGCGCGCAGAACAATTCATCACGGCTGCCGACCAGGTTCCGGCATCGAGGTCGTGTCGCTTCTCGCTGCGCGAGCCATGGCCTGCCGGAAGTCGGCTTCCTCGCGACAACAATCCACACCCCATCGCGAAACCTGCTGTCGCAATGGCGATTCCGGGCCCAGCGCTCACAATGTTGCGGCCATCGACAGTGAATACTGCGCACGCCGCGAGGGCTGTGGATGCGATGACCGCCGCCGGACCGGGGCCGCATCGGCGTGGTCGGGTGCTGATCAACGCGTTGGTGCTCAGCACGGTCACCCCACCGAGGACAACGCTGATCGGCAGAACCTGCTCGGTCTTGTGCGCGACCAGCAACGCCGCCACCAACGGCGACACCAGCCACGGCACGGTGACGAACGGGTTTTCCGATGCAGAGACCCCGCGGTGGAACAGCAGTGCCGAGATCGTCCACAGCAGCCCGGCCGCCCCCAGCTCGACAACGGTCAGGGTAGGCAGGACTATCGGGTCGGTCCCGAGCAGCCAGAGGGCGGGCAAACCTATCGCTGCCAGCAGTGCTGCGGTCGCCGACCTCATCGCTTGCCATAGCGGCTGCGCGGCGGTACCTGCGCCGATCTCGACCAGGAACCGTTGATGAAGTACTACGGTGCACGCTTCGAATACGACGCCGGTGATTGCCCAACCCACTGCGAGGGGAGCCACGGAATTCGCTTCCTGAGTCCCGAACACCACGACCGCACCGCCGATCAACGCCAGCGTGGCACTGCTGGCGCTCAGCCACGTCACGTTCTGGAATCCGGGCATGAACCGCGCGAGCAGTACTGCCGCGACCACGGGCCAGCAGTTGATGATCACGGCGACCATCGCACCGCCGCCGAGCGAGAACGCGATCAGCATGCACACGTCGCCGATCGCCATGGCACCGGCGTCGGCGCCCAGCAGAACAACCGCCCGCGCTCGACCACTCACGCTGCGGGCCGCGGCCACGCTTGGCCCGATACCGGCAACGACCGACGCCGCGACCGCGGTAACCGACTTGCTCAGGTTGATCACCACGACCGCACAGACCACCACCGCGAAACCAGCGCCGCGTAACTCGGTGAAGACCACCGGAACACATGCCCACGCCACCGCGGACACGCCCACCAGCACAAACGGTGATAGCCCTGTCGTGGACAGACGTTGGAGTGCGACGAGCGGTTTCATGACAGCTTGGAGACCGAGGTGTGTTCGGGAAGGATCAGCCCGATGCCGAGAGAGGCAGCGAAGGCGGCGGCTTGGTAGGCGTAGCAGCGACGCACGCCCAGCCGCGATGCTGAGGTCATCGCGTGCACCGAGGCCTCGATGCCCGGGATGTCGGCGTCGAGGTGGTCGGTGACGGTGATCAGCATGCCGAAGCGGGTCAATCCGGCGCCGCGGGCCTGTTCTTCACGGGTGGCACCGGTGTTCCCGACGCGGATCCGCGCGGCGGCGCTGGAGATTCCGCGTTCGGTCTGCTCCGCCGCGATCGCGTCACGGTAATCGGAGTCGACCAGGTTCGTGGCCTCGGCGGCCGAGTGCAGCCGGTAGACGATCGCGACCCGCTTGCGCGGCACGTCGGCGCGTGGCCGCAGCAGCTCTTCGAGTACCGACTCCATCACCGCGCCACGCGGAGCGGCGTCCATTTCCCAACTGATCGAGCGCGCCCCGTCGTGGACATAGTGGTCCCAGCGTTCGTCGTGGGCGATCGGGCCGATCGAGGACCAGGATTGCGTCTGGGTGATCGTGGGTCCGGCCCGTTCGATGTCGCGCTGCGCGGCCAGGTCGTAGCGAGATCGGGTCAGCCCGAGCACTTCCCACGCTTGCAACGGGGTCGCGGGAAGGCCTGCGCGTGCGAGCTCGGACAGCACTCCTTGCAGGCGCTGCCCGATCTCGCGAGCCTGCTCGGGTTCGTCGCGGCGGATGCTGCCTTTGCCGATTGCCCGGTAGGTGATCGTGATCCGCGCCTCCACGCGGACTCCCACCCCGCCGATGTCGGCGGCGGCTTCCCACATGACTGCTTTCGCGTAGTCCGGGGCGTCGCTGCGCACGAGCCGAGCCACCTCGCGGTGCTGGCGGAGTCGGGTTTCCACGACGTTGTCCAGCACGGCGGTCACCGCGACCACTTCCCCGCTGCGACTTTGGGTGGCGAGAAATCCTCCGTATCCCTCAACCCAGGCGTTGATTTGGGACTGGTCGACCAGTTCCTTGCCGCGCGGGATCACCCGGAGCACGACCGAGTAGTGGTCGGTGCGGCGCACGTGGATCATCGCGAACCGTCGCCCTCCGGCGGTCTCGTACTCGCTCAGACGTGAATCTGCCAGCAGGCCTGGAAGTTTCGCCAATCCGGGGATGCGGGAGAATCGGCCGGAACGGTAGACCGTCTCCCCGCGCGCCCGCGCGATCGCGAATTGGACACCGACGGTGGCGATCTCCCAGCCGGTGCGGCCGTGGCGCGTCACTACCAACGGGATGAACACCACCGCCGACACCACCGTCAGACTGGCGACGATCGACAGCGAGTGCGTGATCATGAATCCGGCCATGATCGCGATCGCCAATCCGATCCCCAGCATCGACGCCCCCCAGGTCATCCCGAAAAACCCTGCGCTGCGCGGTCTTTCCCACCGTCCGTACATGCGCGCGGTCACCGCCGCACCTCCCCCGGCCCCAAAGCCCCCGGATCAGCAACACCTTCGGCGGCCGCTACGCTCACATGCCCCTCGGCGCCCGACATCGCCTGCTGCCCGCCACCTTTCGTCATCCGCGCCACGCCGAGCGCGGCCCCCACCGAGCCCAGCCCGGCCGCAGTGCCGGAGCCTGCCGTGCCGCTTGCGGTTTGACTGCTGTCCCCGGATTTCGCTCCGATAGGTTGCGATGCCCGGGCCTCGCCCTCCGCAGGCGAGGCCGCATTCGGCGCGCCAGTTCCGCCGGACCCGCCACCGCCGGCCGGTGGCGGTGGCGGTGAGCCGCCTGACCCCCCGCCCATCGGGCGGCCTCCACCTCCGCCGCCGCCAGGTGACGGCGAGGACGGTGGCCGGTCCGCGGCTGGTCCACCGTTGGGTGCGCTTTCGCCTTCGCTGATCTTGCGCCCGTCCGAGCCGCCGCCGGCGGTGGCCATCGCGATGCCGACGACACCACCAGCAAAAGCGCCCGCCGCACCGCCACCACCGCCCAAGGTCGACACCGCAGGAGCGATCAACCGGACCAGCGCCGGTAGCACCAGCACCGACATACACATCAATAGCAATGCCAGCAGTACCAACTGCGGATCCTTCGCATCGCGCCCCGCCGCGGTGAACGCGATCGCGTAGACCAACGCGCCCACCGGTTTCCACAGCACGAACGCCACCGACCACGAAATCAGCCGCTTATAGGCCTGCGACCCCGGCCCGGTACCCGCAGCCGCAGCCGCAATCGGGATCACTGCGACGCCCAGGATCAGCAGGGCCTGGCGCATGACGAGCATCACCAGCTGCACGAGCCCGCTGATCAGGCCGAGCAACGACAGCACCAGAAGCAGACCGGCGCCCAGACCGCTACTGTGGCGTAGATCGAATCCGATCAAGTTCTTCACGGCGGCGTCGAGGTCTCCGCGGGCGGCGTCGAAGATCACCCACTGGGCGAACCCGTCACCGGCGCGCGTTGCCGCGGCCAGGATGGTGGCGAACGCGCCCGAGGCGAACACAGCGCGCACCAGCACCAGGAAGCTCTCCTGTGCCTCACCGGCGACCCCGCCGCGTTTGGCCAACGCCAGCCGCACTGCCGCGAAAATCAATCCGGCGGTGAGGAACAGGACTTGCAGACCGGAGGTGTATTCCCGGATTCCGTCGAGGATGGGGCTGGACCTGTTGGTGGCGCCCAGTTGCGGTGAGGGCAGATTCGTCCACCACGTCATCGCTATGCGCAAGGCGTTGGCCATGCCTTCGCTCATGGAGTCGACGAGTTGATCGAGTACCGAGTTGGCGGCTTTCTCGACCGCACCCCGGCCGAGGATGCAGGCTTCGCGCGGCCCGGTGGGCAGGTCACAGTTGCCCGGCGCGGGGAGTTGGGTGCGCCATCCGTAGTGCGACACCGCAGATAATGTCGGGTTCATGAGGTGCTCTTCCAGTTCCCGAAGTCGGAGAGCCCGATAATGGGAGTTGGTGGGCCCCAGAATGTTTCGGGATCGGCCGGGATACGTATGCGCCAGTCGCCTTCGACCCAGGCCATCGGCCAGCTCGCGTAGGCGTAGCCAGTGCGGTCGCGCGAGGCCAGCTGGACTATCGCGAAGTCCGGCTGGTAGCCGGCTTGGACACGGATGCCGTCGGGGACAACGACATACCGGGCGGGCTCGGGTGTGCTGCGCCGTGATCGGTCGAAACGTGATGTCAACGAGTTGATCTGGGTTGTGGTGCCGTAGAAGCGGTGCCGGATGCCTTGCTGCCAGATGCCTTCCGGTGCGGCCAGTGCCCGTGCCAGAGCATCAGCGGCGGCGAGTGCGGCGCCTTGGGGTGTGTGGGCGAATCCGCTGGCGATGCCGTCGGCGATACAGGCGGGTCCGTCGCTGCCGGACACCGGTAGCGCGGCGCCACCCCAGCCCTGTTGCCACTGCATGCGCGCGGGGGCCGCGCTGAGGTAGTCGGTGCGCTTCGGGTCGGGCCGGCTCGCCGGATCCTGGCGCAGCGCGACCCCGGACTCGGCGGCGGGTACTTCCAGCCGGTTGCCGAACAGGTCGGTCGTGGGCGGCGCGAGACTCGGGTACGGCGGCAGTTCCGGGAAAGTGCGTTCGGTCGGCTCGGTTCCTGGCGGCGGGGGCGGGGAGTCGGTTTTGGTGTCGGTGAACAGGAACGCGGCGATCACAACGAGGCCGATACCGGTGAACAAGATGATCACCGTGCGGCGGGTTTTCATGGTGCCTCCGTGCGTTTCTCAGGCCGCGGGCAGCGCCACGACACCAGCGGGTAGGTCGGTGATCGCCTCGACGCGGTTGGTGGCTGGTTCGGCGGTCAGCTGCAGGCGCCAGTCGTCGGCCTGCCACACCACATGGGTGTTGTTGCGGGTGCGGGAGCTGTCGCTTAGCGCGCTGTAGATGGCGATGTCGACCGCGGTGTCGGTGTAGTGGGTGATCTGGTAGCCGAGCACCGTTGGTGCGCCGTCGGCGGCGGGTGTGGTGATGGAGATTTGGGCGCGTGCGGTCGCCCAGGCGTCGCGGCCGGCACCCGAGGCGAGCATGCGGTGCCCGATCTGGGCCCACTGGGTGTCGGTGGCCACCGACATGCGGATGGTTGCCTGAATGGCGGCGATCGCAGCCCCGGCCGGAGTGTGGTCGTAGCCGGTGGCGGCCGGGCCGTCGGTGTGGTGTGGTCCTTGGTCGGTGACCGGTAGGTTGACGCCTTGAAATCTCTGCCAGCGCACCCCGGTCGGCGCGGCGGTGAGGTTCACCGTTGTCGGGGCTGGTGGTGTCGGCTCGGGATCATCTCTACCGCATGCGGTAACGACTGCCGCGGCAAGGCACGTGGCGGCGAAGTGGCGGTGTGCGCGGTTCACGGTTCCTCCACAGCTGTTGATCATTTGGGGATGACGGCTACTGCCAGTCCGCTGGCGGTGGACAGCAGCAGCGCGGCGGCGAGTGCGCCGACCAGTCCTTCGACCGCTTCTTCGCGATACATCCGCGCGGCGAGCTGTCCGCCGACCCAGATGGTGCGGGCGATACAGAGCAACAGCACACACCACGCCAGGTAGCCCAGCAGTTGCAGCAACGGCGACATCACTTCTGTCGGTAGCGGTTTGGCGATCATCAGCCGACCTCCCGCTCCGCGTCGGCGATATCGACCTCCGCCAACGCTTCGAGCGCACCGCTGGCGTGCTGATAGGCGATCTCCAAACCGCGCAGCACCGGCCCGCTCGCGCGGGCAGGGTCGTTGTAGGGCAGGGAATGTCCTGCACCAGTGAGGGTTTCGGTGTCTGCCCAAATCAGTTCGGCGAGGAAGCGGCTGTGCCCGGGGGTGATGACGGTGTCGAGCTCACCGCTGATCACCAGAGTCGGCACGCTCCGCAGGATGGTGCTGGCGTTGCGGGTGAGGCTGTATCGGGAGTAGGCACCCAGGTGTTGGCTCCTCGTCAGCGCGCTCACCTGCCGCTCAGGTAGCAGCGGCGCGGCGAAGCGGCGTTGCCGTGGGGCCTCGTAGAGCGCGGCGAGCAGAGGGTCGCGGGTGTCGCGGCGTCGACCGAACCGCGCGGCGCGCCGATGCGGCCAGATCTGGTCCAGCGCCGGTGATTCGGGTAGATGTGCGGCTGCGGCGAACATGACCACGGCTGCGAGGGTGCGGGCGCGCTGGGGGTAGCGCTCGGCGTAGGCGTGCACGATCATCGACGCCAGCGAGTGCGTCACCAGCACGACATGACCGGTAGCGCGGGTGAGCACGGCATCGAGATCGTCGGCCAGCTGCGCCACCTCCAGTGGCGTATCGACGTTCGACCCGCCGGAATGGCCGTGTCCGCGTTGGTCATAGGTGATCTGGACGATGCCGCCGTCGAGGTGGCGGTCCAGGTAGGACGTCAGTGGTGTCCAGTAGCTGGCGTCTGCTCCTGGGCCGTGCAGGTAGGCCAAAGTTGCTGGTGCTTTGGGGCTGCCGAGCCGCGTGACCGACAGCAGTGTCTCGTCGGTGGCGGTCACCGACAGCAGGTGAGGTTGGGAGGCCGAGGTGTTCATGGATATCGGTTCCTGATCGCTTGTTGGGATGGCATATCGCTGACCGGTCGGGTTCGATCGCGAACGTTGGCGCTGGTTGACACTGGTTGTGATTCAGGTGACTTCGCTTCGCGCGGTGGTCATCCGCCGCCAGTGACGACGGCGTTCATGATCAGTCCGGCGCTGGTGGAAACGATGCCGCCGAACAGTGCGGCAAGGATGATCTTCGGGCTCTCCACGGCACCGCCATGCCATCGCTCCCACCCGAATTTCCCGCCCGCGTAGATCAGTGCGGAGATACCGGCGAGCATCACAAGCCACGACAGGTAGTTCACGACGTTGATCAGCTTTTCCGAGCCGGGAGGGGGTTTGGGATTGATCTGAATCTGCTGCGCCAGGACGGCAGCGGTGTCCGCGAGTAATGCCGCGGTGCTCACGGCTGGTCCTGTGTGTCGATGCGTTGAGCAGCAGCGGCCAGTCGGCCGATGATGTCGGCGCCGACGCGATGCACGTCGGCGGGTACCGCGCGTTCCAGATGGGTGCGCCGCGGCGGGGGCGGATCGAAGGGGGCATATTCGGCCAGTTCGGCGAGTTCGCGCGCGACAAGCTCGTCGTGCCAGCCGATGTCGTAGACCTGCTCGACCAACTCGGCCAGGACTGTCCGATACCGGCGTACCGGAGCGGGCACGCGTCCTGGCCGGATTGGTGTCAGCACGAGACCGATCACGCTCACGCCCTCCGGTGCGAGCCCGGCATGCCATTCACGCAGTCGATCGGCCGCGGCGGTAAGCCCTGGCATGCACAGCCGGGCGGCGACGAGAACACGTTGAGTGGTCCGCGGTGAGCTGGGCCAGGCTTGTCCAGTGTCGGCGGCCGGAGCCCACCAGCGGGCCAAGGTCGAGGTTGCGGCACCGCCGTGAGCGCCGAGAACGGCGAACAACGGTGGATGGGGGCCGCAAACCAGCAGCGGGCTGGTGCGCACCGGCGCTCGCAGTTCGGGTGCGGCGACGGTGTCGGGATCCAGTCGTTGCGGGCGGGGGCGGTGCGCGCGGATCGGCAAGGCGTTCATCGGTTTACGCCTGGTTCTGGATGTTGGTGATCACCGCGGTGCCGCCGGTGACACGAATGTTGATCAGTTGCAGGTAGTCCATCCGTTGGCCGTCGGCGCGCAACTCCGCGACGTGCACACGGGCGGCGGTCTCGGCGATCGCGGTAATCGCGACGCAGTGCCGTGTCCCGGCAGGAATGGAAGCCATCCCCGCCGCGAGCCCCTCGGCCGCGATGCCCGTGTCAGGTGCCAGTAGTTTCAGTGCCGCGTCGAGTTTGCCTGCGTAGTAGGCGCGTTCGAATGCCACGATCACACCGGTGAGACTGTCGGGCCTGCCGTCTCCGTCGGTAACGGTCGTCCCCGACAACCCCGCACACGCGCCCAGGTTCGCCAGCGTGCTAGTTGTAGTGGGCGGTGCCGCAGTCGCACTCGGCCCCGCGTCGACGATCGAGGGCGCCGAAGTCGGCTGCCACAGCATGATCGCCACCAGCGCGGCACCGGTGAGGACTACAGCGCCGACTGCGATGCCCACGACACGACGCGATGCCCAGCGGCCAGCTTGGACTGGCCCGATGCTCGCGGCCGGCGGGTAGTCGTCGAGTCCCCCTGTGTCCGAATCACCGTAGCCAAGGCGAGTGCGCGGCGAGATCGGTTGAGCTGCAGCGGGTTCGGCCAGTTCGAGCCATCCGCTGCCATGTTCGGGCCGGATGCCGGGGATGGGGCCGCCGATGCTCATGGAGTTCACCTCCTCGGGTCTGCGTTTCAGGAATTGGGGTCCTCCGGGGGACGGCGCAAGGGGTGGACGCCAGCAATCGGGTACAACTGGGTCCCGCCGCCCCCCGAAGGAGTCATGGGCCGCGGCGGCCACTCGTCGTGGACGGCGACGCGGTAGCGGCCGGGCTGGTTATCGGAGGGGTGGCCGTCGTCGACGGTGCGAGGGTCACGGTGTTGGGCGGCTTCGGCGTGACCGAAGATGGTGTGATGGGGGCGAGGTCGCGGGCTGCTGCGGTGAGCCAGGCGGCGATTGCGGCGGTGGCGCTGCGCCCGTCGGGGGTGGCCGGGGTTGTTTGGTAGGAGCTGTGGCGGCCGCTGGTGTCGCTGTATTGGGCGGTGCTGGCCAGGGCGTAGAGCTCACGCTGATCGGTGACCGTGCTGGTGATCGCGGTGAAGGCTTCGTTGATCCACCGCAATCCGGTCTGTGGTGGGATCAACTCCATTGCCGCGGCGCCGACTTTTCCGGCGAGGACACCGAGCGCGGCCCAGGGATTGGCCATCCCGACGGTGGCCAATTCAGCGATCGTCGCGGGGGTGATCACCTTCTGCGCAATCGAGATGACGGTGTTCAGTCCGATCGTCCCGAGCTTCATCAGTGCCGCGAGCGCATCGTTACCGGTCGGTGCCGCGGTCGCGGGATTGGAGGCTTCAGCGAGGCGCTGGCCCAGAGGCTTGGCCGGTTGGTAGGACAGCTGATCGAGGCTGTTGCCGGTGAGGTCTTCGTTGATGACGCCGACAGCGGTACCGAACACGGTCGCTGAAAGTGCTTGGGCGATGGTCGATATCGCTGCGATCGGGTCGCGAAGATCCGAGCGGGCGGTGATGTTGGCGGCGGTCGCAGCCAGCGGGCTCCCGGATGGTGTGTCGCAGGTGGCATCACCCGCGACACATAGATCCGCGATACGTCCGGTTAGTGCGCCGTAATTCGGCTGTGCGGCGGCGCTGATCCCTGCTCCGGTGGCGCCCGAAATGGTCAGCTGGATCGATGCGACGTTGGTGCCGGCCGTGCCAGGTACTGGGGCGGGAGTGCTGGTGTTCGGGCGGCCGGGGAGCACGGGTGCGCCCGTGGCCCGGTGGGGATTAGCCATGAGCGCGACCGCGGCGACCTGCTCGGCGGTGACATGCGCAGTGCCTGCCCCCACCCGCTCAGCCCAGCTCGCGACAGCGGGCGCACCGTGTGCGTAGCCGACAGCGGCGATTTTCGTTGCCACGCATCGTGTTACGACCTCCGCGGCGGTCGTGTCGAGTCGTTGCGACGCCGCGTCGACCGCGGCGTCGTACGGCTGCGGTTCACCAATATCGCTGCCTCCGAAGGGAATGTAGGCGTGCTGCACCAGGTTCGGAACGGCGGCCGACACGGGCGCGAAAACGGGACCGAGCGCGCCGGTGTCGGTGGTAGCGGCCGCGTCCGGGGAGGTCTCATCCGCGCCCTGCACACCGAGCAGGTACAGCGCTGGACAACTCTGCCCCAGCGGCGCGCCAGTCTCCGGTGTCGCGGCGACCGGCACCCGACCAGCACTCAGCACAACTGCCGCCGCGAGCGCAGCTACTGCCACAGGTACTGTCTGTGTCATGGTGTGTCGCATCGGATTTCACCTCCGTTCGGCGTGAGGTTGGTTTTGGCTGGCCTACCCGCACCGGGATGCGAGGGGGGTTGCGATGCGGGTAGGCCAGGTGCCCCAGCGGGGCGGGAATCAGGTCTGAGAAGGTCGCGGGCGAGCCGGCTGCTGGAGGTAGCCGGCCAGGCGTGCGACGGCTTCGTCGGCGCCGTCCAAAGCGGTGCGCAGGTGATGGGTGTCGTATTCGCGCATGCTCACCTCGACACCTAGGAGCTGGTAGGAGCTGAACAGCGCACGCCCCTGTTCGACGGGCACAAGTGTGTCGGCGCTGCCGTGATAGAGGTGCACCGGTGCTTGCGGAGCTCGACGTCCGGCTCCCTCGTGGGTAAGCACGTATCGCCAGATGGCGTCGGCCCACGGATCCGGGCGTTCACACCAGTGCGCGAGCGGCTGCGGAAAGCTCGCCAGGATCTCAGCTGCGTCCATGCGCGCGGCCTGCGCAGCCGCCGCCTGTCCCGCACTAGTGAGCACATGGCCGGTTGGCAGGTGCGGATACGCACGCCCCAGTCCAATCAAGCCCGCCAGCCCCAACCCGGACCAGGGACCACCGTCCAGTCCGGCGATCACCGCCGCCGGGTCGGCGACGACGGCACCGGCGGCGACACCACGCACGTCCAGCTGTGGTGCGTACTCATCAGCCATCTGGCCCGCCCAGATCGCGGCGCGCCCGCCATCGGCGTAGCCCCACAACGCGATCGGCGCGTCCGGGTTGTCGACGCCGGGCAGGTTGCTGGCGGCACGGGCGATGTCGAGCGCGGTGTAGGCCGCTGAGTATCCCGACAGCCAGGTGTGCGCGCCTACCCCCGCCATGCCGAGGCCTTGCCCGTCGCTGACAGCGACGGTCCAGCCACGCGCCAGCGCGTCCCCGATCCGATCGGCCTCCGGTTCAACACCAGCGGCGAGCAGTTGCGAGGGCGCACTGTCATTGCCGCCGAGACCGTGAAAACTGGTGCAGTACACCAGTACCGGGCCCGGCCCTGTCATCGCGGTCGTGTCGGGGATGATCACCATCCCTGACACCGGAATCGACTCTCCCAGCGGTGTGCGAGAAACGTAGACGATCTGCGAGGCCACCCCTGCTTGCAGTTGAGGTGCGATCACTGCGCGGGCACGTAGGACGTCTCCTGGGCGGTGGCTTTCGGTGATGGTCTCAGCGTGGAAAAACGTGTCTACGGTGTCGTGGTCGCTGTGTGTCATCGGTATCTTCCTGCGATGTCGTTGGCGAGGGCGATGAGCCAGGCGATCCCGGCATCGAGTTGTCCGGACAGGGCGTAGCCGTTGTGACGGGCCACGGTGTCGGCGAAACGCAGCCACACCGCCGGGTTGATCAGGTCGGCGTTGTCTGCCACCAACCGCGCCCACCCGGCAGCGAGCTGTCCGACGAAGGCCGGTATCGCGAGCGGGGCGGCGGCCAGCGTCGCGGTGATCTCGGCCCATCGCGCGTTGGCTGCCGCGGTGTCCTCGGCGGTTGGTGTGGGTAGGCGAGGGTCAGCGGCGGCGATGATCCGCTCGGCCAGGCTTTGCTGGGGCAGGTAGGCGACGCCGCCCGGCGCGAGCTGGATGTCGTTCAGGATCACCGCGGTCCATGCCCCGTTGAGCGCGGCATGCAGTCCGGTGTTCACCGATCCCAGCGCGGCAAGTGGGTTGCGCAGGTCGGCTTGGGCGAACAATTCCGCGCCGAACCGCAGCAGGGCGGCGCGGTCGGGCGCCGAGCAGGCCAGGTCCCCGTCGTCGCAGATGTCGGCGACGCGCCCGGTCAGGGCACCGTAATCGGCGTTGGTTTCGGCGATTCCCGAACCGGGTACTGATTTGCTGCTCAGGTGCACCCCCGCTACCGCGCCGCCGCTGGTACCGGGAGCCGGATCAGGGGTGCTTTGCCCTGGCCGCCCCGGCAATACCGGTGCGCCAGGCGCGCGTTCAGGGTTGGCGTACAACGCGATCCCCGCGACCCGCTCAGCACCCACCGGCCCCGCTCCGGCGCCCACATCACGGGCGAGTGAGGCCATCGCCTGAGCCCCTTGGGAATACGCCACACCGGCGACAAGCGTCGACGGGCATGCCGAGGCGATCTCGCTGAATGCGGCGTCCAGGCGTGCACGGGCGTCGGTCACCGACACTACGTACGGATCAACACTTCCACCTGGGACTACCCCACCGAACCCGGCTCCGTAGGGAATGTAGCTGCGCTGTACCAATCCGGGAACCGCGGAGACCACCGGGCCGATCAATGCTCCGACAAGGCCGGTGTCCGCGAGCGGGTCAGCGGTCAGCGAGGACTGGCCGGTGCCCTGGACGCCCACCACGTACAGGGCTGGACAAGCGGGACCGATCGGCACCGAAAACCCGGTGCCCGCTGCGGCAGTCATGGTCACACCTGTCGCGATCGCAATCGCGACAGCACCGCTGCGCATCCCTCGAACCTTCGATGGGCTCATTGCCCAACTCCGACGCCAGCACCGAAACCCGCGCCCACCACGGCACCGGCCACGGCGCCGAGGGCTGCAGCAGGAATTCCGACAACCGCCGCGCCCGCGGCAGCACCGGCTGCCGCGCCGAGTGCGGTGCCAGCGACTCCCGAAGTCACGGTGCCGATTACCGGCACTGCCACGATGGTGCCCAAAGCGGCACCGACGATCCCACCGACCGTTCCGCCGATCGCTCCACCGACCGCAGCGCCCACTGCGGCGATCGGCGCGCCGGTGATCGTCGTACCGATAGCTCCTCCAACTGCTCCCCCAGCCAGAGTGGCGCCGCTGACGCGGTCGGACCGTCCAGGACGGATGCCGATCGAGTCGAGCGCTTGCGCCGCTTGGGCTTCGGCGCCCGCAGCGACGTTGTTGATGGTGTCGCGGACCTCGACTGGCAGCCAGTCAGGGCTCGGGACCTCGAACTGACCAACACGAATTGTGTTGGGCGGCGGTTCAATCGGCGCGACGGGCGGCACCGGCTCTGGCAGGTGCAGATCCTGAAGCTGGACAGGCGGCGCAGGATCGCTCATCGACGGCGCCGACCGCGACGGCTGGTGGTTGCGAACCTCGGGCGGTTGTTCGCGGTAGGCCGGTGGCGCAGATTCGGGCGCTGGTTCCGGCGCTCGCGGAGGCGGTGCCGCGCTGGTGCCCGGCTGTGCTGGGCTAGTAATGCCGGGCTGGTCTGCCACGACCATCGAGTGAGCCGACGCCACTGGCGGAATCGCGATCATGATGGCGACAGGCACTGCGCCAGCGGCGACAGCCCAGTAGCCGCGAGTCCACGGTCGGTGCGCCACTGCCAGACTCGGCAGGCCAGGCGTTGCGGCAGTCCGCTTTTCGGCATCGACGCTTGCCGCACATTCGGGGTTACATCTGTATTTGGGCATGCCAAATAGACCCTTCATCATGAGTGAGCAAGGAAATCTGTGCGTAAGAATTGCCCGTGTCATCGGGCTTGGACGCCTTCTGGCAGCAGAGTCGCTGCCAGAAGGCAGGTTTCGACGTCGGAATGCCGGTTTATCGGATGAACGGCAACAGCAGCGACAGCACCTGCCCCGCGACAGCCAGACCATTGGACACGAGCCCGAGTCCGGCGTTGACCCATCCGATGATCACCCATGGATCCACTGGTTGTTCCTCTCTCAAGAATTGTTCTGACCGGATCCATCAAAACCGCCAAAGCGCCTCGGCGGCTAGTGTTTTGGGCTGACAATCTTGCGCTACTTCAGGCGGCGTCAATTTGCGAATTCCCACATACGCTGCGCGAACTGCGGAAAAGTGAGGCTCGCAGCATCAGACAGCTCTTTTTCGAAATATCCTGCAGCAACTGGTGATTCGTGAGGCTGACCGACCATCGCCCCCACCCTCCACCGGCACCTCGGGCCCCGATCGTTCTTGCCGGTCGGTTCCCAGTCTGGTAGGACTTGAAACGTCTCGGGGGAGCCAATTCTCGTATCTGCCGAACGACATCCGGAGGAATGACATCGAAGAGAGGGGGAAATCCGCATGCATCGGACTCCCGCACCCACGCCAGATCGCAGACCGGTACACCGACGCCAAGTCGGGATGCCGGACCTACATCGGTGCTGTCGCGACTTCCGAGAGGGACT
Organism: Nocardia sp. NPDC052566; assembly: GCF_044547285.1. Lineage (NCBI taxonomy): Bacteria > Bacillati > Actinomycetota > Actinomycetes > Mycobacteriales > Nocardiaceae > Nocardia > Nocardia sp. NPDC052566. The sequence continues at coordinate 942,318 of NZ_JBIUAF010000005.1, read as the reverse complement.
GCACAAGAGCCGGGCTCAGGCGTACCGTGCCACTGGAGTCGGACAGTCCTACATCAAGCAGATCGAAGACGGTACTCGGACACCATCGGTCGAAACGCTCGACAAGCTCATCGCTGGCTACGCCCTGACACCGGCGCAGGCGCAGTTCCTTCGTGAACTACGAATGCCATCCATCGCGCTTCCGCCTTTAGAACAAATGCGCCACGCGGTCCGTAACGATGCCACGTTCCTCGCACGTCTGCGCGAGCATCAGCACGAGGCTAAACCCGCCGCGTACATCGATCCTCTCTGGAACGTATTGGCTGCCAACGATGCATTCTTCAGGGCGCTGCCTGGCGTCGAGCGCTCCGTGTCAGTCCTAGCGTGGTTGTTCACCCCGGCGGCCAAGCAGGTGCTCGTCGAATGGGATTCCGAGGCATCCCAGGCCATTGCGATTATCAAAGCGATACTCGGCAGACACCGCAACACGGCTCAGGCTCGAGAACTGATGAGGCATCTCGGCCCGAATCTCGACGTCAGACGGATTTGGCTCGATAGCATCGAGATTTCGTACGGTCGCGGAGCCAGTACTCCAATCCATCTGCGCGATCAGGATACCGGCGAGCCAATATCGTATCTCTACACAACCAATGTGGACGATCCACGACGATCGCCGTACCTCTTCTTGATATCCGCAGTCCCAAAACCATATTCCGGTCCAGCAGATCTATAAATACACTGCGCCGCAGAGGGATTCACTCCCCCGCGATCGCAACTACCCGACACTCCTTAAAACGGATGCCTAGGGCCAGCCCGGCTCGCCACCATCGCTCTCCGGACCGGGGCCACCAATCCACCGGGAATCTCAGCCACGTGAACAGCGACATCCAGCGGCCGCAGCATGAACAGGTCACGGGCTCAGCGCGGCGAATCGACAAATGATGGCATCGGGCCGCGCCCGCTGGATGCAAGCTCAACAAGCGAGAATCCAGTCCGACGGCTTCACTGTCCTCTCCACACGGTCGCCGCCAGCCGAAGTGGCGACGACGGGCGGTGCTGACGGTTATGGCTTGAACGCCAGGATGATTCTGTTGGTGGTCACCGATTGACATGGAATCGTTCTGATATCGCCGAAGCCGCTGTCGGTCAACCACCCGATGTACTCGCCGGCCGAGTAGTTCTTGCCACCAACAGTTTCGACAAGCATGTTCATCCCCACAAGCGCCGCCCGCGCAGGCCCGGTATGCTCTTCATTCAGCACATCTTCCAAGATGATGATCATGCCTCCAGAAGGCAGAGCACGAGCACATTTTTCCAGGATCATGCGTCCGGTTTCCTCATCCCAATCATGAAGAACCGCAGACAAAGTGATGGTGTCATACCCACTCGGCAGGTCATCGTCTTTGATGAAGTCACCCGGCTCGGTCGAAATCCGGTCTCCTAGGCCTGCTTCGATGACTTTTCGCGCCGCGATCTCACAGACAAACGGCAACTCAAAGACCGCTGCCAGTAACGTCGGAAATGCTTTGCAGGCCTCAATCGCCAGCGCGCCCGAGCCGCCGCCAAGATCAAGAAGCGCCTTCCGTTCAGATAGGCTCGGAACAGCTTGCGTCAACACTCGCCCAGTAAAGCTTGACATCGAATGCATGGCCTCCCAGAACATCGACACGACCAGCTGATCGTCGCGGTCGAAGACACTCTCCTGGTCGTCTGGATTCCAAGTCGTCGGCCGATTGGTGCGCAATGCGGTAGGGAGGTTGTGCCAGCCTGGATATCCGCGACGATCGGCGTATCGAATGAACCCACCGAAATAATAGGGGCGCCCTTCTACCAAAAAAGAGTTCGACAGCGGCGAATTCATATATAGTTGCCCGCGCTTGTCCAGTAGCCCTAGAGATGCACATGCGGCAAGCAGCAGATCCGCAGGCCGCTCCTGAATACCCAACTCGCCCGCGACCTGCTCGCGCGTCAGTCCTCCCGAACGTTCCATCACCCCAAAGAGATCCAGTTCGATAGCCGCAGCCAACGTCTTTGCCGCCCAGCCCCCCGTAACTAGTTCGAACAGGGGGATCGGGGTGAGATTTCCCGCAGCTTTGTCGGCAGCGAAGGACGTCTCAGTATCGATGTCGCTCACTCACAGCCTCCCTAAGAATAACTATCAACGCACGCGGGGTGCCGTGGGATACCCCGCCACCGAGCGCATCTGACGCTAGCAGAAGTTCCACTGCCACACAGGATCTCCAGCCCAGATAGATCGGTTATCCCAAGGGCATAGCATGTCAGCGAAATTCGCGCATCACCATGCTCGAATCCGACTAGAACCCTCAGCATATGCCATTCCGAAATATATTGCGAACAGCAACATCTGACTGCTTTTGACGCTCACAGCCTCAAACAAAACTCAAGCACATTTTGCCACGCTCGGGGATGACCGCCGTGACAGATCGAGCAGATCGCTAATGCGTCGCAAACGATCCGCACGTACCCCAGATTGCTCGACGAACAGTGGTTCTGGTAGGAACGACAACACAAGTCGCACAGGGGAAATCACGGAACGTACTCGTCAACCGCCATGCTCGAAAGCCCCAAAGGGGAGGGTGGAGCCCGCATGAGAGAGAATCCCGGTACAGGCGCCAGCGCTGAACCTCACCGCTTGCTCCGTCGTCAGCAAGCACGTGTCCCGACGCTGCCGGAATACCTGAAGCAGGTCCGGGTCCAGCAGAAGCCGAAGCTGTCCCGAAGGAACGCCGAGAGCAAGACCGGCGTCAGCGAACACTACATCCGCGATATCGAGACCGGGCAGCGTCAACCCAGCGCACACACGATCGAACAGTTGATCGCCGGCTACCAACTGATCCCGCCACAAGCACGGCATGTGCGCGAACTACTCGCGCCCCCAATAGATCTGACGCCCACCGAGACACTACATTCTCAAGTTCACCGGTCTCAGGGCCTGCTCGACCATATGAGCATCCTCGAGGACCGCGGCGTGCTAGCGGCGTACGTCGATCCCCTACTCAACGTATTGCTACTCAACAAGCACATGCTACGGGCTTACCCCCGGCTCGACGAGGTCGGCAACGTCGCCCCATGGATCTTCGGCCCCTACTCCCGCGGCGTCCTCACCGACCGCGCCAACGAGGCCGACCAGGTCGTCGCCCTCCTCAAAGCCGTCATGGGACGGCACCGCAACGCACCTCAAACAACGCACCTACTGAGCCGCCTACGACCCAACAACGACTTCAACCGAATTTGGACCACTCGCACTCGCATCGCGTATGGCCGAGAGACCACCGACTATCTCCGCTGGCGCGACCAGATCACGGGAGAGAGGTTCGCAGCCAGCATCTACAGCACCGACGTGGAAGTTCCAGATGTCGTGCTCTACCTCGCCTTTCACAAGCGAGACAACGATATTCGCGGAGACACCTGACGCGGGAGAGTCAGTCGGGCCGCGGAGCCGAATCGGCCCTGACGTGCGTCGCGTTCGACCTCGGAACGTGGCGTCGATGTTCTTGTCGGACATGGAATTTCCAGTCCTCGTCGAAGTTGTCGTTGCCGGTGAGGGCGCGCAGGGAGGGATGCACTCGGCGCCGCGGTCCGGACCTGCGCCACCGAATCCAAGCCGCGCTCTTCGTGACCGTCGGATCCGTGGTCAGAACAACCGCAGCAGATACTCCAGAAGCGCCAGCCACAGAAGGCGCAGGAGCGGGTCGAATTCGAAAGTGATGACCACCGATGGTGCTGCGTCAGCGTCAGCGGTAGTGAAGATCGCCCCGGGTTGGCCGATCGATGAACCGGCGCCGCCACCGGAGCCGCCGCCACCCGAAACGCCGTGGTACCCACCACAACCGCCCTGGGCGCCGCCGCCTCCTCCTCCGCCGCCAACTCCCGAACCGGCGGTCCCACCCGTTCCGCCGACGGGGTAGGACTCGCTGGAGATACAACTGTAGGTCGCGCTGGAACCTTGCCCATTCGTTCCGGCTTCGGCAGGGTTCGGGTTGCCCATGCGGCCGCCGCCCGCGGCAGGATTGGTCTGCCCTCCCGTCTCGAAAGTGTTGCCATGACCGCCCTCTTCCCCGCAGCCAGGGCAGTCGGCCTCGCCGGGGCCGCCGTTGCCACCCGTGCCCCCGGGACCTTTAGTGCCCGGTCCGCCGCCGCCTCCACCACCCGCCGCGACTATCAGCGCGACCCCGTCCTTGTGGATTGCTGAAGCGTCGCCGCCATCGCCGCCGTTGCCACCCGCGGCCATGTCGTTCTCTTTACGCCCCACCCAAATGTCCAACGTGGTCCCGGACCTGACATCGGAGCCCAGGTCAGATTCGACCCTCGCGCCGGACCCGCCTGTTCCACCACCGTTACCGCCGTCACCGCCTCGGCCCCCGATCGCGGTGGCGTGAATTCGGGTAACCGCAGAGGGCGGAAACGGGAGCGTGAGCTCATGCGCACCCGCCGTGTTGAACGTGCATGTCATCAAACGAGGACCAATGAGCAAATCCAATGATGCAGTGCATCCAGGGGGCAGCGGCGGTTGCGCCGACGCCTGCGCTGGAATCGACGTCACAGACATTCCCAGGAAAAGAGCACAGCCCCCGGCGAGAACCCGCAAACGCCACCAATGATTGTGCGGCCGCACCGATTTGGAGACAGTCGACGTCATCCGGGTTCCCTTCTGCCGCCCTCAGACCAACGCCCCGACACCTCTATCGTCACACAACGGTCCCAGCAGTCGTCCGCGAATGCTCCACGCCCACAAGGTCATCCCGCGCGCCGCGCACAACACTCGCAGAGGACTACCAGCTCGCAGCGTGATCAACAGTGTCAGGTAACGGCAGCGCATTGCTGCACCGCCGCCCCCTTCAGAACCGGATGGGTGTAGCTCCGCTGGAAGGACTTTGATCAGGCTGTGTGTTGGTAGTTGTCGGGGTGGACGCGCTGGTGTTCTCGGGTGAGGTTAAAATTGCCTGCAGCGATCGGAACCGAACCCCCTTGCTGCTGTCACGATGGCGACTAGGTCAACAGCCCGATTTGATTAACGGATTGAATGTCCTTAAGTGAGAGCACGTACCGCCTCCTCGTCCATCCAGCAGCGCAAATAGGTCAGTGCCGTCGCTAGACTCGCTCTGAAGCTCGGTAGGCCCACGCGTGGAACTCGGCGCGAAGGACTTCGCGATGGTCACCCCACTCGTCGCTCGATGCGAATCGTGTCAATGCCCGCGCCACCACCGAATCCCTTGCGTTTGCCGACCGCCGACAAAATCGTCACGTTCACGAGCGAACGTATTATGTCTCGTTTCGCCATCAGTGGTGTCTGTTCAGGATCGTTCCACTTCCTGCGGGCGTCATCGCCAGCCGCAGCGACCACGTGCGGCATCGGCACGGCCTCCTGAGCACGACGCTCCGCAGCCTTGAGGATGGGGTTCTTTTTCGCCTTGTACACCGCGATCTCCGCAGGAGTCAAGTCGGCGTCAACCGCATCGTTCAGCCACTTCTCATACGCAGCCCGGAGTTTACGAGCCTCGTCGAGCGCTGCCAATGCTCCCTCGTCGGTCCGAGTCAGCGACTGCAGGAGTGTCGGATCCTCCAACCGCCGCAGGACTACCTCCTCCACAAAATCCTCAACCAGTTCAGCCATCCGTGTCACGCAACCGCCCTTCCGGCACACGTAGTACCGGCCACGCTCCGGACGTTGACGGTGCACCACGGCGCTACCGCATCGCCCGCACCGTAGGATGCCAGACAGCAGCCACACTGGCTCACTTCCCCTGTGGGAACCTCGCTCTGGAGCGTTCAGGATCAATTTCAACCGGTCATGGTCGTCCAGGGAGATCAAGCCAACCCATGTGCCCTTCACGGTTAGCCGGTTTCCGTCCTCGTCCTCATGTACACGCAACCCTGCCGCGGCTTCGTTCAGCAGAACTCGCTTGACCATGTCGCTATCCCATGTCGTCCGCCAGCCCTTCGGACACGGGCAGGTCCGCCGATCCACTTTCTGCACCACACGCCGCCCATCCTTCACCGAACACCAGCTGCACGGAAATGCCTTGTCGTGACTAGGGATCAGCACTTCCTGCGCAGTCAACCACCGAGCGATTTGATACGTGTTCTCTAAATTGAGTGCACGCCTGGCCATCTCACGAAATACGGGAGCATTCTCAGGACAGTGCTCACGCCCCAAAGACCGCCCACGCCGGTAGGCAATTCGGAAACCGAAGCTCTCTGGCCCATGCGGCTTCCCATCCGCGAAGTTCTGAGCCAAAGCCCGCATCGAGTCCAGGCGATTGCGTTCCGGTGCATGCTCGTCCTCGACCGCATCCTGTGCGACCCTCCTACGATCGTCCGGATCGTTCATATCGTAGAGCACACCAGCGTAATACCAATACACACCGAATTCGGCGCAGAGATCGCGCAATTCGGCCATATCTCCTACCTTGCGATTCGCCCTCGACGACGACCAATTCACCAGAACGCCGCCCGGGACCTCGCCCCGCTTGACTCGACCAGCTACCTTCGTCAACTCCTGGCGCAACTCCTCCCGACCAGGTCGATCCTTCCTAGCATGGCGCGTTGCTCCGACCGCGCCCTCGTCGATCACCCGGCCCACAGGCCAACCGAAGCTACGACACTCCCCCCGCCCCCAGGCGATCTGCTCCTTCGGTGAACGTTCACTCTTGTGCTTCCCAGCCTTGGAAACGCGCGCCTGAATAATGGCCACCAAACCGGGAAGATCCTTGGGACTCAACGGCATAACCCCAGGCTAGGCCGTGTGCCACCCTTTCCGCACTACACCCACGTGTACCACGTAATTCCGATTCCGGACAGCTGCGCGACCTCTTCCCGCCGCAACCCGGGGGTACGCCGCCGCGGCCCCGGCGGCAAGCCGACGTCCTCCGGGGTGATCCGCGCACGCCGCGACTTCAGGAACGTGCCCAACTCGGCGCGACGCGCCTTCCGTACCGCCTGCACATCGACAACCCCAGCCATACCGCCATCCTTCCGGAAGTCGCTAGCAGCATCCAGGTGGTGTCAGTACTAGTTTTCGGGCCGTGCGTCACACCTCGATCGAGCCCGGTCACCATGTGCGGACGTTGTTGCGCTCGTGCATCATCCGGGTATCGGCAGTTTGCCGACCGGGAGTGTGGAAAATATCCTCGGCAGGAACAGTACTGCTCCCCCGACCATGACCGTCGCCTCGTCGTGGCGTGGTCGGACGGCGCGAATCGGATGAAGGTGGTGAGTGCGGTGTCGGCGGACATGGTGAAATGCCGCGGCTGCGAGAACCAGTGGCCTGCCTCTGCGTACAAGGCATGCCACTGCACGCAGTGTCATTTGACGTTCGCCGGCGAACCGGCGGCGACGGCGCACTTCGATGTCAGCTACGGGCGCCGCAAGCCCTACGTGCGATGCAAATCACCCGAGGACGCCAATCTGGTGCGAGTGGACCGCGAATACGACTGCTGGGACACCGCGCGCTCGCCCCGGCAGCAGCCGAACCGTGCCGCGGCCGCGGCCGCGGCCGCGTAATACGTTCCGTATATCGGCCGTACCTCACACCTCCCCGGCCTGATGGACCAGGATGGCCACCTGGGTCCGGTTCTGCAGGCTCAGTTTTCCGATGGCGCGGCTGAGGTGGACCTTGACGGTGGCTTCGCTCATGAACAGGCGCGCGGCGATCTCGGCGTTGCCGGCACCGGTCGCGACGGCGACCGCGACCTCGCGTTCGCGGTCGGTGAGCACGTCCAGCTTGCTCTTGGCCGCGGCGAGCTTCGACTCGGTGCCGCGGGCGAATCGGCCGAGCAGCCGTTTCGTCACGGTCGGTGCGAGCATCGCGTCCCCGGCGGCCACCACTTCGACCGCGCGGGCCAGGTCGGCGGGTGGCGTGTCCTTGAGCAGGAAGCCCGCGGCACCGGATTCCAATGCGGCATAGACGTATTCGTCGAGGTCGAAGGTGGTCAGAACGACGACGGCGGGCGCGTCGGGCAACGCGCGCACGCGCCGGGTGACCTCGAGACCGTCGACCCGCGGCATCCGGATATCGGTGACGACGACGTCCGGGCGGTGCTTGTGCACCAGCTCCACCGCGAGCGCGCCGTCGTCGCCGGTGGCCACCACCTCGATGGCGGCCGAGGCGCCGAGGATCATCGCGATCCCGTCACGCACCAGCTGTTCGTCGTCCAGGACGATCACCCGAATCACGCGGCTTCCCTTTCCAATTCGAAGGTGGCGGCGACGCGGAAGCCGCCGCCGGGCTCGGCGGCGGTGGTGAGCGCGCCGCCTGCCTGCTCCACCCGTTCGCGCATGCCGATCAAACCCAATCCGCCACCGGAGTCGGCGCGGGATGCGCCCGGATCGTTGCGGACCAGCACGGTCAGCGCGGTGTCGCTGACCGCGACCCGCACCCAGATCTCCGCGCCCGCAGCGTGTTTGGCGGCATTGGTGAGCGATTCCTGGATCAGCCGGTAGACCGCGCGGCCCACCGCGCCCGGCACCTGCGGCATGGTGTCGGGCAGGCTCACCCGCAGCCGCTCGCCGTGCGCGATCGCACCGTCCATCAGGTCGCGCACACCATCCAGGCTCGGTGCGGGATGCAGCGGCGCCTCTCCGTCGGCACGCAGCACGCCGAGCATTTCGCGCATCTCCGCCAGCGCCGCCGCCGCGGTGGTGCGGATCGCGGCGGCCGAGGTCGCTGCGACACCATCGCTGGTCACCTCGAGCGCGCCCGCCTGCACGGTGATCTGCGAGATACGGTGTGCGACAACGTCGTGCAGCTCGCGGGCGATGTGCGCGCGTTCCTGCGTGACGGCGGTGGCGGCGCGCAGATCCCGTTCGCGTTCGGCTTGTTCGGCGCGCTCGCGCAGGCTGTCGAACAGTTCGCGGCGCTGGGCCAGCCACAACCCGAACAGCGCGGGGGTGACGGCGAGGCAGAACGCCACCACGACCACGAGGCCCGTCGGCGCCGTCATCGGCCCGCCCCACGGCACCAGCACCAGGACGATCGTCACGACGACACCGATCCAGGTGCTGCGCCGATTGCCGTTGCGCCAGGCCAGGGTGAACACGACGAGCAGCGCGGGCACGAGCATGCCGTTGAGGACCATGGCGGCCGACGCGACGGCGAACGCGACGAACGGGTAGCGCCGCCGCACCAGCAGCGCGAGGCCCGCCGCGCACGCGACGAACGACGCCACCGCCACCGGCGCGACGCCGATCGGCGATTGCAACGCCTGCATGTATCCGAGGTAGGCGGCGGCGCCTGCCAGCACCAGATCTACGGCAATCGACCAGCGAAACATTCGTGCCACCCTATTCACCGCACCGCGCACCGAACCACTCACCGGGTGCGGCGCATCGATGTCCGGCATCCACGCGGCGAGCGCCCTGGGCGATCCGCCCCTGTCGTTCGCTCCGGCCACGCGCTTCGATCACCGGCACCACCTTGTCTCGGGCCGCCCCATCGGCGGCCGACCGAACTCAACACTGCGCGCATCGCAAGGCACGCGCATCCGGCGATCGGTGAGTCGCGCCTACACCGTTCGGCGTAGGCGTGTGGAGATCGACCACCGGATCAGTACGCGCCCGTACTTCGCTACGGCCGGGGCCCGAAACCTCGGCGGCGGCAGTTGTCGCGATGACTTATCCAGGTGTTGCCGGTACCCGTTTCAACAGGCTCCTGTTACTGGTGTCGAAACGCGCGCAAGCTTCACCACATGACACAGACTTTGCCGCCGACCACGGCGCCCGCGACGACGACGGGCGCCGGATCGGCACGGCGAACCTTCGCCATCCTCGCCGTTATCCTCACCGGACAGTTCATGGCGGTGCTCGATTCCTCCATCGTGAACGTCGCCATTCCGTCCATCCGCGCGTCGCTGCACACCAGCGGCTCCGCACTGCAATTGATCGTCGCCGGGTATGTCATCGCCTATGCGGTGCTGCTGGTGACCGGTGCGCGCCTGGGTGACCGGTTCACTCAGCGGCGCGCGTTCATCGCCGGGCTCGCCCTGTTCACCGCCGCCTCGCTGGCCTGCGGGCTGGCATGGAACGAGATCTCGCTGATCGCCTTCCGTTTCGCGCAGGGCGTCGGCGCCGCGGCGATGGTGCCGCAGGTGATGACGCTCATCCAGCGCAACTTCACGGGCAATGCCAGGGCCAAGGCGCTGAGCGTGTACTCCGCCATCATCTCCGGCGCCATGGTGATCGGGCAGGTGCTCGGCGGCCTGATCATCAACGCCGACCTGTTCGGCAGCGGCTGGCGCGGCGTATTTCTCGTGAACGTGCCGATCGGCCTGGTGCTGCTCGTTCTCGCGCCGCGCATGCTTCCGGCGGCGACCGCGCGCTTCGATCGCAAGCTGGATCTGGCCGGGCTGGCCATGCTGACCGTGTCGGTGCTGCTGTTCGTGCTGCCGCTCGTCCTCGGCCGGGAACAGGATTGGCCGCTGTGGGCGTGGCTCGCGCTGGGCGCCAGCGTCTTCGGTATCGCGGCCTTCGTGCTGATCGAACGGGCGGTGCACCGCCGGGGTGGTGAGCCGCTGTTCGCCCAGCGCGTGCTCGCCGCGCCGGGTCTGATACTCGCCGCCGCAACGCTTTTCGTCATCATGGCGACCTTCGGCGGCTGGCTGTTCGTGATGGCCGTCCACCTGCAGAGCACCCTCGGCTACAGCGCGCTGCATGCCGGGCTGCTGTTCATCCCCGTCGGTGCGACCTTCGCCGTGACCAGCCTGAATTGGGAACGCATCCCCCCGCGCTACCACGCGGGCATGATCCCCGCCGGTCTGGTGCTCGCGGCCGCCTCGATGGTGTGGCTCGGCACGCTGCTGCGCGACGGCGCGGATCTCGGAGTGGCGGCCATGGCCGGCCTCGGCCTGATGGGTATCGGCAACGGACTCGCCTTCAGCCCGCTCATGACACGCACGCTGGCCAAGGTCCCGACCGAACTCGCCTCCGATGCCAGCGGCATCCTGGTCACCAACGTCCAGCTCGGCATCGTCGTCGGCATCGCCTGCTTCGGTTCGATCTTCCTCGGCCTCGCGGGCGCCACCACCCTCTCGGCCGCACACGCGCTGGGCGGCACGGCGATCGCCGAGGGTGTGACGGTGCTGATCGCCGCCGCGCTCTCGGCCAGGGCGGCGCGCTGACCGCCACCCGATAGTCCGTGTCACACAGATCCCGGCGTCCTGTCGACAGGGCGCCGGGATCCGAGCATCTCCGCCGCGTAGGCGGCCATTACGGAGTTGCCGATCTCCTCGAAAATCGCTCGCGCCGCCCGCAATTCGGGCTCTCCCTCCTTGCCGAGCAGCATCAGCGCGGTACCGAGTTCCAGCCGCCCGTTCGCCTCGCACCACCGCTCGTGGCCGTGCACCGCGACATCGATCGTCCGCCGCGCCACCACCGCCATCCGATCGAAGCGCCGCAGCAGAGCAAGCATATTCGCCAGCCCGATCAGGGCGAAGCAGTAGTTCTTCCGATTCCCGCCCGCGGCGAGCACATCGACCGCCTGCTCCCAGACCGACACCGCCTCGTCGAGCCGCTCGACCTGTTCGAGTTTCGCCGCGAGCCGAACGAGCAACTCCGCCTTGCGATCCGGGTCGCCGGTCTCCGGCCAGGCGGCCACCCCCGCCCGCAGCGCCTCGACCGCGGCGCTCGTGCGCCCCGCGTCATCGAGTGCGATGCCGAGCTGATGCAGCATCCCCGCATGCCGCGCCGCATCCCCCTCCCCCGCGTATATACCTGCCGCGGTGCGGAATTCGGCCCCGGCCTCGTCGTGCCTGCCGAGCCCGCGGTAGGCGTACCCGAGGGTGGCGAGCGCGGCGGCCTCCCTGCCGCGATCGCCGGTCGCGCAATGTGTTCGAACGGCCTGCTCCCCCGCGCCGACCGCATCGGCGAACCGTCCCGCGTCGACCAGCGCGCTCGCGAGATTGTTCAGCCCCTCGCCGAGCAGCATCAGATCGTCACCGTGCGACAGCAGCACCACCGCCTCCCGGTGCGCGCCCACCGATTCGCCGCGACGGCCCGCATCCCGCTCCAGCCGACCGAGGTACATGAGTTCCACTGCCGCACACCGGGTCTCCCCCATGGCATGCCACCATCGGCAGGCGTCCTTGCACACCGTGATCGCCTCGTCGACCCGGCCCATCGCCGCCAAGGCATCCGCCCTGTCGTGCGAGGCGGCCGCCATCCGGTACTCGTCGGCGCCGAGGCGGATCTGCCCCGTCCGCCCGAGCACCGCGCCTAGTAACTCCACCGCCCCCGCCACCCCCGCCGGATCACCGGTCTCACGGCACGCGCGCAACCGAGCGCGCAGGTAGTCGATCGCTTCATCGAGACGACCCGCTTGCACCAGCGTGTCGACGGTATGGGACTCGTTCATCGAGGAACAGGGTAAACGAACCCTACAGGCTGGTCAGTCGCCTGAAATGCGATGCGCGACCGACTATTTCACACAGGGAATGCCGTTGGCCTCCATGCTCGACAGGTCGGTGGGGGCCGGGGCCTTGGTGCCGGAGGCGGTGGCGGAGACCGGGGGCGGTGGGGTGGTGGTGACCGTGGGAGTTGTTGCGGTGGTCGGCTCTTGGGAGAGGTCGGTGGCCGTCGTGGCCAGGAACGGGGAGTCGGTGCCGAGGGTGAGGCGGACGGTGCTCGCGGCGACGGCGGTGGATTTGGCCGCGGTGAGGCCGAGCTGGTCGGCGAGGGCGGTGGCGGCGGCCTCGCCGCCGGTGCCGTAATGGATCGTGCTGGTGGTGAGGATGGGGCCGGTGCTCGGCTCGCCGCGCGTGAAACCCAGGGTGGACAGCTGTTGTTCGACGCGCGCGGCCAAACCCTGGCGGCCGGTGCTGTTGACGATGTTCAGCACGATGCCGTCGGCGGCGGCGATGGCCGTCGTGGTCGCCGGGGTGCTCGTGGTGCTGGATGCGCTGGTGCCGAGCAGGTTTCGGACGATGCCGCGAATTTCGGTGGTATCGACGATATTGATGTCCTCGCCCTCGGCGTTGGTGCCGAATTCCTTGACGGGCAAGGTGAACAACGACATGCCGCCCGAGGACAGTGCCGACGCCTGTTTGAGGAAGTCGGTCAGATCGAGGCCCGCGTCGATGGCGATGTTCTGTTTGGCCACGTCGAGCAGCCCGCGCGCCCGGCCGGGATCGGTGATCACACCGCTGTCCTGGAGCTTGCGGATCAGCGACACGATGAACGCCTGCTGGCGGCGGGTGCGGTCGAGGTCGGTGAAGTTGAGCGATTCGTCGGGATCGCGGCGCTGGCGCACGAAGGCCATGGCTTGCGAGGCGTCGATCTCCTGCGGCCCCTTGCGGAAGTCGGCGCCGGAGAAGTCGTCGGAGGTCTTCTGGTTCAGGCACACCGTGATCGGCTGTACCACCTGCGCGATCTGGAAGAACGCCACCAGCGTCACCTCGACGAAGTGGTCGATCGGCACACCGCCGAGAAAGGTACGCACCGTGGTGATCTCGGCCTTGCGCCCGGCCTCGCGCGCCTGCTGCTCGAGCGCGACCTCGTCCTTGATGCCCTGTTTGGTGAGCTTGTTCTTGGCGATCTGATAGGCGAAACCGTAGGCCTGCTTGATCTTTCCCTTGCACGGCGCGGAATCGCACGATTGATCGGCCAGCTGCACCCAGTCGTCGCGCGGGATGGAGATCGCGGTGGCGCGCGAGCCGTCGCCGGGCACGTGCACCAGGATCAGCACATTCGAGTTGTAGCCGCCGACGCTGTCATCGCCCGCGTGCAGCGCGTCGTACATATCCTTGGGCAGCGGTTTACCGCGCTGATCCAGGCGACTGTCCAGTCCCATGATGAGGATGTTCTGGTCCTTGCCCACCGATTTCGGGCCGTCGTCGAGGACCTTCGAGGTGGTGACCCCGGACATCGCGTCCTGGTAGTTCTTCCACACCACACCGGTGACGATCAGCACGAACGCCGCGAACAGCGCGACGCACACCCGCGCGATCGCCAGCAGCCACACCGTCGACCGCCGCGGTGGGCGCGCGTGCCGACGCCGAGCGGGATACTCACCAGTGTTGGCCACTCCGTCGAATATAGCCGTCGTACGGCGCGCCCAGGTCCGGGTGTGTCAACCTCCGCCCGGCGGGGTGGAGCGCCGTCCGCCGCTCCACCCCGGTGGCGCACGATCAGCTGTGGGTCAGGTACCACGGGCCGGTGGCCGGGCCGGGGCATTCGAAATCCGCCCACTCGCCGTTGAGGATGCCCTGGCTGCCGCGATCGACGCAGTCGACGTGCGAGGTGAACGGGCCGATCGGCTCGCCCGGCGCCGCGTCGGCCACGCCGAAACCGATCGTGAACAGGCCCGCTGCGGTGAGCGTCAATGTGGCGATGCGACGGATCATGTGTGTACTCCCTGGTGTCGGTGTCGCGCGGGAACGCGCCGGACCGACCTTTCCCGCCGTACCTGTCAGTTCGGTTTCACCGGCGTTTCCACCGCGAGCGCATGTTCCACGTCGGCCAGCCTGCGCACATACCGCGACCAGCCGAATCCGGTGTCGGCGTAGGCGGCGCGGGTGCCGCGGGCCAATGCCTGCGCCAGCTCGATATCGCCCTCCGCGTACGCCAGCGCCGCCGAGATCGGCCTGGCCGCGAGCCACGTGCTGCGGCCGGGCTCGGTATCGGCGTACACCCGCCGCAGCAGGGTGTGCGCCTCGGCCGGCTGGCCGCGGGCGATCAGCACATCGGCGAGATCGATATCGGCCGTGCCGATTTCACCGTCCATGAAGGACTGCGCGGTGCGGCAATGCATTTCGGCGGCCTCCAACCGGCCCGCCGCCACTTCGACCGCGGCCCTGACCTGTTCGTTGTGCGCGAGCATGTGCCGATCGTCGAGCCTGCGCGCGTAATCGTCGGATTCGCCCGCCGCGGCCAGCGCCGCCGCCGGATCACCGAGGGCGAGCAGCGCTTTCGCCTGATTGCTGAGACCTCGGCAGAGCCCGTGCTCGTTGCCGTCGGCGCGGTCGATCTCGGTCGCCCGCCGGTAGTCGGCGATCGCGGCGTGCGCGTCACCGGTGAGCAGCCGTGCGGTGGCGCGTGCGTCGAGGCAGGCGGTTTCGCTCTGCCGGTCCCCCGCGTCGTGCGCCAGTTCGGCCGCGGTGCCGAGCGAGGCGATGGCGTCCGCGAACCGCGCACGCTCGATATCGATCAGGCCGCGGTAATAGCGAATGCCTATGCTGAGCAACGTGTTGTCGTAGGAGCCGACCAATTCGGCGGCGGTATCCAGCAATTCGGCGGCCTCGTCGAGCCTGCCGACCATCATCGTGTGAAAAGACCAGCAGCTCAGCGCTTCCGCGCGCTCCTCGGTCGGTATCCGCGCCTCGCGCAGCACACGTTCGTAATAGCCGCCCGCCTCCGCGTACCAGGCGCGCATCAGCCACGGGCGGTGCATGGCGATGGCCAGGCGCACCGCACCGGCCGTACCCGCCGAAGTATCCAGCGCGGCACGGATATCGGCCCATTCGGCGAAGACCGCGGCCACCGCCTGCGCCGAACCGAAGCCGTACCGCTCCTCCGCGGCGCGCACGTGGTCGAGGCACCAGCGCACGTGCCGCTCGCGCGCGTCGTCGGCCTCACCGGCCGCGGTCAAGCGGGTCAGCGCGTGGTCGCGCACGGTTTCCAGCAGCGACAGCCGCCGGTAGTCGCCGTCGACGAGCACGGTGACCACATTCCGGCGCGACAGCTCCGCGAGCGCGGACGCGACCTGTTCGGCGTCCTCGGCGGGCAGCACCGCGGCGGCCGCCTCGGCGGAGAAACCGCCCGCGAACACCGCGACCCGGCGCAGTACCGATTGCGTTCGGGGATCGAGCAATTCATAGCTCCAATCCAGCGCCGCCCGCAGGCTGGTATGCCGCCCGCCCGCGGCGTCGCGCCGCCCGCCGACCAGCAGCCGCACCCGGTCCTCGATCCGCGCGGCCAGCTGTGCGACCGACAGCGTCCTGGTGAGCCCGGCCGCCAGCTCGATGCCGAGCGGCAGCCAGTCGACGGCCGCGCAGATCGTCACCGCGTCGGGCTGGGTGGCGGCATCGAGGGTGATCCCGGCGCGCTCGGCGAACAGCGCCAGGCTGGTCCGCCGATCCAGCGCGCCGACCAGGTGGACGCGCTCGCCCGCGCAGCCCAGCGGCACCTGGGACGTCACCAGGATGGTCAAACCCTGTGCCGTGCCGCAGAGTTCGGCGCCGAGCGCCGCGACGTCGGCGGCCAGGTGCTCGGCATTGTCGAGCACGAGCAGCGCGCCGTCCAACGCCGCGGCGAGCACCGGTAGCTCCGGTGCGCCGTCGAGCGCCGTCGCCATCGCGATCGCCTGCGCCACGGTGTCGCCACGGCGCACCGTGGCCAGTTCGACGAGCACGACGGCACGACCCGCCCGCGCGGCGCGCGTCGCCGCTTCCAAAGCCAGGCGCGACTTACCGCAGCCGGGCCCGCCGGTGACGGTGATCAGCCCCGGCTCGGCCAGCCGCACCGCGAGACCGCGCAATTCGTCGTCGCGCCCGAGAAATGCCGTGACCGGTACCGCCAGTGCGGGTTCGGCCACCGCGGCGACCACCCGCAGTGCCGGATCATGGCGCAGCATCCGCTGTTCCAGCTCCAGCGTCTTCGCCTCGGGCTCGGCGTCGAACGCACTGCTCAGGGCCTCGCGCAGGCGCCGGAGCCGGTCCAGCGCGTCGGCCTGCCTGCCCGCGCGGTACAGCGCGAGGGCGAGCAGCCGGTGCACCGCCTCGTCCGCCGGATGGGCCGCGGCCAATCCGGTCAGCTCGGCGAGCGCCTCGTGCACGGCGCCGAGTTCCAGCGCGGCGTGCAGCCCGGCGACGGTCAGCTCGAGCCGCAACTCGGCGAGCCTGCGCACCTCGGCGGCGGCGAAGGGCGCGCTCACCCCGGCCAGCGCGGCCCCGCGCCAGCAGCGCAGCGCGGCCCGCGTTTCCGCGCGCACCACCGCGTGCTGCCCGGCCTGCTGCGCGGCGCGGACCCGCGGCACCGCCGATTCCACCGCGTCCAGGTCGGAAAGCGTTGCGGTGATCCGGTATCCGGCCGCCGTGCGGACCAGTCGCTCGGCGCCGATGGTGGCGCGCAGCCGCGACATGACCAGCCACAACCGCTCCACCCGCCGCTCGTCACCCCACAGATCGGCCGCCAGCCTGCCGTCGGAGACCGCACCGCCGCGCGCGAGCGCGAGCCGCACGAGGGCGGCGCGCTCCAGTGGCCGCTGGACGGCGATGTCGACGGCGCCGATGCGCACCGTCACCGGACCGAGCACGAATACTTCCATATGTGGTGGAACCGTTTCCGGCACAGCGGATTCCGGTCAATGCCCCTTTCCGGCGCGCGGATGCCCACCTTATCCACCCGTCGTCCGGTACCGCGCGGTCGGCACGCACCAGCACACGCCGAAGCCGAAATCCGCCGTGTTGACCCCGAAAGCGAACCGTGTGCGACCGGTTCCTCGTATCTTTGCCGTACGCGGTGCAGATCGGAGTGGGACAGTGGAGACAGGTGTGGCCAGCGCAGACTATGTGATCGTCGGCTCCGGTTCCGCGGGAGCGGTACTGGCCAACCGGCTCAGCGCCGATACGGGAACGACGGTGGCGCTACTCGAGGCGGGCCCGCCGGACAAGAACAAATTCGCCCACATTCCCGCGGCGTTCTCCAAACTGTTCCGCTCCGAGGTGGATTGGGACTATCTCACCGAGCCGCAGCCGGAGCTGGACAACCGGCAGATCTACTGGCCGCGCGGCAAGATGTTCGGCGGCTCGTCGTCGATGAACGCGATGATGTGGGTGCGCGGCTTCCGCGCCGACTACGACGAGTGGGCGCTGCTCGCCGGCGAGGAGTGGGGTTTCGCCGCCGCCGTCGAACAGTTCCGGCGCATCGAGAATGTCGAGGACGCGCAGTATCCCGACGAGGGCGCGGCGGGCCCGCTGCATATTTCGCGCCAGCGCAGCCCGCGCGCGAGCACCGCCGCCTACCTGGCCGCGGTGCAGGAGTGCGGGTATCCGGTCGAACCGCCGAATCGGCCGCAGCCGGAAGGGTTCTGCCAGACCATGGTGACCCAGCGGGCCGGGCGCCGCTGGAGCACCGCCGACGCGTATCTGCGGCCCGCGCTGACCCGCCCGAACCTGATGGTGCACACCGAGGCGCTGGCCACCCGCGTCGTCTTCGACGGGACCCGCGCCGCCGGTGTCGAATACCGGCAGGGCGGCGTCACGCATACGGTGACCGCGCGGCGCGAGGTGGTGCTGTGCGGTGGCGCGATCAACAGCCCGCAGCTGCTCATGCTCTCCGGCATCGGCGACCGCGACGAGCTGACCCGCCACGGCATCCCGGTCGTGCACCACGCGCCGGAGGTCGGCTCGAATCTGCAGGACCACCTGGTGTCCGGCATCGGCTACGGCATCGCGGATTCGCTGTTCGCCGCCGAGAAGCCGCTGCAGCTGCTGGACTACCTGATCCGCCACCGCGGCATGCTCACCTCGAACGTCGGTGAGGCGTACGGCTTCGTGCGCAGCCACGCCGATCTCGACTTGCCGGACCTCGAGCTCATCTACGCGCCCGCGCCGTTCTACCACGAGGGTCTCGTCGATCCGACCGAGCACGGGAACATCCTGGCCGCGGTGCTGCTGCGGCCGCACAGCAGGGGCCGCATCGCGCTCGCCTCCGGCGATCCGGCCGCCAAGCCGCTCATCGATCCGCGCTACCTGTCCGACAGCGCCGGCGCCGACCGCGCCGCCATGATGGCCGGCCTGCGCATCTGCGCCGAACTCGCCGCGGCGCCCGCCATGAAGACGGTGCTCGGCCCGCTCATCTATCCCCCGCAGGCGCCGCCCGACACCGAGGCCATGCTCGCGCTGACACTGAATGCCTTCTCGCACACCCTGTATCACCCGATCGGCACCTGCCGGATGGGCACCGACGTCGGCAGCGTCGTCACCCCGCGCCTCGAGGTCCGCGGCGTCGAGGGCCTGCGCATCGCCGACGCCTCGGTGATGCCATTGATCATCCGCGGCCATACGCACGCACCCAGTGTCTTCATCGGCGAGCAGGCGGCTCAGTTCCTCCGGGGCTGATCCTCGTGTCAGCGCACGGCGAACAGTGCGAGTGAGCCCGCGGCGGGAATCAGGAACAGCACCGGGATGACGGTGTCGCTGTAGGCCTTCGCGCGCAGGACGGCGGCGGTGGCGAGCAGGAAGTACACGACGATGCCGAGGGCGGCCGCCGCCGCGAGTCCTGGAATGGCCAGGCCCGCGAGCAGTCCCACCGCGCCCACTGCCTTGATCAGACCGAGTGCGACCAGATGCTTTTCGGCGATGCCATAGCGGTTCATGTTGGCAAGCAGCCACGGTGGCCGCAGCGCGTCGGTGATCGCGGCGCCGCCCGCCATGACCGCGGCGATCATGGTGACGATCACATATGCGGTAGTCATCTCGCTACCCTCCTCTTCCTCGGGCACACCCGATTTGCGATGGTTGATCAGGTGACGGATCCCAGAGCGGAAAGGTGACCGGTGCACGCACAGGAGGTGCTGGCGCGGCGATTCGAGGCACATCGTGCCCATTTGCGCGCGGTGGCCTATCGCATGCTCGGCTCGGCCGGTGATGCCGAGGACGCGGTGCAGGAGGCGTGGCTGCGGTTGGCGCAGGCCGATACCGCGGCCATCGAGAATCTGCCGGGCTGGCTGACCACCGTCACCTCGCGGATCTGCCTGGACATGCTCCGCTCGCGGACCGCGCGCCGCGAGGACCCGCTCGACGACGCGGGTGAACTCGGTGACACCGCCTACAACAGCGACCCGGAACACGAGGCCGTGCTGATCGATGCGGTCGGCCGGGCCATGCTGGTGGTGCTCGACCGGCTCGGCCCCGACGAGCGGGTCGCGTTCGTGCTGCACGATATGTTCGCGCTGCCGTTCGACCAGATCGCGCCGATCGTCGGCCGGTCGGCGCCGACCACCAAGAAACTGGCCAGCCGGTCCCGGTCGCGGGTCCGCGGCGAGACTCCCTCCGCCGATGCCGGTCTCGCGCAGCGGCGCGATGTCGTCGCCGCGTTCCTGGCCGCCGCGCGCTCCGGTGATCTGGGGGCGCTGCTCACGGTGCTCGCACCGGATGTGGTGCGCACGGCCGATCCGGCCGCGCTGCCCGCGGGAATGGCGCTCGTGGTGCGCGGGGCGGACGCCGTGGCGAAGGAGACCGTGCTGCTGCGCCGCCGTTCGGCGGTGGCGGCGCTCGCCGTGATCAACGGCGACGTCGGCATCATCGTGGCGCCGCGCGGTCGCCTGCTGCTGGCGCTGACCCTCACCGTTCGCGGCGATCAGGTCGCTGGTTATGAGGTCATCGCCGCGCCGGACCGCCTCGACGCACTCGACATCACCGTCCTGCCATGACCCGCGCCGGTTCCGTTGCCCCGCAACGGAACCGGGACCGCGCGCGATCAGGTGGTGACGAGGCGCAGGTCCAGGGCGACGACCGCGACCAGCAGGATGAGCACCGGGGCCACCAACCCCTTCCAGTCCTTAGCCCTGGCATGGAAGCCGATGCCGCCGAGGAAGTACAGGATCAGCCCGATCGCCGCCGCGATGCCCACCGGCGCCAGCCACAATCCGGCGACCAGGCCCACCGCGCCCGCGATCAGCACCGCACCGAGGGGCGTCAGCCAATTGTCCGGCACACCGATCGCGGCATAGCCGGGGACGACCCGCGGATTCCTGGTGATCTTCAAGATTCCCGACAGCGTCAGCGCCGCGGCGAGAAGGACGGATACGACTACCGTTGCGACGAACATGACGCTGCTCCCTCGAATGCCACTCCGGGTGACCCGTTCACTGTAAAACGCCGCCGCGCGCCACGGCGCGAATCGCGGCGACCGATCTCGGTGCGCGATATTTTGGCGCACACGATCATTCCTGGAACACTCACTCGGTGACCAACAACCGCGATGCCGACGCAACCCGATTCGCCACCGAATCACTGAGCCAGGGCGATCCCACCGGCTGGTTCGAGAAGCTCTACGCCGCGGCCGCGGACGGCGACGCGATCGTGCCGTGGGATGCCGCCGCACCGAACGCGCTGCTGGTCGAATGGATCGAACAGCAGGCCGCGACCGGGCAGGGCAAGCGCGCGATGGTCGTCGGCTGCGGCCTCGGCCGCGACGCCGAATACATTGCCGCGCAGGGCTTCCAGACCACCGCGTTCGACATCTCGGACACCGCGATCCGCGGCGCGGGCGAACGCTTTCCCGCCTCCACGGTGCACTACCGCGCCGCCGACCTGCTCGACCCGCCCGCCGAGTGGACGCACGCCTTCGACCTCGTCGTCGAATCGATCACCGTGCAGTCCATGCCGATATCCGTACGCGCCGAGGCGATCTCGCATGTCGCGCGGATGGTCGCGCCCGGCGGTGAGCTGCTGGTGATCGCCGGTGCGCGGGCCGAGGGCGCGCAGGTCGACGGCCCGCCATGGCCGCTCACCCGTGCGGAGCTGGAATCCTTTGCCGCCGACGGACTCTCGCTCGAGACCGTCGACCAGACCTGCCCGCCCGACCGCCCGGACGCACTCCGCTGGCGCGCACTGTTCCGGCGCGCGTGAGCCCGATGGTACTGCCGCGCAAAGGCCGTCCACAGACCTGCGCTCGGCCGGAGCGAATACGGCAGTACGACTAGGTGATTCGCCCGCGCAGCTGCCGCGTCACCAGCACGATGGCGGCGACGGCCTGGATCGTCGCCGTCACGGCCACCACCGCGGTCAGCGACTGCGCGTAGAGCACCCCGAGCAGCGCCGACCCGGCGAACGCGGCGGCGCCCGCACCGGCGGCGAAGATGCCATAGGCGGTGCCACGCCGCGCGGTCGGCACCAGATCCGCGACGGTGGCGCGCAACGTAGATTCCTGCACGCCGAGCACCGCACCCCAGAGCAGCGCACCGGCCACGGCGGGCGCTGCCGCGTGCTGAAAGGCCAACGGCGGGATCAGGGCCGAGAGCACCGGCACCGCGATCAGCACCCGCACCCCGACCCGGTCGTAGAGCCAGCCGGTGAGCAGCGCGGCCACCGCGTCGACGGCCATCGCCCCCGCGTAGACGACGGGAATCAGCGCGACCGGGACGATCTCGTTCGCGGCGAGATGGAAGGCGAGCAGACCGAACCCGGAGAATCCGGCCGTTGTCGTCATCGCGAACACCAGGTAGGTCCAGAACGTACCGGGCAGCGCACCGGTTTCCCCTGTGGCGGTGAACCGCACGGGCTCGTAGCGACCGGGGTCGGGCATCCGTGATCGCAACCGCAGCAGCAGGATGAGCACCGCGACACCGGGCAGCGCGAGCATCCAGAACGCGGGCCGGTAATCGCCGCCGGACAGCACGAGCACACCGGCCACCGCGAGCGGCCCGGCCAGCGCGCCGATCTGGTCGAGCGCCTCGTGCACCGCGAACCCGCGGCCGCGCCCGACCGCGCCCGCCGCATGCGAGAGCAGCACATCCTTGGCCGGGCTGCGTATCGCCTTACCCGCGCGCTCGCCGATCACCAGCGCCGCCGCGACACCGAGTGCCCCGGCGAAGCCGAGCAGCGGCACCGACACCACGGTCAGCACATACCCGGCGATCGTCAACGGCCAGTAGGCCCTGGTCCGGTCGGCCAGCGGTCCGGTGCCGAGGCGCCCGGCCAGCGCGAAGGCCTCACCGGCGCCGGTGATCACGCCGACCAGCGCGGCGCCCGCCCCGAGCGAGGCCAGGAAGGGGCCGGTCACCGACCGCGCGCCCTCGTACACGATGTCGGCAAGCAGGCTGACGACACCGAAGGCGACTACGAACCGCCACGGTGACATCGGCGCCCGCGGCTTCTCGACCGGCACGGTGGGAGCATAGCCATCGCGTCCCCCCGCCGCCCCCGGTTCTTCCGGCTGGTCACAGTGATTGCCGCACCGCATAATTCGCTGTGAACCTTCACAGCGGCTACGCTCCGGGCACTCGGCTATCTCACAGAACGGTGCGAATCGTTCCCCTCTCGACACCGGCCGGTTACTGTGAATGCGCCGCACAGCTATGCCGGGGGCGGAAGGAGTGCCAGTGGCCGTAGATAGTTCGGCACGTCAAGGTCTCACATTGTCGGGTAAGCCGATGTCGGCCTCGCTCAAGGATGTTCGGGCGCTGTCGAGGCAGATGGTCGGTCATTTCGTCGAGAACGTCGTGCCGTGCGGCACACTGCCCGGCGATGTGATCAACGGCGACGCCACCGCGGTCACCCGGCTGTGCCTCGAACTCGCCGTGAGCATGCTCGACGGCCAGGGCCTGCCCGAGAAGATCAAGCGGGTCGAGCAGGCCGCGGCGGAATGGGCACGCGAGGGCGTGCCGATCGACGCCATCCACCACGCCATCCACGAGGGCTTCAAGATGGGCCTGGACCTGGTGGTGGCCAACGCGACGCTGGAGGGCGAGTACAGCAACCTCGTCGACGGCGCCAAGGCCGTGCTGGAGATCCTGAACATGATCACCTCGGCGGTCTCCATCTCCTACATCCGCGAGCTGCGCGCGGTGGTCGGCGAACACCACACCGCCGTGCACACGCTCACCTCGGCGCTGCTCGGCGGGCACAGCACCTCGACCATGGCGCGCGAATGCGGCATCACCATCGCCGAGTCGTATGCGGTGCTGGCCGTGGCGATTCCGCCGCATCACGACGAGCACATCCCGACCATCGACGGCAAGGTCGTCGCGCGGCGCAAGCTGCGCAGGGTGCAGGCCGAGCTGGCGCTGCGCTGCGACGATCGCGCGCTGTCGCTGCTGAGCGTGGACGGCGGCACCATCCTGATTCCGGCCGACGAGCTCGATCACACCGCGCTCGACGCGCTGGTCAGCATGCTGGCGCACGCGGCGCAGGTCGGGATCACCGCGACCATGGTGTCCGCCGCGCCGGAGCAGATCCCGAACGCCGCCGACCAGGCGCACGAACTCCTCGACATGGTGCAGCGCCTGCAATGCGTCGCCGGGCTCTACCGCTTCGACGAGCTGGCACTGGAATACCAGCTGACCAGGCCGGGCCCGGGCCGCGAATACCTCGGCTCACTGCTGGATTCGCTCGACGAACATCCCGAGCTGCTCGAGACGCTGCGCCGCCATATCGGCAACAACCTCAATCGGCAGCGCACCGCGCGGGTATTGCACGTGCACACCAACACCGTCGACTACCGGCTCAAGCGGATCGGGCAGCTCACCGGGTTCGACCCGTCGCAGCCGTCGGGGCTGTGGTACCTCCGATCGGCACTGATCGCCCGCACCTACCGCAGCTGAATCCCGCTGTGGCGGCGGCGAATTCCACGCCGCGATAGGCACCGCGCGCATCGTTGCACGCGATGCGGTTTTGCGCATGCCGCCTAAGCGGACACCGAAACCCGTGCCGCCGTTGCCGATCCGCGCCCGGCGGCGCCGAGCCCGGCCAGCAGTGCCAGCCGCCGATGCGATTCCAGCCGCGCCGTCCGGTCGTAAGTGCTGGTGTGCACCAGGATCTCGTCGGCGCCGGTACGAATCACCAGGCGCTCCAATGCCTCGGCCACCTCGTCCTCGGTCCCGTGGATGTGATCGCGCAGCGATTCGTCGAAGATCCGGCGCTCCCGCTCGGTCATCGAGAGCGCCTCGATCTCCTCGGGCGGCCACAGCACCGGGAACTCACCGCGGGTGCGCGAGTAGGCATTCGACCACGCCTCGGGCAGCAGCAGCCGATGCGCCTGCTCGGCGGAGTCGGCGATGACGACCGCGCCCGACACCATGACGTACGGGTGCGTGCCCCAGGCCGTCGGTTGAAAAGCGTTGCGGTATCCCTCGATCGCCTCGACCATCCGGTCTTGGCCCGCGATTGATGCGATCACCAGCGGCAACCCGAATCGCGCGGCCCGCTCCGCGCCGGACCCGGTGGCCAGCAGGAACGCGGGCACCCGCAGGCCGTCGGCGGGCCAGGCGTGCACGCCCTGCCTGCCGTTGCCGAAGTAGTCGAGCAGTTCGCCCAGTCGCTCGTCGAAATCGTCGGCATCCTTCTTGTCATGCCCGAGCGCGCGCCGGACACCGTCGGTGAAACCGACCGACCGGCCGAGTCCCATATCGATGCGGCCCGGGTACAGCGATTCCAGCACGCCGAACTGCTCGGCCACCACCAGCGGCTGATGGTTGGGCAGCATCACCCCGCCGGTGCCGATCCTGATGTGCGAGGTCGCGGCCGCGGCGGCCGCGGCGAGCACGGTCGGCGCCGAACCGGCGACGCCCGGCACGCTGTGATGTTCGGACACCCAGAAGCGGTGATAGCCCCACTCCTCGGCCAGCCGCGCGAACTCGACCGTCTCACGCAGCGCCGCCGGATGTGGCTGGCCGCGCCGGACCCGCGAGCGGTCGAGGATCGAGAACCGTACCGATGCCAGTGCCGAAGTCATACCCCTGTCAACGCGCGCGGCGCCCGCTCATTCCAGCGCGGTGGACAGCACCCGCCACGCCTGCGGCAGCCGCGACTCGAAATCCGGCCAGGTGTGCATGCCGACCGGCCAGTACTCCACGGTCGCCGGTATCCGCAGCGCCGCCAGCCTGCCCGCGAAACCCTCGGTGCACGATCGGGCGCCCGCCTCGAGCGCCGCGCCGCCACCCGCCAGGCGCAGTGCCGCGATCGGATCCGGCGCGCTCGCCACCGACACCAGGTCCGCGTCGGTCGGCAGGCCGGTCGCCGCGGACAGGTAGATCGCCACACCGCGCAGCGACTCCGCGCCGAGGGTGGTGTCGTGCGCGAGCCACTCCGGCGAAGACGGTGGCCCCCACAGGTTTTCGACATCGCCGCCGCGCGAGGCCACGGTGATGGTTGTCACCGCGTGCCCGAGCGGATCCGCCGTGGAGTAGCACCCGCTCATCCCGGCCACCGCGCGA
The DNA here is from genome assembly GCF_044547285.1 of Nocardia sp. NPDC052566. NCBI lineage: Bacteria > Bacillati > Actinomycetota > Actinomycetes > Mycobacteriales > Nocardiaceae > Nocardia > Nocardia sp. NPDC052566. The sequence continues at coordinate 916,451 of NZ_JBIUAF010000005.1, read as the reverse complement.
TACCGGCCCTGGTGGCGCTGCGCGAGCATCATCGCGGCCTGCGCGCCCATCGACACACCGGCAATCGCCCTGCGCCCGTTCGACTTCAGCAGGCTCTCCACCACCGGCGGCAGCTCGTCGGTGAGGAAGGTCTCCCACCGGTTCAGCCCGAGCGCCGCGTCGTGGCGCAGCCAGTCGCTGTACATGCTGCCGGTGCCGCCGCTGGTGAGCACCACGTCGACGGGCTTGTCCGCGAAGAACTCCGCGGCGCCGCCCTTGCTGAGCCAGCCCGAGGTCGCCTCCCCGTCCACGCCGTCCAGCAGGTACAGCGTGGGCCGCGGCCCGGATCCGCTGCCGCGCAACACATCCACCGCGATCACCCGCTGCATCGCCGCCGACGCGATGAACAGCCGCTCGTGCCGCGGACCGGCGGTTTCGCTGCGTATCAACCCCGTTCGGGTGATGTTCGGATCGGCGATCGGCGCGGGCGGCGGCGGATCACCGATATCGGCCGCCCCCGGCGCAGGTGTCACCGCGGCGATGACCACCATCGCCGCCACCGTGATCGGCACCCGAAAACTCATCGGCTCGACGATAGACAGCCCGCATGGCGCCGACCCAGCGATCGAGCGATCGTTGGGCGAAGTGACTACCCGTTTGCGAGCGGACTAGGCTCGGTCACAACCGGATCACAATCGACCCGGCCAGGTGTAAATCGCCAAGAGCCGCCGCGCCGGAGCTGTGAGGTCCCCCATGAGATCGGCAGAACCACTGTGCGCCGCGTCTCATCACCGATAACATCGAGCGCCGTGCCTCCTCCCGGTTCCGCCGGTCAAGGGAACGGCGATAGCGAATTTGCGAAGGATTAGACGAGCTAGATGAGTGAGCGCAGCGAGCGAATCATGACACGGCGCGCTTCGCGCATGACGGAGCCGAGCGCCAGCGAGGCGCAGTGCATGACGGAGCCGAGCGCCAGCGAGGCGCAGTCATGAGCGGTACGCGAGAGAAGCTGGAACATCTCCGGGACATCCTGGAGCTCGCCGAGGAACCGGCCGGCGAGACCGGCATCGCGAAGCGCAAGAAGAAGGGCATACCGAGCGCCCGCCAGCGAGTGCGGATGCTGCTCGACCCCGGCACGTTCGTCGAGCTCGGCAAGCTGATGCGCGCACCGGGCGGCGGCGACAGCATGTACGGCGACGGCGTGGTCACCGGCCGCGGCCTGATCCAGGGCCGCCCGGTGGTGGTGATCGCACACGATCAGACCGTGCACGGCGGTTCGGTCGGCGAGATGTTCGGCCGCAAGGTCGCCGCCGCGATGGAATTCGCCTACAAGAACGCCTGCCCGGTGGTGGCCATCAACGATTCCGGTGGCGCGCGCATCCAGGAGGCGGTCACCTCGCTGGCCTGGTACGCGCTGATGTGCCGCCGCCAGGAGGACCTGTCCGGCTTCGTGCCGCAGGTGGCGATCATGCTCGGCAAGTGCGCGGCGGGTTCGGTGTACGGCCCGGTGAACATGGACGTGCTGGTGGCCACCGAGAAGACCTACATGTTCGTCACCGGCCCCGAGGTCATCAAGGCGGTGACCGGCGAGGTGGTCAGCGATGCCGAGCTCGGCGGCGCCGAGCAGCTGGCCAAGGACGGCACGGTGCACCATGTCGCCGCCGACGAGCAGGCCGCCTTCGACTGGGTGCGCGACTACCTGAGCTACCTGCCGTCGAGCTGCGTCGAGCAGGCGCCGATCGTGAATCCCGGCTTGGAGCCGGAGATCACCGGCCACGACCTCGAGCTGAACAAGATCGTCCCGGACTCCGACCGCACCGGCTACGACATGCACGAGGTGCTGCTGCGCATCTTCGACGACGGCGATTTCCACGAAATCGGCGCCGCGGCAATGCAGAACCTGATCACCGGCTTCGCCAGGGTCGACGGCCGCAGCGTCGGCGTGGTGGCGAATCAGCCGCAGGTGCTCGGCGGCGCGCTCGACGCCAAATGCTCGGACAAGGCGGCCTACTTCATCCGCCTGTGCAACGCCTTCGGGCTTCCGGTGATCTTCGTCGTCGACACCCCCGGCGTGCTGCCCGGTATCGAGGAGGAGCGCAACGGCGTCATCAAGCGCGGCGGCCGCTTCTTCCGCGCGGTCATCGAGGCGACCGTGCCGATGGTCAGCATCATCACCCGCAAGGCCTACGGCGGCGGCTACGCCGTGATGGGTTCCAAGCCGCTCGGCGCCGATATCGCGCTGGCCTGGCCGACCGCCCGCATCGCGGTGATGGGCGCGGAGAGCATGGTCGGCATCATCGGCCGCAGGCAGCTGGAGAACACCCCCGTCGATCAGCGGGAGACGGTGCGCCAGCAGATGATCGACTTCTACAACGCCACCATGGCCACCCCGTGGATCGCGGCCGAGCGCGGCTACATCGACGGCGTCATCGAGCCGTCGCAGACCCGGCTGGAGATCCGCAAGGCGCTGCGGCTGCTGCGCGACAAGGACACGCACAAGCCGAATCCGCGCAAGCACGCCCTGTTTCCGGTCTAGATCACCGGGTTGTGTTCGGTCACAACCGGTTCGAGCCCGTGGTGGTGGGATGTCCGGTGATTGTCCCGACGCCGTCGCGGCGGGCGGGGCGTGACCTAACGTCATCGATGCCCGGTCTTCTCGTTCGCCGCGGGAGACCGGGCGCCAGGCCTTGCCCGCCGAGTACCAGTTCCCTACCCGAGCTCGGCGGGCAACGCTTCGTCAGGCGTGGTTGCCCCAGCTGAGATCCGCGATGACCCAGTCGCTTTCCCACTGCCGCAGCCGACGGCGATCCAGTCCGCCGCGCAGCCCGTAATAGGCGGCGGCGAAGACGACGAGCACACCGAGCAGCACGCCCGAGGTCAGCAGCACCGCTTTGCTCGCGGCCTTGGTGTCCGAGGGCGCGGGCACGATGGCGCCCGACCTGTCCAGCCAGATCGTCACGGTCTCCCCGGGGCGCACCATGGTGGTCGACGGGTACTCGCCGTTGTGGATGACATCGCCCGCATCGCGCCAGGTCACCTTCGCCGGGGTGACCGGCGCGTACAGTGGCGTTTTGCCCACCTCCGTGACGGTGGCCTCGACCCTGCTCAGCTGCGCGGTCCGCGCCTGTACCGCAACCGCTTCCGTGCGATAGATCCAGCCGCCGAACACGATCGCCAGCACCGGGACGATCACCAGGAACAGTACCGTCAACGTCGCCGCGACCACGGTCTGTACCCGATCCTCCCTGCGGCGCATCGGATTTCGATCGAGCCCGACCCGACGGCAGGTGCGGCGCAGCACTCCGGTGCTCATGATCATGCCTCCTCGTCGAGGATGGATGCGTTGACGGCTTGCGCCGCCAAACTGCCTAGGGTGTCGAAGAATTCGGTCATCAAGGCCGGGAGCGTGCCCGGATCGTCGCCCGAGGCCCAGGCCTGGAGCGCGGCGACGATCAAGGCGGCGCCCGCCGCGACGGCGGCGGCCGGGCGCAGGTCGGCGGCGGGGTCGACACCGAGCCGGTCGGCGAGGATGCGCCGCGACTCTCCCTCCGCGGCCACCCGGATGCGCTGATAGGCGGCGAGCAGAGCGGGCTCGTCCTCGAAGTGCTGGAACAACTCCCAGCGATGCGCGAGCTCGGCCTCGCGGCCCTCGCCGAATACCGCGCCGAGCCAGTCGTGCACGGCGTTGCGGTAGGCGATGAGCGGCGGTTCACCGGGCGGGCGTTCGGCCAGCGCCGCGTTGAAGGCGTGCACATCCTGGTCGATATCGCCGAGCACGGCCTCCTCGATGGAGGAGAAATGCCTGCTGAAGGTGCGGCGGGTGACACCGGCGCGCACGGCGATGTCCTCCACCGCCACGGCCTCGAGCCCGCGCTCGGTCAGCAGCGCGAAGGCCGCGCGCGACATGGCTGCCCGGCTGCGTACGGTGCGCAGCTTCCGGCCGTCCAGGGTGACTACGTCGTCGGTACCCATAGCCACATTTTACGCCCTATTGTCCCATTGGGACATTAGTTCGCCGAATTCGGTGTCAATCGGCCTTGTCGCCCGACGGCTGGTCGAGCACGTCCGGGAACCGCTCGCGCAGGGCGGTCAGCAGCCCTGCCGTGTACTGCGGCGGCGCGGCATGGACCGAAAGCTGGTTCGCCACCGCGCGATACGCGTCGATATCGGCATGTTTGTCCAGGTACAGCGCGCTGGTGAGCTGCTGCAGATAGACGATGTCCGGCAGGTCCGACTCGGCGAAGCGCAGCATGGTGAACGCACCGTCGGCCAGCGCGGGACCGCCGACATGGTCGGCGAGCACCTGCACCGTGATATGCGGTTCATCGATGGCGCGCAGCAGGTGGTCGAGCTGGTCCCGCCACACCATCGAGCCGCCGATCGGGCGGCGCAGCGCCGACTCCTCGACGATCACCCACAGCTGCGGCGGCGCGGGCTTGGTCAGGATGTGCTGGCGGCGCATCCGCAGCGCGACGCGCCGCTCGATCGCCTCCTCCGATTCGGTCGGGTGCGCGAGGCCGAGCAGCGCGCGGGCATACTCCGCGGTCTGCAACAGCTCCGGCACCACCCTCGGCTCATAGCAGCGGATCAGCCGAGCCGCCTGCTCCAGGCCCAGGTACATGTCGAACCATTTGGGCAGCCAATCGTTGTCGCGATGCCACCACCCCGAGGTGCTGGCTTCCCTTGCCAGCTGGGCCAATTCGGCCCGCTCCTCGGCATCGGTCACGCCGTAGAGCGTCAGCAGGTCGGCGAGATCGCGCTGGCGGACGCCGACCCGGCCGAGCTCGAGCCGGCTGATCTTGGAATGCGAGGCGCGGATGGCCTCGCCCGCGTCCTCCCTGCTGATCTCGCACGTCTCACGCAGCCGTCGTAGCCGGGCGCCGAGCACCATCCGCAGCACGGTCGGGCCGCCGTCGGCGGCCGCGCGCTCCCCGGTCGAGAAGGGTGCGGAACTGGAATGTCGTGCCTCGGAGGGACGCATTCACAGATGATGCCATGTGAAGGCCGATTGTTTCTATAGCCGAATGTCCTTTATATGCTCAGCATTCGCTGCTCGCCGGAACTCCCTGCAGCCGTTGATCAAGCCACACTACGGCTTCCGGGTAACCGAGACCGGCCGCGATGATGTGCTCGCCGAGCACGCTGCGATACACCGCGGGCACGCCGAGCCCGCACTGCTCCCGGTACAGGTTGCGCGCGCCCTCGGCCGGGATCCAGAACTCCTGCTCGCCGTTGTAGATGTACAGCGGCACAGCGGATTTCATCCCGGGCATGCGCGTCACCCGATAGATCTCGCGCGCCAGATCCGAATGCAGCGGGTCGGGGATGTTGGCGGCGATGTCGATCGGCAGCATCAGCACACCCGGCAGCGCGAACAGGCTGGCGCAGGTGTCCTTCAGCGGCGAGGTCGCGGCCCACTGGGCCAAATTGTTCATGGCCGTGAGAATTTCGGTGCGCTCACGGCCGACGCCGAACGTGGCGGCCATGAATACACCCGAGGCCAGATTCGCATTCAAACTGCGCGAAAGGATTTCGTAATCGGCGGGTACGCCGCCGAGCGCGGCCCCGACGATCGAGCCGGCCAGCTCGGGCGCATAGCTTTCGACCAGTTTCACCGCGCCGTGCGTGGCGATCGCACCGCCCGAGTAGCCGGTCATACCGAATCGGCTGTCCCCGAACTCATCCGGTAGTCGGCCGCGCACCGCGCGGATCGCGTCGAGCACGATGTGCCCGGCCACGTAGGGCTCCGCGTAGGCCATCCACGGACCCTCGTGATCCGGGATCAGCACGGCGTATCCGCGCAGCGCCGCCAGCTGGGTGGTCGGCGGGATGAAGTCGGTGAGGTTCGTCGACTTCAGCGAGAAACCGTGTGCCAGGGTGTAACCCGGGTTGCATTCGCGCCCGAGCGCGTCGATCGGCAGGTTGTTCACCACCACCGGGCGGTCGCCGGGGCCCGTCCACGCCGCGGCCGGAATCACCAGTGTCGCGGTGCCGAAGGACGGCTGGTCGTGCGCGTCGTTGGTGCGGAACTTCAGCAGCAGCGCCTGCCGGATGGGGACGAGCGCCAGTGGCGCCGCCGTCGCGGTGACATCCCTGACCTCGATCACCTCCCCCGCACCGAACGTGTCGAGGTTCGCGGGCCAGGCATCGAATATCGGATCACCGACCGGCGCGGGCCGCACCGCCTGGCGCAATGCCGCGAGACCGGGTGTCACCTCCGGCGCCGCCGCGGGCTCCGAATACTCCTGCGGCACAGGAGCGATCGGCGGAGGTGGCACCACCTGATCGATCAGCTCCTGTAGCCAAGGCAGGGTGAACGCGGGCGGAGGCGGCGGCGGTTCGGCGGCGGCCTCGCCCGCCACGGCCGCGGACAGCAATAGCAACGCGGCAACGGCGCGCAGGCATCTCATGGACTCGGGCCTTCGGTGCGATGTCGGGTTCGCCTGGCGCCCGGAGATATGCGGCCTTCGTCCCCCGAAATGCCCCTGTCCACCGAGGCCAGACCGTCAGGTTAACCGACGGTCCAGCTGTCTAGGTGGCTAATCGACTATGAGTCCAATTCGCAATGTTCAGCGCGGCAGCCCCGCACAGTTGTTCGGCGCGGGCTCGCCGCGATAGCGCGCGTCGAGCCAGGCCAGCGCGGCCGGAATGCCGAGCACCGCCGCCGTCAGGTGATCGGGCACCGGGATCTGCTCGCTCTGCACCGTGGCGCCCGCCGCGCACCAGCGCTTGTCGGTGTTGACCACCGCGTCGATCGGGATCAGCCCGTCGATCGGCGAATGCCATTCGAAAATGGGCGTTTTCGGCACACCGTCGTAGAGTTCGAGGCTGTTCTCCTCCACCACCGCCCGCGCGTCGCGATCGTTGATCATCGAGGTGGTCTTGGCGAAGTCGGTCGCGCCACGGCCCGCGCCCGCGGCCAGGATCTCGTTGGTGCAACTGTTGGCCATCGCCGCGCGCGCGGCCAGGCCGCGGTCGTTGAGCTGCTCGCTGAGCGGAAACCGGTCCGGGTACTCGCGTTCCAGCCCGAGGCCCGCGGCCAGCGCGAGCCCGAAGACCGGATGCGCGCCGAGGCCGAGACCCTCGAGCATCTTCACCAGGTTCATCGGCACGCCGCCCATCGCCGCGCCCGCGATATCGAGGTCGGGCGCGTACTTCGGCGCCAGGGCGGCCGCCCAGGCGGTGGCCATGCCGCCGCCCGAGTAGCCGACCATGGCCACCTCACTCTTGCGCACCTCCAATTCCGATACTCGTTTCACCGCGCGGATACCGTCGAGGGTGATCTGGCCACCCAATTTCGCTGCGCCATAGGCGAATTGCGGCCCGAGATGGTCCGGCAGCGCCACCGTCCAGCCGCGCTGCAGCAGCAGGTTCCAGCCGGGCGCCTCGCGCACCATCAGGTTCGGATCGCCGGTGTAGAGCACGCGCGATACCGAACACTCCGCGCCGAGCCCGTTGATGATGTGCTGGAACGACAGCAGCGGCCCATCCGCCTGATGGCCGCGCGGCGTGAGCACCGTCGTGGTCGCGGCGATCGGCCGGTCCTCGGAGTTGGTGGAGCGGAACCGGACAACCGTCACCGTGGTATCCGGAAAGATCATCAGCGGCGGCATGACCCTGGTGCCGATCACCTCGCCCGGCTTCATGTCGGCAAGGTTCGCCGGGGTCGCGTAGAACGGGTCCGGATCCGGTTCGGGATAGAGCGGGTCGGCGTGGCCGGGTACGGCCGTCGCCGCGGCCAGCACCAGCCCGGCGGCGAACACGCCGGCCGCGCGCGCCAAGCGAAGAACCTGACTCATCGACGTTTGCCTTTCGATCGACGAATGCGAACATCCTGGGCACGTCCGCCGTCCCGCGGCAGACGTCGAGGCAAACGTTTTGACAATTCACAAGTTCGCGGCACTCGATTTGTGATCGTCATCGAGGGATTCTCGTGAGACACCCCCACGGCGGGCGCCGCTGTCTGTGACATGTCCAGCCCATGTCTGGGACCTTGCGCCACGCCCCGGTGCGTGACTTACCGTCACACACAACGTCGTCCGAGTAGAGGAGACAGTGGCTATGGACGGCACTGCAGGACACGCGGCGTACTCCCACGACGTTCCGGAGGCGCCGACCCGGCGCATCACCGTGCACTTCGAAGGGCCGACGCCGGACGATCCACTGATACTCGAGTACGCCGCCACCCGCGCAGAGGCGGGCGAATTCACCGATGCCGCGGCCCACGCCGGGTTGACCGTCACGGTGGACAATATGGTCCGGCCAGGGCTGCGCAGGCTGCCCTGCCGTTCACTCTGGCACTGAACCCGAAGGCACCGCGGCTTCAGCGGCACCAAAGGCCCTATTAGCTAGGCTGAATAGCGCACCAGACGACCAGGAGGCGCCACGTGAGCCAGCGACTACGGACATCGGCCGCGCTGCTCTGCGCCGCCCTACTGTCCGGCAGTCTGTCGCTCGCCGCCTGCGGATCCGATAGCCCTACCGCCACAACACCTTCCGCCGCAACACCTGCCACGACCACACCGACGCCGCCGAGCAGTACGCCGACGACCGTGCCGCTGGCCTCCACCGCACTGCCCGTTCCCTCCGTCGATCCCTTCGCCGGCCAACCGCTCATCGATCACACGAGCTGGACCGAGAACATCGACGGCGCCCGCCTGCTGGTCTTCCCCACTCCAGCGGGCCGCCAGACCACCTTCCCCGGCGCCGAGGAACGCGCGTGGCGCGAAGTGCTCGCCGACTCCCCCGACGCCGAGACGCCTGGCATGCGCGACCAATTCGTCTGCCACTGGGTGTGGGCGCGGCTCGTGCAGCCGAACAAGCCGAGCTGGAACCTGGAGCCGTGGCGACCCGCCGTCGGTTATCAGGCCACGGTCGACGCGAGCTGCAATCCCGGTGGGCCGGAACGGTAGTCGACGGAACCGCCCGGTCGGGACGTTTTCACATCTGCCTCAGATCGCGAAACTGCTTCTGTACGAATGCAATCGATCGTGCAGATGCACTTGCATATGCAAGCCACACCGACCTAAACTCAGTCCGCAAAGCTTTACAGGGGACAACCAGGGGAAGCCGCGAGGGCGAACCGAAGGCCTGGTACGCCAAGGGTTTGCTGCCGCCAGACACCAAGGGCGTTCGCATGGACCAACCACTTCCCGGCGGCCGGCTCGGTATTGCCGAAGCCGCACTGGCCGATCATCCAGTGAACGGTACAAACATGAGCACACCGTCGACCCGAAGCGACCACCGGGGCAGCACATTCTCCCGGGAAACCGCCGTCGCGTTCGTCATCGATGCCGTCGAGTCCACCGGTGCAGCCACCCGGCATGATTTCGACATCGAAAGAATCGTCAGCACCGCGCACGCGGTCGTCGACGATTGGGATTTCAACACGCTGCAGCCGGCCATGTTCTGGCGCATCGCCTCCAGCTGCATCAAACAGTAGCTGCCGCAGCATCCGCCACGCCGCCCTATAGCTCGGCGGCGTAGTCGGCGATGATCTCGATCGACCGCTCCGGTCGCTCGGCCTGCACGCTCAGTCGGTCCATCACTGACAGGTACAGCGCCAGATCCTGGCGTCGATCCAGATACAGTGCGCTCGTGAGGTGTTCGAGGTAGACGATATCCGGCAGCTCCTGCTCCGTGAAGCGCAGAATGCTGAACGAACTACCCGCCGCCGCGTGTTCACCCGCGGAATAGGGCAGCACCTGAATCGTCACGTGAGGTAATTCGGCGAACTTGATCAGCTGCTCCAGCTGATCCTTGTGTACGCGAGGTCCGCCGACGTGCCGGTGCAGCGCCGCCTCATCGATCACGGCCCAGATGATGGGCGGATCGGTGCGGAACAGGATCTCCTGCCGCTTCTGGCGCATGGCGACGCGGCGATCGGTATCGGCGTCCTCGTAGCCCAGCGACACGACGGCCCTGGCGTAATCCGGTGTTTGCAACAGCCCGGGCACCAGGTGCGCCTCGTAGGTCCGGATCTTGCTCGCCGCCTGCTCCAGCCCGAGGTAGGTACCGAACCAGGACGGCAGCAGATCGCTGTAGCGATGCCACCATCCCGGTTCGTTCGCCTGCCTGGCGAGCTCGAGGAACGACTCGCGCTCATCGGCCTCGACAACGCCGTAGAGAGTCAGCAGGTCACGGATATCGCGTTCCTTGAAGCCGGTGCGGCCCAACTCGAGACGACTGATCTTGGCGTGTGAACCGCGGATGGCATCGCCCGCCGCTTCCCGGGTAATGCCCTTTTTCTCCCGGAGCTTGCGCAGCTGTCCACCCAGCGCGATACGCAGCACGGTAGGGCCACGTTCCGCGATTACCGATTGCACACGACCGTCGTCATCGGGTTCAGCGATCATTGAGTTCGTCTCCGATACTCGGGGGGTTGCCCACAGTGTGTCACAACCACCCGTCGCGAAACACACCGCACCGACGGCTTATGTTACCGCTCAGCTAGTCAAGTCGTCGAATTCTCCAGCCTTCGCGCCGCGGACGAATGCATCGATCTCCGGACGGGTGTAAAGCAGCACCCCACCCTCGGGATCACGTGAGTTACGCACGGCCACCAGGCCATTGGTCGCCTCGGCGACCTCGACACAGTTGCCGCTCGGATTGCTGAACGTGCTCTTCCGCCACGTTCCCCTGACCTGGTTCGTGGATGTTTCAGACATTTCCCACTCCTCGGTAGCGCCGTCTGGCAGATCTAGTTCTTGCAGATGCACTCTCAAACGTTCTTGCATTTGCACCCACACCGGGACCTTAGCACGAAGTTCACCGCCGCGGGTCTTTTAAATTCAGACCTGTTGGTACGAAATGGATTTGATCAACTCTGCGGAGTGGAAATCAGGCGTTCAACTGGGCCATCCCCCTATCGGCCCGACTTGAATCTTGTACTGTCGCAGTGCAGATCGGATGTACCAGCCATTCGCGACACCGCCACGCCCTGCCCAGAGGAGCACACCATCATGTCCGACGATCTCACCCCGCTGATACGGACCGACATCCCACATTCGGCCCGTATTTGGAACTACTGGATGGGTGGCAAGGACCATTACGAAATCGACCGCGTCGCAGGCGATGCCGGCGTCCAGGTCGACCCGGACATCGTCACCATGGCGACGCAGTCGCGGCAATTCCTGATCCGCGCCGTCCAGTATCTGGCGGGCGAGGAGGGCATCCGCCAGTTCCTCGACATCGGCACCGGCCTGCCGACCATGCAGAACACCCACGAGGTGGCGCAGGGAGTCGCGCCCGAATCCAAGGTCGTGTACGTGGACAACGACCCGCTGGTCCTCGTGCACGCCAGGGCGCTGCTCACCAGCACCACCGACGAGGGCGTCACCATGTACATCGATGCCGATTTCCACTCCCCTGAACAGATCGTCGCCGACGCGCGCAACGTACTGAACTTCAACCAGCCGATCGCCGTCATGTTCATGGGCGTGCTCGGGCACGCCAAGACCTACGAAGATCTGCTCCGCATCGTGCATACCGTCCTGGACGCCGTGCCGTCGGGCAGCTACCTGGTGATGTGGGACGGCACCGACGACAGCCAGGCCTATGTCACGCTGTGCGAGAACTACACCAAGACCGGCGGCGTGCCGTACACGCCGCGGCCGCAGAAGCAGATCGAAGGTGTCTTCGACGGCCTGGAGATGGTGGATCCGGGATTCGTATCCATTACGCAGTGGCGCGCACCCGACACGCAGGTCGGCGAGATCCGCCCGATTTCGGCCTACGGCGCGGTGGCACGCAAGCCATGACCTGTTGAGGCAAACCGCCAGTGTCACAGTGGCGGTCGGTGACCGACGGGTTGCCGGCCGCCTTTTTCATACCTATTGGTCGAACGTGCAAATGTACTTGCATCTGTAAGCGACAAACGCCTAAACTCGGAGCCAGAAATCGGGGCGCAGTCCAGGGAGTTCGTGCCGGGGTCGCAACCCTTGGGCACACGCGAGGGCGGATCGAATGAGTCAGCCATTTCGAACTCCCCGCCGGTCCGCCGCTGTCGGCGGCACCGGTGTCGATGCGTTGCGTTTGCGGCCGGTGCCGGATCTACCCATTTCAGATTGCAGTAGTGAACCACCGGTACTCACCTATCGCCAAGCGCGCGATTTGCTGAGCGCCCACGAGGTGCACGGTCCGCAATGCCGGCAATGGCTGGCCGCCGCGGCCTATCTGTCCGCGGGGCTCGACGACGAATAAGCGGGGAATCTCCCCACTGTGCGGTCACGATCCGGTCAAGCCGGGAAAACATGGTCTGCCAATGGATCTCGCGGATAACTACCACTGCGCACGCCCCTTTCGTATAGTGATGCGAACGATTCGGACGCAGTTGTATTACGCCCGACGTGGCAATGGAGCGAACGCGTATGACCTACTCGGCGCTGGATCTGTCCGCTGATTCGTCCGATTCGGCGGCGCGGGCGCAGGACGCCCGCCCGTCGACCCGCGGCTGCCTGGCGCTCGCGGTCGAAACCTTCGCTCGCCAAACGGTTCCCGACGAGGCCAGGCTCGCCGAGGTGCGCGAGTCGGCGGCACAGTGGGCGCGTGAGGGTGTGCCGCTCGGCGCCATCCTGCGCGCCTACCACGAGGGCGTGCGCATCGCCTTCGGCGTGGTCACCGCGCGGGCCAAGGCCGCCGATATCGATGAGCTGCTGCTCGCCACCGATCTCATGCTCGAGCTGCTCGAAGCGATCACCGCCGCGGTATCCGACGCCTACGTCGACGAGCAGCACCTGGTGGCTCGCGAACACCAAACCGCCACACAGACTTTGGCATCGGCGCTGCTCAGCGGGCGCGCCAGCTCGACGCTGGCCAGGCAGACCGGTATCCCGATCGCCGAGTCGTATCAGGTGGTGGCACTGGCGATTCCGGACCATCGCGACGAAAGCCCACCGCGGCTGGACGCGCACGCCGCCGCGCGGCGCAAACTACGCAGGCTGCAATCGGCGCTCGCCACCGTCTTCGAATCGCACGCGCTCGCCCTGCTCAGCACCAAGGGCGGCACCCTGCTCATCCCGGCGGGCGGGCCCGCGCTGACGAGCGAGGTGCTCGACGCGCTCGCGGGGGCCGCCGAGGTGCCGCTCACCGCGACGCTGGTGCTCAGCGATACCGACGAGGTGCCCGACGCCGCGGACCAGGCGCACGAACTACTCGAGCTGGTCCGCGTCGGCGGCCGCGCGCCCGGGCTCTACCAGATGACCGACCTCGCCGTGGAGTATCAGCTCACCCGCGGCGGCCCCGCCACGCGCCGCCTGGCCACCATCCTCGAACCGCTCGAGGCGCATCAGGAACTGTTCGACACCATGCGCGCCTACCTCGGCAACGATATGAATCGCCAGCTCACCGCGCGCCAGCTCTACGTGCACCCCAATACCGTCGACTACCGTTTGCGCCGCATCGCCCAACTGACCGCGATCGACCTGGCCACCTCGGCGGGCATCTCACAGGCGGCCATCGCACTGCTCGCCCGTGACCTCGATCGCCACATTCCCCACCGCCCGTAACGGATTCGTGCTGGTCACGGCGCGGTGAACTTTGGGATCCTGAGAGCACCGTGACGACTGGATGGTGAAGCCTTATGCGAATCGCGGAAATCTTGCGCAGAAAAGGCAGCGACGTGGCCACGGTCGCGCCCGAGACGACGGTGCGCGACCTGCTCCGCGTGCTGGCCGAGCACAATATCGGCGCGGTGATCGTCTCGGCCGACGGCACGACGATCGCGGGCATCGTCTCGGAGCGCGATGTGGTGCGCAGCCTGCTCGCCAAGGGCACCGGACTACTCGAGCTGCCGGTCGCCGAGATCATGACCGCCGCCGTGCACACCTGCGCACCCGAGGACCGAGTGGACGGGTTGCGGCGCACCATGACCGAACATCGCATCCGGCATCTGCCCGTGGTGCGCGACGACAAGCTGGTCGGCATCGTCAGCATCGGCGATGTGGTCAAGAGCGCCATCTCCGAGCTGGCCACCGAGCGCCAGCATCTCGTCGATTACGTGCAGGGCCGCCAGTATTAGCCGAGGTCGGCCGAGAGCCAGTGCTCGGGGCGCAGGTACACCGCGACCTGCGGGCCGAATGCCTCCGCCTGCTTCAGGTATTGCCGCATCCGGTCGCCCTCGAGGTAGCGGCCGACCATCTCGAGATGCATCGCCTCGGTCATCGGCTCGACCCGGGAGACCGGGCCTTCGACCGTGACGTACCGGACGGTCGGTTCAACAACGTCCACCATCAGGCTGAAGCGGCCTGCCGCCTGGATGAGCCGCATCTTGCGGGTGTCCGGCCCGGTCAGCACCCAGGGCTCCGAACCGGGTTCGTACTGGTACCAGATGGGCAGCGTGAGCGGGGCGCGATCGGGGCCCGCGGCGACGGATAGGGCCGCGACATGCGGCCGAGCGAGAAACTCCTGGCGTTCTTCGAGGGTCAATGGCATGACCTCCACCCTATTCATCCCAAAGGCGTTGTCCACGAGAAACCTTCGAACACCTTACGAAATGTGCGTATCGTTGGTGGCGTCCAGCGCGTTCTCCTCGGGAGGGAGCGTCAACGTTGCAAGCGGTCACGCGGCTACCGACCGAGTTGTTCCCCGCGCTGGCCGCTGCCACCGAGGTCTATCTGGACAGCGCGGCCACCACGCAGAAGCCGCGACCGGTGATCGAGACCATCCATCGCTATCACAGCGTGCGCACCGCCAACGCCGGACGCGGCACCTACCCCTGGGCCACCGGGCTCACCGCCCAGTTGGCGCGGGTGCGGGCGCGCACCGCGACCTTCCTCGGCGCCGAGCATCCGGACGAGATCGTCTTCACTTCCGGCGCCACCGCGGCGCTCAACGCCGTCGCGCTCTCCTGGGGCCTCGCGAATCTGGGTGATGGCGACGAAATCCTGTACAGCCCAACCGATCACGCGTCCAACGTGCTGCCGTGGCGGCAGCTGCGCCGCCAGCTCGCGCGGTTCGGGCGCCGGATCGACCTGGTGCCGTATCGCACGACCCGCACCGGCGAGGCCGACACCGCCGACATGCTGAGCAAGATCGGCCCGCGCACCCGGCTGATCACCACGAGCCATCTGCACCACGTCTACGGCGGGCTCACCACGCTCGAGGAGCTACGCGGCCGGCTGGACCCGGCGATCCTGCTGTGTTTCGACTGCAGTCAGAGCGGCGGGCACCTTCCCGTGGACGTCACCGTGCTCGGCGCGGATTTCGCGGTCTTCGCCGCGCACAAGATGCTCGGCGCGCCGGGCACCGGAATCCTCTACTGCCGCAGAAGGATTCACCCGGCGCTCGATCCGTTCCTGCCCGGCGGCAACTCCGGGACCGCGATGCCGGAGCTCCTGGAGGGCGGCACCCAGAACCTGCCCGGCATCCTGGCCCTGGGCAGCGCGCTGGAGGTGCTCGAATCGCTCGGCACGGCCGCGATCGCGGCGCACAACCGGGAGCTCACCCTGCGCCTGATCGACCGGCTACGCCCGGTGCCCGGCCTCGAGTTCCTACCGGGCCCGGCCTACGCGCCGTGCGAAATCGGTTACGGCATAGTCTCGTTCACCCTCGCCGGGATCTCGGCGGCCGATCTCGGTTTCGTACTCGCCGAATTCGGCTTCCTGGTCCGCACCGGCGCGCACTGCGTGCCCACCGACGATGGCGATCCCGGCATCGACTCGGTGCGGGTGAGCACGCACATCTACAACACCACCGACGAGATCGACCGGTTCTGCGCGTGTGTCATGCAGGTCGCCAAGGAGGTCACGTGACTATCGACGGCATCACCCCGCGCTACGACCGGCGCGCGGCATCCCGGGTACTGGCCGGGCTCGCCCAGCCAGGCCTGTTCGCCGCGCCGCCCGACCCCGGACCACCCCGCAGGATCGAATACACCAGCGCCGCACTGCGTACCGAGCCCAACAGCCATCTCACCTACTCCCAGCGGCTGTACCTGGAGCGGTTCATGCGACCGTGCCGCGACTACCAGGTCACCAGCGCCACCCACCGGATCGCCTGGACCGACAGCGACGGTATCCCCAATACCGGGCACTATCGCGCCGACGGGCTCGGACCGCTGGTACCGATCGCCGCGCGCGAGGCGACGCTGCTGCTCTGGCACGCGGTATCGGCGAACACCGCACTGGCCGACCGTATTTCGGCGCTCGGACCGCGCGAGCACGCGGTACTGACCGGCACCACCACCGACCACGAGCCGCTGGAGATCTTCCGCGTCGGCATCGAGGCGACCGGGCGGGCACTGGCCCAGCACGCGCTGCTGGCCAGGCAGACGCCGTACCGCAGCGCCGTCGAGTTCGGTACCGGCATGCACGATTCCGGGCTCTTCGCCGCCGTCGCCACCCGCTGGTACTGGGAGCTACAGGCCTCCACCTTTCGGCGCGGCATGATCCCGGTGACGCTGATCACCCAGCCCGACGGCACCGTGCGCTACTCCGCGGAAACCGTCGCGACCCTGCGCGCGATGAAGGACACCACCATCGAGGAGGCGCATACGGTGATGCGCAGAGCGGTGAACGTGGAGAAACTCAGCGTCGCCGACGCGATCGCCAAGTACCACGACGAACTCGACCTCATCTCCCGCCAGTACGCGCTGCTGCCCGCGGGCACCAGGCCGGCGTGCCTGGCCGCCATGCCGCACCATCTCGGCGGCGGACACTACAGCCTGTTGCCGCTGGTGGTGGACCGATTCGTCGCGCTGTACACCGAGATCGCCGGCAGTTGCCGGATCACCGAGGTGCGCACGGATCTCGACGCGCTGTCCGACGAGGCGGCCCGCGCCGAGGATCAGGTGTTCTACGTCCCGGATATGAACTGCAAGCACTGCGTGCGCACGATCACCGGCGTACTGGAATCGATGGGCATCGGCGTCGTCGAGATCGATCTGATCAGCAAGCGGGTGGTCGCCGAATTCCGCAGCCCGCGCAACCGGGCGCGCGCGTTCGAGGCGATCCGCGACGGCGGCTACAACCCCGTCGCCGAAAGACCGCATCAGACCCACGCGGTACGAGCTCAGGGCCCGGAGGCGGTAGCGGAGCGTGACCACGCAGGGCCCCGCGAGCACCGCCAATCCGGCACGGAATCCACGGTATGACCGCACCACACCCCGCGCTGCCCGCACGGATCCATCCGCTGGTGCGCGCCTACCTCGATACCCGCGACGCCGTCGACGAGACACTGATCCGGTTCGGCTCGCCGGTGCACCTGATCTTCCCGCAGGTGTACGCCGACAATCTGGAGCGGATGCGCGCGGTGCTGCGCCACCAGCTGCCCGGACATCGGATCTGCTACGCGCACAAGGTGAATCAGTCCCGTGCGCTGGTGCGCACCGCCGAGCACGCCGGCATCGCCATCGATGTCGCCTCGCCGCAGGAGCTGGCGAGTGCGATCGGCGCAGGCTTCGGTCCGATGCGCATCGAGGTCACCGGGCCGAAAGGCGAAGCGTTCCTGCGTGATCTGATCGACTGCGGCGTCACCGTCAACGTGGACAACCTGTGGGAGCTGCGCCGCATCGCCGAACTCGCCGGTGACCGCGCGAATGTTCCTGTACTGCTGCGGATCTCCGGATTCCCCGACTCCCCCGTGAGCCGATTCGGGGTGCCGCTGGCGCATGTCGACCGCGCCTTCGATCTGCTCACGGCCCATCGCGGCCGAATCAGGTTCCTCGGCTTCGCCTTTCACATCGATTCCGGGGAACCGGCGGAGCGGGTGCGGGCCTTCGACGCCTGCCTGGAACTGGTCGAGCGGGCGTACGGTCGCGGGCTGACGCCGTCGGTCCTCGATATCGGCGGCGGCTTCCGTCAGGTGTTCACCGCCGACGCGGACCGCTTCGACGGCTACGTGCGGGCGCTGCGCGAATCGCTTCTCGGCCACCGCGAGCCGATGAGCTGGGCGGACAACACCTTCGGCTATCACATCGACGACGGCGCGGTGCACGGCACGCCGGTATTCCACAAGTACGCCAATACGATTCCGGCCACGCGGATGCTGGCCGACCTGCTCACCGCGCCGCTGGAGCGGCACGGCGGGCGCACCATCGCGCAGGTCGCTGTGGACAACATGATCGAGATCTGGCTGGAGCCGGGCAAGTCGCTCGTCGACCACGCCGGAATCACCGTCGCCAGGGTCGAATTCGTCAAGGAGCTCGCCGACGGCACGGTGCTGGTCAACGTCGACCTCAGCCGCGACGCGGTGACCCCCGCCGATCAGGAGGTGATGGTCGATCCGCTGGTGCTGCCGAGCCCCGCGCACCGGCCCGGTCCGATCGGCGACGGCTCCGCACCGCACCGCGGCGCGGGCGACATCTTCCCCTGCCTGGCACCGGTGACCGAATCCGGTGCCGTCGGTGTGTATTTCGCCGGCCGACTCTGCCTGGAGCGCGACCTCATCACCAACCACAAGGTGTGGCTCGCGCAGCGCCCGCGCCCGGGCGATCTGGTGATTTTCCCCAATACCGCCGCCTATCACATGGATCTGTCCGCCGCCGCGGCCTCGATGCATCCGCTGCCCGCGAAACTCGCGGTGGTGCACCGTGCGGGCAGCTTCCAGGTGTATCGCGACAACGACTACGAGCCGCTGATCCCGGTCGGGGTGCCGCCGCCGCGCAGGCTGCCCTCGCGCAGGCCACCGCTGCGCAGGCCACCGCAGCGCTGGCCGGTCCGGCCCGACAGCGCCGGGGCGCCGTGATGCGCTACGACCACATCACCGAACTCATCGGCAACACACCGCTGCTGCGGCTCGATCCGGCGGTGCACGGGCTCGACCACGTCGAGCTGTACGCGAAGCTGGAGTCCGCCAACCCTTTCGGCTCGGTCAAGGACCGGGTGGCCTGGGGCATGATCCGCGACGAACTCGACGCGATCCTGGCCGGGGGCCAGACGCTGATCGAGGCGTCGAGCGGCAATACCGCCAAGGCGCTGCGGATCCTCGGCGCGGTCTACGGCGTCGGCCTGCGCGCGGTGACCAACCGCATCAAGGTCGCCGAGGTGCGTAAGCTGCTGCAGCTGTTCGAGACCGATATCGTCGAGCTGCCCGGCCTTTCCGAATGCCCTGACCCGACAACGCCGAACGATGTGTACTCGGTCATCGAGGCGACCATGGCCAAGCAGCCCGGCATCTACCGCCATCTGTCGCAGTACACCAACGAGAAGAACATCGAGGCGCATTATCATGGCACCGGGCGCGAGATCCACGACGACCTCTCCGTCGACGGCACCGGCCGGGTCGACTACCTGATCGGCGGCCTCGGCACCACCGGCTCCACCCGCGGCGCCGCCACCTACCTGCGCAAGCACAATCCCGAATTGCGCACCATCGCCGTGGTTTCCGAACGCTCGGACTTCATTCCGGGCATCCGCTCGGAGCACGAGATGTGGGATGTCGGGCTGTTCCAGCCGGACTTCTACGACCGGATCGTCACGGTCGCGGCGGGCCGCGCGGTGGACGCGACCATGGCGCTGGCCAACGGGTACGGCATCCTGGCCGGTCCGACCAGCGGCGCGGGCTATGTCGCGGCGCTGGATACCCTCGGCGCCCTTGATCTTTCGCAGCGCCCGGCCGACGACCCGATCGTCGCGGTGCTGATCGTCTGCGACCGGCTCGAACCGTATCTGTCCTATCTCGAGAAGCGCAGGCCCGACCTGTTCGGCCGCGCCGAACGCCGCGACAAGCCGACCGCCGCCGACCTCGACGCGACGCCGCGGCTGTCCCCCGGGGAACTCGCCGAACTCGATCGCACCGGCAGGCCGACCATCGTCGACACCCGCGGCGCCATGGCCTACCGGATCGGGCACGTGCCCGGCGCGCTCAATATCCGCGACGATCAGCTCGACGAGATGTTCGGTAGCGGCGTGCCGTTCCCCCGGTCCCGGCCGGTGGTGTTCGTCTGCCCGGTGGGCGAGCTGTCCGTGCGCTTCGCCGCCCTGGCCCGGCGGGCGGGCTACGACGCGGCAAGCCTGGCCGGCGGCGTCGTCGCGTGGCGTGATGCCGGATTGCCGCTGGAAAGCGGTGTGTGAGCTCTAGTTTCGAATTCCTCGCGTGTCGTGCCCGCAGGTCGCGCAGACTTCGTGCTAGCGCACTTTCGTGCTGCGCGCTGTCCGCTACCTTGCGAAAGAGATGGTCCATCATGATGTTCCGGTCGAAGTCGACGTTCGCCGCGGGGCTCACCGCGTGCGGCGCAATGGGCGCCGCGCTGGTGCTCACCGCCCCGGCCGCCCCGGCCGCCGTCACCTCGGTCAGCCTCGCCTCGGGGCTGAGCTTCGGCAGCTCCACCTCCTACGGCACCGGCTGCTCCTACACCGCCACCGCGCAGGCGACCCCCGGCGATATCGTCGGATTCTTCGATCCGGCGGGCACCTTCGATCCCGGCGGATGGCAGACCGTCGGCGCGTCCGGCAGCGTCACCGCGAAATGGACACCGTCCACCACGGGCAAGCACAACGTCTACGCGGTCCGCAGCAGCGGTGAATACGTCTCCACCACCGCGACCGTCGGCAACGGACTCAACCTCGGCTTCGCCTGCGTGGTCGTGTCCTGATCCGCCGTCGGCACGGTGCCGGTGCCCGGCCGCGCCCCGCCGCGGCACCGGCGCGACGGCGAATCGCGGGACGCATACGGCCACGCACTACTGTGGTTCCGTGCAGACAGGCCAGCAAGCAGACGACGATGCCGGTCCCCGCATCTGGGGCGGGACCACGCTCACCGAGCGCAGGGAAGCGCGCAGGACGGCGTTGCTCGAGGCCGCGCTCGACCTGATCGGCGAGTCCGG
This sequence comes from Nocardia sp. NPDC052566, assembly GCF_044547285.1. Taxonomy (NCBI): domain Bacteria; kingdom Bacillati; phylum Actinomycetota; class Actinomycetes; order Mycobacteriales; family Nocardiaceae; genus Nocardia; species Nocardia sp. NPDC052566. The sequence continues at coordinate 895,711 of NZ_JBIUAF010000005.1, read as the reverse complement.
CGCGGGCGGGGTCACCATGCGCGCGGTCTGCCGCAGGGCCAATCTCACCGATCGCTACTTCTACGAGAGCTTCGCCAGCCGCGACGAACTGCTCGACGTGCTGTACCGCCAGGTCGCCGACGAATTCCTGGAGCCGATGACCGCGTTCGCGGCCACCGACGATCCCACCCGCGACCACATGCTCTCGCAGATCCTGGTCGACAAGGTGCTCGCCGATCCGCGCAAATCCCGGCTGTTCCTCGTCGAGCCGTACTCCAGCACCGGCCTCGGCCAGACCACCATCGCGGTGATGCCGGTGTTCACCCGGGTGATGCAGGATCACCTCTTCGCCCATATCGAGGATCCGGTGCGCCGCCGCCTGGCCGCGGTCACCATGGCCAGCGGTAACGCGGGCATGTTCTCGGCGTGGCTGAACGGGTCGCTGCGGGCCAGCCGCGACGAGATCATCGACCACTGCGTCGCCATGCTGACCGTCTACCGGTCACTCTATCGATCCTGAAGCCCGGCACAGTCGATTTGCCAACCCCGGCTTTCGGGTGTTTACTCGCTGACGCAAGGTGCCATCGTTCGCTGAGGCTCCTTCACGGATACAGGCCAGCGACCCCGAACGTCGAGAGACGCCCCGGGTCAGGACAGATCTCCCCGGCTTAAGGGGTGATCCCGATTGGCTCCCGATTCCCGGGTTCACGCCGTGAAGTGCCAAAGGTCTTACGAGGAGAGGTTCCGCCCGGCGTTTCACCGGATTCCTCAGGCATTCTCTGCGACGATCACCCATGGTGCTCGGCATTTGCCGCGCCCGCCCGACCGAAGGAGGTGAGCCGGATGCCCGGCGGTAACAGTCCCAAACCCCCGTTAGCCAACTATTCACCTGGCGAACCCTTCTCAGCCGATTCCGGAGTCCGACGCGCCCCGTAGCCTGCTGTTGATGGTGCGCCGTCCATATTCAGGGAGTGCGTGATGTCAACGGTAGAGATGATCCTGCGGCTGCTGGTCGGGGTCGGGCTCGGCGCGGCCATCGGCTTCGAGCGGCAATATCGGGCCCGCGGCGCGGGCCTGCGCACCAATGCGCTTGTCGCCGCCGGATCCACCCTGTTCGTGCTGCTGTCCGCACACGGATTCCACGGCGCCGACGCCGATCCCACCCGCGTGGCCGCCCAGATCGTTTCCGGTATCGGCTTTCTCGGCGCCGGCGTGATCATCCGCGACGGGCTCAACGTGCGCGGGCTGAATACCGCTGCGACACTGTGGTGTTCGGCCGCCGTCGGCGCGCTGGCCGGTGCGGGCATGCTCGATACCGCGCTGGCGGGCACCATCGTGGTCGTCCTGGTCAATATCGCGCTGCGCGCCGCGGGCCGCGCCGTGGACCGGCAGCCGACCGCGAGCGAGGAGCAGGCGGCGTCCTACATCTTCGTCGCCGTCACCAACGACGACAACGAGGCGCACGTGCGCGCGCTGCTCGTCCAGGCGTTGACCCGCACCGACTTCCGGCTCGTCTCCATCTCCAGCGCGAACACCGGCGTACCCGGCCGGGTCGAGGTGCGCGCCGAGCTGGTCGGCGATCAGCGCGACGATCGGCAGATGGAGTCGGCGGTGAGCAGGCTCAGCCTCGAGCCGTCGGTAACCAGTGTGGGCTGGCACATTTCGGTGACCGAGAACGCGAGCGGGGCCCAGGCATGACCGAGTCAGGGCCCGCAGGAGGCAGCTTGCGTAACCACGGAGGGCCCCTCGGGCATGCCAGGAAGGACACAGCATGACTCTGCTGCGCCCTTTTTCGCCCGCGCTCGACCGGCCGCGCACGCCGCGCGCCGATGTGCTGGTCTTCCTCGCCGCGGTGATCCTGATCTGGGTTGTGGTGCACGTCTCCAGCACCATCGCCGTGCCGTTCGACGAAACCACCGCTCCGGCAACGGTTTCCACCGAAACCAGCGAGCTGCCCTACTATGCGGCACGCTCGCTGCTGCGGATGTTCATCGCGCTCGGGCTGGCGCTGGCGTTCACCTTCGTCTATGCCACCGCGGCCGCCCGGCTGCGCCGGGCGCGGACGGTGCTGATTCCGGCGCTGGACATCCTGCAGTCGGTGCCGATCCTCGGCTTCCTGTCGATCACCGTCGCCGGGTTCATCGCGCTGTTCCCCGGTTCGCAGCTCGGCCTCGAATGCGCCTCCATCTTCGCGATCTTCACCTCGCAGGCATGGAACATCACCTTCGCCTTCTATCACAGCCTGATCAGCCAGCCGCGCGAGCTCGACGAGGCGGCGCGCAACCTGAGACTGTCACGCTGGCAGCGCTTCTGGCGGGTCGACGTGCCCAGCGGGATGATCCCGATGGTCTGGAACGGCATGATGAGCTTCGGCGGCGGCTGGTTCTTCCTGGTCGCCTCCGAGGCGATCAGCGTGAACAACCGCGAATTCGCGCTGCCCGGCATCGGCTCCTATGTGGCGACCGCGACCGCCGACAGCGATCTCGGCAAGGTGTTCCTCGCGATCGGCGTCATGATCGTCATGGTCGTCGGGGTCAACTTCCTGTTCTGGCGCCCGCTCACCGCGTGGGCCGAGCGCTTCCGGGTGGAGGATTCCGAGGCGGCCGAGGCGCCGCGCAGCATCGTGCTGAACCTGTTGCGGCGCTCGCATGTTCCACTGCTGCTCGGCAAGGTGTTCGGGCCGCTGGTCGCGCCGATCGATCGGGCGATGAGCGTCTTCGGGCTGGCCGAGCATCCGCTGCACACCTCGCCGGTGCGGCGGCGCGCGGGCGATGTGGTGTTCGCGGGCATCGTCACCATCGGCATCGCCTACGGCGCGTATCGCGTGCTCGCCTACATCCAGTCGACCGCCGGATTCGGCGAGGTGGCGCACGCGTTCGGGCTCGGCTTCCTGACGCTGCTCAGGGTGATCGCGCTACTGGTGCTCGCGACGCTGGTCTGGGTACCGATCGGCGTGTGGATCGGGTTGAACCCCAAGGTGTCCCGGCTCGCGCAGCCGGTGGTGCAGGTGCTCGCCAGCTTCCCGGCCAACTTCCTGTTCCCGTTCGTCACCGCCGCGCTGATCTGGAGCGGTGCGAGCCTGAACTGGGCGGGCACGCTGCTGATGGCGCTCGGCGCGCAGTGGTACATCCTGTTCAATGTCATCGCCGGGGCGAGCGCGGTGCCCAACGATCTGCGCGAGGCGGCCGCCAACCTGCGGCTGCCGCGAAAACTGTGGTGGCGCAGGCTGATACTGCCCGCCATCTTCCCCAGCTATGTGACCGGCGGCATCACCGCGGCGGGCGGTGCGTGGAACGCCTCCATCGTCTCCGAGGTGGTCCAGTACGGGCCGACCACACTGGTCGCCGCCGGTCTCGGCTCCTACATCGCCGAGGCGACCAAGGTCGGCGACTCGCCGCGCATCCTCATCGGCGTGCTGGTGATGAGCATCTACGTCGTCACCATCAACCGGTTGTTCTGGCGGCGGCTCTACGCCCTCGCGCAACGGCGGTACTCGCTGTGATCGCCCGCGCCGCAACTCGTTCGACAGGAGGTCTGTCATGACCGCATCCACCACCACCGGCGCCGTCCTGCTCGACCTCGCCGGCATCAGCAAGCGCTTCACCGGTGCGGCGGGCGATGAGCTGCGCGTGCTCGACGGCATCGATCTGCAGCTGCGCAGCGGCGAAATCGTCGCGCTGCTCGGCCGTTCCGGTTCGGGCAAGTCGACCCTGCTCCGCATCATCGCCGGGCTGATCGCGCCGTCGGGCGGCCACGTGCGCTACCGCGGCCGCGAGCTCAACGGCGCCAATCCCGGTGCGGCCCTTGTCTTCCAGTCCTTCGCGCTGATGCCGTGGCTGACCGTGCAGGACAACGTCGAGCTCGGACTGGCCGCACGCAACGTCGCACCCGCCGAGCGGCGCAAGCGCGCACTCGACGCCATCGACATGATCGGCCTCGACGGCTTCGAGAGCGCCTATCCCAAGGAGCTTTCCGGCGGCATGCGCCAGCGCGTCGGCTTCGCCAGGGCCCTCGTCCTCGAACCGGACCTGCTGCTGATGGACGAGCCGTTCTCCGCGCTGGACGTGCTCACCGCGGAGAACCTGCGCACCGAGCTCGTGAACCTGTGGGAGACAGACGGATTCCCGACCAAGTCGATCTGCGTGGTCACCCACAACATCGAGGAGGCGGTGCTGCTCGCCGACCGGGTGCTGGTACTCGGCTCGAATCCGGGCCGCATCATCGCCGAGATCGCGATCACCACCCCGCGCCCGCGCGACAAGCGCGCACCGGGCTTCGAGGCCATGGTCGATCAGATCTACGGCCTGCTCACCGGCCGCGACACCGAACCGGCTGTCGCGGAGGTGGATACCGCGACGCCGACCGCGCGACCGCTGCCCGAAGCCTCGGTCGGCGGGCTCGCCGGTCTGGTCGAGCTGGTCTACGCCAACGGCGGGCGCGCCGATTTACCCGCGGTCGCCGACGACCTGAACTTCGAGATCGACGATCTGCTCCCGCTCGTCGACGCCGCCGCCATGCTCGGCTTCCTCACCGTCGAGGACGGTGATGTGCTGCTCACCGATATCGGCGCCCGCTTCACCACCGCCGACATCCTGGAGAGCAAGAAGATCTTCGCCGAACAGGCGCGCCACCGCGCGCCGCTGGTGCGCACCATCTGCAAGGGGCTGACGGGCAGCGCCGACGGCAGCCTGCGCGCCGGATTCTTCCTGGATCTGCTGCGCCGCGGCTTCGGCCCGGAAGACGCGCGCCGCCAACTGGATACGGCCATCAACTGGGGTCGCTACGCCGAGTTGTACGACTACGACACCGATTCCGACAAGATCACCGCCGACCCGGACGCGCAGGTCTTCGCCGGTGTGCGCGGCAAGTGGACGATGTAGCCGTTAACGGGTGCGTGGGTCCCGGCGAATACGGATCGGGAGGTGGGGTTCGATGATGCCGAAAAGTGTTGTGACAGACGTACGCTGCAAGTTCAACGCAGACCGTGAGGAGTTTGTCGCGATGACCGATCCCGTTCAGGGGTTGACCGGTACCATCACCTCGCCGATCCGCGGCGCCGGAATGCTGGGTGAGGTGCTGGTGGCCATCCGAGGGGGGACCGAGTTGTACATCGCGCGGGGCGACGAACCGATCGCGATGGGTGTCTCCGTGCTGATCGTCGCCGTCCATCCGGGGCGCATCGTCGACGTGGTGCCGTGGATTCCGCTGATGCCGGACCCGGCATCGGCACCGTAGAACCAAGAGGAGACAAACGTGCTGGGATACCACGTGCCGAGCCCCGACGAGGCGATGCTGGTCAGCGGCGGCAAGGAGCGGGAGAACGCGCCGTTCCGGGTGATCATCGGCCGCGGCGCCTGGGTGGTGCCGCTGTTCCGCAAGGTCAGCTATCTGTCGCTGGCCATGTTCGAGGCCGAGATCAAGGAGCGCTGCGTCACCAAACAGGCCATTCAATTGGAAGTGCGCGCGGTGATCGCGTTCAAGGTCGCCAACGACACCCAATCGATCGTCAATGCGGCACAACGGTTCCTTTCCGAACAGGAACGCGAGATGTCGGTGCTCACCGGCCGGATTTTTTCCGGTCACCTCCGCTCGATCGTCGGCTCGATGACGGTCGAGGAGATCATTCGGGAACGCCAGAAGCTGGCCGATGAGGTGCTCGTCGCCTCCAAGGTCGAGATGGGCAATATCGGCCTGTGGGTGGATTCTTTCCAGATCCAGTCCATCGACGACGGCAATCTCGGCTATATCACCGCACTGGCCGCGCCGCACAATGCCGCCGTCCAGCGCGACGCGCAGATCGCCCAGTCGCAAGCCGCGCAGCTGGCGGCGCAGGCCGAACAGGAATCACAGCGCAGGCAGGCCGAGTACGCCCGCGAAACCGCGATCCTGCGTGCGCAATATCAGCGCGATATCGACAAGGCGAAAGCCGAAGCGGCACAGGCGGGTCCGCTCGCCGAGGCGATGGCGCTGCAGGAGGTGCTGACCGCGCAGGCCGAGCAGGCGCGCAAGGAGGCCGAACTGCGCGAACAGCAGCTGCAGGCCGAGGTGGTCAAACCCGCTCAGGCCGAAGCGGATCGGGTGCGCATCCTGGCCGAGGCGGAGGCCGACCGGACCAGGATCCAGGCCGCGGCGGCCGCGTCGAACAACCGAATCGCGCTGGACCAGTTACTGATCGAGCAACTGCCGGAAATCGTGAAGCAGGCGTCGAACGGTTTGGCCAACGCCAATCTGACGGTGCTCAACGGACCGGACGGGGTCGGCGAACTCGTCAACGGAATGGTCGGTCAGGGGTTGACGGTTTTCAACTCGTTGCAAAAGGCCCTTTCGTCCAACGGCGAGGATAATGCGGGCTAAAGTGGCCGAGTAGCGACGGCGACGAGGAGCGGGTGTTGGTGTCCATCGGGAAATTGGTGTCGTTCGACAGCTCTCGGGGATTCGGGTTCATCAGGCCGGAAGACGGCGGGCCGGACGTGTTCGTCCACGTCAACGACATCGGTCTGGATGAGGAAGAACTGCGGCAGGGACGGGTGTTCGAATTCGATGTCACCGAGGGTGACCGCGGGCCGAAGGCGGTCAATCTCAGCGTCGTCGGTGGTCAACCCGTGTTGCCCGCGCCCCGGCATAAAAAAGATAGGACCAATTCTGGTCAGCTCACCGTCTCCGAGCACAAACGGCTGATCACCGAGCTACTCCTCGACGCCAGCCCCGCGCTGACGGCGGGCGAGATTCTCACCATCCGTGATCGCCTCACCGCATTCGCCGACCAGCACGGGTGGCTGGACAACTGACGTTCACCCAGGTTGTCGGACAGGCCGCTTACGATCAACCCCGGACCCACACCGATGAATCCGCGTTGCTCATGACGTCGACTCAGGTGAGGAAAACCCCGAGGAGGATCAGTTGGACCTACCGGTGCAGCCACCCGTCCGGCCGATGCTGGCCAAATCCGCGCCCGCCATCCCGCACGAACCCGGCCTGAGCTACGAGCCGAAATGGGACGGCTTCCGCTGCGTGGTGTTCCGCGACGGCGACGAGATCGAGCTGGGTTCCCGCAATGATCGCCCGCTGACCAGGTACTTCCCGGAGGTCGCCGAGTTGCTGAAGCAGGCGCTGCCGCCGCGGTGCGTCGTCGACGGCGAGATCGTCGTCGTCACCGATCAGGGCCTGGATTTCGACACGTTGCAGCAGCGGCTGCATCCGGCCGCCTCCCGGGTCGCCAAGCTCGCGGTGGAGACGCCGGCCAGCTTCGTCGCGTTCGACCTGCTCGCGCTCGGCGAGCGCGACCTCACCGAGGAACCGTTCGCCGAGCGCAGGCGGCTGCTCGAGACCATCCTCGACACCGAGATGGCCAGGGTGCACCTGACGCCGATCACCCAGGATCCCGCGGTGGCCGAGGATTGGTTCACCCGATTCGAGGGCGCGGGCTTCGACGGTGTGATGGTGAAGGCGAACGACCTGACCTACCTGCAGGACAAGCGGGTGATGCTGAAGGTCAAGCACGAGCGCACCGCCGACTGTGTGGTCGCCGGCTTCCGCTGGCACAAGGACGGTGTCGGGATCGGCTCGCTGCTGCTCGGACTGTTCGACGACCAGGGCCACCTCAACCACGTCGGGGTGGCGAGCAGTTTCACCGCGGCGCGGCGGAAGGAACTCGTCGACGAGCTGAAGCCGTTGCGCGAGAACGCGCTCGACAACCATCCGTGGAAGGACTGGGCCGACGCGGCCGCGCAGGCCGTCGCCGACGGCAAGATGCCCGGCGGGGTGAGCCGGTGGACCGGCGGCAAGGATCTGTCGTGGGTGGCGCTGCGCCCGGAGCTGGTGGCCGAGGTCCGCTACGAACACGTGCAGTCGGGCCGGTTGCGCCACGGTGGCAGGCTGGTCCGATTCCGCGCCGACCGCACACCCGACTCGTGCACCTACGCCCAGCTCGACGAGGCCGCGCCGGCCGAACTGAGCGCCATCTTCAGCGAGGCGAAGCGATGAGTGAGTCCATCGACATCGACGTGGATGGACGCACTGTCGCCATCAGCAATCCGGACAAGGTCTACTTCACCAAGCGCGGTGAGACGAAACTCGACCTCGTGCGCTATTACCAGTCGGTGGCGCAGCCGCTGCTCGGTGTGGTCCAGGACCGGCCGCTGCTGCTGGAGCGTTATCCGGACGGTGCGTCCGGCAAATCCTGGTTCCAGAAGCGGGTGCCCAAATCCGCGCCGGATTGGCTACACACCGTCGAGGTGTCCACGCCCAACGGCACCACCAGCGACGCACTCGTCGCCCATGATCTGGCGCATATCCTCTGGGCGGTGAACCAGGGCTGCCTCGGCTTCCACGTCTGGCCCAACCGCGTGCGGGATCTGAAGATCGCCGACGAGCTGCGTATCGACCTCGATCCCTCCCCCGGCATCGGCTTCGACGATCTCAAACAGGCCGCCGTGCTCACCCGCGCGCTGTTCACCGAGCTCGGCATCGACTCGCGGGTCAAGACCTCCGGCTCCCGCGGCCTGCACATCTACGTTGCGCTGCAACCGAATTGGGACGGCTACCAGGTGCGCGCCGCCGCGGTGGCGCTGGCCCGCGAACTGGAACGCCGCCATCCGGATCAGATCACCGCGCAGTGGTGGAAGGAGGAGCGCGGCAGCCGCGTCTTCGTCGACTTCAACCAGAACGCCCCGCACAAAACGGTATTCGGCGCATGGTGCGTGCGTCCGAAGGTGGGCGCGCAGGTATCGGCGCCGATCGACTGGGACGAACTCGACACCGTGGTCCCCGAGGAGTTGACCATCGCCACCGTGCCCGCGCGGCTGGCCGAGCGCGGCGACCCGTGGGCCGAGCGCCCGCCGCAATCGATCGCGTCGCTGCTGGAGATGTCCGAACGCGATCTGGCCTCGGGTCTGATGGACGCGCCGTGGCCCCCGCAGTATCCGAAGATGCCCAACGAACCGCCCCGGGTGCAGCCGAGCCGGGCCAAGAAGGGCGAATAGCCAACGCCCGCAGGGCCATTCGGGCTGTTCGGGCTATTCCGTCCAGGGCACCCACATCGCGTTGCGCCCCTGGCCCTCACAGACCAGGGCGCGCCCCTCGGTGGTGCGCGCGGATTTCACGCCGCTCGGATCGCAGGTGGTTCCGGTCTGCTGCACGCCGCTGCCGACCGTGTAGGGCCCCGCCCATTTGTAGCCGCCGTTCACCCCCGCGGTGAACAGGCATATCAGGGTCGAGCTGTCGGAACCGGAGGCGATCAGGCCGACCTGCGCTTCGGTGCACGCGGTGCCCTTGGTCGGGGTGCCCTGCACCTTGGCGGGCGAGGAGGTTGTCGTCGCCTCGGGCACCGTGGTCTTCGGCGGCGCTGTGCTGGCCTGCGCCTGCTGCGGTGTCGTCACCTGCGGTGCGACCGCCTGTTTGGTGGTGCCCTTCACCGCATCGGAGAGCGCACTGCCCGACAGCACCACGAAGCCCGCGATCGCCGCCACCTCGGCCAGGCCGATCAGCAGCGCGAACGTCGCCATCCCCTTGCCGCGCGGATGTCCGAAGGCGATGAGCCCGAACACGATCGCCACCGGAAACAATCCGACCAGCGCGGCGACCAGCGCCACCACCGCGTACGGATTCACAATGGGTTTGGACTCGCGGCGTGGGCCGCGATCATAATCCTCGTCGCGCTCTACCTCCGGCCAACGCTCACCCTCCCAGCGTTCCGTCCGTGTCATGCCTAGGTCCCTCTCACAATCACCATCGCGCAGGAACCTCGACCCATGCCGAACTCCGCCCCGCTTCCGACCCACAATAGGTGCGAACCGTGGTCACTTCAGCGAAACTAACGAACCCCGAACAAATGCTCGCCATTTCCGCGCCGACCCGTCATGCTGATGTCGAAATCGAATAACTGATCATGTGCCAACTTCTCAGGAGGATTCATGTTCGGTGGCACCAATTCGACAGGCCAGGAAAGGCGGCCCTGGCATTCCCAAGCGGGCGATTTGCTCGGCGACGACTACAACGTGCCCGGCCTGATCCTGTGCGCGTTCGGCATCGTCGCCCTGGCCTGCACCCTGACCGCGGCGGGCTACGGATTCGCGGGCTGGACCCAGGTCGGCGCGATCGCGACCGCGGCGCTGTGGATCGCCGGGATCGGCGCGCTCGTCGTCGAGCACCGCAGGGAGGAAGTGATCGAGCTGAAGTACGGCAGGTCCGGGCACGCGCCGGGGCATGTCAGGCCGGTGCGCTACAGCGCAGCGGTCATGCGGGCGAGCACGCAGCGCAGCCATGGGCCGCGCGTGCTGTGGCGTTCCGCCGAATAACTCCTGAGCGCGTCCGAGGGGTGGACCGCGGGTCAGCGCCCGCGGTCCACTTTCGGCAGTGATTCGGTCACCAGGGTCATCAGCATGTCGGCGAGCAATACGTGCACCTGCGCCCGCGTCAGCGTGGCGCGGGTGATCCATTCCCGCCCCGCCACTTTCACCAATCCGCCGTACGCGCGGACCATGGCGCGCAATTCCGCACTGTGCGCCGAATCCGCGAGACCCACCATCAGCAGCAGTCGCTCGGCGGCCGCGTCGTCGGCCTGATCGAGGATCTGCTGTACCTCGGGATCGCTGCCGACACCCTCGTGGCTGGTCACCTTCACCCAGGTGCTGCCGTGTTCGGAGATCACATCGAGCAGCCAGTGCACACTCGCATCGACGCGCTCCCGATCGGTACCCGTCGGCACCACCATGTCGTCGAGCTTGGGCAGCGTCACCATCCGGTGCACCACCGCCAGATACAGGTCGCGCTTGTTGCCGAAGTAGTGGTTGATCAGCCCGCGCGCCACCCCGGCCCGCTGCGCCAGCTCCGCGGTGGAGACGGCGGCATAGGGTCGTTCGCCGAACATGTCGATGGCGCACGCCAGGATCTGCGCCCTGCGCTCGTCGGGTTCGAGCCTGCGCCTGCGCGGCGGCGCCTCGGCGGCGCTACCGTTCGCGGACTCGTCGCGGATTTCAGAGAGACCGGGCAATGAGATCCTTCATCACCTCGTTGCTACCCGCCAGGATGCGCAGGACGCGGGCGCCGGTGTAGAGCTGCGAAATCGGATACTCCGTCATATAGCCGTAGCCGCCGAACAGTTGCAGGCAGCGGTCAACCACGATACCCAGCTGGTCGGTGAGCCAGTATTTCGACATCGCGGCCGACGGAATGTCCAGCTCGCCGCGCAGGTGCTTGACGATGCAGTCGTCCAGAAAGACGCGGCTCACCTTCGCGATGGTCGCGCACTCGGCCAGCTCGAATTTGGTGTTCTGCATGGCGAACAGCGGCTTGCCGAACGCCTCACGGCCCTTGGTGTAGTCGACGGTGAGCTGCACCGCCCGCTCCATCATCGCCACCGCGATGACCGCGGTGACCAGCCGCTCCTGGGCCAGCAGCTGCATCATCTGATAGAAGCCCTGCCCCTCGGCCTCGCCGAGCAGATTGGCCGCGGGCACGCGCAGGCCGTCGAAGAACAGCTCGGCGGTGTCCTGCGCCTTACCGCCCATCTTGCTGAGGATCCGGCCACGCTCGAAGCCCGGCACGTCGTCGCCGACCTCGGCGAAGATCAGCGAGACGCCCGCGGCGCCCTTGGTCGGATCGGTCTTGACGGCGATGATGATGCCGTCGCAGAGCCAGCCGTTGGTGATGAAGATCTTCGAGCCGGTGATGACGTACTCGTCGCCCTCGCGCACCGCGCGGGTCTTGATGTTCTGCAGATCCGAGCCGGTGCCCGGTTCGGTCATGCCGATCGAGAGCACCATCTCGCCGCTGGCCGCCTTCGGCAGCACCCGCCGCTTGAGCTCCTCGGACCCGAATTCCTTCAGGTAGGGCGCGATGATCGTGCTGTGCACCGCCATGCCGAGCGAGCCGTCGCCCGCGAAGGCCTGCTCCTCGATGATGGCCGCCTCGTGCGCGAAGGTGCCGCCACCGCCGCCGTATTCGGCCGGGATGGCGGCGCACAGCAGGCCGAGTTCGCCCGCCCGGTTGTACAGCGCGCGGTCGGGATGGCCCTGCGCGACGAACTTCTCCTCGTGCGGCACGACCTCCTTGACGAAGAAGTTCTTCGCCAGCTCGCGTACTGCCTCGACCTCGTCGTCACTCCACTCCGCGCGTGCCATGATCCCGATCCTTCGCCTGTTGTCGCCTGCCTCACCGCTGGCGCCCGCCCTCAGATTCCACCACTATTGGCACTGTGTCAACAAAACACGGCGTGCAAGTGACCCGAGGAGATACGGCCGAGGAGCGGCGTCAGCCCACCGAGGGCTGCGCCTGGTTCATCGCGGCGAGCGAGGTGAAGATCGGGGTATCCGGATCGGCCGAGATACCCTTCCCGCGCAGGAAGCCGTCGATCAGGCCCCAGACGAATTCCGTTGCCTGGTCCACGAATTCGGCGGTGCGCTCGGCGCCGGGCAGCGCGGCGTCGCCGAGCCACAGATCGGTGATCGAGACGACAACGCCGACCACGGCGCGGGCCAGGTAGTCGATACCGTCGGCGTCGATCGGGATGGACTCGGCCACCTCGCGCGCCTGCTTGGCGAAGCGGCCTGCGGCGGCCCGGCCGAGATCGAACTGCAGCACCGAGCCGTCACCGCCCTGTGCCGCCTGCGCCTGCCCCAGGAAGCGAAAAACGTTGGGGTGCGCGAGAATGCTGTCGGCGTATCCGGCGAGCACGCGACGCAGTGCGATCCGGGGCGGCTGCAACACCAGCGTGAGATCGGTGCCCGCGGCCGCGGTGGCCCAGCGCGCCAGCTGATTGCTGATCTCGGTGTAGAGATCGGCCTTGTCGGCGAACTGCCGGTACAGGCGCGGTTTGGTGATGCGCGCCTCGCGCGCGATGTCGTCCATGCTCGGCCGCGGGCCGTCGCGGTCGATCACCCGGATCGCCGCGTCGACGATCTCGGCGCGGGTGATCGGCGCGGATCGGGCACTGGCACGGGACACGGCAGCAGCATACACGTACCGGCGGTACGGATAGCCTACCGCCGAATGCGTGATCTACGGCATAGTGCGTAGCCGTTCCTGGCCATTGCCTTCCGGGTATTCGTACTGCCAGTATCGGGAATCGTACTGGCGGTACGGCGGCGGGCAGCCGACGCGCACCGCTCGCCACACGAACGAGGCCTCGCACATGACCGAACCGCTCCACAACATCACGCCGCTCCCGGTCCGCGCCGACGTGGCCACCGAAACAGACGGCGACCAGACACCGCGCCCCGACCGACGCTGGACGGTGGCGGGGGCGGGCGGCGACCTGGCCGTCTTCGAATGGGGAAGTGGCGCGGCCGAACCGCTGGTGCTTGTGCATGGGCTCACCGATACCCACCGGGTGTGGGCGACCGTCGCCGCGCTGCTGGCCGACGGCTTCCGGGTGATCACCTACGACGTGCGCGGCCACGGCAAATCCGCGACGTCCGCCGACCCGGCCGACTACCGGCTGTCCACTCTGGCCGAGGACTTCTTCGCGGTGATCGATGCGGCCAGCCCGCGCAGGCCGGTGCACGTCTGCGGGCACGGCTGGGGCGGGGTGCAGCTGTGGGAGGCGGTGTGCGATCCGCGCGCCAACACCCGAATCGCCTCGTTCACCGCCATTTCCGGGCCCAACCTCGATCATCTCGGGCTGTGGCTGCGCGTGGTCGCGCCGCGGCTGCGGCATGCGCTCGGCGACCCCGGCGCGCTGCTCGGACTCGCACTGCGCTCGGTGGTGCCGACGATGCGCTCGGCGGCACCTTCGGCTCAGTCGCTGCGCTCGGCCGTGCCCTCGGTTCAGCTGCTGCGCTCAGCCGTGCCCTCGGCACGCGCGGCGGCACCTTTGGTTCGCTCGCTGCGCTCGGCGGTGCCCTCGGTCTACTCACTGCGCTCGGCCGTGCCCATACGTCCTGTCGTCGTGCGCCGCATGTACACCCCACGCGTGCGCACCTGGCTGGTCGAGCGGCTCGGCGGCATCTCGCCGGTGCCCGCCAGGATCGCGCCCAGCTGGCGTGGTGACGCGGTCGCCGGTGCCCGTATCGCGCAGGCGAACCTGCTGCATCATCTCCGTAGTCCGCGAGTGCGACGCACCGCCGTCCCGGTGCAGTTGCTGGTCAACACCACGGACCTGTTCGTCCCGCCCGCGGCCTACGACTCCTCCGACCGCTGGGTGGATCGACTGTGGCGCTGTGCCGTGCCCGCCGACCACTGGCTGCCGGTGACCGAACCGCTGCTCGTTGCCGAGGCGCTGGCCAATTTCGTCGACGATCTGCGCGCCGACCGTGCCGCGATCGGCCAGCGCCGCCGCTGACACCCCTCTCGAATTCGCTTCAGGAGCAACCCATGTCAGATGCCGCACGCCAGTTGACCGCAACACTGGACGCACCGCTGCCGGACGAATTCGACCGGCTCAGCGAGGCCGAACTCGCCGAACTCGACCGCCTGCTGCGCACCGCCCGCGAGCAGCGCGCACAGGAACTCGGCGCGGCGATCGACTCGTCGCTGCAGCTGGTGCCCCGGCTGATGCGCCCGGCGGTCAAGAAGGTGCTCGGCCTGTGAACGAGCGCCAGCGAGTAAACCGAGAGCACAGCGTGCCGGTGCACCCAGCGGAGCCGAGCATCGGCGAGGCGCAGCGGTGAGTACTCAACTGCTCGTGCGTGCCGAAACGACCAAGCTCGCCAGGCTGCTCGATCTCACCGACGCGGCCGATCTGGATTTCCTCACCCAGCTCTCCCCCGAGGCGATCAGGGCCTTCCGTGAACGGGCCACCGACACGCTGTTCGGCGGTGAGGCCGCGCGGATGAAACGCATTGCGGCGGCGAGCAAAGTGGTGCCAGCGGCGATCAGCGCCAAGGCGGCCGAGCGCGCGTTCGGGCCGATGCTGTGCGCGGCCGTCGCCGGATCGGTCGAACCGGCCAAGGCGGTGGAGATCGCGCGGGCGCTGCCGCCGAAATTCCTGGCCGAGACCGCGATCCGGCTCGATCCGCGCCGCACGGCGGCGGTGATCGCCGCGGTGCCGCCGCGGATGGTCATCGACGTCGCGCGCGAATTGCTCACCCGCGGCGACCATTTGACGATGGGCCGGTTCGTCGGCGTGGTCTCCGACGAGGTCATGCGCGCCGCGGCGCCGGTGATGGGCGACGCGGACCTGCTGCGCATCGGCTTCGTACTGGAGGACAAGAGCTCGCTCGACAGCCTGATGCTGATCGTCGAGGACCGGCTGGCCGGGGTCATCCGCGTGGCGCACGAGCAGGACCTGTGGGCCGAGGGCATCGATCTGCTCGGCAGTGTCGGCGTGGAAAACAAGGCGCGCCTCGGCGATATCGCCGCCGGACTCGGCGAGGACGTACTCGACGGGTTGCTCGCGGCAGTACAGGCACTCGACGCCTGGGCGACGCTGCTGCCGGTGGCCGGCGCGATGAACGCGGACAGCCTGCGCGCCTTGGCCGTTCGGCCCGCCGTGCACGACGAGGCGGTGCTCGGCGCGATCATGGACGTGGCGCTGGACCAGGGGCTGTGGCTCGAATTGCTGCCGCTCGCCGGTCATCTGGCGCCGGGCCAGCTGGCGTTCCTGGCCACGCGGGTCGCGGAGAAGTCCGATGCCGAACTCGCCGAGCTGATCCGCCAGGCCGACGGCGCGGGGCGGTGGGCGGCGATGCTGCCGATCGCGCTCGCCATGACCGATACCGCTCGCCGCCGGATGGCCGGACTGCCGGTCATGCGGGAACCGCGGGTCCTGCGCGCGGTGATCGAGACCGCCGCCGAGCACGAATTGTGGTCGCAGGTCATGCCTTTGGTCGACACACTGCCGGAATCGGCGAAACCGATCCTCGCGTCGTGCCTGGGTGAGCTGACCCGCGCGCAGTTGCTTTCCGCGGTACTGGTTGCCGCGCGCAGCGCGAATATCGACGCGCTTGTCGAGGTCGCGCTGGCTCAGGACGCGGCGGGCCGGGCGCGGGTGCTGGCGATCATCGACGGAATGGACGATCTCGACGAGTTCCTCGCCGCGCTCACCGCCGATACCCCCGATGTGGTCTGGCACGGGCTGGTCGAAGTACGTGCGGAAATTCCCGCCCGGCTGCTCGATCGTCTCGCGGAACGCGCAGGCGCGTGCGGGCGCGGCGACGTGGCGGCAATGCTGCGCTGAGCGGGCCCTCGATTCCGTCGGCTCGCTGACCAGGGTGTTCGGATGGTAGCTTCGCGGCCATGACAGGACCGGGGGAACAGCAGGGCCAGCAGCCGACCAGCGATGCGTGGTGGAACGAGGCACAGCCGCAGCAGGCGGGTCAGGCGGATCCGACGATGCTGCGCCAGCCGAGTAATCCGGCGATGCCGCAACAGCCGTATCCGGGGCAGCAGTCGCAACCCGGCATCCCGCAGCAGCCGTACTCGCAACCCGGTGTGCCGCAACAGCCTTATCCCGGCCAGCAGTCGCAACCCGGTGTGCCGCAGGCGGATCCGACGATGCTGCGGCAGCCGACGGGCGCCACCCTGCACCAGCCGGTATTTCCGGGAGTGCCGCAGCAGCAGGGCGATCCGTCGGCGTGGCAGCAGCCGACCGGATATCCCGGCACGCCGCAGCAGCCGTATCAGCCTGGATACCAACAGGTTCCGCCGCCGTCCGCGCCGTACAACCAGGTTCCGCCCGGCTACCCGCAGGGCCCCGCGACCGGCTCGGGCGGCCGCAAGGGCTGGCTCTGGGCACTGGGCGCGGTACTCGTGACCTCGGCGGTGTGGGCCGTCGGTGTCTTCGCGTTCGGCGTCTCCGGCGACGGCGTCAGCGCGAACGCGGATCTGCGCGGCTACCACTATGTCGACAATCTCTGCGACTTCACCGACACCTCGCCGTTCACCAGCGCGGGCTACAGCTCCCAGTCGACGGGTACTTCCACAGACAAGGACAAGTACCCCAAACACGACGGCACCAAGCATGCCGCCGTCGACACGATGAGCTGCGCCTACCACTTCTCGCCGCCCGGCTCGGCGAGCGCGTCGGACTACGGCTCGCTCTACACCCACGCGGAGCTACACAAGCAGACCGATCCCGGCCCGGAATTCACCGCGTCCAACGAGACCTGGACCCAGCGCAGCACCGGCAAGGATTCGAAGGTCGAGAAGATCTCCGGCATCGGTGACGAGGCCTATCTCATCAAGGACAAGACGACCTCCGGGCTGACCGGCGTCAATGTCACCCTGGTGGTGCGCGACGGCTGGGTCACCTACTCCACCAGCTACTTCCAGTTCAACACCAGCACGGACAAGTCGAAGGTGCCGAGCGAGGCGGATATCACCGAGAAGCTGAAGAAGTCGGCGCCCGCGACACTGGCCAAGCTGCGGCGGTAACGGCTACCGGTCGGCAATCGCCACGGCGGGTTTGGCAGAATGAGCAGGTCGCCGGCGCGAGCTCAGGGCCCGTAGGCGGCAGCGCAGCGTGACCACGGAGGGCCCAGGGAGCGCCGCAAATCGAACACCGCCCAGCTCATGTGAAGGATGTTCCCGGTTCCGATGGCCGAAAGCAGTATCGATCCCGCCGAGCTCGCCACCTGTCTGCGCGTGCTCGAGGCAGCCGGACAGCTGGACAAGGAGCATCCCGACTCGATCGCCGTGCAGCGCGCGGTCGGCCACATGTTCAAGAAGCTCAAGCAGCGCCGCCGGATCGAGGCGCGCGAGGCGGTGAGCGAGGCGGACCGCGCGGTGGTCGCCGCCACCGCCACCGGATCGCCGAACCGCATCGATGACGAGACCGCGGGCATCCCGATCAGCACCAGCACCGACGGTGCGAGCGCGGGCACGCTCATCCGCCCGCGTCCCTGCTACATCTGCAAGCAGCGCTACACCCGCGTCGACGCCTTCTACCACCAGCTGTGTCCCGATTGCGCGGCGAACAGCCACGCCAAGCGGGACGCCCGTACCGATCTGACCGGTAAGCGCGCACTGCTCACCGGTGGCCGCGCGAAGATCGGCATGTACATCGCGCTGCGCCTGCTGCGCGACGGCGCGCACACCACCATCACCACCCGCTTCCCCAATGACGCCATTCGCCGCTTCGCCGCCATGGACGACAGCGCCGACTGGTTGCACCGGCTGCGCATCGTCGGCATCGACCTGCGCGACCCGGCCCAGGTGGTCGCGCTCGCCGACGATATCGCCGCACAGGGCCCGCTCGACATCCTGATCAACAATGCCGCGCAGACGGTGCGCCGCTCCGCCGGCGCGTACAGCGCGCTGGTCGACGCCGAGTCCGGCCCGCTGCCCGCGGGCGCGCTGCCCGATGTGGTGAGCTTCGGCAAGACCATGCAGGCCCACCCCACCGCGCTCACCGCCTCGCTCACCCCGACGCTGTCCGCCGCCGATGTCGCCGAGCTGGCGCTCGTCGCGGGATCGGCCACCCCCGAGCGCATTTCGCGCGGCGTCGCGATCGACGCGGGCGGCCTGGTGCCGGATCTCGCGCACACCAACAGCTGGGTGCAGACCGTCGCCGAGGTCGATCCGACCGAGCTGCTCGAGGTGCAGCTGTGCAATTCGGTCGCGCCGTTCATCCTGGTGTCGCGGCTGCGCCCGGCGATGGCGGCCGCGGCGGGCAGGCGCAAGTACATCGTGAACGTCTCGGCGATGGAGGGCCAGTTCGCCCGCGCGTACAAGGGGGCGGGCCACCCGCACACCAATATGGCCAAGGCGGCGCTGAACATGCTGACCCGCACCAGCGCGGGTGAGATGTTCGAAGCCGACGGCATCCTGATGACCGCCGTCGACACCGGCTGGATCACCGACGAGCGCCCGCACTACACCAAGATCCGCCTGGCCGAGGAGGGGTTCCACGCGCCGCTCGACCTCGTCGACGGCGCCGCCCGCGTCTACGACCCGATCGTCCAGGGCGAGGCGGGCACCGACCTCTACGGCTGCTTCCTCAAGGACTACCAGCCCTCACCCTGGTAACCCGCCCACTCGCGGGTCGATCTCGGGCAGAATCATGGCACCGACCGAGGGAGAGGCGCCATGGCCGAGATCAGTGGGTTCGCCGCGAAGGTGCGCGATCGGCTGCCGTTCACGCGGTGGTCGCTGCTGCGGATGGCGTTGAGCAATCGGAGCCTGGAGCGGACCGGGCAGGTGGGCGATGGGCGCGAGCGCGCGCTGCTCGACTATGTACGCGCGCACGCCACCGAAGGCGATCCGGACAGCGTGCTCGCGGTGATCGATGATTTCGCACGCAACCACACCATCCTGATGAATGTCGGCGACGAGAAGGGGCTGCTGCTCGACGCGGCGATCCGGCGAGCGGACCCGGCACTGCTGCTGGAACTGGGCGCGTATGTGGGCTACAGCGCGGTGCGCACCGGGCGGGCGATGCCGGCGACCGCGCGCCTGGTGTCGGTCGAGGCCAGCGCCGCCAACGCCGAGATCGCGTCGGCGGTGATCGCGCACGCGGGCCTGGCGGATCGGGTGCACGTGGTGCTCGGCAAGATCGGCGATGGCGGGCAGACCGTGCGGCGGCTCACCGAGGAGTACGGATTCGGTTCCGGCGCACTCGATTTCGTCTTTATCGACCATCTGAAGTCGGCGTATCTCCCCGATCTGAACACCATGCTCGACGCGGGCTGGTTGCATCCGGGTACGGTCGTGGTTGCCGACAATGTGAAAGTGCCGGGCGCACCGGACTATCGGCGATATATGCACGAACGCGAAGGCGGCTCGTGGCGCACGACCGAGCACAAGACCCACGTCGAATACCAGTCCCTGATCACCGATCTCGTCCTCGAATCCGAATATCTCGGCTGAGGTGTTGCGCTCGCGCCGCGCACCGAGATGTTCTGGCATGCGAGCAGAAACGGCGTGGCTGGCCGAATTCCTGATGGCGGCCACCTATCGGGCGAAACAAGACGAGCCGCAGTGGCATTCGATGGGGCCGCTGCCGCGCGCACTGGTCGCCAGCCTGCGGCGCCGCCACATCGGCGCGGGCAGCGGCGGCGCCGATCTGCTCGCCAAGAGCACCTCCTCCGGCGACCACGACTATGTGGCCGCACTGCGGCTCTTCGTCGCCGAGCAGGACAACCACGCCCGGTTGCTCGCCCGCCTGCTGACCACCGGCGGCGCGATGCCGCTACGCGGCCACTGGTCCGCTCGGCTGTTCACCCGCCTGCGCCGAGCGCTCGGGTTCCGCACCGAACTGATGGCGCTGCTGATCGCCGAAGTGGTTGCCGTGCGCTACTACCGGGCGCTGCGCGACGGCAGCACCGATCCGGTACTCGTCGAGGTGGCGCGGCGCATCCATTCGGACGCGGTGCGCCACATCGACTTCCACGTCGCCAGGCTGCGCGCCGAATTCGCGGGCCGCGGCATCGTGACGCGAAACTCGGTGCGCGCCTTCTGCTGGCTGCTGCTGGCCGCGGCGATGGCCGTGCTCGCCGTCGAGCACGGCCGGGCACTGCGGCACCTGCGGGTGACGCGGCGCGACTTCGCCACCGACACCGTCCTGCTGTTCCGTGCGGTGCTGCGCCGCGTTCTCCCGCCGGTCGCGACGCGCGAGCCGACGGCGGCGGCTTAGGCTGGATACATGGTGTACCGGCTGCTGGCCGACGCCGTCGCCGCGGTGCATTTCGCGTTCGTGGTGTACGTGGTGATCGGCGGGTTTCTCGCGTGGCGCCGGCCGCGCACCCTGGTGCTGCACCTGATCGCGTTCGGCTGGGGTTTCAGCACCGTGCTGTTCGGGGTGAAATGCCCGCTCACCGATCTGGAGAACTGGGCGCGGCACCGGGCAGGCGTCGCCGGACTGCCGCCGAGCGGATTCATCGATCACTACCTCACCGGTGTCATCTATCCGGAGAGCGCGCTCGGGCTGGTGCGTGTGCTCGTCGTCGTGTGCGTCACGGTTTCCTGGGTCGGTTATGCCTGGTTGTGGCGCAGGCGCAGCGCGAGATCCGCTGCGGCCCAGACACGTCCGTTCGCGGGTAACTGACCGGTGCCGGCTCACCGGTACCGTGCCCATCTCGGTACCGCCATGGAGCAACTACTCTCGGTCGGGTGAACGCGCACACACGGCTGGTCGACGACTACGAAGCGGGAATCGGTGTCACCGGCTCCGGCATAACCCATTTCCCCGACCCCGGCGGCAATCTCGCTGCGACACTGCCGGTCTGGGCGCTGGCCTCGGGCTCGGTGGCCGCGGTGACCGCGGCGAGCAACCGGATACGGGCGGCGCGTGGCCTGCACCCGGTGGCGCACCGGCTCGACCCGGCCAGGATCACCGCGGCGTTCCGCAGTGAGCGCCTGGTGCGCGCGAACGGCAACGCCCCGGCGATGTTCGCGGACCTGTCCGGCTTCTTCCCGACCTTCGACGGCTGGGTGCGCACCCACGCCAACTACGCACACCACCGTGCCCGCCTGTTCGCCGCGCTCGACCTGTCCCCCGAGATGCCCGTCGACCTGGCCATCGCTCAAATGGCGATGAGCCGCGCCGCCGATATCGAGGAGCGCGCCGCCGCGCACGGCGCCATCGCGGTGCGCGTGCGCACCGAACAGGAGTGGGCCGACAGCCCGGAGGGCCAGGCGGCGGCGGACGGGCCGCTGGTGGCGATCGAGCAGCGCGAGGATCGCGCGGCCGCCGGACTGTCCATGGACGCCTCACCGCTGCAACCGCTGCGCGGCCTGCGCGTGCTCGACCTGACCAGGGTGCTCGCCGGACCGGTGGCCACCAGAACGCTGGCGTTACTCGGCGCCGACGTGCTCCGGGTCGATCCGCCGCACTTACCCGAGATCGAGTGGCAGTACGTGGACACCTGCCAGGGCAAGGGGTCGACGCTGCTCGATCTGCGCACGCAGCTGCCGGTGTTCCACGAACTGCTCGCCTCGGCGGATGTGCTCGTCACCGGATATCGGCCCGGCGCACTGGAATACGCCGGGCTCATCGCGGCGCACTACCCCGGCCTCGTGCACGGCCGGGTGAGCGCGTGGGGCGAATACGGCCCGTGGGGCGAGCGCCGCGGTTTCGACAGCATCGTGCAGGCGGCCAGCGGCATCTCCATCATCGAGGGCGCCCCCGCGGTGCCCGGCGCGCTGCCCGCGCAGGCACTCGACCACGCGTCGGGCTATCTGCTCGCCGCGGGCGTGATCGACGCACTGGTGGCGCGTGCCGCCGACGGCGTCGGCCGTGACGTGCGAGTCTCGCTGGCGCGCACCGCATCCTGGCTACTCGCCGACCCGTACCGGACACCGGCGCATCCGGCGGCCACCATGCCGAGCCCGGCCGCGGCCGTCTTCCACGGCAACACCATCACCGCCGCCCCCGCACTCGCCGAGTATCCGGACTACGCCTGGCCCGCACCCGCCTACGGCTCCAACACCCCGGCCTGGCCGATGCACGCCCGCTGAACCGATGCTCGACCTGCGGCTGTTCCGGCTCGGCGCGTTCCGCATCGCGTCGCCGATCCCGGCGGGCCACGATTCCGGCCGACCTACGCGCCGGTGAGCGCGGTGATCGCCTCGGCCAGGCGATCACCGTCGGGCAGGTCGGCGGCGGGCGCGACCACGCCGAGGACGCCGAGGCCCTGCACCAGGACCCAGTGCAGCTGGGCGATCGCGTGCGCCTGCTCGGCGGTCAACTGCGGATGTGCCTGCCGCAGTGCGTTACCCATGTCCTGGTAGATATGGGGCATCCCGTCGGCGAAGAACTTCTGCGATTCCGGCGAGCGGGAGGCACGCACCAGGTTCTCCATGCTCGCCAGCATGGCCTCGTGGTTGTCACGGAAGATGTTCGGCATCGCGTTCCACATCTGGGCGAAGGCCGCGAGCGGCGCCATGCCGCTCCCCTCCTGGATCAGCGCCTCCATCCCGTCGCCGATGCCGGTGCCCAGCGATTCGGCGAGCGCCTCGGTGATCAGCGCGTCCTTCGAGCCGAAGTGGTAGCCGATCGCGGCCAGGCTGACACCGGCGGCCGAGGCGATATCCCTGGCCGTCGCCTTGGCGATGCCCCGCTCGACGATGACCTTGCGCGCACCGGCCAATAGATCTTCTCGGTTTCCCATGCGTCCAGGTTACAACATGTTTAGACAATTGTCCTAGACATCTGTTCTAATATTTGCGACACTCGCCGAGACCGTTGTCTCCCACTGCCTTTCCGAGGGGAACCAGATCATGAGCTCCACCCACAGCCCGCACGTGCTCGTCAGCGGCGGCGGCATCGCGGGCAACGCGGTCGCCATCCAATTGCTCCGCGCGGGCATCCGTACCACCGTCGTCGAGCGCGCCGCCGCGCCGCGCCCTGGCGGTCAGGCGGTCGACCTGCGCGGACCGAGCAAGGAGGCGGCCGAGCGGATGGGCTTGATGCCGGGCATCCGCAAGTACCTGCTCGACGAGAAGGGCATGGCCTTCGTGGACGAACGCGGCCGCGACAAGGTCAGGATGCCCGCCGAGATGTTCGACGGCAAAGGCTTCGTCGCCGAAATCGAGATCACTCGCGGCGATCTGAACGACGTGCTGCTCACCGAGCTGGCCGCGATCGACGGCCCGCTCGACTATCGCTACGGCGCCTGGATCGAGGCGCTGACCCAGGACGACACCGGCGTCGAGGTGACCTTCGCCGGTGGCGGCACCGAGCGGTTCGATCTGGTGATCGGCGCCGACGGCGTGCACTCGGCGACCCGCGCACTGGCCTTCGGACCGGAGGACGACTACGCGACCTACCTCGGCGGCTACATGTCCTTCTTCACCGTCCCGGCGCCCGCGGGCACCGAACCGGGCTGGATGAAAACACATTCCGTGCCCAACGCCTCGGTCGGCATCCGCCCGGACGCCGACCCGGACACCTGCAAGGCGATCATCATGCTGCGCACCGAGGCCGATCCGGGACTGCGCCGCGATGTCGCCGCCCAGCAGCGGCGCATCGCCGACATGCTGGCGGGCGCGGGCTGGATCGCGCCCGAGGTGCTCGCGGCGATGGCCGACACCCCCGACTTCTACTTCGACGTGCTCGCCCGCATCGATATGCCGACGCTCTCGGCGGGCCGGGTCACCCTGCTCGGCGACGCCGGATACTGCGGCTCGCCGATGACCGGCATGGGCACCGCGATGGCGATCGTCGGCGCGTATGTGCTCGCGGGCGAAATCGCCGCCACCCCTGGCGATCTCACCGGCGCGCTGGCCCGCTACGAGACCACCGTCACCCCCTTCCTCGACAAAGCCAAGGAGCTGCCGGGCAGTATCGCGACCGTACTGCCCGCGTCCCGCTTCGGCATCAAGATGTCGCAAGTGTTCATGCGGCTCATGACCACCCGGTTGCTGCGGCCGCTGATGATGAAGTTCTTCACCCACACCGACTTCTACGAGCTGCCCGCCTACTGAGAATTCGCCAGGGCTACGCTCGGGTGGTGCGGCAGAAGATCATCATGGATGTCGATACCGGTGTCGACGATTCCCTTGCGCTGCTTTACCTGCTCGCCTCCCCCGAGGCCGAGATCATCGGGATCGCCTCCACCGCGGGCAATGTGCCCGCGGCCCAGGTCGCGGCGAACAATCTGGCCTGGCTCGACGTGTGTGGCGCGGCGGATATCGAGGTCGCGCTCGGCGCGACCGAACCGCTCGCCATCCCCCTGCGCACCACCGAGGATACCCACGGCCCGCAGGGCGTCGGTTATGCCGAGCTGCCGGAATCGGCGCGCGCGCTCTCGCCGCGGTCGGCCGTGGAGATGTGGGTCGAGCTGGTGCGGGCACATCCCGGCGAGATCGTCGGTTTGTGCACCGGGCCGCTCACCAATCTCGCGCTGGCACTGCGGCTCGAACCACGGCTGCCGCAGCTGCTGCGGCGACTGGTGATCATGGGCGGCGCGTTCAACCACCCCGGCAATACCACGCCGACCAACGAGTGGAACGTGCACGTCGACCCGGAGGCGGCCAAGGAGGTCTTCGACGCCTTCTCCGCCGCACCCGCCGACCGCAGGCCGCTGGTCTGCGCGCTCGACATCACCGAGACCATCGAGATGACGCCCAAACATCTCACGCTGCTCGCCGAACGCGCGGGCAGCTTCCCGGTCGAGACGGTGTCGCCGCTCGACCCGCCGCACGCCCGCTCGGCCGCGAGCAATCCGATCGTGCGGCACGTGACCGACGCGGTGCGCTTCTACTTCGACTTCCACCAGCAGTGCGGCGCGGGCTATCTCGCGCATATGCACGATCCGTTCGCCGCGGCGGTCGCGCTCGACGCCGGTCTGGCCGTCACCCGCCCGGCGACGGTCGACGTCGAACTGGCGGGCACCATCACCCGGGCGACCACGGTGGCCGACTGGGAAGGCATGTGGGGCCGGGAACCCAACGCGGACATCGTGATCGGCACCGATCCGGAGATCTTCTTCGAACGGCTGATCGCCCGGATCGGCGATTTCGCCAGGGAGCGGTATCCCGCACAGTAGGAGAGGTATGAACGACGAGAACGCCTATCTCACCGCGTTCCGTGAACGGCTCGGCCTGCCCGGAATCATCGACGTGCACACGCATTTCATGCCGGAACAGGTCATGCGAAAAGTGTGGGCGTATTTCGATTCGGCGGGTCCGCTGATCGCGCGCACCTGGCCGATCGCCTACCGCGACGACGAGCAGGTCCGGCTGAAGACGTTGCGTGGCTTCGGCGTTCGCGCGTTCACCTCCCTCGTGTACCCGCACAAGCCGGATATGGCGGCCTGGTTGAACGAGTGGACCGCCGATTTCGCCGAGCGCACCCCGGATTGCCTGCACACCGCGACCTTCTTTCCCGAGCACGGCGCGGACAGCTACACCGAGGCCGCGATCGAGCGCGGAGCGCGAGTGTTCAAGGTGCACATTCAGGTCGGCCGATTCCATCCGGGCGATCCACTGCTGAACCCGGTGTGGGGCATGGTCCAGGACGCGGGCATTCCGGTGGTGATCCACTGCGGATCCGGTCCGGTCGCAGGCGAATACACCGGCCCGGAGCCGATCGCCGCACTGCTGCACCGTTTTCCACGGCTGCGCCTGATCATCGCGCATATGGGCATGCCCGAGTACGCCGAATTCTTCGACCTGGCCGAGCGGTACCCGGACCTGCGGCTCGACACCACCATGGCCTTCACCGAATTCGTCGAATCCGCGGACCCGTTCCCGGCCGCCGAGCACGGCCGCCTGCGCGAGCTCGGCGACCGCATCCTGTTCGGCAGCGACTTCCCGAACATCCCCTACTCCTACCCGCACGCGATCGAGGTGCTGGAGCGGCTCGACCTCGGCGAGGACTGGTTACGGAAAGTCTGCTACCAGAACGGGGCTCGACTCTTCGGCGTGCGATAGCTACTCGGCGCTCGCCCCGGCGAGCAGCGGCGCGGCCACGGTGAAGCGGACGCGCCGGTGTACCGGATGCTCCGCCTCGTCGAGCAGCGCGACCGCGAAATCCTCCATGGAGATCGCCGAAACACCGTCGGCGTCTTCCAGGAGCTCGTCCGCGCCGAGCCGGTAGCGACCGGTCCGCTCCCCCGGCTCCAGCTGCGCGGGCGGGCTCAGATAGGTCCACTCCGCGACGGGCTCCGCGTGGCACAGCGCGAGCTGATCGGCGCACGCCCGCGCGATCGCCGCCAATTCGGCTGGGAAACCCGGTGATTCGTGCAGGGTGAGATCGGCCTCGCCGGGCACCCGCAGGGTGGCCGCGCCACCGACGACCAGGACGCGGACGCCGGTGCGTGCCACGCCGGCGAGCAGCGCCTCGGTCACGGCGGGCAGCTCCGCCTCGCTGCCCGGCGCGGGCCTGGTCGCCGTGATCACCAGATCCTGTCCGGCACTGAGTGATTCGACGTCCGCGGACCGTGCGGCGTCGCCCACCCGAAGCAGCGCACCGGCGGGCACCGATCCGGCCCGCGCGAGATCGCGCACCACCGCGGTGACCTCGTGGCCCCGCGCCAGCGCCTCGGCCACCACCCGGCTGCCCACCGCACCGGCCGCGCCGAACACCGTAATCCGCATGATTCCTCCTTGTTGCTGTTGCTTAGCCCTAAGTAACTTAGCTTAGTGATAAGTAATTCCGTGGTGAGATAACTCACCGCTGAGACATTTTGGGGCGACTGCTTGCGCCACTCACCCCGGCGCAGCGCCAGCGGGTCGCCGCCGCACTGCGCGCACTGCTCGAATCACTCGGCGACACAGCGTGATTCAGCCGAGTGCGGCGACCATCCCGCGGATGTACTCGACGCGCTGTTCGACATCGATGACCTGGCGCTTGTCGCCGATGGGCACCTGGGTCGCGTAGTAGAAACCGGGCGACTGCACACTGACCTGCACGAAACCCTGGATGGACTCCTCCTTGACCAGTAGGAAGAGCAGCCCGAGCAGACAGGCCAGCGCGAGCAGCACGGCCAAAACGATCGCATAGGCCGGGATGCGCTGGGTGACGGTGGTTTGATGGGTCACGATCCAGGTGGTACCGGCGAGTGGATGGCGCTGACCGGACGGGATGAACACCGTCGTCGAACTGCACGCGATATCGCCGACGGTAACCAGCACGGGCTCGACCGAAAGCTGTTGCGGCGGTACCGGCGTGAACCTGGCGACCGGCATCGGCCCGATCGCGCGCGGCTCGGGCGCCGGGGCAATCGCGTCATCGGTCATCGCCCACGCTCCTTCGTCCTGTGCGGGTGAACGCTGCACATCACGACGGCCGGCGGGTCCTCGTCGCCGGGGCACACCGTCCGCCGAGGAACCTTCAACCTTACGCCGCGTCAACGGCTCTCGACAACCGGCATTCGCTTGGCAATCACCCACGCGGGCCGACGCCAGCACCGGTCGTGAGCGCGACATCCTCAGCTTTCAGTGATTTCCTCCGACCCGGTGCTGCCCATCCCTGCGAGGCGGGCAGCACCGGTCACCGTTGGCAATCCGGCAGCGATCAGGCGTCGGTGCGGGTGAAATGGAACGGGCAGCGCGAACCGCCGAGACCGATCGTGGTCACCCGATCGAAGCGGAATCCGTGCGCGGACGGATCGACGGCGTCCATCCAGTTGGTGTCGAACTCGCACATCACCGGCGCCAGTTCGGTGGCCGAATGAGCGGCCAGCACGTCGTAATAGAAGCACCGGACGACATCCACGTGGTAGCGCCGATCGTCGTCGACCGGGCGTTCGAAGGTGAATCCCGCGCCGAATTGGTACTCCTCCCGCGCTTTCGAGACCGCGACCAGTGCCGCGAACGGATCGGGTGCCGCGTCGAGCATAGCCTTCGTCGCGTCGCGCACCGCCGCTCCGAGCGGCCGCATGAACGCATCGCGCACGGCGGCAAGGGATTCGGCGCGGCCGAGCAGCGGGACGAGGACCTCGTGCGCGGCCACCAGCGCCAGCGTCATGCGCAGGTTGTAGCGGGCGGGCTCATCGATGACGCGTGCGGCGTCGGCCGCGTCCAGCTCGCGGTGGCGCTGCTGAATGTCCGCGAGATGTGTTGCGGGAAGGCTATTTTCGGCGAGTGTCACGGCGACGTGGTCGAAGAAACCTCTGAGGAGGGCGCTGATGTCGCGCTCGGGATCGGGGACGTAGTCGGTGGTCATGTCGTGTCCTTTCGAGACGGCGCGCGTCTCGAACACAGCAGCCACCATGGCGGAGTCGGCCGTGTCCGCGACAACGCGAACACGCCAACGCACTCCACCGACCGACCTAGGCGTTGACGAACTTTCTGATACTTGCCCCCGCAGCTTGCCACAGCGACCGATCGGCCGTCCATCCCGTTCCCCCTCCGACGGCAACGCGGTCGGCCGATACTGAGTTCGGCACCACGATGCGGCATCACCGGGGCCGCTCGGCCGCCGACGATCGGGAGGATTCATGTCCACCACACCGAGCTACGCCGATCCGAGGACCGTACACAAGCTGCTGTTGACCAATGTGCGCGTCTTCGATGGACATCGGCTCGTCGAGCCGGACACCGTCGTCATCGACAACGGACTGATCGGCACCGATCCCGGCGGAGCGGAGGTGGTAGATGCCGGGGGCGCGACCCTGTTGCCGGGGCTGATCGACGCGCATGTGCATCTGAGTGACACCGATGCGCTGGAACGACTTGCCGACTTCGGCGTGACGACCGCGCTGGAGATGGCGAACTGGTCGGCGAAGCAGGTCGAGGCGCTGCGCGGACATCGCGGGGCCGCCGATATCCGCAGCGCGGGTACCCCGGCAACCGCGTCGGGCAGTATGCACAGCGGGATGCCGGGCTTTCCGGACGAGGGCCTGGTGGACAGTGCGGCGGCGGCACCGCGGTTCGTCACCGACCGGGTGGCCGAGGGGGCGGACTACATCAAGGTCATCGCCGACCAGCCGGGCCCGGATCAGGCAACGCTCGACGCACTGGTCGCCGCGGCCCACGAGCACGGCAAACAGGTTGTCGCACACGCGGTTTCCTGCGCCACCTATTCCATGGCGGCCGACGCGGGCGCGGATTTCATCACGCACGCCCCCTACGACAAAGCCCTGGACGAGGAGTTCGTCGCCCGCCTGGTGGCCGATCACACCGTCGTCATTCCCACGCTGGGCATGATGAAGGGCGTCATCGAATTCCTCACCACGCTGCCGACCCCGCCGGTGGGCGACTATGCCGCCGCGCGCGCCAATATCGCCGCCATCCACCGGGCCGGTGTGCCGATTCTGGCTGGCACAGACTCGAATTCGACGCCGGGCGTTCCGGTGATGCCCCCTCCTGGCGAGAGCCTGCACGATGAACTCGCACTGCTGGTCGACGCGGGCCTGTCCCCCGTCGAGGCGTTGCGCGCCGCGACCGTGCTGCCCGCCGAGCACTTCGGCCTGACCGACCGCGGCGTGATCGAGCCAGGCCGCCGCGCCGACCTGATCCTGCTCGACGGCGATCCGACCACCGATATCCATCTCACCCGGCGCCTGCTGCGCGTCTGGTGCGCCGGCGTCGAACGGGTGCCGCGGACGGCCTGAAACAGCCTGTCCCACAGGACGACCGGAGAACCGCGTCGCGGCGTCGCGCTCCTGCGCAACGTGAAACAATTCGAGTGCACCGGCGTCCGATTCGCCGATCCCGTCGATTGACGGATCAGTTGTCGAAGGCGCGCAGTAGTTCCTCGGCGGCGAGGGCGGCGGTCAGGGTGCCGTCGCGGACCTGCTTTTCCACCTGGGCGCGAATGGCTTTCACGTTCGGGTTGTCGGCCAGGCGGCGCAGCAGCTGATCGTGCACCATGGTCCAGGTCCAGTCGATCTGCTGACGGCGGCGCTTCTCGTCGAATTCGCCCGCGTCGGTGAGCACCCTGCGGTGTTCCAGGACGGTGTCCCAGAACTTGTCCAGGCCGGTGCCTTCCAGACCGCTCATGGTCAATACCGGTGGGCGCCACAGCGCGTCGTGCGGGTGGATCAGGCGCAGCGCGCCCGCGAGCTCGCGGGCGGCGGCCTTGGCCTCGATCTCGTGCTTGCCGTCGGCCTTGTTCACCGCGACCAGGTCGGCCAGCTCGAGCACGCCTTTCTTGATGCCCTGCAACTGATCTCCGGTGCGCGCCAGGGTCAGGAAGCAGAACACATCGACCATATTCGCGACGGTGACCTCGGACTGGCCGACGCCGACGGTCTCCACCAGGATCACGTCGTATCCGGCGGCCTCGAGCAGCACGATGGTTTCCCTGGTCGCCTTGGCGACACCGCCCAGCGTCCCCGCCGTCGGCGACGGGCGGATATACGCGCCGCGCTCCACCGACAGCCGCGCCATCCGTGTCTTGTCGCCGAGGATGGACCCGCCGGTGCGGGTGGAGGACGGATCGACCGCGAGCACCGCGACCCGGTGCCCCTTGCCGATCAGGGCCATGCCGAGCGCGTCGATAAAGGTCGACTTGCCCACGCCGGGAACCCCGGTGATGCCGACGCGATTCGACACCATGGCATCGGCGCCCGGCGTCAGCTTCAGCAGCAGCTGCTGAGCCAGCTCTCGGTGATCGGCCCTGGTCGACTCGACCAGGGTGATCGCACGCGCCAAGGCGGCCCGCTCGTTGCCGCGGACCGCGTCGGCGAGTGCGTCCACATCGATGACGCGCTTGGTCATGCGGTAGCGGTTCCCGCCCCGCTCCCGCCGCCGAGTTCGTGCCCCAGCTCCGACCCGAGCTTGCGCAGCAGGTCGATGGCGGCATCGGCGATCACGGTGCCCGGCGGGAAGATCGCCGCCGCGCCCGCCTCGTACAGCTCGTCGAAGTCACCGGGCGGGATGACGCCGCCGACGATGACCATGATGTCGGGACGCCCGACATCGGCCAGTGCCTGCCGCAGCGCGGGCACCAGCGTGAGATGGCCCGCCGCCAGCGAGGACACGCCGACGACGTGCACGTCGTTGTCGGCCGCCTGCTGCGCCACCTCTTCCGGGGTCTGGAACAGCGGGCCCACGTCGACGTCGAAGCCGAGATCGGCGAAGGCCGTCGCGATCACCTTCTGTCCTCGGTCGTGCCCGTCCTGGCCCATCTTCGCGACCAGTATGCGCGGGCGGCGGCCCTCGGCCTCGGCGAACTCCTCGACCAGTTCGATGGCCCTGGTGATGTTGGTGACCTTGCCTGCCTCGTCGCGGTACACACCGGAGAGCGTACGGATCTCGGCCTGGTGCCTGCCGTATACGCGCTCGAGCGCGTCGGAGATCTCACCGACGGTGGCCTTGGCGCGCGCCGCGTTGATGGCGAGGGCGAGCAGATTGTTGTCCATGCCGCCGTCGGAAGAGGCTGCGGCCCTGGTCAAGTCGGCCAGCGCCCGTTCCACCTCGGCCGCGTCCCGGTCGGCGCGCAGGCGGCGCAGCTTGTCGATCTGCTCGGCGCGGACACGCGAGTTCTCCACCTTGAGGACCTCGACCTGCTGATCCTCTTCGACCTGATATTTGTTGACGCCGATCACCGGCTGCTGGCCGGTATCGATGCGCGCCTGGGTGCGCGCGGCCGCCTCCTCGATGCGCAGCTTCGGGATGCCCTCCGAAATCGCCTGTGCCATACCGCCGTGCGCCTCCACCTCGGCGATATGCGCGCGGGCGCGGTTGGCCAGCTGGTGGGTCAGCCATTCGACGTAGTACGAGCCGCCCCACGGGTCGATCGGGCGGGTGGTGTTGGACTCCTGCTGGATCAGCAGCTGGGTGTTGCGGGCGATGCGGGCGGAGAAGTCCGTCGGCAGCGCGAGCGCCTCGTCGAGCGCGTTGGTGTGCAGCGACTGGGTGTGGCCCTGGGTCGCGGCCATCGCCTCGATACAGGTGCGCGCCACATTGTTGTAGGCGTCCTGCGCGGTGAGCGACCACCCCGAAGTCTGCGAATGAGTGCGCAGCGATAGCGATTTCGCGCTCTTCGGCTCGAACTTCGCGACCAGCTCGCTCCAGAGCAGCCGTCCGGCCCGGAGTTTGGCGACCTCCATGAAGAAGTTCATGCCGATGGCCCAGAAGAACGACAGCCGCGGTGCGAACTTGTCGACCGCCATGCCCGCCTCGATACCGGCCCTGATGTACTCCACGCCGTCGGCGAGGGTGTAGGCCAGCTCCAGGTCGGCGGTCGCGCCCGCCTCCTGAATGTGGTAGCCGGAGATGGAGATCGAGTTGAACTTCGGCATCTTCGCGCTGGTGTAGGCGAAGATGTCGGAGATGATCCGCATCGAGGGCTTGGGCGGATAGATGTAGGTGTTGCGGACCATGAACTCCTTCAGAATGTCGTTCTGAATGGTTCCGGCCAGCTGTTCGGGCGTGACGCCCTGTTCTTCCGCGGCAACGACATACAGCGCGAGGATCGGCAGCACCGCGCCGTTCATGGTCATCGACACACTCACCTGATCGAGCGGAATGTGGTCGAAGAGCTGGCGCATGTCGAGGATGGAGTCGATGGCGACACCGGCCATGCCGACGTCACCCTGCACGCGCGGGTGGTCGGAATCGTAGCCGCGGTGCGTCGCCAGGTCGAAGGCGACCGAGAGTCCCTTCTGGCCCGCCTGAAGATTGCGGCGGTAGAAGGCATTCGAGTCGGCGGCGGTGGAGAAGCCCGCGTACTGGCGGATGGTCCACGGCTGGTTGACGTACATCGTCGGATACGGTCCGCGCAGGAACGGCGCGACGCCGGGCACGCTGTCGAGCGGATAGCCCTCGGCGGCAACGGCATCCCGGTCCGCCTTGGTGAATACCGGCGGCACCTCGATGCCTTCGGGAGTCGACCAGGACAGCTGTTCGGGTGCGTAGTTGTTGGCGGCGGCCGCCGTACGCACGTAGGCATTCACCTGGTCGGTGTCCACGGCGGCGGGCTCGGGCGCGCGGTCCGCCAGGGGCACCTCGGCGAAATTGCCGATCAGATGCTTGATTTCCACGGTCATCAGGCTCCCACCTTCTCCAGCAGGCCGGACAGCGCCGCGACCGCATCGATGCGCGCCGCGAGGAATCCGTCCGGGCGCTGCGCCTCGCTCAGCTCGGCGACGGCCTTCGCCGCACCGGCGAGCAGCACCGTCGCCACCCCGGCCGCGCGCAACTGTGCCACGGCCGCACCGGCTTCCGCGGCGTAGCGCGCGTCGGCGCCACACAGCACCGCGATCGGTGCGCCGGATTCGGTTGCCGCGGCCGCGATCCCGCCCACCTCGAGCGGGCCGGGGTTGACCGACTCGATGCCGCCGGAGGCGAGCAGGTTCGCGATGAAGGTCACCCGCACGTTGTGCTCGGCCACCGAACCGAGCGGCACGAGCAGCGCTTTCGGGCGAGTGCCGTGCGTCGCCAGGTAGGCGTCGGAACGGTCGCGCAGCGCCTCGAAAGCGGCGCCGTAGCGGGCCACCGAGCCCGGCCTGCGCGCCGCTGTGCTCAATTGGCGGCGCTCCCTGGCCCCTGCGTGGTCACGCTCCGCTGCCGCCTCCGGGTCCTGAGCTCGCGCCGCTGCGGACAGCGGCTGCTCGGCCAGGTTCGGGAATTCGTTCACGCCGGTGACGGCCGTCTTGCGGTGTGCGACATCGGCATCGCGCGCCGCCTTGGTCGTGGCGATGCGCTCGGCGAGCAGACCGGACTCCAGCGCGGCGAGATAACCGCCCGCGGCCTCCAGCTCCTGCATGAACGCCCATGCCCGCGCGGCCAATTCGGCGGTGTAGTCCTCGACGTACCAGGAACCTGCGCCCGGATCCTGCACGAAACCGAGGTGCGATTCCTCGAGCAGCAGCAGCTGGGTGTTGCGCGCCATCCGCTCGGCGAACGCCTTCGATACGCCCAATTCCCCTGCGGGCAGTGCGGAATCGAACGGCAGCACCGTCACCACGTCCGCACCGCCCACACCGGCGCCGAACGCGGCGAGGGTGGTGCGCAGCAGGTTCACCCACGGATCGCGCTGTGTCATCATGGCCGCCGAGGTCACCGCGTGCTGCGGAGCGCCACCGAAGGCGGGTGCACCGCACACGTGCGCGACCCTGGCCCAGAGTTGGCGGGCGGCACGGAATTTGGCGATGGTGGCGAATTGGTCGTCGGTGGCGGCGAACCGGAACTCCAGCTGGCCCAGCGCATCCGCGATATCGAGGCCCTCGGTCAGCGTCCGCAGGTAGGCCAGGCCCGCCGCCACCGCGGCGCCGAGCTCCTGTGCGTCGGAGGCGCCCGCGTCGTGGAAGACGGTGCCGTCCACGGTGATCGCGCGCACCGTCTCGGTGCGCGCGACCGCCTGGGTGGCCAGCGCCGCCGCCTCGGGTACGCCGATATCGGCGGTCCCGGCGAAGCGGCTGGTGAGCGGCGCCGCGCCGAGGGAAACCCGGATATCGGCGCGCGCGGGCGCCTGGTAACCGTCCAGCACCGCGAAAACCTGTGCCGCCGCCGCGGTGGCGGCGCTCCCGGCCGTGATGCTCAGCGGTGCGAGCTCGAAGAGCAGCCCGGACAGCGCCGTCGGCAGGCCGTCGACCGGCACACCCTGCTCACCGACGGTGAGCCAGACCGCGCTGATCCCGTTCTCCAAGCCGGTCATCAGGTCCCGATTGGCCTGGGCCGCATCGCGTTCGGCGATCCTGGCGCCGACGAACCAGCCGCGGTGCACATCGCGTGCGGCGTCCCTGCCGCGCACGAACGGGTACGCCCCCGGCAACGGCTGCTCGGGCAGCTCGTCGCGGCGGGTGTACAGCGGGGCGATGGTCAGCCCGTTGTAGGTGGTCTCGTCGAGCAGTCGCTCGGGCTCGGCCGGCAGATCGGCGATCTCGACCCTGCGCGCCTTGGCGAGCACCCCCGCAACACCCTTACGCCAGGCGGCGAACTCGGGCACCGGATCCGGCGCGGCACCCGCGCCGGGATCTGAAGCAATCGGCATCCTGCTCTTCCTCTTCCACTCGGTGCGAGCGCACGCAGTGTGTGCACTCGTTTCCGCCGCATTCGCCCAGCTCAGCGAGCACTTCGGTTAACGAGCATTCGTCCCGTTTCCTCTGATGCTAGCTGTAGCTCGCACCTCGGTTGATCCTGGCCGCCTCTACCAACCGGTAACCTGTTCGGCGTGACCAAACTGATCCGCGATCCGCGCGCACTCGCGCTGCTGTTCGGCCTCGGTGCGGTTTTCGTGGCGGCGATGCTCGTTCCGCTGCCGCAGCCACGGCAGATCCAGGACTGGGCGGCCACCGTCGGTCCGGTCTTCCCGGCGCTGTTCTTCCTGGTCTACGCGCTGCTCGCGGTGCTGCCGGTGCCGAGGACGGTGCTCACGGTGAGCTGCGGTGTCCTGTTCGGCTCGCTGCTCGGCAGCGCGGTCGCGCTCACCGCGACCACCGTCGCCGCGGCGCTCGCCCTACTGCTGGTTCGCGCTTTGGACCGGGACAAGGTCGCCTCCCGGCTCACCCATCCCGCCATCCGCTCGATCGATGAGCGCCTCGCGCGCCGCGGCTGGCTCGCGGTCGGTTCCTTGCGGATGATCGCGCCCGCGCCGTTCTCCATCGTCAACTACTGCTGCGGGCTGTCCTCGATCCGCTTCTGGCCCTACCTGATCGCCACCGTGCTCGGTTCACTGCCAGGCACCGTCGCGACGGTCGTGCTCGCCGACGCGCTCACCGGCGGCACCCATCCGGCCATGTTCGCCGTCACGGCGGTGTGCCTCGCGCTCGGCGTCATCGGGCTGATCGTCGACATGCGCTGGCGCACCGAAGAACCCGCGCCGGAGCCGGTGGCCGTCCAGCAGTAGACGTCAGTCGACGGTCAGTTCGATCGGCACCGCGATGACGTCGACCATCGCACCGTTGCGCAGCACGGTCACGGGCAGCTTGACGCCGATGGCGTCGGCGAACAGTTGCCGCTGAATGCCCTGGGCGTTACGGACTTCCGAGCGGGCCACGCTCAGCACCAGATCGCCGCGGCGCAGGCCCG
Organism: Nocardia sp. NPDC052566; assembly: GCF_044547285.1. NCBI lineage: Bacteria > Bacillati > Actinomycetota > Actinomycetes > Mycobacteriales > Nocardiaceae > Nocardia > Nocardia sp. NPDC052566. The sequence goes on along the minus strand of NZ_JBIUAF010000005.1, from coordinate 859,492 downwards.
CGTGATCGGCGGGGCCGCCGCGCACCACCTCCACGATGCGCACACCCGCCCCCTGCCCGGTGCGCGCCGCCACCGTCGCGGGCAGCGGCGCGGGCACGCCGACCAGGCCGAGGTAGGCCCGCCGCACCCGGCCGTCGCTGAGCAGGGTACTGATGATCCGCCGCGTCGTCGCGTTGATCGGAATGGCAAGGCCGAGACCGATTCCGGCGACGGCGGTGTTGACACCGACCACCCGGCCCGCCGAATTCGCCAGCGCACCACCGGAATTGCCGGGATTGAGCGCGGCGTCGGTCTGGATGACGTCCTCGATCACCCGCCCGGCTCGCCGCGAGGCCACCGGCACCGCCCGCCCGAGCGCGCTCACCACCCCCGCGGTCACCGAACCGGCCAGGCCGAGCGGATTGCCGACCGCGACCACCAATTGGCCGACGACGAGCTGATCGGCGTCGCCGAGCACCACGGCCTTCGGCGCCGCGCCGCGTGCCCGCAGCACCGCCAGATCCGACAGCGGGTCGATACCGACCACGTCGAAGCGTGATTCGACGCCGTCGGCGAAGACCACCTCGCCGCCGCTGGTCGCACCGACCACATGCGCGTTGGTCAACAGGAATCCGTCGTCGGTGAACACCACCGCCGATCCGCTGCCCCGCCGCGTGCGCACGCTCGCCACATGCGGTGTCACCGACGCCGCCACCGCGCTCACCGTGCGGGAATACGCATCCATCGCGGAGTCGTCCACGCTGACCACCATCCTGCCGACACCGAGTGGCCGACCTCTCACCAGCATGCCCGTCCACCGCCGCGCGTGCACCGTGTTCACCACAGGCGCAACCGGATTCAGGCATCGGCGCGGGCGCGCGGCCGATCTTCACCGAAAATCTTTCGGGCGCTGCGCAATCGTGCTCCGCGCAGGCCTTGCCACAACCGTCTGAGACGGTATCGTACTAGTAGTACCGCATACCCACGGTACCGCTACAACGAGGTACACCAATGACCGTTCCCACCCCACGGGCTCGGCGGATCAGGTTCCGGTTCGGCGAACCCGTGCCGATGTCGAAGTACTACGCGGGCGGCGACATGGTTTTCAGCCATTTCATCGCCGGACTGTCCGCCGGATTCCCGCCCGGCGAGGAGTCTTTCATCCGATCGGTGCGCCGGTTCGCCGACGAGATCACCGATCCGGTGCTGAAGAAGCGCGTCGCCGGGTTCATCGGCCAGGAGGCGATGCACGGCCAGGAACACCGGCGGCTCAACGAAAGACTCGTCGAGATGGGCTATCCCATCGCATGGCTGGACTCCCCCGCACTCGCCGAACGCCAGCTCCGCCTCGAAGAGCGACTGCCCGCGCGGCTGCATCTGGCGGCGACCGCGGCTGCCGAACACTACACGGCCGTACTCGCCGGACGGGTGCTGTCGATGCCGGAGATCCAGGAGCTCGCCGGTGACGACGAGGTGCGAAACCTGTTGAACTGGCACGCTTTCGAGGAACTCGAGCACAAGTCCGTCGCTTTCGACGTCTATCGCGCGGTGGGCGGCACCGAGGCGATGCGGATCGCGACCATGGCGACCCTCGTCGCGCTCACCCTGCCGCTCACCACCGCCAGCCTCGTGATCGCGCTCGCCCGCGATGCCGAGGCGCGGCGCTATCCGTTCACGCTCGCCCGCGAGGCCTACACACTGTTCCACGGACCGGTTTTCCGCGGTATCGGGCGCGAGCTGGTGCTGTATCTGCGGCCTGGGTTCCACCCCGACGACATCGATTCCCGGGAACTGCTGGCGCGCTGGCAGAAAGAGCTCTTCGGCGCCGACGGAACGCTTGTCGACCACCTTCGGTGAACCACTCGGATCAATGGAGATTCAGATGACCGCCACTGCGAAAACCAAGGGCGCCAACGCTTATCCGAAGGTGCGCCGGATGCGGTTCCGGTTCGGCGACCCCGCGCCGATGCAACGCCACTACGTCCAGGACGACATCGTGCTGAGCCATCTGCTCGCCCTGCTGTCCTCGGCCTTCCCGCCCGGCGAGGAGTCGTTCATCCGCTCCGTGCGCCGGGTCTCGGATCAGATCACCGATCCGGTGCTGAAGAAGCGCGTCGCCGGGTTCGTCGGCCAGGAGGCGATGCACGGCCAGCAGCACCGCGCACTCAACGAGCGGCTCATCGAGATGGGCTATCTGCTGGTGCGTATTCCGACGTTCCCGGCGAACAGCCTCCGCGAGCGGGTGATCGTGCGCGCGGAGCGCCTCATCCCGGCCCGGCTGCATCTGGCGGGCACCGCCGCGGCCGAGCACTACACCGCCACCCTCGCCCGCCGTGTACTGACCAGCGATGAGCTGCAAGCGATTCCGGCCGATCCCGAGGTGCGCAAGCTGATCAACTGGCATGCGCTCGAAGAGCTGGAACACAAGTCGGTGGCCTTCGACGTGTACCGCGCCGTCGGCGGCACCGAACGGATGCGGATCCTGCTGATGACCGTCCCCTATGTCGGTGCGATTCCGGTGGTTTCGCTGATCGTTCTGCTCTCGATCCTCACCGACCCGACCGGCTGGCGCCCGCTCACCGTGACCCGCCAGGCGATCGACGTGCTGCGCGGGCCGCTGGTGAAGGGACTCACCGGCGAGGTCGCCGAGTATCTGCGGCCCGGATTCCACCCCGACGACATCGACACCGAAGACGTGGTCCGCCAGTGGCAGCGCGAATTGTTCGGCGCCGAGGGCGAACTCCTCGACCGGGTGCGATGAGCGGCGATGAGCGATTCCGCGGACGATGGCGTCGGCGGGGTGGCACCGAGCATCGGAAATCCACGGGCCCACACGGTGAAGGTCGCCCAGGTGATCGCCGAGACCGCCGAAGCGACCACGCTGGTGTTCGACATACCGGACGACCTGCTCGGCCGATTCGCTTACCGCCCAGGGCAATTCCTCACCCTGCGGGTGCCGAGCGAACGCACCGGCTCGGTGGCGCGGTGCTATTCGCTGTGCAGCAGCCCGCACTGCGACGACCGGCTCGCGGTCACCGTCAAGCGCACGGCGGACGGTTACGCCTCGAACTGGTTGTGCGACACCCTCGCCGCGGGCGATCCGATCACGGTGCTCGAACCCGCCGGCGTCTTCGGGCCGCGTGATCTGAACGCCGACGCACTGCTGTGCGCGGGCGGCAGCGGTATCACCCCGATCATGTCCATCGTCAAGTCGATGCTCGCCGTCGGGCGCGGCAGGATCACCCTGTTGTACGCCAACCGGGATCGTGGCTCGGCGATCTTCGGGGCCGGGCTCGACGAGCTCGCCCGCCGCCACCCCGGCCGGTTGCGCGTGCTGTCGTGGCTGGAAGCCGAACGCGGGCTGCCGGACGCCCGTGCGGTCGCGGCACTGCTACGACCGCACCATCGTCCGGAGTGGTACGTCTGCGGCCCGGTCGGCTTCACCTCGGTGGTGCGCGCCGCGGCAACGGCACTGCGGGTGCCCCCTGCCCGGGTCCATCTCGAGGAGTATCGCTCGCTCGTCGAGAATCCATTCGAAACACACTGCGCACCAGCCACATCCGATGCGCCGGTCGGTGCGAGCGCGGTGCTCGAGGTCGACATCGACGGGGCGACACACCTGCTCGACTGGCCCAAGACAGAGCGGCTGCTGGATGTACTGCTGGACAAGGGAATCGACGCGCCATACGTCTGCCGCGAATCCGCGTGCGGCACCTGCGTGTGCTCCGTGCGACAGGGGCGCACGCGCATGGTGCACCGCGAGGCACTGCTCGACGAGGAGATCGCCGACGGGCTGACACTGGCCTGTCAGACGCTCCCCGAATCGGCGCGTGTCCATATCGCGTTCGATCAGTAGCGGATCAGCGCAGCCAGCCCTTCCGTTTGATGTAGACCAGCGGAATCACCGCGGCGACCAGCGTCATCAGTGTGGTCGCGAGAAAGCCGTGCTGCCACTCCAATTCGGGCATCCAGGTGAAGTTCATGCCGTAGAAGGTGGCGATCAGCGTCGGCGGCAGGAAGACCGCGGTGATGATGGTGAACACCTTCACGATCTGATTCTGCTTCACATCCAGCCAGGTCATCACCGATTGCTGCAGGTAGCGCACCTTGTCGTGCTCGAAACCCGCATGCTGCTTCACCCCGTCGATATCGGCGATGAGGATCGGTATCAGGCCATCCAAATCACCGATATGGCACGGGGTTTCGGCCATCAGATGTCTGGCGGCCCGCGCCAGTTGCAGCTGGGTCTCCTGTGTGCGGGACACGATCTCCTCGGCCGCGTTCATCCGGAACATGGTGCCGCGCATATCCGCGACGCCGATCTCGCGCCCGCGATGGTCGTACCCCTTGGTGGCCATCTCGATTTCGTCGTTCATCGCCTCCAGCGCGTCGCTGGCGTAGTGGATGACCCGCTCCGATGCCTCGTTGAGCGCCCAGAGCAGCGCGTACATGACACCGTGCGGCGAGGCGGCCAGCGTGGGTGTGCGGCGCATCTTCGCGACGGCCTTGTCGAACGGCGGGAAATGGTCGGCCGGTTGCAGGGTGACCAGGAATTCGGCGCCGAGCGCGAAGACGATGGTCTCGCGTTCGACGCGGTCACCGCGTTTATAGTTCGCGACCACCGGGAAATACAGGAAATTATCGGTCTCCCACACCCGGTTGCGCGCGGTGGCGAAGTCGACGCCGAGCCGCTCGCGCAGCACCGCCGCGGTCTCGGTATCCGTGGCGGACAACGGAATCCAGTGTCGATGCAGAACTTCGGTGTCGAAATGGTCGACGGGAACGGACATGGCGGGCACGCGCAGCGTCGGCGCGGGCACGGTCATCGGCCGCTACCGTACGAGGAGTGCGCGGGCGACACCGACGACGAGCCCACCGGCTCCTGTGCGTGCGCGTAGTGCATGGTCAGCAGGCCCGCGCTGATCAGCAGGTACAGGCCGATGGTGAACCAGATCGCCTGACGTTCCAGATTCGGGACGCGAGGTGGTATTTCCGTCTTGCTGAACAACGTGGCCATAGCGTGCTCCATAACGTCGAATCATCTGTGCGGCAGCAGTATTGACGGCCCGGGACACGCAGCAACCAGCCGTGCCCGGGCACCGAAGTGCGCGTGGTCGGTGCCCGGCGCCGGACACGGGCGCGCCGACCTGTCGGGTCGAACCGTGATGTAAGTCTGTGCCTCTCGGGCAGATCAACGACGAACCGGCACAGCCTGTTTCACGAGGGCGGCCCGGCCATGGACGTCGATACTGTCATCCGGCATCTGCCGCTCACCCCGCTTCGTCGTGGTTTGCTATCGGTGCGCGAAATGCGCCATTCATCATTAGAAACCCGCCACGACGGCTACGTCAATCGGTTGCGCAAGTGTTCGCACTCGTGCCAGGCTACCGACACTGCCACAACACTTTTCGGCATGCTGGACGGTCTGGAGCGAATCCGAAACGACGGCCGCCGCAACCGAATGCGAAACGGCCGTCGAACAATTCACGGCGCGACGGCGACCGGCTCCTCCTTGCGCACATCGTGGAATCCGGGCAGGTACCGATTCGCAACCGGGATAAGCAGCTGGATCAGCGGGCCGATGCCGAAGGCGTACACCAGGGTCCCGACGCCGACACTGCCGCCGAGCAACCAGCCCGTCGCGAGCACCGTCACCTCGATCGTGGTGCGCACCACCCGCACCGACCAGCCGGTCCGGCGCACCAGCCCGGTCATCAGCCCGTCGCGCGGGCCGGGCCCCATCCCCGCACCGATGTACAGCACGGTCGCCACCGCGTTGAGCGCGACCGCGGCACCCATGGCGGCGATCTGCAGCACCGGCCCGTGCGCCTGCGGCAGCAGCCACAGCCCGGCGTCGACGGTCACCGCGATCACCACCACATTGCTCACCGTGCCGAGCCCCGGCCGCTGCCGCAGCGGGATCCAGGCCAGCAGCACGAGTATCCCGGTCGCCGCCGTGACGGTGCCGAAGCTGACCGGCACATGCCCGGCCACACCCTGATGGAACACATCCCACGGGTCCAGGCCGAGCCCGGCCCGGATCATCACCGCCATCGAGAACCCATAGAGCGACAATCCCGCGTACAACGCGATCAGACGACGAAACATGCGTCCAGCCTGCCGACAACTGGCCTTGGAGAACAGAGCCAATCGCAGGCCAGTGGACCGGCAACTGGCCTGCTAACTGGCCTTCAGAACAGGAAGTACCGCTGCGTCATCGGGAGCTCGGTAGCCGGTTGCTCGGTCCAGACCTCACCGTCGATGCGCACGGTGAAGGTGTCGGGATCCACCTCGATGCGCGGCATGGCGTCGTTGCGCGGCATATGCGCCTTGGTCACCTTGCGAACGTTCTTGACCGGCACCAGTTTACGACGGACGTCCAAGCGGTTGGCGAGACCGTCGGCGATGGCATGCTCGGAGACGAAATGCAGCGAGGTGGCCGCGGCGGCGGCCGGGGCCGCACCGAACATGGGGCGCGGCAGCACCGGTTGCGGCGTGGGAATGGAGGCGTTCGCATCGCCCATGGCGGCCCAGGCGATCATGCCGCCCTTGAGCACCGCGTGCGGGCGGACACCGAAGAAGGCGGGCTCCCACAGCACCAGATCGGCCAGCTTGCCGACCTCCACCGAGCCGATCTCGTCGTCCAGGCCGTGCGCGACGGCCGGGCAGATGGTGTATTTCGCGATGTAGCGCTGTACGCGGGCGTTGTCGGCGGCGCCGTCGCCGGGCAGTGCGCCGCGGCGGCGCTTCATCACGTGCGCCGTCTGCCAGGTGCGCATGACCACCTCGCCGATGCGGCCCATGGCCTGGGAGTCGCTGCCGATCATGGAGATCGCGCCGAGATCGTGCAGCAGATCCTCGGCGGCGATGGTGGACGGGCGGATCCGGCTCTCCGCGAACGCGAGATCCTCCGGGATGGACGCGCTCAGGTGATGACACACCATCAGCATGTCCAGGTGCTCGTCGAGGGTATTGACCGTGTGCGGCCTGGTCGGGTTGGTGGAACTCGGCAGCACATTGAGATATGAAGCGACGGTGATGATATCGGGCGCGTGCCCGCCGCCCGCCCCCTCGGTGTGATAGGCGTGGATGCCACGCCCGGCGATCGCCCCGAGGGTGTCCTCGACGAATCCGGCCTCGTTCAAGGTGTCCGAATGCAGTGCGACCTGCACGCCCGACGCGTCGGCGACGGTGAGACAGGCATCGATCGCCGCCGGCGTCGAGCCCCAATCCTCGTGCAGCTTGAAACCCGATGCGCCGCCGCGCAATTGCTCCCACATCGAGTCGGCGCTGACCGTATTGCCCTTGCCGAGCAGCACGATGTTCATCGGCCAGCCGTCGGTCGCCTCGAACATGCGCGCCAGATGCCAGTCGCCCGGCGTCACGGTGGTCGCCTTGCTGCCCTCGGCCGGGCCGGTGCCGCCGCCGATCAGCGTGGTGATGCCGCCGCCGAGCGCCTCGTCCATCAGCTGCGGGCAGATGAAGTGCACGTGACAGTCGATGGCGCCCGCGGTGAGAATGCGGCCGTTGCCCGCGATGATCTCGGTGGACGGGCCGACGACCAGGTCCGGATGCACACCGTCCATGGTGTCCGGGTTGCCCGCCTTGCCGAGTGCGCAGATGCGGCCGTCGCGAATGCCGACGTCCGCCTTGATGATTCCCCAGTGGTCGATGATCACCACACCCGTGATCACCGTGTCCGGCGCGCCCTCGGCGCGGGTGGCGCGCGCCTGACCCATCGATTCGCGCAGTACCTTGCCGCCGCCGAAGACGGCCTCGTCGCCGGCCGATCCCGGTCCGCCGCTGCGGTCTTCGGTGATCTCGATCAGCAGATCGGTATCCGCCAACCGGATCCGGTCGCCGGTGGTCGGCCCGAACAGCTCGGCGTAGCGTGCGCGACTCAGCGCGGTCATCGGATCTCCTGATCGAGTCGGCCCGGTGCGGGGCGGCTGATGCCGTACACCTCGCGGGTCCCACCCAGCGGAACGAGCGAAACCCGCTGTCCGAGACCGGGTTCGAAGCGCACCGCGGTACCGGCCGGTATATCGAGGCGGTAGCCGTGCGCGGCGGCGCGATCGAAGCGCAGCGCCGCGTTCGACTGTGGGAAGTGCACATGACTGCCGACCTGCACGGGCCGGTCGCCGGTGTTGAGCACGTCGAGCTCGATGCGGTGCGCGCCCGCGTTCAGCTCGACAACGCCCTCGGCACAGAGGTATTCGCCAGGCACGAGCGGAGCCTGCGGAGCGAGCGACGGTTCAGTCATGTGGTTCAGCCGATCGGGTGATGGACGGTGACGAGCTTGGTGCCGTCCGGGAACGTCGCCTCGACCTGGACGTCGTGAATCATCTCCGGCACACCGGCCATCACGTCGTCGCGCGTGAGAACCGTTCGCCCCGAGGACATCAGCTCGGCCACCGTGCGTCCGTCGCGCGCGCCCTCCAGCACGTGGTCGGTGATCAGCGCGACCGCCTCGGGGTGATTGAGCTCGAGCCCGCGTGCCTGCCTGCGCCGAGCCAGCTCGGCCGCGTAGCTCAGCAGCAGCCGTTCCTGCTCGTGCGGGGTCAATCGCATCCGTGCTCCTCGTCGAGTCGAGATAAGTGACGGATATTTTGGCACGCACGTGCTACCGGCGTGTTACACCGGCCCGGTCAGTCCCGCTTCGGCAGGTTCTGCATGCGGACCTGGCCGCGCGCCACCTGACGATCCTGCTCGTCGGTGATCACCACCTGCCACAGCTGCTGCAGCCTGCCGCGGTGGATCGGGGTCGCCTCGGCGAAAAGAGTGCCCTCGCGGACCGCGCGCAGGAAGTCGGTGTTGTTGTTGACGCCGACGACGGTCCCCTGCGCGCCGTACCAGATCGCACCGGCGATGCTGGCGAGCGTTTCGATGACAGTGCAGTACACGCCGCCGTTCTGGATTCCGGCGGGCTGGTACAGATGCGGCTTGACGATCCACTCGCCGCGCACGCGATCCGGGGTCATCTCCGTGTAGCGAAGGCCGATCAGATCGGCGAAGGTGCCCTCGGCGAACTTCGTCATCATCTCCGGCGTCACATCCGCCATGGAGCGAATCTCCTGCTCTGTCATGCGTTCACCATGGCACAACACTTTCACCGGACATGGCGACGGGCTCCACGTAGGGGAACGTGGAGCCCGTCGCGGCAGTGGATCGGGGGTCACAGCAGCCCTCTGGACACCGGCTCGATCCGAACGCCTCACCCAGTATAGGTCAGGCTTACCTAACTAAGCAACCCGCAATCGGCGCGCGGCGAGTCCGCGGTCCTCCAGGGCCGCGAGCAGGCCCTGGCCGCGCCGCGCACCGGCCGCCGGGTCGGTGCGCGCCAGATCCGGCACGTAAGTCGCGGCGCCGACGATGGATTCGCCGACCAGTGCCCAGAATCGCCTGGCGCTCAACCCCGAACAGCGCGCAAGGCTCTGCTGAATCAGCGTCAGTGAGGATTCGCAGCGGTGGGCGAGCCAGACGTACATCGCCTCCTCGCACGGCAGCGCGACCACGCCGGGCTCCCCCGCCAGGCCGTCACCGTCGAGCACGCGAATCGTGGTGTCCACCAGGCCCGCCCAGTCGATCCCACCGTCGTTGTCGGTGTGGATCCACAGGTTCTCCAGGCCGGGATCCCAGGCCCGGCCCTCGGCGACGAGCAGCGCGGTGACCCGCCCGATCACCGCGTGGATCAGCGCCGTCGCAACGACTTCCGCCGCAACGTCGGCGCTGATCATCTCCGCGGCATGGCGCCGGTACATCAATTCGATCCGGCCCTCGCGCAATCCGTCGGACAGCCGCCACCAGCGACGTTTGCCTTGCTCGGCCATGGCGGCCACCGCGTACACCCGCGGGTGCTCCGGTTGCAGTGCGCGCAGCCGGTGACATGCCCGGCCGAACGCCACCTGGGAATGGCGAGGCGGACTGGGGATCATGAGCTCGGGCATCGAACCTCCTCGAGGGTTGGTTCCGTGGCATGGTCGAACGGAAAGATAGGTTAGGCTTACCAGACCTAGCAAGTACCGCACACCTTACGAGTCAGGAGTAGTTCGTCGCCGTGACCGCACTTGGCACTGAAAGGCGGGCTCGGCGCACCGGATTGATCCTGTTGACCGTGTCGCTCGCGCTGGCCGTGCTCGCCAGCATCGCGATCGGCACCCGATCGCTGTCGCCCGGCACCGTCTTCGACGCGCTCACCAACGCACTCACCTGCCAGGGCGGCCCGTTCCGCTGCCCGGCGCAATCCACCGCCGAGGAGATCGTGCGCGGACTTCGCCTGCCGCGCACCGCACTCGCGCTGAGCACCGGACTCGCGCTCGGCATGGCCGGTGCGCTGATCCAGGGATATACGCGCAATCCGCTCGCCGACGCCGGGCTGCTCGGCCTCAACGCGGGCGCGGCCTTCCTCGCCGCGCTCAGCATCTATCTGTTCGCACTGACCGGTCCGGCGCAGTACATCTGGTTCGCCCTCCTCGGCGCGCTCATCGCGGGGGTGGTCGTCTTCGGGGTCTCGGCGATCGGCGGCGGCAAGGCGAGCCCGCTCGCGCTCGTGCTTGCCGGTGCGGCGGTGACCGCGTTCCTCCAGGCGATGACGAACGCGGTGGTGCTGCTCGACGCGGCGGCGCTGGACGCGTACCGCTTCTGGGTCGTCGGCACGGTCGCGGGTCGCGATGCCTCGGTGCTCTGGCAGGTACTGCCGTTCCTCGCGCTCGGCGTGCTGCTCGCGGTCGCGGCCTCGCCCGGCCTGAATCTGCTGAGCCTCGGCGACGATGTCGCGCGCGGGCTCGGGGTGAACATCGGGCGCAGTCGCGCACTCGGTCTCGCGGCGGTCGTGCTGCTGTGCGGCGCCGCGACCGCGGCCGTCGGGCCGATCGCGTTCATCGGACTGGTGGTGCCGCACATCGCGCGGGTGTTCACCGGGCCGGACTACCGGTGGCTCGTCCCGTATTCGGGCCTACTCGGCGCGCTGCTGCTGCTCGTCGCGGATATCGTCGGGCGGGTGGTGGCGCGGCCCGGTGAACTCCAGGTCGGCGTGATGCTCGCCGCGCTCGGCGCGCCGTTCTTCATCGCGCTGGTGCGGCGGCGGAAGCTGGTGAGCCTGTGATGGTTTCGCTCAAGGAATCGGTACGGCCCGCACTGCGCGCCGGACCCGTTTCGCTGGTGCTGCGGCCGCGGATGGCCGCGATCGTCCTCGCGCTGGCCGCAGTGACCTTCGCACTGTTCTGCCTCGACATCGCCACCGGCGATACCCATATTCCGCTCGGCCGCGTGCTCGACGTGCTCACCGGCGGCGGCACCCGCTCGCAACGGTTCATCATCCTCGACTCACGCTTGCCGCGCGCGATGACCGCCGTAGTGGTCGGCGCCGCACTGGGTTTGGCGGGCGCGATCACCCAGTCGATCCTGCACAATCCGCTGGCGAGCCCGGATGTGCTCGGTATCACGGCCGGGTCGGCGCTCGGCGCGGTCGCGGTGATCGTCGGAGTTGGCAGTGCGACAACGGGATTCGCGGCCACCGCGGGAGTTCCGCTGGCCGCCCTGTTCGGCGGGCTGTGCACCGCGGCGCTGATCTATCTGCTCGCCTGGGGCCGGGGTCCGACCGGCGAACGCGGTGTCGCGGGACTGCGCCTCGTCCTGATCGGCATCGGCGTCAACGCATTGCTCATGTCGCTGATCAGCTGGCTGCTCACCCGCGCGAGCTGGCAGGACGCGGCGCGAGTGCAGTTGTGGCTCAACGGCTCACTCAACGAGGCGGCCGAATCCCGGCTGATCCCAGCGGCACTCGCGTTCGGCATCGTCGCCGTGGTCGCGATCGGGTCCGCGCGCACACTGGCCGCGCTGCGCCTCGGCGCCGAGACCACCCGGGTCCTCGGTGTACGCATCCAGGCTCAGCAGGCGCTGCTGATCGGCGCGGCGGTGGTCGCGGCGGCCGTCGGGACGGCGGCGGTCGGTCCGGTCGGGTTCGTCGCGCTCGCCGGGCCGCAGATCGCGCGCAGGCTGCTGCGCACACCCGGCGAACCGCTCATCGGCTCGGCCTTGATCGGGGCGACCCTGGTGGTCGGCGCGGATGTGGCGTCGCGTTCGCTGTTCCCGGTCGACCTGCCGGTCGGCGTGGTGACCGCCGCGTTCGGCGGCCCGTTCCTGCTCTACCTGCTCGTGCGTATGAATCGGAAGGCGACCCTCTCATGACCAGCCCCCACCGGCTCGCCGCCGACGGCGTCACCCTCGGCTACGGCGATCGGGTCATCGTCGACGGGCTCACCCTCGACATCACCCCCGGCGTCATCACCACCGTCATCGGCCCCAACGGCTGCGGCAAGTCGACGCTGCTGCGCTCGCTCGGCCGGCTGCTGCGCCCGCGGCAGGGGCGAGTCGTGCTGGACGGCAAGGCGATTTCGTCGATGAAGACCAAGGACGTCGCGCGGGTCGTCGGCATGCTGCCGCAGACGCCGGTCGCGCCGGAGGGGCTCACCGTGGCCGACCTCGTCGCGCGCGGGCGTCATCCGCATCAGTCGTGGCTGCGGCAGTGGTCGGCCGACGACGAAACCGAGGTCATGCACGCGCTGGCGCAGACCGGTATCGCCGATCTGGCCGACCGCGCGCTCGACGAACTGTCCGGCGGGCAGCGTCAGCGGGCCTGGATCTCCATGGCGCTGGCGCAGGGCACCGACATCCTGCTGCTCGACGAACCGACCACCTATCTGGACCTCGCACACTCGGTGGAGGTGCTCGATCTGGTCGACCGGTTGCACGATGATTACGGCCGGACCGTGGTGATGGTGCTGCACGACCTGAATCTGGCCATCCGCTACAGCGATGAGCTGATCGTCATGCGCGCCGGCCGGATCGTCGCGCAGGGCAAGCCATCCGACATCGTCAGCGTCGAACTGCTGCGCGAGGTCTTCGACCTGGACGCCTCGGTGCTCGAGGATCCGGTATCGGGCCGTCCCATGATCGTTCCCATCGGTACCCGGCACGTTCTCGGCCGCTATGACAAATGACACACAGCTATCCAGCAGTTACGACAAGGTGTAGTACGCATTTGTGTCGTTGAATCCGTAAACTTGTGGGATGGCAGGACTTGGTGAACTCGAGAAAGCGGTCATGGACCAACTGTGGTCCAGTGACGAACCACAGACGGTTCGGCAGGTGCACGAGGCCTTGGCCGCACGTCGTGAGCTCGCGTACACCACAGTGATGACGGTGCTGCAGCGGCTGGCCAAGAAGAATCTGGTGGTCCAGCGCCGCGACGACCGTGCCCACCGCTACGCGCCGGTACACACCCGCGACGAACTGGTGGCCAGCTTGATGGTGGACGCACTGCAGCAGGCCGACGCGGCGGGCTCCCGCGCGGCGGCACTGGTGCACTTCGTGGAACAGGTCGGCAAGGATGAGGCTGCCGCATTGCGTGAAGCACTCGCTAAGCTCGAAGCGGCCGAGGACGATACGGCGCCACCGCCGCAGTAGAATCGGCCCGCGAGCGCAAAGACGCGAGCGCCCAGGCCCCACAACGCAGTGAGCTGAGTCGATGAACGCAACCGCGCCGGTATTCGCCGGTCTCGCTTTGCTTCTCGCGGGGCCTGCCCCAGCTCTGCTGAGCCGGGCGACCTGGCCCTACCGGACGCCCCGCGCGGCACTGGTGCTGTGGCAGGCCATCGCGCTCGCCGCCGTGCTCAGCGCGTTCGGCTCCGGTCTCGCGATCGCCGCCGAACTGCTGGTCCCCGGACCCGACGGCCGCCCGACCACCTCACCGACCCGCGAGATCGATGCGCTCGGACTTCCGCTGTGGCTCGCCTACGTGTTCGTCTTCGCGCTCACCCTGCTCGTCGGTGCGCGGCTGATCTACGCGGTCGTCCGGGTCGGCGTGCACACCAGGCGCAGGCGCAACCGTCATCGCATGCTGGTCGACCTGCTCGACCAGAGCGGTCCGGTGCGGCGCGCCGCCGATATCCGGGTACTCGCCTCCACCGAGCCGATCGCCTACTGCCTGCCAGGACTGCGCAGGCGGGTGGTGGTCAGTGCGGGCACGCTGGAGAACCTCGACGAGAAGGAACTCGCCGCGATCCTCAGCCACGAGCGCTCACACCTGCGCGCGCGCCACGACCTGGTGCTCGAGGCGTTCACCGCGGCGCACGAGGCGTTCCCGCGATTCGTGCGCAGCAAGTCCGCGCTGGATTCGGTGAAGCTGCTCATCGAACTGCTCGCCGACGATTCCGCCGTCAAGGTCACCGGGCCCAAGCCGCTGGCCCGCGCGCTGGTCGCCTGTTCGAAATCGACCGCGCCGCAAGGGGCGCTCGCGGTCGGCGGGCCGAGCACGCTGATCCGCATCCAGCGACTGTCCGGACCACTGGGCGATCTGCGGCTGTCCACCGCGGCCTACCTCGGCTCGCTCGCCATCCTCGTCGTGCCGACCCTCGCGGTCGCCATTCCATGGTTGGTCGAGCTGAGCAGGCTCTTCCGCGGTTGACGCGGCGAACTGTTCGGTTGGCTTCATTACGGCCGCGGATTCGTTATCGGGCCATGTCGGCCGGTAGTCTGGCTGGTTGAATCGAATCGGCTGACCCGCTCAGCAAATAACCGGTTCCACCCGCTGCACCCCGGTCCCACTTTCTGCCGACCGGGCCAACCATCTCGGCTGCACCACGAGTGCCGGTTATCGCCGCGCCGAGAACCGAAAGGCACTAACCCTGTGACCCCCTCGACGCCCGACGCCTCGACGCCCTCCTTCGCGGATCTGGGCCTGCCCGCAGTGCTTGTCCAAGCGCTGCGGCGCGACGGCATCGAGAAGCCGTTCCCCATCCAGGCCGCCACCGTCGCGGACGCGCTGGCGGGCAAGGATGTGCTCGGCCGCGGGCCGACCGGCTCCGGCAAGACACTGGCCTTCGGCCTGCCGATGCTCACCCGGCTCGCCAACGGCGCGTCCAACCCCGGCAGGCCGCGCGGGCTGGTGCTGGTGCCAACCAGGGAACTGGCCACCCAGATCGAACGCGCGCTGGACAATCCGGCGCAGTCGCTCGGCCTGCGGGTCGCCTCGGTGGTCGGCGGCGCGCCGATCAAGCGACAGGCCGACCGCCTGGCGCGCGGCGTCGACCTGCTCATCGCCACCCCCGGCCGGCTCGAGGACCTGATCGCGCAGGGCGCGGCCAACCTGTCCGACGTGCGGATCACCGCGCTGGACGAGGCCGACCACATGGCCGATATGGGCTTCCTGCCGCAGGTCACCAAGCTGCTCGACCGGACGCCGAAAGATGGTCAGCGCCTGCTGTTCTCGGCGACGCTCGACGGCGAGGTGGACAAGCTCGTCAAGCGCTACCTGCGCTCCCCTGTCACCCACTCCACCGCACCGCCCGCCGCCTCGGTCGCGACCATGTCGCACCACCTGCTCTACGTGCACGACAAGTTCGACAAGCGCGACGTGGTCACCGAGATCGCCGCGCGCGACGGCCTCACCATCATGTTCGTGCGCACCAAGCACGGCGCCGACCGCCTGGCCAAGCAGCTACGCGGCGCGGGCATCGCGGCGGGCGCGCTACACGGCGGCAAGGCGCAGAACAATCGCGTGCGTACGCTGGCCGCCTTCGCCGACGGCAGCACTCCGGTGCTGGTCACCACCGATGTCGCCGCCCGCGGCATCCACGTCGACGGCATCTCGCTCGTCGTGCACGTCGACCCGCCCGCCGAGCACAAGGCCTACCTGCACCGCGCCGGCCGCACCGCCCGCGCCGGTGAGGACGGCGTCGTCGTCACCATGGTGATGGACGCCGAGCGGCGCGACGTGGAGGCGATGACCCGCAAGGCCGGTGTCGACATCGTCGGCGTCGCCGTGCGCCCCGGCGACCGCAAGCTCATCGAGATCACCGGCGCCCGCAGGCCCAGCGGCGTCCCCATCGTCGCCGCGGCAGCCACCGCGGACACCACGCCCCGCCAGCGCTCGAGCGGATCCACGCGCGGCACCGGTGCCACCGGGCGTCGCACCGGCACATCCGGACGCGGAACCGGCCCATCCGGGCGCGACACCGACTCGACCAACCGTCGCGCCAACGCATCCGGCCGTGGCGCCGGGGCGTCGACCGGTGGTGCGCGGAAGCCGCGCACCCGTTCCGCAGGTGGAACAGGCGAAAGCGCGGGCCGCGCCGCGACCGCCGCACCCGGACGCGGCGGCGCGGGCAAGCCGAAGTCGGCCCGCTCGGCCGCACCGACCGCTGCTCCCGCAGGCCGTACCACCGGTTCGGCCGGTCGTTCCGGCGGCGCTGCCAACTCCACTCGCTCGGCGGCTTCCGGCTCCGGCGCCCCGGCGGCAGGCCGTCGCTCCAGCGGATTCGGTTCACCGACCCGCTCGACCGGCGCCGGCGCCTCGTCCGGCGGCTCGACCGCGGGGCGCGCGACCAGCGGAGACACGCCCGGGCGTACCCGGCGACGCGCCGCACGACCGCAAGGCTGACCGCTCACCGCAACCCCGCAGCAATCGGCATCCGCACCTGCGGCCGTCGCCGCCCCGGCACGGCCGCAACAAGTTCCGACGCTGATCACCGGAACTATTGACGACCGTCCAGTCTCGCTCGCACGGTCCGGCAGCTCGACCACATTGCGATCCGCCCCTCCCCGCAACCCGCGCGCCACGACAGCCAACCAGCCCCACCGCTGTGGTGGCACCCGCCGAGCACAGTCAGTCGACAAGTGGTGGGCGAGTCGGTGACAGTGCGGTTCGGGGTGGTGCGGTGGTGCTCGGGCACACTGTGCGGATGTCGAATCATCCGGTGGGTGCCATCGTGTGCGCGTTGGTCGCGGCGCTGCTGTTCGCGGTGGCGGCGGTGGCGCAGCAGCGGGCCGCGGCGGCGGTGCCCGAGGGGGCTTCGCTGGTGGGTGGGCTGATGCGCAATCCGCGGTGGTGGGCCGGAATCGTCGGGGACATCGGCGGTTACGCGATGCAGGTGGCGGCGCTGGCGTTGGGGGCGGTCCTGCTGGTTCAGCCGATTCTGGTGAGCGCATTGGTATTCGCGCTCCCCTTGGCCGCTCGGCTCAACGGCCGCCGGATCACGCCGCGCACCTGGGCCACCGCCGTCGTCCTCGTCGCCGCGCTCGCCTGCTTCCTCATCGTCGGCGATCCCAGCGAAGGCAATACGACTGCGCCCCTGCGCGATTGGCTGCTACCCCTGACAATCCTGCTGGCGCTCATCATCGCAGCCGTCGCGATCGGTATCGCCGGCACCGACCCCGGCAGGCGCGCTCTACTGCTCGGCGCGGCCAGCGGCTCCCTCTACGGCCTCGCCGCCGCGCTGACCGCCTACGTCACCGGCCTGTTCGACCACGGCATCGCCCACGTCCTCGGCAGCTGGCAGACCTGGGCCCTCGTCGCCGCGGGCGTCACCGGCGTCTACCTCCAGCAACGTGCCTTCCAAGCGGGCCCACTCGCCGCCTCCCTCCCCGCCGTCACCATCGCCGAACCGCTCGCCGCCGCCTTCATCGGCCTCACCGTCCTCGGCGAACGCTTCCGCACCAACACCTTCGGCCTCACCATCACCGCCGTAGCCGTCATCCTCATGTGCGCCACCACAATCACCCTCTCCCGCTCCCAAGCCACCACCTGACCCGAAAAGCACCGCCCCACACCGCCCCCAACCACGCCCGAACCCGAACGCAGTCGAATGGCGGTGCGACACGCCGCATTCAGCCACCATCCGACTGCGCTCGGCGAGAGACCGCTGGCTGGGTGAGCTCAGTAGCAGCGGATGCGCGGTAGGTGGCGGTGTTTCTGGAGTTGCCTCGGGTCATCGCAAGTGCGTCCGGCTCGAGGGCACTGTTCGGCCGTCGACATCGGCGAGTGCAGTCCGATGGGCGTCGTTTACGGCGTGTCGTGTGGCCATTCGGCTGCGCTGGACGACTGGCGGGCGGCGGGTAGTTGCGAGCAGCTGGCGATGGCAGCGATGTATGTCCATTGGCGGCACCGGGACTCCAGGTGCTTTCCCCTGGCACAGTGTGCGACGGACCGGGAGTGGCAACGGCGCAGTTCATGCAGGGATGTGGGGCGGTGGGGAATGCAGCTCGCCACAGCGGCCGCGGGGTCGCGCGGCCCGGAGAGGGGGAGAATCGCAGGTCACAAGGGTGGAGCTGGTTGATGTGTGATCGGCATCGCTCTCATATCGGGTGGCGTGGAATTGCGTGCTGGGGCGCAGTCGCGGTTATCATCGGTTAAGTGCAGTTTCTTCCTGGGCATCAGCCCCCGTACGACCTGACCTACGACGACCTGTTCCTCGTCCCGAATCGGACGGATGTGGCGTCGCGGTTCGACGTCGATCTGTCGACCGTCGACGGGTCCGGTACCACCATCCCGATCGTCGTGGCGAACATGACCGCTGTCGCGGGCCGCCGGATGGCCGAAACCGTCGCCCGGCGCGGCGGCATCGTGGTGCTACCGCAGGATCTGCCGATCTCCGCGGCCGCCGACACGATCGCCTTCGTCAAGAGCCGTTCGCTCACCGCCGACACCCCGGTCACCCTCGACCCCGAACGTTCGGTGTCCGAGGCCGTCGCCCTGATGCACAAGCGCGCCCACGGCGCGGTTGTCGTCGTCGAGGACGGCAAGCCGGTCGGCGTCGTCACCGAGGCGTCGTGCACCGATGTCGACCGTTTCGCCCGGCTGCGTGACGTCGCGATCACCGACTTCGTGCAGGCCCCCGCGAGCACCTCGCCGCGCGACATCTTCGACCTGCTCGAGACCAAGCGCGCCAACCTGGCCGTGCTGCTCGCCGAGGACGGCTCGCTGGCCGGCGTGCTGACCCGCACCGGCGCCATCCGCACCGGCATCTACGCCCCCGCCGTCGACGGCAACAACCAGCTCCGCGTCGCCGCCGCGGTCGGCATCAACGGTGACGTGGCCGCCAAAGCCAAGGCGCTGGTCGACGCGGGCGCCGATCTGCTCGTCATCGACACCGCGCACGGCCACCAGGCCAAGATGCTCGAAACCCTGCGCACCATCGCCGATCTCGGCCTCGGTGTGCCACTGGTCGCGGGCAACGTGGTCTCCGCGCAGGGCACCCGCGACCTCGCCGCGGCGGGCGCGGACATCATCAAGGTCGGTGTCGGCCCCGGCGCCATGTGCACCACCCGCATGATGACCGGCGTCGGCCGCCCGCAGTTCTCCGCGGTCGCCGAATGCGCTGCCGCCGCAAAGGAACTCGGCGTGCACATCTGGGCCGACGGTGGCGTGCGCCACCCGCGCGACGTGGCACTCGCCCTCGCCGCGGGCGCGTCCAACGTGATGATCGGCTCCTGGTTCGCCGGCACCTACGAATCGCCCGGCGACCTGCGCGTCGACCGTGACGGCAACGCGTACAAGGAAAGCTTCGGCATGGCGTCCAAGCGCGCCGTCGCCGCGCGCACCGCCTCGGATTCCGGCTTCGACCGGGCACGCAAGGCGCTGTTCGAGGAGGGCATCTCCAGCTCGCGGATGCGCCTGGACCCGGAACGCCCCAGCGTGGAAGACCTGATCGACCACATCTGCTCCGGCGTCCGCAGCGCGTGCACCTACGCGGGCGCGCGCAGCCTGACCGAGTTCCACGAGAAGGCCGTGCTCGGCGTGCAGTCCGCGGCGGGCTTCGCCGAAGGCCGCCCGCTGCCCAGCGGCTGGTAAAGAAACGCCCACGGCCAGTTGCGTAACCAAGAACGAGCGGTATCGTCCGGCACCTACGCAACCGGCCACAGCGCGAGCCTGACGAGCGCCGTTCGCGGCCCTTTGAGACACAAGGGGCCGCGAACACGCCGCGCCGCAGGCGCGGCCGTCAAACACAGGTAGCATGGGGGTTGCCGGTTGTCCGGCGTATCGATGCCGTCATGCGAAAGGATCCAGTTGTCACCCGCGTCCGAGGGCGCCGCACAGGAGGGCTCCTCTACCGAGCCGGGTGACCAACCCGGCGCTCTCCTTCCCGCAGCAGTCCCCCCTTCCACAGTTGTTCTTGCTCCGGCAGCCCTGCCCGGGTGGTGCTGACGATGTCCGTCGCACTCACCGTGCTCAGCCTCATCGGGTTCATCGCCCTGACGGCGGGCACCGCCCTCTTCGTCGCCGCCGAGTTCTCGCTCACCGCACTCGAACGCAGCACCGTGGAGGCGCATGCGCGCACCGCGGGTGACGTGCGCTCGCGCATGGTCCGCCAGGCGCATCGCACGCTGTCGTTCCAGCTATCCGGCGCGCAGCTCGGCATCACCATCACCACGCTGATCACCGGCTATATCGCCGAGCCGGTCCTGGCCAGGCTGCTTGCCCCGCTGTTCACCGCGGTCGGCGTGAGCGAAGGTGCGGCACATGGCATTTCGCTGGCGCTCGCACTGGTGCTCGCGACCTCGCTATCGATGATCTACGGCGAGCTGGTGCCCAAGAACATCGCCATCGCGAAATCGCTGGCCACCGCGCGTACCACGGCGGGCCCGATGATCGCGTTCTCCACGGTGTTCAAATGGATGATCCATTTCCTGAACAACACCGCGAACTGGGTGGTGCGCCGCGTCGGTGTCGAACCGGCGGAGGAGCTGCGTTCGGCGCGTTCGCCGCAGGAGCTCGGTTCGCTGGTGCGCACGTCCGCGCTGCGCGGCGCCCTCGATCAGCGCACCGCGCAGGTGATGGACCGCTCGCTGGAATTCGGTGAGCGCAGCGCCGAGGAGCTGATGACCCCGCGCGTGAAGGTGGAATCCCTGGACAAGGACGACACCATCGCCGATCTGCTCGCCGCCGCCGCCCGCACCGGGTATTCGCGGTTCCCGGTGATCGATGGCGACCTGGACAACACCCTCGGCGTGGTGCACGTCAAGCAGGCGTTCACCCATCCGGCGAATCTGCGCCGCATCATCCCGCTGCATCAGCTCGCGCATCCGGTGCCGATCGTGCCCGCCAGCCTCGACGGTGACGAGGTGCTCGAGCGGGTCCGCCGCGACGGTATGCAGGTCGCGCTCGTCGTCGACGAGTACGGTGGCACCGCGGGCATGGTGACCATGGAGGACCTGATCGAGGAGATCCTCGGCGACGTGCGCGACGAGCACGACGAGGAGGAGCGCGACGTGCGCCGCGTCGCCGACGGCTGGGACTGCTCCGGCCTGCTGCGCATCGACGAGGTGTCGCGGGCCACCGGCTACGACGCACCCGAGGGCGAGTACGAAACGCTCGGCGGCCTCGTGCTGACCCGCCTCGGCCGCATCCCGGTCGTCGGCGACGAGGTGGTGCTACCGAATTCCCGCGCCCAGCAACGGCATCCGTACGAATACGACGAGGGCGGCTGGATAGCCAAGGTCGAACGCATGGACGGCAGGCGCATCGACCGGGTGCGGTTGATCCCGGTCACCGCCGACGTGCTCGGCACGAAGGAGCACAGCCATGGGTGATCTGTTCGGGGTGTTGCTCACCGTCGTGCTGCTCGCGGGCAACGCGTTCTTCGTCGCCGCCGAGTTCGCCCTCATCTCGGCCCGCCGTGACCGGCTGGAAGCCCTTGCCGCACAGGGCAAGCGCAATGCCAACACGGTGATCAGGGCGGGTGAGAACCTGTCCATGATGCTGGCCGCCGCGCAGCTCGGCATCACCATCTGCTCCATCCTGCTCGGCCGGGTCGGCGAACCCGCGGTCGCACATCTGCTACAGGGCCCGTTCGAGTTGCTCGGCCTGCCTGATCAGCTGCTGCATCCGGTGGCGTTCACCGTCGCGCTCACCATCGTGGTGATCCTGCACATCCTGTTCGGCGAGATGATCCCGAAGAATATCGCGCTGGCCGGCCCGGAACGCAGTGCGCTGCTTCTCGTTCCGATCCATCTGGCGTGGCTGCGGCTGGCCCGCCCGCTCATCGCGGTGTACAACCTGGCCGCGAATCTGTCGCTGCGGCTGCTGCGCATCGAACCGAAGGACGAGCTGGACGCCACCGTCTCTTCCGTCGAATTGGCCGAGATGATCGGCGAATCCCGTTCGGAGGGGCTGCTCGACGAGGAGGAACACCGGCGGCTCACCCAGGCGCTCGGCACCAGCGACCGCGTCGTCGCCGACGTGATGGTGCCGCTGGCGACGACGCGTTCGATCCCGTTGCGCGGCAACGGCACCACCCTCGGCGATATCGAATCCGCGGTCACCGAAACGGGTTTCTCGCGCTATCCGGTGCGCACCGACGACGGGTCGCTGGTCGGCTATCTGCACGTGAAGGACGTGCTCGACAAGGTGGCCGACGAGAGCGCGGGCCCATCGACTCCTATCCCCCGCACCGATATCCGCCCACTGCCGACCGTCAGCATGGGCACCACGCTGTTCGAGGCGCTGGCCCGCCTGCGCCGCACCAACAGCCATCTCGGCCGCGTGGTCGACAATCACGGCAACACCACCGGCATTGTCGCACTGGAGGATCTGGTCGAGGAGTTCGTCGGCACCGTGCGCGATACCACGCACCGGGTGATCGAATGACGGTGCCCGGGCCCGAATGGCGGGCGCGTGCCGCCGCTCATCGGGCCCGGGTGGACGAACTGGCCGGCCCCTATCTGGAACGACGCGCGGCGGGCGCCACCCACCCGGTGATCGACTTCCTGTTCACCTACTACGGCCACAAACCCGCCCAGCTCCGCCGCTGGCATCCGGGATTCGGTGTCGCGCTGGCGGATGCCCGCGAATACGACGGCGCCCGCGGGTATACGCGCCGCGCCGACGGCGCGTATACCGCCGACCCCGCCTACCTCGCACGCCGCCACGACACCGTCGAGTTCGTGGTGAACCTGTTGCGCGCCACCGCGAACCGCCCGGCCCAGCTGTCCTGCTTCGGACTGCACGAATGGGCCATGGTCTACCGCACCGCCGACGTCCGCCACGACAAGGTGCCACTGCGCCTCGGCCACGCGGGCACCGACACCGTCGTCGAATCGATGTCGCTGCGCTGCACCCACTTCGACGCCTTCCGCTTCTTCACCCCCGACGCGGCCCCGCGCAACGCCGAACCCCTCACCCGCGCCGACCAACTCCACCGCGAACAGCCCGGCTGCCTGCACGCCAACATGGACCTCTACAAGTGGACCTTCAAACTCGTTCCACTGCTCTCCTCCGACCTCCTCCTGAACTGCTTCGAACTGGCCTGCACCGCACGCGAACTCGATATGCGAGCCAGCCCCTACGACCTGGCGGGTTACGGCTACGCCCCGATCCGCATCGAAACCCCCAGCGGCCGAGCCGAATACGTCCGCCGCCAGTCCGAGGTCGCCGAGCGGGCCGGAGTGCTGCGCGCCGAACTGTTGAACGCGTGCCTGGACCTCCTCGCCCCGGAATCGGCCACATCCGGGGGTGCCTCGGCGTGAGTCGACAGATCGCCATTCGGTTCCGCGGTCACCCCCTCGACAAGCACGGAGTCGCACGCTAGGGTGCGCTCGCAGAACTGGGCGGCGCCCTTTGCGGAACTTTGTGGCAGAGTGGGTCTTGCGCGGGCTCACACCGGTGCTGTTGTCGATGCGCTCGCCGAATCGGGGTTTGCGAGTGGTCCCCGTGGGAAACCCTGGCGGTGGCGGGTGACCGGCACCGGCCGCGGGTGGCTCGGCAGGCGTAGATATCAGTATCTCGGAGTACGCGCGGACACGGCGAACGGAGCAGGGGCATGAGTGCTAAACCCACCGCCCTCGGATATCTGCGGCGGGATGTGTCGGGGATGACCCAGCCCTGGGATGAGTCCCGAATGCGCGGGCTCGCCAAACGGCTCGGCTACGAACTGACCAGAATCGTGATTGTCGGGCCGGGCAACGACGACCCGGAAACACAGTTGGTGAAGCTCGCCCGCAACTCGGATGTGGACGCGGTGCTGGTGCCGAGCGCGGAGCACTTCGGCGGCGACATCCCCGCGGTACTCGTCCGGGTGTGCGACGTCATCACCGTCTCGCCCGAAACCACCTATGCCCGCTGGGCCTGGTCGGCGACCGGCGAGGGTTAGGCACCGTCTCAGGTGATATCGGTGCGGTCCGGGCGCAGGGTGACGAGTCCGGAGCGCAGGCCGTTCCATCCGTAGCCGTGGCCGTTGTAGCGCGTCGTCTCCAGTGACCATCGGAGGTTACCGGCGCAGAAGGCGTTGGCGGCGCCGATGTAGTCGTGCAGCTGAGTGCGGTCGGGATGGTCGGCGTACCGGCGCCGCAGCATGGCCGACAGGTCGGTCAGTGCCCGGTCGGCGGCGCTGATCTTGTCGCAGGTGATGTCGATGGCGTGCTGCAGGCTGTGGCCGTGGGTGTGGATCAGCGGCGCGATGGTGTTGAAGTAGTCGCCGCGGAAGCACTCCCAGCGGAAGGAGAACAGGTCGTTGACGAGCATCGCGTGTTCGACGGCGGTCGGCTGCAGCGCCGCCAGGTCGGGGTCGGCGGCGATGAGGTCGGTCAGGTCGAGGTCGAGCACGTACTCGGCGCAGACGAGGTAGGGGCGCAGCCCGACGTTGATGCGGCGGATCTCGAGGTAGGTCTCCACGTCCGGGATCTCCTCGCGGACCCGGTACTCGTTCTCCTTCAGCGCGTAGGTGAACCAGTCCTGCCATTCCTGGCGGTATCGCCGGTAAACACCCTCGGGCATACGGAGTTTCAGACGAGTCCAGATGTCGGCGAACGCGCGACCGTACGGGTGGTCCGCCATCCAGTCGGCGGCGATGTCGTCGAACAACGCACCCGCCAGCAGGGCGACATCGTCGACGGCGAACATCAGCGAGGTGATGCAGGACGAATCCACCACCCGCGCAGGGAGTCCGGTCGGATACACCAGCGACTCCCACAGTGGGTATCGGTCCTCCAGCATGTGCGACAACGCCCTCTCGTCCGGGAACGGCAAGAAGGTCCGCACCCAGGCGGCGTTGCGCTCGTAGATGGTGGGATAGTCGGGGTTGACCTTCGCCGCGGTACTGCACACCGGGTCCGGCAGCCGGTATTGCGCTCCGGGTTCGAGCAGTCGATCGAGCTGTGACCTGGCCACGACAGCACTTCCTTCAACGCGGTCGATCGCGGTCCAGTCCGCCGGCTCGGACTGGAGTAGGTAGCTCTGCCGATTGTCTCAGCAAACGGCGGCTCTGGTAACCCTTTGGCTTTCCTGGCAGGTCAACGGACCGGCCGACGCCGCGCGGACGGAAAGCACGTAGGCCTTCGGGCGCACAGCGAATATCGAGCTGACCGGGCGGGCTCGCCCGGTGCTCGCACCGCCGTCAGTCCTGGAGCAGGTACTGGGCGACGATGTAGCCGGAGTTTCCGGAAACGCCTGCGCCCGGCCAGGTTCCGGCTCCCAGAACGTAGAGGTTGGGGATGAAGGTGCGGTGGCCGGGGGCGGCCGGGATGGGGCGCAGAGCGAAGCTCTGCGCGAGATCCTGTGCGCCGCCGTAGGGGTCGCCGGGGCCGCTGTTGGGATTGAACGCGGCCAGGGTGGCGGGTGTGGTCATCGCGCGCGTGACCACCGATGCGGTCAGGCCGGGGATGTGGTGTTCGACGACCGCGAGCACGCGATCGGCGAAGGCGTTCACCACATCGGTGGTCCAGGTGCCGTCGACGGGGATCCGGCCCGCGGCGTCACCGGCCGGGTTGGTCGGCACGTCGGTGACCTCGATGCGAATCACGCTGGTACCGGCCGGAGCCCGGGTCGAGTCGTGCGCGGTCGGGCAGTCGAGCGTCATGGTCGGCAGGGCGGGCAGCAACCCGGCGCGCGCCTGGGCGACGTGCAACGACAGTCCGTCGAGCGAGTCGGTGAGGAACGGCTGGCCGATGCGCTCGAAACGCTTGTCCGGCCAGGGAATCGGGCCGTTCGTGGCCAGGTGCAGCTGGAAGAGGCCGGTGCCGTACCGGTATTCGCGAGCTTGGCGCTTGATACGTTCGGGCACCTCGGTTTCCGCGAGCAGCCAGCCGTAGAGCTGGTCGGGATTCACCGAGGCGACGACGCCGATCCTGGCGCGGTACGCGCTGTGATCGGACAGTTCCACACCCACCGCGCGCCCATCGGCGACACGGATACGGGTGACGGTCGCATCGGTCTGCAACACACCCTTGTTGGTGGTGACGACATCGCTCAGCGCCTGCGCCAGCTTCCCGATGCCGCCCTGCGGAATCGGCATGCCACCACCGGTGAGGCCGAGCGCGAACACCGTCGTCCAGAACGCACCGCCCGCATCGTCGGGGCCGTGGCTCACGTGGGCGGGCCAGGACCCGAAAAGGCTTCGCATCGCCGCGGATTCGATGCCCGACACCGCCGAGCGGGCGCTCGCCAGCGCGAGTTCGGCCACCTCGGACCAGCCGAGCCCGTCACGCACCAGCCTGGCCAGCGTGGCGCGGGCCGCGTCGGAGGTCAGGTCCTGGCCCATCAGTCCGAACGCCTCGTTCGTCGCGGGCCCCAGCGCCGACAGGATTCCGGCGACGGCCGCGCCGTCCCCTCGATGCAGGCGTTCCGCCTCGTTCTCCAGCGCCACCGGGTCGCGCGGGAGAATCGCGGTGGTGCCGTCCGCGAGCGATACCCCACTCGGATGTTCGGGTTGCCGGATCTCCAGCCCTTGCTTCTGCAGATCCGGACCGAGGTCGCGCCATGCGGGCCCACTCAGGAACAGCGGCACGGCGGAGCAGAACGGGTCGTAGACCACCCCCGGTGCCAATTCGGCGCTGCGCACGTATCCCCCGACCCGGTCATTGCGATCGATGACAAGTACTTCGTGCCCCGCCCTGCTCAGATAGGCCGCCGCGACCAACGCGTTATGGCCCCCGCCGACGAATATGTGATCGAAAGTCTGCATACCAGCCAGTTGACCAGTGCACCTGCCGTTCGTCGATATCCGTTTCGCTCAATGAACCGAATGTCGTCAACGGGTCACCCATGCGACTGATCGCCTGTCCGACAACATATCTCGTTCCGCACCCGACCGAGTCACCCTCGGCGAAACCCGCACCCGCCGAAGGCGGTTGTAGTACAACTTGTTCCGTCTCGCCCGGCTGGTGGCGTGGCCGAGGAGTTCGAGAAATAACACACCGCAGTCCTATTCCATGTCATACCAAGGGGTTACATCGAACGAGAATCAGGCCGATAGCTTCGGGTGTATGACGACACCGGCCTTGGTCCCCGAGTCATTTCCACGGTCATCGCGGCGCGGCGGCGCCGAGGGTGATTACGCCCGCCTGTTGCGCCGGATCTCCGACGCGGGACTGATGCGGCGGCGTCCCCGCTATTACGCCGTCCGGCTGAGCCTCGTCGGGCTCGCGTTCGTGGCAGGCTGGACGGCGTTCGTGCTCGTCGGCGATTCCTGGTGGACGCTCCTGGTCGCCGCGTTCATGGCCGTGTCGTTCGCCCAGGTCGCGCTCGTGATGCACGATGTCGCGCACCGCCAGGTCTTCCGGCTGCGGCGGCCGACGGAGATCATGGGCCGTGTCGTCGGCAATGCCGGGATCGGCTTGGCCTACGGCTGGTGGCAGGACAAGCACACCCGCCATCACGCCAACCCGAACCACGAGGAGCTCGACCCCGATGTCGCGCCCGACGTTCTGGTCTGGTCCCAGCGGCAGGCGCGGGCCAGCCGTGGTCCGGCTCGCCTCATCGGCAGGGTGCAGGGATACCTGTTCTTCCCGTTGCTGATGCTGGAAGGCCTCAATCTCCATCTGGCCGGTGCGCGTGCGCTCAGAAATCCCTCGGTCAAACATCGCGCGCTGGAGGGCGCGCTGCTCTTCGGTCACTTCGCCGCCTATCTGGCCGCGGTGTTCGCGGTGCTGCCCGCCGACAAGGCCTTCGCGTTCCTCGCCGTCCATCAGGCGCTGTTCGGCCTGTACATGGGCTGCATCTTCGCCCCGAACCACAAGGGCATGCCGACCCTCACCGGCGACGACCGCCCCGACTTCCTGCGCAAGCAGGTACTGACCTCCCGCAATGTGCGCGGTGGGGTGCTCACCGACTTCGCCCTCGGCGGGCTCAACTACCAGATCGAGCACCACCTGTTCCCGAGCATGCCGACGCCGAATCTGCGGCACGCCCAAGTGATCGTCCGCGACTACTGCGCCGAAATCGGCGTGCCGTATCACGAGACCGGGCTCATCGCCTCCTACCGCGAGGCGCTCGGCCACCTGCACCGCGTCGGCGCACCCCTGCGCACCCCCGATCGAGCAACGGACGCTCAAACCCGGTAGCGGTCAACCACTTTCACGAGCTCGTCCAGGGTGCGCAGCGCCTCCGCCTCCGGCGCTGTCGGCAGTTGCAGAAGCACTCGCTGCACCCCCGCCTCGGCATAGCCGTCGAGCAGCGCCGGATCGGGCACGGCGAAAGCGGCCGTAACGGGCAGTTCGTGACCGTCGAGCTGAGCCAACTGAGCACCGATCTCGGCGGGATCCGAGACCGCGGCGGGAATCCAGCCGACACCGTGCCGGATCGCGCGTTCGGCCGCCGCCTTCCCGCCACCGATAAAGATCGGCGGCTGGCGTACGGGTTTGGGCCAGGCGTACATCGGATCGAAATCGATGAAGCGCCCGTGATATTCGGCGAGGTCCTCGGTCCAGATCGCGCGCAGGGCTTCGATCTGCTCGTCCAGCAGCGCACCGCGCGTCCGCGGATCGGTGCCGTGATCGGCCATCTCCTCCCGATTCCACCCCGCACCGACGCCGAATATGAAGCGCCCGTTGGAGATCAGATCCAGCGTGGCGACCTGCTTCGCGGTATGGATGACATCGCGCTGCACCAGCAGCGTGACCCCGGTGCCGAACACCAACCGCTCGGTCACCGCCGCGACGGCACCGAGCGCGACATACGGATCCACCGCGCGGTAATACACCCGAGGCAGCTCACCCCCGCCGGGCGCCGGCGTCCTCCTGCTCGCCGGAATATGCGAATGCTCGGCCAAGAACAGCGACTCGAACCCCCGCTCCTCCAGTGCCACACCAAGTTTCGGAGCGCTGATACCCTCGTCGGTAACGAAGGTCGTGATACCAATCTTCATGCCTCATATGCTCGAACTCTGACACCAATGTGAGGGTCAATCCGAGTTACCGTGAGACAGAACACATCCCCCCGAGCCCCCGGCGTGATCTCCTCGGCCACAAGACTTCTCCATTGTTCGCCGCCGACGAGCCGGGGCGACCGGCCCCGGAGACCGGGTACACCCTGATCGGATACGCTGCTGCGCGGTCAATCCGGCCATATGGTGTCGTCGGCGAGGCTGCGGAGCAGGCGGTCGAACAGGGCGGTGCCTTCGACGACGACTCTGAGCTGTCCGGCGTACTCCGGAGGTATCGCGGCAGCGCAAGCCACCGCTGCTTCGAAGGCGGTGCGGCCGATGACCACTGCACGTTCGAGGACGAATCCTGGTCGCAGGGGCAGGGACGCCTCGTAGAAGGCCTCGAACAGCGGGACGGTCTCGAACAGGAAGATGGTGAAGCCGTGCCGGGTCTGGAGGCCGAACGGGGCGGTGGCGCCGTCCGGCTCGCGGACCCACAGGGCCAGGAAGTGACGGTCGGCGGGGATCTCCGATCCGAGGCACACTTCGCGGAGTGCCTCGATATCCGGATCTTCGACCTGCAGGGCGGCCGCGAGGTCCAGGAAGGGTTGGATCTGCATGCCCGACACGACATCCGGTGGCGTGCTGATCAGGCGGTCCATCAGTCCGCGTTCCCGCTCGGCGGGAAACATGGCCTGCCGCATCGCTCGGGAAATCCCGCGCTCGCAGGCGTCGTTGACGGCTGACTTCTCGACGCGCCGCCGGATGGTGTCGTAGATTTCTTCGGCCGCGGCACCGGAATCGGCGATGCTCCCGGCCAGGTAGGTGGCGATCACCTGGGCTCTGACCAGATAGGAGTTCCCTGCCCACGGGTCGGCGCGAAGCCGGTCCTCCATAGCTCCCGCGGCCATTGCCGCTGTGACGCAACGGTTCAGCATCGTCAACGCGGCGAACATCTCGAGAATGACGCAGGCGTGGTCGACGTAGTCGAAGTCGCGCTTGCCTTCCTCGCTCACCACGGCGGTGGTCGCCAGGATCAGCGTGCGGACGGCGAACAGGTCGGCGTCGATCTCCTCGCGCAGCACCGCGGTATCCAGCGAATGCGCGATCCCCGAATTCTTCAGCCGGTCGTTGATCTGGCGGCTGAGCGCGGGGTCCGCGACCATGTCGAGTACGTCAGCGACGCTTTCCTCGATGAGATCGTCGGGTACCGCGCCCGACCACCCGTGCTCGTAGGCATGCACGTGGCCGATCTCGTGGAGCAGTCCGAAGAACCACACGGTCATGTAGATCTCGTTCCTCGGCGTGTTTTCGAGTTCCAGCACCGTCATCGGCATCAGCTGAATGCCCGATGGGATGAGCAGAGACCGGGCGATCAGGTAGCTCGCCGCCACTGGATCGCCGTGCGACAGGGTGAGTTCCGCGATGAACTGGAGCGCGAATCGTTCGGCGAGCAACTCGATGTCACTCGCCGCCGAGTGAAGTCGTCGCAGCGACAGCAGTTGCGCCGACGCCGTCAGGAACCGGGTGCTGAACGTGATCGGCGCCGGCATGAGACCGGGCAGGCTGAACATCTCGGGTGCACCGCCCTCCACCCAGTAGATCGCCACCTCCCGGGCCAGCTCGCGTTCGGCCGTCTCCAAGGCGACGACCATGGGCGTGCGGTGGTCGCGTGACATCCGGGAGAACAGCGCATCCGGTGGCAGGTGGTCTCTGATCAAGACGTCCAGGATGGACGGGTCCAGCTCGGTCACTGCCCGCGCGTTCGCAGCACCTCGATCAACTCGGCGACGTCCTCGGGGCTCGGATTGGAGATCGTCACATCGCCGAAGGTGAATTCACCAACCTGCTTGCGGGTCAAGAGATCTCGCAGCGAATTCAGGATCGCCGGCGCCGATTGCACGGCCACGCCCGCCACGAGCACCCATGTCGTCGCGGCCGCACCGTCGATATTGCGCCGCGGTGATCGCTGAGCGGTGATGTCGTTGGCGCGCAGACGCGCATCGACCTCGTCCGCCACTTCGGCCCCGCAGGTAATGATCAGCGTCTCCATATTGCGAATCCTATTGTCCGCCAAGCCGTCGGCGGGGCCGAATGGCCGGGTCAGGAGACGAACGTCGCGCCGGTGACGGCGACCTCGGCATAGCTGTCGTACCAGCCGTTCCAGGTGTCGGCGACGTGGATCTGGATGCCGTGGCCGGTGGCGGGCCCCGCGGTGATCAGCCAGAGGCCGTTGCCGTAGCCGCGCGCTGTGCTCGCGCTGCCGTCCGACCACGCGAACTCCGCGGCGCTGGTAGCGCCGGGCGCGTTCCAGGGGATGGTCACGCTGAACCGTCCGGCGTCGATGCCGGGCAGCAGCGCGCTGACGCACCCGCGCAGGGTGGCATCGCGACGGATGTTCTGGCCCGCGCTACCGGTGCCGGGGACCAATCGGCCGGTCATCATGCTGCCCTCGCGGCAGCCGTCGCCCGGCGGATCGGCGCTCCCCTGCGGCGCGCCGAACATGGATATCGCGCACGCCACCGCCGCTACCAGGGCGGTTCGACGAACAGACACGGCGCCACCTCCTACGACGAGGACAGTCCGACGATATCCGACCTGCTCAGTGTGCCGCGGCGGTCTCGTGGACACTGCGCCAGCGCAGCCCGTTCCTGGCTCGCGGATCGGGTAGCAGCACGGCGGTCGTCAGGCGCGTTGCCGGGCCGTCGGGGCGGTGATGAACTTCCGCGAACCGTGCCACCACGCAGTCCGGCGACTCGTGCAGAACCACCACGTCGACGATGTCGATGCTGAGACCGGGCATGGCGTTACCCGCATCGCGCAGCCCATCGAGCAGTTGCTCGTGCGACGCGATCGCACCGGCCATGACGACCATGGAGAAGTCGGGATGCAGCTGCGCCTCGAACAGGTCGAGCGCGTCCGACGCATCCGGCGCCCCCAGCCAGCGGGCCAGATCGGTGTGCAGCGTCCGTATCTCGGCGACGATCGTGTCGTGGCTGATGCTCATCGCCCGGAAACTATCAGCCGGCGCGGTCGGCCAACCGCCGACTCGCCCGAATCACACCGCACGGCATCATTTCAGAGCCACTGGTCACGCTGAGCGCGGCACCATCCCTCGAAGCAGTCACAACGCGGCGCCGTTCCTCGAGGCAGTAGCACCCGCCGGTTCCGGATGCCGAACCGCCGTAGTCGCGGTACGACATCCGGAATACCTCCGGCTACGTGAGCGCGTGCTTACGGCGCACGCTGTCGGCGAGTTCGCCCGTGAGTGCCCGCAGGGACACCAAACCCGCGGTCTCGTCGGGCGCATCGAGCATCGCCCGCACGAAAGCGGTGCCGACGATCACACCGTCCGCGAACTCCGCTATCCGCCTGGCCTGTTCGGCGTTCGAGACGCCGATGCCGACACAGACCGGGAGCTCGGTGGCCGCCCTGATCCGGCGTACCAGGGCATTCGCCGCGTCGCCGACGGAGGCGCCGGAACCGGTGACACCCATCAACGCGGAGGCGTAGACGAATCCCGAAGCGACCGCCGCGATTTCGTGCAGCCGCTCGTCGGTACTGCTCGGCGCGACCACGAAGACGGTGGCAAGGCCGTGTGCGGCGGCCTGCCCGCGCCACCGGGCGGACTCCTGGACCGGCAGGTCGGGCAGGATGCATCCCGCGCCGCCCGCCGCGGCGAGCTCGGCGGCGAAGCGCTCGGCACCGTAGCGGTCGATCGGATTCCAGTACGACATCACCATGACCGGTTTGCCGGTGGCCCGGTATGTTTCGCGCACCGTGCGGATCACGTCCGCGATCCTGGTGCCACCACGCAGCGCGATGTCGGCCGCGGTCTGGATAACCGGCCCGTCCAGCACCGGATCACTGTGCGGCAGGCCGACTTCGACGATATCGGCGCCGCTGTGCACGACCGCCGCCAGCGCGGCGATACCGCCGTCGACGGTCGGGAATCCGGCGGGCAGATAGGCGATGAGCGCGGCCCTGCCCTGTTCCTTCGCCGCGGCGAGGGTGTCGTTCAGCAGGCGGATGTTCCCGTTCACTCGACGGCCTCCTTCGCGGCATCACGAGTGCCGAAATAGTCGGCGGCCGTGAGCATGTCCTTGTCCCCGCGCCCGGACAGGTTGACCAGGATCACCCCGTCGCGCCCGAGTTCCCGCCCTATCTCGAGCGCACCCGCCAGCGCGTGCGCGCTCTCGATCGCGGGAATGATGCCCTCGGTCACCGAGAGCAGCCGAAAGGCGTGCATCGCAGCGTCATCGGTGATCGGCCGGTACTCGCCGCGGCCGATATCGTGCAGATAGGAATGCTCCGGACCGACGCCGGGATAGTCGAGCCCCGCCGAGATCGAATGGGCCTCGGTGATCTGCCCCTCGTCGTCCTGCAGGACATACGACCGCGAACCGTGCAGGATCCCCGGCTCCCCCGCCGACAGCGAGGCCGCGTGCTTATCGGTGTGCACGCCGTGCCCCGCGGCCTCGCAGCCGATCAGGCGGAC
Source organism: Nocardia sp. NPDC052566 (assembly GCF_044547285.1). Lineage (NCBI taxonomy): Bacteria > Bacillati > Actinomycetota > Actinomycetes > Mycobacteriales > Nocardiaceae > Nocardia > Nocardia sp. NPDC052566. The sequence continues at coordinate 826,102 of NZ_JBIUAF010000005.1, read as the reverse complement.
CTGCGCGTCGTCGAGGAAGGCGTGGAACAGCCCGATCGCATTCGACCCGCCACCGACGCACGCGACGGCCGCATCGGGCAGCCGCCCCACCCGCTCCAGCAGCTGACGGCGCGATTCGACCCCGATCACCCGCTGGAAATCACGGATCATCGCCGGAAACGGATGCGGCCCGGCGACGGTGCCGAAGATGTAGTGCGTATCCGCGACGTTGGCGACCCAGTCACGGAACGTCTCGTTGATCGCGTCTTTCAGCGTCCGTGAACCGGAGGTGACCGGAATAACGTGCGCACCAAGCATTTTCATCCGGGCGACATTCAGCGCCTGCCGCTCGATATCCACCTCGCCCATATAGATGACGCATTCCAGCCCGAACAGCGCGCACGCCGTCGCGGTCGCGACCCCGTGCGATCCGGCGCCGGTCTCCGCGATCACCCGGGACTTGCCCATGCGCTTGGTGAGCATGGCCTGCCCGAGCACGTTGTTGACCTTGTGCGAGCCGGTGTGATTCAGGTCTTCACGCTTGAGGAACACCCGCGCTCCACCGGCGTGCTCGGCGAACCGGGGTGCCTCGGTGAGCGCGCTCGGCCGCCCCGCGTAGTTGGCGAGCAACCCTTCGAACTCCGCGACGAAATCCGGGTCGACCTTGGCTTTCGCATAGGCGGCGGCGACCTCGTCCACCGCCGCGACGAGCGCCTCGGGAATGAACTTGCCGCCGAACGCGCCGAAATACCCTTCGACGCTAGGGATCTGCCCCTCCGGGGCCGGACTGAACAACTCACTGGACATGTCGGACACGCTCCTGAACCGGGGCGGACACCCCGGCGGTCTGGCTTGTGATGGTCACGAGAAACGCGTCAACGCGCCGAGAACTCTCGGCGATTCAGCGGAAACGACTCACACGGAGACGACGCGCGACGCGCGAAGCCATCGCATCCCGTTGACCTGACCGGGCTCGGAGCCGATCACGTACCGCACCCGCCTGCCACGCACCCGGCGCGCGGGCGCCCGGCAGCCGCGCGGGCGGCAACCTGGGGCGAGACGAGCGGCAATCGGCACATCCGAATTCTATCCGACCGTGCTTCAGTCCGTGGCGCAGAGGGCGGTGTCGACAACCTTCGTGACGTCCGCCGAAGCCTCCGGCGCCTCGGGGACCTCGGTGACGATCACGGTGACCGACCGGCCGTCGGCGGTGACGCCACCGCGGGTCTCGAATCCGTCGATATCGCCGCCGTGGCCCCAGCTCTCCTTGCCGCAGGACAATTCGCTGCGCATGAAACCAAGCCCGTAGCCGAGAGGAGGTCCCGAAACCGGCAAGGCCATAGTCTTTTTCATCTCGGACAGCTGTGCGGGCGGCAGCAGCTTCCCGTCGAGGAGTGCGGTGAAGAAGCGGTTGAGGTCCGCGCCGGTCGCGACCATCGCGCCCGCAGCGCCCGCCCCCGATACGTTCATCATCGTGTAATCGACTCGCTTGCCGCCGATCTCGGCGTAGCCGACGGGATGCGGTCCGCGGATATCGGTTTCGCCGGGATCCGGGTAGTAGGTGTCGCGTAGGCCGAGCGGCTCGATGATGCGGCGGGTGATCTGCGCGCCGACCGACTCTCCGGTGATCTTCTCGATCACCATCCCCGCGACGGCGTAGTTGGTGTTCGAATACGCCCACCGCGCACCGGGTTCGAAATCGGCGGGCATGGTCAGCGCGTTGCGCACCACCTCGGCGGTGTCCACCGTTACCCAGCGCGCCGCCTGGAAATCGAGCTGGCCGGGTTTGGCGGGCGCGCCGTTCTCCGCCGCGTATTCGGGCAGTCCGCTGGTGTGCTGCAGCAGATTCCGGATCGTGATCCGGTTACCGTCGATCCCCGGCCCGTGCACGACGCCCGGCAGATATCGCTCCACCGGCGCGTCCAGGTCGACCTCGCCCTCCGCCACGAGTTGCAGCATCACCGTCGCCACATACGTTTTGGTGTTGCTGCCGATCCGCACCCTGGCATCGTCCGGGACAGGTGTACCGCGCTCGAGGTCACCGACTCCGGCGCTGGCGGTCCAGACCTGGCCACGATCGGTGACCACGACCTGGGCGCCGGGCAGGTGATGGTCCTTGATCAGCTGCTTCAATGCCTCGACGACCCTTACCCGGCCCGCATCGACCGGCTCGGCTCGATCGTTCTCCCCGGAATCACACGATGCCAGTGCGGCAACCAGCGCCCCGGTGACCACCGCGACGGCCAGCGATCGATGACATCCCCTGATGCGCAAAACACTTCCTCTCTGTTGCGGACTCATTCACGCTACGAAGAACTCGGCATCCCTTTCGATCAGGCGAACCCCCGTCTTCGCGGTGGTGCCAGCCCCACCATCGATACGGAAATTCGGTCGAGTGGCAGCGGCGGCGCCTTCACGAGACGAGTGCGGCCGTAGCCGCCGAACTGGCCGGGCTTTTCGCCGTTCAGGACTTCGTGGCGACCACGATCTCGAACGGCCCCGGCAGCACGTCGACATCACGGAAGCCCACCTCGCCGAGCAGCCTGATGTAGTCGGCCACCTCACGCAGCATGCTCGAACAGCTGTCGACACCGATCAGGAAGTACGACCAGAAGAACTGCCGCGCAAGGCGTTCGGCGTCGCGGAACTCCTCGCAGATGACGACCCGCCCGCCCGGTTCGAGCGCCTCGTACGCCTTCGCCAGCAGCTCGCGCGCCTGCGGCGGCTGCCAGTCGTGCAGTACGCGAACGAAAGAGAGGACGTCGTAGCCGCCGGGCAACGGTTCGGCGAAGAAGTCACCACCGACGAAGCCGAGGCGGTCACCGCAGCCGGATTCCTCGCGCAGATCGTCCACCAGCGACCGCAGCGCGGGCAGGTTGTAGACATCGGCGCGCAGTTTCGGGTTGTCCTGCAACAGATGTGCGGCCAGCGTCCCGTCACCGCCGCCGACGTCGAGCAATCGCACGTCACCGTCGCCGCGCCACAGTGCGCCGGCATGCGCGATGAAAGCCTCGGCGATAGGGCCGATTCCGGCCGCCATGCTGCGTTCGAAGCCCGCGATCCGCTCGATGCTGTCGAGCGGCCAGGTGAATGCCTCCCGCGGCATTTCGCGTACACCGCTGAGCACCTCGGGGAGTTTCCCGTACAGCGTTCGCCACGGATACGTGTCCCGGTCCCGCTCGAGCGAACCAGGACCGAGGACGTCCATCGCCGCGGCACGCGCGCCCGCGATCGCCCGATATTCGGTGTCCCGCAAGGCATCCGCAGGACTCCTGGTGACGAAGCCGAGGCATTCGAGACAGTCCAGCAGCTTGTACAAGCGCATCGGCACCAGCTCGAACCGATCGGCGAGCGCCCCCAGCGTCGCGGGCCCGCCGTCCAGCGCGTCGAGCATCCCCATCTCCAGCGCGGTCCGCACGACGTCGATGGCCTTGTCCCCGTTGAACAGCAGGCTCAGCAGCGCCCTCGGCGACACGCCGATCATCCCAGCGCCTTCCGTTCGGCGATCACCGCGTCCATGAAGGCGTCCACCTCGTCGACGGTGTTGTAGATATGCGGCGCCACCCGTATCCCGTCGCGCCAGCTGCAGATCATCCCGCGCTCGATCAGGCGCTTCTTCACCACCTCGTCGCCGGAAAAGTGCAGCGTGACAACCCCGCCGCGCTGTCCGGGCGCGACCGGAGTGCGCACCGGGATCCCCGCCGCACCGGCCCGGTCGAGGATGCGGTCGGTGCACAGCAGCGAATGCGTGCGGATCGTCCGCACCCCCACCTGAGCGAGCAGGTCGAGACCGACGCGCGACATCATGGCGGTCAGCGGCATCGGCGTGCCACCGGCCAGCCGCCGCGCGTCCGGCGCCCAATCCTCGGCGGGCCGGAACGTCAGCGGGTCGCGGCCCGCGAACCATCCGGTGGCCGCGGGCCGCAGCATCGGCAGCAGGTCCTGGCGCGCGTACAGGAACGCGGTATGCGCACCGCACAACCACTTCCCCGCGCCGCCGAGCACGAAATCCACGCCGAGCGCCCGCAGGTTCAGCGGATACACGCCGACCGTCTGGAAGGCGTCCACGATGACCAGTGCGCCCATCCGATGTGCCCGCGCGACGATCCGCTCCAGATCGAGGATCGCCCCGGTGGTGTAACTGCCGTGCGCGACACAGACGAGCAGCGCGCGCTCGTCGATCGCCGACACCACCGCCTCGGTGTCATACTCGACCACCACAGGTTCCGCGCCATACCTCGTGAAGCCCTGCCACAGGAACGGCACCGTGGGGAACTCACGGTCGGTGGTGATCACCCTGGTCCGCTCGCCGCCGAAGTCGAAGCAGGTGGCGAGCCTGCCGAGCAACGTGGTCAGGTTCGTATCGGTAACCACCGTTCCCGCTGGGGCGCCGAGGAATTCGGCGAGGACGCGGTGATAGTCGTCCAGTTCCGCCAGCCAGCCGTCCCACACGTCGTCGCGCCAGTCGCGCACCGTATCCCAATACCGGTTCAGCACCTGCGCCACCCCGCTCGGCATCGCACCGGTCGAGTTGCTGTTCAGATAGACGCAGTTCGCCAGCACCGGAAACTGCGCGCGGAGCGCTTCGATCCCATCCATCGCGCCGCCTCCCCCCAAAGTAGACAAGCCAGAACAACCGAAATCGCCAGTGCCACAGTGACATACCGGATCCGCGCGATCCATGGACCGGTTCATTCAGTGAAACGGCTCAGGTGGTTCCCGCGCTCATCCCGCCGGAGATCGTGATCGCCTCGCCGTTGAAATGCCGTCCGTACTCGCCGACCAGCAGGAGCACGGCCTGGGAAACCTCCTCCGGCACAATCAGATCCCCGTTCGGCGGCGCCTTGGCGAACATGGCCTCCACATCCTCCAGCGTGGGATTCTCGATATCGGGCACCATGGCGGGGAACATCGCCGGATTCATGATCATCGGGGTGCGCACGCCGCCGGGCAGCACCGCGTTGACCGTGATGCCGTGCGGAACCAGCTCCAGCGCCAGCGTTTTGACCAAACCGATCACACCCCACTTCGCCGCCACATAGTTCCCCGCACCCGCGGCCCCCATCCGGCCGACGATGGACGAGGTGGCGACGATCCGGCCCGACCGGCGCGCGATCATATGCGGCACCACGGCGCGGAAGCTGTGGAAGATGCCGGTCAGATCGACGTCGATCGTGTCCTGCCACATCCGCTCGTCCATCTCGGCGATGGGCGCGCCGGAGGCGATGCCCGCGTTGGCGAGCAGGATGTCGATCCGGCCGAATTCGGCGACCGCGCGTTCGGCGACCGCGTCCATCTCCGAGCGGCTGCGCACGTCGGCCTTGATCGCGACGCAGCGCCGCCCGGTCTCCTCGACCAGTTCGGCGGTCTCGGCGAGGTCGTCGTCGGTGCCGAGCGGATACGGCACGCTGGCGATCGGCGCCGCGATATCGCAGATCACGATATCGGCGCCTTCGGCGGCCAGTGTCATGGCGTGCGATCGCCCCTGCCCGCGCGCACCGCCGGTGATCACCGCGACCTGATCGTCCAGCTTTCCCATCCGTGTCCCCTCTCACTGGATATTCCGGCGGTCCCATGGTTTCACGATCGGACGCACGCGCGGGGCAAATTGCCTGCGAACCCGTGCCCACTGGCCGGGACGCGGGATTGACGGCGCCTACCGTGCGTGTCACCGTGTCGAGCAATCTCGGGTGCGGGCGTGCCCGGAATTCGCCGGATCGGAGTGTGGCCATGGGGTTTCTCGAACCCGAACTACCCGTGGTCGATCTGACGGAATGGCGCAAAGGCACGCGCGGCGAACGGATTCGGCCGATGGCCAGGCACTGGGCCGAGGTGGGTTTCGGCACCCCCGTCGTGCTGCATCTGTTCTACGTGGGCAAAGTGTGCGTCTATATTCTCGGCGGCTGGCTGATCGCGCTGGCCACCAAGGGAATCGATGGATTCACCGAAGTCGGCTCCTGGTGGTCGGAGCCGATCGTCTTCCAGAAGATCGTGCTGTACACCCTGCTTTTCGAGGTGGCCGGGCTCGGCTGCGGGTTCGGTCCGCTCAACAACAGGTTCTTTCCGCCGCTCGGCTCGATCCTGTATTGGTTGCGGCCCAGCACGATTCGGCTGCCGCCCTGGCCGTCGCGCATTCCGCTGACCAAGGGCACCGCGCGCACGCCGATCGATATCGCACTGTATGCCGCACTGCTGGTGGCGATCCCGATCGCGCTACTGTCCGACGGCACCGGTCCCACATCGGCTTCGACGGTCGGCCTGCTGCCCGTGTGGCAGATCGCGGTCGTACTCGGCCTGCTCGCGGTGCTCGGGCTGCGCGACAAGGTGATCTTCCTGGCCGCGCGCGGCGAGGTATACGCCACCCTGACCGTGACCTTCCTCTTCGCCGGCGCCGATATGGTCGTCGCCGCGAAGCTGGTGTTCGTGGTGATCTGGATGGGCGCGGCGGTCTCCAAGTTGAACAGGCACTTCCCGTTCGTGGTGTCCACGATGATGTCCAACAGCCCGGTCTTCCGGGGAAAGTCGCTCAAGCGCATGTTCTTCGCGAACTTCCCCGACGATCTGCGGCCCGGCCGCCCGGCGCACCTGTTGGCGCACGCCGCTACGGCCGTCGAGCTGTGTAGCCCGTTGGTGCTGTTCTTTTCCCACGGCGGCTGGCCGACGGCGATCGCCGCGTGCGCGATGATCTGCTTCCATCTGGCGATCCTGACCGCCATCCCGATGGGTGTACCACTGGAGTGGAACGTCTTCATGATCTTCGGCGTGCTCACGCTTTTCGTCGCTCATGCCGATCTCGGCCTCGCCGACCTGGCCGAGCCCGTCCCTGTCGCGCTCCTGTTCCTGCTCGTCGCGGGCATCGTCATCGCGGGAAACCTTTTCCCACAGAAGATTTCGTTCCTGCCGGGCATGCGGTACTACGCGGGCAACTGGGACACCACGCTGTGGTGCGTGAAACCCGCCGCCGCGGCGAAGATCAGCGCGGGCATCGTCGCGGTCGCGAGCATGCCGCAGGCCCAGCTGGAGCGGTTCTACGGCAAGGATCGCGCCGAGATCCCGATGTATCTCGGCTACGCCTTCCGCGCCATGAACACCCATGGCCGTGCGCTGTTCACCCTCGTGCACCGGGCCATGCCGCCCGGGCACGAGGACGATTACGTCATCACCGACGGCGAGCGCATCTGCGGCACCGCCGTCGGCTGGAACTTCGGCGACGGCCACATGCACAACGAACAGCTCATCGCCGCGCTGCAGGAACGCTGCGGGTTCGCACCGGGCGAGGTGCGCATCGTGCTGCTCGACGCCCAGCCGATCCACCGGCAGACGCAGCAGTACCGCCTCGTCGACGCCGCCACCGGCGAATTCGAGCGGGGCTTCGTCCGCGTCGCCGATATGGTGACCCGTCAGCCCTGGGACGACGACGTGCCCGTGCATCCCGCGTGAGCTTTGCGCGCCGCGCCCGGCGCGTAACCGCCCTCGCGCCGCCAGCCCGCGGTCAGCTCGTCCCTGAGCTGCCACAGCGAACGGAACAGCGGTTTGGTCATCCGGCCCGTCAGCACCCTGGTCGGCACGCCGTCCAGGGCGTTCACCCCGTGGCCGATCCCGATCGTCCTGCGCACCATCATGAAATGGCCGACCAGCCACAGCTGGAACCGCTCGTCGAATTCCACCAGCAGCTCGCAGACGCGCTTGAGGTCGTGCGGCGGCACCGCCCACTGGGCGTAGACGTCGACGACACGGATGCCGCGGCGATCGAGCAGCCGATCCAGCGCCGCGGCGACCTGGTCGGCCGCGGTGAGCACCGCGTTGTAGCCCGGTGATTCCTGGCCGCTACCGTTGCCGAGGCTGCGCCGGATGACCTGATAGGTATCCGGTGTCATGGTCTCCAGCACCCGCAGTTCCCCGGCCAGGCACTCGGCGATCCGGATCACCCGGTCCAGCCGTGCCGACGCTTCCCACAGCGCGTCGCGGTCCAATTCGCCGACCACCCCGGCGAGTTCATGGGACAGCAGCTTGAGCCAGACCTCCTGGGCCTGGTGGACGATCTGGAACATCAGCTCGTCCGGATCGGTGAGCTGCCCGATCTCCGTCTGCAGTGACAGCAGCTCGCCGGTGCGGACATAGACCTCGTAATCGGTGGTCCCAGCCCCGACCCAGGTCTTGAGTACCGCGTTGAACATCGGCTTCGCCAGCGCTTCGCGTAGCTGGTCGGCCGCGGTGTTGCCCCCCGTTGTCGACAAGGATGTCGCCTCCTCTGTTGGTCTCCGTTCCGCTCGAATTCCCCAGCGCCACAGTGACATACCCACGAGTCGGACGCACGGTTCGTTTCGTTGAGTGGATCATGGACCGGCGATACCGTCCCCTTGCCAACCGACCGGTCTCGCGCCAATTCCGGGAAAGTCCTTCCGTAAGTTACCGACTGTTACTACTATTCAGTCAGTTTCCGCGCTGTCCCAGTCAGCGCGGGCCGGACCACCACGGATGAAGGTTGGGGGACACAACGATGCGCCCTTCGGCACGCTCGCGTCGCGCGAAACCATTGGCCCTGTTCATCGTCGGCGCGATAGCCGCGGTGATGCTGCCGAGCAGCACCGCCTCGGCGGATCTGCAATCCGATATCGCCACCGCGGTCCAGGAGTTCCTCGATGTCGGGCGCGATTCCGTCCCGCGCGCGGACTGCGGACCGGGCTCGATGCCCGAATCCGGACTCCAGGGCGACGTGCCCGCCGCCGATCGCGACAGCGGGCGCAGCACCAAGGGCTACCGCTGCAATATGTCCATGATCGGCAACTTCGCCGGGCGCGGCGCGGGGATCACCTCGACCAGCTTCGAGAACTGCGCCTACATGGGCTCGTTCTTCCCCGGCGACCTGATCAGCGAGGGTCGTGGCGTCCAGGTGCTCGACGTCTCCGATCCCGCGAACCCGCGCCCGACCGCCACCCTCGCCGAGCCCGCGATGCTGGCGGGTACCTGGGAGAGCCTGAAGGTCAACACCAAGCGCAAGCTGCTGGTCGGCACGGGCGTCCCAGTCGGTACCGGCGTCGGTTACCTCTCGATCTACGACATCTCCGACTGCGCGCACCCACGGCTGCTCAATCCCGGCGCGGGCACGAATCTCCTGATGCCGCTGCCGATCACCACGCACGAGGGCGGCTTCTCCCCCGACGGCAACACCTACTGGGCCTCCGGCATCGCGCCCGGATTCGTCAGCGCCGTCGACATTTCCGATCCGGCGAACCCGCACGTGGTCTGGCAGGGCCTCACCGGCATCGAGGCACACGGCTTCGGCATCAGCCCCGACGGCAACCGGATGTACATCTCCGCGCTCGGCGGTTTCACCGTGCTCGATATCAGCGCGGTACAGCGGCGCGACCCGAATCCGCAAGTGCCACACCTGGGTAGGACCTTCTGGACCGACGGCTGGGCCACCCAGCACAGCATCCCGGTCAGCTATGGCGGCAAGCCCTACCTCTACACCGTCGACGAAGGTGGTTCCGGCGGTGTGAAACTCATCGACGTCGGCAACGACGGCGCGCCCAAGGTCGCCGGGAAGATCAAGCTGGAGATCAACCTGCCGCAGAATATCGACAGCAATATCGGTTCCTCCATGGGCGGTTCCGCGTTCGCCTACGAGTCCCACTACTGCGCGGCCGACCGGCAGGAAGATCCGACCGCGCTCGCCTGTGGCTGGATCTCCTCGGGCATCAGGGTTTTCGATGTCCGCGACCCGCGGAACATCCGCGAGATCGCATACTTCAATCCGCCCGCGCGGACCGGCCAGAACCTCAGCCTGTGGAACTCGCCGCACGCCCTGGCCTCCATCATCGGCGTGCCCGTGATGAGCGCACCACCCGCCGCGCGCGCGGTGCTGGAGGGGCAGTTCAACCCCTGGGACGCGCTGACCCCGCGCACCGGCAGGCTCGCCTTCGGCGACATGTCCACCGACTGGTGCTTCTCGCCACCCGAATGGCGCGGCAACCAGCTGTATGTCGCCTGTTCCGACAACGGATTCATGGTGCTGCAACTGGACAACGACGTGTACGCCCCGCCGGCGAACCAAGAATCGATCGTCGGGTCGTGACGCGCTCGCGCGTGATCAGGGCCGCGGCGCTCACCTCGCTCGCGCTCACGCTGCTGGTGCTCGGCGCGGCGCTGCGGCCACTGGTCCTTCCCGACAACCACACCGCCCCTCCGATTCTCGACGCGGTGGAGATCGGCTTCGCGCAGGATATGACCGCCCATCATCAGCAGGCGCTGATGATGGTGCAGCGGCTCGATCCCGGTGCGGGGCCCGCGGTGCAGCGGCTGGCGCGCCAGCTCGACGACACCCAGCGCCTCGAGATGGGCACCATGCTCGGCTGGCTTCGGCTCGCCGGCGCGCCACCGACGGCGAGCAGGCCGATGGCCTGGATGCACGCGAAAGACGCTGCCGTGCAACATCATCAGGTCGCCGCGTCGACGCCACCGGCCACCATGCCCGGCATGGCGACCATGGCCGAACTCGACGCGCTGGCCGCCGCGCGCGGCCGCGACGCCGAAATCCTGTTCCTGCAACTGATGTTGCGCCATCACCAGGGCGGTATCGCGATGGCCATGGCCGCCGACGGCTTGATCGCCTCGGGCCCGGTCAAGGAGACCGCCCGCTCGATGGTGCAGGGCCAGAACCAGGAGGCCGGGATCATCGGCCTGATGCTCGGTCAGCTGGGCGGCCAGCCACTGTCGTGAGACTCGTATCCCGCTGTCGCGGCATCGGGATGCCGTCGCGCGAGTCCGGCGTCGCACATCGCACGGCCGTGCACCGGCGTGCCGGACCTCGGCGGTATCGTCGATCACGATCGGCGGATGGCAGGCGCGGGAGGGTGGGCGACAGATGATCCAGGTGAGCGAGATCAGCATTCCCGACTACGTGCACGGATTTCCCGATGTGGCGTTCGGCGGATATGTCGCCGGACTGCTCGCGAAACGGTCGGGTGCGCCGCGGGTGCGGGTGGACTTCCGGGCGAAGGTGCCGGTCGGCGAACCGATCGTCCTCGCCTCGCCGAGGTCGGGCGCGCACACGCTGACCGGTGCCGACGGCACACTGCTCGCCGAGGCCTCGCCCGCGGTGCTGCGCATTGATCCGCCGCCGGTACCGTCCTGGGCCGACGCCCACGACGCCGCGGCGGCGCAGCTCCCCTCGGGGAGCAGGCGGGTCACCGACTGCTACGGCTGCGGAACCGCCTGCGCTCCCGGCCGCGGCCTGCTCCTGCACCCGTGTGCGGCGGCCGACCGCGAGCTGACCGTGGCGGCATGGTCACCCCACCCCGCGCTCGCCGGGGCCGACGGACAGTTGCCGCCGGAAGTGGTGTGGGCGGCACTGGACTGCCCCGGCGGATGGGCCGCGATCACCTGGCAGGGCATGCGACCCGGCTCGGTCACCGCCGCGCTCACCGCGACCCAGCTCCGCCCCGTCCTGGCCGGTGCCCAATACATCTCCTATGCCTGGCCGATCCACCGCGAAGGCCGCAAGTTCACCGTCGGTGTCGGGCTGGCCACCGCGAGCGGTGAGCTCTGCGCCCTCGCCGAGGCGCTGTGGATCCAGCCCGAACACCTCGCGTAGCGCTCAGTCGATCCAGTACCGCCGCTTCGGCGCACGTCCCGGCCCGACCGGTTCCACCGACGACAACAGCCCGCCACAGGACTCGATCACCTTGGCCGACACCGCATTGTCGTCGTCACAGGTAACCAGCACCCGATCGATGCCGATGGCCCGCGCCACCACCAGGCTCTGGCGCAGGATTTCGCGCGCGTAGCCGCGGCGCCGATAGCGCGGCAGCACGCAGTAGCCGATGTGCCCGCCCTCGCGCCGCAGGCTCTCGGTGAGCCGATGCCGGATCGAGGTCCGGCCGACGATATGACCTTGCGCCTCGGCGACCAGGTACGTCGCGGCGACCCGGAACGGCGGCAGATGCCGCCCGCACCGCCAATCCTCCAGCGTGGCAACATACTCCGGCCACGGCATACCCGGTGTCACCTCGAAACCGAATTCGAAGTCGTCGGCCTTCATCACCTCGTGCGCGGCGAGGAACTCCTGCTCGTCGCCCAACCCCAACGGCCGCAAGCGCAGCCCCGGATAAACCCCGGCCACCCCGTCACCCACCTTTTATCAGTTCCCCTCGGATTCAGGATTTGTCGGTGAACCGGTACCACCGACCATGGAACGGCTCATAGCCGATGCCCTGCGACGGCGCCGGACCTAGGCGCGGTGGCGGAGCATCGGGGAAGTAGCCGAATCCTACCGAATCATCCTCTCCCGCTTGGGTGTAGAACAGGCAGCCACCATCACGCCGATCGATGAAGGTGATGGTGTACACCCCGAGGCGGGTGTGCCGTCCCGGATTGTCGCAGGCCACCGCCTGGTCCTCCAGGATCCCGCGCGAGAGCTGCCAGCCGACCGTCCGCGGGATATCGAACCAGACCAGCGCCGCCAGTATCCCGACCAGCAGCGGCACCACCAGCGCGCTCACATAGGCGCGATACCGCAGAATGCCGAACAATCCGAACAGCACCGCGACGAGAACGACCACCGCCAGGCCCACCCAGAGCAGCACCACGGTGGGAAAACTCCCCTCGGCCCCCACCTGCCAGAGCAGCACCAGCCCGACCACGAGCACGACCAGCGCGATCAACCGCATCCACAGGACGAACCACCGCGGGATACGCGCACGCACCGCACCGTCGCCGCCCATGCGATCAAGATACGTCGCGGACGCCGACCGCGCGCGCCATCGAACGAAACCTGTTGGCGCTCAGCGCCATCCGGCCGAAAAACACCGATCCCCCGGCCACCTGGCCGAGGGATCGGTGCTGGTACGACTGAACGGAATCACAGGGGTGGAAATCCGGACGAACCGGTGGCCATCCAATTCCAAAACATCGCCGCGCGATTGGCGAGCAATGCGACAACGTCGAGAACAACACTTCCCATAAGTCTTCCTCACAAATCCGTCGATCCTTGATGCAGCGACCAGGGTAACGGATCGGCATCGACGCAACGGCGCGCGCTCGGCCGCCCAGAATTCGCGGATCCGATCGTCGAGTTCACCCGCGAGCCGCCGATCGCTGCGTCATCATTGGCATCTGCGATGGCGGCGGATCCGATCTCCTGGGGGATGGACGCAATGACAACGGTGGTTTTCGTGCACGGAACGGGCGTCCGCCGGGCCTCGTTCGAGGACACGTTCGCGGCGGTGAGCGAGAACCTGACGCACATCAGACCCGGCTTCCGCGTCACACCCTGTTATTGGGGTGACGTGTGCGGCGCGCGGCTGAACCTGGACGGCGCCTCCATTCCGCTCGGCTACTCCTCGCGCGCCGGTGACACCTGGTCCGACGACGATCCGGCGCTTGCGCTGTGGGCGCTGCTCGAATCGGATCCGCTGTACGAGCTCAGGCATGCGTCGCCGGGCCGGGTACCGGAGACCCCGATGCCGCCGAACGCACCGCTGCCGGGGCGCCAATTGGCCAACGCGGCCAGGAACCTCACCGACGACGCGGCGGTGGTCGACGCGGCCCGCGCGGCCGGCGTCGCGCCCGTGCTCGGCCCCGCGATCGACGGGGTCATCGCGAGCCCCGAATACGCGCGGTCGGTGATACACGCGGCGGCGCTGGGTGCCGAACTCATCAAGGTGCTCGCCCGCGCGATCGTCGCCGCCGCGACGGTGCGGATGGATCGCAGGCTCGACGGCGTACTCGCGCTCGACGGCGCACATCGCGACGAACTCGCCGCCTGCATCGTGGCCGGCCTCGGCGGCTCGGACCGCGGCATGGGCAAACTGGTCGTCGATGTCGCGCTGGCGACCGGCATCACCAAACCCGCCGAGCGCCGCCGCGCCGCGATCAGCAACGCCTTCGCCCCGCTGGCCGGCGACGTCGTCCTCTATCTCACCCGCGGTAACCCGTTGCGCGCCTACCTTTTCCACACGGTCACCGAACTCGCGCAGACCTACCCCGGCGAGGACATCATCGTGCTCGCCCACAGCCTCGGCGGTATCGCCGTGGTGGACATGCTGATCACCCGCGCGCTCCCCCAGGTCTCGCTGCTGATCACCGTCGGCTCCCAGGCCCCGCTGCTCTACGAGCTCAACGCCCTGCCCACCCTCGAATTCGGCGCACCACTGCCCGCCCACATGCCCCCCTGGGTGAACATCTACGACCGCCGCGACCTCCTCGGCTACGCCGCCGAACCGGTCTTCCCCAACCACACCGTAGACCGCACCGTAGACAACAACACCCCCTTCCCCCGCTCCCACAGCGCCTACTTCCGCCGCCAGAACTTCTTCGACGTCCTGGACGAAGTCTTGCCGTGAACATATTTCCCGCGCGCACACTGGCGGTGATCATCGGTATCGAGGACTACCGGATCGGCCCCGGCTGGCCGCTGAACGGACCGGCCCTCGACGCCTGCCGGTTCGCCTCCTGGCTGATCGAGCGTGGGGTCGACGCCGGGAGTATCTCACTGCTGGTCTCGGCACTGCCGTCGAACGCGGCCGCGGTCGACGCGCTGCCGCACGGCATCACCGTCGGCGCCGCCGACCATCAGACCATCCGGCGGGCGCTCACCTCCTATCTCTACCGCAGCTCGAGCGACCTGCTGATCCTGTACATCGGTGGACACGGATACATCGACAAGGACGTCCGCCGCATCCTCTATGCCGACGCCACCGCCGACGACGAGGCCAACCTGAACCTCACTTCGCTACTGAAATCCATGCGCACGGAACGCTATTCGGGACACCTCCGGCAGCTCGTCTTCGTGGATTCTTGCCTGAGCTTCGCGCACGAAACCCACTGGGACACCTCGGCCATCCCCGACGAAACCTTCGCGAGCGGCCGCGAACTCCACGATTACGACCAGCGCGCGTTCTTCGCGGCGAGCCCAGGCCAGCGCGCCGCGAACGACGATCGGCTGCGCACCGGACTGTTCTCCCGGGTGCTGCGGGAACTACTGGATCCGATGGTGGCCGAGGGGATCTCCCGGTTGGATCACGGCGCGCTGCTCACCGCGCTGCGCGAGCGCTTCGAGTATCTCCGCGGTACCGGTCACACCGAACAGTCGCCGAGTTATCTGGCGCACAGCGCGAACGGGACCGAGGAGGTCGTCGTCGATCGTGCCGCGTTCCGGCGCGCGGCCGCGCGCGAATCGGCGCAGCGTCATCTGGACTTCGACGAGTACCAAGCCCTCAAAGCGATCCTGCATCAGGCCGCGATCCATATCGAGATCGGTGAGACCTTCCGACGGGCCACCAGAAATACCGTCGACCTACCGACGCCGCGCAACGTCGACGACCTGTTCTCCGTGCTGGAGGCGCTGCGCGGGCCGGTCGAACCGACGCCACTGTTCTCGTTTCTGGTCACCTTCGCCGAAAGCGCGGACACCGGCACCCAGGAACGGCTCTGGGAGTGGTTGCACACGACCGCACCGCGATACCGGATCGACGTCGACGAGCTCCGTTCGCTGCGTGCGCATTTGCGCCGCAGGGTATATCTCGTCCGCCTGCTGCCCGATTATCTCGACGACGGCTACCAGGTCACCATCTGGGAGTATGCCGGCACCGAGGGCAGACAGTTGGCAGTGAGCGAGACACCTTGGCGCGCACAGCAACTCGCCGATCAGCTCAGCGGCTACCTGCGTGACTTCGACCCACAACGGGTCGACGACGTCGCACCGGTCGTCGAATTCCTCATGCCCATCACGATGTTCGACGAACGCGTGGAGGATCTCGAGGTCACCGTCGGCGGCGGCACCGAGCCACTCGGCGTCGTATTCCCGGTGGTGGTCCGGCCGATCGAGCGCATCGGCGCGACCGACTGGCATTCGCGGTGGCGCAGCGGCTGGGCCGATCTGGAAGCGCGCGGTGACAGCTACGACGCCGAGGCCATCACCGTCGTCGACGAGCAGAGCTCCTTCGATATCGCGGTGTTGAGCGGACGAGTCTGCACAGTTCTCGCCTACCGGAGAAACCGGTCCGGCGCGGATCCGATCGTGCTCGACGCGCTCGCGGCCGGTATCCCGATCATGTTGTGGCAGCGCACCATTCCAGGACGACCACCTCGCCGATCAGCGCTGGACAGCGTGCTGCGCGGCAGGCCGCTGCGCGATCTGCGCGATACCGTGCGCGGTCAGCGCGCCGCGGCCAGAACGACATCGAGCGGCGACCATATCGGGCGCGATCTGGTGCTGCTCTGGGACGACCCGCATCGCATACCCGCCCACCTACGCTTGGCGCCGCCGGGCAGATAGGACATGCCACCATGAGCGCGTGGCCGATATTCCACGGCACCGCGGTGCCGCACGACGGCATCGAGCAGCTGCCGCCGCCACCCAATTGGCGGACCTTCGCCGGTGCGCCCGTGCAGCCACCACCGCCCGCAACCGATCCGGAGACCGCGGCGAGCGTCGCGCGCCGGATCGGCATCGGCGACACCCATCCGCGGCCGACCGGCCACGAACTGCGGCTGATCAACGCCGCACTCTTCCTGCGCCGACCACTGCTGGTCACCGGGCGGCCCGGCAGCGGAAAGTCGACGCTGGCAACGACTGTCGCGACCGAACTCGGGCTCGGACCGGTGCTGACCTGGCCGATCACCAGTCGATCCACACTGCGCGACGGGCTGTACCGATACGACCCGATCGGCCGGTTACGCGAGGAGAACCTGCGCCAGGCGCGCGCCCGCGCGGCCGAGCAGAGCGGTGCCGCGATACCCGCCGACGAGGACGATATCGGCCGCCATATCCGGCTCGGACCGCTGGGTACCGCGCTGCTGCCGTACGACCGGCCGCGGGTGCTGCTCATCGATGAGATCGATAAGAGCGATATCGATCTCCCCAACGACCTGCTCAATGTCTTCGAGGACGGCACCTACGAGATCGACGAGCTGACCCGCCTTCCCGCGGAACAGGCGGAGATCTCGGTGCGCACGGCCGATGCCGACGGCCAAGCCATGATCCAGCGTGGGCGCGTACTGTGCCGCGCGTTCCCGTTCGTCGTACTCACGAGCAACGGTGAGCGGGAATTCCCGGCGGCGTTCCTGCGCCGCTGTCTGCGCCTGGATCTGCGGCAACCCGACCGCGCCCAGCTGGCCGCCATGGTGGCCGCGCATCTCGGACCGGAGGCGGTCGCCACCGCGCAGCCGTACATCCGGGATTTCCTCGCGAAGCGGACGCTGTCCGAAATCGCCACCGATCAGCTGCTCAACGTCGTGTATCTCGCCATGTCCGGCCAGCACGACTCCTTCACCGAGGTCGTCGCGGCGGTGCTCAGACCGCTCAGTGAGGCGGGCACGGAGTGATCGATCGGCTCGGTGCGGTACTGGCGGGTGCCGGTCTCGACCCGTCGGTCGCCGAGCTGCGCGACGCGCTGTGGCTGGTGCCGCACTTCGCCGCGGCGGCAATGCCACCCGGAACGGTCGCGGCGGAACCGGTCGATGCGGTACGGGCCGAGATCGTGCCGCTGCCACCGCGTGCCGACGACGACGAAACCTGGGTCGCCCCGCCGGGCGAGCAACCAGGCGAAGCCGAGGCCGAGCGGCACGCGACGGGTTTCGAAGGGGCACTGTCCGATACACACCGCGCGGTCGCGGCCAGGACTCCGGCAGTGCCGGCACTGCGCAACCAGCTGTTGCTGGCCCGATCGCTTCGACCGGTGAAACGCACTGTGGCGGGCCAGTATTCGTCGATCATCGACGAAGTCGCCACGGTCGATCGGATAGCGGAGGAAGGTATCTGGCTGCCGGTGCTGCGACCGGCACGGGAGCGCTGGCTGGACCTGATCATCCTCTGCGACACGTCACCGTCGATGGTCGTGTGGCGGCGGACGCTCGCGGAATTCCATGACACCGCAGCCAGTTCGGGCGCCTTCCGCAGAATGGTCCGGCTCGAGATCGACAGCTCGGCGCCCTCAGCGCGGCTGCTCACCCACACGCCACATGTCCCGATCGACGGATCGGGCCGACAGGCGATCGTCGTGCTCACCGACACTGTCGGCGAAGGCTGGCACGACGGCCGCATGCACGCGCTGCTGCGGCGATGGGGGCACAGCGCACCCACCGCCGTGCTCACGCTCCTACCGCAACGCTTGTGGCCTGCGACCGGACTACCCGTCGGGCCGATCGAAATGCACACGTCCGCAGGTGGTCTGGCCAATCGATCGTGGCGGATTCGCCGGTCGCGGCGCGGATTCACGAAGCAACGATCCGACGGCGTCCCCATTCCGGTGGTGGAGTTGTCGCCGCGCTGGCTCAGCCGATGGGCGGCGCTCGTCGCGGGTGGCACCGGATGGCAGCCGGGGGCGATGCTGACCGACACGGCCGCTGCCGTCGGTGCGCCGCCGCACCTCGACAGCACCGACGACCTCGTCCGCCACTTCCGCGTCGCGGCCTCACCGACCGCCTTCCAGCTGGCCTGCTATCTCTCCGCCGCATGGCTGAACCTGCCCGTCATGCGGTTGGTCCAGCGCGTCATGCTCCCGGCATCGGACACCGCGCATCTGGCCGAAGTCTTTCTGGGCGGATTGCTGCGCCGCTGCGGGCCCGACGATCCCTCGCTCGATCCCGATCTCGTCCAGTACGAGTTCACCGGTGACGCGCGAGCACAGCTCAACAGCTACCTGATGCGTCGTGACCTGCTCGAAATCCTCGAATCGACAAGCGATTTCGTCGGCGAGCGATTCGGCCAGCGGCTGGATTTCGCGGCCGTGCTCGATGATCCGGAGCAGGCACCGCTCCCCGCGCTCGACGCGACTTCCGGTCCCCCGCTCGCTCACGTCGCCGCGGCGGTGCTGGCCCGGTTGGGTGGCCGGTTCGGTGTGCTCAGCCGCCGCGTCGAGGAGCTCCGTACTGCGGCGGCAACCGCCGTGGCGCAGCAGCACCCGGAAATCGCCGCGCAGGCACAGCCCGCCACGGAATCGGGTTCCACCGTATCCGCCGCCGCATCGCCGAGCCCGCCGGAGCCGGATTACGGACAGACCGCGAGCTCTGGCGGGGTGGTGGCTCAACCACCACCCGTACCAGCGAGCGCGGCACCCCTCGGCCAAGTTCCGAGCCGCCTCAGCGCCCGGTACGAGCTCGGTGAAATCATCGGATTCGGCGGTACATCGGAGATGCACAAGGCTCGCGATCTGCGGCTGAGCCGCGATGTGGCGATCAAGGTGCTGCGCGCCGACCTCGCCCGCGACCCAACCTTCTACCTGCGCTTCAAACGCGAAGCGCAGAACGCGGCGACGCTGAACCATCCGGCGATCGTCGCGGTCTACGACACCGGTGAGGCCGAGGTGGACGGCGGCCCGCTGCCGTACATCGTGATGGAGTACGTCGACGGCGATACGCTGCGCGATGTGGTGCGCGGCAAGGGTCCGCTGCCGCCGCGCCGGGCCATGGAATTGATCGCCGATATATGTGCCGCATTGGATTTCAGCCACCGCAACGGCATCGTGCACCGCGACGTGAAGCCAGCCAACATCATGATCACCTACGCGGGGGCGGTCAAGCTCGGCGGATTCGGCATCGCCCGGGCGATCGCCAACAGCGCGAGCGCTGTGACCCAGGCCGGGGCCGTAATCGGCACCCCGCAGTATCTTTCCCCGGAGCAGGCGCGCGGCGAGACCGTCGACGCCCGCTCGGATGTGTACTCCGTCGGCTGCGTGCTGTTCGAAATCCTCACCGGCGAACCGCCTTTCACCGGCGACTCGCCGCTCGCGGTGGTCTCCCAGCATGTCCGTAATGACCCGCACCTGCCCTCACACGTACATCCCGGGGTGCCGCGCGAACTCGATTCCGTCGTGCTCAAGGCGATGAGCAAGAACCCGGCCAACCGGTACCAGACCGCGGCCGAGATGCGCGCCGACCTGATCCGGGTGCTCGGCGGGCAGAAACCGAGCGCGCCGATGGTGATGACCGATTCCGACTATGAACAGTTCGAACGCCGGACCGATTCACGCACAACCGGTTCCGGCCTCGCCACCCAGCCGAAGTCACCCTGGCGACGCTGGTGGTCGCTCTTACGCAATCGCGACTGACCGAACCCCCGATACACGAATCCCCTGGCAAGCGCTGCCTGCCAGGGGATTCGAGGTGTTGCCGTCAGTTCTTCGCGGCCAGCGCCTTGGCCTCGCGGCGGCGGCGGTGCAGGATCGGCTCGGTGTAGCCGTTTGGGCCCGTTCATCCGATCTGACCTGCAGTGGACGACGCCGAGCCTAGGCCTGTGACTTTTATGTGACCGTTTTGAACAGGTCAGCGAGAATCAGCGACACTCACCGTGCATCGGCCAGGTCGACCACCTGGCGTTCGTCGGGGACGTAATGCCGCCCAGTCACTGGTGAGTTCTCCTCGTGCCCCAGGATGAGCCGAGCAGTCGGCAGGCCGTACTTCTCGGCTACGCGAGTCGCGCGAGTGGAACGCAGAGTCTTCGGCGTCGACCATTCGAGGCCGGTACCCGCCAGAATCCTTTTCCAAGTCAGCGACATCTGCGGCAGGGTAGTTGACGCGACGTCGAGCGGCCTCGGTGGTGTACCCGCGCCTCCAGACCGCGGGCGCCAGAGTCCAGGCCGACTCGAGCTCGTCGAGGACCTGAAACCCTTGGCTACACCGGCAGCCTCCAGAATCTGAGCGCCGACACCCCCGTTATGGGGAGCCGGACCCGGCGATCGCCCCTGATTCACCGCGAGATAGGCTGCCGCGCGGTAGCCATGAAGTGGCTGTGTTTCGATCTATGGGAGTCAGAGCGTTATGTCGTGCCGTCGAATGGTTTTCGCGGGATTACTGTTGGGTGCGGCAGCAGTCGCTGCGGGGTGTTCCAACAGTCAGCAGGCGGCGATCGCGACCAACAGCACTGCTCCCACCACCACGGTCGTGGCGCGACCGATGACTGACTATCTGGTGAGCAGCGCCGACACGCCGGAGATCACCTACGTGCTGCCCCCAGCGGCCGATGCCGCCGCGCTCGGCACCGTCGGCCTCGCCTCTAGCCGCAACACCCCGGAGTGCGCGGCGCGCAACGCGGCCATTCCGCTCGTCAGCGCCGATCCGATGACTGCCGC
This sequence comes from Nocardia sp. NPDC052566, assembly GCF_044547285.1. Taxonomy (NCBI): domain Bacteria; kingdom Bacillati; phylum Actinomycetota; class Actinomycetes; order Mycobacteriales; family Nocardiaceae; genus Nocardia; species Nocardia sp. NPDC052566. Next base: position 805,052 of record NZ_JBIUAF010000005.1, on the reverse strand, counting down.
ACTGGCCCGAGTCGAGACCGCTGACGGAAAGCCCCGCTACGACATACAGATCGCGGTGCTGAACCGTGTCGTCGACGTCGACGCGCTGGCCTCGGCCATGCGGGCATGCCCGAGCGCGAACGTCTCGGTGCGCAATCGCGATGGGTCGGAGCAGGCCGTCGACTGGGAGATGCCGGTGTTCAAGGACATCGTCGGGGTCGGTTCGGTACGGGAGATGCCCTACATCCGGGAACTGGGCAACAAGAGCAGCGGCAGTATGCCCACGGCCGCCGTCGTGCGTTTCGTGACGGTTGGCAATCGTACGGTGGTCGAATACATCAGCGGTAGCCTCGGCTCCTTCCGACCCGAGATGCCCGCCGAGAGCATCACTTTCGCAGATAGGCTGCTGGCCGCGCAGGTGGCCAAGCTGAAGCGCTGACTTGCCTCGCAGGAGGACCATTTCGGCCGTGATCGCCCCCTCTGGCCGACGACTCTCCTATCGCCTTCTCGAGGGCACTCAGACTCGGTCTTGCCAACCTGTACCGACCACCCACAAGGCACGGCTCTCGATCAACGCGTCCGCGGAGCCATCTTCCATGAATCCAACCAGGTAGCCATCTCCACCCTGCTCGATCTCGAACAGGATCGCCCCGTATCGACGGCTGTGGTCACCGGCAAGGCCCAGGAATCGCTCCATGACTTCGGATTCATCGCAGTCGTCGAAATCCTCGTTCTCGCTCCAGTCCCACGACATTGCCGACGGCCGCGACCGCAACGAGTTCAATGCCTCCTGGGCATCTTCCGGGTCGTCCGCCCACCTGAATCCCAGCGGAACCCTGGCTGCCCACGCAGGTTCGCCCACACAAGCGCGAATTCCCAACCAGCCCCGACCGACCCGATTGCCTCCGTCACCAGCGCACGCTCGACCACTTCGGAATCGACAACGTCGGGCGCCCACGACTCCCACCGTGCAGTGACACGCTCGTCGGCCAGTTCGCTGTTGACGAGCTCGATCATTTCCTTCACCATGGCCGTCGGTTCCGTGCTGCTGAACAGCACGATCTCTATCCCGGCTGTCTCGGAAATACCGCGATCAGCAGCCAACTGCCGAACGTAACCCGACCGCAATGCACTGATGTAGGTGTTCATCTTCCGTCGACAGTCCTCCTCCAAGGTCGCACTGTCGACAAAATATGGCCGCTCCTCGACCATCATCATGATCATGCTGGTGTTGTAGGCGGGATAGTTCCCGATGACCGCCGTTGCAGCCTGGTCGGACGACATCGGCGGAGCGATTGTCGGCGCCGAGGCGTTCGAAGGGCGCGCCCGCATCCGGAGTGCCGCCCAGCAGATGCAGGCCGAGCGGCACTGTTTCGAGATCCGCCTAGCAGCCGGGCTGCGGGTCGTATCCCGGGCGGCAGTTTGTACTCGAACCAGGTCGGCTCGTCCGACGCCGGGATCGCTGCGCCGATGTCCCCGCCGATTCCGGCACCCGCTAGAGCGCCGAGAAGCATGCCCGCCGGAATCGTGATGATCGCGAGCCCGCCGAAACCGATCAATCCGAACAGGCCGAGGAAAGCCCCGGTGACAAACCCGATGGTTCCGCCGATTCCGGCTCCCACCTCGGTATTGAGTTGACGCTGCGAAAGGACTCGGTCAATCGGCTCAACGGTCAGGCGGGTACCGGTCTGGTCCACGGTCGGTGCGAGATCGACAGTCGCCTCGTCGGTGGCGAACCTGAAGGGAACTTCGCCGATCCGGGCACCGGAAGCGTCCGTCACCGTGAATCCAGTGCTGGTCGCAACGAAACGCCCGCCGTTGAGGGCAACCGTGATGTCCGCCGAATCGGCAGGCCACGAAATCGTAAAGGCCGCTCCATGATCGGCGCCCTGGAGTGCGACCGGTTCCCCGATGGTTTCCGCGTGCGGTCCGGCGTGAGCCGTACCGGCGGCAATTCCGGTGGCTGCCACCGTAAGAGCGGCCGTCACCAGGAACTTCTTGATACGCATGTGTGTTTATCTATTTCCGACGCAACGGGCTCTCGTCGGGTGGCAACTTAACAGCATCCATCGAAACGGTTGTTGCCCACGATCGCAGGTGACGGTTCATCATGCCAGCTGACGTCATTGATGTGAGTGAGCGAGCGCCACAGTAAGTATCGATCGCCGGCCACCACATTATCGCCGCGCCTCAGCGGCAGAAGAGCGCACCGCGGTGATCAGCCGCGCACATCGATAGCTCGTTTCCGGTAGCCGGTTTCGATCCGTCTACCGGAAACGAGAGTTGCCAATCTCCAAGAGATCAGGGCAGCACCTGCGGAATGACATCCGGGGCGACCGCACCGACGATCAAGCCGACCAGGGCACCTTGGAAAGCGTAACCAAGGGCACAGAGCGGGACGAAGGGAATGCCGATAATGGTGACGGCGCAAACAACGGCCCCGATCACCGCCCCGACAATCGCGCCCCCTGCCGCACCATTACCCAGCGGATCGTGGTTGGCCGCATTCGGATTGGTGGCGATCTCCTGCGGACCCGTGGCCGCCACCGACTGCACGACCTCTGGAGTGTCGGGCTGCTCGACGACTGCGGCGGCGGGCCGCGCGACAACCGGAACCACCTGCTGGACCGCGAGCGGAGCTTGCGGCGCTGCAATCATCTGCAGGACAGGAGCCGACTGCCAAGCGTCGGCCGGAGCATCGGCAGAAGCTGTTCCCGCGCTCACGAAGCTCATCGCGACCGCAAGCGGCAACGCCGCGATGAGGGCCTTACGACCGAAGTTAGTCCGACGCATGATTTTTCCCTATCTTCCCGAAACCCGCGCACACTGGAACCTGATGAAATGCAGCGCGGTTTGCATTGCGTATTGCAACGGCCAAGTTCTATAGCATCCCGGTCGACGAATCAAATCCCGGCTATACACACGCAGCGGAATTGTGTGCGACGACACGATGGTCGGTTACATCGCGCGGATTTGGGCGAGCAACTCTCCAAGCTCTCGTGGCGAAGCGCTCAGCAGGCGGGCCTTCAGGCTCGGTTTTGCCAACCCGTAGCAACCACCCGGAGCGAGCGGTTGTCGACCAGCATGCCGACCGAGCCCTCTTCCATGAAACCAACCAGGTAGCCATCGCCACCCTGCTCGATCTCGAACAGGATCGCCCCGTACCGACGGCTATGATCACCGGCAAGGCCCAAAAATCGCTCGATGACTTCGGCTTCGTCACAGTCCTCGCAGTCCTCGTCGTCCCACCAGTCCCAGGACATCGCTCCTGGCCGTGACCGTAACGAATTCAACGCCTCTTGAACATCTTCCGGATCTTCCGCCCAGTCGATGTAAGCCGCCAACCCGGCACCACGAAGCCCCCAGGCAAGCTCGGTCATCGCCGATTTGTCGTCCGGTGCGGACCGAACCGCCGCCGCGATCGCCGGCACACCGGGGGCCACATGTTCGGCGATCACAAGCAATCTGCCTCGATCCACGCCCACAGCCCAATCCTCTTTCTCGAAAGCAACATTCGGCTCCCGTAGCCCAACATTGACGCGACAAGCGCGATCGAAACTCACTGTCTTTCACATCATCCGGGAGACACTCCCTCCTGACCATCCACAGCTGTCGATCATCGCTCCGGCAAGCGCGCCCAGTCTGTGAGGATAAGACACCCCATCGCCAGGCAAATAATCGGCGTCGCCGGCTTCGGCAGGTGGGTGCGGCCCTCGGGCCTGTCATAGGCTTTCACGATACACGTGAGGACCGACGCTCCGTTCAGCTCAGCAAGCAAGTCTGGCGAAGGAAAGTCATGCTAGCCATCTCAGCTTTCCCAAGAATCGTCAGACGGGATCTCCGGGCCCCCGGAAGGCAGGCGCCACCACCAATGACTTTCTGGGATTCCGTGGGGAATCGTACGAGGGGGCGCCGGCCTGATACGTGGTGCGCGCTCGCGAAGCCAATCATCCATCTCGTCTACGTATTCCCGATCCTCACCATCGACGACATCCGGATAGCAATCAGACAAGAACTGGATTACTGAGCGCCGCATACATGGATCTTTCCATCCGTTGAGTTCCGAATTGATTGCCCGATTCAACGAGTCGTAAACGTAGGAAAACCATCCCTGATTGTTGGCTCGCACAAGTGATGAAACCTCTGTACGGAAGATATTGAGATCCTCTTCGTTCACCGACGCTTGTTCACGAGCTAATCCAATGTGTACAATAAGAAGATCTTCCATCGCTTCAGCGAACAGAACATCACCGACAGCACGTGCGTCAGCGAATTTTAGCGATTTCTTCAGTTTGGAAATAGTTTCCACCATGGATTGCTGCACGGAAACGGGAGTGTCTTGTGTATGCACTTCTGCACGACCTTTCAAATCAGCAGTTCCAGCAAATCGGTAGATACCCGCAGAAACTAATCGTATTATAACGCACTCTACTGACTACTTGATGTGCACCCCTGCGCCGAATGTAGCTGCAATTTCCTGCGAATCAATACCAAATCCAGCCAAGATTGGGGAAATAATGTTCACCGTCATCGACTGATTACGCCGCGAGGTTTCAGCAACAGGCATTTCCGTTTCCTGCCCCACAGGGACCATCGGAGCCAGAAGTGCATCCAAGCCAGATGTGATGGATTCGATGAGACCATTCGACCAATGCATATCAGCTAAGCCGACATTCTCTTGACCGTTCGGAATCTCTCGCCCTCGCAAACTTCCTAGACCCTCGAGCCAAGGAAGCCCCAAGCGAGGGGCTTCCGTAACACCCCCGCCAGCAGGCCCGCCAACTCCAGAAGTGGTAGACTGACCTATATCTTCTGCCAGTTCCGGCGGAGTCTCATCATTCCATCTCCACCTACTTCCCGGTATGGGGTTCTTAACAGCCTTCGGAGACCCGTAACTTGCAATCCGCGCCTTACCATCGGTGCTGACTATGACAATGGCCTCGACAGTTTTGGTATCGCCGGTGGGAGTCAGGATATTTCTGTGATAAATGAAGCTCAGCGAGCCATTATCCGCTTTTGCTACGTCAACCAGCGCACCTTCCCGCACGGTTCTAGCAGCTCCATCAATATACTCCGCCACATCAATTTTACCACTCCCGCCGAGCTCAATAACCTCCGGATGCTTATATGTGTGCATAACCACAGAGTTAGGATTTCCAAACCCCAGATTATCGGCCGCTTGAATCGCATTTGCTAGATCCGATCGCTGACTCCCCAATGGCACCAACGCAGGGTCAAGTTCGATAACTCCCCTCGGGCTACTTCGGACGAATTCGAGATCACTAGCCAACTCTGCTGCTACAACAGCGTCATCCATCTCCGAAGCCGCAATCTGCGGGCGCTGCCTCTTCGGGACTGAGGGGTCTACTTCCTTTGCCGCGAGATCGAATCGAGCCTTATAATATTCGTACAGGTTCTTGAAATTCGCGGCATTTCCTTTACCGCCATTGTTGAATGCGAACTGATAGGCACGTATGTCCATGCCAGGAAGTTTGTCACTGAACCTGTTCGTTCCCATCTGCTTGGCGAGCTCCATACGCCACCGATCGGTGGCTGGAAGGTCACCGTACACGTCGGAGGGATTGATCCCAGCCTTGACCAGTCCGGCATCAGCTTGCGCAATCCAGTCGTCGTACCTTGGATCTCTGGGCGGAACCTCTGGTGATCCAACGCTCGCAGACCGTGGTGTTCCGGCACCGAGGTTGGTTTGAACGGCCTCGTCCGGGGCAAGCGCGGGTTTTCCGTCCGCAGCTGCAACCGCTCCAGGTTGCACGGGCTTCGGGTTGGTACCCAGTGGGAGTTCGCTGGGACCGCTCGTACCTGGGGCCTCAAGCTCGGCGAAACTGCGTGGCGGTGCAAGATAGTCACGGGTCGCCCGTTGACCTGCGATAACGGCTTGTTCGGAGGTGGCACCGTTGGCGAGGGCGTCGGCTATGGCGCGGCGGCCAGCAGTGGTGGCAGCGAGGCGCTCGGCCGCAGTGGCAGCGGGGAACGCGTAGGACGCGATCTCGACTGCGGCCATTCCGATTTCGAGTGGTGTGTGGTCGGGCCGGGTGTTCAAGTCCGGGGTATGCAACGTGCCGTCGGGCCCGGGGCGGGTGTAAAGGCACTCCAGGATGTCGTCGAAATGGAGGGCGTCGAATGCCTCGTCGCCGAGGACCACTGCGGACTTTCCGGCGTGTTCAGCCGTTTCCAATACGGGTTCGCCGACGGTGCCCAGGGCGTGGCCGAAACGGTCGGAGTTCTCGGTCGCGGCCTCGACGGCCGCAGGATTGGTCGGATTAACTGCCGCACTGAGACCCGGATAGGGATTCATTCCCGCGGCTACGTCCGATGCCCAAGAACCGGTCGCTACGGCGGCGTCGCTGACAGCGGTGCGGGTTTGAGATCCTTTGGTATCTGCGGTAGGACCAATTCCGTTGCTGCCGGCGCGTACCGACGAGGCTTGATCGAAGGTGTCGCCCAGGTTCTCAAAAGGCGCGACCACGATGTCGGCGGCGGCACTCGCGCCAGCACTGACCTTGTCTCCAACCCAATCAGCAGCCTTCCCTGTGGCGTTCTTGACTTTATTCCAAAATCCCATTGAGACTCGCTTGCTGTATCGAACAGCGCACACACGCCAGGCCGAACGAACAGTTCTCGCATGATCGGAAGAAGCATTCGTATGTACACATTCATGGGCATGCCGCACTGTGAATGAAAGGAAAACAATCGGCCGACTATCAATGGTCAGCCGCTGCGCCCTCAGATTTACCCGCGCTGACCGCAACGTCGGCAACAGTCTCGACTAATCGATGGCGGCCGATCATTTATCTATGGCGTCCGCGCGGATCCTATTAGAACCACGCTCAAGGTTTTCCAGACTTTCGGTAATAGTGAGCGTAAATGGCATTTGTCCAGCCGCGGCAGCACCTTACCGTTTCACAAATATACGCAAATCTGCCACCCTGGGAACTCTAGAATGCACTCCGAGATGGCCCTCAGCTAACCTTGCCCGCACCCAGCTGCTTCAGCCGCTCACCACGAAATGACCAGCGCTACTCTCAAACAGAAAGCCCCGCTGAATCCGACGTAGATTCAGCGAGGGCAGTCCGCCTGTTTCTGATTGCGTGCGACGCTAAGCCGGGGCGCGTTCGATTCGCACTCGGGTACTGGTGCCGCCGCGGACCGCGGCGCCGTGCGTGGACCAGCCTTGAACAGTGACGCGGTCACCCGAGTCGACACGGACAGTGGCGGTGGCGGTCATGGTGCCCGACCAGCCGGTGGCCTCCTGACCCGTGGCGACTACCGCACCGTTGACCAATATCCGCACCGCCTGGCGGGGAGCGCCGAAGCCGTTGGCGATCACGTACGGCACCGTCGCGCTCACCAAGGCCTTCAACGTGGTGCCCTGGGCGACGAGACCGTCGCTGGTGACCACTGAGCCTGGCAGGCTTGCGGTTTCGGCGATCCAGCCGGTGATGTTCAGCCAATTGCCGGTGAGCTGCTGGTCGCCGTTCTTGGTCATTCCAGATGGACGGAACGGGGGCGGGACACTCGCCGAGAGTGTGCCTGTGCCGGAACCTGCCATCGGGATCGGACCGAAACGCGTGCTCGCCGATACGCCGGTGGTGCCGAACGCCGCGGATGCGGACAATGCCGGAACAACCGCCGCCGACATTGCCGCAACACCGGCGAACGATGCGTCACCGGCGACCACACGGCTATCGCTGCCGAACGAGGCGGCGACGACCACACCGCCGGAACCGACACGCACTCGGGCTGTGGTAGTTCCCTCGTTGACGAGCATCGGTGCGGTCGACTGGGTCGACGCGGATGCGACGGTAGTGAGCAACCCGGATCCGCTGGTCGCGGCCGTCAACCTGGTCGACGGTTTCACGGTTGGGGTGTTGGCCGCGGACGCGGTGAATGCGGCATAGATGAACGGGGGGACCACCGGGATCCGGGTGCCGTCGATGAACGCGCGAGTCGGCCCCGGGATTTCGACCGCGATGACCGGCGCCACCGGGAGCGCGGGAAGCGCCGTGGGCGGCGTCGGCGGTGTCGCGGTGAACACCTGCCCAGATGCTGTCATGACAGCCTCCGATCCGGTTGTGAGCCAATCATTGTCGAGGTCAGGGAGCTGGTCAGCTCATGCTGAAGGTGGGCGTGATCAGCAGGGTGCCCTGGGCGCCCAGGGTGGTGGGCGAGATGGCGACCTTGTCGATGAAAGTGCCGCCGGTGGCCGCGCTCCAGAGTGCGGCATGGGTGTAGGTGCCTGCCGGTAGGTCGATGGTTACCTGGCTGCCGCTGATCTGGCCGTTGGCCGGGGCCGACCAGGTGGTGACCTTCCGGGCATAGGCGGGCGAGCCGCCGGTGGCCTCGTTGGCACCGTTGGTGCCCGGGTCCGCGGTGTGAACGGAGATGTAGACGGTCGAGGCGATGTTGGCGTAGGCGGCGCACAGCGCGTTCTTGGTCGAGGTGACGGCGATAGCCATGAGAGCACTCCTTGAGAATTGTTGCGGGGAAGGGTGATTCAGCTACTCACTAGAACTTGGAGTAGCCATCTGACGGCGGAGCTAGGTGCGGATGACCGAGCCCGCGTACCAGGCGTAGGTGGTCACCGGACTGGTCGGGTAGGTGACCAGCATGGTGTAGCGCGAGTTCGCCGGGACCTCGTCACACGTGACGGAGGCCACCGACCAGACCGCGGCGGAATTGGTGACTGTCGCGGGCCAGGTGCCGAGCGATTCGCCGCCGGGTTTGGTCACCACGATGGAAACCTTTGTGCCGGTGGGAAATACGGCACCGTCGGAGGGCTGGATGGTTTGCACGAAGCTGGCGCCGGTGGTCAGTTTCAGCGGTTGCAGGGTGGGCTGGTAGCCCAGGTAGCCGGGATCGTTGAATGTGGTCATAGGGTTCCTCTGCTGTGTTCGACCTCGTCCATCAGTTCTCTGGACAGGTTCAGTTCCGGAAGGCGGCCGTGCTGGGCCGCCTCGATCACGTTGCGCAGCACCCCGAGCGCCTCACGGAACAGACCGGTGACGCGATCGAGCTCCTGGATGGATGCCTCCTGCGCGACTTCGACGGCATCCAGACGCAGGGTGACGACCCGCAACTCGTCCGCCACCCGCGACAGCGTCGCCAGGGCAATGTCGTTGACCTGCTTGGCCGCCGACACCTCCAAGCGCATGGTTTCTGCCGGGAGCCGTTTGCGAGCGCGCAGCCAGGTGAAGAAACCGGCGGCTCCGGAGCCGCCCAGGAAGGTGGCGACGCCTGCGACGGTTGTTTCCAGCACCGCCATCAACCGGCTCCAGGGATGCGGTTGCCATCTGGATGTTCGACGGCCGCGGTGAGGGATTCAGCGAGGTCCTCGACCGCGTCGGCGGCGGCTTCGATCAGGGTTTCGTTACGTACGATCCACACGTTGGCGGTGCGCAGCACTTCGAGAATGGTGAACAGAGCCGTACCCACGCCCGCCACATGCGCCGGCGCGTATTGCAGTAGTGCGGTGGCGGTCGCGAGCACGCTGATGACGCCGCCGATCAGCGACACCACCGTTTTGGCGTTGCGTCCCACGAACGCCCCGGCACTCACGCCGCCGCCTTCGAGTCCGCACCGCGGACTTTCCGGCCGAAACCGGTTCGGTGCACACCGAATAGAGTCATGACAAATTCCTTGTTGGTGGCCGACGGCATCAGGCGAATGAGCACAGACTGCCGTCGAAATAGGTGTTGATACCCGACGGGTCGCCGTACATGTCGTTGGCTCCGGCGACGTTATAGCCTGGCGCCCAGACACTTCCGGCACCGGCGAAGACGACGAACCCTCCGGAGACGCGGTAGATCTTGGAACCTTCGACGTCACCACTGGCACGGATGAGCCGCCAATCCCCTTCGGGGTTCGGCGCTGTCCACAAACCGACGCTGTAGGTATAGCCCGTGCCACAGGGTTTCGACCATTGAGCACCCACGTTCATCACGTACCAGCCCGGCTTGGTGATCTGGACACTGCCGGAAGGGAGATCGACGACGTTGACGTTCGTCATCTGGCGCACGGTGTCGAAGACCGCGCCGAATCGGTTCTTGCCCGCGGCATGAGCGACCGTGGTCGCGCTCTGCCGACACAGGGACCAGCCTGTTCCGACCAGTGGCGGTGACGATGTGTCCGCTGCGGCAAGGGATTCGACGTCGAAGCCGAAATAGGTCGCGCCGGCCCAGCCGGTGGTGATGGCGCATGCGGTGAAGAATCCGACCCACCGGTTGTTCGCACCCACCGGGGTGCTGACAGCCGTATCCCGGTACACGAGGACGACGATGCCGTTGACCAGTACCTCGTACTTGTCTCCAGCCGCGGAGACCGACACAGTGTCCCCCGTGCTCAATGTCAGGCTCGATGCTTCGGCCCACGTTGTGACCTCGAGCTTCCCGGCAATCAACGTCGCACGTTGCAGGGTGATCTTGGTCGTACCGATCTGCGCCAGGGCGAAACTCGAAAGGTCGATGGCCGCACGGAGCAGCAGACCGCTGCCGGTGAACTGACTCGCCTGGTTGGGACGCCCCAGCACTATCGACACGGTCTGCGAGTCGGTCATCAGCGGGGTCTTGTACAGCGCGAAATCGCCACCCGTGCCGGTGTTCCCGCTCTTGGTGATGCCCGCCTGACCGTCGGCCACAACGATGTCGGGGACGGCGTTGCTGCCCTCGGCCCACTTGGCGACGGTCCATTTCGTGGTGTCCCACGAATCGAACCGGTCGGAGACCGCCGCCCCACCGACCTCGTTCTGCGTCTGCTCAGACTTCAGCTTGGCGATCTCCGACGCGTTGGACGCCGACGTGCTCTGCACCGCCTTCGCGGTGGATTGCGCCTGCGCGGCACCGGCCTGCGCCGAATTCGCCGCTTCCCTGGCACGATTGGTCGCCGTGTTCAGGTTGGTGCCGACGGCATCCAGACCGGCGAACGAACCCATCACGCTGGACATGACCGATGCCTGCGCCGATTCCCAGGTAACCTTCTGCAGGTTGCGAATCGATCCGCCGCTATAGGCGCCGGGGGGAATCTTCTTGTCGGGACTGGTCATTCGCGCTCCCCGACGGAAACGTCCGCGGCGGTACCGATCTGTGCCTGATTGAGCTCGAGTTCGCTCGGATCCACCAGGTGCTTCAGGTCACCGGACTCTCGCAGCTGCTGCACCAGGTGCGCGCGCTCGTCCGGGGTGAGCTCGGTGACGTCAGGCGCGAAGGACTCCGCCGGGCGCGGCGCCCCCTTCTGTGCCCACTGTCCGGCACCGTTGAGCCAGTGGTCGACACCGCGCGCCGGCGGGTGATACTCCTTGGTCTGCTGTTCCTCATCGTGACGGAACCCCAAGTCCCACAGGTGTTTCGACCACTGCCGCAGCACATCGGGGTGTACCAGCAGTGGCGAGTTGTGCGGACCGGGTAGACCGACCAGCGCCCACACGAACGCCTGATACGGGTCGTTAGGGTCGCAGTCCTCATGCAAGGGAATAGCCATAGTTTGTCTCCGGAAATACGAAAGAGAGTGTCGGGGCGGCGATTACATCTGCACCGCAAGCGCCTGAATTGCGTCGGCGATGTCGGCGATCACACGCATGGACTTGGCGAACGGCATACCGTGGTCACGATCGGAACCGACGGTGACCTGCCAGGCCGGGCTGGCGGTGCGCGACCAGGCGAGCTCGAGCTCGGTGACCTGATCGACGTAGATCGATCCCTCGGGCATGCCCTTGACGGTGGAACCGACCCGGTCGCCGAGGAAGAAGTGGCCGTAGCCCTGGTCACCGATCATGTACGGTTCGCCGTTGGCGACGGTGAACTTGTGGGTGAAGTGCTGACGCGTCTTCCACAGGCCCTCACCGAGACTCAGCAGCGAGCCGAGCGTGTAGGCACGCGAAGCGCTGGTCTCGAAATGCTCGAAATAGTGCGACCAGCCCGCATTCTGTTCGCGCTGAGGCGATTGGAACTCCATCCACGCCAGCAACGTGTCGGACAGCAACGCCATCGCGATGGTGTCCACCACCGCGGTCGTACCATTGGCGACACCGGCCGCGATCGGGCCGACGAACGGGATCTCACCGAGAGCGCCTGCGGCGACCATTCCCACGAACTGAATCGCCGAGGAGATCGCCTCGTTCACGCCCGGCATAGAGTGACCGCCGGTGAGCACCCGCGTCGCCGAGGACGGGTTGACCACGAACGACGAGGTCTGGATACCGGTGTGATCGTTCTGCCGGTACACCACCCACGGGTTCGACGGCAGTGTGCCCATCCAGCCCGGATTCTTGTACAGCTCAGGCGCATCCGGATCCGGCAGCACATCCGGGCTGTAGTCCAGCAGGGTGTTGTCCAGCACCTGCATGGTGTGCGTCAGACCGTCCCACATATTGCCGCCGGTACTGGTGCCGGACCAGAACCCGGACTTGTCGACGATGTCGACCACCAGGCAGCCGTGGCGCAGTTTCGCCCCCGGCCACGGCGGCGGATCGCCCTTGAGCCAGCGCCGTGTCACCACCGCCAGCTGTGCGGTTTCCAATGTGCCGGAAGCGACTTCGTGGAAGGACCGGAATCGGGCGCCGAAAATCGTCCACAACGACGTGTCGGAAGCGAACTCACCGGGCTTCACCACGACGGACCAGTTGGACTGGTTCAGGTTGCCCCATCCACCGGCATCCACCGGATCGTCAGGCAGCGTCCATCCAAATCCCTGCAGGCGCAACAGATTCAGATGCAGCGCCGTCTTCAACACCCAGACACTGGGTCCGGCCAAGATGAACTCCCGTGGAAATTGCACGGCCGCGGGCAGGAACGGATTCGACCAGCAGTAGATGTGCTTCAGTTCCTGGTAGGAGTGCATGAACAACAGCTCGACCGTCGTCGAGCCGTGTTCGTCGGTCTTGATGACCGCTTTCTCCAACCGGCCGTCCCAGCGTGCACCATCCTTGTCGACGGTGATGTGCGCGTTCTTCTTGGCACGTCCGTTGATATCGACGGCCCATTTGGCCAGGTAGTGGTCATAGGGCAGGACCAGCACACCGGTTCCGGACTGATTGAGCACCCACCGGAAGTTGGCGCTGATCTCCGCGCCGCATACACCGCGCAGATTCCAGTCGCCGTCCCACAGCCGGATGAGCGGCCGGGAGAATCGCTGCTGTTTGCGCGCTACCTTGACCGCCTGCGCATTCGCGTAGACGGCAGGCAGATCCGTTGCCACCGTCACTGCAGCCCCCACGGACGCGACCAGTTACGCGGCTGCACCACCATCACCGACGCACCCGCCGGCGCACCGGCAACCGTCACCGGCACCTGTGTCGCGGACGTGTACGCCGGCACCGGGTACAGGAAGCTGGCACCGTTCATCAGCGCCCAGATCTGCGCGGAGTTCGCGGCGACGATCATCTCTTCCATCGGATCGGTGTCGACCGTCAGATCCTGCCCCGCGGTGGTCGTCGGCAAAGTGATCACGCGCGCCTTGTCACGCTCCGGATCGCCCCAGGAGAAGTCCGGCAGCGTCCATTTGCCCGGCGCCGAACACACCCACTTCAACCACATCGGCTGATCGGTCGGGTTGGCGATCGTAATCGTGCCGCTCTGGCTCTTACCCGCACCGGTCGTGTCGATGGTCGAGGTCCAGGTGCCGGTCACATCCGACTCCACCCACCACGGATTGCCTGCGACACAGGTCATTACGACCTTGCCCATCGACTTCAGATGCGGATCCTTGTCCGGCTTGAAGTCCGGCTGCTCCGACATCCGCAGCCTCAGCGACCGCGTACCGAAGTCGGTCGTGATCGTCAGAATCGAATCCCGGTCGTAGGCCCAAGCTTTGCGCCACGCCGAATCCACGGACTCCCACGACTGGCCCGCCGCCTCGAAAACATTGACGGCGAAAACGACATCGCGTTTGTTCGTCCGATACCCACCGAACGACGACCCGACCTGAAACGCCGACTGGTTCCAAATCGTCGTCACCGGAGCGTCATACAGACCACTCGGAGCCGTCGCCAACTCCACACCCTCACGGCCCCGGCCCTGGCCGGCGATCGTCCACACCGATCCGTCGACCCCGGTCACCGTGATCATCGCGGCATTCGACGCCACAAGTTCACCTCAATTCTCTTTGAAATCTGAAACAACCTCGCTGTCAAGCGATCTCGAACAAACGAGGGCTGATCGCCCTTTACCGGGAGTGCATGAGCTCCCATTGCGTCGACAGCACCTTCAGCCGCCCGATGATGTCGTCGGAGCCGGACATGGAGATGTTCACCGTCGCGGGCCCACCACCCGATGGCGCCGATGCGTACGCACCAGCGCTGGCGTTGGCCTTTGCCTCGGCCGCACGATCTCGCTGCGCGAGCATCGTCTGCAAGAAGGACGGGTCAGCGTTCAACGCCTGTAGGAAGGGCCGGTTCATCGCCGTCGCGCGGGCGTTCATCACGAATTCGCCGTCGGACAACCAGGCCGGGATCTTGTCGCCGATCGACGAACCCGGCCCGCGCACGTCACCACCGCTGGCGTAGACCGGTACCTTCGGAGGATTGTTCACCGTGCCGAGCGCAACCGACGGCTTGTCGACCTGCGCATAGGAGAAGTTGTCCGGACCGCGCTGCACAATTCCCCGTTCCTGGAACGGGGCGATCGCATCCAGCCCGGAACCGATGTCGTGATTTCCGATGAGGGTCATCGGACCGAACTCTTCGGAACCCGAATCCGCCGGATCGATCAGGATCGTGTGCCGATTCCCGTTGGGTGCGTCCTGATACACCTCGAGCGATGGATAGTCTCCGACCCGCCCGTTCACCGTGACACCAGTCGACCCGGGTGTGCCGGCGACCCCCTTACCTGGAGTGAAGACCAGATTCCCGTTGACGGATCCCACGGTCTTGGCCGGGGACAACGCGAATGGATCATGCGCGGCATAGTTGACCCGGACCGTACCGTCCTTGGCCTGCCACACGTTCGCTTCCGGGGTCCCGACCTTCACGCTCCCGTCGGAAATCTTGATCGACGGGTTCTGCCGCATGACGACCAGGCCGTTCTCGTAGTCCACGAACATCGTGACCCGAGACAGTTCGGGGTCGAAGTTCTCGTTCGCGGTCCGGCCGTCACCACGGTTGTAGCCGAGGTTATTCGGCGACGGATTGAACACCTCGTCCTGCTCGATGAAGAACGAGGAGCGAACCACGCCCTGTCCGAGAACTGGGTCGATCCTCGCTACCCGAACCTGCGCCTCCGCACCCTTATATTTCGGATCGTAGGTTCTCGAATTCAATGCCTCCGCCGTCATGAGATCCACTGAGGTCTGCGGCGGTCTTCCTGTTACTCGTTCGAACGCTCTCGCCGAATCGCGCGTACGCTGATCGCTCTCCTGAATGAACGACGGCCCCCGCTGCGCACCCGGAATCATAGAAGAAAGAGCATCGCCGGCTCGGTTCAGGAATTCGAAGAGCGCAGCGGCTGGATCTACGTTATTACCATTTCCCATTTCACTACCATTTCAATTGTTTACCGATGAAATCGAGCAGGCCTCGCGTCCATCGAAATGCGATGCAGATGGGACGGCATACCCGAGTTACAGTCGCTGCGTCCATCACGCTAGGATGTTGCGGCGCGCGACCAGCGAGCTACGCGCGACGACTCGAACAGAGAGAAACCAAGAATCAGAGTGAAACGTCGATATCCCCTTGTTGCCGCTTCCGTCGCGGCAATCGTCATCGCCTGCTCGTCGTGCGCACAGCCTGCGCAGGATCACAGCGGACACGTCAGCACCACCCAGTGGGTATCGAAGCCCGAACTGACGTATGTCAGCGAATTTCCCGTGAGCGAGGATTTGTCGGAACGATCCGCGCAAGAACTTGCTGTCCGGCACCTATCCGAGGCACTGAAATCGCTACCCGGCGAGCTTTCACTCACCATCAGCGATCGTTGGGGTGGGCACGCGATCGACCCGCGATTCGTGGATACCTGCACGACGGATCGCACTGTTCAGAACGCGCCGCTCGGCCTATGGATAAACTATCTGGTGACCGGAGCCGAAGCGCCTGTGCAGCAATATATCGACGCTTTCCGGTCTTCCTGGCAGAACCTCGGATGGAAAGTTTCCAACGAACCAGCCATCAGAACAGATCTCATCCGCGCCACGACACCAGACCATTTCACGCTGACAGCGATGGTTTCTATGACCGGAGAGCTGGGCCTGGCTCTCGCCTCACCCTGCTTCCCGAACACCGCTCGAGGCAACGCCGACCCACTTCCGAGTCATATAGCGCATCCCTAATTCAATAACTGCGCCTCGTCGTAAGAGTGGATTCGCTCAGCTCACGAAGATCGAGACGAGTAGTCCGGCACCGATCGCCTGACCGGTTCCGTTCTGGTGGATCTGAACGTCGAGGACGTCGCCGGTGAGCAGCGTCGGCTGTTGGGTGATCGGGATGGTCACCGGCACTTCGGCTTTGAGGGTAACTCCGCTGGTCACAGTCAGACTTGCCACGGTTTGGAGTGGGGTGCCGTTGCGCAGTTGCCGGACCGAGACCGTGACGTTGTTGGTGGCGCCGCCATTGACGGTCGAAAAGCCCGGCGGGGCAACGAGTTGGACGTCGGTGACGGTGTCGCCGCTGTAGAAGCTCGGCGAATGAACGCCTGCCAGCACCGTCACGTCGGCTCCGCCGGCGCTCTGAGCCGGCAATGTCGCGGAGTAGATCATCAGTTCTCCCAGTCAGGGGCGGTGAACTGGTCGATGAGCTGTTGCATCGACCGGTCTCGGTACTCGTCACGGACCTGGTCGGCTGCGGTGACGGGGCGGGGCATGGGCGCCATTCGTGGCGGGTCGCCGCCGGCGGCAGCGATTACCGCGGCCTGGACTCCCTGTAGTGCGTCGATGATCGACAGCAGCAGGTAGGTGTCGATCGTGTAGCCGACCGGCGTTGGGCCGCCGGTGGTTTCGGGTTCCTCGTATGATTCGTGCTGAGCCTGTGCCTGCTCGGCCGCGATCATCTGCTCGGCCAGCTCGCGGTCCATGGCGAGCGCCGAGCGGTATTGCGAGCCGTGCGGCAGTCTGTCTTTGAAGGCCCAGATGGTGCGCCAGTCGCGCGTGCGGATTGTGGTGGGCCCGAAGCAGTCCCGGATGTCGATGCCGCGCTCGAGCAAGTCGTAGTCGAGCGCGGCACCGAAACGTTCCCAGAACTCTACGAGCCCGATGATCCCCCCGGCAGCTCCGAGGAGCCCTGGCCGAACAGATGGGCGTAGAGATCCTTCTGGAAGGCCAACCACTCATCCAGCGGCCGATCGGCGAAGAGCGCTTCGACGGCCTCGTACTGGTCGCCCAGCACGATGACCATCTGCTCGTCGTCGTTGTTGGTCCGGCGCAGGGCCAGCAGCTGGCCTCGGGTCACGGGCGCGATGGCGATGTCGTCGGTCAGGCGGTAAGGAGCGCGTCTGCGCGGGGCGAGTTCCTGCTGGAGCTCGTGAAAACGTCCGCCGACCTCGGCTTTCGCGGCCGCTTCGGATGTGGTAGCCATGGGTGATCTCCGGGTTGTGGGGTGTTACTTGGACTTCGCCGCGCGCCGACGCGAAACCGCGTCGGCGGCTTCGGGCTTCGGCGCGTGGCCGAGCTTGTAGACGGCGTTGACGTACTCGGTGGCGCTGGAAACGATGTAGTCGTTCTCGCCGTCGGTCATCGTCACGGGGAATTCGGTGGGGATGGCGGACACAGTTGACCCGCTTTCTTCTCCGGTGGTGCGGACAGGAAATGGTGTGGGGCGTGCCATGACCGGAGACACATGGCACGCCCCACGCCCAGGTCGGAACCTGGGTGATCAGGGGAGGTTTCGCGCTGCGTGGGGCGGCGTCACGCCGCGGGGGCGATACCGGTCTGGCCGACGATCTTCTTCCAGCCGAGGCCGCCGAAGCCGTGCGCGACGGCGTAACCGGCGGTGTCGTCCTTGAAAGCGACCATGGTGAGCTTCTGCGCGAGCACCTCGGTCGGATTCCACTGCTCGCCACCGAACTTGGAGACGGCAACCTTCGGCAGCACCTTGAACACGTAGGTCGGCTCGGCATCGTTGCCGTCCTTACCGATGATGATCGCCGAGTAGTAGGTGATCTGCTCGGAGGCGGGCTGCGGGAAGAACACCTCGCCCGAGGTGGCGTTCGACTTGACCTGCGCCAGGTTCGCGCTGGTAGCAAGCTCCAGGGTCAGCGCGGTGGTCTGCTGCGGCTGGAACTCGATAGTGGTGATATCGCTGGTGATGTCGTTGCGCACCGGCTGCAGTTCACCGTAGGCCTCGATCGGCGCGGCGGTGATGCCGCGAGAGAAGGCGATACCGGTCTTCTTGTCGATCAGGCCGACCGGCTTGTACGCGGTCGGCAGCGACTGCAGATTGCCGCTGGCATCGGTGAACGCGGTCGGCGCGGCGGTGTACCAGGGTGCGATGAACACGGCGGCGTCGAGCGGCTTGAGCAGCAGCGAGCGCTGCGCGTTCTTGAGCGCGGTGAGGTTGGTGGCAGGCATGTGTCTCCATTCGAACACCCGCGGGATGCGGGCAGGGTTAACGGAAACGGCACCGAGCGGTGCCGATGAAAAGCCCTATCCGGGACAGGGTTTGGAACCGCCTACTGGCGGCGGGCTTCGATCGAGAAGGCGATCTCGACCATCTGGTTGAGCGGATCGAGGTCGGGGACCTCGGTCAAACCGCGGCTTCGCCGCAGGATCGGCGGATGGAACTTCTGTTCCTCGGCCGCGACCTCTTCGACGTAGTCGACGAGGACACCGTTGACACGGCTTGCCGGCGCATTCAGTAGCGCCTCGCGGATGCGCACCGAAAGCAGCTGTGCCGCACCGCGAGTAGCGCCAAACGCGACGACATTCACCTTCGCCTTATAGGTGACCGCGTTGATATCGAGAGTTCCGCCGGTGGTGCGTACCCAGATCAGCGGCAACGACGACTGCAATGCGGCAGATGTCGCGGGCAGGGCGGTGACGGTGGTGGCGATCGGCGTGAACAGATCGACCATGAACTGCTCGAAATCGGGGAACTCCCCTGGCACGGGATAGGTTGCCATCACGCCGCTTCCGAAGGCGAGCCGATCGAAACAACGGCATCGAGCGTGCCGGACGTGGCCGGCACCGGTGCGGGGATGGCCGCATCGACAGTCATCGACACCCCTTGGGCAAGGTTGAGCAGTACCTCGACATTCGACTTCAGGTTGACAAGTCGGGCAACCAGCGCATTGACATCGGTCGCGATGCGTTCGGCGAGGCCGCGGGATTCATCGGGGGTGGGCATGATCTTCTCCATCATCAGGTTCACGGGGTAATCCGTGGAAACAAATACGGTCAGCGCAGATGGGACAGATAGGTTTCCATGCGCTCGAGCAGGGGGTCTTTGGTCTTCACGGCGCTCGCCACGCCTTTGATCACATTGATCGTGGTGGTGCGGTCGATGCTGGGACCGAACGTTTCCTGATCGAAAACACCGTTGTTGAGCGGCAAGATCTGTGGCAGCGGAGTCGCCTTCGGCAGCGCGTTCCCCGTCTGCGTCTGTGATGGAGCGGTGAACTGCTGCAACACATTCTGCACCGAGGAGGTCAGCGTGCTCACCGCCGCAGCGGCCGCGGCACCAGCGGGACCGGCGACCGACCCTACAAGCGCGGACAAGCCCGCCTGAGCGGCAGCCGATCCCCCCGCCTGCACGACCTGGTCACGGGTGCTCTTGTAGATGCCGTACCAGCTCGGCCACTGTAGAAAGCCGAAAATCCGACCTGGTCGCGATGTCGCGAGAAATCCGTCGTCGTAGTCCTGCCGCCCCTCGGGCTCACCGCCTTCGGCAAGTTTGGCCGGCAACATGACCGTCTTGCCGCCACCCTGCCCCAAACCGCTTGCGATAGTGGACCATTGCAGGAACGATCCGATGGTTCCCACCGGAGCGGCGGACAGCATGCTGTCACCGGAATCCGGGCGGCTCTCCTCCTCCGAGTTGATCCGCATTCCCTCATAAGACATAACGACCATCCATTAGCTGTGAATTGTTAGTGCACGTCATCGTGTGCATTGACGACCTCGGCCAGCCGGTCGCAGTAGCCGTCGGTGCGGTAGGCGGCATTGTGGGTGCCACCGCGGACGTAGCCGTCCATCAGCACGGCGGCCTGCGACCACAATCGCCAGTTACGAATGGGACGTTGCCACCATCCGAGACGACTCAGCTGCCACCGATTGCTTCGGATGCGGCTGGCGAGAGCGACACCCCAACCGCCCAATTCCGCGAAGCTGAACGCGGACAGCGTGTCGGCGAGCCCGCGCAGCGGCGAATCTTCAGGGCAACAGGTGATTCCGTCGGCAGGGTTCGCGACCTCCCAGGTCGGGATATCGTCAGGCCACCGGCCATGCTCGCCGTTGATGCCGAACCCGACCGCATCGCCATCGATCGAATCACCTTGTCTGCGCCACGGATTGGCGATATTCGCCGCCCACGCGACTTCACAGTCCGCGTACTCGCCACGCGCCTTCGCTTCCAAGAACTCGGTGACGACGATGGCGCCGAGGCTGTAACCGAGCAGTCCGACCCGATCGGGGGTCGCGCGGATCGCAGCTACCAGCGCTTGGACACCTCGGGCGACGGATTCCGCCTCCGAGCAGCCCTCCCAACGGTTCTGCGGATTGACCGGCCCGATGCTCGCGGGGTAGTCGATGTCCGGGCCGATTCGATACTTCGCGCTGTCGAGTCTGCTCGCGACATGAGTGAGCATGTTCGCGGGCGAACCGAGGACCTCACCGGTGCCGCGGCACGTCAAAACGGTGATCACGAAATTGTGCCTTCCTGGATGAGTGTCACGGTGCCCGACAGGCAACGTGGAGGTTGAAAGGACGCGGCTCCACCCGTATCCGCGTCGCGGTACGGGTGGAGCCGCGTGGCGCCCCGGCTTCCGGCCGGCTGCAACCGTACGGACCGATTGACGGGAGTCCTGGCGGGCGGGGCGGGCTCGGGTGATGCGACGGTGGCCATCGGACGGGCGCGTGACGAGCAGCCGGTGTGCGCCCGTCCGAGGCTGTTCAGTTGTGCGCGCGGCGATTTGGTAACCCGGCGCCGCACCGGGAGTCTTTGGACGTTCCACCCCGGCCCGTGGCAGTGACCGGGGCGGAACGATTCGCCCGCGCCGCTCTACACCGCTCGTCCATGGCGATCCGGACGAGCGGGACACGACTGGGCTGTCTGTGCGGCGGCCCCACCCCAGGACTCGAAGGGCTTTCCTGGAGTGGGACCACCGCGACCCCTACGCTGCGACAGCGTCTGCGACCGCGAACCACCTACGGGAGACGGGAGCGACAGGGGCAAACATGCGGCGTGCTCTGAACCCGCTCTCTACCGTGTTCTCGGTTTCCGGGGGCGTGCCGCATGCAGCGCAGAAACGGAAGTTCCACTCCCGTCAGCTTTTTCGAACTCAGCGAGCTCCGAACCAAGAGGGTTGGTTGCGTTGATGTCGCCGATGGCTACAGCCTATCGGCCAGTGCGTGACAACTCGGCGTAAAATGATGAACAACGCTGGTAGATGCCGCGTTTCGAGTCGCTGTTACCGGACGGAGAGCGAAGGTTTCAATGACTGTCGAACTATTGAATAGGGTCCAGATCAGGAGTCAGATCCGGATCAATTCGCCTGTCCCACTCATCGTTTCGCGCTTGCTGCGCCGGGCTGATCAACCTGACTCGCAGCGAGGTGTCGCTGACAGCGATCTTGAGGGTGAGTGCTGGCAGATCCCAGCGCGCAGTACGGTCGGAATCCCGCAGCCACCATTGGGGCGGTTCGTGCCCGACGAGCTCGAACACCCGCTGGGCGAAGTCGTCGAACAAATCTGACAACACGGGCTTGACGGCGGGGTCGTCGAGCACGATATCACTGGCCGGGAAACTGATCATCGTAAGCTCTCGTGGTCGGCCATAGGCTGCCTTGGGCGCGGCGGATACTCGCGCGTTGGCGCGGTTGACATCGAGATTCGTAGTCAAGGGCGGCGACAGGACACCCAGATCACCCAACTGCCAACCGACACGCTCAGCGAAGGCGGGCAGGTCGTCCACGGTCCACGCCCAATCGAACTCTGTGGCGATCTCGATGACCTGCATCGCGCGGTCGAGGTCTACTCGCATCGGTTCAAACCGTTCCTTGCTCTCAGAGAGATCTTGCTGAATTCGGTGATCAGGGGCGCGACAAGACATCCAAGCCGCTCGGTCAAACGAACTCGTGGCCTACTCGTCATCACCGCTCTGCTCGATTTCGTCGTTCCTTCGTTGATACGCGGGACTGACAAGATACATATAAACCGAGGTGGCACTGATCTTGGCCGTAACCACAGCAGCGGAAAGATCCCAGCGGAAGCCACGGGTCGGTTCGATCCACCAATCCGTCGGCCGCTGTCCCACTACTTCAAACACACGCTGGACGAGGTTGTCAAAAACCTCGTCCAATTCCTGCTGCAGGTCAGTACGACCGAGAACCACATCACTAGCACGGAACGCGATCTGTTTGATTCGTCGTGGCTGTTCGATTTCTGAAGCATCAGCGATGAACAGCAACGCGTCGGGCCGATTTACGTCAAGATTAGTTGAGACCGACGGCAATCGCTGATCGTGCCCACTCAGCTGCCAACCGACCCGGTCGCAGAATGGCTGCAGATCGTTGACAGTCCACGTCCAGTCGAATACGGCTGCGGCGCGCACCGCCTGGGCAGCACGTTCGACATCTGCTCGCATGGATAGCTGCTCTTTCTGGTAGTTAGCCGTGCAAGAAAGCGGGCGAACCTCACCGACACGATAGCCGGCCGGACTAACGAATGGGATCCAGATCCGGATTCAAATCCGGATCGAGTCGCCTGTCCCACTCATCGCTTCGCGCCTGCTCCGCCGGGCTGATCAACCTGACGGACAGCGAGGCGTCACTAACAGCGACCTTGAGGGTAAGGCCTGGCAGATCCCAGCGCACCGTACGGCTGGGGTCCCGCAGCCACCATCGGATCGGCTCCTGCCCGACGAGCTCGAACACCTGCTGGGCCAACTGCTCGAACAGCCCCCTCAATACCGATTTGACGGCAGGATCGTTGAGCACGACATCACTGACATAGAACCAGATACTCTTGACCTCGCGCGGCCGGTCATAGATGGCCTTACTCGCGGCAAACACTCTGACATCGGTGCGATTGACCTGAAAGTCCGTAACCAGGGGCGGCGACAGGACGTCCAGATCACCTAACTGCCAGCCAACACGTTCAGCGAAACCAGGCAGGTCATCCACAGTCCACGCCCAATCGAACTCCATCGCCGCCTCGATAACCCGCACAGCGCGGTCCAGATCTACTCGCATCGGTTCGAACTACTCTTTCTCTCTGAGCAGAGTCTAATCGTCATCGCCGCTATTCTCGATTTCGTCGTGCCATTGCTGGTACGCGGGGTTAACCAGGTCAACGTAGACTGACGTCGCACTGATTGTGGTGGTCACAACGATGTTCTGAAAGTCCCAGCGCAACCCGCGGGTCGGTTCGATCCACCAATCCGTTGGCCGCTTCCCGAGCATTTCGAACACCCTCTGGGCGAGCGCATCGAAAACTTCGTCAAGTTCAGGCTGCAAATCGGTGCGATCGAGAACCACATCGCTGACGCGATACGAGATCTGATTAAGGGTGCGCGACGCATCAGGTCTTTCGATGGCTTTGACGTATAACAAAACATCGGGTCGATTGACGTCGAGATTGGTCGTCATTCCTGGGGACCCACCTTCGAGCCCGCTAAGCTCCCAGCCAACGCCATCGCAGAATGGCTGCAGGTCGTTGACAGTCCACGTCCACTCGAATACGGCTGCGGTGCGCACCGCCTGGGCAGCACGTTCGACATCTGCTCGCATGGATAGCTGCTCTTTCTGGTAGTTAGCCGTGCAAGAAAGCGGGCGAACCTCACCGACACGATAGCCGGCCGGACTAACGAATGGGATCCAGATCAGGAGTCAGATCCGGGTCAATTCGCCTGTCCCACTCATCATTTCGCGCCTGCTGCGCAGGACCGATCAACCTGACTGACAGCGAGGCGTCACTGACAGCTAGCTTGAGGGTAAATGTCGGCAGATCCCAGCGCACGGTACGGTCGGGGTTCCGTGTCCACCATTGGAGCGGTTCTTGCCCAACCAGCTCGAACACCCGCTGAGCCAACTGCTCGAACAACCCCACAACACCGGTTTAACGGCGGGATTGTCGAGCACGACATCACTGACATCGAACCAAATACTCTTGACCTCGCGCGGCCGATCATAAACGGCCTTACTAGCCGCAAACACTTGCGCATCGGTCCGATTGACCTGGAAATCCGTAGTCAGAGGCGGTGAGAGTACGTCAAGACTACCGACCTGCCAACCGACACGGTGAGCGAAGCCAGGCAGGTCATCTACAGTCCACCTCCAATCAAACTCCATGGCCGCCTCGATAACCTGCACAGCGCGGTCCAGATCTGCACGCATCGGTGTGAACTCTCTATCTTTCTGTGCCCGACTATTGAATAGGATCCAGATCAGGATTCAAATCCGGATCAAGTCGCCTGTCCCACTCATCATCTCGCGCCTGCTCCGCCGGGCTGATAAGCCTCACCCGCAGCGAGGTATCACTGACAGCTAGCTGGATAACGATCCCCGACAGATCCCAGCGCACAGTACGGTCGGGGTCTCGCAACCACCATCGAGTCGGTTCCTGCCCGACGAGCTCGAACACCCGCTGGGCGAAGTCGTCGAACAAATCCGACAGCACAGGCTTGACGGCGGGGTCGTCGAGCACGACGTCACTGGCCGAGAAGCTGACCATCGTAAGCTCTCGTGGTCGGCCATAGATCGCCTTGGGCGCGGCGGATACCGCCGCTACGGTGCGGTTGACATCGAGATTCGTACTCAAGGGCGGCGACAGGACATCCAGATCACCCAACTGCCAACCCACACGTTCAGCGAAACCAGGCAGGTCATCCACAGTCCACGCCCAATCGAACTCCATCGCCGCCTCGATAACCCGCACGGCGCGGTCAAGATCTGCTCGCATAGGTGTGAACTGCTCTCTTCTCTCTTTGCCCGACTATCGAATAGGGTCCAGATCAGGATTCAAATCCGGATCGAGTCGCCTGTCCCACTCATCGTCTCGCGCCTGCTGTGCAGGGCTGATGAGCCTGACGTCTAGCGAGGCATCACTGACAGCTAGCTGGATCACGATCCCCGACAGATTCCAGCGCACAGTACGGTCGGGGTCTCGTGTCCACCATTGGATCGGTTCCTGCCCAGCAAGCTCGAACACCCGCTGAGCCAACTGCTCGAACAACCCCCACAACACAGGTTTGACGGCCGGATCATCGAGCACGACATCACTGACATAAAACCAAATACTCTTCATCTCGCGTGGCCGGTCGTAGACCGCCTTACTGGCCGCAAACACCTGCGCATCGGTCCGGTTGACCTGGAAATCCGTAGTCAGAGGCGGTGAGAGTACGTCGAGGCTGCCGACCTGCCAGCCGACACGTTCAGCGAAGCCAGGCAAGTCGTCCACGGTCCAAGCCCAATCAAACTCCATGGCCGCCTCGATAACCCGCACAGCGCGGTCAAGATCTGCTCGCATCCGTATGAACTGCTCTTTCTCTCTGTGCAGGGTTTCAACCTGGCAGGGTTGCCCGGGACTGATGCCAGCTTCGCACAGGCCGTTTCGCACCCGGGTTAGAGGTAGGTAGCGGCGGCCATTTCTTCGGCCTGTGTTATCTGTGCGGACATTGCGGGAGTGCTTATGGTGACGGTCAGGGACCGATCGTTCGACGCATTCTGGGGCCACAGCCGCTGTGGCAGCGCGAATAGCGGCGGGACGGTCACGGTGAGCTGGGGCACTGCGGCGGCATCGCGCAAGCCGTTGTGCACCAGCCCGTTGAGCCAGGTCCCAGCCTGGCCGAGCAGATTGTCGATCGGGTTCCCATCTTGGCCGATAGGGAGCGCGATACCACGCAGCGTCGGACCCGGATTTCGGTCGGCTGGGTCGATGCCGGGCCGATTGCCCGTGGTTCTGCCAATCTCGACGTCGTCGGGAACGTTGTCGTTCAGCTTTTCCTGGGTGGAGCCGTAACCGTCGATCTTGCCGTTGGTATCGGTTCGCAGCAAACGGTATCCGATGTTGGTGGGATCCTCGTTCTGCACCGCGTCCCACATGCCGCGGTCGATGAGCCATTTCTCGAACTCGGGATCGGTTTCTGCATCCTGCTTGAGCTTGTGCCACAGGTAAGGGTCGGTCATCTGCTGGGCACGGTACTCGCCACCATGACCGTCCGGAACCAGTGCATCACCGGCCTTTGCGGGACCGGGGTCGCCGCCCTTGGACTCGACGACCATGAGCTGGCCGTCCTTGAAAGCGACGATGTCGTGCTTGCTGTCACCGCCGGGCCGGACGTTGACGTCCCAGTCATCGGATTTCAGCAGCGCAACCGCACCGGCCAGACCGAGACGCTCCTTGGCCTTATCGACCGGATACCGCGTTGCCTGCCAAGCATTGACCGCCGCCT
The DNA here is from genome assembly GCF_044547285.1 of Nocardia sp. NPDC052566. Classification (NCBI taxonomy): domain Bacteria; kingdom Bacillati; phylum Actinomycetota; class Actinomycetes; order Mycobacteriales; family Nocardiaceae; genus Nocardia; species Nocardia sp. NPDC052566. Next base: position 778,531 of record NZ_JBIUAF010000005.1, on the reverse strand, counting down.
CGATGAGTGCAACAGGCGCGCCTGCCCTTCCGAGCCTCGCCATCGCCGCCTTGAGGCGTTCACTGCTCGTGGTGAGGTCGGCGACTTTCACGCCGTAGGGGTCGACAAGTTCTTGGATGCCGTCCTTTAGCTGCCCCTGGTAGGCCTGGGCAGCGGCAAGGAAGCCCATGATCGCCAGAACTGGTGGCCTGTACTGCTCGTCGATGTCGGCGAGAGTCCAGGTGTACAGCTTGAAAAGCTTGGCTTTCAGGCTGATCTCGCTATCACCTTTGGGCGGGAAGCTGCCTGGTTGCTGGCCGCGGGGGTTGTCGCGGCCATTGCGGAGAACGCCCGGAGCGCTCCAGTAGGTGCCCTCGATCGGGACATCCGGCTGCCCGGGCACCGTGGAGGGGAACGTGATCCGTTGATGACTGGTGTTGGGATCATCGGCGGGGTTCGAGCTGCCGGGCCGTGTGGTGGAGTTGGGATCGTTGGCTGGAGTCTGCGTCGTCGAGGGTTGCGTCGGCTGGTTCCGCGGGAAGACCGGGGTGACGATCGCATTGGGATCTCCGAAGGTGGGGAGCGAATCGAGGTCGACCGATTGCGCCGGGGTGTCTTCGGATTCGCCGGCACGAAGGTTGTCGATGAGCTGGTCGGCGGCCACGACCGTGAGACCGGCCAATAGTCCGAGCGTTGCTCCAGCGAGCGCGCCGACCGGGCCTGCGACGGCGCCGCCTTCCGCGCCGACCAGGACGCCCGCCATGACGGTGCTGCCGACACCGACACCGACCGTGGTGGCGAGCATATTGACGTTGGGCTGGATCGGCTCGACGATGCCTGGGTGCAGGACGGCTCCGGGGCCTCCGGCCTGGTTGCCGGTTCCGGTTGGCAGCGTGACTCCACCCGGTCCGTTGCCTTGGGTCAATCCATTACTGCCGGAACCGATTTGGTTCCCTCGGCCGTCTACGACGAACAGGAATTCGCCCGCGGCGTTGAGCACCGCGTAGCGTGGTTGCCCGTTCACGTCGTCGAGACGCGCCTTCGAGGCGGGATAGGGGGTGCTGGCGGGAGCCTGCTTCTGCTCCGGGATGTAGATCTCGGTGCGCGTACCGGTGCTGGGGTCGTATCCGGTGAGTGTGTGCGCCGGTTCGGGTGCGGCCGGTAGGAGGCCTGGCGCGGACGGGTTGTAGGTCGGGACATCGGGACCGAGTGGGTTCGCGGCCGGTTCGTTCTGCTGCGCCTGGTGGCCGCTGAATCCGTTGTCCGAGCTCGCTTCTGGGCGGTTCTTATCCGGTTTCGTCTCCGACGGTTGCGCAGGTGCGGGCTGCGCCTGCTGACCGGCCGACGGATCCTGCTGAGCGCGGTGACCGCCGTAGCCGTTGTTGGAGCCGGCTTCGGGCCGATTGTTCGGCGGGGGCATGCGTCACTCCATGTTCAGTTGAAAAGAGCGCCCAGCCTCCGAGGAGGCTGGGCGCTCAGAATTGAAAGCGAAGCGGCTCAGGGCCTTTCGAGCTTGTCGAGCCTTGTTATAACTTCCGCCACTGCGTCGACCAGAGTGCGGTCGCCCAGCTGGGGCCAGCCGCTGTACTGGCCCGCGTCACGCTGGGACCGGCCGCACAGCTGTTCGCGAATGTCTTTGACGTCGCTGCCGATCGGGCCGCAGAAACCGGTGACGAAATCCTGGATCTGCTTGACTTCTGTTGCGCTCATGGGCGCGTCCTCTCCGTCTATGAGGGCCTGGACATCGCGACGGAAGTCGTCCATGTCGATGCCGGCCGGGTCGATCTTGCCTTCGCTGCTGTACTCGCGGTGGCCGGCGCAGTCGTCGGCGGTGCGGCCGAGGCGCCGCAGGATGGCTGCACAGCCGCGCTTGTAGGCATCCAATTGCGCTGGGGTCCAGTCGGTTCCGTCGCCCCGGGAGACGGCTTCGATGCCGATGGTGTGGTAGTTGGCGTTATCGGTGGGCCAGCCGGGCCAGGAACCGCGCCCGGCGTGCCAGCACACACCGGCCGCGATGACCCGGAAGGTGCCGTCGCGTTCGAGCACCAACTGTGCGAGTGGACCTTCCAGGTCGGGTCGCCCGTGCTGCACGATGCGCCAATCCTCGGTACCGCCACCGGCGGTGTGATGACACAGCACCCCGCGCAGATCGGCGAAGTCGCCGTGCCCGCGCTCGCGCCAGCCCTCGTGTTCGATTACTCGTAATCCGGCCTCGCGCAGGACATCTGCGAGCCACACCGGATCTCCGGTCCACGTCGTCATTTTCCGATTCCCTTCCGGCCTCGATGCATCGCGCAGAGCCGCCGGTGTCGGCGTGCGCTGGGGCCTAGGCCGAACAGTGCGGCCACAACGACAACGCCTTCGCCCCCGCTGGCGAGCGGTCGGAACGAAGGCGTTGTCAAACGATGTCGGGGTCAATGTCCGACGGCTCGTAGCCTATCGGCCGCCGTGTGACAGATCCGCTGATAATCGTGAACAGTGCAGGTAGGAAGCTATTTTGATGATGGGCGCGGGCGAGCTGGCAGCAGCGTCAGGCCCGAGTGGTCAGCAACTGGCGGGCATGGGCGCGTCGGAGCTTGCCTGAGGTGGTCTTCGGAAGCGCGCCCGGTGCGAGGATGGTGACGATGCGGGGTGCGACACCGATCGAGGTGAAGATCTCGACGCTGATGTCGCGGCGTAGCTGGGTGACTCGGGTCAAGTCGCGGTGGTGGAGTGATTCGGCCAGGACAGCGAAACCTTCGGTGGCTGTGGCGGCGTCTACCGATACGGCGATGACGTTGCCCCCGCGGATTCCCTCGACACGTTCGGCGGCACGTTCGATGTCGGTCGGATACAGGTTGCGACCGGAGACGATGATGACGTCTTTTTGGCGTCCGCAGATGACGAGTTCGCCGTGCTCGGTCAGATATCCGAGATCGCCGGTGCGCAGCCATCCGTCGCGATCCTGCCCGGCGGCGAATCCGGCGGTGGTGAGGTAACCGGCGGTGACGCATTCCCCGCGCAGTTCGAACTCCCCGACCGACCGGGCGCCGAGGGTGATTCCGGTGTCGGGATCGACGACACGGGCATCGACACCGGATAGCGGTTGTCCGAGCACCGCGTAACGGGAACCGTTCTCGTCGAGTTGTGCGCGGCGCTCGGTTTCGAGCGCGTCGCGCTCGACTCGGTCGACGATCCGAGCCGCTCCGCGCTCGGGCGCCGAGACCGCGACAACCGCTTCGGCCATGCCGTAGCAGGTGGCCAATGCCGTTGCCGGCCAACCGAATCGGGCGGCGCTGTTGACGAACCCGTCCATCGCGGCGCAATCGATCGGTTCGGCGCCGTTGATGGCGTATCGCATGCTCGACAGGCCGTAGGCGTTGTCGTCGGCACGTTCGAGGCGGTGGCCGAGCAGGGTGTAGGCGAAATTGGGCGCGCCGGTGAAGGTGGCGCGGTAGCGGCTGATCAGCTCGGCCCACAGCAGCGGGTTGCGCAGAAAGTCGGCCGGGGTGATGCTGACCAACTCGATGCCCGCCATCATGGGCATGGCCAGCAACGCGATCATGCCCATGTCGTGCGAGAGCGGCAGCCATGAGACCGCGACCTCATCGGCGCCCGACGCCAGCCCCGCCCTGGTGAGCATGGCCGTGATGTTGGTATAGAGGTTGCGGTGGGTGATGACGACCGCTTTCGGGTCCCCGGTGGAGCCGGAGGACAGTTGCAGCACCGCCGCGTCGTCTTCCCCGCACTCCAGCGGCTCGGTGTCGGGTCCGTCGATCAGGTCGGACAGGGTGAGCACGGTGCAGGGGAAGTCCCTGTACTCCACAGCGTCGAACGCCGCACCGACGACGAGCACCTCGGCGTCGATCATGTCGAGTACCCGCCGGGTCTGCGCCGACCAGGTGCCGAGGTCGGTACGGGGTGTGGGGTGCTGCAGCATCGTGAAGGCGCCACGACGCATCCACACCGCCTGAACCAGCGGTGCGACCTCGGCCGGATCGCCGGCCAGGATCGCCACACGCGCGCCCGCCTCGACATGCCGCGACAGTGCCCCAGCCATGCGGCGGGCTGTCTGATGTAGCTCACCCCAGGTCTGTCGGCGCGGCAGGCCGGGTTCACCGGTGACCATGCCACAGACGCTGACCGCCGACGACCGGTACAGATGCTCGGTGAATCGACTCATCGGGGCGTTGGGTCGGTCTTGGCAGCGACACACTGGGTCACCAGCTCGGTCAATTCACCGAACGTCATACACGCCATGGCGGCTCTCTCCGGCGGCGTGATGCCGAACCGTGCTTCGATCGAGGACATCGTGATCCGGAAAGCGAGCGAATCGAATGCCAGGTCAGCGACCAGATGAGTATCGGGTGACAGCTGACCGGGCGCGATCCTGAGGTCTTCGACGAAAAGGGCCGTCAACTGCTGTTCGATGCTCGCCATGACAGATGTTCTAACATCGCACGGTTATTTGCTGGTTAAGATCCGCCCGGAAAGCAACGCGGCTCACGGTGCGCTACCCCCGCGCACCCGAACGACCTGCTGTGTACTTCACCACCCTGGTACCGGAGTGATGTGTGCGAGAGCCGCCGCGCCGCCGGATGAGCTCACCGTGGCGCGCCTGCAGCAACAGCCGCTGGGTAGCCTCCTGCGGGGCGACGTCGAGATCCTGGGCGAGTCGTTGCGAGCACAAGCCATACCAGTAGTCGACCTGGTCGTACTCGCCGCGACGACCGTGCACCAGAATCATCGTCTGGAACGCTCTTTCCTCCGACGGGTCGAGCTCGAGCATCCGTCGGGCGTGACCGATCGCCGCGAGAGCGTCCTCGGTGTGGCCAGCGTGGCCGGCCAGCACGCTGAGGGCGTGCATCATATTGGCGCGCAACCATTCTCGATACTCGTACACCCACTCCTCCCCGCATCCGGCCAGGAAATCTCCCCGATAGAGGCCGCATGCGCGGCTGTAGTGCGCGATCGCGTCCGCGCTCGCACGCCCTGATGCTTCGCCGCCGTCCCTGCAGAGTCGTTCGAATTCATGGATGTCGACACGGACCTGCTCCCCCAGGCGCAGGATGTATCCGCCACCGTGGTTGTCGATCTGCAGGAAGTCACGGTCACGACCGAATGCAGCATCGAGGGCGCGGCGCAATGTGTGCACCAGGACTTTCAGGGCGGTGGGACCCGCCGGGCGACCCGGGTGCGGCCAGAGCACAGCCTCGAGTCGCTCCCGGCTCACCGGCCGACCGTCATTGACGACCAGAAATGCGAAGAGGTTCGTACATTTCTTGGAGCGCCAGCCCGGAGCGATACCGTTGTCGAAGCCGATTTCGAAGTCTCCCAACAGGTTGACCACCACGGTCTCGACAGGCAACGAGTCCACCATCATTCATCCAATCTCTCGAATGCGACCACACGTCGGCCGCGCACAGAGGGCGCTACCAGCCAGTAGCGCCCCTTCCGCGAACACGGAACAAGCGTTCGGATACGCGAAATTCAGGGTTATGCCGCACGGGCGGCGGCCCGGTAGCAGCGGTAGCAGCGGCCGCCGCTGCCGTGCACGACATGACCGGGCTTGCGTCGGGTGCGGGTGCACATCGGCTCTCGACAATCCAGGCAGCGACGCGCGGCGTTGCCCAAAACCTTTGCGTCCGTGGCCAGAAGGTCACGCAGTACACGTGCGGTGGCGGCGTCTCCGCGGCAGATGACCCCGGCCATGACGACACCATCGGCGACTCGGGGACGTCCGATCTCCTCGATCGTTTCCCCGACGTGCAGCGCGGACTGCGCGCACGCAGTGAACGACTCCGATGGGCATAGGTCTCGGCAAATCTTTTGCGCGGCAATTGTTTCCGCGCGGAGGTGCCAGTTTCGGGTATCGGCGGGTTGAATGAATCCGGGTACGCCGACGCACGGGAGGGCAGGATTGCGGGGTGCCATTGAGCGAGCTTTCTGATGAATTCGATGTCGAGATACCCCTTCGGCGACAGCAGCCGAAGGGGGTACAAGCATGCGGCGAGGCGCACCACATCGAGAGAGTGAGTGAAGATCAGCGAATGCCCCTACCATCAGCGGGCTGCGGCAGTCGCGAAGGCGGGTCAGGACCGGTCGTCGACGGGAGCGTCGAACGTCGGCGGTCCGCTGTAGGGGTGAACGACGGCGATCACCAGATGCAGCCAGTCGACCTGCGCAGGCAGTGACTGCAGTTGCATGGTGACGCTGACCGGGCCGGAGGCGGTGTGAACATGCTCGGGCTCGTCGACCGCGCGGTCGAAGCGCACGCGGCGTTCGAGCCACAGGCGCGCGAAATCGGGGTCGGACTGCAATTGCGACAGCAGCGCGACCCCGACGGCGGGGTTGCCGAAGTGGGCGAGAATCCCGCGCATCCGTGCGACGTCTGCCGCCGCTTCGGTTTCCCAGTCGACAATCGCCGCGCGCCCAGCGGGACTGAACAGCCACCGCATCGCGTTCACAGCTTCGAGCCGCCCCGGAAACAGTGCCTCGTACGCCTCGTTGGCCGCCACGACATCCCAGCGCTCGTTGCAGTAAGCGGCAGGCTGGGGCATCAGGGCATCGAGCATGGCCCGCTCGTGTTCGGTCACCTCCGAGCGCAACTCCTGCGGAAACCAGGGGCGAGGAATGTGCACACGGGTCAGCTCGTCGAGATGCCGGCGTTCATCGGCCGTGGTCAACTCCAGCGCCTCGGCCAGCGAGTTCAGGGTCGAAGGGTTCAGTCCGGTCTGCTCGCCTCGCTCGAGCTTGGTGATCGTGCCGATGGACACGTAAGCGCGCTTGGCCAGAGCCGGTCGCGTCAATCCGAGACGACCGCGATGGAAGGAGATGTAGTCCGCAAGCGAGGGCAAGGGGAGCATCAGCTCACGCGGAGACATACGCGCGCGCCCTCCCAATCCATGAACATAGTTGAACAACCGACCAGTTTGTAACTGTAGCAACTTTTCAGCCCTGCACATGGCCGCAGACAAGGGCAAGCACGTCGCCGACTCGATACACGGTCTGCCCATTCCTGCGATGACCTGCAATCTTCCCTCGCGACGCCCACTGACGAACACGGCTGGAAGTGACCGGAATCTCGGTGATTCTTGACAGGATTTGCACCAGCTGCGCCGCCGTAGCAAATTCTTCGCATACTCGCTGGAGCGAGGTCGAGCGAAGGATCGCCACCGAGTGGACCCGTGCGCATCGGTCACATTCGACAATGTCGGTGTCCGCGTCGGCGTACAGCGTGGTGCCGCACGGGCAGCGGCCGATGACGCGCTGCTGCGGGGGCGCGTCGATAGCCAGGTGGGCCGTGCGCACGGCCCGGGTGAGATCGCCCATGCCGGTCAACGCGCGAGAATCGGCGTCGAGGCGCGGCGCGTGGGTCGACAGGAAGGCGGCTTGCGCGGCCGAATCGGCAGGTTTGGGTTCATCGAGAGCGGCCGCGACCTGGGTGCTCAGCCGATCGAGTACCCGCACGAGGAGTGCGCGCGCGTCAGCGGCTCCCTGATGGAACGGCATGATCGAGGCGCGACTGCCGCGCGGGGCGCGTCCGCCGGATCGAGTGCCCATAACATCGGATCGAGACATGGTGATATCGAGTTCGGCGAGCAGGTCCGCCACGGCCTGCAAGGATTGCATCGCCATGCGGCGAGTCGACGGGTCGAGAGAGCTGGGGGTCTTCGCACTGTCGTCGACGAACTGATGCGATGTGGACGGCCGCGTGCGGCAGAGCATGTGATTCGAGCTTTTCACGCGCTCAGTGAAGCGTTTGCCAGATCACCATGACAAGAGCTACGACATACCCCAACTAGGGGATGTTCGCCCTGTAACACCTGTTGATAGCCGCTTTCTCGGCGAGAACCTTCCTGCCAGAATTCGATAACCGCCAAATAACCACTTGGTTGTAGCCTCCCGCGGTTCAACTGTGTTCAGGAGAGGTACGAAGTGGTGTCGGGGTTTGAGGGCGACGGTGCGTACGCGCCGGAACCGATCGCAGTGGTGTCGATGAGCTGCCGATTCGGCGGAGGTGTCGCCTCGGTCGAGGACATGTGGCAGACGATGGTCACCGGCCGTGACACCGTTACCGCGATGCCGACCGATCGCGGGTGGGACGTATCGAGGCTGGGCGGAACCGATCACGCCCGTGCTACCAGTTCCACTCGTCGAGGCAATTTCTTGACCGATGCCGGCGGCTTCGACGCCGGCTTCTTCGGCATCAGCCCACGGGAAGCCATCGCCATGGAACCGCAACAGCGGGTGCTGCTCGAAGCCTCCTGGGAGGCGATCGAGCGTGCCGGGATCGACCCCCGCATATTGCAGGGCAGCCGGACCGGAGTCTATTTCGGTGTCATGCAGGCCGAGTACGGGCCACGCATGGCCGATATGGAACGCACCAAGGGATACCAGGACACCGGGGTTGCCGCCAGCGTGGCGTCCGGGCGGGTCGCTTACGTTCTGGGGCTGCGTGGTCCCGCACTCAGCATCGATACCGCGTGTTCGTCGTCGCTGGTCGCGATCCATACCGCGATGCGGGCGCTGCGATCGGGAGAATGCTCGCTGGCATTGGCGGGCGGGGCGACAATCCACAGCAGCGCAAGCCTTTTCGTCGGGTTCTCGTTGATGCGGGTGCTCTCCGAAGACGGCGCCACCCGACCATTCGCCGACACCGCATCGGGTTTCGGCCTGGGTGAAGGGGGTGGGGTCCTGCTACTCGAGCGGCTCTCCGATGCTGTGCGGCTCGGCCACCCCGTGCTGGCCGTCCTGCGGGGCAGCGCTGTCGTCTCCGACGGGGCGTCAACGGGCTTGACCGCTCCCGACCAGCACGCCCAGCAGCAGGTGATCGAGTACGCGCTGCGCGACGCCGGAATCGGCGCCGCCGATATCGATGTCGTCGAGGCACACGGAACCGGCACCCGGATCGGCGATCCGATCGAGGTCGCGGCACTGACCAATACCTATGGGGCCGTACGCGGTCCGGGCAATCCCGTCTGGATCGGGTCAGCAAAGTCCAACTTCGGCCACACCCAAGCCGGTTCAGGCGTTGCGGGAATGATCAAGATGATCGAATCGATCCGACGCGGAATCGTCCCTGCCACAGCGCATTTCCAGACGCCTTCCCCGCACATCGACTGGTCGAGCGGCAAAGTCCGGGTAGCCGGTGAACTCATGGCCTGGCCCGCCGTCGCGGGAGCCCCGCGCCGCGGTGGGGTCTCGGCCAATGGCATCAGCGGGGTCAATTGTCACATCATCGTCGAGCAAGCCCCCGACCTGCCTCGCCGCAACCCTGACCAGCGTGGCGAACCATCGATGCTGCCGCTGGTGTTGTCGGCGCGTACCGATTCCGCATTGGCCGCACAAGCTGAGGCGCTCTCGACACACCTGCGCCAGCGTGTGGACCTCGCGCCGCTCGATATCGGGTACTCGCTCGCGGCTGGTCGTGCATCTTTCGATAAGCGAGCAGTGGTGTTGGGTGCCGATCGTGACGAGCTGATCACCGCGCTCGATAGGCTCGCCACCCCGGACACCAGCCGGTCCGCGCACCTCGACACCGGCGGCGATGTCGTATTCGTCTTTCCCGGGCAAGGGCCGCAATGGCACGGTATGGCGGTCGAATTGCTCGACACAGCACCGGTTTTCGCCGAACACGTCGCCCAGTGCGAGTCCGCACTCGCCGAATTCGTCGAGTGGTCGGTCACCGATGTCCTGCGTGGCGCGCATGATGCTCCGCCGATGGAACGCGTCGATGTCGTCCAGCCGGTGCTGTTCACGGTCATGGTGGCGTTGGCCCGCCTGTGGGAAAGCCTCGGCGTCCGCCCTGCCGCAGTCATCGGGCATTCCCAAGGCGAAATCACCGCGGCGCACATCGCCGGCGCACTGTCCTTGCGCGATGCGGCCATGATCGTGGCACGCCGCGCCACGATCATGGCCACCGCCACGGGCAACGGCGCCATGGCAGCAGTGGCGCTGCCAGCGGACCAGGCCAGCGAGCTCGTCGACGACGATCTTGCGATCGCGTGCGTCAACAGTCCCCGATCCTGCGTGCTGTCCGGTCCCACCATCGCCGTGGAGAACCTGCTCGCTCGCTGCGCCGCCGACGGCATCGACGCACGGAGGCTTCCCGCACTGGTGGCCTCGCATTCGCCTCTGATGCAGCCACTTCGGCACAGCATCGAAAGCGCTTTGGCGTCAGTGGAACCCAACCGCACCCACATCCCATTCCTGTCGACCGTCACCGGCGAACCGATCGACACCGCCCAGCTCGATGCCGAGTACTGGTATCGAAACACGCGTGAGACCGTCCGATTCGAACATGCGGTGCGAACCGCCTATCTCGGAGGCGCCAAGGCGTTTCTGGAAGTCAGTGCCCATCCGGTATTGACGGCCAGTGTGGGCGAAACCCTCAACGCGCTCACTCACCAGACCGGAGACGCGGTGCCGATCACAGTCGCGAAGACATTGCGTCGCAACGACGGTGGGCTACGCCGCTTTCTGTCGTCGGCCGCAGGGCTGTATTCAGCGGGCATCGACGTGGACTGGGCCCGCTACTATCGCGGCCACGATGCACGCACAGTGGATCTGCCTACTTATCCCTTCGAACGCCAACGCTATTGGATGGCGCACGATGAAGGACTCGCCACCGCTGTCCGCGGCGCCGGGTCCACTCGGCCGGTCGACACATGTGTGCCGACAGCACCGGAGACACCCAGACAGACCGCGCCCGCGGGTGCCGTGGCGATCGTCGACGCCGCAGCGATCGTGAGGTCGGCACTGACCTCGGTGCTGGGTGGCTACAGTGGCGTACTGCCCGAATCCACCTCGACGTTCACCCAACTCGGACTCGACTCGCTCGCATCGCTGACCCTCAGACAGCAGATCGAAGAAGCATCCGGGGTGCGATTGCAGGTCACCGATCTCGTCGAGCACCCGACCCCTGCCGCGCTCACCGCCTATGTGCGCAGCGAACTCGACTCCCCCACAACGATATCGGCTGTCCATCAGCCGACAGGCCCGATCGTTGACCGAGCGCCGTTGACTCCGTATCAAGCGGATCTGGTCGTCTTGGCGGCCCGCTATCCGCACCTGCCGGTCGTACAGGCCGCGCATTATTTCCGTATCACCGGCGCCACCGACATCGACCGGCTCCGTAGCGCGATCCTGCGACTACATCAGCGTCATGACGCGTTGCGCCTGCGCATGGATGTCACCACCACACCACCGAGCCAATACCTGGGCGATCCGCCCGGCGACATCGTATTCGTCGATCTGCTCGATCTGCCGGATCCGGTTGCGGCACTGGATCTATGGACCCGCGATCGCGCCACGACAGTCCTACCGGTCCACGGCCCCCAATCGGAGTTCACGATCCTGCGCGAGGACACCGAGTCGCTGATCGTGTTCACCCGATTCCATCACGCCCTCGCCGACGGCTGGTCGCTGATCATCATGGCTCGCGAACTCTCCGCGACCTACTTCGGCGCGGGCCCTACCGGCCCGGCCCCGAGCTGTCTGACCATGCACACCCGCTACCGCGACTACCGCGAGTCCGGCCAGTGGGCACACGACCGGGACGCACTCGTCGGTCGATTCCGCACACTGACACCGGCACTGTTCGAGCGCCAGATCCAGACGCCGACACAGAATCTGCGCTATACCCACCACTTCGAACGCGCCGCAGTGACTGCACTGCGGCGCCGAGGATCGACCGTCGCGCAGATACTGGCCGCCCTCGGCATCTCACTACATAACCTGCATCAGCGCGGCGACATCGTGGTCGGTGTCGCATTGCTGAATCGAGAAACGACCGCCGAACTCGACACGATCGGCGACTTCACCAATGTGCTGCCCATCCACATCCCGGCTACCGGCACCAGCACACTCACCGAACTGGCCTCGACCGTCGAGACCCAAGTCCGGGATCTGCAAGCGCGCCAACGCTTCCCGTACGGCGAACTGCTGCGCGCGCTACGCGAACACACCGGGACCATGTCTGCACTGTTCGATGTCCGACTGACCTACAACAAAGTCCCCGACCATGAACACGCCGCCCGCCTACGACGCGATGTGACCACCCTCGCCGTCGGAAACATGCTCGGCGCGATCACCATCGCCGTCTACGAATTCGAGCACGAGGCCACGATCGACCTCGAAATCTTCTATGCCCCCGACCTGTTCACCGAAGCTACGATCAGTTCAGCTGTCGACGAGGTCATCGACATCCTGTCCGGACGCACGGTCAGCACCGTACCGACATCGAGCGCGCACCACCCGGACACTGTTGATACTGCCGATAATTCGAGTGCAACAGTAACGACTCGGCTCGTCGCGACCAGCGAAACGGCACCGACGCGCCGGGCACTGGTATGGACGGGCCCAGACCGGCAAACCCACGCTCTCACCTATGCCGAGTTCAGCGACAAGGTCCACACCCTCGCCGCATGTTTACGTGAAACGGGTTTGCGCACCAACGAATTCGTCGCGGTACTACTGCCTCGCTCACCCGCCCTGGTCATCGCCATCCACGCCATCATGGCCGCCGGCGGCACCTACGTGCCCCTCGCGATGGACTATCCGCCCCACCGGATCCAGACGCTGCTCGACGACAGCGGCGCATGCCTGCTGATCACCGACCTCACCGACGCCACGTCCTACCCGGTCGAGGTGATCTCACCAACCGCCACGCCGACCCACCACCGCGAACCCGGTACGACGCCCACCGCCGAACTGGCCTACATGATCTACACTTCCGGCTCCACGGGCACGCCGAAAGGTGTACTGGCCGAACACCGTTCACTGAACAACCTGCTGGACTGGATGCAACAGCGATACCTACTCACCGACACCGACGTCGTCCTGTTCAAAGCACCCCACACCTTCGACGCGTCGGTACCGGAACTGATGTGGCCGATCCACGCGGGCGCCCAGATCGCCATCCTCGACGAAGGCGCCCACATCGACCCACGCCGGATCATCGACGCCATCGAGACCCACCGCGTCACTGTCATCCAGTTCGTACCCTCGATGCTCGGGCCGTTCCTCGACGAGCTGCACACCTCCCCCACCGCCCTCGACCGCATCCGCACTCTGCGCCACATCCTGTGCGGCGGCGAAGCACTGCACCCGAGCCTCGTGCGCCGCTTCGGTGACCTGTTCGCCGCAGCAGGTCTCGACGACGTCGTCCTGACAAACCTATGGGGACCCACCGAAGCGACCTACTGCGCTTCCTTTTTCGACATCACCGTCGACCAAGCCCGCAAGATCGCGACCGTCCCCATCGGCACACCCATCGCCAATGTCGGCCTCACCGTGGTCGACCCCAACGGCCAGGTGGTCCCCGATGGCGAAATCGGCGAGATCCTCGTCTCCGGAATCGCGGTCGCTCGTGGCTACCACCATCGAGAACACCTCACCGCCAACGCATTCACCATCGATCCACACCATCTCGACGGCCGCACCTACCGAACCGGCGATCTAGGGCGTTACGACAACGACGGCAACCTGGAATATCTGGGCCGCACCGACGATCAGGTAAAAGTCCGAGGCAATCGAATCAGTCTCGGCGAGGTCGCATCCCACTTGAGCGATTGCCCAGGCATCGACGCCGCGGTGGTCCTCGACGAACCCAACCCGGATGGCACCAACACCCTCGTCGCATTCCACACCGGCGACACCCCGACGAGCGAGATCGTCGCATTCGTGCGGAAACGCCTCCCGCAGTACGCGATCCCCTCGGCCTTCGTAGCCGTCGACTCCATCCCGGTAACCGCCAACGGCAAAGCCGACCGCGCCGCACTACAGAATCTGCGCCGAGGCCACACACGGCCCTCACCAACGATCACACGCTCCCACACCGAAATCGAAACAACCCTCCTCGCCGCGTGGACCGAAGTCCTCGGCACACCACCAACAAACCGCGACGACGACTTCTTCACCACCGGAGGAGACTCGATCGCCGCATTACAATTCCGCACAGCCGTCGAAAAACAGGGCATCGACCTCGAACTCAACGAACTGTTCACCAACCCCTCGATCACCGCACTGACCCGACAACTGGCATCGCGCACCTGAACACTCAGGATGCCCCAAGGAGCGAAGGCCATCAGATCGAGCGAAAGCCGAGGGAAATACCAGGGACACAGGGACTTTCCGCAGGTTTCCGACGTACCTGTCGGACGGCGTCCAGTCCGGCTAATCGCATGCACCGTGATCGCCACTTTGACCACCACCTACACCACTCGACAACCACTCATCGACGACAATCGAGGCATGACCACCGGGGGAACCACCAGCGGCAGGCCAAAAGGCCTCAGTCTCGACGTCATTCACTGGCACCTCATTCGAGAGGACGCCCAACGCACAGCGATATCAACGCGTGCCGGTGCGATACTGAGCACCAACGCACTCGTTGTAGCAGGCACAGCACTGGCCTTCTCGTTGAAAGGCCATCGGGCACTGAGCCTTTGGGTGTTCATGCCAGCTCTTGGCACGTTGTTGTGCGTGGCAGGGTCGGTCACCTACGCGACGCAAGCGCTGGTCATGCTGCGCCGCACTGAGCGTCGCTTTTCCGAACCGCGCAGCGACGCGTCGATGTTTTACAACCTGTCCGGCATCAACCGTAGGTGGTCGACCTTCGAGGAATTCAGAGTAGCGGTCATGAATCAGTCCCCAGAGCAGCAACTCCGGGGCGCCCTCGATGAGCTGTGGCGGACCTCGCGCCTCCACCTCTACCGCTATCTCAAGATCCGCCACGCCGCCCGGCTTCTGCTGACTTCCATCGGCCTGCTCATGATCACGGTCGTGCTGGCCGCATTGCGCTACTGATCCCGACACCGTTGTATGCGGCGAAATGGCAACGGCCTTATCGGCTCGGTTCGGCGGTGAGGACATCGCCGTGGACCCGGTCGACAACCTCCTCGCGGTGAATAGGCAGGATCGGTAGATGACCCTGCACCGGGTCGATGAGAACGAATGGCAGCTCGCACGCGCGGTGCGCCTGGAGGCGTTGGCCGAATCTCGTTCTGGCGCAGTCGATTCCGCCCTCGACATTGCCTCGGCCTGGGATGAAGCACAGTGGCGAACCTGGTTGCGGCGGCAGACGCTGTTCGTCTGCGAGGACGACGGCTGTTTCCTCGGCTCGGCCGCCGGCACGCTCGATAGCGACGACCTGCCGTCGATGACATCGGTATGGGTGCGTCCGACCGCCCGCGGCACCGGAATCTCGGATCTACTCATCAGTGCGGTGACCGACTGGGCTCGCGCTCGAGGCCACCACCTGCTGCGGTTGTGGCTCACCGACTCCAACACCCACGCCGACGCGCTCTACCGGCGGCTCGGATTCACACCCACCGGCGGCAGGCGACAAGCCGTAGACAACCCGTCGGTTGTCGAGGTAGAGATGACGTTGCCACTGGTCTCCGGCTCAGCGATCACATCATCCCGGTACGGTCCGCGGCCCGAAATACGACTCCGGCTATTCGGCCCCGCCGACGAACACCAGTTTCAAGCGGTGCGTGCTCGCCTCTACGCCGACGGATTCGAGTTCGCCAGGAACTATGTAGGTCCATGGACGTCCTATCTGGACCATCTCGATCGAGCTCGGCGCGGCGTTGACCTGGCACCAGGCAAAGTGCCGGAGACCTTCCTCGTCGCCGAAGACACCGCCGGGCAGATCGTCGGCACCAGCGATATCCGGCACCACCTCACCGAACAGCTGATGCACTGGGGCGGCCACATCGGCTACGTGGTTGTCCCCGAGCGTCGCAGGCTCGGATACGCCACCGAGATCCTGCGCCGAACCCTGCCCCTTGCACGGAATCTCGGCATCAATCGCGCACGGATGACGTGCCGAAGCGACAACGTCGGCTCCCGCCGCGTCATCACCCGCTGCGGTGGTGAGCTCGACAGGATCACCGACGACGGTATCTGCCAATACTGGTTGCCCACCTGATCTCGGGCGGATGAGCGGCGACTTTGGACAGCGGCCCTGCTTTGGCTCCCCTTCGTCGTGCGACGGGCCGCAGGCTCTGGGTTTCCTCCACATCGCGGGTGTCCCCAACTCAACCAAGTTCACCGTCCGCAACGGCCGCGGCTTTGACCGGAAGCTCGAATCCTGTGATCATCGGATCAGTGTCTTCGGGGCGACAGGACAGCGCCCACGGCGTCCGATCTTCAACGCATGTATCTCGAATCTTGGGGTGACAGATGACAGCAGGTTCGGCCGCGCCGCTGGCGATGGTGCCCGAAAACGTTTCCAATGCAGGGCAATTCGTCTCGGAGACGGCGCAGGCCTTGGCCGATGGCATCCGCTCCGCCGACGCCGAGGTAGCGCAGCTGATGTCGAGCTGGCGCGGCACCGCAGCCTCGGCCTACTGGCAAGGGTGGTCGGAAACCCGCCAGGGCGCCTTGCAGGTCTTCGATGCGCTGCGCGAGATGGCCGAACTACTCGGCGTGACCGTCACCACCACCATCGATACCGACACTCGCACCGCCGACGGCGTACGCGCGAGCTCGCTGAAAATGTAAGGGGGACAATGTGTTCGAAGTAGACCTAGATCATCTCGACCAGGTCACCGCCCGCATCGGCGGTCTGGTCGGATTCGTCACCGACTCACTGACGGGCTTGGATACCCGCATCAGCGCGCTGCACCAGGAATGGACCGGTGCGACCGCCACGGCGCACGACCGCGCCCACCGCGAGTGGGTTACCGGCGCGAACGAGGTGCGCGAAGGGGTCGACGCCATGCGCGCGGCCGCCCACACCGCCCACCAGCACTACAGCACGGCAATCGCCACCAACCGTGCGATGTTCGGGCGGTAGCCCGGGTGACCACGACGGCTATGCGCGTCGACCCACAGGGCTACTACGCCGCTGCGACCGCGCTGAACACCGCCGCCCACAACTGGTACCAGGCACTCGATGCCCGCTGGGACGCGCTCAGTGCCTGCGGAAACATGTGCGGCTCTTACGAGGAGGCACGGACCTGGGCGGCCAGCTACGACGAACGCAGCGTGAAGGCGATCATCAAGATCAAGGCGATAGCGCGCGCCGCGGGCAACTACGCCACCATCATTCAGCGCGCCGGATACAACCACGAACTAGCCGAGTGGAAAGCGATCCGCGGACCCAAGGGTGCCCCACCCGGCGAGCCCAGCCTGCTCGATCCGCCGGTCCCACGCGACCGGATTCCACCGCCGTCGGCGGGCGGCCCCGGCCAAGGACTGATCGAAGACGTGGTGATCGGGAACTTGTCTCTCGGTACACTGGGACAGCCGCTTGACCGAATTCGCGGCGTCCATCATCGCAACGACCTTCGGGCAGGAACTGGCCCACGACTGCGAGACCTGATCCCACCAGGCTCTCGCGTCGTCAGGGGCTTGTGCGCGAAGATCGTCTTGACCGCAGCATCTGCTTGGCGGAGACGGCGGCGCCGATGTTGCGCATGAAGTGCACTCGGCACCGTCGCCAGGCGGTGCCGACGAACTGCTCGTTTGAGGCCGACGTGCGCATCGGCGGTGACCGGATGCACCTCCGGCCAGGCCACGGGTCCGTGGCTTCGCCAAGAGGACCGGAGGCTACCGCCGTACGGATCGGCGTACTGCCGGTGCTCGGGCAACAATGACGGAGGTGCCCGGGATGGTTCGCTCTCCGTGGGGCCGCCTCGTTGAGCAGGTGGAGGAGCGCCGATTGCATCGGGATCGCGCCCGGCTTACGTCATCAATCATGCGACCGGGTCCGAACCAGTCGCGTTCCGAGCTGGTGCAGACGATCGGTGATGTCCGGGGGTGCGTCCAGGATGAACTCGGCTCCGAGGGCGGCGATGAGCGCGATGTACTGGGTGACCATCTCCGGAGACTCGGCCGTGAGGCGGATCCGGCACCGGCCAGGGCCGATGTCGTCGATCGCGCCGGGGATCGGGCCGAAGATGCCTGCCCTGACGTCTGCTGCCGAGAGGTCCACGGTTAGTTGCGCCGTGTAGCGGTAGGAGGCCGCTGCCAGTGAGCGCATGACGAAACTGACGGCATCGGTGGTCGGCAGGTCCCGTCGTTCGGCGGGTCGGTGGGTGCGGAGGGGGGCGTTGATCCGATCGATGCGGAAGATGCGCCAGTCCTCGCGATCGTGGTCATATGCCACGAGGTACCACAATCCGTGGAGGGTGACGAGACTGTGCGGCTCGACCCGCCGCGCGCTACGGCGTCCGGTGCGGTCGCGGTAGTCGAAGCGGACGATCTCGTGGTCGCGGCGGCAGGCAGCCAGCACGGACAACGTGGCCGGGTCGACTTGTGCTGCGTCATTGCCGGGTGCGGCGCTAGTGGCACGGGAGAGCGCAGCTAATTGCGGGCGCAGGCGCGCCGGGAAGATCTGCTCGAGCTTGACCAGGGCGGTGAGCGAGGCGTCCTCGAGCCCACTAATACCACCCCGGCTGGCCATGGCCAGCCCCACAGCGACCGCGACGACCTCCTCGTCCTCGAGAGACAGGGGCGGGATGCTGCTCCCGGCTGCAAGCCGGTACCCGCCCGATGTTCCGGTGGTTCCGGTGACCGCGTAGTCGAGGGTACGCAGCCGTTCGATGTCGCGGCGCACCGTTCGCTCGGTCACGTGCAGCCGCTGGGCCAGTTCGGCGGCCGACCAGGTCCGTCGCGACTGCAGCAGGCCGAGCAGCCGCAGCATCCGCTCGGGCAGATCCCGCCGTCGGGGTTCGTCCATCACGGAGCCCAGTCTGTCACTCATTGCGGACGTCTAATGTCCGGAAGAATGTCTAGTGTCGCAGCCATGGAGATCACCGAGACCGACATCCAGCCCCTCGACCAGTACGTAGACGGAACTGTATACAGCGGTATCCAAGACCCGGAAGACAGGGCGGGGGCTCAGCTCCTTGCCCCGCATCACCCGGCGGTCGTGCTCGAGGCGAGCAGCGCCGAGGATGTCTCTCGGGCCGTCGCCTTCGCCGCGGATCACGGGATGCAGGTGGCGGTCCAGGCCACCGGGCATGGGCGCACGCGCGCTCTCGACGGGGGCCTGCTAATCGATACGAGGCGCATGCGTGAGGTGAGGGTCGACGCCGCGACGCGTAGGGCCTGGGTCCCGGCCGGGGCGACGTGGCAGCATGTCATCGAGCAGGCGGCACCACACGGACTAGCGCCGCTGTCGGGCAGCCTTCCCACGGTCGGCGCAGTCGCCTACACCCTGGGCGGGGGCATCGGGCTCCTCGCCCGACGCTACGGCTACTCAGCCGACCACGTGACGCGATTCGAGGCGGTGACCGCCGACGGCAAGATCCGGCAGGTGACCCCAGAGGACGAACCCGATCTGTTCTGGGCACTGCGCGGAGGTGGCGGCAACTTCGCTGTCGTGACCGGCATGGAGATCGACCTCATGCCCGTCGCAGAGCTCTACGGCGGCAACCTGATGTTCGACCTCGCGAAATCCCCAGAGGTGCTCACCGCCTGGACCGAGTGGACCAGGTCGGTACCGGAGGCGATGACTTCGGCAGCGGTGGTGATCCCCTTCCCGGACCTACCCATGATCTCCGCGGACGTGCGAGGGCGTCGGGTGGTCCAACTTCAGGTCAGCTTCGCCGGAGCGGAGGAAGAGGGACGACGTCTCGTCGAGCCGCTGCTCCACGCCGGATCGCAGCTGCGGAACACGCTGCGCACCCTTCCCTACACGCAGTCCGGAGCGGTCTCCGACGAACCGGACCGGCCGGCGGGCTATCGCGGGAAGGGCGTGCTGGTCGACGACCTCGATCCGCACTCGGTGACCGAACTCGCCCATCGAGCCGGCGGGTGCACCGTCGGGGTGCGACACCTCGGGGGCGCGCTGGCGCGCACCCCGAATGTTCCGAACGCCGTGGGCCACCGATCTGCCCAGTTCGCCGTGGGCGTGTTGTCCCTGCTCCACGACGGCGATCCGAGCGAGGTGTCTCAGGTCCACGACGACCTGCTCGCACCCTTCGCACCCCACACGCTCGGGCTCTCGCTGAATTTCACTTTCGGCCCTCTCGAGCCAGATCAGGTGCGATCCGCCTTCACGCCAGCAGATGCCGATCGCCTCGGCGAGATCACGGCACGCTATGACCCGCGCGGCGTCTTGTACGCCAACCACCCGATCCCGACGCCTGCGCCACTGAACGACTCGGACGTAGACCGCATCTGACGGTCCTCGGACGGTCACGGCGTCGCATCTAGCGAGTGACCATTGCCGCTTGCACCGTCATCCGTCGAGCCTGTGCACTTCGTCGGCGACACCGCTGGTGTGGTCACCCCTAGTTACCGGAAGGGAGGGCTGTACCTGCTCACGCGCTGGTGACAGGCTCGATGGATGGCCGAGTTCTTCTGGGATTCCGCAGTCGTACCTGGCGTTGATGGTTAAGGAGGTGCCGGACTACCCGCAGTTGCAGGACAAGACGGTCGCCGAGGAGTGAATCGCCCCGGGTTCCTTGGAGGCTCGGTGATTTGGTTCCGGCCTCGGTGATGACCGGTTTCTGAGCCTAGCCGGATGCGGCGTTCATTGCCCACTAGGCGGCCTCGAACTCGGCGGGCGGGACCAGTCCGATTTCGTCGTGCAGGCGACGGTGGTTGTGCCAGTCGACGTACGACCGAATTCTCATCCACGATGTGGGCCACGTGCCCATGCTGGAGACACCGGACCGCATCGCCACCCTCATCGCCGAACACGTCTATGCCAGCCGCACGCATCTGCGTGCGGTGTGAATAGGCCGGCGGATCGGGCGAACCCCTCGGCACCGATCCGCCGGCCGCCAGGACTACACGGGCTCGGCGACGGCGGTCTCGACGTCTGTGACGTTCTTCTAGTACTCCAGCCGTAGCACAGGTCTTGCCACGGGCGCAGCTCGGCAGCAATTCCTCAAGCGCGCCGATCGTCGGCAACCGCCTCTTCGGGATCCAGTCGTCCTCGCCACTCTTATCGAGCCTGCGTTGAAGCCAGACGGCTCTTTGATCTGGGGAAAGGCCTTTCTGGTCCGCCGTCTCCACCCGGATCATGCTCGACCTCTGCGGCAGCCACCAGGCAGAATATCGAACATACATTCTATAATAACCGGCGCGGCGTGAGCGACGATATCGCCGCTGCGGCTTGTCCACCGCCACATCCATGCTGCCGGGTTGCCCACTGCTGCAACGGGATACCAAGCAGTGTCCCTGGCCCGATATGCGGAAGCGAGGTGGCTGATGACGGCAGCGATCGTAGCGGCGATAGCCGCAACCCTGGGCATCATCCTCGGGCGATTCTGGGACGCACGCTCGGAAACCACACGGTGGAGACGCGACCAGACGGCCGCGAGCCACCAACGCCTCGCGGAAGCGTTCCGGCCAACGGTCGAAGGAATTCGCACGGTCGCCCTGGCTGATCCAGCCGACCCGGTGTTCTCCGAACTTGTCGCACGCGTCCGCGACGACAGCAGCTGGGATGACGCCCACGTGGCTGTGCTGCTGCACGGCTCTCCGCGGGTCATTCAGGCGGCAGCAGCGCTGGACCACGCGGTGACCGAACTGTTCTACCGTGCCCAGGATCGACTCCATCGCGTCGAAGACTGGTATCGGATACGTGGCCCTGCCGGGCAAGCCCTCGAAAAATGAACCAGAGCTCGAGCACCGAAGGAAGCACCGCACCAGTACCAAACAACTCAAACGGGAGTTCGTGAGTGGACATCGAAGCCACCTCCTAACAGACGCAGGGAAAAAATGGGGAGCCGCTCTCGGTGAGCGGCTCCCCGAGCGAATCGAGAGCAGTACCGTAGGGACGGTCAGAAGTCGGGCCGATCATGGGCGCCAGCTGCGACAAGATCCCGATCACCGGGGCGGGAACTCGACTGCTCGGCGTCCCCAGCCTCAGCGGCGTGGACGTCGGCTGTGACGAAACGCAGGTCGGGGCCGACCGCGTCGACCATGAGCTCGACGATCCACTGGGTAGCACCGTTGCGGTCCTCGTAGCTGCGCTGACGCAGCCGACCGGAAACGATCACCCGGACACCCTTGGCGAGGCTGGCCGCGAGGTGATCGGCCATCTCACCCCACACCGAGCACCGCATGAAAACCACCGCACCATCGCGCCATTCATTGGATGCGCGGTCGTAGACACGCGAGTTCTGGGCGACAGTGAAATTAGCGACGGTCTGACCACTCGGCAACAGTTTGTGCTCCGGGTCGGCGGTGAGGTTACCGACGACGGTGAGCGTGATTTCTCCAGTCATGACAATGCACTCCTCGGATGAGAAACGGATTGGATTGACCGCCAACATCTCCCGAACCCCGATACAGAAAAACCGTGATCGGGCGGTGCCTGGAGTGCTGGCGATCTGCGGCTCCGCCATCAGGGGTGAGCCGGGCCCGCAGGGCCGGCGAGGGTTCTGCAGGACGGGATGGGGATCGCCGCAGGCGACCTGAGCGCAGCGAAGGCTTGTCCCCATCTCGCCCCGCAGGTTCATCGGCGGGTACCCGGCTCGTCCCTGATCCCTTTGGGGCAGATCGCCCGGCACTCCGGGAACAGCCCGAATCTCCCAGCAGTATGTGTTGAACACCCTCAGACTCGTGTTTGCGCTGGACGGGACGGGTCGATGCCTGCCATGCCGGAAACGGAGGTCGGTTCCGACGATGCAGTGACATGAGCAGGGGCCCGAGTTGCCTCGTCGGGCGGCGGCCAGCGCCGCGGTTCGGGCCACACTGCGGCTCGGCCACGGCCGCCCCTGGGTTTCGACACTTCGAGAGCACTCCGGCCAATGGCCAGCCTCTCCATGTCCGTAACGATCTGGACACGCGCAACCGCTCGCCGCTCGCGTGTACGCACCCTGGCCGCGCCAATCAGGCGGTCCTCGAACGAGTTTCGGACAGCGTCGCGGCCGAAGTGACCTCCGCCATAGCAGGGGAGGTCAAGTGATGCACATCTCAATTGCCTGGCGTCGACTTCAGGAGCGTGCCAACCTCACACCGAGTTTGCTGAAAGTTAACTAGATGTGGAGGGGCTTCGTGGTGACGATGCGATCAACCATCGCCGCCGGTATCAGTGCGCTGGTTACGGTATTGCTGAT
Organism: Nocardia sp. NPDC052566; assembly: GCF_044547285.1. NCBI lineage: Bacteria > Bacillati > Actinomycetota > Actinomycetes > Mycobacteriales > Nocardiaceae > Nocardia > Nocardia sp. NPDC052566. Next base: position 755,540 of record NZ_JBIUAF010000005.1, on the reverse strand, counting down.
CGGTGTGGGGGCTGCGGGATCAGCTAGTGCGGATCCGGTTGCCGACAAGTATCGCCAGGTCCTCACCCGCGATGGCTGGACCCTGTCGGTGTCCAAGACCGGTGAGACCCTGGATCGCTGGCCGAACCTGGCTGGTTCCCCGGTCAGCCGTGAGGGTTTCGTCAGCCTCGAGGCGGTCGCCGAGATCACCGGTAGCGGCCGTCGGCCGGTCACCGCGGGCACCATCACCCTCGGTTACCAGATCGGTTGCGCGGTCGATGTTTCCAACGGCGTCACCCTCGGTCTGGGATTCTCGATCGGCCCGAACGCCAGCGTCACGATCTCGCAATTCCCCGGCGTGAACATCGGCGGGCAGGCATCGGTGAACCCGAACATCTCCACCACCCTCAAACCCGGCGCCATCACCACCGTGCCGTTCGGTTCGAAACCGCTGGCGGAGTCGCAGGGTTCGATCAGCGCCGGCCAGGTCGAAATCAAAGTCGACGCCTGCGCAGGCCAGGTGACCATCCGCTCGTTCGCGACCGCGGCGATCTCGACCCCGACCGCAGACAACAGCATCACCGTCTACGGCGACCCCATCTGGCTCTGACCGGTTCACCCCCGAGCGACCGGGCAGGCGTGAACGCCGGAGCCCGGCAAGAGAGGCACGACGATGAACGAGACCGCCACCCCCGCGACCAGCCACCGCGCCGCCCAGCCCGCTGGTCCTGCTGTCGAGCCGATCAGCCCGACCACGGCCGCGATCGGCGCTACCGCACTGGGCCTGCTGCTGTTGATCGTGGTATTCGCGAACCTCAACCGGATGCCCGGGTGGGCCGACGATTACGGCGCGATCCTGGTCTACCTGGCCTTCTTCCTCTACATGTCCCTCGCAGGACGACTCACCTGGTGGGGCATCGACACCCTGCACGACCAGGCCAAGGCCCGCCGGAACCGCCGATGAGCACCCGCCTTGCCCGGCACGCCGCACTCACCCTCGCGATCACCGCCACCGGCCTTGGGCTCGGGTTCGCCGCACTCACCGGCACCCCGCACGCCACCGCGCAGGGCTACATCCCCTGCGAACAATGGCAGGCCATGCACCCCGGCTGGCCGTGTATCGACACCCCACAACCGCCACCGGGCGGCCCGCCCACCGTGTCCACCCCGCCACCACTACCGACACAAGCCCCGAACCTGCCCGAGCAGCCGGGTAATGGTGGCGGTATCGGCGCCGGAGCGCTCGCCCCGCCACCCATCGCGCCCGGCAACGGGACCCCGATCGTCCCGGTCCCCGGCGCCGAGACACCGGGCCTGCCCGGCAACCAGCCCCCAACCGCGCCGGTGCCGGGAACAGTTGCACCACAATCGATCCCAGCTGCACCTCCGCAGCCAACCGAGGCCCCGTCACTCGCACCGCAAGCAGCGGACACACCAACCCCAGTTCCGCCGGTGCCGACCAGGACCGTGCCCACACCCTCGACTCCGACCGAATCCAAAGACCACAGCACGGCTGCCGAGCCCGGTGACGGCCCCGATCGACGAATCCCGTTGCTGCTGTTGGCCGGTGCCGCGGCATTCATCGCACCCGCGTTCCGGTCGCGTGGTGGTACGTCGTCACAGCAGCTGACGATCACCAAACCGTGGGACGGCGGCGAGCAGACATTCATCCTCATGACCGACCCGTCCGCTCCCCGCGAATACCGCTTCCCGCAGGAAGTTCCGCCCGGCGGGCAACTGCGCAAGAACCCCGACGGGTCGGTCGATGTCCTCGACGCCGACGGCACCGTCATGTCCCACACCAACCCACCGTGGGCCTACGACGCCCTCGGCCGACCGGTACGCACCCACTACGAGGTCGACGGCGACACCATCGTCCAGCACATCGAACCCGACGAGAACAACGTCTTCCCGATCCTGGCCGACCCCGACACCGTCCCGCAGTGCTCCATCAGCAGCGACAGCAAGGGCGGCACCACCACCACGAGCACCCACGCCGACGGCAGCGTGTTCACCACGTATGAAGACAGCCGCGGCAGTGTCACCACCGCGCTGTCCACCCCGGTCCCGAACAGCGGCGGCACGGTCGACACCCGCATCAACAACGCCGACGGCACCACCACCGACATGCGATCGGTCCCCAACGGCCAAGGCGGCGTGACAACCTGGACCGCCAACCCGGACGGATCGAACTCCGTGGCCTATCCACCCAGCGCCGAACATCCCAACGGCCTGATCGTCAAAGATCCCGCACCCGGCAGCAGCACACCAGCCGAAACCGTCGAACTAGGCCCCGGTGGACAGTCCGGCCACGTCACCGAATACAACACCGACGGCACCATCAGCCAAGCCGACTTCCGGCCCAGCGTCCTGGGACCGGTCACCGACATCACCAACCCCGACGGCAGCCACACCCAGGTCAACACCGTCGGCGGCAACACCAACGGCCGACCCGGCAGCATCATCACCCAAGACGACGGCAGCCGCTACGTCCTGCAACCCGACGGCACCGCCATCCCCATCGACCGCTACAACAACGCCATCGGCACCACCAACTACAACAACCAATACGACCCCGTCACCGGCACCTGGCACAGCGACCCCGTCACCCACCGCGACCCCATCATCACCGCACCCGACGGCACCAGCACCCAAAAATGGTTCTTCCGCGGCAACGACGGCGAAGAACTCTTCGCCACCGCCTACTTCGACAAAAACGGCAACCTCCTCGCCGTCAACTACACCGACTACACCGGCGTCCAAACCACCACCTTCACCACCATCGACGGCATCACCCTGCCCACCGGCACCACCAAAGCCGACGCCGGAAACGTCATCGACAACGCCGACCTCGTCTTCAACGCCGTCATGGCCGTCACCGGCGTCGCCGAACTCGGCTACACCGCCGGACGACTGGTCGGCACCCAGCTTCTCTCCCGGGGATTGCTGGAAAGTGGCACGACCGCTCTCGGCGCCGAAACTCTCACCAGTCAACTCGGCACTGCGGGAACCGCTCTCGGCGGACGTGGCCCCAGCGGAATCGTGGCGCTGAACCCGTCAACGGTGCGGTTCAGCCAGAACAAGGTCAACGATGCTGCCGAAATCATCGAGAGCATGGCCCGCAGCGGCTGGGTCGGTGATCCCATCGACGTGGTCGTGGCATCCGATGGCGGATTGACGGCTGTCGACAATACGCGAGTTCTGGCCGCGAAATACACTGATACGCCGATCTTGGCGCGAATCCATGCCTTTGATGAGCCGATCCCGGAGTCCATGGCGGTACGCTTCACCCGGCAGGGTGATCTTCCGCAGACGTGGGGTGAGGCCATGGAGAATCGCATCGCAAACCAGAGCACCCGATTTCGAAACACATACCCCGAAGGATCGCCGCTGACGGGGTGGACGGGAAACTGACGATGATTGAGCTATTGAGCGACGCGGATCTGCCTGCGGGGTTCACGTATCCCCATGAATTCGGCCGGATAGTGGACCTCGGCCTACTGGACCTCGAACCCTGGAACATCTTGCACGGCAAGATACTCGAGTTGCGATACCACGGCATGCGTGAACGCTACCCCGACAGGCAACTCGTACCGTTCGCAGCACGCACGGACAATGACGACGTTGCGTGCTGGGAGCACGGATCGTCCGAGATCATCATTGTCCACGACTTCGCTGAGCCTGGATGGGAAAAGCGCGGCTCCTATCCCTCCTTCTATGATTGGCTCAGAAAAGCCGTCGACGACCTGATCGACTTCGACAGCTAGTGATACAGGCCAAACCTTTAAGGTCCCCTCTTGAAGGCAACGCCACGTTGGAGGGTAAGTAGTGAACACTTCCGTTGCCAGCGAATGGTTGATGCAGGAGGCGTTGAAACACCTTGAACAGGACGATGTCCGATAACACCCCCGTAGCCAGGGAAGCCACTGCGTACCGACTCGACGACGACGGAGTCTTCGAACCGGATGCATCGAATGTCTATCTCGCCCTGACGTCTACGAAACGCGGGTAACATCCGCATCGCAGGCACATTCGAGCTCGGAAGACCCGGTCCATCCGCGAACTTTCCGAACGCGGCGCCTCTGCACTTGGCGCCGAAGCCCTGACCAGTGAACTCGGGGCATCTGGCGTGGCTGGCTCGATTGGCGTGGAGTCCCCGGGCACTGCCTCGGTCGATATACGGAAGTTCCGCGAGTACATCTTCCGACCTGAGGCAGGCCACGGTAAGGACGCGGTCTTCAGGTCGTATGGATATGGATGGATGACAGCCAGGCGCTGGTAGACATGTACGTCGATCAAGCGAACCAGAAGCTGTTAGCTGGGGATTACGCACTGGGCCGTGCCGATCAGTGGGGGTCAGAGATTGAATATCCCAATCCACATCGAGGGCCAGGGAGCAGCTGCGGGAAAATCCACTGACCTGGTTTCGGGCTGAATGCTCCGACCGGATGAAACTCTGACGCTGAACACACCGTTTTCCGGATTTGCCCGATGAGGAAGGAGCGAAGAATTTGATCAACAACTACGACAAGGTGCGTGTCGTGACTGACCGGTTCACTGCCGAAGGAGCGGCGATCGGATCAGTCGGGTACGTCATCGAGAAGCACTCCGAGGATGCTTACGAGGTAGAGGTTTCCGATCCATCTACGGGTGAGACAATAGCCAGTTTCGTCGCTCGACGCACCGATCTTCAGAAGTTCTCCTGATCCTATCGAAGCCTTTCTTAAGAGAGTCACCTGAGCCCAGGAAATTTTCGACTCTGCGGCGGCGGTGTCGCAATTTGTGATGGGAGACTCATGATTTCATCAAGCTCGCGCCGGTGGATCACCGCCGCGAAACAGGTCACTGCGGGTCAAACCGTAGGCATCCGGTGCCCGGAAAACGACGACTTCCTCGAAGTGACATGGACACCCGGCCCAGATGGCATCGTCGGTGAATACCAGCTCGAGTGCCCTTCCTGCGGTGCAGTGAACTACCTGCGCACCACCCACGGGCCACAGCAGCCCGAGCCTCAGCAAGCTCCATGAGAACCGCCGCAGCGGTTTCAGAATCCGCGGGTGATCCGAAACCGTTTGCCGGGTGACCAGCCGGTGATCGGGTTGTGCGGGATGGGGATTGCACCGACGATGCGGAACGGTTGGTCGACGATCTTCACGTGATCGGTGGGCAGCACATCGGATTTCTGCGCACCACACACAGGCCACAGCAGCCCGAGCCTCAGCAAGCTCTAGTAGCGGGGACAGGATTTGAACCTGCGGCCTCCGGGAAGGGAGTGTTCGATTGTTGCCCTCATACCGCTTCCGCTCTTCCACTATCTGCTGGGCAGCCAGAAGTAGGTCGGTGGGCCGTCGTAGGTGTCCTACATCGAAGAGACCAATGCCGACAGCCGCGCATAGGCCCTCCGGTAGGTCAGTTCATAGAATTCGAGCGCGTCGGACTCGACGACCGAGCCAGCCTCGATTTCCGTAATTGCCGCTGCGGCAAGTAGGGCACTGCAGACCGCCAGATGCACGCTCGTGGACAGCAGCGGATCGAGGAATCATGCGGGGTCACCAACCATGAAGTGGCCAGGACCGCAGAACCGGTCCGTCGCATACGAGAAGTCTTGTTCAGCGCGCACCGGCGAGCACAGCTCGTATCCCGCCACGAGCTCATCGATGCCCGCTGGAGCCGCAGAGTCTCAGCACCGAGTGGGTTGCTAACGGTTTGCCAATCCAAGAAATTTCCGGCGTGTCGTGCGCTCGACACGCCAGGAGCCACGTCCAGACCGTGGTGATGGCGATGTGCCGTCAGCCTGCTCCCACCTTCGGCACCGCCATCCCCCGCTCACGGCACGCACGACGCCACCGAGCAAGCCCACTGCGGGATTCGATCACCCGATCAGGCTCAGATCCGCTGGTAGAACGCATCAGCGAGGTGTCACCGTTGTGACCGTTTTTGTGACCGTTTTGAGCGTGAGAGGCCAGTATTGGGGATGACCTCCGGTGACGAGAAGGCCCCGCGCCGGGCACTGCCGACACGGGGCTTCAAGCTGAAAAGTGCTGTCTGGAGCTACTTTTCAATCACTGCCGATCACTCACTTGCTGGCGTCCTTGGCCTCGCGGCGGCGGCGGTGCAGGATCGGCTCGGTGTAGCCGTTGGGCTGCTTGGTGCCTTCGAGCACCAGTTCCTTGGCGGCCTGGAAGGCGATGCTGCTCGCGAAGTCCGGGGCCATCGGGCGGTAGCTCGGGTCGGCGGCGTTCTGCTGGTCGACGACCGGGGCCATCCGCTCGAGGCTGGCGATCACCTCGTCGGCGCTGACCACGTTGTGGCGCAGCCAGTTCGCCATCAGCTGACTCGAAATACGCAGGGTGGCACGGTCTTCCATCAGACCGATATCGCGGATGTCGGGCACCTTGGAGCAGCCGACGCCGTGATCGATCCAGCGCACCACGTAGCCGAGGATGCCCTGCGAGTTGTTGTCCAGCTCCTGGCGCTTCTCCTCGTCGGACCAGTTCGGGTCCGCCGCCAACGGGATTTCCAGGATCTGATCCACGGTGGCGCGCTTGCCGCCGCGGGCGATCTCACGCTGCCTGGCGAACACGTCCACCTGGTGGTAGTGGGTCGCGTGCAGGGTGGCCGCGGTCGGCGAGGGCACCCACGCGGTGTTGGCGCCCGCCTTCGGGTGGCCGATCTTCTGCACGAGCATGTCCGCCATCAGATCCGGCATGGCCCACATACCCTTGCCGATCTGCGCCTTGCCCGGCAGGCCGGCGGCCAGGCCGGTGTCGACGTTCCAGTCCTCGTAGGACAGGATCCACTGCTGAGTCTTCATCTCGGCCTTGCGGACCATCGGCCCGGCCTCCATGGAGGTGTGGATCTCGTCGCCGGTGCGGTCGAGGAAGCCGGTGTTGATGAACACCACGCGCTCCTTGGCGGCCTCGATGGACGCCTTCAGGTTCACCGTGGTGCGGCGCTCCTCGTCCATGATGCCGACCTTGAGCGTGTTGCGCGGCAGGCCGAGCACGTCCTCGACGCGGCCGAACAGCTCGTTGGTGAACGCGACCTCGTCGGGGCCGTGCATCTTCGGCTTCACGATGTAGACCGAGCCGGTGCGGCTGTTCTTCAGCTCGGTGTCGCCCTTGAGCGAGTGGGTGGCGATCAGCGAGGTGACCAGGCCGTCCATGATGCCTTCCGGCACCTCGTTGCCCGCGGCGTCGATGATCGCGTCGGAGGTCATCAGATGACCGACGTTGCGCACGAACAGCAGCGAACGGCCGTGCAGCACGAGTTCGCCACCGTCGATGGCGGTGTAGACCCGGTCCGGGTTCATGGTGCGGGTGAAGGTCTTGCCGCCCTTGCTGACTTCCTCGGCGAGCGTGCCCTTCATCAGGCCGAGCCAGTTGTGGTAGCAGAGCACCTTGTCCTCGGCGTCCACCGCCGCGACCGAATCCTCGAAGTCCATGATCGTGGTGACCGCGGACTCCAGCACGATGTCCTTGACGCCCGCGGTGTCGGTGCTACCGATCGGCGAGCTCGGATCGATCTGGATCTCGATGTGCAATCCGTTGTGCTTCAACAGGATCGAGGTCGGCGCGGCCGGGTCGCCCAGGTAGCCGACGAGCGCGGACGGGTCGGCGAGGCCGATGCTGGTGCCGTCCTCGAGGCCGACCTCGAGCTCATCGTCGACGATCGTGTACGAGGTCGAGCCGTGGTGCGAGCTGGTGATCAGGGTGGCGGCGTCGTCGAGGAAGTTGCGGCCCCACTCGATGACCTTGTCGCCGCGAACCTTGTTGTAGCCCTTGCCCTTTTCCGCGCCGTTGGCCTCGGAGATGGCGTCGGTGCCGTAGAGCGCGTCGTAGAGCGAACCCCAGCGGGCGTTGGCGGCGTTGATCGCGAAGCGCGCGTTCATCACCGGAACCACCAGCTGCGGGCCCGCGGTGGTGGCGATCTCGGTGTCGACGTTCTGCGTGGCGATCTGGAAGTCGGCCGGTTCGGGGCGCAGGTAGCCGATCTCGCCGAGGTAGCTCTTGTAGGCGGCCTTGTCGTAACCGGCGCCGGGGTGCTCGGCATGCCAGGCGTCGAGCTTGCCCTGAATCGCGTCGCGTTCGGCAAGCAGGGCACGGTTCTTCGGGGCGAGGTCGTTGATGACCTGCTCGGCCCCGGCCCAGAACGCGGCGGAATCTACGCCGGTACCGGGGAGCGCCTCGTTCTCGATGAACTCATGGAGAACGCTGGCCACCTGGAGCCCGCCGACCTGAATCCGCTCTGTCATCTACTGCCTCACTTCTGAGAAAGCCGGGTGGGAAAAAGTCGGTCTAGATGTTACCCGCCGGTAGTGATACCACCATGCGCTGGGTTAACACGCCGAAGTCCCGTTCTGTTCCGAAACGCCAGTTCCCGAGGGGTCGATCGGTCGGCGCGTCGTGCAGGTGTCGGCGGTCGGCCGAACAACTCCTTGATTGTATCGGTCGCCCGATTTAATGTACTGATCGGAACATTTCTTCACCGCGAGGAGGCCGCGATGCCGCTGACGGGCCAGATCGTCGTCGTCACCGGGGGTAGCCGCGGCCTCGGCCTGGAGATGGTGCTCGCGTTCGCGGCGGCGGGCGCGGATGTGGTGATCGCCAGCCGCAAAGTCGAGAGCTGCGTCGCACTCGCCGAGGAAGTCCGCGACGCCTACGGCCGCCGCGCACTGCCGGTCGCCTGCAATGTCAGCGACTGGGCGCAGTGCGACGCGCTCGCCGACACCGTCTACGACGAGTTCGGGCGGGTCGACGTGCTGGTCAACAACGCCGGGATGTCGCTGCTGTATCCGAGCGTCGATCAGGTGACCGAGGCGATGTTCGACAAGGTCCTCGGCGTGAATCTCAAGGGGCCGTTCCGGCTTTCGTCGCTGATCGGCGCGCGGATGGCGGCGGGCGAGGGCGGGCGGATCGTGAACATCTCCTCCATCGAGGCCGCGCGACCGGATTCGCTCGCCGTCCCCTACGCCGCGGCCAAGGCGGGCTTGAACGCGCTCACCGCCGGTCTCGCACAGACTTTCGGCCCCAAGGTCCGGGTCAACGCCATTCAATGCGGCGCGTTCGCCACCGACATCTCGAAGGCATGGACCCCGCAGATGTGGGCAGCGATCGGCGAACGCAACGCGCTCGGCCGGGCGGGCGCGCCACACGAAATCGTCGGCGCGGCCATGTACTTCGCCACCGAGGCGTCGGCCTTCTGTACCGGGGCGACGCTCGCGCTCGACGGCGGCTGGCGATGACCGGGTTCGCGCCGCCACGCCGCCGCGGCCGCCCACCCGCCGCGGAATCCGGCGACACCATGCAGCGCATCGTGCGCGCGGCGGTGGAGCTGTTCGCGGAGAAGGGTTTTCACGGCACCGGGGTGGCGGAGATCGGCGAGCGGGCCGATGTCCAGCGCGGGGCCCTGTACTACCACATCGGCTCCAAAGAGGAACTGCTCTGGCAGATCCTGCGGGATTACACCCAGTGCATGCTTGCCGAGGCGGAAGAAATCGTGCGCGCCGCCGATGATCCGATCACCAAGTTACGCAAGCTCATTCGCAGCCACGTCGGCCTGATCGTGGCGCATCGGCGCGAGGTCGCCATCCAATTGCGCGACGTCACCGCGCTGACCGGGGAGCGCGCCGACGAACTGCAGCAGATGCGCGACCGGATCCAATACTGCTGGCAGCGGGTCATCGATGACGGGCACGAGGCGGGGCTGTTGCGCACCGCCGACCACGTGGTCACCAACAGCGTGCTCGGCATGCTCAACATGGTGACCTTCTGGTATCGCCCGCACGGCGGCCACTCCCCCGATGAAATCGCCGAAATTCTCGCGACCACATTCCTGCACGGCGTCGTGGTCGCGACCGACACCGATACGAAAGGCTGATCATGGCTTGGGATTTCGAGACCGATCCAGAGTTCCGGAAGAAGCTGGACTGGGCGGCGGAATTCGTCCGTACCGAGGTGGAGCCGCTCGATCAGCTCTACCCGAATCCCTACGACCGCACCGACACCGAGGCGATGGCGCTGATGGGCCCGCTCAAGGCCCGAGTCAAGGAGCAGGAGCTTTGGGCCTGCCATCTCGGCCCCGAACTCGGCGGCCAGGGCTACGGGCAGCTCAAGCTCGGCCTGCTCAACGAGGTGCTCGGCACCTCGTTCTGGGCGCCCTCGGTATTCGGTTGCCAGGCACCGGATTCCGGTAATGCCGAGATCCTCGCGCATTACGGCACCCCGGAGCAGAAGGAGAAATATCTGCGGCCGCTGCTCGATGGCGAGATCGGCTCCTGTTACGTGATGACCGAACCCACCGGCGGTTCCGATCCCACGCTGTTCAAGACCCGCGCGGTGCGTGACGGCGACCACTGGGTGATCAATGGCGAGAAGTGGTTCAACTCCAACGCCCAGTTCGCCGCCTTCCACATCGTGATGGTGGTGACCAACCCGGAAGTCAGCCCGTACCAGGGCATGTCGATGTTCATCGTGCCCGCCGACACCCCCGGCCTGGAGATCGTGAAGAACTTCCACGTGCACGGCTTCAGCGAACACGAAGGGCATCTGCGCTTCACCGATGTCCGCGTGCCCGCCGATCATCTGCTCGGCGCCGAGGGCCAGGGCTTCATCGTCGCGCAGACCCGCCTCGGCGGCGGCCGCGTCCATCACGCCATGCGCACGGTCGCCCAGGTGCGCAAGGCATTCGACATGATGTGCGAGCGCGTCGTGTCCCGCCCGATGCGCAAGGGCCCACTCGCCGGCCTGCAGATGACCCAGGAACGCATCGCCGACAGCTGGATCGAGATGGAACAGTTCCGCCTGCTGGTCCTGCGCACCGCCTGGCGCATCGACAAGGAACAGGACTACCTGAAGGTGCGCAAAGACATCGCCGCCATCAAGGTCGCGATGCCGAAGGTCATGCACGACATAGCCCAGCGCGCCCTGCACCTGCACGGCGCCCTCGGCGTCAGCCAGGACCTCCCCTTCGTCGACATGATGAACTACGCCGAGGTCATGGCCATCGCCGACGGCCCCACCGAAGTCCACAAAATCACCCTCGCCAAGGAAGTCCTGAAGGACTACGCCCCGGGAGATCCGGTGTACCCCAGCGGCTATCGCCCCACCCTGCGCGAACAGGCCCGCGCCCTCGTCGCCGAGCGCTTGGAACACATCGTCGGCAACCTCTGACGACCGGCTTTCACCACGCGGCGCCGCGCGCAGCCGAGCACGCTGCGCGCCGCGCCTACTTCTTTTTCGCTCCGCGCATCGCGAGGTCGAAGATCGTGTGTAGTGCACCGAGACCCGTTGCGGGGTCGACGGATTCGTCGAGGCGGTGCATGACGTTGACGCCGATCGCGCTGCCGAACAACACATCCGCGAGCGTTGCCGGATCCGGCATGTCCGGGACGTCCGCGGTGATCCGGCCGACCGCGTCGATCCAGAATCGCCTGCTGTTGTCGTAGCCCGCGACGTACGCGTCGCGAATCGGGCCGGGCGCCAGCATGACTTCGGGCAGTACGGTGGCGAAGACGCGCCCGCAGGTTCCCGCGACGACGGCCAGGTGCGCTTCGATCAGCACTTCCAGGGTCATCTCGCCCGCGTCGGCGATGCGCTTGCGGTACTCCTGTACTGCCGTCTCGAAGGTGTGCTGGACGACTTCCACAATGAGCCCGTCCTTGGACCCGAAGTGCCAGGCGATGGAGCCGCGGCTGATTCCCGCCCGTTCCGCGACGGCCTGCACCGAGGTGCCGCGCGGCCCTACTTCGGCGACCAGTTCGGTCGCCGCCTCGAGCAGGCGGCGGCGACTTTCCGCGGATGACTCCTCACGACGACCGGCCATGCCGCAAATTCTCTCATGTCCGCAATCCTATGCTGTTCGTCCTTGCCTATGCTGAGCGTCCAATCTTATGCTGTTGGTCCAATCGCTCATCGGAGAGTCATATGCGCCTGATCACCTTCGCCACCGATCACGACCGCGTCGGAGTCCTGCTCGACGACGACAAAACCGTGCTCGACCTGGCCATGGCCGCACCCGAACTACCCGAGTTCCGTTCGATGCTCGCGCTCATCGAATCCGGCCGCGACGGCCTGGACCGGGCCCGTGAACTGGCCGCGGACCGGCCCACCGACGCGCTGCACGACGCCGCCGAGATCAGGCGGCGCCCGCCGCTCCCGCGACCACCGCGAGTGCGCGACTGCGGTCTGTTCACCGAACATCTGGCCGCGGCACTGCGCGAAATCGCGCGCAGGCAAGCCGCTGGGGCGGATGACCCGCAGGCCGCGTTCGAGCAGCTCATGGCGAGTGGCCGGTTCACCTTGCACCCGCTGTTCGCCGAGCGCGTGCTCTACTACACCGTCGATCCGCTCAGCATGTGCGGACCCGAGGACATCATCACCGCGCCCGAGGGCGCCGCGGAGCTGGACTACGAACTCGAACTCGCCGCGGTGGTCGGGCGCGGCGGGCGCGACGTGCCCATCGAGCAGGCCGCCGACCACATCTTCGGATACACCATCTTCAACGACTGGAGCGCACGGGACCTGCAGCTGAAACTCATGCAGACCGGTGTCGGCGCCGGCGAATCGAAGGATTTCGCCACCTCGATCGGCCCCTGCCTGGTGACCGCGGACGAGATCGCCGATCCCTACGACCTGACCATGCGCGCTCGGGTCAACGGCGAACAACTCTCACTCGGCACCACCGCGTCGATGACGCACGGCTTCGAGCAGGCGATCACCCAATTCAGCCGGGTCGGCGGCATTGTCGCGGGCGAGATCATCGCGTCGGGGACGGTGGCGTCCGGCACCGGCTTCGATGTGGGCAGGCGGCTGTCCGCGGGTGACCTCGTCGAGCTCGAGGTCGAGGGCATCGGCACATTGCGCAATCGGGTCGCGCTGTGACCGCGACAGTTGGCCGAACATCCAGCGGCACCGATATTTTCGTAGCCGGGGTGGCACGAACCGGATACGGCCGCTTTCCCGAACGCACGATCGCGCAGCTGGCGCGGACCGTGCTCGCCGACTGCCTCGCCGATGCCGATGCGGTACACGGGGATGTCGGCGCGGTGTTCTTCGCGAATGCGGGCCAGGGTGCGGTCGAAGGGCAGCACACCATCCGCGGCCAGGTCGCGCTGCGCGACACCGGCATCGCGGGCATACCCATCGTCAATGTCGAAAACGCCTGCGCCAGTGGCGCATCCGCCCTCCATCTGGCCGCACAGGCGATCGCGGCCGGACAGGTCGACGTGGCACTGGCGATCGGGGTGGAACGACTGTCCGCGGCCGACCGCGCCACCGCGGCCCACCTGTTCGACGGCGGCATCGATGTCGCGCACCGGATCGCGGACCTCACGCGGCTGGGTGCGCGACCGGGAGAGGGCACCGTCTTCATGAGCATCTACGCCGCACTCGCCGAACGGCACGGCTTCGCACAGCGTCAGCTCGCCGCGGTCACCGCCAAGAACCGCGGCCATGCCGCACTGAATCCCCTTGCCACCTATCGCGACCCGCTCACCGTCGAGCAGATCTGCGCGGCCAGGATGATCGCACCGCCCCTCACCAAACCGATGTGCGCGCCGATCGGTGACGGCGCGGCCGCGGTCCTGCTGTGCGGCAAACGATCCCGGCTCGCAGGCACCCGCGCGGTCCGGGTGCGCGCCACCGCGCTCGCGTCGGCGACGCCGCACGATCCCGGCGACGACAGCGACCACATCGTCCGCAGGCTCGCTCGAATCGCCTACGCGCGGGCCGGTATCGGCCCCGAGGACGTCTCGGTGGCCGAGGTGCACGATGCCACCGCGGTCGGCGAAATCCTGCAGACCGGCTACCTCGGGCTCGCCGACGCCGACGCCGCCGCCCGCGGCGACACCGCGCTCGGCGGCCGCGTCCCGGTGAACACCTCGGGCGGATTGGAATGCAACGGCCATCCGATCGGCGCCACCGGGCTCGGCCAGATCCACGAGCTGGTCACCCAACTGCGCGGCGAGGCGGGACCACGTCAGGTCGCGGGCGCGCGGATCGGCCTGGCCGAGAACGGCGGCGGGTTCCTCGGTGCCGAGGAGGCCGCCGCGGCCGTCACCATCCTGGAGGCGCCGTGAACATCGCTGTCCTGCTTCATCAATCGGCCATGCGCGATCCGGACGCCCCGGCGATCGGCCACGGCGACGAGGTGGTCTACCGCTACCGCGAACTGGCCGACGCCGCGTACGCCGTCGGCCTGCGGCTCACCGGTACGCACGGCCTGCGGCCCGGCGACCGGATCGCGGTGGCCATGACCAACTCTCCGCACTACCTCGCGATCCTGTTCGGCGCGTGGTGGGCCGGGCTGGTGGTGGTGCCCATGAATCCCAGGCTGCACCCGCGCGAATTCGACGAGCTCATCGCCGACAGCGGTGCGGAATACTGCGTGACCACCGACGATCTCCCACCGCCACGGTCGGTGCCCGCACTCGACGTCACCGCGCTCACCGCGCCCGGCGCCACCGCTGCGCGGCCCGCGCCGGCGCCGGTCCGGCCCGAGGATCCCGCGTGGCTGTTCTACACGAGCGGTACCACCGGAAAGTCCAAGGGCGCCACGCTCACTCACCGCAACCTGATGGCCGCGATCCTGAGCACACTCGCCGACCTCGGCGACGCGACCGACGCGTCGCTGTTGCATCTCACACCGCTCTCCCACGCGGGCGGACTGTTCGCGCTGGCCTTCATCGCGCGCGGCCGCGCGAATGTGCTTCCGCGCGACGGCGCGGTGAACGCCGCCACGATGGCCGAAGCACTCACCGCCTTCGAGCCGGTGTCGTTCTTCGCGGTGCCGACCATCCTTCGCAGGCTGCTCGATCCCGCGCTGCTGCCGGATGCGTCGATCCCCCGGATACGCCGCATCTTCTACGGTGGCGCGCCGACCTATGTGGACGACTTGCGCAGGGTAGTCGGCAGATTCGGCCCGCAGCGCCTGTGGCAAGCCTTCGGACAGGGTGAATCTCCCTGCACCATCACCCATCTCAGGCCCCGAGGAACATGTCGAGCTGCCCGCCGACGGTCGCCTCATGCACGTCGGCCGGGCACGGACGGGCGTCGAGGTCGCGATCATGAGCGACAGCGGCGCACTACTCGGCGCCGGCGAGGCGGGCGAGGTGGTGGTGCGCGGGGACACGGTGATGGCCGGATATTGGAACAACCCCGCGGCCACCGCGACCACGTTGCGCGACGGCTGGCTGCACACCGGCGATATCGGGCGGATGGATGACGGTGGACGGCTCACCCTCGTCGACCGTGCCAAGGACGTCATCATCTCCGGCGGGTCGAACATCTATCCGCGTGAGGTGGAAGAGGTGCTGCTGACCCATCCCGCGGTGGCCGAGACCGCCGTGGTCGGCCGTGCCGATCCCGAATGGGGCGAGCTCCCTGTCGCTTTCGTGGTCGCCACGCCGGGCACGGCCCCCACCGCGGCCGAGCTCGACGCGCTCTGCCTCGGCCTGCTCGCCCGCTACAAACGTCCCCGCGACTACCGATTCGTGCCCGAACTGCCGAAGAACGGCTACGGCAAGGTCCGCAAAACCGAACTCAGACAACAACTCTCCACTCAGAAGGGTCCGCAATGACGCGCCTGATCGATCTCACCTACCCTATCGACCCCGCCTTCCGCGACACCGTGCCGATTCCCGAAATGGCCGCGATCGTTGGCCCTTCCGTACAGTGGGTGACCCATACCGGCCGCGGGCGCGACATGATGATGGAATTCTTCGGCTGCACCCCCGACGATCTGCCCGGCAGTGAGGGCATGGCCGGAGAGGTGCTCAACGATTTCGGCACCCACTGCGGTACCCACGTCGACGCGCCGTGGCATTCCGGCAGCGTCAGCGGCGGCGCACCGGCGCGCACGATCAGCGATATCGAGCTGTCCGAATTGCTGGTTCCCGGCATGGTTCTCGACGTGCGCGAACGGGCCCGCCCCGGGCAGGCGATTCCGGTGGACGCGCTGAAGTCCGCACTCGCCGCGACGGGCCGCGCTATCGAGCCCGGCGACGCCGTCTTGATCCGCACCGGTCAGGAGGCCTACCCGATCTCCGATCTCCGATACTTCAACTACCCCGGAATGTCGGGCGCGGGAACACGATTCCTCGCCGACCAGGGCGCCAAGATCCTCGGCACCGACGCCATCGGCTGGGATCGCCCGATCCCGGTGATGGCCGCGGCATTCCGCGAAACCGGTGACCCGCGCGAGATCTGGGACGGCCACTACGCGATCCGCGACAAGGAGGCCTTCATCGTCCAGCAACTCGACAACCTCGCCGCTCTCCCCTTGTCCGGCTTCACCGTCGGCTTCTTCCCGATCAAACTGATCGGGACGAGCGCCGCCCCGGCGCGCGTCGTCGCCTTTCTCGACGACTGAGCCACGGCGCAGATCGGGTCGGCCACCCGGGCCCCGAACGTATCGCGCATGGATTCCCAGCCGTCGCCGTGCTTTTCGAAGTCGGCGTGGACCAGGGTGACCGCGGTGCGGTCGGGTGCGACGGCGTCGAAGGTGACATCGACCCGGCTGGCCGCTGCGGATCGTGCTGCCGGTTCGCCTCGGCCGACGTGGTGGGCGCGCGGCCACCAGCTACCGGTCAACTCGCTCTCGAAAGGCCGACATCGCCGTTAAATGGTTTGCCGACAATGGCAGGCTGGAGGTCTGTTCGACGGAATGGGAGTAGCAGAGATGACGGTCGAGGTCGTGGGGTCGCCGTACGGGATCGCCGCCGACGGTGACGGCACGCTGTGGTTCACGATGCCCGCGCAGGGCACGATCGGCCGCTATGCGGCGGGCCGGGTCGACACCTTCGCCCTCGAATCCGCCGACGGGCAGCCGACGGTGATCATCAGCGGACCGGATGCCCTGTGGTTCACCGAGTTCCGCGGCAACCGGATCGGCAGGATCGGTGGCGACGGCACGGTCGCCAGCTTCGAAGCCGTTGCACCCTATGGGATCTGCATCGGACCGGACGGCGCGCTCTGGTTCACCGAGGTACAGGACGGACGCATCGGGCGGCGCACCGCCGATGGCGAAATCACGAAATTCGACGTGGACGGCATGCCGTCGATGATCGTCGCGGGCCCGGACGGCGCGCTGTGGTGCACCCTGAATCAGGGCAACGCGATCGCCAGGGTCACCACCGAGGGCGGCATCACCGTGCACGCGTTGCCGACCGAGGCGGCCAATCCCGTCGGCATCACGCGGGGGCCGGACGGCGCACTGTGGTTCGTGGAGATCGGCGCCGGGCAGATCGGCCGGATCACCACCGACGGCAAGGTCGACGAGTTCCCACTACCTGACCGAAATGCCCGGCCGCACGCCATCATCGCCGGACCCGATGGCGCACTGTGGTTCACCGAGTGGGCCGCGAACAAGCTCGGACGGATCACCACCACCGGTGAGATCACCGAATACCCGCTGCCCGGCGCCGAACCCCACGGGCTCACCGTCGGCGCGGACGGCGGCATCTGGGTCGCGATGGAATCCGGTGCGCTGGTTCGGGTTCCGATCGGCGGTTGACGGCAACCACACCCGCGCGGCGATCGCGTCTCCGGCCACCGGGCGCGATCGCCCGACTTGACTCGAAATGCTTGCCCCACAGCGGTTCTCGACCGCAGTCACCCAAGCGCGGTCACTGGGCCGGCCGGATTCGGCGCGCCGCCGGAACCGCGGCGATGACGCGTCCATCCGCGAACACCGACGGCCAGGGGTACCAGGACGGTAAGAAACCCGGACACCGGTTCGACCACGAGACCGAATATGACGAGAACGGCGGTCGCGACAAGGATCGGCGCGGGCACATAGCCGCGGGTTCGCTCCACATCGATCACGGCGATCCCGAGACAGACGGCGGCGACTCCGAAAGCGGTGAACCAGAACGCGAGCTCCGTCTCCTTGTCACCGGCCGCCCAAACGACAATGCCGAGCGCGGTGTGGACCGATCCGATGAAGGCGAGCATGGCGCCCGTGAGCGGGAACTGAGTTTTTGAATGCATATTCCGAAACCTTGCCTTAAGCTGTGCCACATGGCAAGACCCCGGCGATTCACCGATGATCAGGTTCTCGACGCGGCACGCGATCTGCTCGCCGACCCCGCAACGACGCGACCGGGTATCGCCGCGATCAGCGCCACCTCCGGCATCCACACCGGGTCGATCTATGTACGCTTCGCCTCCCGCGAAGAGCTGCTCGCCCGGCTGTGGCTGCGCTCGATCCGGCGCTTCCATGTCGGGTTCATCGCCGCGCTGGCCGGGCCCGATCCACTGCTCACCGCCGCGATCTACCTGACGCGGTACTGCCGTGAACACCCCACCGAGGCCCGCGCGATGAAGATGTTCCGGCGCGACGAACTACTCGATGTGGGCCCCGAGGAACTGCGCGCCGAGATCGCCACGGTCAACGACCGGATGCAGGACATGCTGCGCGCCGCCGTCGTCGCGGAGTTCGGCGACGCCGACGAACACCGCATGGCGATCGCGACGGCCGCCGTCAAGGCCATTCCCTACGGACTCGTTCGCGAGTACATCGCGGCCGCGGCGCCCATTCCGGACTGGGTCGACGACGTCACCGCCACCGCTACGGCCGCCGTCGTCCACCACTTGCGCCCGGTGCGCACCGGCGGTGACAACTGCCGAGTTCCGTTGCGGCACTAGGGCGTAGTCAGCGCCTGGACCATGGCGGAACCGAAGCTGATGTCGTCCGAGGTGGCCAGACGGGTGTAGGCGCCGCGGGTGCGTTGCGCGGCCGTCTGCAAGGTCTCGGTGCCCGCACCGCCGATCACGATGACGTCCACCCGCACCGGCCGGGCCGGATCGGCGGCGGCCGCGAGGTCGGTGAGCAGTTTGGCGCCGGTGACGGTGGAATCGTCCTCCGGGCCGTCGGTGATCAGCAGCACCGAATTGGTCCGGCCGTTGACGTAGTTGGTGACCGCGCTGCGATAGGCGGCGAGCAGCGTCGGATAGGCCTGATCGGCCCGAATCTCGCTGGCGCGCACGCCGTTCAGCGCGGTGGAGACGGCGGTGCGCTGGGTGTTGGTCAGCGGCGCCGTCGGCGTCTGCACCTTGTACGGAGTGGTGCCGTCGATGTTCTTGCCGAATGTCCACACCCCGAGGCCGAAGTCCGGCGGCATCACGTTCATCGTGGAGCGAAGGGCGCCGAGGACATTCGCGAGCCGGGTCGTCGAGCCGTCGGTATTCGCCATCGAGGACGAGACGTCGACGAGCACCGTCGCCTGCACGCCGAGCACCGGATTCGCCAGTGTCGCACGGACTTTGTCCAATGCCGCCCGCGGCGGCACCGGCGCGGCGGCGGGCGGCGCCGCGGCGAATCCGGCCGCGGCGAAGACCTGTGCCTGCTCGGGCGTGCGCAGGAAATCGGAGAACAGCCCCGCCAGCAGATTCTGCGTCTGATCCACCCACTGCCCGGACATCACCGCGGCGGGATGATCGGCCACCGGCGCGGCGCCCGCCGGCTGGAATAGGGCGAGTCCGGCCTGGCTTTTCACTTGCTGCTCGGTAGCGGCGACCGCGTGCACCGGCGCGGCCTGCGGTTGCGCCGCGGTCGCGACGGCGGCGAGCGCGGCCTGGACGTCGGTCGCGTCGGGTGCGTTGGCGGCCAGGCCAGAGACCGCCGCGACCACCTGCCCCGACTGTGCCGCCTCCGCGCTGAGCGGATCGGCGCCCGAGACCGCCGAACCGACGGCCGCGGCGGCGGCCAGTGTGGCATCACCGGGCGGCAGCGCCATCCGCAGCCCGGACCAGCCGGTCAGCCCGATCTCGCCGAGCGAACCCTGCTGCAGCCGTGGCAGATCCGACCAGCTGACCTTGGCCTGCTCGAGCGCGCCGCGCAGGTCCTCCTGGACACCGAGCACGATCGGGCTGACCGCGATTGGCGCCGGATTCCCCTCGATCAGGCCCGGCACCCGCATCGACTCGATCGATCGGCTGGAATCCGGAATCCACAGCGCGGGCTGCGGACCGAGCGCCGGATCCCACGGCTTGTTCCCCGCGAACGCGGCGACCACCGCCGCCGACGGTTTGACCTGCACCATCACCTGCGCGCAATGATCGCGGACCCGCGGCTTGGTGTCGTTGTAGCGCTGCGCGAGCACCAGCACCGGTGCCGCGATATCGGGATCGACGGTGACGTTCAGAGTCGAGGTGCCCTGAATACAGCCGGCCGCCGCCGCGCTGTCCCGATCGGTCGACCGATCCCGAAGCCAGAACCAGCCGAAGACCACGGCGGCGAGTAGTGCGATGACCACCACTGCGATAACCGGACCTTTGCTGACGCCCCGGGACCTGGTTCCGCTGCGATGAGTGCCCACGGCATCAGTGTATGTTCACCTGCGGTTAGCCGGGTCGCTGAGTATCCGGTCGTGACCTGACCTGCGGCGTGGCTTCCCGGAATCGCCGGGCGGTCACCGCCGGGTACCGCGGCATGCGCGACGCGCCCGGAGGCGGCAGCGCAGCGTAACCACGTAGGGCGCCGCGCATGCCGCCATTCGATACAGCCACGGCGGTGACCGTCACTCGCGGATCATGGTGCCACGGTCGAATTCGTGCCCACCCCACACACCGGACTGACCGGTGCGGGCGGCGAAGTCACCGCAAGCATCACGAATGGGGCAGTCGCCGCAGATCTTTCGCGCGTAGTCGAAATCCTGCGACGGAAACGGGAACCACGCCTCGTGGTTCGGATCGCCACGGCACGCGGCCCGATGCCACCCTCGGCTGTCCGAGAGCGGGAGCAGGTCGGCCAGCGTCAGCTCCGCGACTGCGGTTGTCTCCATTGCTGTTCCTTCTCCTTCCCGGTTATGTCGCGGCGAGCTGCTTCCAGATGCGCCGCTGGGTCTTCTCTCGATCGTTGGGGGCTTTCGGCTGCCAGAGCAGTCGCATGCCCGCCTCTTCCGGTGTGCGATCGGCCTTGGCCGTATTGCACGGCGCGCAGCAGGCGATCAGGTTGTTCCAGGTGTTCGGGCCACCCCGGCTGCGCGGCCGGATGTGGTCGACGGTGCGCGCCCAGGCGGCGCAGTAGCCGCAGCGGTGGTTGTCCCTGCGCAGCACACCGGCGAGGGTGGCCCTGCTCTCGTCGAGTACCCGCGCGGTGTGCTCGATGTACACGTAGCGCAGCAGCCGGATGGTCTCCGGCAGCGCCACCTCGTGATGCTGGGAGCGGATCGGGAAGTGCGGCTCCCGATCGGCGACCGATTCGGCGAGGCCCGCCGTCACCAGCACCACCGCGCGGTCGGCGCTGATCTCGTCGAGCGCCTCGTAGCTGGCGTTCAGTACCAGCACCCGCGTGTGTATCCAGTTGTCGACGGTCAATACCGCCGGTGCGGCGGCGCGATGAAAGATCATGGGAATCACCATGTTTCGAGAAGAAGCGAGCGAATTGCGGAAAGGTGGCGGATCAGGCGCAGGCCGGGAAGCGGCCGAGTTCGGTACCCTCGCGCACATCACGCGTGTACTGCCGCATGGCATCGATATTCACAGCCGCTTCCTCCTTTCCGTACAGCTCATGGATCACCGCCTCGGTGGCGGCGATCATCGTCGAATCACATGGTGGCACAGCGGACCCGTGGTTGTCGGGTCATTTTTTACCGCGATCGTTATGCGGTGTCGTCAGCCCGCTTGCAGCTGTGCGGCGCCGAACGACACGTGGAAGCGCGCGCACCAGATGGTGACGCTGGTCAGCGCTTTCAGATCCACCTCGGCGGGGATCGGATAGTTCTGACTTCCCTTGTTGCCCTTGAGGTCACCCAGTTCGACGTGCTTGCCGTCGTCGAAGACGAACCAGCCGGACTTGCCCTCGATCACCGGGGCGTCGGTGAGCCACACGCGCAGGTCGGGACCGTCCGAGGTATCGAGGTTCTCCAACCGCAAAACCCTACTGCCGTCGGCCAATTGGAGGATGACGACGGTTCCCGAGGTCGCGTGTTCGTGCGAGATCAGGGTGCCGCGCGCCAGCGTGCGCGGTTGCTGCTGACCGGGCGTCTGCGGTGTCCCCGGCTTACCGCTCGGCGCGACGACGGTCGGGATCGACTCGTCCACCGTCCTGTTGGTGAACAGTCGCCACGGCTGCAGCGCCGCCATGGCGAACACGAGACCCGCCACTACTATCACCGTCACCAGCCAGGTGATCGGGTTGCGCGCGAGTTTGCGTGCGGACACCATGTCATTTCCTCCGGATCGTGGAACCGAAAGGGATTTTGCCCCCCTGACTTCAATATTCTCCGCCGATCCGCCCGTTAACGCCGCCCCGTCAGAAAAAGTTCATACTCTCGGCGGGTTCCCGATCGGTATGCGGCCGTGCGGATCCCGCCTGCCTGCCCGGGGTCCGCAAGAGGACTTGGACAGCCGATCATCAGGAACTCACGTAACTCGCCTCTCGGGCGTCACTTACCTGAGTTCCTGATGATCGCTTGACCAGGAGTGTTGCGGCGTGTCGAGTCCGGCATGGCGGGGTGGACACGGCATCGTTGGTCGACGGGTGGGGTCGGTCGAGGAGAGCGGGGTGCGATGCATTGGGATCAGATGGCCGCTACGCCGGAGGATCTTCGCGAGCGGGTGACGCGGTTGCGGCGCGGCGCCGGGCAGCAGGAAATACTCGAGTCGATCGTCGGCGCCGCGGATGGGCCGTGGCTCGGCACACTGGACGTCGACGCGCGCGGCACGGCGGAGCTGAAAATGCACCTCGCCGGACAGTACCGCCTCATCGCCGTGGTCACCGGCGCCGGGAAACTCGACCTGGCCCAGATGAAATCCCCCGGGACAGAGCAGGTCCTCTCCTCGAAACCCTCACTGCGGCGCGGCTGGGAAGCACCCGCGAAGCCGCCGAAACCGCCCGAATGGCTGGGCTACGTCGTGGACTGGATCGGCAAGGCCAACGCCGAGGTAGACCGCCGCGCTTTCGTCGAGTGGCTCCTGATCGGCGCCGACCGCAAACTGGCCACCGCCACCGACACCATCCACACCCTGCGCGCCGACCTCATGGAACGCGAAATGGCCCGCGCCGAACTGGCCGCCGAAGTAGCTGCCCTGCGCGCCGAACTCGAATACCTCGCCGAGCCGGACTGACCCACCGCCGCGCGGGTTCCGCAGCACCGCGCACCGGATACCGCGAAAATCGGTGCGCGGCGCTGGGATTCGTGCGCGGTGGCTCGTTGTTCAGGCGCCGATGGCGCGGGCCAGGTGCGGCCAGGAGTCGTGGAGGTCGGCTTCGAACAGGCCCCACGTGTGGGCGCCTTGCGGGCGCTCGACGTGGATCGCGGGGATGTCGAGTTGGCCCAGGCGGTCGGCGAAGGCGGACGTGCACGTGTTCGTGATCGCCTCGACCGTCGGGGAGATCCATCCGCCGCCGTCGATGGCGCCGGGCACGCCGGTGGCGGCGGACAGGTAGATCGTTTTACCGGTGAGTGCCGCCGCGTTCGCGAATGCGTCGTGCGCGCGCCAGCCGTTGCCGCCCGGCGCGCCCCACATGTTCACCGGGTTCCCGCCGCCGCGCGCGACCTGAGCGCTGACGATGGCCATACCGGCCGGGTTCGCGGCCCATGGGCACCCGCTGTAGGACGCGACCGCGGCGTATCGGGCCGGAGACTGGATGACCAGGTCGACCGCCGACCCTCCACTCATCGACACGCCGGCGAGCGCGTTGCGCCCCGTCGTGCCGAGCTGCGCGTCGATAACGCCGGGCAGTTCCTGGGTGAGGTAGGTCTGCCACCGATTCCGCCCGAGCACCGGATCGGCACTGAGCCAATCGGTGTACAGGGTGGAGGCGCCACCGACCGGCATGACTACGTTGACGTGCTTGTCCGCGAAGAACTTCCGCACATCCGTGTTGTCCCACCACGAGATGCCATCCAGGCCGCCACCGAGCCCGGTCAGCAGGTACAACGTCGGGGCGGGCCCACCGCCCGCCGCCCGAAGCACCCTGTTCGTCACCACCCGATCCATCGCAGGCGAATAGACATCGACCCGAACGGCGCCCTCCCCCAACGACTCCTCGCGCACCACATTAGCCCCCGGCGGAGCCGCTCCCACGGGACAAGCACTCAGCGCCGCCAGCACCATCGCACCCACCACCACGCCCAAATACTTTGAAGCCCTCACTATTCCGTTGTACCGCCCCCACTTTGCGATCACATTGCGACGCCCGCCACTCCCACCCGCCTCACCTCTGCTGAGCAGACACTTTTCGCCCGAACGGCCCGAAAATCACCCCCGTCACCCGAAAAGTGTCCGCTCAGCGCGGATACCCCGAGACAACAGGGCAGTGCACGACGACAGCGAACCCGCTGTCACGCGGTTGCCGCGCACGGATGATGGTGCACCACAGCAGTACTCGATACAGAACCAGCCATCTCGGCTCTGACACCCTCGACAAGCCGTAACGCCGAGCCGGGCGGGGACGATGAGTCCCAATGATCGACACCGAGATCACCGCCCGCAATGCCGAGTTCGCCGATCGGACCGGCGCGGTATGACCGATAGGCAACTCCCGCTGCTGTTCCTCGATGTCGACGGCCCACTGCTCCCCTTCGGCGCGGACGCACACCGCGATCTGCCCGATGCCGCACCGCACGACCGCTTCTCGCGGCTCAACCCCGATCTGGGGCAGCGTCTGGCAGCGCTGTCGTGCCAATTGGTCTGGGCCACAGCATGGGAACACGGAGCCAACACCGAAATAGCGCCACGGCTCGGCCTCCCACCGCTCCCCGTCGTCTGCTGGCCGGAGCCTACCCCCGAGCACGATCACGAAGACCGCTGGTTCGGCCTGTGCTGGAAAACCCGCACCCTGGTGGCCTGGGCCGCCGGGCGCCCCTTCGCCTGGGTCGACGACGAGTTCACCGACGCCGACCGCACCTGGGTCGCCACCCACCATCGAGCCCGCGCACTCCTGCGGCACATCGAACCGTCCCGAGGCCTCGGCGACGACGACTTCACCGCCCTCGCCCATTGGCTGCGGGTCTCCTGATGCCTTCCGCCAACGGCCACACTCGGTGGTATGCGTTGACGGCGGCAAAATAGACGGCGAGTGCGGGGATGACGACGCCGATGACGATGAGGGCCGAACCGGCCGTCGACTGACCGGTCGCCCTGGCCAGGCAGACAAAAACGCCCCAGCGGTTCCGGGAACCGCTGGGGCGCTGGGCCGTTCTACGATCGGTCGGCTCTCAGTCCGCGTACGCCTCCAGCGGGGGGCAGGAGCAGACCAGGTTGCGGTCGCCGTAGGCGCCGTCGATGCGGCGGACCGACGGCCAGACCTTTGCGCGGGCGTGGCCGAGTCCCCGTGGGTAGACGGCGGTTTCGCGGGTGTAGGGGTGGTTCCATTCACCCACCAGGCTGGCGGCGGTGTGGGGGGCGCCGCGCAGCGGGTTGTCGTCGGCGGGCCAGGCGCCGGAGGCGACCTGGTCGATTTCCTTGCGGATGGCGATCATGGCTTCGACGAAATCGTCCACCTCGGCGAGGTTTTCGCTTTCGGTGGGTTCCACCATCAACGTGCCCGCCACCGGGAAGCTCATGGTGGGAGCGTGGAAGCCGTAGTCGGCGAGGCGCTTTGCCACGTCGTCGACGGTGACGCCGGTTTCCTTGGTGATCTCGCGCAGGTCGAGGATGCACTCGTGGGCGACCATGCCGTTCTCGCCGGTGTAGAGGACCGGGAAGTGCGGATCCAGTCGTCGCGCAATGTAATTGGCGGAGGCGATGGCCGAGAGGGTGGCACGGCGCAGGCCGTCGGCGCCCATCATGCGGATGTAGGCCCAGGTGATCGGGAGGATCGAGGCCGAGCCGTACTCGGCGGCGGACACCGCGTGCGAACCGGTTTCCAGCGGATCGCCGGGCAGGTACTGCGCGAGGTGGGCGCGGACCGCGACCGGCCCGACGCCGGGACCACCGCCGCCGTGCGGGATGCAGAAGGTCTTGTGCAGGTTCAGGTGGCTGACGTCGCCGCCGAACTTGCCCGGACGGGCCAGGCCGACAAGGGCATTCAGGTTCGCGCCGTCGACGTACACCTGGCCGCCCGCGTCGTGCACCAGCCCGCACAGCTCGGCGACCTCGTGCTCGTACACGCCGTGCGTGGACGGGTAGGTGATCATGATGCAGGCCAGCCGATCGGCATGGTCGGCGATCTTGGCGCGCAGGTCGTCCAGGTCGACGTCGCCGTTGTCGCGGCACTTGACCACCTCGACCCGCAGCCCGACCATGGCCGCCGACGCGGCATTGGTGCCGTGCGCCGAAGACGGGATCAAGCAGGTATCGCGGTGTGCGTCACCGCGATCGAGGTGGTAGCGCCGGATCGCCAGCAGCCCGGCGTATTCGCCCTGGCTGCCCGCGTTCGGCTGCAGGCTCACCGAGTCGTAGCCGGTGATGTCGGACAGCCAGTTCTCCAGGTCCGCAATGAGTTTCAGCAGGCCGGGCGCGTCCTCGACCGGCGCGTAGGGGTGCACCCTGGCGAAGCCGGGCCAGGTGATGGCCTCCATCTCCGCGGTGGCGTTGAGCTTCATGGTGCACGAGCCGAGCGGAATCATGCTGCGGTCGAGCGCGATGTCCTTGTCGGACAGCGAGCGCAGGTAACGCAGCATCGCGGTCTCGGTGTGGTACCGGGTGAACGCGGGGTGGGTCAGGAATTCCGAGGTGCGCGTCTCGATGGCGGCCGCGACCGGCCGCGGGTCGGCGCTGTCCGATGCCGGTGCTTGATCCAACGACAGTGCGGTGCCGAAGGATTCGAGCACCGCGACGACGTGTCCCTCGGTGGTGGCCTCGTCGCAGGCGATGCCGACGTGATCGGCGTCCACCAGGCGCAGGTTGATCCCGCGCGACTTCGCCTTGGCGACAACGGCTTCCGCACCGCCGGGCACCTGCACCAGCACGGTGTCGAAGAAGCTGGCGTGCACGACGGCACCGTCGAGCCCGGCCGCGATGGTGGCGGCGTGCCCGTGCACCCGGCGCGCGATGGCGCGCAGCCCGTCCGCGCCGTGGTAGCTGGCGTACATCGCCGCGACGATCGCGAGCAGTACCTGTGCGGTACAGATGTTCGAGGTCGCCTTCTCCCGGCGGATGTGCTGTTCGCGGGTCTGCAGCGCGAGCCGGTAGGCGAGATCGCCGTCCGCGTCCACCGAGACGCCGACCAGGCGGCCGGGCAGCTGACGCGCGTGCTGCTGCCGCACCGCGAGGTATCCGGCGTGCGGACCACCGAAGCCGAGCGGGACACCGAAGCGCTGGGTGGTGCCGAAGCAGACGTCCGCGCCCTGCTCGCCCGGCGAGGTGATCAGCGTCATCGCCAGCAGATCCGCGCCAACGGCGGCCAGCGCGCCGCGCTCGTGCGCCGCCGCGATGACCGGGGTCCAGTCGACGATGCGACCCGACGCACCGGGCGCCTGCAGCAGCACGCCGAAGAAGTCACCCTCGGGCAGCGCACCACCGGACAGATCCGCCTCGACGATCTCGATGCCGAGCGGTTCGGCCCTGGTGTGCAGCACGGTGCGGGTCTGCGGGAACAGGTCGGCGTCGATCAGCAGCCGCGCCGACTTGGACCGGCCCGCCCTGCGCAGCAGCGTCATCGCCTCGGCGGCGGCGGTGGCCTCGTCGAGCATGGACGCGTTGGCCACGTCCATGCCGGTCAGGTCCGACACCATGGTCTGGAAGTTGAGCAGCGCCTCGAGCCTGCCCTGGCTGATCTCGGGCTGGTACGGGGTGTAGGCCGTGTACCAGGCCGGATTCTCCAGCAGGTTGCGCACGAGCACGGGCGGGGTGAGCGTGTCGTAGTAGCCGAGCCCGATCATCGAGGTGGCCACGGTATTCGAGTGCGCGAGCTCGGCGAGTTCGGCGAGCACCTCGTGTTCGGTTGCCGCGGGCGGCAGTCCGGTCAGGCCGGTGCCGTCGAGGATGCTGGCGGGCAGCGCGGCGGTGGCGAGTTCGTCCAGCGACGCGACGCCGACGACGTCGAGCATCCGGTCGAGTTCGGCCCGGTCGGGTCCGATGTGGCGGTCGGCAAATGATCGAGTCACGGCAGTAGCTCCCATGGTCGGGCGGGTCGATCACGGGGATCGACGGATACCAGCCCTCCCCCTCTGTCGTGGCGCCTGAGAGATTCGGGGTGACAACCCCTTTCCCCGTGGGCGGGCGACCGGCTGCGCACAGCCGTCACCGCTTTCCAGAGGCGTCGATGCCCGCACGGTCCCTTTTGCCTGAGAGATTGACGGGGAGGTGCTGCTCCTTCGGCGCCCGGACTTCTTGTGAAAGACCGGAACTCTCCCGCACGGCTACGACGCACCCGCTAGTTTAGGCCGCCGACACGCCGTCGCGCGCCACAGGCCCCCTCCTCGCCGTGTCGCCCTCGTCACTCACAGCGGCAGCCCGGCCCGCAACCTGGTCACGGCGGTGGCGATCGCACTCGCTTGAATCGCGACCAACTGTTCCCGTGGCACCGCCCGGCCGGGGGCATCGGCTTCGACATCGGCACACCACTTCTCGAATATCGCGCCGAAGCGCGCCCGCTCGGCCGCCACCGCCGCGGGCCCCGCCACCTCGTCCAGCAGCCGCATCAGCATGCCGCCGAGCCGCAACCGGAACACGCCGAGCCAGACGTACTCCTCGGTGAACTCCTCGGCGCGGGTGGCGATCCGATCCTGGTCCGCGGCAGCCTCTTTGGTCCGCGCGATTTCGGGCAGCGCGGCAACGAGCGCCGTTGCCGCGCGTTCGAACGGACTCGCTCCGGTCAGCCGGTCCGCGATGCGCTCGAGTACCGCCGCACCCGTCGCGGCGACCTCGCGGTACCCGGCGGCACACTCCGAGAGGACCTCGCGCAGTGTCCGCCCACTCGGCGTCGCGTCGTCGACCCGCGGGTCGATCCACAGCGGCAGCTCGCAGACCAGCACCGCCGCCCCGTACCGGGCCGCGTAGTCGCGAATTCCGCCACCGCCGACCGCCGCCGCGTCCTCCGGCACGCCCGCGGCGACCTGCGCGTCCGCCATGGTGGCGAAGGTGGGCACCGCGAAGACGCCGCGCTGCCATAGCGCGGCTCCCGGCGCGTCCGCCGCTCCGTCGTGAACCGGGAGGTCGTGCGCGATCAGCAGGTCGGTAAGCGCCGACCAATAGGTCTCGTCACCACCGGAGGTGTAGAAGAAGCCGCCACCGAAATCGGCGTTGTGCAGCGAGGCGATGAACGCGGGCCTGGTCCGGTCGATCAGGTCCATCAGCGCCTCGGTCTCCGGCAGCGGCGTGCCGACCGCCCGCCCGCGCCAGGTGGTGGGAAACGACCACTCCGGCTGTTCGCCGGCGGGCGGCCGGTAGTAGCCGCGCGCGACCCGGCCGCGGGTGAGCGGTCCGGCGAACCAGCCCTCGTTGAGCCGGGTGCCGTCCGGATCCGCACAGAGCACGAAATGCCATGTGGCGCCGAGGGTTCGCGCTTCGTCCTCGGCCATCCGGTCGAGCAGGTGCGCGATGGTGGCCATACCGATCGGCTCGTTCGGATGCGGGTTGCCGATCACGATGATCTGGCGCTCCCCCGAGCCGACCCGCACCGATCGGATGGCGTCGCCGCCGCGCGAGCGCCCGATCTCGGAGATGATCACCCGTTCCGGATGCCGTGCGCCCAGCTTGTCGGCGAGCTCGTTCAGCTCGTCCACCGTCGGGAACGCCTCGATCGGCCGCATCGGCCCGACGAGTGCGCCGAGTTCGTCCACCGCGTCCTCCACATCCGCTCGCGAGCCGACCGGCCAGCGACGATCCGGCTTCAGATAATTCCGTTATTTCGATAACGACGTTATCATCGCTGCATGCGACGCGAGCAGATTCGGGAGAACAACCGGAAGGCGCTGATCGCGGCGGCAGTCGCCGACATCGCCGAACACGGGTACCAGGCGGCGAAACTCGGCGAGATCGCCGAGCGCGCGCACCTGACCACCGGCGCCGTCTACTCCATCTTCGGCAGCAAACGCGCGCTGCTGGTCGCCGCGACGCGGCAGACGGTGGAGGACTTCAACGAATCGCTGCGCCCGCTCGCCGATCCGGTGCTGAGCCTCACCGAGGTGCTCGACGGCTACGTGGCGGCGATGCTCGGCCCGGCCGACGGCCGTGCGCACGAGCGTTTCGCCTTCGAACTGGAGACGATGGCGGCCGCGCTGCGCGATCCGCGGTTGATGGCGGAGATCGAAGCAGAGGTGCCGCAAGCACTTCCGCTGCTCACCGAACTGCTGACCGATCGCAGGGCCGACTCGGGCATCCGCACCACCGCGGCCCAGGCGGCACGCATGGCTCCCGCGGTGGAGGCACTGCTATCCGGCTTCGCGCAACACGGAAACGCGTTGCGCCCGTACGTGGATCGTGACTATGTGCGCGCGAGCGCGGTCGCGTTGACCGCGCTCATCGCCACCTGACTAACCGGTCTTGCGGTTCATCCTCGCCTTGCGGCGGAAGGACAGCTCGTCCTCGGGCCGCTCGGTAACCGCCGAGGCACGCTCGGCCGGGAAATTCGCTATCGCACCGGTCAATTCGCGCATCGCGCCGCTCACCGCGATACCGAAAACGCCCTGCCCGCCCTGCAGTAAATCGACGACCTCCTCGGGTGAGGTGCACTCGTAGACCGAGGTGCCGTCGGAGAACAGCGTGATACCCGCGAGATCCTGCACGCCGCGGCTGCGCAGGTGATCCACCGCGATCCGGATGTTCTGCAGCGAGATGCCCGCGTCCAGCAGTCGTTTCACGATCTTGAGGACGAGGATGTCCTTGAACGAGTACAGCCGCTGGCTACCCGAGCCCGCGGCGCCACGGATGGACGGTACGACCAGACCGGTGCGCGCCCAGTAGTCGAGCTGCCGGTACGTGATCCCGGCCACCTGGCATGCGCTGGGGACGCGGTAGCCGACCAGATCGTCGGGGACCGAATCGTCCGGGAACAGGCCTGGCTGTACCACATCCTGCGATTGCTCTGCCACTGACCACTCCCTTGCTTCGCCGACGCCTTGCCTCATCGATGACCCGGCTCTCCCGTCCGGCCATAACGGACGTGGCCCAACTGTCGAGATTACTCCCCTCGATTGTCCAGGGAGCGACATCGTCCGACCAAGCGCGACGCGCGGTAAAAGTCTCGACCGCTACTAGAGACCGGCGTCTGTCAGCTGTCGGTCGCCTTGAAATCGTCCGGAGAGACCGACTCGAGGAACTCCTTGAACTTCTCCACCTCGTCCTCGCGCTCGTCCGGCATCACCAGACCCGCCTCCTCGAGCACCGGCTCCTCGGCGTAGATCGGGCAACCGACACGCAAGGCGATCGCTACCGAATCCGAGGGCCGTGCCGAGATGCGCAGATCGTTCTCGAACACCAGATCCGCGTAGAACGTGCCTTCTTGCAGGTCGACGATCCTGACTTCCTTGAGCGTATGGCCCAGCTGGGTGATCAGGATCTTGATCAGATCGTGGGTCAGCGGGCGGATGGGCGTCACCCCCTCCTGCTCGAGCACGATGGCGGTCGCTTCGGCCTGCCCGATCCAGATCGGTAGATACCGATCTCCGGCCACCTCGCGGAGCAACAGCACGGGTTGATTCTGTGGCTGCTCGACACGAATGCCGATCACACGCATCTCACTCATCCCTCATGCCTCCCATACTCGCCGGCCGCCCGGCATGACCGCTGCGGAGCTCGCCGTACCACGAGTCTAGGCGAACCTGGAGGCATGCAGTGACCCGTGTACATCGGTCGAAATCGGCGTGTTGTCTGAGGTTTACTCAGCCGCCGAGCGCGTTGCGCACCGACGTCTTCACCAGGCACGTGTGCAGCGTCAACGACAGTGCCGCGAGTTCGCGCACCGTCTCCTCGGCACGCGCGCGGGCGCTCGCGTCGCGACTTTTGGCGATCGGCGCGGCGATCTGCGCGACCAGCGCGGCCTCCCGGTCGGCGGCCAGCTTGAACGCGCGCAAATGCCTTGCTTCCAGCCCGAATTCGGCCATCGCCTTGGCGGTCCTCGCCAGCGTCACCGCGTCGGCGTCGAAGAATCCCGCGGCGCCGGGGGTGATCAGATTGGCCCGGATGAGATCGCTCAGGAACTTCTCGTCGATGCCCGCCTCGGTCAGCAAATCCGCACGGGTGAGCCGGATTTCGTGATCGAATCGCAGCTCGTCCGGCGAGATCTCACCTGGCACGACGCCGAGCCTACGTGGCGCGGCGCGACCGTGCATCTCGGCGAGCGGATGTTCGGAATCCGAACCGTGCGCCGATTCCGCGGCACCGTTGCGGCCCGCCCGGGCGCGGGCTTCCCGCACGCCGAGCGTCGCCGCCCCACTGTCGATCGCTTCCAGCTGTTCCTTGATCACCTTCAGCGGCAGGTACTGATCGCGTTGCGCGGTCAGGACGAACCGGAGACGCTCACAATCGGCCACCGAGAATCGGCGGTACCCCGACGGCGTGCGCTCCGGCCGGATCAGCCCTTCCGATTCCAGGAATCGGATCTTGGAGATGGTGACGTCCGGAAAATCGGGTCGCAGCAGGTCGAGCACGGAGCCGATCGACATGCCCCCGCGCGCCCACTGCGCCGCACCGGTCACAGCACTGAGCCTTTCCCCAGCGCCGGTGTGCTCATAGCGTGCCCGCACCCGCCGAGTCGTTCGCCGCCCGCGGACCGGTCAGGAAGACCAGGCGGAACTTGCCGATCTGCACCTCGTCGCCGTTCTGCAGCTCCGAGGAGTCCACCGGCTCCCGGTTCACATACGTGCCGTTCAGGCTGCCCACATCGACGACCTGGAAGGAATCGTCGTCCTGACGGAACTCGGCGTGCCGACGGCTGACGGTGACGTCGTCGAGAAAGATGTCACTGTCGGGGTGGCGGCCGGCCGAGGTGGTCGGCTGGTCCAGCAGGAACCGCGAGCCCGCGTTCGGACCGCGCTTGACGACCAAGAGGGCAGCGCCAACGGGCAGGCCCTCGACCCCTTGGACCGGCGCTTCGCCGGTCGCCTCTGCGGAGCGCGACGCGTCGACCTCGTTCAGGAAATCCGCGCGGAAGACCGACGTCGTCTCGGCCGCGGTCTCCTGGTAACCCGGGTCTTTGTTCTCGCTCACCGTTTCTCTCCTCCTCGAACCTGATTATCCATGCAAGCAGGTGATGCCTTCATCGACACGAGCTGTCGTGTCGTCAGACTCCGGCATGAGACCGCCGGCACATCCGTTGGCATTGACCGTACCCTGCCAGGGCGTACCCGTGCAGGTAGAACAGGGAAGGCTGACTCAGCCTCCGATAACTCCTTGATAACCTGCGGCATCCAGCAGTTCACCCAGCGTGACATCCAGGCCGGCGGCGTCGGCCACTTCGAGCTCGAAGAGCCAGCCGTCACCGTACGGATCGGTGTTGAGCGTCTCCGGCTCCTGCACCAGCATGTCGTTCACCGCAACGACTTTCGCGGCCAGCGGGGCGTAGATATCGGACACGCTCTTGGTGGATTCCACCTCGGCGATGCCCTCTTCGGCCTTCACGTCCTTGTCCACGTCGGGCAGCTGCACGAACACAACGTCACCGAGTTGAGACTGGGCGTAATCGGTGATGCCCACCCGAACACGGGTCGGCGCGATCCGCCGCACCCACTCGTGCTGCTCGGTGTAATGCAGATCTGCGGGGGTCTGGGTCACAGGCCGTCCGTCCTTTCCGTTGTGATCGTTGTGCGCAACTCTAGTGGCTAGCGGGTGTGGTGTGGCACAGGCGGTATGGCTCGTGCGACCGCGATGGCCTTGCCGACGTAGAGGATGCCGGTCCACACGTACACCGCGACACCCCAGACCAGTAGTGCCCCACCGAAGGCTCGTCCGAAACCCGCCGCCGCCCAGTCCATCTGACCGGCCAGCAACCAGGGCAAAGCCGACATCAGCGCGAAGGTGGCCGCTTTGCCCAGGTAGATGACCTCCGGCGGCGGCAGGTCGCGGCGCTTGTAGATCGGCAGCAGCAGGGCGAGGATCACATCGCGCCCGATCAGCACCACCGCGACCCACCACGGCATCAGCCCGCGAATGACGAAGGCGGCCAGCGTGGTCACCAGGTACAGCCGGTCGACGAACGGGTCGAGCAGCGCGCCCAGCCGCGAGGACTGATCGAGCAGCCTGGCCAGCTTGCCGTCGAGGAAATCGGTGACGCCGCTGAGCACGAGCAGTGCGAACGCCCAGCCATCGGCGCGCTCGACCAGCAGCAACCACAGGAACACCGGAACGCCGACCAGCCGCAACACGCTCAGCGCGTTGGGGACGGTCACTATCCGATCGGCGAAAATCCCGCTGCGTTCAATCTGCGGCATTCGCCGGCCCTCCGTGGTTACGCACGCTGCCGCCTCCGGGCCTGAGGCTCATGCCGCGGGCGGTCTGTTGGTCGCGTTCGCCGGGTTCGGTCGTCCCGGATTCGGTTGTCACAGCCCGGTCATACCCCACGGACCCACTGAAACGCCATCCGGGCGCGCCGTTCATATGAATTCCGCCGCATGCCTGTCGGTGACAGAATGACTATGAAACTATCTCACCTAGCTATCGGTGAGCGAGAGGAAATCATGCCTGCATTCGACTACGACGTGGTGGTGATCGGCTCCGGATTCGGCGGCAGCGTCAGTGCACTCCGGCTCACCGAAAAGGGGTACCGGGTCGGCGTGCTCGAGGCGGGCAGGCGGTGGAACGCCGAGGACATCCCGCGCACCAATTGGAATGTGCGCAAGTCGATCTGGGCGCCCCGACTCGGGCTGACCGGACCGCAGCGGATCAGCGTGCTCGGCAAGTGCGCGGTGTTCTCCGGCGCCGGTGTCGGCGGCGGATCGCTCATCTACGGCAACACCCTTTACGAGCCGCTGCCGAACTTCTACACCGATAAGCAGTGGGCGCACATCACCGATTGGAAGGCCGAGCTCGCGCCCTACTACGACCAGGCGCAGCGCATGCTCGGCGTCGCGACGAATCCGCGGATGACCCCGGCCGACGAGGTGATCAAGGAGATCGCCGACGATCTCGGCGTCGGCGACACCTTCCACGCGACGAATGTCGGCGTCTTCTTCAACGAGGCCGATCCAGGCACCGAGGTCGACGACCCGTACTTCGGCGGCGTCGGCCCGCGCAGGCGCGGTTGCGTGCACTGCGCGCAGTGCTTCACCGGCTGCCCGAACAACGCGAAGAACACGACCACGAAGAACTACCTCTACCTGGCCGAACAGGCGGGCGCCGAGGTGCATCCGCTGACGACGGCCACCATGGTGCGCCCGCTCGCCGACGGCGGCTACGCCGTCGAGACCGAGCGCTCCGATCGCTGGATTCGCAAGCAGCGCAAGACCTTCACCGCCGAACAGGTGGTCTTCGCCGGCGCCGCGCTCGGCACCCAGAAACTGCTGCACAAGATGCGCGACGAGGCGGTGCTGCCGAATCTCTCACCGCGCCTTGGCGAATTGACCCGGAGCAACTCCGAGGCGATCTTGAATGTGGTGAGCCGCGCACGCAAGGATTTCGCGGAGGGCATCGCCATCACCTCCTCGATCCATCCGGAGGCCGACACCCACATCGAGGTGTGCCACTACGGCAAGGGACAGAACGCGCTGTTCCCGCTGTCGGCGCCGATCGTGGACGGCGGCGCGTTCCGCTTCCTGCGGTTCCTGCTCGCCATCGTGGTGCATCCGCTGGTGTTCCTGCGCAGCCTCAACGCGCGGCGCGCCTCGGAGAAGTCGGTGATCCTGCTGGTGATGCAGTCGCTGGACAATTCGCTCACCTCCTTCCGCAAGCGCGGGCAGCTCAAGACCGAACAGGGTGGCGGCGAACCCAATCCGACCTGGATTCCGCTGGCGCACGATATCGGCCGCCGGTTCGGCGCGAAGGTCGACGGCGATGTGCACGGGCTGGTCATGGACGTGTTCAATATTCCGGCGACCGCGCACTACATCGGCGGCTGCGTCATCGGCGAAAGCGCGGAAAGCGGTGTGGTCGACCCGTATCAGCGCGTCTTCGGCCATCCCGGGCTGCATGTCGCGGACGGCTCGGCGGTCACGGCGAACCTCGGGGTGAACCCGTCGCTGACCATCACCGCCCAGGCCGAGCGCGCGATGGCGTTCTGGCCCAACAAGGATGAGGCCGACCCGCGCCCGGAACTCGGCGCGGCCTACCGGCGCATCGCACCCGTGGCGCCGAAGCAGGCCGTGGTGCCGGAGGCCGCGCCCGGCGCGCTGCGCCTGCCGATCACCCCGATCGAAACGACCGCCCAGACGAACTGACCGCTCGAAAACTCAACGACCACAGCGCGAGTCTTACGAGCGCCGTTCGCGGCCCGCGAGACACAAGGGGGTCGCGAACACGCCGCGCCGCGGGCGCGGCAAAATAACACAGTGTCTGATAGAGGTGTGGATCTGCGTTCCTATGTTTCCGCGGAAGATGTTCGTGCGCGTGGTCGCGCCCTGCGGGAGCGGGTGCCGGTCACCGCGCGCGATCGCGCGGCCGCCGCGGCGAACCGGCCGGGGGTCCTCGATTTCCTCGCGGCGAGCAATACGGGCAGGCTCGCGCATCTGGTGCCGCTGCGGATGGGCCGAATGGTGTCCTCCCCCTTCACCTTCTACCGCGGCGCCGCCGGGCTGATGGCCGCCGACCTCGCGGCGGGCCCGGACAGCGGTCTCACCGCACAGCTGTGCGGTGACGCGCATGCCGCCAACTTCGGCCTCTACGGCACCCCGCGCGGCGAAATCGTGATGGATATCAACGATTTCGACGAGACCATCCCCGGGCCGTGGGAGTGGGACCTGGAGCGGCTCGCGGCCAGTTTGGTGCTGGCGGGCCGGGAGAACGGCGCCGCCGAGGACGACTGCCTGCGTGCCGCGCGCGATGCGGCGACCTCCTACCGCGAGACCGTCGCCCAGCTGGCCGAGCTGCCGTTCATGCAGGCGTGGACCATGCTTGCCGACGAATCGGTGCTGGCCACCGCCAAGGCCGAGGATCTGCTCGACGATTTCAAGAAGGCGGCGAAGAAGGCGCGCAAGAACACCAGCGCCAAGGTCGTCGCCAAGTGGACCGAGCACCTCGAGGATCACCAGACCGGGATCAGCAAGCATCGATTCGTCAGCGACCCACCGATTCTCACGCCGGTCGAGGACAAGGTGACCGACGCGGTGATCGGCGGCCTGGAGCGCTACGTCGGCACGCTGCGCGAATCGCGTCGGCACCTGCTGACCCGATTCGCGGTGTCCGACATCGCCTTCCGCATCGTCGGCACCGGCAGCGTCGGCCTGCACACCTATATCGCGCTGCTGCACGGCAACGAGGGCGAATCGCTGGTGCTACAGATCAAACAGGCCAACCCGTCGGCACTGGTCCCCTACCTGCCCGCACAGCCGCGCCGGCACGAGGGTGAGCGAATCGTGCAGGGCGCCAGGCATGTCCAGTCCGAGACCGATATCCTGCTCGGCTGGACCTCGCTGGATCCGGGCAGCGGTGAGCTGCCGTTCATCGTGCGGCAGTTCCGTAATCTCAAGGGCAGCATCGACGTGGCCGGGCTCGGCGCCGACGATCTCGACGACTACGGCCGCCTCGCAGGCGCACTGCTGGCCCGCGCGCATTCGCGCTCGCTCGACCCGCGCCTGCTCGCCGGTTATCTCGGCGACGACGAGCGGTTCGACGACGCGGTCGCCGCCTTCGCGGTGCGCTACGCCGATCAGACCGAGGCCGATCACGCCGCGCTCGTCGCGGGGGTCGACGCGGGCATGATCGCCACCGAGGTCGAGGACTGAGACACGCCGGTGCCGCGGCGAAGCCGGGAACCCGTCACCGGGCCGCCGCGGCAACTAGACTCGCCACATGCTCGTGCGAGTGCAGAATCCAGCGGGGACCAATGCCGAGCGGGCACTCATCGACTGGCTGCGCACCTGGAAGGATCCGGCGAGCCCGCACGGCGTCGCGACGATCAACTGCAGCCTGTTCCACCAGGATCGGCTGCACCAGTTCGACGCGGTCATCTGGACCCCGACCAGCTGTGTGGTGATCGAGGCCGAGGCGCTGGTCGCCAGGCAGGACGGCGTGCTGGAGATCCCGCTCAACGGCCCGTGGACCATCTCCGGCGAGCCGGTGGCGATGGAGGGCCGCGATCGGCGCACCCCGGTGGAGAAGTCGCGCGAGCACACCTTCGCGCTGCAGAACTGGCTGGCCGCGCGCGGGCTCGGGCAGCGGCTTGTGCACGGCGTCGCGCTGGTGGTGCCGCTGCGCGGGGCCGAGCTGAAGATCCAACAGGGTTGGCAGGACCCGAGTTTCGATGTGATCCTCGGCGACGATCCGGGCAGGCTGCGCGACTACTTCGAGACGCTGGCCCAGCAGGAGAAGTTCCTGTGGACCGCCAACGATATCGCCACCGCCTTCCGCGGCCTCGGCATCCTGCCCTATCTGCCCGCGCCGCAGGAACTGCTCAACGAGGGCTTCCTCGGCCCCATCGACATCACGCTGTGGCACGGCGGACCGCAGCAGGCGCAGGCCGAGGCCTACGCGGAGGAGCTCGCGCTCGCCGAGCGCGAATCGCAGCGCGGCAGCGTGATCGCCATCGAGCCGCCCTGGTACAGCCCGTGGAAGCTGTATCCGCGCGAATCGGGCGATATGGATTTCGGCCGCGCCTTCATGCGGATCACCCTTGCCATCGGCATGCTGATCGCCTTCGTCTGGATACTGTGGTTCGTGATCAGCGCGATATTGACCTACGGACCCGGCTGAGATTCGCTGAAAAGTGGCGTGCCCGGTCGACCACGACCTGGCACCTGCTCGAGAAAGGAATCGCAGTGGTCGAGCTGGAGGTATCCGGCGGCAGGGTGAACGTCGAAGTGCTCGGCGCACACCGCTTCTGGGCACTGCGCCGCAGGTTCACCTTCGATCGCATCGCCGTCACCGCGGTCGGTATGGCCGAGCGGACCCTGAACCCGCCCTGGCTGCGCATGCCAGGCACCTATCTGCCCGGAGTGATCGCGGCGGGCACCTACCACGACCGTCGCGCGGGCCGAAAAGAGTTCTGGGACACCCGCTTCAAGGGTCAGGCGATTCGGATCGATTTGGCCGGTGCGGGTTTCACGCGGATCGTCGTCGATGTCGCCGATCCGGCCGCAACGATCGCGGCACTCGGCGACCGCTGACCCGCGATCGCGGCCGGTCTGTCGGTGAGCCCGAATCGGTGATACGCACACGACCGCTATCGTCGACCGGTGATCGGACTACGACAGGCCCGTATATCGGAGGGTGCGTTGCGGCTCGGTGTCGCGGCATCCGCGGGCGCGGTCACGGTGGCGCTGCCTACGAGCTTTCCCGCGGACGGCGGGCCGACCGATGTGGATCGTGCGGTGGCGTCTCCGATCCACGAGGCGCTGGATGCGCATCCGGGTGTGTACGAGGCGCTGGTCGTCCCGAGCAACGGCTACATCCTGCTCCCCCTGCTCGTGCTCGCCGCGGTCTGGTTCGGCAGGCGCGGTGACTGGTGGCGCGCCGCGACGATGCTCGTTGTCCCCGAGCTCGTGGTGGCGATCAACACCTGGGTGCTGAAACCGTTCTGGGATCGTCCGCTGCACGACTACCTCGCCTATCCCAGCGGGCACACCGTGCATCTCGTCGCGATCGCCACCACCTTCGTGCTGCTCACCGAATCGGCGCGGCGGCGGTGGATCGCGGTGACGCTCACCGTTGCGATACTCGCGCTGGTCGCCGTCGGCATGGTCGGCCTCGGCTATCACCTGCCGACGGATGTGGTCGGCGGCGCGGGCGCGGCGATCGCCCTCGGCATCGCGTTCTGCGCTGTGTCGCAATGGCTTTCGGGACACCGGCGGTCCCGCGCCGCGATCCCCTAATTCGGCTCGGGCCTGCCGCGGCCGCGTCTTCCGCGCAGCCAGCGCGCCGCCCGCAATGCCATCCAGCCCGATCCGATCAGCAGGATCAGGATCGCGACGAAGGCGACCACCGGCACCGCGAGCGCCAGGATCGCGAGGACGAGCGAGGTACCGTCCTCGGCGGAGGAGACCACCGGATTCCCCATGCCCGCACTGGTTCCCGTGACGAACGGTCTGGCCACCGTCCGGCCCGCGTGCACACTGCCCGCGGTGACCGCGCCGAGTACCGCGGCCACCGCGGGAGGCAGGTGCGCGGACAAACTGGCCTCGGCGGTGAACAGAATCGCCCCGGATGCCGGAGCCACGAGCATGCCGATGCCGTGCAGCACCGAATCCAGCGCCGGGATCTTGTCCCCGACGAGGTCGAGGACGAACACCACACCGATGACGATCAACGCGGGAGTCGACGACAGCCAGCCGTAGGAGCCGCCGAGGTCGAGCCAGCCGATCCGGTCGGCGACGCCGACCACCAGCAGCGGCAGCCAGGCATTCAGCCCCGCCGCACCGGACAGCCCGAAGGCGCCGAGCACCGCCCCGACCGCCGAGGTGATTTCCACACCACCAGTGTGACTCAGCCGTGGTCGATCAAGCGGGAGGGTTCGGGTCTTCGCCCGGTGGTGTGCGGGAGCGTTCGATCAGTCGCTGGGTGCTGCCGATGTTGCGGTCGACTTGTGCGCGCCGGCGTCGACTGCGGGCGTCGGCGCGTTCGAATACCGCTCTGCTGCGGTCCAGCCGTGCCGAGCTCGCCGCCAGGAGGGCCTTGCTTCGTTCGATGGCGGCAAGGGCGCGCTCCTCGAGCGCTTCGGAATGCAAACCGGCGCGACGTGCCCGCTCGTCTACTTGCCGCTCTTGGATGTCGAGTGTCTGCTCGCGACGATCGGCGGCGTATTCGCGCTGGTCGTGTGTTACGTCGCGGTCGTCGGCGATGGTCTCGCGATCATCGGCGATTCGCTCACGGTCGTCGGCGTCGGCCTCGCGTTGGTCGGCCATCTGTTCCCGGAGGTCGGCGGCGCGCTCACGGCGGCTCACCGTGTCTTCGCGCTGTTGGATCAGTATTTCGCGCTGTGCGAGCCGAGCCTCGGCTTCGGCGAGCATCGCCTCGCGATCGTGGAGGTCGGACATCTTGCCATCGTATGGCGCGGATAGTTCGGATGACGCCTGGTGGTGATCATTCCTCGCCGGTGCATCCTCGCGGAAGGCGCAGGCCACCGATCCGGCCGCGGGGTCGCCGGGTAGCACCGGGTCCAGATAGGATGTGGCCGCACGGTTTCCGGCTCACGTGATGGTTGTTCAGCAAGGGGAGTCCGAGCGGATGGATCGCCGGAAAAACCATATCGGCCGACGCACTGTGTTGCTGGCGGCCGGGGGCGCGGTCGTACTCACCGCGCTGGCACAGCCGACGCAGGCGGCCACGATCACCCGACAGGTTTCCGCGGGCAACGAGGAGCCGAGGATCCGGGCGGAACAGGCGGAACAGGCGATCGTCCAACGGCATGTGCGCACGCTGTGGGGACAGCGGGAGATGCTGCTCGGCACGCTCGTCTGGCCGTCGTCGCTGTTCGACCAGTCGTTGGTGCGCTGGTGCTACTGGTGGCAGGCCCATCTGCTGGACTGTGCGGTGGACGCCGCGTACCGCGACCGCACCCCCGAACGCGTCGACCGGGTCGCCGCGATCGCCTGCGGTATCCGCGCCCGCAACCTCACCGGCTGGACCAACCGGTACTACGACGACATGGCGTGGCTGGCGCTGGCGCTCGAACGCGCCGACCGGCTACTCGATCTCCGCTTCAGCAATGCGGTCGGTGATCTGCGGGCCGCCCTGCTCGAGGGCTGGAACCCGGCCGTCGGCGCGGTGCCGTGGCGGCACGGCGACGACTTCTACAACACCCCCGCGATCGGGCCGACCGGTATCGCCTTGGCGCGCTCGGGTGAACTGACCCGCGCACGGCAGCTCGCCGACTTCCTGCACTTCCGACTACGCGATCCCGGCAGCGGCCTGATCCTCGACGGTGTCCATCAGCCCGGTGGACAGGTCGAACAAAACACCCACACCTACAGCCAGGGCGTAGCCATCGGACTGGAAACCGAACTCGCCGTGCGCACCGGCGAAGCGCACCACCACCGGCGCGCCACCGCACTGATCGCCGCGGTCGGCGACCGGCTGACGACCGCGGGCGTGATCGCCGGGGCCGCCGGTGACGACTCCGGGCTGTTCATGGGCATCCTCGCCCGATATCTCGCCGAAGCCGCACTGGCACTGGGCGACACCACCGCCGCGAGTATCGTGCACGCGTCAGCGCGTGCGGCCTGGGCACACCGCGCCGAGGTGGACCGCCTCCCCCTGTTCGGCCCGGACTGGACCCGCCCGGTCACGGTGGAATATCCGGAAACCGTTCCCCCGCTTCCGTATTCACCCGCCGCGACACCGACGAACTTCAGCCGCGACCTGTCGGTACAGCTCAGCGGATGGATGCTGCTCGAAGCCGACCACCGGCTCACCGCCGCGGGACTCTGAGCTACACGGTTTCAGTCGCGCGCGACACCGCGGTCGGGTGCGCTCATGTCTCCGGTGCCCGGTGTACCGTCGGCGCGGGCGTAGCGCAGATACACGGTGCCCGTCGGGCTGGCCTGCGGCGGTGCGAGCAGGGTCATGTTCGTGGGTACGGTGCCGTCCTCGAACGCCTTCTTCCCCACGCCGAGCGTGATCGGATGCACCCACAGGTCGAGACGGTCGAAGAGCTTCTCGCGCAGGAGGCGGGCGACGGCGAATTCATCGCTGCCGTGTGACCGTTCCTCTCGGCCTGCCGAACAGCATCCGATCGAGCAGGCCATCCCGCAGCACGACGGCGTGGAACGCGACCGCGAGAATGTGTGCGCTGAACACCACGAGGAGGCCGTAGCCCAGGTAGGTGTGCAGGGTTCGCAGCGTCGAGTACAGGTCAGGATCGGCCGAGATCAGCGTGGGCACTTCGATGCCGCCGAGCAGCTGTGGCCGCAGCCCCGATGCCGACACCATCAGCCAGCCGACGATCGGTTGCGCCGAAAACAGTGCGTACATGAGCAATTCGGAGGCCGCCGCCCCCAACCGCTCCACCGCGCCCAGCCCGGCATACGGCCCCGGCGCATGCCGCACGAACCGATTAACGATCCGCAGCACCGCAAGCACGAGCACCCCGAACCCGACCGTCTCGTGCACCCGCGCCAGCAGCTGGTAGTCCCCGATCGCCCTGGCCATCGCGTACCCGACCGGAATCGTGCCGACCACCAGCACCGCGATCCCCCAGTGCAGCACCCGGGCGACCACATCGAACCGCCCACCCGCCACCACACCGTCAGCCACGCGCTTCTCCGCTCGCCGCAGACCATTTCCTCGCACACTGAACATACGTTCCCCCCGCCCCCACAGTTCAACGACATGCCCGCACACCCCTCGGCTTCCCGCACAGGAATTGCGATTCGATGTGCGGGAAATCAGCAGGTGCGCGGCTGTGGGAGCATGGCGTACAGGCCATTTCGCGTCCGGGAGGGGATCGATGACGACCGGCGACGAAGAGTCGAAAGAGCTGATTCTGCGCGCACTGGACAACATGCAGAAGGCGCTGTTCGCGCACCAGGCACGCTGGTTCGGCCTGGTGCTGGCCTTCACCGGCGGCGGCGCTGCTGCGTTACTGGGCGGCCCGTCCATACCTCCACGTCCCCGCGATCCATGTGCTGACCAACGGCGGCGTAATGATCGTCCTCGGCCACTGTGTGGCCGAACCGTCGCATCGCACGTCGAGGGAGTGCCCGACCCACCAGCCGCATCGAGTCATCTGACGTAGCCATGAAACCGGCGGTCGAACCGAGCCCGCTGGGCGTGATGGCGAACGTGCACTGAGGTATTGGGCTTCTCGATCGATGCCGTCGTCAGTGCACGCTCGCGACGTGGCCCGCACGTCGTTGTGCGGGCCATGGGCGATCTGCGTCAGCGCAGGTCGCGTCTGCGGAAGGCGGTTACGCCTGCGGCGATCAGTGCCGCGGCGATGGCGAGGAGCCACAGGATCGGCGTGACCGCGAAGGCGGCGCCGGGCAGCTTCGGCGGGTGCGTGAACGGGATCAGATCGATGACCGCCTGCGGGAGTCCGTCGAGTGCGCCGAGGAAGAAGATCACCAGCATGGCGCTCAGCACGCCCCAGGCGACCGGGGTGAAGCGCGGCGCGAAACCGTAGATCGCCACGGCGATTCCGGTGATCACCCACACCGCGGGCACCTGCACCAGCGCCGCGGCGACAGCGTCACCGAGCGCGCCGCCGAGGTCACCGCTGGCGAGTCCGTAGACGACACCGACCGCGGCACCGGCGATCAGCAGCAGCACCACCGGGCCGAGTAGTGCGAAACCGATGTGGCTCAACGCGTATCGCTCGCGGCTCACGGATCCGGCCAGAGTGGCCTCGGCCCGCTGGCTCGACTCCTCGTCGTGCAGTCGCAGCGCGGC
Source organism: Nocardia sp. NPDC052566 (assembly GCF_044547285.1). NCBI lineage: Bacteria > Bacillati > Actinomycetota > Actinomycetes > Mycobacteriales > Nocardiaceae > Nocardia > Nocardia sp. NPDC052566. The sequence continues at coordinate 711,258 of NZ_JBIUAF010000005.1, read as the reverse complement.
CGAGATGGAGTAGGCCGACGCCGCGATCGCGAGCATGGTGAAGGCCATGGTCATGACGCTGTCGGTGAGCACCTGGGTGCCGCCGAGCCGGTCGAGGACATCGCGAATCGAGCCGCTGTCGTTGATCAGATCGCCGACGCTGTTGAGCGCGCCGCCCATCAGTGCTCCGTACAGCAGGAAGCCGATCGACCAGCCGAACAGCGAACCACGCTGCAAGCGCCACGCCAGCCCGGCCGGACCGGACAGCGCAGGCGTCGCGGTGGCCGCGCCCGGCCGCTCGGCGACCAGCCCGGATCCGGTGTCCCGCTTGCTCAGTAGCACATACGCGGCCACGGTGGTGCCCGCGGCGAGCGCGAACAGCAGCAGGAACACCCACCAGCGCTCCCCGGCGAACGCCCGCAGCTGCAGGCACCAGCCGAGCGGCGAGAACCACGACAGCACACCGTTACCGACATCGCCGATGGCGCGGATCGCGAAGGCCGCGGCGAGCGCGCCGAGTGCGATGCCGCGTGCCGTGCGCGCACCGGTGCTCACCTGCGCGGCCACGGCGGCGACCCCGGCCCACGCCAGGCCGGAGGCGGCCAGTGCGGCCGAGAAGGCGAAGGATCCGCTCAGCGGTAGATCGTTGGCCGCGAGCATGAAAGTGCTGACGACACCGGTGAATACGCAGCCCGCCGCGGTCATGATCAGCACCGCGGTCAGGCCCGCGTAGCGGCCGATGCTGGTGGCCCCGACGAGTTCGGCGCGGCCGGTTTCCTCCTCCACCCTCGTGTGGCGGATGACGGTGAGCACCGTGGCGATGGCGATCATCGCGAAGAACGGTCCGGCCTTCCACAGCGCGACCGGGCCGATATCGTGCAGGTTGTAGAGGCGGCCGTACATGGCGACCAGCGCCGGACTGTCGTTGATCGTGCGCGCGTATTTCTCCACATCGGCCTGCGACGAGTAGACCGCTTTCGTACTGCTGACATACATGGCGGGCAGCAGCGCGAACAGAATCGACCACAGCGGCAACACGATTCGGTCCCGGCGCAGGTACAGCCGCAGCAGCTGACCGGTGCCCGCGAATTCGGCCGTGTCGCGCGCCGAGGTGGCGGCGTAATGCCTGCCCGCGGTCGCGGTGGTCATGCGCGCACCTTCTGTCCGTCGCTCGCGGTGGCTGCCGGTACGGCCCCGTCGACGTGATAGTGGCGCAGGAACAGTTCCTCCAGCGTGGGCGGCGCACTGGTGAGGCTGCGCACGCCGGTATCGCCGAGCACCCGGATGAGTTCACCGAGGTGTTCGCTGTCCACCTGGCAGTGCAGCGTGCTCCCGTCGATCGCGATATCGGTCACGCCGGGGATGCGGTGCAGATCGCCTGGGTCGCCGAGCAATTCGGCGGTGATCGAGGTGCGCGAGAGGTGCCGCATCTGCGACAGTGAACCGCTTTCCACGGCCTGTCCGGCGCGGATGATGGTCACCCGATCGCAGAGCACCTCCACCTCGGACAGGATGTGGCTCGACAGCAGTACCGTGGCGCCGCGCTGCTTGGCCTCGGCGACGCATTCCCGAAAGACCTGTTCCATCAACGGATCCAGGCCCGAGGTCGGTTCGTCGAGCAGCAGCAGCTGCACATCGGAGGCGAGCGCGGAGATCAGTGCGACCTTCTGCCGGTTGCCCTTCGAGTAGGTGCGCGCCTTCTTCCGCGGATCCAGGTCGAAGCGCTCGATTAGTTCGGCCCGGCGTTCGGCGTTGATGCCGCCGCGCATCCGCGCCAGGAGATCGATGGTCTCGCCGCCGGACAGCGACGGCCACAGCGTGACATCGCCTGGTACATAGGCGAGTTCGTGATGCAGCGCGACCGCGTCGGACCACGGATCGCGCCCGAGCACTTCGACGGCGCCGCCCGTTGCGCGGAGAATGCCGAGCAGGACGCGGATGGTGGTCGATTTCCCCGCGCCGTTCGGGCCGAGGAAGCCGTGGATTTCGCCCTCGCTGACGGACAGGTCGAGCCCGTCCAGCGCGGTGACATGGCCGAAAGTCTTACGCAGTGCGTCGACTTGGATGACCGCGGACATCACATCTCCTTGGTGACAGTGTCCAGAAGTGTTGGGTCGGTGAGTAATCCCTGGGTGTAGAACTCCAGGGCGGGTGGGGTGAGCTCGTGGGTGATCGCGCGGACGGCCTTGCCGAAATCGAGCTTCTCGCCGTCTTTCTGGTGCATCTGCACCCACAGCAGGGTGGCGCCGACGTTGAGCATCATCAGATATCTGGCGCGCGCCGCCGGATCGCGGCTCGGCTTGATGGCGCCCGCCTCGACGCCCTTTTGCAGGTAGACGTTCGCATCCTCGGCCATGTGCTCGAACAGCGAGACCGCCATCGGCCCACCCGCTTGCAGGCTGCGCACCATGTAGGCGACCAGCGGGCCGTAGACCTCGATCTCCGCCAGCGCGGCGAGCATGCCCTTCGCCACATTCTGCGAGGTGATGGCCTTCACCTTCTCGTCGCGGATCAGCTGGAGCACGCGGTCGTCGCAGGCGGCGCGCAACCCGTCCTTGGAACCGAAGTGGTGGTTCACCAAGCCGGGCGAGACGCCTGCCGCTTTCGCGATGGCGCGGACTCCGACCTGGAATCCCTGTTCGCCGAAGACCTCGATCGCGACGTCGCGAATACGGGCCGCCGTCGTCAGATCGGCGGTGGATCCTTGCGGAACGGACTGTTGGCTAAACACATGTTCAATATACTAAACGCGCGTTCAACGGGCCACAAGGGTTGCGGCGGGAATGTCGCGTCAACGGTCGGTCGGCCGACGACCGCGACGGCTCCGGCTATGGTCGGGTTATGACCACCGGTAGCTCATCGACGGCAGATCACCTTCGTGCGGCACTCGACGGACCGTGGGGCGCGGTCCGCGAAGAGGCCAGGAAGCAACTCACGGGCGACGAATTCACCGGCGATCCCTACCTCGACTACAAGGCCGCCAGGGCGCGCGTGCTCGAGCAGATGCGGTTGATCGCCTCGATGGGCTTGGCCGAGCGCGGTTTCCGCCGCGAGCACGGCGGCACCGGTGAGCCGGGCGCCGCGGTGGTCGGGCTGGAGATGCTGGCGTACGCGGATCTGTCGCTGTGGGTGAAATCCGGTGTGCAGTGGGGACTTTTCGGCGGCGCGGTGGAAAACCTCGGCACCGAACGGCACGGCGCGTACATCAGGCAGCTGATCTCGCTGGATCTACTCGGTTGTTTCGCGATGACCGAATCGGGGCACGGCAGCGATGTCGCCAACCTGGAGACCACCGCGACCTACGATCCGGCCACCCAGGAGTTCGTGATCCACAGCCCGACACCGTCGGCGCGCAAGGACTACATCGGCGGTGCGGCCGAACATGCCCGTATGGCAGCGGTTTTCGCGCAGCTGGTGACCGAGGGCAAGAGCCAGGGCGTGCACTGCCTGCTCGTCCCGATCCGCGACGAGCACGGCGCCGACCTGCCCGGCGTGACCACCTTCGACGACGGCCTCAAGGGCGGCCTGCTCGGAGTCGACAACGGGCGCATCATGTTCGACCAGGTGCGGGTGCCGAGGGAGAACCTGCTCAACCGCTACGCCGATGTCGCGCCGGACGGCACCTACAGCTCGGACATCGAGAACCCGAGCCGCCGATTCTTCACCACGCTCGGCACTTTGGTGCGCGGGCGGGTCAGCGTCGGCGGTGCCGCCGCGGCGGGCGCGCGCGTCGCGCTGAGCATCGCGGTGCGCTACGCGCTGAAGCGGCGGCAGTTCGCCGATCCCGACAGCGGTAGCGAGACACTGCTTCTCGACTACCGCAGCCACCAGCGCAGGCTGCTGCCGCTGGTCGCGAAGTCCTACGCCTACGCGTTCGCGCAGAACGATCTGGTGCGGCGCATGCACCTGGTGCAGACCGGGCAGGACGTGGACCCGCACGCGCAGCGGGCCTTGGAGAAGCGGGCGGCCGGACTCAAGGTCGCGCAGACCAGGCACGCCACCCGCGCCATCCAGGAATGCCGCGAAGCCTGCGGCGGCGCAGGCTATTTGACGGAGAACCGGCTCGTCACCCTGAAGGCGGACACCGATGTGTTCACCACCTTCGAAGGCGACAACGTGGTGCTGACCCAGCTCGTCGCCAAGGAACTGCTCACCGCCTACTCCGACGAGGTGCGCGATCTCGACGCGCTCGGCTGGGTCCGCTTCGCCGCGACCATGGCCGGCGACGTGGTCCGGAAGCGTTCCGGGGTAAGGCAATTGATCCAGACCATGCGCGACGGCGCCAACGACACCGTCGACGAGGGCGACCTCTCCCGCCGCTCGACCCAGCTGCAGCTGTTCGCCGACCGCGAGGACTATCTGGTCCGCACCGCCGCGCACCGGCTGCGCGCCCGAGCGAAGGAGACCGGGCCGTTCGAGGCGTTCAACAACGCCCAGGACCACATCCTCACCGCGGGCAGCGCGCACATCGATCGCCTTGTGCTGGAAGCCTTTATCGAAGGGATCGACGGCATCCAGGATCCGGACGCGCGCAAGCTCGCCGAATCGGTGTGCGACCTGTTCGTCTACACCTCGCTCGAAGAGAACCTGTCCTGGTTCATCATGCACCGCTTCATGTCGGTGGAACGCGCCAAGGCGGTGCGGCGCGGCGTGAACGAACTCGTCGACCGGCTCCGCCCGGACGCGCTCACCCTGATCGAGGGGATGGGCGTACCCGAACCGATGCTGCGCGCGGCGATGCTGGACGACGCCAGCGTCTACGACCGCACGGTGTGACCTGGCGCGCGGTGGCCTCGGGACGCGGCCTCATGCCGGTACCAGCACCGCGAATGTCCGCATGGCGCAGAACTCCTGGCCGACTGGTGCGGCCGCGACCGTGGCCTCGCCCGCGGGCCAGGGCTCGTTGTCGAGCAGCACCTCGTTGACCTGTATTCGGCCCTCGTCGGTGCTGACGAACACCCGTAGCCAATGGATCCGCTGGGTCAGCGTTTCCGCGCGCAGCCTGTGCAGCAACGCGTCGAGCAGTGGCCCGGCCTCGATCGTCGCGTTGGGCGAGAAGTAGATCAGCTGGGGACCGATGCACAGGTCGAATGGGCTGCCCGGATGCTCGAAGCGCTCCCAGTGCACCTGGTCGCCGCCGCCGGCCCGGTCGATGAGCGCCGCGATCAGCGGATGCAGGCTGCCGCGCAGGAATTTGGCGGCGGCCGAGGAGATGGCTTCCTGCCAGGTCTGACCGTATCCGGCAACGCTTTCGAGTACGGAAGCGGCCGCCAGCCCAGGGCCGCTGACCTCGAAATCGAGCTGGGCGATGATTCCCTGTGGCGACTCCCGTGGGAACAATCGCGCGTCGATGGTCAGCGGGCCGCAGTGCAGGGCGCCATCGGTCTCGGTAACCGGGAAGCCATGCTCGGCAAGTGCTTTGCTGAAGAGATCGCGCGGTGAAGGTACGCCGCCGCCATCGGGGCCCAGCGGGGGCAGGGGTGCGGACAGCAGGTCGGCGGTGAACACCAGATCGCTCAGGCTCGACGTACCGTCGTGCAGCAGCTGATTGGCCAGGTCGACCGCCGCACTGCGCAGACCGATCCGCTGCATCTCCGCTCGCCCCGCTGTGTGCGCCCTGGCCCAGGCCGACCGGTACACGGGGTCGCCGTCGAGCGGGCGGGCCACCTCCCCATCGATGAAGTTCGGATCAAAAGCACTCTCGCGCAACAGGTACCGGCCGAACGCGATCGGCAGGAAGACGAGCAGACGTTCGGCCAGCCAGGTCGCGACCCCCTGCGCTTCGAGCCGACTCACGATGCTCTCGTCGTCCTGGTCTTCGTCACCGTGCATGAACGCTTGAATACCGACCTCGACCGCCCCATCGAACATTCTACGACATTACCTGCGCGTCTTCAGGATTGGCGACCGAAGGAGACAGGTCTCAGCGTGCGGCGGACTCGATCACCGGGCCGAGGCCGCCCTCGCTGTAGATCGCGCTGCTGGAATCGACCTTTTTGCCGTTGATGAAGACGGTGGGCGTGCCCTTCACGTCACCGGCGAGTACGTCCTTGGTGGTCTTGTCGAGGAACTGGTCGTATTGACGGCCGGTAATGCATTGGGCCACAGCGGAATCGGTGTATCCGGCGCCCTTGGCCATGTCGATCAGCTTGCTGTCGGGGAGTCCGGCACCGCCTTCGGCGGGCTGCTCCTCGAACATCGTCTCCAGCCACTTCTGGAAGTTCGCGCTGCCCGACGCGGCGACGCAGAACGCCGCATTGCCTGCGCGAGAGGAGTATTCGGTCGTGGACGCGCGATCCAGGAACGAGATGACGTTGTATTCGACGGCGGCGGTACCGCTCTTCGCCGCCCGCTCCAGCACCGCACCGTTGGCCTTCTCGAACCGTCGGCAGGCCGGGCACTGCAAATCCATCACCACCCGCACGACCACCTTCGCTCCGGGATCACCGATCCGGATCGCCCCGTTCGCGGTCACCCCCGCCGGAACACCGGGACCGGCGGCGTCGGCAGGCAGCGCCGTCCCCGCGACCACCTCCGCCCGCGCCTTCCACGCCACCACCCCGACCACGATCATCACCGCGAGCGCGACCACGAGCACCGCCGCGACCGCGGGCGGCGAAAACCTGCTTCCGCCCTGCTCAGGCATGCCAACCGGACCATCATGCGAGGTACTCACCGCGACACCACCCGCCTCCCACTCGCCGACCAGTTCCGTCGGCAACGATAGCGCTACCGCGCACCGTCCCCGTGTCGACCTACCGCCGATAGCCGTGTGCCGGGTACTTCACGCGCGACAGTTCTGCACCCCTGATCAGCTGACGGCGAGAAAGCACCCGGCAGTACGCACTGCCGGGTGCGGCCTTTCGGATCAGCCGATACCCGGGATACCCGCGCTACCCGTCGACGGCTTGCCGCAGGTGGGGTTCTGATCGACGTTGACTATCTGGGTAAAGGTGGCGTCATTGGTCGGCGACTCCTGCGCGAGGATCGAGTGCTGCCCCATCGTGCCCGGCTTCCAGGTGGTGGTCGCCTTCCCGGAGGCGTCAACCGCGGGTGTATTCGGCTGGAAGGAGTCGCGGGTGCCGAAACCCTTGGCATCGGCGTCGAAGAATGACACCGCGGTACCCGGACGCGCGGTCGCGGTGATGGTGTAGGAGCAGCCCGCGCCGTTCTGCACGATCTCGAGGTTGGTAACCGCGGCACCGGCCTGAGGTGCGCCGAGTACCACCGCGCAGGTTGCTGCACCGAGCGCCGCGAGCGCGAGACCTGTCCGGCTGGTGACAGTCACAGTAAAAACCTTCTTCCACAATGGATTTCCCAACAATTAACCGTGCAAGCATGTCACGCCGCAAACCCGGACCAAGCCCATGAATTTCGGTGCTTGACATGATCGGGCGCGGATGGGCCAACGGGTAGATTCCGAACCACCGACGCCGGCCTGCTACGACTGCACTGACGCCGATGGTTGGACGTGGCGAAACCCTTCGGCCGTCAGACGGGTTTGCAGATGATGGAGGCGAAGCCGACGCGGTTTCCGGTCATTTTGCGGTAGACCGAGTGCCGGAAGTTCGGGCGCAGGAGCGCGAGCACGAATTCCGCGAGGGTGCCGGGGAGTCGTACCTGGTTGACGAAGACGTAGGGGGCTGGGTCGAGGGGGCCGAGGAGTGCGATGTCGTCGACCTTGGCGTCGTGGCTGAACCAGCCTGCGACGCCGTCGAAGTAGCGCAGCGCGCGGTCCGCGTCGTCGGCGGTGAAGTGGTTGAACAGGAAGGTGCCCGAGGGCGAGCTGTCGATGTCGCCGAGGCGCCTGATGTTGCGGGCGGTCATCACGAAATCGGCGCCCAACTGCTGGAACGCCGGGTCGGCCTGCACAGTGGCGATCGTGTCCGGTGCGGTGGTCTCGATCAGGACGATCACGTCGAAGCGCGGGCTGGTGCTCGATGGCTGGATCACCACCGCCCGATAGGCCCTGGCTGACATCACCTCATCGAGCGCTTGCAGCCGGCGGGTCAGGTCCTGGCATCGGCGCAGTGCCTCGCGACGCCGGGAACTGCGCGGCACGAACGGGATTCGGCGCGGCGGGTCGACGCGAAATCCGAGATAGAGGTAGCCGTATGGCGCAGGCTCGACATACGGGGCCGGTGGATTGGTGTGCGTTCGCCAGTCGACGGTCATGGTGTCCCTACTTTCGGTATAAAATAATCGAGCGATCGATTAATTGTATCCCTCTCGAAGGAGGCACGGAAGCCCGATGACGACACCACGGCGTGGGCCGGGGCGGCCGCGGAAGGCGGATGCCGGCGACACCAAGGCCGAGCTCATGTCCGCCGCACTGCGACTGTTCGCCCGCAACGGCTATGCGGGGACCTCGATCCGGTCCATCGCGCGCGAGGTCGGGTTGAGCGAGAGCGTGCTCTACGCCCATTTCGACAGCAAACGGGCGATCTTCGATGCCGTGCTGTCCACGCTCGGTCCCAAGAATCCGCTGGACGTGACCGGCCGCGACGCCGCCGCCCGCGCCGACACCGACCCGCCCGAGTACCTGCGCGAACTCGTGCGCACCGCACTGCGCGAGTGGGACAGCGACGACGGGAGGCTCCTGATCAGCATGATGGCGCGCGACGGGCTACTGCACAGCTCGGCCCTGCGGAATGCGGTCTCGGCCATGCGAACTCAGGTGAGCCTGCTGTTCGAGCGCTGGATCGCCGCGGGTCTACTCCCGGCGAACCGCGCCGCACCGGAGGACCTGGCGATGTCCTTCACCGGTTTCATCGGCCTGACCCGGGTACTGCACCTGCACGCCGAGGCAACGACCCATGACCGCGCACAGGCACGCGATGACATTCATCGCCACACCGAGACCTTCATCCGGCTCGTCTTCGGCGACGATGGTGAGAAGTGACCGAAGTATGACGCCGAGCCCGCGGGGGACTTTCCGCACCGGGCCCCTCGTTGTACGGGTAGCCGAACCGAGGAGGTCATATGGCACAGGAATACAACCGGAATCCCGCGGCGGTGGCCGCGCTCTCGCCCGACCAGTACCACGTCACGCAGGAGAACGGCACCGAGCGGGCGTTCACCGGCGAGTACTGGGACAACCACGAGCCAGGTATCTACGTGGATGTGGTGTCCGGTGAGCCGTTGTTCGCTTCGGTCGACAAGTTCGACAGCGGTTCGGGCTGGCCGAGCTTCACCAAGCCGATCGATGCCGCCAACATCGTCCAGAAGCGGGACTTCAGTCATCTGATGATCCGCACCGAGGCCCGATCGGTGCACGGCGACAGCCACCTCGGGCATGTGTTCACCGACGGACCCCGTGACGCGGGCGGCCTGCGGTACTGCATCAATTCCGCCGCGCTGCGATTCATCCACCTCGACGAGCTCGAGGCGGCAGGCTACGGACAGTACAAGACTCTCTTCACGAAGGAGGACGTGTGAGCGACACACGCAAGGCGATTCTGGCAGGCGGCTGCTTCTGGGGTATGGAGGAGCTGATCCGCAAGCAGCCCGGTGTGCTCTCGACCCGCGTCGGCTACACCGGCGGCCGCAACGATCACCCCACCTACCGCAATCACCCGGGCCATGCCGAGGCCGTGGAGATCGTCTACGACCCCGCGAAGACGGATTACCGTGCGCTGCTGGAATTCTTCTTCCAGATCCACGATCCGACGACGAAGGATCGCCAGGGCAACGACCTCGGCACGAGCTACCGCTCGGAGATCTTCTACGTCGACGACGAGCAGAAGCGCGTCGCGCTGGAGACCATCGTCGATGTCGACGACTCGGGCCTGTGGCCCGGCAAGGTGGTCACCGAGCTGAGCCCGGCGCCCACGTTCTGGGAGGCCGAGCCCGAACATCAGGACTACCTGCAGCGCTACCCGGACGGCTACACCTGCCACTTCCCCCGCCCGGGTTGGAAGTTGCCGCGCCGCCAGGCTGCGACGCAGTAGTCCACGGCCGAGGCTGCCGCACAGGGTGATTCGGCGGCAGCCGAGGCAGTGCCGGGATCAGGGCGCGATGCTGCCGAGCTTCCCGGCGAGACGGCCGAGGTAGGCGCGCACGTCATCCGGAGACTTGTCGGGCATCCCGAAAACGGCTTCGGTGACACCCGATTCGGACCATGCGGCCAGCTGGGCCGGATCGGGGCGGCCCGCGAGCAGGATGATCTCGGGGCGGCCCGCGCGGCCGTGTTCGCGCCAGATGCGGTGCAGCATGGCGATTTTCGCGTCGATATCGCCCTCCCCCGGCGTATTGATCCAGCCGTCGGCGTTTTTCGCCAGCCAGGTGAAGGACTGTTCGGTCCCCGCCGCGCCCAGGTAGACGGGGACGCCTTTGCGCACCGGCTTCGGCCAGGACCAGCTCGGGCCGAAGCTGACGAACTGCCCTGTGTAGCTGGCTTCTTCGTCGGTCCAGATGGCGCGCATCGCATCCAGGTGTTCGCGCAGGACGGTGCGGCGCTTGTTCGGCGGCACCCCGTGATCGGCGAGTTCCTCGGTGTTCCAGCCGAATCCGACGCCGAGACTGACCCGGCCGCCGGACAGGTGATCGAGCGAGGCGATGGTCTTGGCGAGCGTGATGGGGTGGTGTTCGGCGGGCAGCGCCACCGCGGTGGACAGGCCGATGCGGCTGGTCACCGCGGCGGCGGTGGCGAGCGAGACCCACGGATCGAGGGTGCGCAGATAGCGGTCGTCGGGCAGGGTGGCGTCGCCGGTGCGCGGATGCGCGGCGGTGCGCGCCACCGGGATGTGGGTGTGTTCGGGCACGTAGAAGGTGTCGAAGCCGTTCTGCTCGGCGGCCTGTGCCGCCTCGGCGGGCGTGATCCCCCGATCGCTGGTGAACAACACAATTCCGTACCGCACCGTACGCTCCCATCGCCGAAACTAGAACAAGTTCTACCATACGAGCGTGCGGCCGGTGACACGCGGCACAACCACCACACCGCCGCCGAGCAGGGCTTATCGAACGGTTGACCGTGTTTTACACCTTTCGATGGATGCCGGACACCGTGGCGGACCGTATCGTCGGAAGAACAGTTAGGGTAGCCAAAGTAGTGGCAGAACCCGCTGGTAGAGATGACGCGGCTAAAGGTGAGGTGGTTTGGGCATGACGGAAACGCTGACGGACACGACTCCGTTCTCCACGATGATCCGCACGGCCACCGCACAGCAGCACGCCGACGCGGAGAACTCGAGCTTCGTCGGCGATCTGCTCGGCGGCAAGCTGGATATCACCGCCTACCTCGGCCTCACCGGCCAGCTGTGGTTCATCTACCGCGCGCTGGAGGGCCGCGACGCGGCGCTGGCCGAGGATCCGATCGCCGGGCCGTTCATCCGCCCCGAACTCGCGCGCACCGCACAGCTGGAGCGTGACCTGGCCCATCTCGACGGCCCGGACTGGCGCGACCGGCTGGAGCCGCTGCCCGCCACCGCGGCCTACGCCGCCCGCGTCGACGAGTGCGCCCGCGACTGGCCCGCCGGTTTCATCGCGCACCACTACACCCGCTACCTGGGCGATCTGTCCGGCGGACAGATCATCCGCAACTCCGCGGAGAAACTGTGGGACCTGCCGCACAAGGGTGACGGCGTGCGGTTCTACGTCTTCGAGGACATCGGCAACCCGGCCGCCTTCAAGCGCGAGTACCGCACGCAGCTCGACAGCATGCCGCTGGACGAGGCCGAGCGCGACCGCGTGCTCACCGAGGCGCAGCACGCCTTCGATCTGAACACGGCGGTCTTCCGCGCGCTGGGCGCGCGGTTCCCGGTGGCCTGATCAGTACGCACCCTCCCCGCGCGCGACCGCGCCGATGGTCTTGGCGATGAGCAGCAGGTCGAGCACCATGGACCAGTTCTCCACGTAGGACAGGTCCAGGCGCATCGAATCCTCCAGGGAGAGATTGGATCTGCCGCTCACCTGCCACAGCCCGGTGACGCCCGGCTTCACCAGCAGCCTGCGCCGCATGTCGCCGTCGTAGCTGTCCACCTCGCGCCGCACCTGCGGGCGCGGGCCGACCACGCTCATCTCACCGCGCAGCACGTTGAGGAACTGGGGCAGCTCGTCCAGGCTGAACTTGCGGATCACCCGGCCGATCGGCGTCACCCGTGGATCGTCCTTCATCTTGAAGAACACCGGGTTGCCGCCGTTGCCTGCGATCAGCGCGGCCACCTGGGCATCCGCATCGGCGTACATGCTGCGGAACTTGATCATGCGGAACGGCTTGCCGCCGCGCCCGATTCGCTCCGAGTAGTAGAACACCGGCCCGGGACTGCTCAGCTTGACGACCAGCGCGATGCCGAGCAGCGCGGGCAGGATCGAGAAGAGGACCGCGGCCGCGAAGCATCCGTCGAAGATGGCCTTGCCGACCGATTTCGCCCGATCGTATTGCGGCCGCGCGATATGCAGCATCGGCACGCCCGCGACGAGGCGGTTGGTCAGCCTGGTGCCCGCGATATCGACGACGCCGGGCGCCACGATCAGCTCGACCCCGAGCGGATCGAGTTCCCATGCCATCCTGCGCAATTCGATCGGGCCGAGATGATCGGTCGCGGTCACCGCGACGGTGTCGGCCCCGCAGCGGCGCACCGCGTCGAGCACCGAGCGATCGTCGCCGACCACCGAGAACGTCCGCCCGAGCGCCTCGAATTCGTAGGTAGTTCCGGAGGTTCCGTCCGGAACGCAGACCCCGACCACACGGTAACCGCAGGCCGGATCGCGCGAGAACGCGGTCGCCATCGCCCGCGCCGCTTCGGGACAGCCGACGACAAGCACCCTTGACCGGTACTCCCCGCGCCCGCGCCGCGCCCGCGCGTGTTTGCGCCAGGCCAGCCTGCTGAGCATCAGCCCGAGCAGGCCGAGCGGCAGCGCGATCGCCAAATAGCCACGGGCGAACTCGATCTGGAAAATCAGCGACGCGATCGCGACACCGCCGAACAGTCGCAGCGTCGCCGAGACCAATCGCCGGTATTCTTCCGCTCCGCTGCCGACCACCTGCGGCGAGCGGGTGTTGCTCACCGCGAGGAATCCGGCCCATGCCAGCGCGAGCAGCACCGAGACCACCGTGTAGCCGACCTCGTACGGCAGATGCCAGGCCAGCGGCGGCGCGGCGGGCCCGCCGAACCGGATGACCTGGGCCAGCCCGACGGCGGCCACGATCACGCCGAAATCCGTTGCGCCGAGCCGTCTGACGTACTCGCTCTGCCAGCGCTCACGCTCGGATCGCGGTAGTGACCGCGATGGTGGTGCGATATCCAGCTTGTCGTCGTCCGCGAGCTCGAAGCTCATTGAACACACACCTCCCCCTAGGAGAGAATTCTTCGCCCCCGATCCCCATCGACCGGACCCTCGGCCTGTTCGACTGCCTGGGGTTGCTCTCTCAGTCGGCAGTCAGAACGCGATTGTTACAGAACACAATCCGTTTCACACACCGAATGGGATGGGCCGCTTCGTATTCCAGAAATTTGCCAACATGGGAACGGTTGGTTTGCAACCCCGCGATCCCCGGAATCTTTCCGCCGTCGAACGAGGTGGTTCCACCTCTGCCACAAGGCAATCGCGACGTTACCACCAACGAACCCGATAGCCGCCGGGACGCCGCCCCGGAAAACCAGGAAGAATTTCCTCGAAACTTCGTCTCACCCAGTAGATTTCGCCAGCGACATGGGGGCATACCGTTGTAACGTCTCACTGGATCAAGCCGAAGTCTCCAATGTTCCGGCTCAACGCCGGTCGATCGACTTTCTCGGTAGAAGGTGGGGCCCCCGTTGCACTGTCGACTGTGTGATTCCGAGCGTCTCTCTAGCGTCCTCGACCTCGGTGCGACACCGCCGTGTGAAAAGTTCCTGTCGGCCACGGAACTCGATCTCGTCGAGCCGACCTATCCACTGCACCTAAGGGTGTGCGCGGACTGCCTACTCGTGCAGATCCCCGCGCTCATCACACCGGAAGAAACCTTCACCGAATACGCTTACTATTCTTCCTTTTCCGACAGCTGGGTGCGGCACGCGGAAACATTCGTCGAGCACGCCATCGAACGGCTCGGGCTCGACGGCGACTCGTTCATGATCGAGGTCGCGAGCAACGACGGGTATCTGCTGCGGCACGCGGTCGCCGCGGGCATCCCCTGCCTCGGCATCGAACCGTCGGTCAACGTCGGCGCGGCCGCCCGCGCGGCGGGCGTGCCGACGGCGACCACCTTCCTGCACGAGGAGTCGGCGGCCGCGCTGCGCGCCGAGCACGGGCCCGCGGATCTGGTGGTGGCCAACAACGTCTACGCGCACGTGCCCGACCTGCGCGGCTTCACCCGGTCGCTGCGCATGCTGATGGCCGACGACGGCTGGCTCTCCATCGAGGTGCACCACGCGCTGAACCTGTTCGAGCTCGGTCAGTTCGACACCATCTATCACGAGCACTTCCAGTACTACACACTGCTCTCGGCCCAGCGTGCGCTGGCCACGGCAGGCCTGACCGTTGTCGACGTGGAATTGCTACCGACACACGGTGGTTCGCTGCGGGTGTGGGCGCGCCCGGACGCGGTCGCCAGCGCGCCGAGCGCACAGGTGTGGGAGGTGCTCGAGCTCGAGGAGAGGGCAGGACTGCACCGCCTGGACGGCTATCTCGAACTCGCGCCGCGCGCCGAACGGGTGCGCCACGATCTGCTGCGCTTCCTGCTCGACTGCAAGGACAAGGGCAAGCGCGTCGTCGGCTACGGCGCGCCGGGCAAGGGCAATACTCTGCTCAACTACTGCGGTATCCGGCCCGACCTGCTCGCGTACACCGTTGACCGCAATCCGTACAAACACGGAAAATTCACGCCGGGCACCAGGATTCCGATCCATCCGCCCGAGCGCATCGAGCTCGATCGCCCGCACGTGGTGATCGTTTTGCCGTGGAATCTCGAAGCGGAGATCACGGCCCAACTCCGGCATATCACCGAATGGGGCGCCGAATTGATCTATCCGCTACCCACTCTGCATCACGCCGATCGGCACGACAATCCACACTCAGACATCATCACGGGGAGGCACGCACGATGAAAGTTGTGCTGTTCTGCGGCGGCTACGGCATGCGAATGCGTGACGGCAGCGACGACATGATTCCGAAACCGATGCAACTGGTCGGTCCGCGACCACTGCTCTGGCATGTAATGCGATATTACGCACATTTCGGGCACAAGGATTTCGTCCTGTGCCTCGGCTACGGCGCGGAGCACATCAAGAACTTCTTCCTGACCTATGAGGAATCGGTGTCCAACGACTTCGTCATCCGCGACGGCAGGGTCGAATTACTACGCACCGATATCAGCGACTGGTCGATCACCTTCGTCGACACCGGCGTGGAATCCCCTATCGGCGAACGACTTCGGCGCGTCCGCCCCTACCTGGAGGACGAGCGGTACTTCCTCGCCAACTACGCCGACGTGCTCACCGACGCGCCATTGGACGAAATGATCGAGAAATTCACCGCGTCCAAGGCGGCGGCCTCGATGATGGTGGTGCCGCCACAGTCCTCATTCCACTGCGTGGACATCACGCCGACCGGCGAGGTCAAGGAAATCATGCCGGTCTCGCGGTTGCCGCTGTGGGAGAACGGCGGCTACTTCGTGCTCACCCCCGAGGTCTTCGATCTGCTGCCCCCCGGCGGGGATCTCGTCGCGGACGCGTGCGGCACGCTGGCCGGGCAGGGCAGGCTCTTCGGCTATCAGCACCTCGGTTTCTGGAAGCCGGCCGACACCTTCAAGGAGCGCGCCGACCTCGACAACGGCTACCGCACCGGAGTCCGGCCCTGGATGGTCTGGGAGCACGCGTGATTCGGCTGACCGCGGGTTCGGTCACCGAGATCGCGGTGTTCGGCGCGCACTGCGACGATATCGCCATCGGGATGGGCGCGACCCTGCTCGCCATGGGCCGCGCCCGGCCGAGGCTGCGGGTGCACGCACTCGTCCTCTCGGGCGGCGGCACCGCGCGCGAGGACGAGGAACGGGCGGCGCTGGCCGATTTCTGTCCCGGCGCCGAGCTCGACCTCACCGTGCTCGATATTCCGGACGCGCGCGCACCCGCGCACTGGGACCGAATCAAGGGCGCGCTGAAGAACTTTCGCGTCGGCACCGATCCGGATGTGGTGTTCGCGCCGCAGCGCCGCGACGCCCATCAGGATCATCGGCTGCTCGCCGAGCTGGTGCCGACCGAGTTCCGCGATCAGCTGGTGCTCGGCTACGAGATCCTCAAGTGGGAGTGCGATACGCCGACGCCGACATTCTTCCACCCGCTCACCCAGGAGCTCGCCGAGGAGAAGGCGCGGCTGCTGCTGAAACGCTATCCGTCCCAGGCGGATCGGGACTGGTTCGACGAGCAGTCGTTCCTCGCGCTGTCCCGGTTGCGCGGGGTGCAGTGCCACGCGCGGCACGCTGAGGCGTTCGTCGTGGACAAGGCCATCATCGACTTCGGAGGACACTGAGCATGCGGGTGCTTGTCACCGGACATCAGGGATATCTCGGCACCGTCATGGTGCCGGTGCTGCGGGCCAACGGCCACGAGGTGGTCGGGCTCGACGCGGGCTTCTTCGCCGACTGCGTGCTCGGCGAAGCACCCGCCGACCCGCCCGGCCTCATGGTCGACCTACGCGATGTGACCGCGGCACAGCTCGCCGATTTCGACGCGGTGATCCACCTGGCGGCGCTGTCGAACGATCCGCTCGGCGCGCTGGCCCCCGACATCACCTACGACATCAACCATCATGCCTCGGTGCGACTGGCCAGGCTCGCGAAAGAGGCGGGCGTACACCGCTTCCTGTACGCCTCCACCTGCTCGGTCTACGGCGCGGCGGGCGACGGGCTTGTCACCGAGGACGCGCCGCTGCGCCCGATCACGCCGTACGCGGAGAGCAAGGTCAGGGTCGAGGACGATGTCGCGGCCATGGCCGATTCCGGCTTCGCACCGGTATTCCTGCGCAACGCCACGGCATTCGGCTTCTCGCCGCGACTACGGGCCGATATCGTGCTGAACAACCTCGTCGGCTACGCGGTGCTCACCGGCGAGGTCAAGGTGCTCTCCGACGGCACGCCGTGGCGTCCGCTGGTGCACGCCAAGGACATCGCCTGGGCCTTCGCGACCTGCCTCACCGCGCCGGTGGACGCGATCCATTGCCGCGCCTTCAATATCGGCAGCGAGCAGAACAATCTGACCGTCGCCGATATCGCGCAGGCGGTGGTGGCGGCCGTGCCCGATTCCCGGCTGATGATCACCGGCGAGAGCGGGGCGGATCCGCGCTCCTACCGCGTCGATTTCACGGCGGCGCGCAACGCCATCGGCTACCGCGCGTGGTGGAGCGTTGCCGCGGGCGCGACCGAACTGTACGAGCAATACGTCGCCTGCGGGCTCACCCGTGACGCGTTCTTCGAGCGCTTCACCCGGCTGCCCCATCTCGAAAAGCTGCGCGACACCGGTGTTCTGGACGCGACGATGCGCCGGATCGGCACGCCGACGAGCGCCTGACGATCGCAGCGGCCGGAGGTCGCTTCGCGCCGGACCGAGCGTCGCGAAGCGGCGTCACGGCACTCGCAGCGGCCGGAGGTCGCTTCGCGCCGGACCGAGCGTCGCGAAGCGGCGTCTCGGCACTCGCAGCGGCCGGAGGTCGCTTCGCGCCGGACCGAGCGTCGCGGAGCGGCGTCTCGGTACTCGCCTCGGCGCCGATCCGCGGGCACCATGGAGGGCGGGCACGCTCGTCCGGGGATCCGAGCGTGCCCGGCAAACGACGACGGCGCAGGAGGACGGCGTGGCGGCTGGGCGGTGCCGCGGGTGCGCGGGCGATGAGCTCGCGACGGTGCTCGATCTCGGCAGGGTGGCGGCGGCGGATCACTTCCCGCCTGCCACCGCCCCCGTCGACGAACCCAGGCACGCATTGCGCATGGACCTGTGTGCGGCATGCGGTTTGGCGCAGCTGGCCGAGGACGACACCGGCGCCGAGGAGCCGCGCGGTGTCGAACCGCGGGCCCTGCGCGAGCAGGCCGCGGAGGCGGTGGCATCGGTGGCTGCCGACGGTCTGTTGCGCGGCGCCACCGTGCGCGAATTCGGCAGCCCGCACGGCGGTAGCTGGCTGCCGCTGTTGACCGCGCGCGGTCTCACCGAGGTGGGCGGGCGCGCGGATATCGTGCTGGATTGCTTCGGCATCATGCACGAACCGGACCAACAGGCCGCATTTCTCGAACGTGCCGCCGCCACCGAACCGGACGGTACATTACTGATCCAGTATCACTCGCTGGCCACGATCGTCTCGGCGCGTCAGTGGAACGCGCTGAGGCACGGGCACTTTGCCTACTATTCGCTGGCCGCGCTGCGGCGTTTGCTGCGTGATGCCGGGATGTCCGTGACCACCGCGTGGCGGTTCGAGCTCTACGGCGGCACCGTGCTGATCGCCGCCCGGCACGGTCGTCACGAACCGGGCGCCGCCGTTCGCACGGTACTCGACGATGAAGCCGCGTACATCACTCCCGTTGCGGCACAGGCACTTCAGCGCGCCGCGACAAGGCACGCCACCCAGCTCCGGAATTGGCTCACCGCGATGACGGAGAAAGGTCACCGGATCTACGCCTACGGCGCGGCCTCGCGCGCGGTCGCGGTCTTCGAATCGGCCGGGCTGCACCGCGGATTGATCACCGCCGTCGCCGACGCGTCACCGGCCAAACACGGACGCCGCATGCCCGGCACCGACATTCCGATCATCACACCGGACGAACTTGACACGGCCGCACCGGATTTCGTCCTACTCATGCTGCCGGATCTGTTCCCCGAGGTCAGCGCGAGCCTGCCCCGGCTCGCGGAGCGATGGGTGATCGATGGCCCCGGAGGCCCCGAGCCGTCACCGATTGCGTGAAAGTCACTGCGGCACTGCCGAATTGTTGCCAGCGGGTCCAGCAAATGTTGATATGACATATTTCATTTACGCATGATCGGAGCACCGCAACGATTAAGGGGGCTTGGTGCCCCCGAGTCTGAGGGGGGCGGGCGTCGAGCGCGGCAGGGCGCTCGAAGGGTCACGGACGAGGGGAAACGATGAGGGATTCTGATCAGCTCCGTTGCCGGGGCATCCGGATGTTCGCGATCGCGACGGTCGCGGCCACCGGACTCGTACTGGGCAACGGCACCGCTACCGCGGCGATAGACAGTACGAGCACGATCGTCGATCACGGCGACCGCGCGATCGAGGCGATCCAGTCCGATACGCGCATCGATTTCGTCCCCCCGCTGGACGGAAATCCCTTGACCAGGGAGTGGTTCCACGCGGGCGAGGCCGCCTACCGTATCTCCGGCCCCAGGGCCGAGGACTGGACCGGCCACATCACCATCGGCTATCAGGTCGGCTACCCGGCCACGCTGAACGGCAAGATCAAGTTCCAGTGGTACACACCGGGACTCGGCATGGATCTCGGCGGCGACAACGGCGCGCTGCTGAAGCTGGACGGCCTGATCCCCCGGCTCGGCCTCGAGCTCGAGGTCGGCTTCGGCCCCGGCATCCAGACGATCGAATGCGCGGGCGGCGACATCTCCGGCGTCGAGGGCTTCATCCGGATGTCCGGCTTCCACGGCACCGTCACCGGTGTCCTCGGCCAGACCACCATCCGGCCGTTCGTCCGGGTGGTCAGCTCCAGCGGTGACACGGTCATCACCTACGGGCGGCTCTGGACCATCTGAACGGCTCGCACAGACGAAGGGTGGCGCCGGGGGTACCGGGCGCCACCCTCGCCGTGTCAGAGCAGATCGGGGCGGTTGCGGACGGTCGCCACGGTGCGAACGCGCAAGCGGTGCAACGCCGCCCGCACCAGCCTGGTGTCCCCCGCGAGCACATCGCCGCGGCCGACCAGCTCCGGATGGTCGCCCGCGATGCGGTGGTGGAAGCGGTACATATCGGTCAGCTTGCTGACCGTCGAGGTCTGGCTGCACAGGTTGAACGACGAATTGCGCCAGGCCGCGACGATATCGGTCATCCCGTGGAATTCACCGAACGAGCAGACCCGCGCGAACAGGTCGACGTCCATCGGGAACACCAGATCACCGCGCAGCCCGCCGACCTTGTCGAAATGCTCGCGGTAGAACATGGCCGCCGCCGTCGGCCCGAATTCCGCGGGGCCGAGCCGGACGATGGTGCGCGCCAGCGTGCGCGCGTCCCGCCTGCCGAGCAGTCCGGCCAGCCCGAGGCCGGTCTCCAGCAGCTCACCCTGCTCGTCGATGACCTCGAAGCGGCCCGAGCAGATCGCCACCGACCCGTCGGCCATCACCGCGAGCTGGGCGGCCAGCGCGCCGGGCCGCAGCACGTCGTCGGCGCAGACCACCTTCACCAGGGTGCCGGTCGAGGCGCGGATCGCCCGGTTCCAGTTGTCACCGATGGGCAGCACGCTGTCGTTGCGCAGCACCCTGATGCGCGAATCGCCGAACGAGCGCGCGATCTCGCCGGTGTCGTCGGTGCTGGCGTTGTCGAGCACGAGCAGCTCGAAATCGGCGTCCTGATCGAGCACCGAGCGCAGCGTGGTGGCCAGCGTGCGCGCCGAGTTGTAGGCCGGCACGCAGATCGAGAGTGTGTCCTGCATCGGTTATCCCCCTAGTGATGTGCCCCTGACACGAACGGGTCCGTTCTCCACGAGCCCGCAGACCCGCTCCAGCGCGGCGCGGCTCGCGTCGATCTGCTCGGCGGCCTTCTGCTGTAAGGCATCCCGCAGTGCGGGCGCCTGGTCCCACACCTCGCCGATGGCACCGGTCAGCACCTGCTCGAGGTCGGGATCGTCGAGATGAACCACCCGCAGCCCGGCGCCGAACATGGCGGCGAGCCCGTGGAATTTGTCGTCGTAGTACTCCGACGCGGTGATGCCGATCGCCGGAATGCCCTGCGCCAGTGCGAAAACCGCCAAATGATAGGCACTGGTCACCAGCAGCCTGCATCCGGCGACCTGGCGGGCCACGTCGTGGGCGGTGCCGCCGCGGCCGACCGCGGGCAGCGCCTTGGCCGCGCCCTCGAGCAGCGGCAGCGTGGAACGGCGGTCCTCGGAGGCGTATTCGGAGATGATCAGCGGCGCGACGCCCGCGCCGAGCCGCACCGAGCTCGCGCGCACCACCGTGCCGAGCGTGGCCTGCGCCGCCGCGCTCACCTTCGAATAGTCCGCCACCCGCAGGCACAGCCCGATCTCGCCGCCGATGCGCGGATCGCGCAGCCGGTAACCGAATTCGACCGCGTCGTCTCCGGTGACGAGCACCCGGTCCCGGTCGACGCCGAGGCGGGCGAGCAGCTCCGGTCCGCGCCTGCCCTCCCGCAAGGCGATGACATCCACGTGCGGCAGCACCTTCTCCGCGCGGGCAAGCAGCTGCGGATCGCGCAGCGGGCCGAGGCCCTGGCCGATCAGCGCCGTCGGAATGCCGAGCGCGGCAGCGTGTTCCAGCAGATTCATGGTGCGGTGCGCCTGATAGCGATCGACGTCGGTCATATAGCCGCCGCCGAGGGCGAGCACCAGCGAGGCCTGGGCGACCGCGAGGGGAATCTCCACCGGGAACACGGGATCGCCGGGTTCGGGTTCGGGCGGCTCGCGCCGGGCGTCGCGGAGTGCGCGCACCCGATCCTTCGGACCGTCGGTGGCCGCACGCCACCACAGCGCCGCGGGTCCGCCGAGTTTCGTTGCGGCCGTGTGCGACAGCCGCGCCGCGAACCCGTCGCCGCCCCAGGTCCAATCCGGGCCGCAGATCGGTTCGGCCTGCGGCAGCAGCGCGCGCAGCACGGCGGGTTGATGGGTCAGCACCCCGATGCGCGCGTGCGGCCAGCGTTGTCGCAGGCGTTCTACGGTGATCACCATCATGGCGATGTCACCGCGATTGCGCAGCCAGTACTCACCGTTCTCGACGAGGATCCGGATCTCGCGCTCGGCGAGTCCCGGCCGCTCGGCCACGGAACGCACGGTACCCACAGTGTCAGTCCTCCCGCCAGCCCCCGCGGGTCGGCTCGTGCCGAGCACGAACCCGGTGTGAAATGTACCTCACCGGCCGACTGCCAGCCAGCGTACGCCGAGTCCGCGCAGCTCAGCGCGGATACAGCGCGCGCAGTGCCGAGGCGGCGAAAGTCGTGCAGTGGTCGACGAGTTCGTCGACGGCGACCTCGAGCCTGCCGCCCTGCCGCTCGACGATCACCCGCTCCAGCATGCCGACCACCGACAGCGCGTAGATGTCGACCTGCGGTGCGGGCGGATCCTGTTCCGGCCGTGCGGCACTCGCCGTCGCGGCGACCAGCTTCGCGAAGCGCCACATCGCGTCGCGCAGCCGCTGTTCGGCGCCCGCGCCGTTGGGTTCGGTGAACACCACGCGCAGCGTGCGCGGATCGGCCGCCAGCGCGGCGAGGAAGGTGCCGATGCCCGCGCGCAGTTTGCGGGTCCCGATCGGCTCGACGGCGGCCACCTCGCGCGACACCGCCGCGAACAGCTCCTCGATCACGCGGTCGAAGACCGCCGCGAACAGATCCGCTGTGCCGGTGAACGATTCGTAGAAATACCGATCGGTCAGTCCGGCCGCGCGGCACAGGTCCTTCACCCCGGTGGACCCATATCCCCTGGTGCCGAACAATTCCAGGCCCGCGGCGAGCAGCGCGGCGCGGCGTAGCGCGATCCGCTCGGCCTTGCCGACGCCGCGATAGGTGCGCCCCTCGCTCATCGGCCCACCTTGATTGCCATAGACGCATTGTCTCCCAATGTCTCGCACTTTCTGCTAAATATGACGATCGAGATAGTCAGAATTGCCGAAGGGGCGGACCATGACAACTCGAGATCGTGACGGCGCACTGTCCCGGCGCACGCTGCTGCGCGGCGCCGCCGCCATCGCCGGGACCGCGGGCCTGGCCGCGACGGGCCTGCCGCCCGCGTCCGCCGCGCCGACCGGCACGCGGGTCGCGGTGTTCGGCGCGGGCATCGGCGGGCTCACCGCGGCCCACGAATTGGCCGAACGCGGTTTCCAGGTCACCGTTTTCGATCGCAAGGAACTCGGCGGCAAGTCACGCACCATCCCCCTGCCCGGCACCGGATCCGGCGGCCGCGCGCCGCTGCCCGGTGAACACGGCGCACGCGGCTTCACCTCCTTCTATCACCACGTCCACGACACCATGCGCCGGATTCCGCTGGCCTCCGGCAAGACCGTCTACGACAACCTGGTGCCGTTCTCGGTGAACGATCCGCGCTATCCGCGCGCGCACAATCTGCCCGACGGGTTCCCGCTGATGTTCGGGTTCTACTTCGATCCGGCACAGGCGCGCACGCCGGAAGGGTTGCAGCGCATCCTCGTCGAGGTGTTCATGAAGAACAACCTGATCCCGCTGCCCGAGGCCTTCCACATGGCGGGGCGGGTGCTCACGTATCTGACCTCGTGCGAGGAGCGGCGGTTCGGCCAGTGGGAACACGTCAGCTGGTGGGATTTCGTCGGTGCGGCAACGCGATCCGCGCAGTTCCAGGCGCTCGCCGCGACCGGGCTCACCCGTGCGCTGGTGGCCGCCAAGGAATATGTGGCGAGCACCAGGACCATGGGCAACATGATGGAGGGCTTCTTCCTGGCCCTGCTGCGCGAGCTCACCGGCGGGCCCAAGGTATACGAGGTGCTCAACGGCCCGACCAACGAGGCGTGGCTGGATCCGTGGATCGCGTTGCTGCGCGGGCTCGGTGTGCGTTTCCATCCCGGCCACGCGCTCGACGAATTCACCGTCGCGGACGGGCGGATCGCGGGCGCGCGCATCACCGGCCCGGACGGCTCGGCCCGGGTGGAGACCGCCGACTGGTACGTGTGCGCCGTGCCGACCGATCGGGCGCGCGAGCTCTGGTCCCCCGAAATCCGCGCGCTGGACCCGGGTTTGGGCCGGATGGACGCGCTCACCGTCGACTGGATGACCGGCATGCAGATGTTCGTCACCGAGAAACTCGAGCTCGGCGCCGGCTACAACATCTACCTCGACGCGCCGTGGCGGCTGACTTCCTATACCCAGCGCGCCTTCTGGAACGTCGACTACGCCGCCACCTACGGCGACGGATCCATCGTCGACGGCCTCACCATCGATATCGCCGACTGGGATACCCCCGGCATCCTGTTCGGCAAGACCGCCAAGGAGTGCACGCGCGAGCAGATCTATCAGGAAACCTGGGCGCAGATGACCGCCGCGCTCAACGACGACGGCAAGACCCAGCTGAAGGACGGCATCGTCCGCGAGTGGATGCTCGACCCCGGCATCACCTCCGTCGACGGCCGCAACGCCAATGACGAACCCCTGCTTGTCAATACGATCGGCTCCTGGGCCGACCGCCCCACCGCCGCCACCCGCATCCCCAACCTCGTCCTGGCCGCCGACTACGTCCGAACCAACTTCGACCTGGCCACCATGGAGGGCGCCAGCGAGGCCGCCCGCACCGCCGTCAACGCCATCCTCGACGCCACCGGCTCCCCCGCCCCACGAGCCCGCCTCTACACCCGAGAATCCCTCCCCGCCTTCGACCCTCTCCGCACCATGGACGCCGCCCGCTACCGCGCGGGCCAACCCAACCTCTTCGACCTCGGGTAGCTGCGATGGGGTCACGGTGATAGCGAGGGGCGACCGGAAATGAGGCGTGTCACTTAGACTTCTCGGGGGATAAGCGAGTTCGCCGAGAGGGTGCGCGCCCTCTTCGTCACGACAGGGGGCCGCGGTGACGGCAGGGACCCGGCCACTCCGGGTGCATATGACGGGTGCGGAATGGTTCGGGTCGGCGCCGGGCGGGCTCAATCGGTACTTCACCGAGCTGTACCCGGCGCTGGCGCGGCAGCCGGGGGTCTCGGTGTCGGCGGCCGCGTTCGGGACCGCACCCGACGGTGCCCGAAGCTGGGGCGCCACTGGAGGTTCCACGCCACGCCGGGCCGGTATCGCATTGCGCGATCGCGGTGCGGCAGGCGCCGACATCCTGGATCGGCACTTCTGTCTCTACGGGCCACCGGCCGCGGGCGGGACGGCGCTTGTCGTGCACTTCCACGGGCCGTGGGCGGCGGAGAGCAGGGTGGCCGGTGCGGGCGCGCTCGCGGTGCGCGCCAAATATCTGCTCGAGCGCGCCCGCTACGCCCGCGCGGAGCGATTCGTGGTGCTGTCCAACCACTTTCGTGATCTGCTCAATGCCGACTACCTGGTGCCCGCGGAGCGGATCAGCGTCATCGCGCCCGGTGTCGACCTCGACCGGTTCCGGATGACACCGAAACCCGCCGACGCGACAACGGTGCTGTGCGTGCGCAGGCTGGAACACCGGATGGGCATCGATGTGCTGCTGCGCGCCTGGCCCGCCATTCGCGCCGACCATCCCGCCGCGCGCCTCGTGCTCGTCGGCACCGGTACCGCGGAGGCCGAATTGCGCTCCGCGGCCGCCGGTTTCGGCGATTCGGTGATCTTCGCCGGGCATGTCGACGACGCGCGGCTCACCGAACTGTACGAACAGGCCGCGCTGACGGTGGTGCCGACGACCGCGCTGGAGGGATTCGGCCTCATCGCGCTGGAATCGCTGGCCGCGGGCCGCGCTCCCGTGGTCACCGAATGCGGTGGGCTGCCGGATTCGGTGCGCGGGCTCGATCCCACGCTGATCGTGCCCACCGGCGATGCCGAAGCGCTCGCCGCGCGGATCGCGGCCGCGCTGCACGGCAAGACGCCGACGGCCGCCGAATGCCGCGCGCACGCGGAGACCTTTTCCTGGGATGTCACAGCGGCCAGGCACCTGGCGATGTATCAGGAAATCCGGCGATGATCCGGGCCCTGTTCCTCGCGCACACCGCCGCGCCCTCGGGCGCCGAACTGGCGACGCTGCGCCTGCTCGCGGCACTGCGCGAACAGCGGCTCGCCGAGGTCGCCATGGCCTACACCGAGGACGGCCCGATGGTCGAACGCATGCGCGCACGCGGCGTCGAAACACGGGTCGTGCGCGGCGGATTCGACAGCCGCGCGATGACCATCGGCTCGGGTCCGCTGCGCCTGCTCGCCGGATTCGCGGGCCTGCTCCGGCTCGGCGCGGCGCTCGGCGCGCTCGCACGTGAGCTCGGCACCGAGGTGATCGTCGCGGAGAGCACCAAGGCGCTGGTGATGGGCCTGGTCGCCGCGCGGCGCGCGCGGATACCGCTGATATGGCAAGTGCACGACCGCATCTCGGCCGACTACTTCGGCAGGCTGCCGACACTGGTGATCCGGCTGCTCGGCCGCCGCGCCGACGGCTATCTCGCCAACAGCCGGACCACCATGGCCACCTTGCGCACCGGCGGCAAGCCCGCGGCCGTCGCCTATCCCGGTGTCGAGCCCACCGAGTACACCGAGCACGTCCAGCGCGCACCCGCCGACACCGTGGTCGCGGTCGTCGGCCGGCTCACGCCGTGGAAGGGCCAGGACGTCTTGCTGCGCGCGGTGGCCGCCGCGAAACTGCGCCCGCGCCAGGTATTCCTGATCGGCGGCACCTTCTTCGACGAGGAGCCCTACCGCGCCGAGCTCGAACAGCTCGCCGCGCGGTTGCGGCTCCCGGTCACCTTCACCGGTCACGTCGACGACCCGGAACGCTATGTGCGCGAGGCCGATGTGCTGGTGCACTGCTCGGTGCTGCCCGAACCGTTCGGTCAGGTGGTGGTGGAGGGCATGGCCGCGGGATGCGCCGTCATCGCCTCGGGGCCTGGCGGTCCCGCCGAGATCGTCGAACCGGGCATCAACGGCCTGCTCGTCGACGCGGGCGACGAGCGCCGGCTCACCGCCGCACTCGACACGCTCATCGGCGATCAGGCCCTGCGCATCCGGCTGGCCGCGGCGGCCACGGTGCGCGCCAAGGACTTCCACATCACCGCCACCGCGCGCATCGTCGCCGCCTTCCTCGATTCCGTCGCACACGGCGACACCGGCACTTGCGTCACGCATAGCAATGGGGCTGCGGGCCGACATCATCCGCAGGAGCGATTTCCGAATGCCTGAACACGAACACGGTCTCGGCCGCACCACCCCCAGCGACCCGCCCGCCGCCCCCGGCGTCCACCGCAGGCGCGACGGCAAACGCGGCAAGGCAGGCGGCGGACTGCATCAACGCCACGGCGTGCTCGGCGTGGTCCGCGATATCGGCTACGTCACCTTCGGTAAGTACGGCCAGTACGTCATCACGCTGGTCACGGTGCCGCTCATCGCACGGGTGCTCGGCAGCCACGGGCTCGGCCTGCTCGCCATCGGAATGTCCTCGTATTTCATCGGATCGCTGCTCGTCGATCTCGGCATCACCTCCTTCCTCGCGGCACGGGTGCACGACGAGCGCGATACCGGCGCCGACCGGCTGCGCCAGATCAATCAGCTGCGCGGCGACTATCTCGCCATCCGCGCGAGCACCCTCGGCGTCATCGGCGCCGCGCTGACCGTCAGCTGGGTGGCGCACGCGCCGGTGCAGGTGGACATGATCCTGCTCGGCTTGTTCGCCGGCGGATTCTGGTCCGTCTCCGAGGATTGGCTGCTGATCGGGCAGGGCCGGTTCGGCACGTCGACGGCGTATCAGGCCGTCGGCCGCATCGGCTATCTGGCGCTGCTCGTCGCGCTGCTGCCGCGGATGCCGAGCGCGCAGGTGGCGCTCGGCTGCCTGCTCGTCTCCTCGATTCCGACGGTGGCGCTCACCTGGTGGGATTCGCTGCGCACCTTCGGCCCGCCCGCGCGCCCCCGGCTGTTTCGCGGCGTATTACGCACGGGCGCACCGGTTCTCACCTCACGGTTGCTGGTGACGATCTACGGGCAGGGTGCGGCGGCGGTCTACTCCGCGGTGCTCGACACCGTCGCGCTCGGCCTGTATTCGGCGGGCGATCGGCTGGTGCGCGCGATCCAATCCACCCTGGACCCCATCGGTTTCGCGCTGCTGCCGCGGATGGCGCGGCGCAGCGCCGCCGAGAACTTCTGGCGCCGGTCGTTGCAGGCGCTGGCCGCGTGCGTCTGCGCGGCGACGCTCGCCTCGGTGGTGGTCTGGCTGACCGCGCCGATGCTGGTCCAGCTGATCTTCGGCGACGACTTCACCGGCGCGGTCGGGCTTTTGCGGGTGGAGATCGTCATGCTGCCCGCCACCACCGTCACCTCGTTCGTCACCACCGCGGTGCTGCCGGTGCGCCAGGACACCACCGGGGTGCTGATCGGCGCGATCCTCGGCACCTGCGTCGCGGCGGTCGCCCTCGGCATCGCCTTCCGCACGCATTCGGTGTGGACGCTGGTGTACGCCAGCGTGATCGTCGAATGGACGGTGGCCTGCTGGTATCTCGCCCGCATCCGGCGGCTGATCGTGCGCGAGCGGACTGTACCGTTCACCGCCCGTCCGGCGATAGTCCTGATGCGTGAGGAGGGGCGCTGAGTGAAAATCCTGTTCGTCGGCGATGATTGGGTGGGCAGCAATGCCCACTCCCTCGCCGACGGGTTCCGCCAGGCCGGGCACGAGGTGGTCGTCGTGGACTCCACCCCGGTGACGCTGCCTGCCCGGCTGTCGCCGCCGTGGGTCTACAGCAAGGTGGCGCGGCAGCGCGCGCCATGGCGGGTCGCGGCCGTGCACGCCGAGATCGACCGTGCCGCCGCGGCTTTCCGTCCGGATCTGGTCTTCGTCTTCAAGGGCGTCCACCTCGATCAGCGCAGGTTGCTGGAGACGCCCGCCGCCCGGCATGTGCACTACAGCCCCGACGATGTCGCGAATCCGGTCAATATCAGCCCCGAATACCTTGCGCACGAACGGGACTGGGATCTCATCGTGACCACCAAGCGGCACAATGTGCCCGAGCTGATCGCGCGTGGCGTGCGGGCGGTGTCCTTCGTGCGCAGTGCCTACGATCCGGCATGGCATCATCCGGCCGCGCGGCGCGGCAGCCGGGAGTACCTGGTCGGCTTCGTCGGCGTGTGCAGGCCGGATCGCCGGGCCGACATGGTCGAACTCGCCACGAGGTATGGCACGCGGGTGCTCGTCGCCGGACCCGGCTGGCGCCGGGTTCCCGAATTGCGTGGCACCCGTGCGCATGTCGCGGGACCGGTGTACGGGCAACGGTATTCGGAGCTGATCGCCGCCGTCACCGCGAACCTCGTGCTGCTCAACTCCGACAACCGCGATACCCACACCTGCCGCACCTTCGAAGTACCCGCCGCCGGTGGTCTTTTCGTCGGCGCGCGCACCGATGAGCACGCCGAGCTGCTCCAGGACACCGCGGAGTGTTTCCTGTTCACCGAGCCCGGCGAGCTCCACGAGATCCTCACCTGGTGCGCCGCGCATCCCGGCAAGGCCGCCGCGGTGGCCGACGCGGGACGACGCAGGATCGAGGCCGACGGGCACCGATACGTCGACCGGGCGCGCGAGATCATCGGCGCGCTCGCGGATCCGCCATGACACCGGGCGCCGAGGTCTTCCTGGTGGCGGGTGCGCTCGCGACCATCGCGTTCGCCGCGCTCTGGCTACCCGGCGTGGCGCGGGTCTTCCTGATCGCGCAGGCCGCCTTCTGGTCGCTGTCCTATGTCGCGAGACCGCTTGTGCTGCTGTGGGTGCAACCAGAACCGCGCTACGGCGACAACATCCCCGATCCGCGGCTCGCCGAACTCGGCTACGACCGCGGCGTCGAACTGGTGCTGCGGCATGTGGTGTTCGGGCTGTGGGTGTACGCGGGACTCGTTGTCGCCTATGTCCTCTGGCGACGCGCACGGCCCGCGGGCGGCCCGCCCGCACTGCTCGCGGACGCGAACCTGGTGCCCGCGCTCGCCGTCATGTACGCGGTGGGACTGCTGGGCCGCGCCGCCTCCATCGCCACCGGCGCCATCGGCAGCGCGGGCGATGTCGACGCCGCCAATCCGATCCTCAACTTCGTCGCCATTCTCGCCACCATCGCCTCGCTGGGGCTGATCATCTTCCTCCGCCCCGCGCAGCGCCACACGGCCGCGCTCGTCATCGGCGGGCTGCTGCTGGTGGAACTGGGCTGGACCTCGGTCGTGCAGTCCAAGACCCCGATCATCGGCGCCGCGCTCGCGCTGGCGCTCCGTTTCGCCATTCTGGGCTGGACCAGGGTGAGCGCGGTCGGCGTCGCGCTGATCGCGGTGGTCGGCATCGGCGGCTTCGGCTGGCTGCAATCGCTGAAGAAGACCGAGGTCGCCAAAAGTGAGGCCGCACTGTCGGATTCCGGGTATCCGGCGGTGGTGCGGCCGTTCATGAGCATCTTCCGCCGCTTCGATCTGCTCGAGGCGGCCACCGACGCCTATTATCACGGCCCCGGATTCTGGCTCACGCCCGATCAAGTCGCCGGGCACGCCCTGCGCAGTCTCATCCCGGCCCAGCTGCTCGGCACCACGAAGTTCAGCTCGGGCACGGCGTGGGCCACCGACATTCGCGGCGCCTCGGTCGACCTATCGAGGGTGACGGTGTCGCTGGCCGAGGGCAATCTCAACGAGGGCTACGTACTCGGCGGCTATCCCGGTGTCGTCGTCGGCGCCGCCTTCACCTTCGGGTTGCTGCTGTTCTGGGCGCGCGCGCTGTATTCGCGGCACTTCCCGATCGTGGTGCTCGGGCTCGCGCTCACCGGCGCCTCCGCGCTATTCGAGCGCGGCATCCTCGGCAGCATGGAGAACGTCGGCAAATTCCTGCAGGCCGCCGTGCTCGCCTGGGGTATCTACCTAGTGGTCCGCGAGTACCGGCGGCGCGCTCTGCCCGAGCCGCCGCCGCGCGCGGACGCCGATGTCGTCGGGGCTGTCAACCTCGTGAAAAGGGGGTCCGGATAATGGGATTGGTCGACTATTGGCATATCGCGCGACGACGCTGGCTCATCATCGTCGTCGTCGCGGCGGTGTGCGCGGTCGCGGCCGCGGGGTACGTGCGCAGCTCGCCGAAGGTCTACACCGCCTCGAGCAGCATGTACGTCTCGATGGCGACCGGAACCTCGGTGAACGACTCCTACCAGGGCGGGCTGGCGGCGCAGCAGCGCGTCCGATCCTATATGGATCTGGCCAGCAGCGCGGAGGTCGCCAAGCGCGTCATCGCCGATCGTGGGCTGACCATGTCGGTCGCCGAATTGCGCGGCAGGATCAAGGCGGTCTCGCCGCCCGCGACCACCATCGTCATCATCACGGTCACCGATGCGACGGCCGAGGGCGCGCGTACGCTCGCCGACGCCGTCGTCTCCCAATTCCGGGCGCTCATCGCCGAATTGGAGACCATCGAACGCAACGCCGCCCCCGCGGCCAGGGTCGCGGTGGTGGACAAGGCCGAACTGCCCGGCGCGCCGACGAGTCCGCAGACCAGCCGCATTCTCGCGCTCGGGCTGCTCGCCGGTCTGGTGCTCGGCGCGCTGGCCGCCTTCGCCCGCGATCGCACCGACCGCGCCTTGCGCACCTCCAATGATCTCGAGGCGATACTGCCGGTGCCGATCCTCGGCATCATCGATGCGGGCCGCCCCGGCGCCGTCGACGAAACCCGCAGGCTCCGTACCCGGCTACTCCAGGAGGGCGACGCGTCGACGGTGCTGGTGACGAGCTTGTCGCGCGAGTCCGAGCCGGAGGTCACCACCGCGCTGGCCAAAGCGCTCGCCGATACCGGCCGCCACGTGGTACTCATCGATGCGGATACGTCGAGACGCGGTGTCTCCCGAGGAGTCTCGACCGATCGGACGGCCGGGCTGGCCAGCGTGCTCTCCGGGGCCGCTCCGGTCGCCGACGCACTGATCGGCTGGCCGCAGACCGGCGTCACGCTGCTGCCGATGGGTGAGGTCGATCCGCAGACCTCGGATCTGCTCGCCTCGGACCGCTTCGCCGCCATCGTGGCCAAACTGCGCACCGACTACGACCACGTGCTCATGCAGACCGCACCGGTGGCGCACTCCGCCGATGCCATCGCGGTGGCGCCGCTGTGCGAGCACAGCGTCGGCGTCGTCGCGCTCGGTGCCACCACCGCACCGCAATTGCGCGGTGCGCTGGCCACATTCGGGGACAACCCGCTCACGGGCGCGGTAGCGTACAGCCAGCCCGGCAACCGGCTGCTGCGACTTGTGGGGAGACGCAAATGATCCGAGCATCGCGGAGCGATTCGGCGGGGGGCGGTGATCGGGCAACGGGTGGGCACGAGGATTCCGTGCACAGACGACGGATGCTCGCCGCCTCGCTCGGAGCCGCGGTCGCACTGCCGCTCGCCGCGTGTACCGCCTCCGACGCGCCCGGCGTCGAATTCCGTTCGCCGCATGTCACCGACGCGCCCGCCGCCCGCAATGTGCGCGACTTCGGCGCAGTCGGCGACGGTACGGCCGACGACACCGCGGCCATCGCCGCCGCGGCCGCGGTCAAGGACCGGCCGCTGGTGCTCTATCTCCCCGCAGGCCGCTACAAGGTCACCGCGTGGCCGGACATGCCGGACTTCGCGACGATACTCGGCGACGGCGCCGATGTGTCGATCGTGATGTGCGAGACCGACACCACGCTCATCGCGCTGCGCAAGCGCAACCGGGTGCGCTTCGCCCGGCTCGGCATCTTCATGTCCGGCCCCAAGTCCACCGCCGTCGTGCTGTCGGAATGTTTCCGCTGCTCCTTCGACGCGGTGGTGATCCGCGGAAATCACCTGAGCGACAACCATCCTCGCTACCTACAGCAGCGCGGCGTCGTCCTGGAGGCCAATACCGGCGGCACGGCGTTCCTCAACTGCGATATCAACAATTTCGGCTTCGGCCTGGTCACCTCCTGCATCCAGAACTACGTCACCGCGTCGAAATTCACCAGCAACTACATCAGCGTGCTCGGCACCGGCAACGACCACAACGCCGGATTGGCGCTCACCAATGTCGAATTCGTCTCCGATCAGGATCCGCACACCACCGACCGGCATCTCGTCGTCGACGGCGCGGCCAACGACTGGTGGCTGACCAACGTGTGGTTCGAGGGCGCCGAGATCGCGCTGTCCGTCGGCGCGCTCGACCGCGGTGGCCCCGCCCAATTCGGCATGATCAACTGCAAGATCGCCGCGCGCTCGGTGGGTTTGGATCTGATCTACTGCCGCCAGCCCTTCCTGGCCAACGTGCGCTTCGACGAGGAACTGGACAAGCCGCCGATCGAACTGCGCATCGACCCGAAGGGCTGTCCCGAGGGCACGGCGGTGAACCTGATCTCCAGTGCCGCCGACGATATCGGCCCCGGCGTCTTCCCGCCGCACTGGCAGGTGCAGGGCCGCACCAGCATGATCTCACCCGAGTTCATGGGCACCGTCATCGCCAAGGCCAAGCCCGCGGGCAACGACGACATCTTCCAGGCCAAGGCCGCCGACGGCGCCGTGCGCTCCGCCGTAACGGCCGGTGGCACTTGGCTTTCCGATCGCGCCGAGGGCGGCATCGTCCTCAAGGACGCGGCCGGGGCGTTCTGGCGCGTCACGGTCGGCACCGACGGCGCGCTGAAGACCAGTTCGCTCGGCCGTCAACGTCCGCACGAGTGAGCGGCCATGCGGACCCGTCGCCCCTCACTCGCCACGGTCCGGCTCGGTCCGGTCGAGCTGGCCGGTCGCTCGGTGCTGCTGCGGCCGCCGGAGCTCGCCGATTTCGCGGCATGGCGGCAGATCAGGCTGCGTGACCGCGCCTACATCGAACCGTACTGGTACAGCTCGCCGCTGGATTGGGCCGCGCGGCACACCGGAAAGCTGTGGGTCCGTGAATGTTCCATGATCCGGGCGGACGCGCGCGCGGGGCGGCGGCTGTCGCTCGCGATCGAGGTGGACGGCGCGTTCGCGGGACAGATCGAGCTCGGCTCGCTGGACAAGCCCGTCGGCTCGGCGGAGATGGGGATCTGGGTCGACGCGCGGGTCGCACGGCACGGGATCGGTGCGCTGGCGGTGGCCATGCTGCTCGACTACGGATTCGGGTCCGCCGGACTGCGTCGGATCACCGCACCTATTTCGCCGGAGAATATCGGCGCGACGCGGGGCGCGGAGGTGGTCGGATTCCGGCACGAGGCGTTGATGGCCCGATATTTCGACAGCGGTGGCGCGCGGCGCGATCACGATCTGTGGGCGGTGATCCGCGCGGACGTGCCGCCCGAAGGGTTCACGCCCAAGTGGCTCGAGCACTGTGCCGTCGTATCGAAACCGGTTGCGGCACAGCCCGTGACCGCCGACGCGGGCGTCGCGGTCGATCAACGGGGAGCGCCACGGGCCCTCGACCCTGCCGAGGGCGCGAAGTCGGCGACGGACGCGGAGCCGTCGGTCGCCGTGCTCGCACCGGAGGCTCCGGCGCGCGCCCTGCCGGATGAGCTACCGGCCCGTGCACATACGTTGTCGCCGCTGACCGTACTGACCGCCCGCGCCCGATACCGCGCCGGGCGCGCACGGCACGCGCTCGATCCACTCCTGCCCACGGCGCCGATCCGGCTGGTCGATCACGGTCCGCCGATGGTCGTCGTCCGCGACCGGACCCGCGCCGACCGGACCGCGTGGCGTGCGGCGAAGCTGCACCATCGTGAGCTGACCCCTGATGCCGACCGGAACGCGGCGAAGCGGCGCTACGGCCGCCGCCGGTGGCTGCGCGAATCATTGTGCGCCCGTGCCGGTTTGCGATCGCCGTCCGGACTGGTGCTGGCGATCGAGGTGGACGGCGCGTTCCGCGGCGAATGCCGGTTGTTCGACCTCGACATGTTCGACCACAACGCAGAGCTGCACGCGTGGACCGACGCCGAGACCGATGATCTGGTGCGGATGACGGCGCTGCGGTTGCTGCTCGACCATGCGTTCACCCGGCTCGGACTGCAACGGGTGTCGATGGCCGTCGCGGTGGACGATGCCGCGACGAGCGGTGTCGCCGCGCGCCTCGGGATGACGCGGGAGGGCACGATGCGCGACCACGTCGGCCCCACCGGCCGCCGCGCCGACCACGAGCTGTGGGCGATCACCCTCGAATCGAACCAGCGATCCCGGCCCTCCGTAGATCCGTGAAATGTACTGTGCGCGAGCGGGAGTGGCGATGACCGGACCGACCAGTTCGCGACGAAATACCGGCAACGGCTGCGCATTGGTGAAAGATGTTGTGCGGCAATGGTCATCGTCGTGCATCGGATGTCTTTGCGCGGACATTCCGGCCCGGCGGACCTACAGTGAATGTGAACAACCTATCGCGCACCGGCGGATGCGGTTCGGGGCTTATGTGCGCGCGACACCCTCTGCAGGAGCCCATCATGGAGCATGAGCCCGGTCGGCGTGATTTCACCCGCAGCAACGAGCTGCAGGCCCGACTACATGATCTCGTCCCCGGCGGCGCGCACACCTACGCACGCGGCGCCGACCAGTATCCGGAACAGATGGCGCCGATCCTGGTGCGCGGCAGCGGATGCCGGGTCTGGGACGCCGACGGCAACTGGTACGTCGAATACGGCATGGGATTGCGCTCGGTCACCCTCGGCCACGGCTACCGGCCGGTGCTCGACGCGGTCGCGGGCGCCATCGCCGACGGCGTCAGCTTCAGCCGCCCGATCGAACTGGAAGTCCGTGCCGCCGAGGACTTCCTGAACCTGGTGCCCGGCGCCGATATGGTGAAATTCGCCAAGAACGGCTCCGACGCCACCACCGCGGCCGTGCGATTGGCCCGCGCGGCGACCGGCCGCACCGCCGTCGCCGTCTGCGATCAGCCGTTCTTCTCCGTCGACGACTGGTTCATCGGCGGCACCGAGATGAACAGCGGCATCCCCGCCGAGACCGCCGCGGGCACCGTGCGTTTCCGCTACAACGATCTGCCGTCGCTGACCGCCGTGCTGAACAGCGGCGCGATCGCCGCGGTGGTCATGGAGGCCGCCACCGCGCTGCACGAGCCGGAACCCGGCTACCTCCACGGTGTCCGCGCCCTGTGCGATCGCTACGGCGCACTGCTCGTCTTCGACGAGATGATCACCGGTTTCCGCTGGTCCGCGGGCGGAGCGCAGGCGGTGTACGGCATCAGGCCCGACCTGTCCTGCTGGGGTAAGGCGATGGGCAACGGTTTCCCCATCTCCGCGCTGGCCGGCCGGCGCGAGCTGATGGAACTCGGCGGGCTGCGCACCGACCGCGATCGCGTCTTCCTGCTGTCCACCACGCACGGACCCGAAGCCGGTGCGCTGGCCGCCTTCCGCGCCGTGGCCCGCGCGTACACCACCACCGATCCCGTTGCCAGGATGGAACACGCGGGCGAGCTGCTCGCCGCCGGTGTCAACGCGATTGCCGCCGACCTCGGGATCGCCGAGTACCTCCAGGTGATGGGGCGGCCATCCTGCCTGATCTTCGTCACCCGCGGGCCGGACGGTGCGCCCTCACAGGCGTTCCGGACCCTGTTCCTGCAAGAGCTGCTCGAACGCGGGGTGCTCGGACAGTCCTTTGTCACCTCCGCCGCGCACACCGATGCCGATATCGAGCACACCGTCGCGGCCTGCCGGGAAGCGGCGGCTGTGTATGCCAAGGCGATCGATCAGGGGACGGTCGAGGGGCTGCTCGTCGGCCGTCCGGTCGCGCCCGCCATCCGCCGCCACGCCGCGCCGCGCCGCCTCGGCGTGTGACCGGGGCGCGCTGCGCGAAGAAAGAGGCCGGGCGCGAAGGGAACTCGGGCGCGAATGAGAGACATGCCGAGAAAAGACACAGCATGAGCGGTCAGGCCCGGAGGAGGCAGCTCGCGTTACCACGCAGGGCCCCGCTCATGCCGAGAAAGGACACAGTATGAGCGGGTTGCGGATGGCGATCGTGCACGAACGGTTCACCGAGTTCGGTGGATCCGAGGCGGTGGTCGGCGAGTTCGTCGAAACATGGCCGGACGCCGAGGTTTTCGCGCCGATCGTGAATCCGGAGGTGGTCCGCGCGCCATTGAACACCGTGCACGACACCTGGTTGAGCCGCGCGCACGCGGCGACCGGCCGCCGCTCCCACGCCCCGCTGCTGCCCTTCGTGCCGCGCGCACTGCGCCGGTTGCCGCTGCGCGACCGCTTCGATGTGGTGCTGATCAGCCACCACGCCTTCGCCATCCAGGCCGCGCTCGCCACCGACGCCCCGGCCATCGCCTACGTGCACAGCCCGGCGCGCTGGGCGTGGGATCCGGAGTTCCGTGCCAACGAGGGGGGCGGCCGGGCGGGTCAGCTCGCGCTGTCCGCCCTCGGTCACCTCGCACGCCGCGCCGAACTCCAGGCCGCGCCGCGACTGACCGAGGTGATCGCCAACTCCGCGGCCGTCGCCGCCCGCGTGCGCGACTGGTGGAACCTGCCCGCCACCGTGATCAATCCGCCCGTCGACATCGACCGGTTCACCCCCGACCCGGCCGTCGACCGCGCGGACTTCTTCCTCTTCGCCGGTCGCCTGGTCCCCTACAAACGCCCCGACCTCGCCATCCTGGCCGCGCGGCGGGCGGGCTGCCGCCTGGTCGTGCTCGGCGGCGGCCGCTTCCGTGCACACCTCGACGCCATCGCGGGACCCGAGACCACCTTCCTCGGGGTCACCTCGCACGAGGTGTTGCAGGACATGCTCCGCCGCTGCCGCGCCCTGCTCATGCCCGGCATCGAGGATTTCGGCATCATCCCGGTCGAGGCGATGGCCTGCGGGACGCCGGTGCTCGCCATCGGCGAAGGCGGCGCACTCGACACCGTCATCCCCGGCAGTACCGGCGAGCACCTCCCGCCGGGTCCCGACGCGGCGGTCGTCGCGTCCCTGGCGACGGCCATGCGCCACTTCGATCCGGCCGTCTACTCCCCCGCGACCATTCGCGCGCACGCGATCACGTTCTCCCGCAGCGCCTTCCGCACGAATATCGCAAACGCCGTCGGCGCCGTACGCGCCGGTTAGCCGCGCGCGACACGCGCGGCCGATCCCGGCAACGCCCGCGGTATGGGATGCGTCCGCGCCGTGGGCATGCGACCCTCGAACCCATGAGAGCGCACCGTCGCATGGCTGTGGTTGTTGCCGGGTTCGTGAGTGTGGTGCTGGTCGCGGCGTGCGCGACCACTCCGGACACGAACGGGGGGCCTGCGAAATCGACCGTGCCCGACGTGGTGCCATTGATCTCGACCAACGATCTACGCGGCGCGGAGCCGGGCGAGGTGCATCTGTTCGCGCTCAACGACCTGCACGGCAATCTGCAACCACCCACCGGATCGACCGGCAAGATCGCCGGGTACGACGCGGGCGGCGCGGTCTATCTCGCCACCCACCTCGCACGCTTGAAGGCGACCTATCCGGCCAGCGCGGTGGTCGCGGCGGGCGACAATATCGGGGCGAGCCCGTTGATCTCCGGACTGTTCCACGATGAACCGACTGTTTCGTTCATGAATTCGGTCGGAATGGCGGCCTCCTCGGTCGGCAATCACGAATTCGACGACGGTGTCCTGGAATTGGCACGCATTCAGCAGGGCGGCTGCGCACCGGACGGATGTTCGCCCGGCACGCCGTTCACCGGGGCCAAATTCCCGTATCTCGCGGCGAATGTCACCGACGCGGCGGGTCAATTGCCGCCCGCGCTGAGGCCGTGGACGATGCTCACGATCGGCGGGCACAAGATCGGCGTGGTCGGCACCGTCACCCCGGAAACCGCGACCATCGTTTTCCCCGAGGGAATCCGCGGATTCACCTTCGGCGACGAGACCGCCGCGATCAACAAGTACGTGCCCGAGATGAAGGCCGCGGGTGCCGAGACGATCGTCGCGCTGCTGCACGACGGCGGCGTGCAGCAAACCGCGCCGGACGCCGCGGTCGACTACAACGGATGCGCGAACATCACCCAGAACGTCACGGCGCTGGCGAAGGGCACCGATCCCGCGGTCCGGGTACTGGTCACCGGGCACACCCACCAGCCGTATGTCTGCACCATCGACGGCAAGGTGGTCACTCAGGCCGCCTCCTACGGCAGGCTGATCACCGATATCACGCTGAAGTTCGGCGCCACCGGGGTGCAGGCCTCGGCGGTGAACCGGGTGGTGACCCGCGAGGTCACCCCGGATACCGCGACGACCACGCTCGTCGATTTCTATGCGGGCCAGGCGAAACCGCGCGCCGAGCGGGTGGTCGGCACGACCGCGGCGGCGCTGTCGCACAATCCGGGCCCGTCCGGGGAATCCCCGCTCGGCGACATCATCGCCGACGCGATGCTCACCGCGACCACCGCACCGCCCGCGGCGGCCGTCGTCGCGTTCATGAATCCGGGCGGTGTGCGCGCCGACCTCAAAGCCGGGCAGATCACCTACGGTGACATCTATACGGTGCAGCCGTTCGGCAATCAGGTGGTCACGCTGACCATGTCCGGCCAGCAACTGCTGCGGCTGCTCGAGCAGCAGTGGAACAA
Organism: Nocardia sp. NPDC052566; assembly: GCF_044547285.1. Lineage (NCBI taxonomy): Bacteria > Bacillati > Actinomycetota > Actinomycetes > Mycobacteriales > Nocardiaceae > Nocardia > Nocardia sp. NPDC052566. The sequence continues at coordinate 672,007 of NZ_JBIUAF010000005.1, read as the reverse complement.
CGCCAGCAAACCGACCGTACTGTCCCCCGCGGGCATCACCTACACCTATGTGGACTCCGCACCCAAGGGCGCCAAGGTGGTCGCCGACAGCGTCCGGATCGCCGGACAGCCGCTCAATCCCGTTGCGCCGTACCGAGTGACGACCAACAGCTTTCTCGCCTCCGGCGGCGACGGTTTCTCGGTCTTCACCGAGGGCGCGGACAAAGCCGTCGGTCCGGTGGATCTCGACGCGCTCGAGGCATATCTGCGCGACCGCCCACTGCAATCCCAGCCTGCCCGCGTCGACAAGAAATAGCGGCGCGTGACCCTCGTCTCCCGCGAATAATCCCGGCCACGCGCGGCGTTAGGATCGTGGGGAACAAAGACGTTCCCATCAGTATCACCGGGGGTGTTTCATGGATCCTTTCACCGCCGCCCCGAATTATCGTGCGTCGGACGCCGATCGGGAGGAAGTGGTCGACGCGCTCAAAACGCATTTCCAGGCGGGCCGCCTCGATGTCGAGGAACTGAGTACCCGCATCGGCATGGCGTTGAGCGCGCGCACCTACGGCGATCTCGCGGAGGCGATGAGCGAACTTCCCCCGGCACGCTTTCCCGACTGCCCGCCGGTACGCGACGCGACACAGGTGATCGCGGCGCCGCCGGTGCTCCTGCCACCGCATCCGCAGCCCGCGGTCTTCCAACCGCTCTATGTACTCCCGCAGGCGCCCCAGCCCGCCCATAGCAGCGATGCGCTCGGCATCCTGTCGGTCGTCTTCGGCGCGCTCGGCATCTGCTGCGGCATCACCTCGCCGCTGGCGCTCACCCTCGGCATCATCGGCATCGTGCGCGAGGGCAAGTATCCGAATCCCCAGCGCGCGTTGCCGATTGTCGGCACGGTGCTCGGCGGCACCGGCACACTGTTCCTCCTCGCCATCCTCAACTTGATGTTCTGACCGATGCCACCCAAGAACTGGTCACGCGTCCAGTAGTGCGGTAGATGGAAACCCTTGTTACACATACCCTTTGACCTGCGCCGATGGTGACCATTCCCACAGCGACTAGAACCGGTTGCGGCTTGCCCGGATCGATCGGCGCCGATTAACCTACTTACGAGTCAGGACGAAGGGGTTCCTACTTTCGGCCCGACCGCTGTCACCCGCGCCTGGTTGCCCGCGCCGGCGCCGAATCATTCAAATCCGCATTCACTGCTGCATGCCGGATGGCGTTGTGCCACAACTTGGTTCGAGTGAACAGCAGGAGAGGGGCGATGGTTTCCTACATCGTGACGGGCGGTACGGGTTTTCTCGGACGACGAGTTGTGCAGGGGTTGCTCGACAAAGAACCCGATGCCATCGTGCACATTCTGGTGCGCACGGCATCGCTGGCGAAGTTCGCCGAACTCGCGGCGGGCTGGCGGGGCGGTGATCGCGTCTTCGCGCTCCCCGGTGACCTGACCGCCGAACGGCTCGGCCTCGACGGCGACGCGCCCGCCGCCGAGCACATCATCCATCTCGGCGCCGTCTACGACATGACCGCCGACGAGAACACCGCGCACGCCGCGAATGTCGCTGGTACCAGGGCGGTTGTCGGGCTGGCCCGCGAGCTCGGCGCGACGCTGCACCACGTGTCCTCGGTGGCCGTGGCGGGCGATCACAAGGGCAAGTTCTTCGAGGAGGACTTCGATCTCGGCCAGCGGCTCGAATCGCCGTACCACCGCACCAAATTCGCGGCGGAGAAGCTGGTCCGCGAGGCACGCGGGGTGCGCTGGCGGGTGTACCGGCCCGCCATCGTCGTCGGCGATTCGCGCACCGGCGAGATGGACAAGATCGACGGCCCGTACTACTTCTTCCCGGCCATCGCCAAGCTGGCCGCGCTGCCGTCCGAGCTGCCGATGCCGCTGCCGGACCTGGGCTCGACCAATATCGTGCCCGTCGACTACGTCGCGGGCGCGATGGTCGAACTGGTGCGCAAGCCCGGACTGGATGGGCGCACCTTCCACCTGGTGAACCCGGAGCCGCAGCCGTTCGGCCGGGTCTACAACGCGCTGGCCGCCGCGGCGGGCGCACCGGCCGGGATCGGACCGGTGCCCGGCAGCGGGCGCGCGCTCAGCGGGCTCTCGCACCTGCCCGGCGTGCCCACCGTGCGCGATTTCCTGTTGTCGCAGATGGGAATTCCGGCCGAGGTCGCACCGCACACCTCGTTCGCCGCCGAGTTCATCTCCGATTCCACCCGCGCCCAGCTGCGCGGTACGCCGGTGCCGTCGTTCGACAGCTATGCCGCGCGGCTGTGGGAGTACTGGAGCGAACACCTCGACCCGCACCGTGGCCGTGCCGTCGAGACCGGCGATCCGCTGAGCGGGCGCGTCGTGCTGATCACCGGCGCGTCCTCCGGCATCGGCCTGGCCACCGCGCACGCGGTCGCCAAGCGCGGCGCCACCGTGCTGATGGTGGCGCGCGGCCGCGAGGACCTGGTCGCCGCCGCGGACGCGGTGACCGCCGATGGCGGTGTCGCCAAGGCCTATCCGTGCGACATCACCGATCCGGAGGCGGTCGACGCGCTGGTGCGCACGCTGCTCGACGATCACGGGCACGTCGACTACGTGGTGAACAACGCGGGCCGCTCGATCCGGCGCGCGGTGGCCAACTCCACCGACCGCATGCACGATTTCGAGCGGACCATGGCGGTCAACTACTTCGGCGCGGTCCGGCTGATCCTCGCGCTGCTGCCGTCCATGCGGGCGCGCCGCTTCGGGCACTTCGTGAACATCTCCTCGATCGCGGTGCAGACCAAGATGCCGCGCTTCGCCGCCTACGTGGCGAGCAAGTCGGCGCTGGACAACTTCAGCGAGATCGCGGCCGTGGAGAACCGCGACGCGGGCATCACCTTCACCTCGGTGCGGATGCCACTGGTGCGCACACCCATGATCGCGCCGACGGACCTGTACAAGGCGCTGCCGCTGCCCGATCCGGACCAGGCCGCCGCCATCGTGATCCGCGCGCTCGAGGAGCGCCCGCATCGCATCGACACCCCGGTGGGCACCTTCGCCCAGGCGGTGGAGCTGCTGATGCCGTCGGTCAAGCGCACGATCATGCACCAGGGCTTCCGCCTCTTCGGCGAATCCCGTGCGGCACAGGGCGCTTCCGCGAAGAAGAAGGCGCAGGAGCCGGCGGCCGACACCGAGCCCGAGTCGGCGGAGTCCACTCCCGGGCGCAATCCACTGTCACTGCTCGCCCCCGTGGCGGTCCCGCTGATGGCACTGCCGAGCCCGGCCGCCCGCATGGCCAGGATCGTGCCCGGCCTGCACTGGTAATAGCAAACGGCGCCCACGGCTCTCAGCCGTGGGCGCCGATACCAACGGTGCGATCATCGACAGATGGCCGAGGGCACCGTGAAATTCTTCGAACCCGAGAAGGGCTGGGGCGCGATCAGTTCGCCCGAGGCCGTGCGGCAGGACGGTTTTCGCTACCGCGCGACCACGGTGCGCAAGCACTGAGCGACGGGCTCCCGCCGCTCGGGCGCACCGTCATATCAGGGCGACGGTCGCGGCCAGGCCGGTGATCGCGACCACTTGCAGCGCGACCCGCACAGTGATGACGCTGTCCCACTTCTCTTGCAGCGCACGGGCATTCGGCGGGATATCGCCCGACTGCGCGGCGGCGGTCTGCGCGGTGTTCACCGGCTTGGCGACGCGCACGTAGATGGCGAGCCAAATCACCAGCGCGGCAACCGCGATACCCGCTGCGACAGCGGCGCCGGTATGTCCGGCCAGCGCCGCGAGCACGGCGGTCAGCACCGCGGTGACGACGCCGCTCACGCCGAAGATCGGCATGCGCTTGTCGCCGTAGTAGTGGCCCCAGCCCGCGACCATGGTGACGGTGCGGTCGTCGAGATGGGTGTAGACCGCGCGGTTCATGACCGCCGCGCCGGTGTCGACACCGTAGACGACCGCGTTGGCCAGGATCGCGAGGATGGCGACGAGCTGGGTTGCTGTGCTGAGCATGGTGAAATCCGTTCTGTGGGGTGCGTTCTCGAGGGGCGGGGCGGTCAGCCGACCTGGAGCAGGACGGTGGCGAGCACCATCGCGGCGGCGGTGAGGCCGTGCACCCCGAACGCGGTCATCGCCGGTCCGCCGTTGCGCAGCACGATCGTGCAGTCGCCCGCCGGGATGAGTGCGAGCACCAGCATCAGCCAGCCGAGCTGATCGGGCGCGAGGAAGATCCAGACGATCAGCGCCACGCCGGTGGCGATATCGCGAATGCCCTTCACCTGCCACCAGCCCCGCGCCTCCGGCGCGGGCAGGACCGGCAGGCCGAATCCCGCGGCGTTCTTCTCGTTCTTCATCAGGTAGGCAAGGCCGATGCCGATGATGCCCAGTGCGCCGATCCAAGTGAGGGCGAGTCCGACCAGGTGTGCCATGAGATTCTCTCTAACGCCGTTCGTACATCTAACACTGTTAGGAACAGTGGTAGAGAATCTAACACAGTTAGGATGAAAAGGTGAGCCGACACGAACGCAAGGCCAGGGACCGCGAGGAGCGCGGGCGACGGATCGTCGACGCCGCGGCGCGGATCGCCGAACAGGATGGCTGGCCCGCGGTGACCATCCGGCGCCTCGCCGATCACATCGAGTACAGCGCGCCGGTGCTCTACGACCACTTCCCCGGCGGCCGGGCCGCGATCGTGAACGCGGTGGCCGTCGACGGTTGCCGTCGCTTGGCCGACGAGGTCACGATCGCGACCGCCGATGCCGCGCCGGACGGGCGACTCCGTGCCGCCATCGAGGCGTATCTGGAGTTCGCACAACAGAATCCGGCGACCTACCAGGCGATGTTCACGCTGGAGATCAGCACCGAGTTCGCCACCGAGAACACACCCCCCGAACTCCGCGACGCCTTCGCCGCCCTGGCCGCGGTGGTCGACGACGGCGTGGACGCGGGCACGAGGGCCGAGCTCCTCTGGAGCACGCTCCACGGGGTGAGCACTCTCACCCGCGACGGCCGCCTACCGGCATCGAACGCCGAAGCACGGCTGAACGGGCTGGTCCGGATGCTGAGTTCGTAACCTCAGTGCGGCGGATCGGGTTCGAAGAGCAGATCCTCGGGCAGGAACCGCAGGCTGATCTCGTCGCCGTCGACGGAGTAGACATCGTGCAGGTTGCCCCGTTCCCTGGTCGGCAGGCCGACGACATCGTCGCGGCGGATCACGTCCGCGCGCACCCAGGCATCGAACCCGGACAGGTCGCGCCCCGGATCGGCCAGGAAGTAGGACACCAGCCGCCGGTACATCTTCGGAAAGCAGACCAGCGCGGGCAGGTCCGTGAGCGAGGTGATCTTGGCTGCCTTGCCGACGCCGAAACTCTCGTGCGGCCAGAAGCCCGCGCTCGCGGCGCGCGCCGATTTCACCGCCGCGGCGCACCGATCCACCAGATCGATCGGCATCGTGCCGTAGAGCTCGGCGTAGGCGAGCCCGTCGGCGATCAGCCCGGCATTGACCGTGCCCGCCAGCGCCTCGGTGTCGATGAAGACGGCGGACCCGTCCTCCTCGGCGGCAGGCTCGGTACCGGCGGGCGGCACCAGCCCGAGTATCCGGCCGTTGCTCTCGATGCCGTTGGCGTAGACGACGCCGCGCAGCGGATGCACCGCTGCGGATTTCACCTTGTTGGGCAGATTGGGCTCGAACACCACGCCGGTGAAGCCGAGCCGGGCCAGCATCGCATCGCGGGCCGCATAGGCGAATTCGGCATTCTGGTGCCGGCCCAGATAATGCGTTTCCAGCGCGTCGATGCCTTCGAATCGAATGTTGTAGGCGCCGAGATGGCGGCGATCCGGCGGCGTGCCGCTGAAACGCCGTAGCGCCCAGACCAGATCGTCGTTGTCGGGCAGGAATGTCACGGTATCGCCGTCGGGCTCCGGACCCTGTGCCGGCAAATCCGGATAGAACAGATAGAAGTGTCCCTTGATCATTGTGTAGCGCGGACCCATCACGACGCACCCGATTTCATGTCGACGCATGCTGGCAAATTCTGTATTCCAGTGCAGCACATCGCCGCCGGCGCCGCGAGCGGAACGCGCGGCAACGGCGGGTCCGACCAATCGGCCGGACCCGCCGCCCGGATTTCCCGGTTCCGGTCTCAGACCCGGCTCGCCGCGAACCACGCGGCGTTCCAGACGAACGCGCCGTAGTTCGTATGCGCGGTCGGATCAATTCCGCCGCCGCACACCGGATCACCGCCCGCGCAGTAATTCGCGGTGCGCCAGCCGTATTCCCCCGGCACGCCCCAGCCGAGCAGCTTGATCGGATCACCGAAGAGCAGCACCGCCGCCACCTGCGCGCCCACCTCGGGCGGGATCACGTAGATGCCGGACAGCTGGGTCACGACGCCGGTACCGAGCACGCCGTGCGTCACCGCGGCGCCCTGCGAGTAGCCGGCGAGGATGAACCGCTGGTCCGGGCACATCGCGTGCTGCCGAACGAGATGGTTTGTCATATCGCGGGTTCCGTCGCTCACCGAGGAAGCGTTCGTCAGATCCGCCGGGTAGTTCACCCCGTACGCGGACGCGCTGACCGGAAGTGTTTCCAGCAGTGCGCCGTACAGCGGATCGCCGACCTGCGCGCCGAGCCAGCCGGGTTCCCCCGTACCTCGCGCGACGACGAAGTCGATATCGGTACATGGATTCGCCCATGCCGTGGTACCGAGACCCGTCGCTGTGCCGATTCCCGCGGCAAGCAGAAGCACAGTGAATGCCCTTACCACACGCCACTTCTCGAACGAATTTACCTTTCGGCTGCCCATCGTGATCACCCGCTCACGCCGTTGTGAGAAGCCCAGTGACGCTTGTCAATGACAAGCGCCACTGGGCTATATCTGCGATGGTAAGAATGGCGTGGATGCCCGTCGAGCAACTCGACGTAAGCGATATCGACTCAAGCCCGAATCGTGTCCTCGGCGGTCTTTCCTATGGAACGAGAACCGCTGCGCCGGTGAATCGTCCGTGCGCGAGGTCGGACAGCGCCCGATCCGCCGTACCGAGGGAATACCCGCGAGTGGTCACCGCTATGCGGTGAACACCGGCGTGCGTGAGGAATTCGCGGGCATCGGCGCGGGTGTTGGCGGTGACCGAGCGAATTTCGCGCTCCTGGAACAAATGATGTTGATAGTTCAGCGGCGGTATATCGCTGAGGTGGATACCGGCGACGGCGAGCACTCCCCCGCGATCGAGCGCCGCCAGCGCGGGCAGCACCAGCGCACCGACCGGTGCGAACAGAATCGCCGAATCCAGTGGCGCCGGAGGCGGATCCGCGGCGCCCTGCACCGACGCGGCGCCCAGCTCGGCGGCCAGCCGCCGCGCGGCCGGATCCCTGGTCATCACGTGCACCTCGGCGCCGCGGGCCAGCGCGACCTGCGCGGCGATGTGCGCGCTGCCGCCGAAACCGTAGATGCCGAGCCGCCCGCCCCGCGGTACGGCGGCGCGTTCGAGCGCGCGATAGCCGATGATGCCGGCGCACAGCAGCGGCGCGAGTTCGGCGTCGGTGTAGCCCGGCGGTAGGCCGAGCGCGTAATCCGCTGGGACGGTGGCATATTCGGCATATCCGCCATCGGCGTCCCACCCGGTGTACAGCGAACGGGGGCATAGGTTTTCGGCGCCGCGCAGGCAATAGCGGCAGACGCCACACGTATGCCGCAGCCACGCGATGCCGACCCGGTCCCCCACCGACACCGCGTCGGCGCCGTCGACGCCGGACCCGACCGCGACCACTTCCCCGACCACCTCGTGCCCCGGCACGACACCGGCTCGGTGCACCGGCAGATCCCCCTCGGCCACATGCAGATCGGTGCGGCACACACCGCACGCGAGCACCCGTACGAGGAGTTCACCGGCACCGGGCTCGGGGGTGGGTTCGCGCACCAGATCCAGCGGCCCGTCGCCGATCGGCCCCGGTCGCCGCGCGCGCCAGGCGATCATCGCCCACCCGCGATCGGCGATTCCCCGTACTGTCCCGCACCCCGGTGGCGAGGCCGGGCCGGGTGCGGGGGCCTGGGATGCGTGGCGCTCACGCCACTCACGCTAGCCCTCGGATATCCGCGACGAGCCGCTACCCGTCTGATACATTTATGTATCGAATACATTGATGTATCCGTTGGCCGATGTCTCCATCAGCGAGATCGTCCGGCCATCGGCCGAGGAGGTCCGCGATGACGTCACCCGTGAAGCGCGTGACCCGCCGCCGTGCCGAGACCCGCAATCGGCTGCTGACCGCCGCCTACGAGGCGTTCGCCGATGAGGGCTTCGGCCGGTCCACCGTCGAGAAGGTGTGCGAGCGCGCCGGTTTCACCCGTGGCGCGTTCTACTCCAATTTCGGCTCGCTCGACGAGCTGTTCCTCGCCATGTGGGAGCAACGCTCGGCACAGTTGCTCACCGATGTCAGGGCCACCCTCGACGAGATCTCCGTCGAACGGGTCACCGATGTGCGCACCGCGGTCGATCGGCTGACCCGTGCCGTGCCGATCGACGAGGCCTGGTATCGCATCACGGCCGAATTCACCGCGCACGCGTTGCGCACCCCGGAACTGCGCCGGGTGATGGCGGCGCGCGAGGCGGCCATCGTCGACGCGCTCATGCCGACCATCGTCGCCGCGCTCGCCCGCGCCGGGCGCACCGTGCCCGATCCCGCCGCGCTCGGCCAGGCGCTGGTGGCCGTGCACGACGGCACCACCGTTCAGGTGCTGCTCGAACCGCGCAGCCGCCGGGTCGGGCAGCGGCGCATCGATCTGTTCTGCCACGTGGTACTCGCCTACAGCACCGCACCCTCCAACTAAGGATCAACATGTCCAACTGCAGCCCCCAATTCGCGCAAGAGGCGGACGTTCTGGTGGTCGGCGCGGGCCTCGCCGGACTCGTCGCCACCCATGAGCTGGTCAAGGCGGGCCGCAAGGTGCACGTCCTCGACCAGGAGAACCGCGACAACCTCGGCGGGCAGGCGTTCTGGTCGCTCGGCGGGCTGTTCTTCGTGGACAGTCCGGAACAGCGGCGCCTCGGCATCAAGGACTCCTACGAGCTTGCCATGCAGGACTGGCTCGGCTCGGCGGGCTTCGACCGCGAGGACGAGGACCTCTGGGCGCGGCAGTGGGCGCAGGCGTATGTCCGGTTCGCTGCCACCGAGAAGCGGGATTACCTGCACGACTTGGGTTTACGCGTGACACCACTGGTCGGCTGGGCCGAGCGGGGCGGCGGCTTCGCCGACGGGCACGGCAACTCGGTGCCGCGCTTCCACCTGACCTGGGGCACCGGACCGGAGGTGGTGCGGGTCTTCGCCGAACCCGTACTCGACGGTGAGCGCCGGGGGTTGGTCGGCTTCAGCTTCCGGCATCAGGTCGACGACTTGATCGTCGAGGACGGCACGGTCGTCGGGGTGCGCGGCAGCGTACTCGAGGACAGCGAACTCGAGCGCGGCCGGGCCTCGTCACGAGATGTGGTCGGCGAGTTCGAATTCCGCGCCAAGGCGGTGATCGTCACCTCCGGCGGCATCGGGCACAATCACGAGCTGATCCGGCGCAACTGGCCGGTGAACCGGCTCGGTCCGTGCCCGGAGACGCTGATCTCCGGCGTGCCCGCGCACGTGGACGGGCGGATGCTCGGCATCACCGAGGCAGCGGGCGGCGCGATCGTCAACCGGGATCGCATGTGGCACTACACCGAAGGCATCGTCAACTGGAATCCGATCTGGCCCGACCATGCCATCCGGATCATTCCCGGCCCGTCCTCGATGTGGTTCGACGCCAACGGAAAGCGTTTGCCCGCACCGTGTTTCCCGGGTTTCGACACCAACGCGACGATGAAGGAGATCCTGGCGACCGGCTACGACTACTCGTGGTTCGTGCTCACCCAGTCGATCATCGAGAAGGAGTTCGCGCTCTCGGGCTCGGAGCAGAATCCGGATATCACCGGCAAGGATCTCAAGCTGACGCTCAAGAGCCGGGTGGCTAAGGGCGCGCCGGGTCCGGTGGAGGCGTTCAAACAGCACGGCGTCGACTTCGTGGTCGCCGATACGCTGCGCGAGCTGGTCGACGGGATGAACAAGATCGCGCGCGGCCCACAGCTCGACCTCGCCGCGCTGGAGCGCCAGATCGTCGCGCGCGACCGGGATGTCGTCAACAAGTACTCCAAGGACGGTCAGCTGGCGGCGATCACCAACGCGCGCCAGTACATCGGCGACAAGGCGGGGCGCGTGGCCAAACCGCACCGCATCCTCGATCCCGCGCACGGGCCGCTCATCGCGGTCCGGCTGAACATCCTGACCCGCAAGACACTCGGCGGATTGCAGACCAATCTGGAATCGCAGGTGATGCATCCGGACGGCAGCCCGTTCCCGGGGTTGTACGCGGCGGGCGAGGTCGCGGGCTTCGGCGGCGGTGGCGTACACGGTTACAACGCGCTGGAGGGTACCTTCCTCGGCGGCTGCATCTTCTCCGGGCGCGCCGCGGGCCGGGCGATCGCGGCGCGGCTGCGTTAGCGGCAGCCGGTCGGCCGGGTGACGCCCGGCTGCGGTTTCGGCGCGGCGGCAAAGGAACTCGGCGAGGTGATCGGGGCGAGGCTGCTCGTCGGCGGTGGCGGCACGAGATACAGGTGCGCACCGGTCGGGCGCAGGCCCGGCTCCAGCGAAATGCCGAATACCTCGGCCTGATTGCCGTGGATATCGGTCACCCGCGCGGCGAACGGGCCGCCGCCCGCGCCGGAGACGGTCCAGTAGTTGTCCATCCCGCGCGTCAGGTCCTGCCACGGTCCGCCGTCGGCCGGGCGGATCGCGGCCTCCCGCAGCGGATTTCCGGTGCCGGTGAACAGGATGGCGAACCACTCCGGCGACGCATCGGGCTTCACCTCGTAGTGCAGTTCCGGCGGCGGATCCGGATTGCGCACCACGCTGTAGGTGATTTTCGCGACGCCGTCGTGCCGGTCGGCGATCTGGTCGTAGGCGGCGGTGCTCAAATCCAGTTGTCCCGGAGCACATCCCGGGCAACGGTCGACGACGAGCGCGCGGACGTCGCCGCGCGGGCCGTGGATGTCGAGGACGGCGCCGCACGGCTCGGCCCGCCCGTACTCCGGTGTGGACATGCCGACGTAGAAGCCGTCGAGCGGCAGGGGCTCGTACGAACACGCGACGCCCGAACTGAACGCGTAGTACCGCGCCTCACCGGCGACCACCGGCTGCGGCTCCACCGTCGGCAGCGGGCTCGCCTGCGTCGCGACCGGCGGCGCGAGCATGGGCGGTGACGTGGGCGGTTGGGTGACGGCGGGCGCCGCCTCGCATCGATCCGGTTCGGGATGGGTCAGCCAGACGACAGCGCCGGCCACGGCAACCACACCGAGCGTCGACCACAACCAACCCGAGCGGAAGTGGCGCTGCTGTATCGGTATCCGGTGCATCGCTCCCCGACTCCGGCTCACCAACCCTGCGGACTGTCCATCCTGTCCCGTTCAGCAAACCAGCAGAACCGACCGCACAGGCACCGAACGAAAAATCTACGCAGTGAAACAAGCACGATTCGGCAAGCGCGGGGCAAATCGGGAGCATCCGACTGGACACCCCCGGCGCGCGCCGGAAACTGTTCGGTCGCGCCAAGGTCCCGCTGGTGTCAGGCGCTCAGCTCGGTTGCGTTGGGCAGCAGGGGCGTTCGGTGGGTGACCGCAACACCTTGCGCGGCCAGACCCGCGGCGACCGTCGAGTCGTCGTCGAGCAGGCGGACGGAGCGGATACCGAGCTCCGCCAATACCTGCGCCGCGGTGATGTAACGGCGCGCATCCGTCGACCGGCCGATGGGGCCGTCGACACCGCGGTCGTGTAATTCGTAGGCGCGCAACTTGTCGAGCAGGCCGAGACCGCGGCCCTGCTGCCCACGCAGATAGACGACCACACCGCTGCCTTCCCCGGCGATGGTCCGCAATGACGCGTCGAGATGTTCGGCGCAGTCGCAGCGCAGTGAACCGAGTACATCACCCATGAGACATTCCGGATGCAGCCGCACCAGCGCATCCTCGCCCGCGGGCCGCCCGAAAATCAGTGCGAGGGTTTCGGTTCCGCTGAGCTCGTCGCGATAGCCGACGAGCTGGAACTCGCCGTGCCCGGTCGGCAGCCTGGTCGCGACCACCCTGGTGAGCCCGCCCTCCACCCGGCGGCGGTGATCGATCAGTCCGGCGATCGAGACGATAGGCAGGCCGTGGGTATGTGCGAACTCGGCCAGCTCGGGTAGCCGCGCCTGCTCGCCGTCGTCGCGCATCACCTCGGCGATGACGCCGGCGGGCCGCAGCCCGGCGAGCCGGGTCAGGTCGACGGCCGCCTCGGCGCGACCGGCACACCCGAGCACGCCGTCCGGATGCGCGCGCAGCGGAAGCACATGGCCGGGCCTGGTCAAATCGGCTGGGGCAGTGCGTGGATCCGCGAGCAGTCGCACGGTGCGCGCACGATCCAGCGCCGAGATTCCCGTGCTCACCCCGGACGCCGCGTCCACCGCGACGGCGTAGGCGTCGCCCGCGGTGGCCTCGTGCGCGGGTGCCATCAGCGGCAGCCGCAACCGGTCGAGATCGACGCCGGGCAGCGGGACGCACAGCATGCCGCTGGTGTACCTGATCATGAAGGCGACCGACTCGGTCGTCGCCGCGGCCGCGGCGAGCACCAGATCGCCTGTGCTGTCCGGGTTCTCGGCGTCGACCAGGACGACCATGCCGCCGGAAGCGAGCGCGGCGAGCGCCGTCTCGACGCGATCGAGGTGCCAGGATTCGGTGCTCATATTTCCAGTAGATATGTTTCTACTAGAAATAGAAAGTGAAATCTCGGTGACCGAACCCCTATTTTTGCTTCGCCCGCTGCTGCACCCGCGGTGCCGCGGCGAGCTTCTGCACATCGGCGAGCAGTTCCCGCGCGAGGTCGCGCTCGGCCTCGTAATGCTTGACGCACCAGCGCAGCACGGCTCCAGGGTAGGCCGATTCCTGATTCTCGTCCGTACCCTCGGCATCCGCCTCGGCGAGCTCGCGCATCCTCTCCGCGTAACCGATGTGCTCGGTGAGGATGTCGCGCAACCGATCCGGCTCGGCGAGGTGACCGAGCCAGGCGCGCAGCATCACGCTGTGCTTGAGCACCGGCGCCTCCACCGGTGCGTGATCGACCCAGCTCGCCGCCGCGGCGCGGCCCTGCGGGGTGATCGAGTACATGCGCTTGCCGCGCACACCGTCGTCCTGCCGCACCGTGCGCGAGGCGGCGTAGCCGTGCTTCTCCAAACGCTTGAGCTCGGCATAGATCTGACTGAACGAAGGGCTCCAGTAGAAGAATTGCAGGCTCCGATCGGCCCACTTCTTCAGGTCGTAGCCGGACAGCTCCTCGGCGTGCGACAGCATGCCGAGGACGGCCCAGCTGGTGGTCGGCAGGTCGGGCGCCCCGGCCGCCGCGGCGGACTTCGCTTCGGTCACGACAGGACTATATCGCTTAGGCATATATCGGGTAATGCCGTCCGCGCGTGCGTAACTCGCTGATCCGTCAGTCGAGCTGTTCGTCGTCGGCGATCGGCTGGGTATTGCCGAGCGGCCGGTAGGTCGCGTCGGTGACCTGGCCGAAGGTGATGCCGGTGAGGCGGTGCATCAGCGCGAAGACGGCATCCTCGTCCAGTACGGCGAAACCGGCTTCCTCCGGGATCGGGTCGCCGTCGTCGACCGCGCGCTCACCCTCGGCGTCGATGATGCTGCGGACGCTGACACCGTCGACGTACCAGTCGATGGCATAGGTGCTCGCGACGCCGTGCGCGACGAAGACCAGCACCCTGCGGCCCTCGGTGAACAGCGGCGAGGACAGGTCGTAGGCGGCGCGCATATCCGGATCGGCGAGCACCGTCCACTCCCCGACCGTCGCGACCGCGTAGTCGCCGCCGAATTCGCTGCTGAAAACCTCGGAGCCCGAGGCGCTTTCGCCGGTCGGCTGCGGAGCTCCCGGCAGCAGAGCCAGCTCGTAGTCGTCGAGCGTCCCCTCCACCAGCAAGCCTGCCGCGATCCAACCCATATCCATCTCCTGTCGGCTACCCCGGCCACCAAGTCTCCCCGGCCGGTCCGCGGCGCCGTCAGGTGGGGCACCGAATCCCCGCGTGCTCAGCCGGTGAAGCCGTCCATCATCGACAGCACCCGCAGCATGACCTCGTCCGCGCCGCCGCCGATGCTCAGCAGGCGGCTGTCACGGTAGGCGCGTGCGGTCCAGTTCTCCTCCATATAACCCATGCCGCCGTGCACCTGCAGGCACCAGTCGGCGACCTGACGGCCGAGGCGCGCGGCCTCCAGCTTGGCGATGGTGGCCATCCGGGTGACGTCGTCGCCGTCGGCGTAGGCACGCGCGGTGGTCTCGGTGTACACGCGCAACATGTCGACCCTGGCGGCCAGCTCGGCGTAGGTGTACTGCAGATACTGGTTGGCCGAGAGCGGCTGGCCGAACAGTGTGCGCTGCCTGGCGTAGTCGCGGGTGAGCCGCAGTTCCATCGCGCAGGTGATCGGCACACTGTAGGCGGCGAACATCCGCTCCATCACGAACTGCGACATCTGCTGCTGGAAGCCGCGGCCGATCTCGCCGATGGTGTTGCGCACCGGGACCCGCACCTCGTCGAAGGTGAGCAGCCCGGTATCGGAGGCGCGCATGCCGAGCTTGTCGAGCTTGCGGTCGACGCGGAATCCGGCGGTATCGGTCGGCACGATGATCTGGCTGATGCCGTGATAGCCGCCCTCGGCGGAGGTGCGGACGAGCACGCACAGCCAGTCGGCGTGCACGGCATTGGTGATGAACATCTTCGAGCCGCTGATCACCCAGTCGTCACCGTCGCGGCGGGCATGGGTACGGATGCCCGCGACATCGGATCCGGCCTCCGGTTCGGTGACCGCGACACCGCACACCATTTCGCCGCGCATGGCCGGCGTCAGATACTCCTGCTTGAGTTCCTCGCTGCCGTGCGCGTGCAGCGAGGGCGTCGCCATGGCGACCTGGACGCCGAGCGCCATCGGGAACGAACCGTGCGCGACCCGGCCGAGTTCCTGGCACAGCACCATGGTGAACAGGTGATCGGCACCCTGGCCGCCATAGGCCGGATCGTATTCGAGTCCTAGCATGCCGAGTTTCGCCATCTCGGCGAAGATCTCGTGCAGCGGCATCGTTTCCGTGCGCTCCCACTCGTCGACACGCGGGTTGATCTTCTCGTCGACGTAGCGCCGCACGAGCGCACGGAACTGCTGGTGTTCGTCGCTGTAGAGCACGCCGCACTCCTACCGGGTGACGCTCGTTCTCCGCCCAGTCTGCCAGTTCCGGACGATCGCGTAGCCGGATTCAGCGCCAGCGCGCGTGCCGTGGAAACAGTGCGCGGCCCGCTTCGTGCGCCACCTCGACCAGGACGCGCGCCAGGCGTGCGGTATCCAGTGCCGGGCGGTCACCGCCGACCTGGCCCGACAGCGAGAGCGCGGCGACGGCGGCGCCGCGGCCGCGAATCGGCACGGCGACACAGGAGATGCCGGTGACGCACTCCTCGTTGTCGACGGCGATACATTGGCGGCCGCGGATACGGGCCAGCTCGCGGTGCAATTCCGCACTGTCACACAGTGTTCGGGGGGTCAGCGGCGTCAGGCGCTCGCGGAACGCGGATTCAGCGATGCTCGGTTCCAGCGAAGCGAGCAGCGCCTTGCCGAGCGCGGTGGCGTGTGCGGGCATCCGGCCGCCCAGCCGGGTCGGAATGTGCACGGTGCCACGACCGCCCGCCTTGTCCAGGTAGAGCACCTCGCGCCCGTCGAGCACGCCGAGGTGGCCGACCATGCCGGTGCGCTGGCTGAGGTCGTGCAGCAGCGGGCTCACCACATCGCGAATCTCGTTGTGATCGGCGGCGAGTCCGCCCAGTTCGAGCGGGCGCATGCCGAGCCGGTAGCCGCCGGGCGCGTGCGCGAGCCAGCGCAGCCGGATCATCTGGTCGAGGATGCGGTGCACGGTCGAGCGCGGCAGGCCGGTGCGTTCGGCGAGGCCGAGCAGCGTGAGTGTAGGCGTCGAGCCGTCGAAAGCGTCTAGTATCAGCGTCATTCGCTCGATCATGGAGACCGGCGGCTGAGCGGCGGTCGCGCGACCCGATTCCGTCAAGACCTCGACCGTCATGGCAACCTCCAGTGTGCAGCTCATACAGCTTAGAAGTATTTCGATTAGGCATGTGCACTTTCGGCACGCCAGTTTGTGTCCCCCATCACAGTGCCGTCGCCGCGCCGGAGCCGAATCCCGGAAACTACGGAGAACACTACGGATCTTCTCGGTAGCCGGAATTCGCCGTTGACAGCGCGAGGTTCCACGCGCCCGCGCCGAGGAACCGATACTGTGCGACCCGATCACCGAATAGACTGATATCAGCCACATTCGCAGTACCGAAATCGTCGTTCCATGCAGTTCCCGCCCGGCACACGCGCGCCACCGGTGATGGCGCGATGAGCAGTCTTCACCGCCGCACCTTCCTGCGGGCCGCACTGCTGTCGCCACTCGCCGCAGCATGGGCACCGGCCGCGCGTGCCGATCAGCCGGAATTACCGTGGCCGCCAACGATTTCGGGCATCCCACTGGTCTTCCGCTCGCCGCCGCTCGCGCCCTATGCCGACGAACTGCCGATACCGCCGCGCCGCGGGCCCGGCGGCACCATCGCGATCCGCGAGGGCCGTCACGCGTTCCACCGCGACCTGCCCGCCGCCCGCTCCTGGGGCTTCGACGGGCAGGCCCACCTCGGCCCGACCATCGAGGTGCGGGCCGGAACACCCTTGCCCCGAACGGTTTTCGCGAACGAACTCGGCGAGCACCTGTTCGCCGGCGATATCGATCTCGACGTGCACGGCACCGCACCGGCGGATCTGCATCAGGCCAGGATCGTGGTGCACCTGCACGGCGGGCCCAATCCCCCGGACAGCGACGGCCATCCGCTGCACACCTTCACCCCCGGCCAGGAACAGGCCTACGACTTCGGCAACGACCTGGACGCGGCCACCCTCTGGTACCACGACCACGCGGTCGGCATCACCCGGCTCAACATCTACGCCGGTCTGGCGGGCATGTACTGGGTGCGCGACGAATGGGATACCGGCCTGCCGGACAATCCGCTCGGCCTGCCGAGCGGCGACTTCGAGATTCCGCTCATCCTGCAGGACAAGCTGTTCTACCCGGATGGCGAACAGCGGGTGCACCTTTCGATGATGCTGCCGCGAAATCTGCGCGGCGGTGGGTTCGCCGGCGATGTGCTGTGCGTCAACGGCAAGGCGTGGCCGAATCTCACGGTGGGTCGCGGGCTCTACCGCTTCCGGATGCTGAATGCCGCCGTCATGAACGACTTCCACGTGTTCTTCGCCAACGGCATGCCGTTCTGGGTGATCGGCAGCGACCGCGGCCTGCTCGACCGTCCGCAACAGGTGCGCGCCTTGCTGATCGGGCCGGGTGAGCGCTACGACCTGCTCGTCGACTTCTCCGGTATGGCGCCCGGCGAGCGGGTCGAACTCCGAAACGACGCGCAGATCACCATTTTCGCGCAAGCCGACGGTTCGCACCTGGTCCCGAACGTCATGTCGTTCACCGTCGACGAGCGCCCGGCCTTCGACGCTCCGGTACCCGCCGTGCTGCGCGGTGCGCCCGGCCTGCCACCGGCCCGGGTGCCGATCGCACGGGACGAGGTCACCCTGGTGCGCACCGCGACGATGAACGAGCCGCTCGAACCGCGTCAGCCAGGACTTTCGTTCAACCTCAACAACCTGACCTTCGATTCCGACGATATCGAGATGCCCGAGCAGGGCGCGGTCGAGCAGTGGAACCTGGTGAACGTCACCGAAACCGCGCACACACTGCATCTGCACCTGGTGCGGTTCCAGGTGCTCGGCCGCCACGGGTACAACCCGTTCGCTTACAAACTGGCCTATCCGAGCCCGCCGCCCGCGGTGCGCTGGACACCCGATGCCGAACCGTTCCTGCTCGGCGCCATGGCCGGTCCACGACCGCACGAGACCGGCTGGAAGGACACCGTGCACTGTCCACCGTTCCAGGTCACGAAGATCCTGGTGCGCTTCCCCACCGAGGCCGAACTCGGTTTCGACCCGGACCGCGAATTCGCCATGGATCACCACGGCGCGCCGCTACGCGGCTATGTGTGGCACTGCCACCTCGGCGATCACGAGGACCACCAGATGATGCTGCGCTACCGCGTGGTCGCGCCCGACAGCGCCCCTGTCATCGCGCCGCACGGCACCCATTGAAGCGCTCGGCGAGCAGCGGCCGGAAGCGGGATTGCCCGGCGTGCCCGGCGGAGCTACCCTTTCGATATATGTCGATATCCTTCGCGAGGTGACCATCGTGCTCGATGCGGACAACAATCTCCTCTGGGCGCCGCGGGATGCGTGCACCCTGCCCACCGCCGATCAGCCGCTGCGCGTGGCCGAGTTCGCCGATCTGTTCGCCGCGGCCGTCCGCGACGTCGAGCGGATGTCTCCGACACTGCTGCGACTGGAGCTGGACGGCGCCCACGAGACGACGGCCAGGGAACTGGCCGCGAAAGAGGCGGGCTGCTGTTCGTTCTTCACCTTCACTTTCGCTGCGACCGAACCCGATTCGGTGCGCATGGATATCGAAGTTCCGGCGGCGCGGGCGGCAGTGCTCGACGGGCTCGCGCGACAGGCGACCGGACAGAACTAGAACAGGTTATCGTCAGGGGATGGACCTCGCCGCCATCGAAGCCATCCGCCAACTCAAGTACCGCTACTTCCGCGCGCTCGACCTGAAGGAGTGGGACGAGTTCGCCGACACCCTCGCCGTCGACGCGGTCGGCCGCTACGGTACGCACGCGCTCGGTAAGCCGCTCGAATTCGACGGGCGCGCCGCGATCACCGCGTTCATGCGCGACAACCTCGGCCCCTCGGTGCTCACCACCCATGTGGCGAACCATCCGGAAATCACCGTGGACGGCGAGATTGCCTCGGGCTCCTGGCTTTTCGAGGACACGGTGATCGCCACCGAGCACGGCGTGCTGATTCGCGGCGCGGGCTACTACGCCGACACCTACCGCCGCGACGACGACGGCCGCTGGCGGATCACCGCCACCGGCTACCGCCGCATCTACGAATCCATGCAGGCGCTCGCCGACACACCGAGCTACCGACTGCTGTCCAATATCTGGGCAGCACCGGCCGACCAGTAAGCTCGTCGGCAATGGCCACCATCCGACACGAGACACTGATCGACGTTGCCCCCGAACATGTCTGGGCCGCGCTGCGCGATATCGGGGCGGTACACGAGCGCCTGCTGCCGGAGTACGTCCTCGATACCCGGATCGATGGCGACATCCGGTTTCTCACCATGCCGGGCGGCGCGGTGATCCGTGAGCTGATCGTCACCGTCGACGACGGCAACCGCAGGCTCGCCTATTCGGCGATCGAGGGATTCCGGCTGCCGGTGACCCACCACCACGCGTCCTTCCAGGTCCTCGGCGATACGGCCGGGCGCAGCAGGCTGGTGTGGATCACCGACGTGCTGCCGCACGATATCGCCGAACAGGTCCGCGCCCGCGTCGAACGCGGCGCCCAGGTGATGAAAGAGACGCTGCAGCGCAGGCATCCGGCCTGAACTCACACCTGCGCGGGCAACTTCGCGCAGGTGTCGGCCGCAGGGAGCTCCTCGGCCAGGTAGATGGTCTGCGCCGCCATCTGGAGTCCGGCCATCTTCTCCCGGAACACCTCGATCGACTCCTCGGGGTGTATCGAATCGATGACGGCGTACGGGCCGAGTGCGTTGAACTGATGGGAGACGCCGCGCGGTATTTGCATATCGACCCAGGAATTCTCCGGAACAATGGCGTTGTACCGCGGAAGTTCGATCTCGTCGGGGCCGTCGGGAAATATGTCGGTGAACAACTGCAGCCGGAACGGTGTCACGCCGTCGACGTATCCGATATCGAACGGCGACAAACTGCACACCCGAATCCTGGTGTCCGGCCCTGTCATTATTCGCACGAAACGCGGGCCGGTGTGCAGGTGCATCCGCGCGCAGAAGTCGACATCGCCGACATCGCCGAAATCCATCAGGTACCGATCGGCGGAGAAGCCGTCGAACGGCTTGTCCAGCAGATAGACGTCGCCCTCCTCGAAGCTCTGCGCCCGGACGACGCCGTCGCCGTCCCGCGCGCGGGCGGCATCGGCGCCGTGCGCGTCACGAACGACACCGCGCAAAGCGATGACGACGGCAAGCGCCGCGTCGGCATCCAATTCCACCACCGGGGTCAGGCGGCATTCACCCGCATCCCGAAATTCCGTGACGTCGTGCACCTCGTCGACCGCATCGGCATCACGCTTCATCCCATTCTCCACCCGTCGAATTCTGCCCGAGCCGCCACGCCGGCTCCGAGCGTTTTCCGGGCGGTTTCCCTAAGGGACAGTTAGGAATTCGATCGACGGAACATTTCGGCGCCGCGGCCGGTCGGGGGGGCGCGGCGGTCGGGCCGTCTCGAATTCGGTCCACTATTCGGCCGCTGGCGCTGGACGGCGCCCGGCGGCCGGCGGATGCTGCGAGTATGTCTTCCCTTGCGCCGCACGACTTCAGCCCGGAAACCACCTACCTCAACACCGCCTCGTTCGGGCTCCCGCCCGCCAGGGCGACCGCCGCACTCCAGGAAGCCACCACCACCTGGGCGGCCGGGCGCGGCGGACCGATGATCCACGATCACCTGGTGCCACAGCTGCGCGCCGGATTCGCCCGGCTGCTCGACGGCGCGACCGCCGACGATATCGCGCTCGGCGCCAACGTGGCAGGCATGATCGCGCCCGTCTCGCAGGCGCTGCCGCCGGGCGCCGAAGTACTGCTTGCCGAGGGCGAATTCTCCTCGGTCTCCATGCCTTTCGTACACCGCGGCGATCTCGCCGTGCGCTTCGTGCCGCTGGAGCGGCTGGCCGCGGAGGTGCGGCCGGAGACGGCGCTCGTCGTGGTCAGCGTGGTGCAGTCGGCCGACGGCCGGGTGACCGATATGGCGGTGCTGCGCGAGGCCACCAGGGCCAACGGCGCGCGGCTGCTCGCCGATGCCACGCAGGCGGCGAGCTGGCTGCCGCTGCGCTTCGCCGATGCCGACTACTGGGTCGGCGCGACGTTCAAGTGGCTGATCGGCGCGCGCAGCGTGACCTTCTTCGCGGTCGGGCCGGAGGCGGGCGGGCACATTCGCCCGGTCGGGCCGGGCTGGTATGCCGCCGCGGACGCGTGGGCCGAGCTGTACAACCCGATCGCGTTGCCCGCCACCGCCCGTCGCTTCGATGCCACGCCGGACTGGTTCGGCGTCGTCGCGGCAGTGTCCGGCCTCGAACTGATCGAGGAGCTCACCGTCGAGAAGATCGGGGCGCACAACCTCGAACTGGCCGAGAGCTTCCGCAACGGGCTGATCGAGCGCGGCTATCACCCCGTGCCGGGCGATTCGGCGATCGTCGCGGTGCCCGGCGCGGGCGCGGAGGCGGATCGACTGGAGCAGGCGGGTGTCATCGCCTCGGCGCGCAATGGCGGATTGCGCTTCGCCTTCCACCTCTACAACGACGCCACCGATATCGACAGGGCACTCGAAGCCCTTGGGACACAGTAGGTTCCGTCGATCACGGCAGGCGCACCGCCGGGCGGGTGATCAGCGGGAGGTCGAGCGCCGTCAGGATGCCCGGCGCTGCCTCGACCACCGCAGGCACCGCGTTCACGATGCGCATGCCGGTGGCGAGCAGGGTCGCGTAGTTGTGGTCGCCGTGCGCGCTGGAGGTGACCAGGTCCAGCGCGTAGTTCGGGTCACCGGTCAGCTCCACCCGATAGGAGCCCTCGGGATGGGCCGGTTGCGGCCAGTCGGGGCACAGGTCGGGGCGCAGCCGGGTGACGTGCTCCAGCACCGTCACCGGCTCACCGCCCACCGTGCCGCGCACCTCGAAACGCAGTGCGGCGGCGGTGCCTTCGGCGATGTGACCGGTGAGAATATCGAACGATTCCGGTGCCGGGATCCGCTCGTAGGTCTCGGTGACCGCCTCCAGCGTGACGCCGATGCCCGCGGCGAGCTGACGCACGGTGCCGCCCCAGGCCAGCGACAGGACGCCCGGCTGCAGCAGCAGCGGCGTCTCGTCGAGCGGTTTGCCGAAACCCATGATGTCGAACATGACCTCACGGTTGTCGTAGCTGGCGTAGTCGACGATCTCCATACAGCGCAGCTGCTCGACCCGCAGGCAGGTGCCCGCGAGCGCAAGCGGCAGGAGATCGTTGGCGAAGCCGGGGTCGATGCCGTTCACCCACAGCGACGAATTGCCCTGTGCCGCGGCCTCTTGGATCGGCTTCAGCAGATTGTCCGGCAAGACGCCGTAGGGGTACTGGAAGAACACCGGCGCGCACGCCACCACATTGATGCCCGCCGACAGCAGCCAGCGCAGGTCCTCGATCGCCTCCAGCAGGCGGTTGTCGGTCATCGAGCAGTAGACGACGCAGTCCGGTTTCACGGCCAGGATGGCGTCGGGATCGGTGGTCGCCCTGACGCCGACCGGATGGTCCAGTCCGGCAAGGACTCCCGCATCCACCCCGCCCTTCGCCGGGCCGGACACCCATACACCGGCCAGGTCCAGGTCCGGATTGTTGATGATGCCGGTCAGCGCGTGTCTGCCGACATTGCCTGTCCCCCATTGCACTACGCGATATGTCATGTCACAGATCCGGAATCGGGAGGTCGAGGTTCGGAGCGATGAGGCCACCGTCCGGTTCGAGCACCTTACCCGTGACGTACCTGCCCGCGGGCGAAACCAAATATAGTGCGGCGGCGGCGATGTCCTCGGGATCACCGAGGGTGTGCAGCGGGGTCTTGGCTTCGAGTTCGGTGCGCATGGCGTCATTGCTCGCGACGATCTCCAGCGCGGAGGTCAGGATCGAGCCCGGCGCAATGGCATTCACCCGGATGCGCGGGTTCAGATCCAGCGCCGCGAGCCTAGTGTAGTGCGCGAGTGCGGCTTTCGCGGTGCCGTAGGCGGCGAAAGCGCGACCGGGCAGCCTGCCCATGGTCGAGGTGATGTTGACGATCGAGCCGCCGCCCGCGGTGTCGATGATGCGCGGGACGGCCGCGCGGATCAGGGCGTGCGCGTTGGTGACGTTGAAGTTGAACGCCTGCACGAGTGCGTCGGGGGTGGTGTCGAGCAGGGGGCACGGCATCGCGCCGCCGACATTGTTGACCACGATGTCGAGACGGCCGAACTGGTCGACGGCGGTGGCGGCCAGCGCGGCGGTCGCGTCCGGGTCGCTCAGGTCGGCGGCGACGGTGTGGGCGCGCTTGCCGGCCGCGGCGACCCGTTCGGCCACCTCGTCCAGCTGGCTCTCGGTGCGTGCGGCGATCACCACATCCGCACCCGCCTCGGCGAACGCGACCGCGATCGCGGCGCCCAGGCCGCGGCCCGCGCCGGTGACGACGGCGACCTGACCGTCTATGCGGAATCTGTCCAGGATCATTCGTGCTCCCTCATCGTGCCGCGTCCTGAGTCGTCGGGTCGGCGGAGCCGACCGGGTGCGGCCGTCGAATCGGCGACGACGCTCGGCGACTCCTCGCCCGCACACACGTTGTCGAATATCCGACGTCAACTGTCGTAATATTCGTCATCGTAGAGTCGTTCACCCACCGCACACAAGGGGTTCGCCATGCACCGACCGACGCCGGAACCGCTGCTGGTTGCCGAGCGCTCACCGTCGCCGCCCACGCGCCGGGTCATCGATATCGTCTCGCTGCTCGCCGCGACACCCGAGCCGATCAGCGTGGCCGCCATCGCCGATCGGCTCGATATCGCGCGCGCCACCGCGACCGCGATTCTGGCCGAATTGGATGCGGCCGGTTGGGTACTGCGCGATCCGAACCGCGGCTACGGACTCGGGCACGCACTGGCCGGGCTGCGCGGACCCGTCTTGCCGAGCAGTGTCGGTGACATCCTCGAAACACTCACCGAACGCACCGGATGCGGCGCGACGCTCAGCCGGATCGAGCCGGACCGCCTCACCGTGCTCGACGTCCGGCACGGCACCGACCGCGTCGTTCCGGGAATCCCGGTCGGACACCGCATTCCACTGCAATTCCCGGCGGGCGCGAGCGTGATGCCGTGGCGCAGCGCCGCCGAGCAGAACACCTGGCTCAACACCGCACCCGAATCCGACCGCCGCACAGCGGGTTCGCTGCTCTCGCTGGTCCGCGATCGCGGCATCGCCGTCTTCCGCCCGCGCGCCGACGACGCGGGCACCGTCGAACTACTCGCCGATCTACTCAGCGCAATGGGAACCGAACTTCCCCAACCTCAGCTACGCACCCGCGCCCTCCGCCAACTCGCCACACTCACCGCACGCCCGTTCACCAAGGCCGAACTGGACTCCGACGCAGCCCTCCCCCTCGCCTACCTCGCCGCCCCGGTTTTCGCCCCCACCGGCACCGCCGCCTACGAGGTCCAGCTCGGCCCACTCCGCACCTCGACCACCAAACCCGAACGCGCCGAATACATCACCGCCACCCTCGCTGCCGCCCGCGCACTGACCACCGCCCTCACAACCGCCTGACCCAATCACGAGGGCCGCGACACGCAAGTCCGGATCGCCGCGCTCGAACCGCAGTGGGCGCGCAATCGCGATGCGAGGAGCACATCCCGCGCGAAGAGGGTGCAAGCTGCCGTGGTCATGCGCGAATTGCAGTGGGTGCCATCACGCACGAAGGTCACGTTTGCGTGCGAAGTAGGTTTGCGCACAGTCGCGCTCGGCATCCTCGGATTCGCCGTCGGCGAGCAGTTGCCGTGCTACTTGTTCAGGAAGTAGAGGGCGCCGCGGTTCAGGGGTACCGGGTCGGTGTTGCGGGCGTTCTCGCGGGTGATGCCCTTGGCGGCGGAGTTGGCCTGTTCCAGTTGGGGTTTGCGGTCGAAGAGGGTTTTGGTGAGGACGCAGGCCAGGTTGGCGTCGACATCGTCGCGGACGAGCAGCACGTTGGGGACGACGATGGTTTTCGCGTCGGCGGTCAGGCCGTAGGTGGCGGCCGGGATGGTGCCCGCCTCGTAGACGGGGCTGATCTTCTTCATGCCGGCGAGCTGGTCGGTGATGTCGAGGAAGGCGACCTTGTCCTTGGCCGAAGTGAACAGGTCGGTGATGCCGGGGGTCGGCAGGCCGCCGGAGAAGAACATGGCGTCGATCGAGCCGTCCTTCATACCGTCGACAGTTTTGGTGAGATCCAGGCGCTGGGCCGAGATGTCGCCGTCGGGATTCAGGCCCGCGGCTTGCAGTACACGCTGCGCGATCACCTCGGTGCCGGATTTCGGCGAACCGGTGGAGACCCGCTTACCGCGCATATCCGCGACCGATTTGATGCCGGCCCCGTTGCGCACGATCACCTGGGTGTAATTGGGGTACAGCCGCGAGAGTGCTTGCACCGGTTGCTTTTTGCCGTCGAAGCCGCCCGTGCCTAGCACGGCGTCGGCGGCGCTGTCGGCGAGGGAGAAGGCGACCTGATAGTTGCCGGCCACCAGCTGCTGGATATTCTGCACGGACGCACCGGTTTCGGCGGCGGTCGCCTTCACCTTGCCGTCGGTCGCCTGCGAGATCTGGTCGGCGTAGGCATTGCCGAGGGCGAAGTACACACCGGTCGCGTTGCCGG
Source organism: Nocardia sp. NPDC052566 (assembly GCF_044547285.1). Taxonomy (NCBI): domain Bacteria; kingdom Bacillati; phylum Actinomycetota; class Actinomycetes; order Mycobacteriales; family Nocardiaceae; genus Nocardia; species Nocardia sp. NPDC052566. The sequence goes on along the minus strand of NZ_JBIUAF010000005.1, from coordinate 646,351 downwards.
TGGCGATGCCGATCCTGGTGTCCTGCTTCACCTCACAACTCACCTGCGCGCCCGCGTCGCTCTTCGGGGCGTCACGGCGTCCCCCACAGCCCGCGATCAACCCCACCGCCAATAGTGCTACGGCGGCTACCTTCACAACTCTTCTCATGTCGTCCTCCTTCGATCGAGCAGAGTGATCCCGACGGCGGCGGCGAGCGCGGCGATGCCCGCGATCAGCGCCCCCGGTTCCAGGTACAGCAGCATCAGCCCGCCGAAGCCCGCGAGCATCCGCGCGGGCGCCCTGGCCGGGCCGACACCGAGAATCCAGCCGCCGGTGGCGGCCGCGAGCGCGCCGACGCCGAGGCAGGCCACCGCGGTCGTCCACAGCACGCCGAGGATCGGGCCGTGGCCGAGCAGGTATTCGCCGGGGCCGGTGAGCACGAACACCACCGGCACCAGGAACGCGGGCAGCGCGTACTTCAGCGCCTGCCACATCGTCGCGACGGTGCGCGCGCCGGTGATCGCCGCGGCGCCGACGGCGGCCAGTGCGGTCGGCGGCGTCACCTCCGACAGCACCGAGTAGTAGAAGACGAACATGGCCGCGGCGGGCGGCGGCACCTCGAGTGCGAGCAGCGCGGGGCCGATGATCGCCCAGCCGATGATGAACGACGCGGTCACCGGCACCGCGAGACCGAGCAGCGCCAGCGCGACGGCCGCGAACACCACCGTGGCCGCCAGCACCACGGTGTGGTTGTCGGACAACGCCTTTGCCGCGCGCACCAGCAGCGCGGCGAGCTGCGCACCGAGACCGGTCTTGGTGGTCATCGCGGTGATCACACCCGCCGAGGCACAGACCGCGACCACCGGCAGCGCCGAGCGCACGCCACTGCCGAGCGCGTAGAACACCCGGCGCGGCGATAACCCGGCCGTGCGAGTTCGCTTGTCCAAGAAGGTGAGTGCGAACGCGAGCGCGGTGGCGTACACGACCGCGCGGGTGGCGCTCACCCCGATCAGCAACAGCACAACGATCGCGATCAGCGACAGGAAGTGGTAGCCGAACCGGGCGAGCAGCCGCCAGATCGACGTGCTCGCGATATCGACCGGTCTGGTGCCGAGCCTGCGCGCATCGATCTCCACCGCGAGCAGGATCCCGAGGTAGTAGAGCAGCGTGGGGATCATCGCCCAGCCGAGCACCGTCACGTAGGAGACGTCGAGGTATTCGGCGACGATGAAGGCGGCGACACCGAGCGTCGGCGGGGACAGGATGGCGCCGACGCCCGCGGCGGCGAGCATGCCGCCCGCCTGCTCGGGCGGATAGCCCGCGCGTTTGAGGATCGGCCAGGTCACCGCGCCGACGCTGACGGCGGTCGCGGTGCCGGAGCCCGAGACCGTACCGAGCAGGAAACCCGAAGCGACCGTTGTGCGTCCGGCCGCGGTGCGCGACCTGCGGAAGGCGGAGACCGACAGGTCGACGAAGAACTGTGCGGCGCCGGAGAATTCGAGTACCGCGCCGTAGAGTGTGAACAGCACGATGTAGGTCGCCGCGACATCCAGTGGGGTGCCGTAGAACCCGCTGCCCGAGTTGTAGAGCGCGTCGACGATCTGACCGAAATCCAGTCCGGCGTGGGCGATCGTCCACTGTTGCGGTAACAGCCCGCCGTAGTAGCCGTAGGCGAGGAAGACCAGGCAGACCGCCGGGAGCACCCAGCCCGTCGTGCGGCGGCAGGCCTCGAGGATGAGCACGAGCAGCACGGCGCCCATGACGACGTCCATCGGATCCAACAGTCCCTGCCGATCCAGGAAGGCGTTGTATCCGCCGCCACCCGAGCCGATTGCCCACGGCAGCACCGGATATAGGCATACGAACACCGCGACGACCGCGAGCACCCAGTCGAAGACGCCGGGTAGCTCACCCCGATCCAGCCACCGCACACCGGACCGGTACGCGAGGAATACCACCGGCAACGTGCCCGCGAGGAACACCACCAGGTAGTACTGACTCCCCTGCGCCAGCGGCCGGAACACCTGCCACAGCACCAGAATCGCCACCGCGAACGCCGCCGTCGCGACGGCGCGCTCGGTCCAGCCGCTCAATACCCGTGCCGGCCGCTCCTCGTCGTCGACCTCGATAACGGGAGCCCGATCCGCATCGGGCGCAACCACATCGGGTACTTCCCCCGGAATCACCGCGGCATCCGCAGCCTCCGCCGCGACGGCCGCCCGTTCCTTCTCCGGCCCCACCGAACCCTGCCCTTCCACCGGCACACCGGCGCCACGTGCGCGCCGTACGTACCCGACAAGCCGAGACGATAGCAACGCCCGAGCCCCCGCACACCGCAAATGGTGGTGTGGCCGCCCCTGCCGACGTGCGGCGCCACAGTCGGGACGCACCAAGGCAATCGGTAGCCGGGATCGGAAGCCACTCGGCCTGCGGGATCGGGGTGGGCGGCGACCCTATCGAGCGGGTGGCAGATCTCGGATCTCAGCGGCCGAGCGGTGCACGGCGTGCGGTGACGGTGCGATGGGCGATGCGCCACCCGTTCCCCGTGCTGACGACCACGTCGCGGTAGACAACGCTCGCGCAGGTTCCGTCGGCGTTGACACCGATTCCCTTGGACCGGACCACGATCGCACCATCGATCTCGGTGACGATCACGTTCGTGACGTGATGCCCCACCGGATTGGCGTCGCCGAGCGCGTCGGCGGCCGCCCGCAAGGCCGGAATCCCTTGCAGCACACCCGCACCGAAGTCCGTCAGGTCGTAGATCACGTCCTCGGTGCACAGCTCGTCCATCCGATCGAGCTCACCCGCGTCCACGAGATGCCCATGCCACGCGATCAATTCGGCGATCTCCAGCCGCTCCTGCACCGACAGCGTCATCCCGCACACGCTACGCACCCGAACGCCGACCCGCCCTGGCGTAAGCGCAGTCGTACTGTCGTGCCATGGATACCGCGCACCGCTACCGTCGATTCGCCGAGCTCGAGACGCGCGATTATTCGCCGCTGTACGAGCAGTGGTGCCACGGCATCGCCGACGCCCCTGAGCTGCTCGCACTCATCGACCAGCTGCCGGAGGCCAAGCGGCAGCCGAATCTGATCCTCGGCGCGGCGCGCTACCTCGGTGTCCCGCTCGGGCCGTTTCCCGAGTTCAGGGACTGGTTGAGCGCCAAATGGCCCGAGGTCAGCGAGATCGCGATGACCCATCGCACGCAGACCAACGAGGCGGGCCGCGCGGCAACGCTCTTGCCCGCCCTGGCGATGAATTCCGGTGCGCCGGTGGCGCTCATCGAGATCGGCGCCTCCGCCGGACTGTGCCTGTACCCGGACCGATACAGCTACCGCTACGACAGCGCCGCCATCGACCCCGACGGCGGCCCGTCTCCGGTGGTGCTGACCTGCACGACCTCTGGCCACCCACCGATCCCGGAAACCCTTCCGCAGGTGATGTACCGGGCCGGAGTCGACCTCGATCCGCTCGATGTCACCGACGCCGACGACATGCGCTGGCTCGAATGCCTCGTCTGGCCCGAACAGCAGGACCGCCTCGAGCGCCTGCGCGGCGCGGTCGCCATCGCCCGGCAGGACCCGCCACACCTGGTCGCGGGCGACCTCAACGACACCATCGCAGACCTGGTGCACGCCGCACCGCGCGACGCCCACGTCATCGTCTTCGGCAGTGCCGTCCTGCTCTACCTCGACCCCGAAGCGCGCATCCGATTCCTGGACACCATGCGCGCCCTGCGCTGCACCTGGATCACCAACGAGGGCAACGAGATCATCCCCTTCGACCGCCCCGTCCCGCCGAACGCCGCCATCGAATCCCGCCGCCAATTCATCCTGGCCCGCAACGGTATTCCCCTCGCCTATACCGGCCCGCACGGGCAGACCCTGGACTGGTTCGGCACGGGCGACTAGGGCCTGTTCCTCTGCCGCACGGACACTCTTCGCCGATTTCCACTCGAATCGAGCCGATCGGAACGAAAAGTGTCCGCTCAGCCGAGCAGCGCCGCGTATACGCACCCCGCTGAGCTGCCCCGGGGCCCGTTGCGTTGTCGCCGAGCGCTCGCAGCACGGCCCCATCCGGCGGATCGGGTCAGCGGTCGATCAGCACTTCACGGAGCCGGGTCAGCTCATCCGTGGTCAGGCCGTTGGCGAGCAGCCATTGATCCGCGCCCCCGTGCGTGCTGTGCAAATCGGTCAGGAAGTCGACGATGACTTCCGGGTGCACCGCGAGGATCCCGGTACTCAGTGGCGGCAGCCCGTGGTAGGAGGGCAGCGCGTCGAGGCGGGTGCGGATGCGTTCCATGCGTTCGGCGGTGAGGCCGTAGTCGGCGGCGATGGCCTCGGCGGGCACACCGACCGCGTCGAGCAGCATCGCGGCCATGATGCCGGTCCGGTCTTTGCCCGCGGCGCAATGGAAGACGACCGAATGATGGTCGACGTCGGCGATCAGGCGCACCGCGGACACCATGGAAGCGGTACTGCCGGTGAGCAGATCGCGATACAGGCCGATGAGATCGTCTTCGTGTCCGCCCGGCACCAGCTCCGCCGGATTGGCCTCGGCCTGATCCGCCTTGCGCACCGGCAGATTCACCAACCGCACCGCGGTGCCGACGAGCCTGCCGTGGCCTTCCCGCTCGGCCTCGTCCGGGTTGCGCAGGTCGACCACCGTGCGCAGCCCGAGCCGGCCGACGAGCAACCCCAGGTCCGCCTCGCTGAGCTGCTGCGGCGTGCTCGATCGGTAGACAACGCCGAAACGCGTGGTCCCACCGCTGATTACCGGAAGCCCGCCCAGATCGCGGGCATTATCGATTTCGGCGAATTCCACCCATCGCCGTTGGGCACTATCGGTATACATGATCGTCAGTGCGCCCGGCCCGCCGCTGCCTCATCGGCCCGGATCGGGCCGCACCGCCCGATCAGGTCTTCGTGCAACTCGAACCACACGGTGTGATAGCTGTCCATGACCGGACGCCCCGCCCAGGAATGCTCGCCCTCGGCGATGCGCGCGAGCCGAGAGGTGCAGCGGGACAGGCGCGGTGCGATCAGGCGCGATAGGCCGGATTCCGGACGGGATTCGGCGGGGGTGTCGCCGGTGAAAGGAGCTGGGGTGTACTGGAATTCGGTGCCGCTGATACCGATCGGATATAGCAGGTCGTGCACCGGAAGGGTCCGGGAGTTCATTCGTCCATGGTCCGCCGGATCCATTGCCGATGAGCGGGTTTCGGTCGCTTGTGCGCGATCGATCCCGGCCGGTCGGCGAGCCTGCGCACGTCGTCGAGTACCACCCGCCCGGACACCTCCGCAGGCCAGACCAGCCCCGGCGTCACCGTCGACGGTGACCATGCACCGGCCGGTGCCGCGACCGCGCCGGGTTCCTGGGCAGCGGGGTGGCGCGTACGTGCCGTCTCGGTCACCAGGACGTCTCAGCACACCCGGAAGCTGAGCGAAAGTCCAGTAGGGTCGCCTGCATGGCTGAGGAAGAGAACTACGAACAGCTGGCCACACCTGCGGAGCGGCAGAGCTGGGCCAAACAGAACAACCTCATGTACGGCGGCATGATCGCCATCGGGGTCGTCATCCTCCAAGGCTTCCTGACCGCCGATCCGCTCGATATCGCGGGCAAGATCTCCGTGATCGGTTTCGCCGTCGCGCTGCCGCTGCTCGCCGTGCTGATCCTGCTCGGCGACCTGCAAACCAACGATCCCTCGGTGCGTTCGAACATCACCGACGAGGCCATCAAGCCACTCGCCCTGTTCAGCTCCCTCAGCGGCGTAGTCGCCGCCTTCTGGCACATCGACTGGCTACCGGGCGTAATCATCCTCGTCACGGGCGTTCTCGCCCTAGGCGTCTACGGCTCCCACTTCACCGACTCCCGCTTCGGCCGAGCCACCCTCCGCCGCCGCCTCACCACCGCCCGCCCCCACTAGCTCCCGCTCCCCCCTGGGTTCCCTCGCTCGTCTTCGCACGCGAGTTCCCATCTTCACAGCCCCGATCACGCGCGCAAGGATCGCAATTCGCGCGCGAAGTCCACTGGCGGAGTTCAACGGTGGGCGCGGGCCATGGCGCGGTGGAAGCGGGTGGCGACGTGGTGGAAGGTGTCCAGGTCGGACCAGGTCCAGCGGACAATTTCGTAGCCGAGGTCGCGGAGGCGGTCCTCGCGTAGCTTTTCCTGGTAGACAACGTTTCCTGGGGTTTGGCCCGGCTTCAGGAGTCGGCCGTATTTGGCAGCGCCGTCGAATTCGCCGATCACACCGTGGTCCGGGAGGTAGAAGTCGACGCGTGCTACGAACTTTCCCTGTGCGTCGAGGACGGTGTACTGGGGGACGGGAGTAGGCAGGTGGTGGCGACTCATCCGGACCCTACTGCGGGATTCGCCGACGCTCTCGCTCCGCCCGTCCAGGAAGTCGATCACTCGGCGGGCCTGTGCCGCACCGGGCCGATGCGGCCGACGTGCCAGGGCCGAATGCAGATCCTCATGGCGGAGGTCGTATTTACGCACGGCGGCGTCCCCGACCACGACGGCCTCTTCGAACGGCAAGGACCTCGCCAGATCGATGACGGTGCGCGTCGGCCCGAGAACCGGAATACCATCGACCTCGACGACCTCGTCCGGATCGAACGCGGCAGCGTGCAGATGCAGTCGAGCAGTCCGGCGGCCGCCGCCCGATCGGGAAACGGTGAAGTGGGAACGCCGGAAGTCGGCCCGCCACAACTCGAGCCCCAGCAACACCGCGGCGGACTCATAGCTCGCCGCGCATCCCTTCCCGACCACCGCTGCGGTCGCGCGCACCCCGAGGGCGTGCCGTCCCTCGACCCCGAGATCCGCGAGCACACCCGCGCGACAGTACGCCCCCGGCCGAATCCGTTCGAACGTGCCGCGTGCCACAAACCGCTGCAGCTCCGCGTCACTGAACCCCGCCGCCAGCGCCTCCGCCCGCCGAACCACCCCATCCCCGTCCACCCCTGAACTCTCCCAACCCCCCGCCCCCACCGCTACCCCTCCCTCCGCATCTGTGGACAACTCCCCCGCTCCGCGCACCAACCCCGCCGCGCGGACCCCGTCCTCGCGCGTGAGTTGGCAACCTCGCACCCCTGATCACCCGCGCGAAGTACGCAACTCCCGCGCGAAGAACCACCCGGCTGGGGATAACGTCCGCTGCCGCACGCAGGTTGAATTCGCGCGCGAGGAAGGGCGCCGCGGGGGGTGGGCGAGTCGCGAACGGAGTGCGGGTGGGGCGGGATGATGGTCGGTATGGTGACGCGGGAAGTGGTGCGAGCGGGGGCGTTCGCCAAGGTCTACGACCCCAGCGCCGGTGCCGATCGCGAGTGGTACATCAACGACCACACCCTCGTCCGGGCCGAGGACGGCGGATGGCACCTGTTCGGGATCACCCATCCGGAGCCCGCCGATCCCTTCCATGAAATCGAGTTCGCCCATGCGACCGCCACCGACCTCCACGGCCCATGGCGCAAGCGCGCCGCCGTGCTGACCGTCGACGAGGAGTACGGCGAGACGCACCTGTGGGCGCCGTTCGTGATCACCTCCGGCGGACGGCATTTCATGTTCTACGCCGGCGGCGGCGCGGATCGCACCAGGGCGGCGATCAATCTCGCGACCTCGAAAGACCTGTGGCACTGGACCCGTCACCCGAGGGGACCGCTGTTCCGCGACGGCTACGACGCACGCGATCCGATGGTGCTGCGCATCGGCGAGAAATGGGTGATGTACTACTGCGCGACGAGCGCGGCGCACGGCGGGCACCACGTGGTCGCCTACCGCCTCAGCAGCGATCTCGTGCACTGGGGTGAGCGCCATATCGCCTACACCGACCCCACCGTCGGCACCGAGGCGGGCAACACCGAGTCACCGTACGTCGTCCGCCACGGCAGCTCCTGGTACCTGTTCATCGGCCCGCGCCCCCGCTACGTCGGCACCGATGTCTTCCGCAGCGACAACCCCTTTCGCTTCCGCATCGGCGACAAGGTCGGCCATATCGCCGCCCACGCCGCCGAACTCGTACAGCACGACGGCCGCTGGTGGATCACCAGCGCGGGCTGGGGCCAGGGCGGCGTGCGCCTGGCGCCGCTCACCTTCCCGAATCCCCGTGCCGGAATCGACGTTCCGCGCTGACGTCGCCGCTCAGCGCGCCCACCATGCGAGCGACCAGGGTCCGGGTCCGGTCGAACGACGCCTCGGTCAACGCGGGTGACCCGACCACCGACCGCATGACGCCCATACCGAGCAGCAGCGCACCGATCAATTCGGCGCGCAGCTGCCGATCGTCGACCGGGAGCCGCTCGGCGATGTCGCCGAGATAGCCCTCGCACAGCTGGGTGCGCAGGTCGTCACGGACACCCTCGTGGCCCGCCGAGCGCAACATCGCCAACAGCGGGTGTTCGCCCCCGAATTCGGGCCACTCGTCGAACACCACATCGCGCAGCATCGCATCGGCGATCGAGACCACCGGCCGATGCCGGTCGGCGGTAACACCTTTCGGTATCTCGACCCGGATCGCCTCGGCGTACAGGCGCTTCTTGGAGCCGAAGTAGCGGAACACCAGCGCGGGATCGACCCCGGCGTCGGCGGCGATATCCCGGACGCCGACGGCATCGAATCCATACCGGGCGAAGCGGATTCGGGCCGCGTCGAGCAGTGCGGACCGGGTGGCCGCGCGATCGCGGCGGCGAGCGGTGTCGGCCATGAAGTCATCCTAAGTCACCAAATGTTGACTTAGCCGGGAACGGCTTCCTAACCTCGAATGCACCGGCCGGTGACCAGTACGAAACACCTTCGAGGAGAAGCGATTCGATGCGAACACTCGTGATCACCGGCGGCACCGACGGCATGGGCAAGGGGCTCGGCCTGCACTATCTCGAACGCGGCGACCGCGTCATCGCCGTCGCGAGCACCGCGCGCAAGGGCGAGGCATTTCTGGCCGACGCGGCCGGGCTCGGCGCCGCCGACCGCGCCGTCTTCCTGCGCGCCGACCTCAGCACACTCACCGGAATGCACCGGGCACTGGCCGATATCGCGGCCGAGACCGAGGTGGTGGACGGCGTGGTGTTCGGCACGCAACGCTTCCGCCCCCGGCGCGAGGAGACCGAGGACGGCCTCGAATACACCTTCGCCCTGTCCTATCTCAGCCGGTACGTATTCGGCCACGGCCTCTTCGACGCACTCGAACGCGCCGACGCGCCGGTCATCATGAATATCGGTGGCCCCGGTGGAATGCCGGGCACCATCTCCTGGGACGACCTGCAATTGCGCGAGGGCTACAGCGGGCATCGGGCGGCGTTCCAGGCCTCGCGCTGCATTGATCTGCTCGGCGTCGCCTTTCCGCAACGCCATCCGCGAGCACGCACCCGATACGTGCTCTACAACCCGCTCATGGTGCGCACCGCGATGGCGGAACCGCTGCCCACCGCTCAGCGCGTTCTCACCAATGCGGTGGCGGCGGTCATCGGACAGCCGGTGCGCAAGGCCATCGTCCCGATCAGCGCCCTGATCGATCACCCGCCCGCCGAACCGCTCGCCGCGTTCCGGCGCAAGACTCGGCTTCGGCTGGCGGGCAAGGACTTCGATGTCGATGCCGCGCGCAAGCTGCACGACCGGACCGCCGAGCTGGTCGCGATGGGCACGCCGTGACGCGCGCGGGCCGGTGACGATTTCCGGAGAATCGCGCCTGTGGGCCGCGCGCGGCTGGTATCTGTTGAGCGAGTCGAGAATCCGACCACCCACCTGCGGGGAGGGACCGGCATGGCCCGTATCGGCGTTATCAGCGTTTCCGACGGTCGCGACTATGTGCACGGGGGGATCGCGGACTTCATCAGTGCCACCGAGGATCGGCTCGTCGCCGCGCTGGCCACGGCCGGGCACGAGGTGGTACGCGGCGCGGAACCGCTCAGCGACAACGCACTTGCCAGTTCGGTGGCCCGTCAGGTCGCCGCCGCGGGTGTCGACCTGACCGTACTGCACTACGCGGTGTGGGCGTTTCCGCACTTCACCATGCTCGCGGCGGGTGCGACGCCCGGCCCGCTGCTGCTGTTGTCGAATATCGATCCGGTGCAGCCCGGCATGGTCGGCATGCTGGCGGCGGGTGGTGCGCTCGATCAGATCGGGCGGGCGCACACCAGGCTGTGGGGTGATCCCGCCGATCCGGAGCTGATCGCGGCGATCGGCGTGCGCGCCACCGCCGCGGCGGCCGTATCCGGTTTGCGCGGTAGCACTTTCGGCCGGTTCGGCGGCCGCCCGATGGGCATGAACACGGCGGTCGCCAATACCGATCAGTGGCAGCGGCTCTTCGGCATCGATGTCGAGGAGATCGATCAGTGGGAGATCGTGCGCCGCGCCGAACTCGCCGACGCCACCGAGGTGAAGGCCGCCCGCCAGTGGCTCGAACATCACGCCGCCGGTGTGCACTACGACGGCGTCAAACTCACCCCGGAACTGCTGGAGCGCCAGATCAGCTCGTATCTCGCGGTGCGCGAGCTGATTTCGGACTGGCGGCTGGACTTCTCCGGTATCAAGGGCCAGCCCGAACTCACCCAGTACTTCGCCACCATGGATATCACCGAGGCCATCCTCAACGATCCGTACGACTGGAACGGCCCCAAACCGACGCATGTCTGCGCCACCGAAGCCGATATGGACGGCGCGCTCACCATGCAGCTGCTCAAGCAGATCGCCCACACCCCGGTGCTTTTCGCGGACGTGCGCCACTATCACGCCGACCGCGATATCTGGGATCTGTGCAATTCCGGTCAGCACGCCACGTGGTTCGCCGCGCGCAGCGACGAACCGGCGGAGAATCTGGCCAAGGTGCACCTGTATCCCGAGGTGTTCTTCTTCCCCGCAGGCGGCGCCTCCGTGCACCACCTCGCCGCGCCGGGACAGATGACGCTGGCGCGGCTCACCCGCAAGGACGGCGACTACCGAATGCAGCTGATGCTCGGCGAATTCGAGAACTACGACGACGCGACGAACGAATCGCTGATGAAGCAGTCGACCTGGGAGTGGCCGCACGCCTTCGCCCGATTGGACGCGCGCGCGGAGGATTTCCTGTCCCGCTTCGGCGCCAACCACATCCACGCGGTACCCGGCGACCACCGCGCCACCGTGCGGGCGGCGTGCGAGTTGCTCGGCGTCACCCTCGACGAGTTCGCACGCTGATGTTCCTCGGCATCGATATCGGCACCGCGAGCTCCAAGGGCGTGCTGGTGCGCGCCGACGGCAGCGTCGTCGCCAAAGCCGAACGCGCGCACGAGGTCTCGACGCCACAGCCCGGCTGGGTCGAGCACGACGCGGAGACCGTCTGGTGGGCCGACTTCCTCGCCGTCACCCGCGAGTTGCTGGACAAGGCGCCGGACGAGGGCGAGCAGGTCGACGCGCTGGCCGTCAGCGGGATAGGCCCGTGCCTGCTGCCCGCCGACGCGAGCGGGCAGCCGCTGCGCCCGGCGATCCTGTACGGCGTCGACACCAGGGCGACCGTGGAAATCGCCGAGCTCAACGCCGAATTGGGCCCGCACAACATCCTGGCCAGGTCGGGCTCCCCACTCACCAGCCAGGCCGTCGGCCCGAAGCTGCGCTGGCTGGTCAGGCACGAACCACAGGTGGTCGCGAAGACCCGCATGTTCCTGATGGCGAGTTCCTTTCTGGTGCACCGGCTCACCGGCAGATACGTGCTCGACCATCAGTCGGCGAGCCAATGCGTTCCGCTCTACGACCTGCGCATGCGGACCTGGGCCGCCGACTGGGCGTATCACGTCGCGCCCGGACTTGCGCTACCCGAATTGGCCTGGCCCACTGAGATAGTCGGCCGGGTCACCACGGAAGCGGCGGCCGCGACGGGACTTCCGGCCGGGCTGCCGGTGACCACCGGCACCATCGACGCGTGGGCCGAGGCGGCCAGTGTCGGTGTCCGCGCGCCGGGCGACGCGATGGTCATGTACGGCACCACCATGTTCCTGGTGCAGGTGCTCACCGATCTGCGGCCGCATCCCGGACTCTGGGGCACGTGTGGCACCTGGCCGGGCAGCTACACGGTGGCCGCGGGCATGGCGACCTCGGGCGCGGTGACCGAGTGGCTGCGCAAACTCGTCGGCGGCGATTTCAGCGAGCTGCTCACCGAGGCCGCCGAGGTGCCGCCGGGCAGCCGCGGCCTGCTCCTGCTGCCCTACTTCGCCGGTGAACGCACACCGCTGTTCGATCCGCACGCACGCGGCATCGTCGCCGGGCTCACCCTCGCCCACGGGCGCGCCGAACTGTATCGCGCCGTGCTCGAAGGGATCGCCTACGGTGTGCGGCACAATCTGGAGACGATGGCCCAGGCGGGCGGGCCCGCCCCGCGCCTGGTCGCGGTCGGCGGCGGCACCAAGGGCGGACTGTGGACGCGGATCGTGTCCGATGTGACCGGCCTGCCGCAGCACCTCCCCGCCGACACCATCGGCGCCTGCCTCGGGAACGCGCTGCTCGCGGCCGAATCCGGGGGCCTCGACACGTCGGGATGGAACCCGATCATCGCCACGGTCGACCCCGATCGGGAGCGCTTCGCGGCGTACGGGCAGTATTACTCGCACTATCGGAACCTGTACGAATCGACAAGGGACACAGCGCATTTTTTGGCCGGGCAACAGCGTGGCCGATAAATAGCGCCAACGCGACACGGCGCGATTGCGCCATTGGCGCACCTGCCCCATGGCGCTGTGCGAGGATCCTTGGTTGCTTGTTGGAAATGGCGGTCCGCCGAGGCAACCGGATCGCATCGGGAGGACATGATGGCGACACTCGCCTTGACGCAGCACAACTTCAACTCCGTGATCAGCAGCAATCCCATCGTGCTCGTCGACTGGTGGGCGGGCTGGTGCGGCCCGTGCCGCCACTTCGCGCCCGTGTTCGAAGCATCCTCGGAGGCGCATCCGGAGATCGTGCACGCCAAGGTGGACACCGAGGCCGAACCCGCGCTGACCGGGATGGCCGGTGTCGATCAGTACCCGACGCTGATGGCGTTCCGCGAGGGCCTGCTGGTGTTCTCCCAGCCCGGCTTCCTGCCCGCCGACCAGCTCGAAGATATCCTCCAGCAGGTCATCTGGCTCGATATGGACGAGGTCAGGCGGCAGATGGCGGCGCAGCAGCACCAGGCCGAACAGCCCGCGCCGCCGCCGAGTTCGACACCGAGCCCGAGCTCGGTAGGCGCGCCGCGTCAGGCGAGCGTCGCCGGTCCCGCGGATTACGGCTGGCCCGGACTGTGATCGCGGGACGGCGATGACCGAGCTGTGGCGCCTCGACGGCGCACGCACCCGGTCGGTCAGCGCGGAGAACCCCACCGGCGCACCCGGTGGGGGTGCCCGCGCGGTGCGGGGAACCGGCGCGGATGCCGCCCGTGACCTCGGCGTCGGCTGGAAGGTCTCGCCGTCCATCGATCTCGCCCCCGGCGAAAACGCCACGCTCGCCGATGTTTCCGGGCCCGGCGTCTTCCGCCACCTCTGGCTCACCACCGACCGCTCCGTACTCGGCCTGCTCACTTTGCGTATGCAGTGGGACGACGCCGCCGAGCCCGCCGTCGAGGTCCCGCTCGGTGATTTCTTCTGCAACGCCTGGGGCGAGCTGGCCCTCGTCGACTCGGAGATGATCGTCGTCGCGCCCGCGGGCGGGCTGAACAGCTACTGGCCCATGCCCTTTCGCCGCCGCGCGCGAATCACCTTGCAGAACAACGGCGATCGCACGGTGCCGGTGTACTACCAGGCCACCTACACCGAGCAGGACGTCCCCTACTCCGCCGGATATCTCTACGCGCGCCGCCGGTGCAGCGACCCGCTCGGAAACCCTGCGGTGCATACGATCCTGGACACCGTGGCCGGACCGGGCCGGTATGTCGGCACCTATCTGGCCATCCGGCCCGGCGCACCCGGCTGGTGGGGTGAGGGCGAGCTGAAGTTCTACCTCGACGGCGATACCGAGCATCCGACCATCTGCGGTACCGGCACCGAGGACTACTTCGGTGGCGCATGGAATTTCGATATGGACGGCACGTATCGCCCCTATTCGACCGCGTATCTCGGCCTGCACCAGGTGCTGCCCGCGGGCGACATCTACCGGCCCGAGCAGCGATTCGGCATGTACCGCTGGCATGTGCGCGATCCGATCTGCTTCGACAGGGAACTGCGGGTCACCGTGCAGGCGCTCGGCTGGCGCGAAGACGAAGACAAGGCGTATCTGCCGTTGGCGGACGCCGAGATCAGCACGACCGCGTGGTACTACCGCAACTGATCACTCCGGATCGTCGATGTTCATCAGGTCGTCGTTCATCAGGTCGTCGTTCATCAGCTCGTCGACCCGGGCGAAGGCGTCGTCCAGGCTCGATCGCATATCGTCCATGACCGAGAGCCCGTCCAGTAGATCGGTCAATTCGTCGCGGACCGAAGCCAATTCGGCGATCGCCGGATCGATCGGATACCACGCGACCGCGTCGTGCCACCACGGGTCGCCGTCCAGCCACGCCCACAGCACGTCGCGCACCAGCACCGCATCGGAGGTGTAGAGCTGGAAACGCTCGCCCGGCTCGCCCGTCCGGTATTCGAGTTCGTAGACGCCGTCGGGCAGCAGGCGCGCCTGGATGTGTTCGTGCGCGCCGCGATCGAGCGCGAGGCGCGGGTGCTCGCCGTGTAGCGCCGCGCCGAGCGCAGGCTTCGTCACCTGCGACAACTCCTCGTCGCCGAGGTGAATGCGCAGGTCGTCAGGCTCGCCGCGGTCGTCGGTCACCGGGCAAGTGTGCCCGATGGCCCCGCCGAAATGCGACGGGCCGGGTGTATTCGGGTGCAAGGTAGATCTCATGCGCGCCGTACTGATCGAGACGCCAGGCCGATACTCCGTGCAGACCGTGCCGGATCCGGTGCCACGAGCGGGCGAGGTCGTCGTCCGGGTCGATGCCGTCGGCATCTGCGGTACCGACGTGCACATCGTCGACGGTGAATTCCCGCCGACACCGTATCCGATCGTGCCCGGCCACGAATTCGCCGGGGAGATCGTCGAAGTCGGGGCGGCGGCGTCCGGTGTCCGGCGCGGAGACCGGGTCGCGGTCGACCCGTCACTGTTCTGCGGCGCCTGCCACTACTGCGCGATCGGGCGCGGCAACCTGTGCGAGCGGTGGGGCGCGATCGGCGATACCGTCGATGGCGCGATGGCCGAATTCGTCGCGGTGCCCGCCGCGAACTGCTATCGGCTCCCCGATCACGTCAGCACCACGCACGGCGCGCTGGTCGAGCCGCTGTCGTGCGCGGTGCACGCCTTCGACGTGCTGCCCCGCGCCCTCGGCGCGCACTACCTGCTGTACGGCGCGGGCACCATGGGACTGCTCATGCTGCAACTGGCGAATTCGGCGGGCGCGGCGTCGGTTTCGGTGGTCGACCTCAACACCGCACGACTCGAGGTGGCGCGTGCGCTCGGCGCCGACGCGACCGCCGCCTCCGCCGACGCCTTCGATCGCCCGCAGGGCTGGGAGATCGTCATCGACTGCACCGGCGCGCTCGCCGCCATCGAGGACGGGCTCACCAGGGTGCGCCGCGGCGGGGTGTATCAGCAGTTCGGCGTCGCGCCCGGCACGGCGACGGCCTCGATCTCACCGTTCCGGATCTACAACGACGAGATCACCATCCTCGGCTCGATGGCGGTGCTGCACAGCTTCGGCCGCGCCGTCGAACTGCTGGCCAAGGGCGCGGTCGACGCCGAAACGATGATCACGCACGGGTTCGCGCTCGACGAATTCGACAGCGCGCTGAAGACATTCCGGTCCGGTAGCGGCCGCAAGATTCAGATCCGGCCCGGATCGTGAGCACGGTCGCGGGCGTCGACAGCTCCACCCAGTCCTGCAAGATCGTCGTCTGCGACGCCGAAAACGGTGCGGTACTGGCCCAGCGGCAGGCGCCGCATCCGGACGGCACCGAGGTCGATCCCGAAGCCTGGTGGGCCGCACTGTGTTCGGCGGGCGACGGATTGCTCGACCGTGTCGATGCCATCGCGGTGGCCGGGCAGCAGCACGGGCTCGTCGCACTCGACGACGGCGGCCGCCCGGTACGTGACGCGCTGCTGTGGAACGACACTCGCTCCGCCTTCGCGGCCACCCAGCTCGTCGGCGAACTCGGCGGACCGCAGGCCTGGGCGACGGCGGTCGGCAGCGTGCCGCTCGCCGCGTTCACGGTGGCGAAGCTGCGCTGGCTGGCCGACAACGAGCCCGAGGCGGCGGATCGCACACGGCGCGTAGTGCTTCCGCACGACTATCTGACCTGGCGGCTGCGCGGGCAGGCCTCGGCCGAGCCGACCACCGACCGCGGCGACGCCTCGGGCACCGGCTACTGGTCGCCCGCCACCGGCGACTATCGCGAAGACCTACTCGCCCTTGCCTTCCGCGGCCGCACACCGGCGCTACCCCGGGTCGCCGGACCCGCCGAAGTGGTCGGCCACACCGCATCCGGTGCGCTGATCGCCGCGGGCACCGGCGACAATGCCGGCGCCGCACTCGGTCTCGGCATCGGTGACGGCGATGTCGTCGTCTCGCTCGGCACCAGCGGCACCGTCTACGCCCGCACCGCCACCCCGAGCGCCGATCCCACCGCCGCGGTCGCCGGATTCGCCGACGCCACCGGCGCCTACCTCCCCCTGGTCTGCACCCTCAACGCCGCCCGGGTACTGAACTCCGCCGCCGACCTACTCGGCGTCGACCTCACGCGACTCGAAACCCTTGCGCGCCAGTCCGTCCCGGGCGCCGGTGGCGTCGTCCTCCTCCCCTACCTCACCGGCGAACGCACCCCCAACCTCCCGCACGCCACCGGCAGCCTGCACGGCCTCCGCCCGGAAACCATGCGGCCGAGCACCATCGCCCGCGCCGCCTACGAAGGCATGCTCTGCAATATGGCCGACGCCCTCGACCACCTCCAGCCCACCGCGGCCCCCATCGGCCGCATCCTCCTCATCGGCGGCGCCGCCCGCTCCCCCCTGGTCGCCGAAATCGCCGCCCAAATCTTCGGCACCACCATCACGGTCCCCACACCGAACGAATACGTCGCCCTCGGAGCCGCCCGCCAAGCCGCCTGGGCCCTGAGCGGCAAACCCGAACCCCCACCCTGGCCCGCCCGCACCACCGCCGAAATCCCCGCACCCACCGACCCCGGTCCCGGCCACCACATCCGCGTGCAATACGCGCGCGCCGCCGGATAGCGGCGGATTCGTCGCCGGCGTGACATGGCCGAGAGCCGCCGATGCGGACACCCGGTGAGGAATCTCCCGGTTCGTGCGACGATGTATGAGATACCCGGAGTACCGGATACACGCTGAAGGTTAGGGGCTGCGATGACGCGCTGCGATGTGGTGATCCGGGGCGGGTCGGTCTTCGACGGGACGGGGGCGCCCGCGCGGGTCGCTGATGTGGGGGTCAGCGGCGGGAAGGTTGTCGCGGTCAGTGCCGGGGAGCCGCTGGATGGTGAGCGGGTCATCGATGCGGTGGGTAAGTGGGTGATGCCCGGGATGCTCGATGTGCATACCCATTACGACGCCGAGGTGCTCGGCAGTCCCGGGCTCGGGGAATCGGTGCGGCACGGTGTCACCACCGTGGTGATCGGGAATTGCTCACTGTCCACGGTGTATTCGGAGGCCGACGACTGCGCGGACATGTTCGCACGGGTGGAGGCGCTGCCGTGGGACGCGGTGCACGCGGCGGTCAAGGAGCACAAGAACTGGGACGATCCGAAGTCCTATGCGGCGGCGCTCGCCGGGCGGCCGCTGGGGGCCAATGTGGCTGCCCTGCTCGGGCATTCGGATATCCGGGTGGCGGTGATGGGGCTGGGTCGCGCGGTGGACACGCACGCGAAGCCGACCGATGCCGAGCTCGCACGCATGCGACGGATGCTCACCGATGCGCTCGACGCCGGATTCCTCGGGCTCTCCACCATCCGCAGCTCGTTCTCCAAGCTGGAGGGCGCGCGCTTCCCGGCCAGGCAGCTACCGTCCACCTATGCCACCTGGCGTGAATACGGCGCGCTCAATCGCATTCTGCGACAGCGGAATCGGATCCATCAGAGCACCCCGAATCTGACGTCGCGGCTGGAGATCGCCCGCTACTTCGCGCAGAGCGCGGGCCGATTCCGCAAACCGCTCAAGACGACGCTCATCGCGGGCATGGATGTGAAGGCCGACCGCACCGTCGCCCGCGCCGCCACCACCGCCGCCCGGCTCGCGAATACCGTTGGCGCGGCCCAATTCCGGTGGCAGCACCTGCCTGTCCCGTTCGAGGTGTACGCCGACGGCATCGATCTGGTCATCTTCGAGGAGTTCGGCGCCGGTGTCGCGGCGCTGAACATCAGGGATGTCATGAAGCGCGGCGAACTACTCGCCGACGAGTCCTACCGCAGGCAGTTCCGCAAGGACCTGGCCAAGAAATACGGCCCACGCGTGTGGCACCGCGACCTCTACGACGCCGAGATCATGGCCTGCCCCGAACCGGACGTGGTCGGCCGGTCGTTCGGCGAGGTCGCCGACGCGCGCGGCATCCACCCCGCCGACGCCCTGCTCGACCTGGTCGTCGCGCACGGCACCCAATTGCGCTGGCGCACAGTGATCGCCAACGACCAAGCCGATGTCCTCGACCGGCTACAGACCTCCCCCGTCGTCCAGCTCGGCTTCGCCGATTCCGGCGCACACCTGCGCAATATGGCCTTCTACAACTTCGGCCTTCGCCTGCTCGAGCGCGTCCACGAACGCAAGTTCATGCCGCTGGAAACGGCCGTCCACCGCCTCACCGGCGAACTCGCCGACTGGTACGGCCTCGACGCGGGCCGCCTCACCGAAGGCGCCCGCGCCGATATCACCGTCATCGACCCGTCCGGATTCACCGGCGCGAGCGCCGAATACGCCGAAGCCCCCTTCCCCGGCATCGACGGCCTGCACCGCATGGTCAACCGCAACGACCGCGCCGTCGCCGCCACGCTCGTCAACGGCGAACTCCTCTACGAATACGGCGAATTCGCCCCGGGTTTCGGCACCACCCTGCACGCGGGCACCTTTCTCCAGGCCACGGGGAGCTGAACGGCCGGGCAGTCCAGCACCGGGCGTAGACCGGCGATGTCCGGGAACCCCACCGCGACATCACCTTTCGCGGATCGCAACACGATCCCGGCCGGCACCGTTTCGGGTCTGCCGCAAACCGTGTCCCCGTTGGCTGTCCGCACTTCCAGGACGGGGGTGAGTGCGCGGGGTGGCGGGTGCCGAGGACGCTCGTACTATGTTCGTGGTGTCCAGTTCGACGACCGTCCTGTCCCACGATTTCGACGGAATCTCCTACCACATCCGAACCACGTCGTTCGACGTCCAGTTCATCATCGGCAGCGGCGAGAACCCCGAACGCGTGGAGAACGTCGACGTCGAGGTGCGTCTGCCCGATGGTTCACGGTGGAGCGCGACGATGCTCACCATCGCGGAAGTGGACAGGCTGATGGCGCGCTGGTCCGAGACCGGCGAATACGGTGGGGGCTCATACTTCTGGTGTAGCGACGGTCTCATCGTCCGGGAGCCCGGCGTCAGCGCCATGACCGCGGTGCTCGTCGGCCTCCACGACGACGAAAACGCTCTCACAGACGTTCTCCATCGTCTCGGCGAGGAGTGACGGTGAGCGCAGCCATGATTCGGCCGCGTGGGCGAGGACGGGCCGGTGCTCGCGGTAGCGGGCGATCGAGTACGGGTCGTTGCCTGCCGTCACATCCCGGACGCGCCAGCGGTCAAAGGGGAGAACCGGTCTCGTCGGTCGCCGACCGAATGGGATCGGACATCCTCGGGCGATAGGGAGCGACATGGGTCTTCGTGCAGCGGTCATGGGTATCGGAATCGGAATGCTGGCCCTCACCGGAACGGTTCCCGCTTATGCGGACGCACCGGGGCAGGTTCAGGCCGAACCGGAAGGCATGGACTCGTGCGGCAGCACGGATGCGGGCCGAGAAGGCAGGTGTGTCTGCAAGGCGCTCGGCAACTACTCCTATTTCAACTGGTACACGCGCTACGGTGACTGTGTCGACCAGGGGCAGCAGTACCAGCGCGAGCACACCATCCGCGAATTCGTGTGCCGTGGCGGTGTCGTGCAATACCCGAAGTGGGCGCTGTGCGGAAAGTAGCAATCTACGGAACCGCCGCCGATGTTCGTGCGGATGCCACACTGGCACAGTGGCTTTCATCGTCAACGGATATCGCCTCGCGCGGCTGGTGAAGGATCCCGCCGCGGTCGACCGGGCGTTGGCCGATCTCGCCGAGCTGCTGGCGAACAGCCGAAGACGCATGACGGAAATCGGCAGGCACGAGGTGGCCGACCGTCTGGGTGACCTGTCCGCACGGCTGCAGACGATGGGGGCGGCGATCGACGACTCCTTCGACCTGGATTTTCGTGCGGTCACGGAGTCGGCTGCGGAGGCGTGCGTCGAGGCGGCCGGGCCGGATGGTATGCGTTCACCGGATGATCCGAACGGCGCGATCTATCGGGGCCTGGTTTGGGGTGTCGTGGACCTGGTCATTGTTCGCATCGGAGGTTTCGGCACAATCGAGCATCCCGACGGAAGCTCCGCCTGAGACCCGTTCCGTGTCGGCGCGGTATCACGAGCGTGCAAGCGCGTCGGCAACGGTCGAGTGGAACGTACCTGAGTGCACATTCACGAACGATGCCTGGCAGCACGGTGACGGTGCCTGCGGATCGGTTCCGCGCGCCTGCGCCGCACCCGCTCCGCGACATCGGCAGGGACGGTGAAGATTTCGTCCAGGGTCAGGTAGCAGGCGTCCTCGCTGTCGATGAGCCGCCCGGCGCGCACCAGCCTGACCGCCCGCTCGCGCACGGCCAGGTGCAGGCAGTGGGTGATGCGGGCGACGGCGTCTCGGGCGCGTTCCCTGGGCACCTCCCCCGCGCCCTTGCCACACGCGTGGGCAGCGGTCGCCGCCCCGGTCAGCATGACCTCGATGGACGCGGCTTGCCATGCCTGATGCAGCCGGTCGCGCCACAGCAGCGCCCGCACATGCAGTTGCGCATCGGTGAGCGCACGAATCTCGCTGGCGTTCAGCGTCTCCGCGCGCGAGGCCGCGTCGACGAGTTCGGCGGTGTCGCGGAAGCGCCGCGCCATGGCGACCCTTCGCACGATAGCGGTGAAAGTGGTAGCAGCACCGGCCAATCCCGCAGGCATCGGCGGCTTGCCGGGCGGTTGCAACGCGATCGTGCCCATCGCCTCGTCGGCCAGCCGGATGGCCCCAGCGTGCAGGTCGAAGGTCAGTGGCGTCAGCGGGCCGGACAGCGCATCGGACGTACTGGTCGCCGTATCCACCGGATCGGCAGGGTCGACCCAGTCGACGCTTTCCAGCTTGTGATGATCGGAAGTGCCCCCGCCAGAAGGGATCACGTGTGCGGGCAGTGGGATGGCGCCGCGCCGGGTGCGGAATCCGCCGCCGTCGGGCTTGCGGCCGATCATGCCGCGCACCAGGTCGGCGATCACCTCGGGCGCGGTCCAGCCGCAGCGGAAGCCCCAATCATTCTGTGCCGCCGTCGGATCGAGCAGCGGCCTGCGGGTCGACCAGCCCGGCACCCACGCCGAGTAGCGCACGCCGCTCGCGCGCAGCATGCCGCGCACCTGCTCGGGCGTGACGATGCCGGATGCGGCGAGTTCGACGGTGCCGGTGCGCTGCGAGGTCGCCGCGAGCACCAGGAACCGCTCCAGATCATCGGTGTGCAGCAACTGATATCCCTCGGAGGAGGTCCGCGATCCGAGTATCGGTTCCAGCGCGCGCCGGGTCTGCTGATCGATCCGCCGCCCCGCCACCGCGGCGGTGCGCACCAGCAGGCTGTCGGCGCCCACGCGGTGCAACATCTCCCCTGCCTCGGTATCGGTCATGCCCGCCGAACGCACACCCGCGACCACCGGAATCACCACGCGCACACCGGCATCGCGCGCGGCGACCGCGATCGTCCCGACGCCGGCACCTGCCAGATGCAGCACGCTGGCACATCCGGCGGCCGCTCGCGCGCACACCGCCGCGTCCGCCGGATCACCCTCGATGAACCGCACCCGTGGATCGACGAATCGGTGCCACCGCCGGTCCAGCCCGGCCACCTCGTGCCCGGCGGCCACCAGCATGCGCGCCACCGCGCAACCACTCGGTTCGGTGACTCCGGTGACCAGGACCCGCATCTACTCTCCCCACTCAGGCGCCGACACTGGTGATAGTGACGCCGTTCACACACCATTGCCAGCCGGGCGGCGCACGGTCGCCCCGAGTCCCACTGAGTGGGAAGCCGCCGTCTGCCACCTGGATGCCGGTTCCCGGTGCCGTGCGCGAGCGGAAGCACTGAGCGCCATCGTCTGCTACGGCTGCACCGCCGGCTAGGCCAGCTGCACCAGTGCGCATCCGGCGATCAGTGCCGCCAGGCCGCCGAGCCGCACCGCGGTGATCGGCTTGGCGGGCAACCGGAACCACCCGCGGTGATCGATCGCCGCGGAGGCAAGCTGCTGGCCGGTGACCGTCAGCGCGATGGTGGTGGCCGCGCCGATATGCGGAATCACGGTGAACGTCACCGTCACATAGGTGGCCGCGGCGACACCGCCGAGCCAGCCCCACCACGGCACGCTTTTCAGCGGCGCGAGCTGTGGACGCGGCGTACGCCCGCTCGTCATCAGCACGACGAGCACGATCGCGATGGTCGCGGTCGCGACGATGAACGACCATGTTCCGGTCGCGAACGGATCGCGAAGGTCCTTGCGCAGCGCGGCGTTCACCGCGCCCTGCACCGGCAGCACCGCACCGGCGAAGAGCCCCAGCACGATCCACCCGGCACGATCGGCCGCCGACGTCTGCCCCTGGTTCCCGGACAGCTGGCTGCGGATCACCACGACGATCCCGGCGAGCACCGCCGCCGCGCCGAGCACCATGCCCGCGCCGAGCGGCCGCGCCTCGACGCCGAGCAGTCCGCCGACGTCGAGCACGATCGAGGCGAACATCTGCCCGGTGACGAACAATCCGACCGAGGCGAGCGCGCCGAGCCGCGGGAACAGCAGGATCGCGCTGGTGATGTAGATCGGTGAGGCGATGCCGCCGAACAACTTCCACGGTTCGTGCGCGGCGACCTCGCCGAGGCCGCCCAAAGCGCCCAAGCCGCCGGCGATTCCGGCGACGAGCGCGAGCAGCGCGGCGGAGATCCCCAGCTGCACGGTGGACGCACCGTAGGGCGTGCCGACCGCCTTGTTCAGTTGCAGGTTGACCGAGGCCTGCACGGCGAGCAGCCCGCCGATCAGCAGGGCCGAGGCCAGGTATACGAGAGTCACTGTCGTCTCCCAGATGAAGCGATGGAAATGCGCCGGACCCTTGATGTTCCGGGCCTTTCCACCTTCTCGGCCGGGCCACAACAAGATCAACGACGAATCCCGCAAGGCACCATGACCTTTCCCGCATGGTTGAATGCTTCGATGACCCAGCGGTCATCGAAGCGTGACCTCGGGGGTATCAATGGAGCTGCGGGATATCGAGATCTTCCTGACGCTGGCGCAGGAACTGCACTTCGGCAGAACCGCGCAACGGCTGCACGTCACCCAGTCCAGGGTCAGCCACGCGATCAAGAAGCAGGAACGCCACATCGGCGCACCGCTTTTCCTGCGCACCAGCCGGACCGTCGTGCTCACGCCCATCGGGCAGCAGCTGCGCGAGGATCTGCAACGCGGCTATCAGCTGATCGAGGCCGCCGTCGCCCGCGCCAACGCCACCGCGCAGGGCATGGGCCACACCCTCGTCCTCGGTTTGATGGGGGCGCTCGGACACGTCATCCGCGCGGAGCTGGACGCGTTCACCGCCGCGTACTCGGAGGTGTCGCTCGATGTGCGCGAGATCCACTTCTCCGACCCGTTCGGGCCGCTGCGCGCGGGCGAGGTCGACGTGCAGCTGATGTGGCTGCCGGTGCACGAACCCGATCTGACCGTCGGCCCCACCGTGTTCAGCGAGCCGGTATGGCTGGCCGTCGGCGCGGACCATCCGCTGGCGAGCGCGGAGCAGGCGACGCTCGAAGATCTGGGCGACAACACCGTATTCGGCCTCGGCCCCGAGGTGCCTGCCTACTGGCAGGAGGCCATGGTCCCGTTCCACACACCGTCGGGACGGCCGATCCGGCGTGGTCCGCAGGTACGGACCTTCCAGGAGATCCTCACGATGATCGCCGCGGGCCGCGCGATCACCACGGTGCAGGAACACTGCCTGCACTACTACGCCCGGCCCGATGTCACCTATGTCCCGCTGGCCGACGCACCCGCCTGCACATGGGGTTTCGTCTGGCGCACCGGCACCGAATCCGATCTCATCCGCGCCTTCGCTGCCGTCATGGAGCAACGGCAGGCACCGTGCTGATTCACGTTCGAGCGCGCCGTCATCGATTTCCGCACCGGGGGTTTGTGATCCGCTCGGTGGGCTATCCGGGCACTCTCCGCAGTACTGGACGGTTTCCATCGCACCGGACCGAACAATGTCCGCCGTGACCCACCCTTCGCCGGAAAACACCGCGCACTCCCCCGCACTCGCGCGCTACCCTCCCCTCGTGATGTGGACCGCACCCGACGTCGAGCGCACCGATCCGCCGTATATCGCGGATGAGCGAACCATGCTGCAGGCGTGGCTCGACCTGCACCGCCAGACGCTGCTGTGGAAATGCTCCGGCCTCGACGCCGAACAGCTCAAGCAGCGCTGTGTCGCACCGTCGACCCTGTCGCTGCTAGGCTTGGTCCGGCATATGACCGAGGTCGAACGCGGCTGGTTCCGGCTCACCGCGGCCGGTGCGTCGCTGCCCTACCTGTACAGCAGCGAAGACAATCGGGACGGCGACTTCGACGATATCGCCGACGCCGATCCGGCCGCCGCGCTCGCCGCCTTCCAGGACGAGATCAAACTCGCCGACGCCGCGGTCGCGGATATGTCGCTGGAGGACACCTTCGAACACCACCGGCGTTCAGACCGGGTGTACAACCTGCGCTGGATCTATGTCCACATGATCGAGGAGTACGCGCGGCACAACGGTCACGCCGACTTCCTGCGGGAACGCATCGACGGCGCCACCGGCGACTGACCGCTAGGCCAGGTTGGCGCTCACCCAGCCCGCGATCTGTGTGCGCGAGCTGAATCCGAGTTTGGTGAGAATGTGGTCGACGTGGCTTTCGGCGGTGCGGATGGAGATCACCAGTTCGCCCGCGATGCGCTTGTTGCTGTATCCGGCGGCGATCAGCCGGGCGACATCCTTCTCGCGCCGGGTGAGGATGCCCGCCGCGGCAGATCGCGGTGACGGTGGCGCCGCGGCGGGTTCGGCGCCGAGCGCGTAGTCGATCGCCTCGTCGAGCCCGAGCGCGGCGCCGCCGTCGAATGCGGCGCGAAAGTCCTTGTCTCCCAGCTTCTCCTGCACCTGCAGGCGCACCTTGTCGCCGACCACCTCGGTCATCGCGTGCGCCAGGCGCTGCGTACTGCCGCGCCGCGCCGTGACCGCCGCGCCCATCAACCGGGCCGCACGGACCGGATCGCCGGAAGCGAATGCCACCCAGGCCAATCCGTCGAATCCGGACGCGGTCCACACGCAGCGGTCGAACAGCCGGAACAGCTCAACCGCCCGGCGCAGCGCACCGATTGCCTTGTCCTGCTCGCCTTTTCGCCAGTGATTCGTGCCGACCGCCCAGTGCGCGAGGCCGCCGAGCAGATGCGACCCGTGCCGTTCGGCGGCGCGCAGGAATCGGGCGGCGAGCGCGCCGGCGCGCGGATCCTCCAGCACCAGCGCGCAGACATAACCGAATGCGAGGCTTTCCATCGCGGCGCCGCGGTGCGCGCAGTCGTCGGCATGCGCGGCGGCGGTCTCCGCGAGATCGAGCGCCCGCGCCGGATCGCCCGACGCGAAAGCCAGGAGCGCGGAGAGTAATTCGGCCTCGACCAGGTTTTCCGCCGCGCCGAGTTCGGTGGCGATCTCGACGCAGTCGTCGACGTAGCGTGCGGCCGATTCGGTATCGGAGAGCATCGCGGCGATGACCGAGGCGGCCGCGAGCGCGCGGGCCCGGTCGGCGGTGTGCGCGCGATCCTTGTCCAGCGCCTCGAGCAGCCAGCGATAGCCCTCGAGCAGGAACCGGTAATGCTCCCAGAACGGACGCAGTTCGGCCGCGATCTCCAGCGCCCGATGCGCGCCGTCCGGGTCGGCCAGCGAGAACCGCAGCGCCGCACGCAGATTCGCGTGCTCGCGGGTGACATCGCGGAACCAGCCGACATCCTCGCCACCCCAGTACGCGGTGCGGCCACGCCGCGCGACGGCGTAATAGTGGTCGCGGTGCCGCAGCCGCACGGCGCGTTCGCCATCGTGCGCGGCAAGCCGGGCCAGGGCGAACTGGCGCAGCGGCTCGAGCATGGTGTAGCGGCCGGTGCCGTCGCTGTCGTGCCGATGACTGTTCTGCCGATAGCTCAGCACGGATTTGTCCACCAGGCCGCTGAGCGCATCGATCAGCGCGCCGGGCGGCTCGATCACGCACACCGCCTCGGCGGCATCGAGGTCGAAACCACCGGCGAATACCGAAAGTTGTTCCCACAGCCGCTGTTCGCCGGTGGTGCACAGGTCATAGCTCCACCGGATCGCGGCCTCGAGTGTCTGCTGCCTGCGCGGTGCGGTGCGCAGGCCGGTGGTGAGCAACCGCAGCGCGTCGTCGAGGCGTTCGAGCACCTGGTCGGGGGTGAACACGCGCAGCCGCAGCGCCGCCAGCTCGAGCGCGAGCGGAATCCCTTCCAGGCGAACGCAGATCGCGGCGAGCGCATCCCGATTCGCGTCGCCGACCCGGAATTCGGGATCGGCCGCCGCGGCGCGGTCGACGAGCAGCCGCAGCGCCGCACTGTCACCCGAGGCCACCGCACCGGAGTCCGCGTCGACCTCGGGCACCGGCAGCGGTGCGATCGGCAGCGCCTGCTCGCCCGCCACCCCGAGCGGTTCCCGGCTGGTCGCCAGAATCCGCACGTGCGCGGTGGTGGCGATGAGCCGGTTCACCAGCGCCGCGCACGCGTCGATCAGATGCTCGCAGTTGTCGACGATGAGCAGCATGTTCTTGTCGGCGAGGAAATCGGTCAGCGCGGCGAGCGGTGCGCTGGTGTCGTCGCGCAGCCCGAGCGCCTGCGCGACGCTCAGCGCCACCAGCTCACCGTCGTCGACAAGCGCCACCTCGACCAGCCACACCCCGTCCGGAAACGCGCGGCGCACCGCCTCGCCGACCCGGCGCGCCAACCGTGTCTTGCCGACACCGCCCGGCCCGGTCAGCGTCAGCAGCCGGGTACTGGCCAGCAGCTTCTTGGCTGCGGCTACCTCGCTCCCGCGCCCGATGAAGCTCGTCACTTCGGCGGGGAGGTTTCCAGAAACGTGCCGCACCACGCCGATTACCTTCGCATGCCCCGCCCCGCCGCCGGGCGTTTTGCCGAAGATGTCGCAATCCCGACGGGGCTACCCTCTCGTGTTGGCCGCGTGGATGACGGCCGCGAGCGAGGCCGCGAGCACGGATTCGCTGCGGCCGCACGACCATCCGGTGTGCTCGCCGCTGCGGTATTCGAGGTAGGTGATCGCGGTGCTCGCGTTGCCCGAGGTGATCGACTGCTGGGTGAGGGCGAGCACCTCGATCGGGTAGCCCGCCTTGGCCAGCGCCTCGGTCAGCGCCTCGACCGGGCCGACCGTGCGGTGTTCGGTGGTGCCGGTCGCCCCGTCGATGGTGAGTGTGATGGTGGTGTCGCCGTCGCCGCTGGTGTGCCAATCCTTCAGCACGATCGCGGCGGGCTCGGCGGTGGCCAGGTAGGTGGCGTCGAACAGGGCGTGCAGCTCGGCCGCGGTGATCTCCAGGCCGGTGTCGTCGGTATGGGTCTGCACGTGGCGGGCGAAATCGATCTGCAAACGCCGGGGCAGGTCCAGGCCGTATTCGGTCTGCAGCAAGTAGGCGATGCCGCCCTTGCCCGATTGCGAGTTCACCCGGATCACGGCGTCGTAGCTGCGGCCGATATCGGCCGGATCGATGGGCAGATACGGCACCTGCCACGGCACCACCCGCTCCGGCTCACCCTCGGCGGCGGCACGGGCGCGATGTTCGGCCATCCCCTTCTTGATCGCGTCCTGGTGTGTGCCGGAGAACGCGGTGTGTACGAGATCGCCTACGTAGGGGTGTCTTTCGTGGATCGGCATGCGGGTGCAGTATTCGACGGTGCGGCGGATCTCGTCGATATCGGAGAAGTCGATCATCGGATCGATGCCCTGCGCATGCAGATTCAGCGCCAGCGTCGCGATATCGACATTGCCGGTGCGTTCGCCGTTGCCGAAGACGCAGCCCTCCACCCGCTCGGCGCCCGCGAGTACCGCCAGTTCGGCGCAGGCGATGCCGGTGCCGCGATCGTTGTGCGGGTGCACCGACAGGATGACACTGTCGCGCCGGGACAGATTGCGGTGCATGTATTCGATCTGGTCGGCGTAGACGTTCGGGGTGGCGACCTCGACGGTGGCGGGCAGGTTCAGCACGACCGGGCGGTCCGGGGTCGCGTCCCACAACCGCGTCATGCCGTCGCAGATGTCGAGCACGTAGTCGGGTTCGGTGAGGTTGAAAACCTCAGGGGAGAACTGGAATCGGACACCTGGCAGGTCACCGGCGAATTCCAGGACATCGCGCCCGCCTGCCGTGATCAGCTCGCGCAGTTCGTCACGATCCTTGCCGAGCACCATGGTCCGCCAGGCAGGGGCGGTCGCGGTGTACATGTGGATGACGACCTCGTTGCGGATGCCGCGGATCGATGCGACGGTGCGCTCGATGAGATCCCGTCGTGCCGGAGTGAATACGACGATGGTCACGTCCGGCGGCGCCAGGTCGGTATCGGCGAGCAGCCGGACGAAGTCGTAGTCGGTCTGCGAGGCGGACGGGTAGCCGACCTCGATCTCCTTGTAGCCCATGGCGATCAGCAGTTCGAAGAAGCGGCGCTTGCGTGCCGGGTCCATGGGTTCGGCCAGTGCCTGGTTGCCGTCGCGCAGATCGACCGGTACCCACAGCGGCGCCTTGCCGATCCTGGCATTCGGCCAAACCCGTTCGACGAGTGGCACATTCACGCGGGCGTAGACGTCGCGGTAGCGGTGCGACGGCATCTGCGAGTGCCGCTGCCGGTTCCAGCGCGGTGCGCCGTGCGCGATGGCGCCTGCCGGGGTGTCGATGGTGGGGAAAACGCTCATGGTTCGGGTCCTAGCCGTCACGAAATCAGTGGTGACCGGCCACGACGAAGCCCCACGGCGGGCGGCCGGTCGTTCAGGCCCCGCCGTGGCGGCTAAGGAGGAGCATCCACTGCGTCATGATGGGTAGACTATACACAACTCCTCAGACAAGTAGAGAGGTTTGATGGTGGAGCAAGTACGCCGCCACCCACTGGCCGCGCAGACGGCGGAGCTGTTGCTCGCCCGCATCAAGGATGGGGAATGGCCACTGGGACACCGGCTTCCGGGTGAGACGACGCTCGCCGCGCAGCTCGGCGTCGGCCGTTCGACGCTGCGCGAGGCGGTGCGCGAACTGGCGGGCAAGGGCGTGCTCGGCAGCCGCCAGGGCGCTGGCGTCTTCGTGACGGCGCTCGACGTCACCGAGGACTGGGACGTGGTGCTGCGCCGCGCCACCATCGCCTCGGTGATCGAGGCGCGCATCGCGATCGAGGCCGAGGCCGCCGCGCTCGCCGCCCAGCGCCGCACCCCCGCCGACCTGCGCACGCTGCGCCGCGCACTGGCCGCGCGCGAGGCACGCGGCGAACCGGTGGCCGAGCACGTCGACGCCGATATGGCCTTCCATCGCGCCGTCCTCGTTGCCGCGCACAACGAGGTGCTCACCCAGCTGTTCGACACCTTCCTGCCCCGACTACGACTAGCCATGATCGACATGCTGAAGATCCGCCCGGTGCCGTCGGAAGCCGCCGACCACGAGGCGCACATCCGGCTGGTCGACGCCATCGCGCACCGCAAGCCCGCCGCCGCCGCCGAACTCAGCCGCGCGCACCTATCCACGCTGAAGCAGGCGTTCACGTGAACAGCACAGGAGAATTCATGACACCGGTACTGGAGTTGGCCGACGTGACGTTCCGTCGCGAGGGCAAGCAGATCATCGACGGCATCTCGCTCACGGTGCACGCCGGTGAGCACTGGGCGCTGCTCGGGCCGAACGGCGCGGGCAAGAGCACCCTGCTCGGATTCTGCGGCGCCGTAACCTTTCCCACGTCCGGCACGGTGCGCGTGCTCGGCGCGCAGCTGGGCCGGGTGGAGCTGGCGCCGCTGCGCCGCTCCATCGGGCACGTGAATCCCCGTCACCCGCTGCGGTATCCGCTGACCGTGCGCGAGGTCGTGCTCACCGGCATCACCGCGACCATCGACACCCCGATGCGCTGGACACCGGCCGCGGACGACATCCGCCGCGCCGACGCCATGATCGACACCGTCGGCCTGAAGGGTAAGGCGGACGAGATCTGGCCGACGCTGTCCCAGGGCGAACGCGGCCGCACCCTGATCGCGCGCGCGTTGATCGCCGAACCGCGGCTGCTGCTGTTCGACGAACCGTCCACCGGCCTGGATCTCGCGGCGCGCGAACAACTCCTGGAAACCATCGACGCGCTCGACCGCACCCATCCCGAGGTCGCCTCGGTTCTGGTCACCCACCACCTGGAGGAGCTACCGAGTACGACAACCCACGCACTGCTCATCGCCGACGGCCGCACCGTCGCCGCCGGCGCCGCCCGCGACACCCTCACCACCGCGAATGTCACTGTCGCGTTCGACTATCCGGTCGACGTGCACCACGCACAGGGCCGCTGGACCGCACGCGCACGCGCGTCCCGCCTGGACTACTAACCCACCCTTGGTTGCCGCGAGTGCGCTCGCCACCTAAATTGGCCTGCGTGGCAATCGATTACACGAAGCGGCCCACCTCTGTCCCCATCGACATGGAAAAGATCCGCGCCACCGCGCCGGGTCTGGTCGACATGGTCAAGACCGCGCGCGTCAGCCTGGAGAAGCGGGCGCTCGCCGGGCAGCGGGCCGCCGTGTACCTCGTGCTAGATCGCTCCGGCAGCATGCGCACGCACTATCGCAGCGGCGCGGTCCAGCGCCTCGCCGAACAGGTGCTGAGCCTCGCGGTCAATCTCGACGACGACGGCACCGTGCCGGTGGTCTTCTTCAGCACCGAGATCGACGGCATGCACGAGTTCGCGCTGGCCAACTACCAGGGCCGGATCAACGCGCTGCACGAGCGGATGGGCAGGCTCGGCCGCACCAACTACCACCTCGCCATGGAGCGCGTGATCGACCACTACTTGGCAAGCGGCGCAACCGATCCCGCGCTGGTCGTCTTCCAGACCGACGGCGGGCCGACCTCGAAACCGGCCGCGGAACGCCTGCTGTGCGCCGCGTCGACGCTGCCGATCTTCTGGCAGTTCATCGGATTCGGCGACGACGGCTTCGACTTCCTGCACAAGCTCGACGACCTGCCGGTGCCGGACCGGCGCGCCGTCGACAACGCCGGGTTCTTCGCCGCGGGCCCGCATCCGCGCAGCATCACCGACCAGGTGCTCTACGAGAATCTGCTCGCCGAATTCCCCTCGTGGCTCGTCGCCGCGCGCACCGCGGGCATCGTGGCGAACTAGCGGCCGCGCAGCGTGCGATCGTAATCCTGGAAGCGGGCCTTGGCGATCCGCGAGCGGGTACCGGTGCGCAGCACGATCCCCTCCGGTTTGCCGCCCGCGCCCGCGTCGAGTGCGCTGCGGGTCCGCGGCAGGTGCGCGCGCAGGAAGGCGCGCATCTCATCGATCCCCGTCGGCAGCGCGGCCGCCTCGAGCGTGAAAAGCCGTGGCGTGACGTCGATTCCGGCGTCCGCCGCGGCTTTGAGCAGATCGGGCTCGGCCAGGAAGCGCTGCCCGCCGGACTCGCGCCATTCGGCGATGACGGCACGCGGGCGCGCGAGCAGGTCGGCGTAGTCGGGTACGCGAATGTGGTCGAACAGCCGGAATCCGACCGCGCGCGTGCCGGTGTACTCCTTGGCCCCTGCGGTGATCTTGGCGCCGTACACCTCGAGGTAGCGGACCTCGATCACGTCCTCGCGCATCGGGCCGAGCGCATCGGCAGGCCCGCGCAGCGCCGCGACGATGCCCTGCGCCGGGTTGCCGATGAGATCGCCCTTGGCATACAGCAATTCCTCGCGGCTGCCGAGGATGTAGCCGCCGCCGGGCAGCGAGATGATCCTGGCGTTGGTGCCGTCCACCTTCTCCGTGCCGATCACCGGCCCGTCGAATTCGATCCGGTCGTCGACCAGCCGCCCGTTGCGCGGGTCGAGCGCATGGTAGGTCTGGATGGACGGGTACTTCGTCAACGTGTTCAACGCGGCCAGATCGACTTCGCGCACACGGAAATTCACGGTCTCTCCCCCTCGTCCTCGATGGTCGCCAGGCCACCATACCGACCGCTCAGCATCCCCGGCGACCCGTTATTTCCGAGGGTGGCAACGGTTTACGCCCAGTTCAGCGCCGTGTCACGGCCGCGCCACCGTGGCCGCCTCGGCCTCGGCCAGTTCCTTCAGCGTCAAGAGTTGTTTACGCATCATCAGCAGGTCGCCGAGGGCCAAGAGGCGGACCAGCGGTCGTGGCACGCCACCCCAGCGGACCCGGACGACCAGGCGCGTGCCTTCGCCTTCGGGAAACACCGCGTAGGTGACGGCGAGCTTTCCGTCGACCAGCGTGATGTGCGCCCCCGGTTCGAACGACACCAGATCGAACGCGAACATGAACCGTTGTCCCGGTGCGAGTTCGGTCAGCTTCGGATCGCGGTGCCGCGGGCTGCGGCGGCCGAGGTTGTCGAGCAGGTCGTAACTGTAGGGCGCCTTGCGCAATTGGCAGAGCCAGGCATAGACGAGGTCTCGCGGCGCGGCGATGCTGATCGCCCGATCCACCTGCACCGCACGGGGTCGCAGGCCGTCACAGGGCAGCGATCGCGCGCATTCGGCCTCGGTCGCGCCCCAGTTCATGCCGGGGATCATGCGGCGGCCGCGATCCGGCGGAGCAGCATGCGCACCATGAGCACGTGGCCGCCGGAACCGATGACCAGCGCGCGGTAGATCTTGCCGTGCGGGCCGGGGAAATCACCCCAGCTCCGCGCGCGCACCGTGGTGCGGCTCGGGCCGTCCTCGTCGAGTTCGAAGATCAAGGCGTACTTCGCGAACCAGTGCCTGCCCTGCAACGCCAAACGCGCGGGCGCTTCCGCGGAATCGAGGACGAAACCCGCGGGCACCGTCGAGGGATCGGCCGGGTCCTTGCACATGGTTGTCAGCAATGCTTTCCAGGCCCGCTCGCGATTCGCGTCGACCGATCTGGCATGCTCATCGATGTAGGATAAACGCTCCATATAGAAGGAACGTACTAGTACATGGCCCCGCCCCGCAAGCACTCCACCGACGTGATCCTCGACGCAGCACGCACTTTGGTGCTCACCGACGGTCCGCGCGCCGCGAGCGTCGCGGCCATCGCCGAGGCGAGCGGCGCCCCGGTGGGCACGCTGTATCACCGGTTCGGCAACCGCAACGGCGTACTCACCGCCGCGTGGCTGCGCGCCCTGGAGCGCTTCCAGGAACGCGCCATCGCCGCGGGCGAGCAGACCGATCCGGTCGAAGCGGGCGTCGCGATGGCACGCGCCAGCATCGAATTCGCGACCGAACTACCCGACGACGCAATGCTGCTGCTGAATCTGCGGCCGAGCGATCTGCTCGACGGCGGCCCCGACGCGGACTTCCGCACCCGCCTCGACACCATGAACGCTCCGCTGGTCGCGCGGATCCGCTGGATCGCGGCCGAGCTGCTCGGTGCCGACGGCGAGCGCGAACTCGACGCCATCAGCCGCGCCGTGATCGACCTGCCCTACGCCGCGCTGCGCCGCCACGCGCACGCGCCGAAGCTGCCCGGCTGGCTCGCCGACGATCTCACCGCGACCGCGCGCACCCTGCTCACCTCGTACCGGCGCTGATCACTGCTCCCCGGCCACGTGGGTGTAGGTGAGCTCGTCGAGGCCGGTGATGGTGGCGGCGGGCAGCGCGGCGGCATCGGCCGCGAGTGGATATTCGGGGCGCGGCGCCGCGATCACCCGCATGCCCGCGGCATGCGCCGAGCGCACGCCGTTGCTCGAATCCTCCACCGCGGCACAGTAATCCGGCCGCTGATGGAGGGACTGCGCGACCGTAAGGTAGACGTCGGGCGCCGGTTTGCCGCGATGCCCCTCCTCGGTCGATCGGGTTACCGAGAAATAGCCAGTGAGGCCGAGGCGCTCGAGTACGACATCGATGAGCGCGCGCGGCGACGAGCTCGCGATGCCGAGCGGCCAGCGCTCGTGCATCCGCTGCACCGCGGCCACCGCACCGGGCAGTACCGGAACGGCGCGGTCGTAGTGCTCGGCCATCTTGGCGATCACGTCGCGCGCGACCTGCTCGGGTGACTCGCCGACCCGCAGGTCACCGCTGAGATAGGCGGCCCACTCGCCGGTGCTCATGCCCATCAGCCGGTGCTGGGTGTCGGGGAGCCAGCGCCCGCCCTTCGCCGCGACGTAAGCGCGCCGCACCTGTTCCCACACCGGCTCGGAATCGACGAGCACACCGTCCATATCGAACACCACCGCCGAGATCGCCATAGCGAGTCAGCTTATAGGCGCTGCCGGGCCGTTCGCCGGGCACCGGCACCCCGCCCGCCCGAGCGTACGGCGAGCAACCTATAACTGGTTCTATGAGCACACAGCACGCCGGCGCGGATCCACTGCCGAGCGAGGAGCATCACGAGGGCGCGTTCCGGCCGATGACGGAGCTGATCAACGCCCGGAGCGCGCGCGATATCGATATCGCGCGCGGCGGCCCGCACTACGGCGAGTTCATCGAGCAGGTGCGCGGCCTGATGGACCGCGCCCGTCTGGCCTGCCCCACCGACGAGCTGGCCATCGAAACCATCGACCTGCTGAAGCAGCTCAACGACAAGCTCGACGCCGCGGTCGTGGACGAGTGGTCCGCACCCACCTGGACCAGGATCGACCTGCCCGCCCGCGGCAACATCACGCTGCCGCCGTTCCTCGTCGACCGCGCCGATCGCGACGGCGTCGACGCTCGCCTCACCTTCCGCACCTTTCATCTCGGTGGCAATGCCGCCGCGCACGGCGGCCAGATCGCCGCGGGCTTCGACGATCTGCTCGGCATGGCCGCCGCCGTGCACGCGGGCGCGGTGACCCGCACCGCCTCGCTCACCGTCGACTATCGCTCCGTCACGCCGCTCAACACCGAACTGACGTTGCACGCCTGGGCCGAACGGCAAGAGGGCCGTAAGGTTTTCGTCCGCGCGACACTGCACGACGGTGACCGGTTGTGCGCCGAAGCGCACGGCCTGTTCATCGTGCTCAACCCGGGCCAGGCCTGAGGTCACATGCGCAGGCCGGTCGACGGTGCGACGGTGCCGGGCACCGAGGTGACCGGTGTCGACACCGGCAGCGGCCTGACCTGCTGGACGCCGGGGAGCAGGTACAGCGCGCCGATCACCAGGAGCAGCGCCGTCAGCGCGCCCGCTATCGCGCGGGCATAGCGGAACCATCGTCGCTGCCGCGGCCGCCGCGCCGACCGGCGTGATAGGTCGACATCCATGAATCCCTCTCGGCGCCTGGGCCTTTGACGGCCCGCCCCCTTGGGACCCACATCGGCGGCGGACGGCGGTGTGTTACACGACCGACCGAGATCACTTTCCGGGAAAGTGTGCCGCCCGATAGGCAGCGAACCGCGCGTCGACCCGATCGGCGGTGAGACCGAACTCCTCGAGGGTGTACTTGTGCGCGGGACGGGCCGCGCCCGACGTACTTTCCGCGTGAAGTGCGGTCATCGCGGTGCGCGCGCCCTCGGTCAAGGTCAGCTCGAAACGACGGTAGATGGATTCGACCGTACCGATCGGGTCCGCGACGAAATCGCCGTAGTACACGTCGCAGAACTGGGCGGCATTGTGCCGCTGCCGATCCGCCAGGAAGCGATCGGCGCCGCGGGCCCACAGGTCCAGCTGCGTCGCGCCGACCACCGGACCGCGGAACTTGTCCGACCAACCGGCCGAAGCCTGTTCGTTGAGGCTGCACACCGAAGCGATGATGGTGCGCGGATCGCGATGCATCTGGATGACCAGCGCGTCCGGATACACCTCGAAGATGGCGTCGAGTGCGAACAGGTGGCTCGGATTCTTCAGCACCCAGCGGCGATTCGCGTCCGGCAGGCCGATCAGCTGCAGGTTGCGCCGATGCCTGCGGTAGGCGTCGGTCCAGTCCTGTTCGCGCAGCCATTCCGAATAGCCGGGCAGATACCCCAGGCATTCATAGGACACCGACATCGCCGACTGCCGAAGCAGCTGCCAGCACTCCTCCACCTGGTCGGCCGAAATATGGTGCACGCCCATGAATTCCGGATGCTCCACGTGATGTTTCTCGAACGCGGCCTCGATCCGCTGATACACCGGATTCGCCGCCCAGGTCTCGCGTGGCGGGCGTGGCTGCGGCAGCTCGGTCAGCCACATTTCCAGGCCCTGGTGCGCCGGATCGGCATTCAGCAGCCGATGTACGGCCGTCGTCCCCGAACGCGGCAGGCCGGTGACGAAGATCGGCCGGTCGATCGCGACCTCGGCATGCTCCGGAAAACGCTGCCACGCCGATTCACTCAGCAGCCGGGCGATCAGCGCACCGCGCAGGAAGGCGCGATTCACCTTGTTGCCGAACGGCGTCAGCTCGGCGTCCTTGACGTAGGAGTCGAGCAGCACCTCCAGCCCGGCGCGATATCCGGTGTCCCCGAAGTCGTCCAAGCCGACCACCTTGGTCGCCGAGGCGTGCAGATCGTCGATCGTGCCGACGTCATCCCTGCCGATCATGTTCTCCCTCTTCACTACTCGGGCTAGTGGTGGTATTCGCCGCCGTTGACGTCGAGACAGGCGCCGGTGACGGCGCGCGCCAGCGACGAGGCGAAGAACACCACCGCGTCGGCGATCTCGTCGGGCTCGGGCAGCTTGCGCAGATCGATGGTCCTCGCGGTCTCCGCGTAGACCTCTTCGGCGGTGATGCCGCGCTGTTCGGCGAGATAGTTGAAGTACCACTTCAGGTTGTCGGCCCAGATATAGCCCGGCGCAACGGAATTCACCCGGACACCCGTCGGGCCGAGCTCGGTCGCCAGGCTCTGCGCCAGCGCGAGCAGGCTCGCCTTCGCCATCTTGTACGGCCCGAAGGTGCGCCGCGAATGCCGCAGCACCGCCGAATTGATCATCACGACCGAGCCCTTGGTCTCGGTGAGCGCCGGAATGAACAGCCGCGTCAACCGCAGCGCGGCAAGCACATTCGTCTCGAAGCCGGCGCGCACCTGATCCAGTTCGACATCGGCCAGGTCCACGATCGGCGGGATCGCGAACGCGTTGTTCACCAGGGTGTCCACCCGGCCGAACGCGCTCAGCGACGCTTCCACCAGCGCACCGGCCGCCGCCTCGTCGTTGATATCGGTGGGCACCACCACCGCGCGCCTGCCGAGTTCGGTGATCTCCTTGGCCACCTCGGTCAGCCGCGATTCGGTGCGCGAGGCGAGCACGATGTCGGCGCCGGCGCGGGCGCTCTGCACCGCGATCGCGCGGCCGAGCCCCGGGCCGACACCGGAGACGACAACTACCTTGTCCTGCAACAACATCAGCCGAGCATCCTTTCCGCGACGGCGATCTGCCGTGCCGCGATCCGCGCGCGCCATTCTTCGGGCGTCACGCGCTGCTGTTCGTGATACGGAAGCCGCCGCGCCAGTTCACCGACCGGCACCACCTCCACCGTCGGCCCGTCCTCGGGCTTCATCTCCCTGGCCAGCCGCTGCCAGCGGAACTGCACGTAGCCGCGGGCATGTCCGGTGCGTTCGATCCAATTCGCCAGGCCGGGATCGGTTTCGCTGACCACCAGGCGGATCATCCCGTCGGGATCGACGTGCGCCTGATCGGCGGTGAGGCTGGTCTGGTGGTTGATGTAGTCCAGCGACAGGTACCACATGCTGCCGAGTTGGAAACCCTGATACGGCGCATCGGATTTCGGCACCGTGATGATCATCGCCTGGTCGTCGGCGAGCTCGTAGTGCCCGGCCGAGGAGAACTGCGTGGTGAGCCCGCCCGGCGTCGAGCGCGGCTCGGTCATCGTGTTCACCGGCAGGTTCAGATAGAACCACTTCGGGAAAGCGAGAAAGGTATTGAGGCGCGAGATCAGCATCTTGCCCGCGACGCCGTAGCGCTTGGTGAGTAGATCCTCGGTCAGCGGCGGTGGCGCGTCACCGATCCGGTCGACCCGCTGGATCCGGATGGTGCCCGGCTTCTCGGTCGCCCAGTCGCTGTAGACCTCGCGGACGACCAGCATCGCCGAATCCGGCGCGAGGTGCACATATCCGGGCCTGGCTTCGCCCGGGCCGAAACGGATTTCGTAGGAACCGTCCGCGGCGATATCCACCGAGCGGTCGTCGAACGCGGTCAGGCTGTCGGGCACGTCGACCGGCGAGTAGTCGCCGTTGAGTACCTGGAAGCTGAGATCCCTGGTACTGCCGCGCTTTCCCGTCACCACGTATTCGGCGTCCGGTCGCAGATAGGAATGGAAGTACAGGGTGTCCGGGTTGTCCAGGCCCATCTTCGTGTACGGACCGGTGGACTGGACGAAGAACGGGAAGTCGCGCTCGTAGGCCCACGCCATCTGCAAGGCCGCGCGGATGCTGCCCGCCAGATAGTCGTAGCCCTCCACCAGGTCCTGCTCGGTCCGGATATGCGGTGCGCCGGTGATGATCTGCTCGGCGGCGGCGATGGCTTCCGCGAACGGCTCAGTCAGCAAGAGATACTCCCTACGAATGGCTGTTCCAAATATGTACCGCTCTGGTACATTTCGTTATCGGTCAGATTAGAACGTGTTCTAGGAGTTGTCCATGGTCGCCCGCCGATCCGCGCCAACCGAACGGGTGGTGCACCTGCTCGATTACCTCGTCGAGCAGCGCGGCAAGCGCTTCGGCCTGTCCGAACTCGCCCGCGAACTGGAGATGGCGAAGCCGACCTGCCTCGGCATCCTCACCGAGCTCACCGCGGGCGGTTACCTGGTCCGCGACGCCCACACCCGCACCTACGGCCTCGGCCCCGCGCTCATCGCCGCAGGCCGAGTGGCCCAGGACAGCTTCGCCATCGCCGCGCTCGCCCGCGCCGAACTCGACGAGCTCACCGCGCGGTACCGCACCACCTGCACCGCGTCGGCGGTGGTCGGCGAGCAGATCATGGTGCTGGAAAGCACCGGCCCCGGCCTGGTCAAGGTGGGTGCGGCCTACCATTTCGCGCCGCCGGTCGGCCTGATGTACGTGCTGTGGGATACCGACGCCGCCTTCGACAGCTGGCTGGCCACCCCGCCCGCGGTGCCGCTGCGACAGGACGAGGCCAGGCTGCGCCAGGTCGTCGCGGAGTGCCGCGAGCGCGGCTACCTGGTCGAGAGCCTGACCGTGGCGGGTCGCAAGCTGTACTCGCTGCTGGCCGGTGTCGCCGCGCGTGAGCTGCCCGGCGAGTTGCGCGAGCTCGTTGCCGAATTGGTCACCAGCCTGGGCGAACGCGTCTATCTCGGCACGGATCTGCGCCCGCGCAAGGAACATCCGGTCAGCCTGCTCGCCGCACCCACCTACGGCGGCGACGGCAGGCAGAACATGGTGCTCACGATGTATGTCGGCAAGCCGCTCACCGGCGCCGAAATATCAAGGCGCGCAACTGCCCTCGTCGCGGCCGCGGACGCGGTTACACTGAGATCCGGTGGCCGCAAGCCACATTCTTTCGGTCCACAAACCATTGACCTTTGAGCGAAACGTGTTCTAGTTTTGCGGTGTGAGCCAGTACGCGAAGTCGACGGCGAGCACCTACGAGCTGCCTCATCTCCAGACGCTCGAGGCCGAGTCGGCACATATTTTCCGCGAAGTCGCAGCGACGTTCGAACGCCCGGTGCTGCTTTTCTCCGGCGGCAAGGATTCGGTGGTGATGCTGCACCTCGCGGCCAAGGCCTTCTGGCCCGCGCCGCTGCCGTTCCCGGTGCTGCATATCGACACCGGGCACAACTTCGACGAGGTCATCGCCTATCGCGACGAGACGGTGCGCAGGCTCGGCCTGCGCCTGGTCGTCGGGCGGGTGCAGGATGACATCGACGCCGGCCGGGTGACCGAGGAGACCGGCCCGCGCACCTCGCGCAACCGGCTGCAGACCGCGACGCTGCTGCGCTCGATCAAGGAGGGCGGCTACGACGCGGTCTTCGGCGGCGCCCGGCGCGACGAGGAGAAGGCGCGCGCCAAGGAGCGGGTGTTCAGCTTCCGCGACGAGTACGGGCAGTGGGAGCCGCGCCGCCAGCGGCCCGAGCTGTGGAACCTCTACAACGGCAAACACCGTGCGGGCGAACATATTCGGGTGTTCCCGCTGTCGAACTGGACCGAGCTCGACATCTGGAGCTACATCGCGGCGGAGGGCATCGACCTGCCGCCGCTGTACTACGCGCATCAGCGCCCCGTCGTACAGCGCGACGGAATGCTGTTGGCGCACACCAGATTCCTGGAACTCCTCGACGGCGAGCAGCCGTACGAGGCCACCGTGCGCTTCCGCACCGTCGGCGACGCGACCTGCACCGGCTGCGTGGAATCCACCGCGGCCACCCCCGACGAGGTGGTCACCGAGGTGGCCGCCGCCCGGGTGACCGAACGCGGCGCCACCCGCGCCGACGACCGGATCTCCGAGGCGGGCATGGAAGATCGCAAGCGAGAGGGCTACTTCTGATGAGCACAACCCTGCTGCGCCTGGCCACCGCCGGCAGCGTCGACGACGGCAAATCCACGCTCATCGGCAGGCTGCTGTTCGACTCCAAGACGATCTTCACCGATCAGCTCGCCGCGGTGGAGCGCACCAGCCGCGACCGCGGCGACGACTACCCCAACCTCGCGCTGCTCACCGACGGCCTGCGCGCCGAGCGCGAACAGGGCATCACCATCGACGTGGCGCATCGCTATTTCGCCACGCCGCGGCGCAAATTCATCATCGCCGACACACCGGGCCACATCCAGTACACCCGCAACATGGTCACCGGGGCGTCGACCGCGGACCTGGCGCTGATCCTGGTCGACGCGCGCAAGGGCGTGGTGGAGCAGACTCGCCGCCATGCCTTCCTGGCCAGCCTGCTCGGTATTCCGCACCTGGTGCTGTGCGTGAACAAGATGGATCTGGTCGACTGGTCGCAGCAGCGATACGAGGAGATCCGCGAGGAATTCGCCGGTTTCGCCAGCAAACTCGATGTCGCCGACCTGACCTTCGTGCCGATGTCGGCGCTGCACGGGGAGAATCTCGTGCACCGCGGCGCCAGCATGCCGTGGTACGAGGGCACTCCCCTGCTGCACCACCTGGAGGAGGTGCACATCGCCTCGGACCGCAATCTGATCGACGCGCGCTTCCCCGTGCAGTACGTGATCCGCAGGCACGCCAAGGATTTTCGCGGTTACGCGGGCACCGTCGCGGGCGGCGTCTTCAAGCCCGGTGACGAAATCACCGTGCTGCCTTCGGGATTCGCCAGCACGGTGACCGCGATCTGGGGGCCGGGCGGCACACCGGTGGCCGAGGCGTTCCCGCCGCAGGCGGTGACCATCCAGCTGGCCGACGAGATCGACGTCTCGCGCGGCGACATGATATGCCGCCCGGCCAACCGCCCGCACACCGGGCGCGATCTGGACGCGATGGTGTGCTGGTTCGCCGAGGACGGCGCGCTCACCCCCGGCGCCACGTACACCCTCCGGCACACCACCCGCACCGCGACCGCCGAGGTGCGCGCGCTCGACTATCGACTGGACGTGAACACCCTGCATCGCGATGAGAACGCGGAAGCGTTGTCGCTCAACGAGATCGGCCGCGTCCAACTGCGCACCCGCCAGCCGCTGCTGTTCGATCCCTACCGCCGCAACCGCGCGACCGGCAGCTTCATCCTGGTCGACGACACCACCAACAACACCGTCGCCGCGGGCATGATCACCGGCCCGAGCCTGCCCGCCTCCCGGGTGGTCTGGCATTCCACCGCCGTCGGCCGCGACGAGCGCGCCACCCGCGGCCTCACCGTCTGGCTCACCGGTCTCTCCGGCTCCGGAAAGTCCACCGTAGCGGTCGAATTGGAACGCAGGCTGATCGCCGTCGGCCGCCCGGCATTCCTGCTCGACGGCGACAACCTGCGCCACGGCCTCAACGCCGACCTCGGCTTCAGCGCCGAGGACCGGGTCGAGAACGTCCGCCGCGTCGGCGAAGTCGCCAAGCTGTTCGCCGAAGCCGGTGTGGTCTCGGTGGTTTCGCTCATCAGCCCCTACACCGCGGACCGCGCCCGCGCCCGCGCCGCCCACGAACAAGCGGGCCTGCCCTTCCTCGAGATCTTCGTCGACACCCCACTGGAGGTCTGCGAAGCCCGCGACCCGAAAGGCATGTACGCCAAGGCGAGAGCGGGTGAGATCCGCGGCTTCACCGGCATCGACGCCCCCTACGAGGCCCCGGAGCATCCCGACCTGGTGCTCCGGCCCGGCGACGGCGACCCCGCCGCCATGGCCGCCGCCATCCTCGCCCTGCTGGCCGACCTGGCCTGACTTAGCGCCGCGCGCGCAACGCCGCCCCGAACCAGGCGAACACCGGCGCCAGGTCCTCGGGCTCCGGCCACCCGTTGATCGCGGCGAGCAACTGCCAATAGCGTTCCACCCGAACGTCTCCGGCGACATCGAGGCGCCGCAGCACCCACTCGCGCAGCGCGTCGTCGTCGGGGCGGTCGAAGGTCGCGGCATAGCGCGCCATCAGGGCGTCGATCACCGGGATCGCACCGGCCGACGCCGGTGCGATCCCGGCGGCGATGGCCGCGCCGACCGAGGTCCGCAC
This sequence comes from Nocardia sp. NPDC052566, assembly GCF_044547285.1. Classification (NCBI taxonomy): domain Bacteria; kingdom Bacillati; phylum Actinomycetota; class Actinomycetes; order Mycobacteriales; family Nocardiaceae; genus Nocardia; species Nocardia sp. NPDC052566. Next base: position 603,369 of record NZ_JBIUAF010000005.1, on the reverse strand, counting down.
CGCTTCGGTCAGCTCGTGATGCAATCCGGTGGTGTCACCGCCGGCGCGTTCGGCCGCTTGATATTCGGCCATCCGGCGGACCGAGGCGCGGAAGTCCGCGTCCTGGGTCAGCTCGGCCAGTTCCAGCCACGCGTCGACCTGCGCGGGCGCCGGATCGTCCGGCAGTTCGGGCATCGTCGACCGAATCAGCGCCACCAGTTCGGGATTCGCGTCCGCGGTGCCGAACGTGTCGTCGATGAAGTCGGTGATCAGCCTGCGCCGTTGCGCGTCGGACAGTTTGGTCGATCGGTGCATCTGTGCCATCTCCTCGGGTGTCGAACCCCGGTCGGCCACCGCGCGCAACACCGAGCGGCGCAGCTGCAGCGTGCGGATCTGCACGGCGATGGCGTCGGCGTGGGCCGCCGCCACCTGCCGCATGGAGATCCGCCGTTCCAGCAGCTGCTTGATGACCGCCAGGTCCAGGCCGAGCTCGCGCAGCGTGCGCACCAGCGCCAAGCGCGCGACCGCCTCGTCGTCGTAGAGCCGGTAGCCGACCGAGTTGTAGGTGGTCGGCGCCACGATCTCCTGATCGGCGTAGAAGCGAATCGCCTTGACCGTCAATCCGGTCAGCTCGGCCACCGCGCCGATCGGCAGCATCATGTCGTCGTCCATACGCACACCATGGCGTCTCCCCTTGGGGGAGACGCAAATCCTCTGGTCAGCGCTCGCCGCGGGCCAGTTTCACCCCGGCGTCGTAGATTTCGGTGCCCTGGGCGACGTCGTTCTCGACCTCGAAGACAGTGGCGACGCGGCCGAGCATCCAGTAGTAGCCGACGAGGCCGACCAGCTCGATCAGCTGGCGCGGCTCGAGAACGGCTGCGGTGCTGGTGAATATGTCGTCGGAGACGGTGGGCGCGGCGAGGACCGCGGCCGCGAAGGTGAGCGCGGCCTGGTCCTCCTCGCTGAAACAGTCGGCGGTGAAATCGCCGCGCCGCAGCGCGTCGAGCTGGTCCTCGGTGACGCCGGCGGCCCTGGCAGGCGCCAGATGCTGGAACCACTCGTACTCGCAGTCCACGGCGAGCGCGGCCGCCAGGGTGACCAGCTCGCGGCGCGGCCGTGGCACGCACAGCGCCGCGTACTGCGCCGCGCCCAGCTCGAGCACCGGCCGGATGGTGCCCGCCGAATACGACCACATATCGAAGACATTCAGCCGGGGTAGCGCCTGCCGCAGCGCGATCAGGTCCTTGGGCAACCCCGAATCGTCCGGATAGGGCAGACGCGCCATGAGGTCAACTCCCTTTCACCACCGACTCCGCGGATCCGGATGTGGAGCAAACGCAACGCACCGCAACTCTAGCGCCTCCGGCACGTCGAAAGCGGCAGGTAGCGAGTAACTACCTGCCGCTTGCTCCGCGATCAGCCGTGCAGGCCGCCGAAGAAGTCCCTGATGTCACCGGTCAGCAGCTCGGGCACCTCGAGTGCCGGGAAGTGCCCACCCGCATAGAACTCCGACCAGTGCGTGACGTTGTGTGCCTGCTCCGCGAAACGGCGGATGGCGAAATCGGCGGTGGTGAACACCGCGACACCGGTCGGCACCGTGCCCTTCGGCTTCGGCGCGAACATGGCCGCGTCGTGGAACCGCTCGTAGTAGAAGTTCGCCACGCTGCGCGCGGTATCGGTGAGCCAGTAGATGCTCACGACGGCCAGCATCCGGTCCACATCGATCGCCTGCTCGGGCAGCTCGTGCGACTGGTCGGTCCACTCCTTGTACTTCTCCACGATCCAGCCGAGCTGACCGGTCGGCGAATCGGCGAGCAGCTGCGCGATGGTATCCGGACGAGAACCGTTGAGCTGCATATAAGCCGAGCCGTCCTCCTGGAACTTCTTCATGGCGCCGAGGCGCCGCTTCTCGGCATCGGTGAGCGCGGCCATATCGGCCGGATCGCCGGTCGGGAAGGTGACCAGGGCGTTCACGTGCACGCCGAGCACATGCTCGCTGTGCTCGCGGCCGAGCCGCGGCGCGATGAACGCGCCGTGATCACCACCCTGTACGCCGTAGCGGTCGTAGCCGAGCCGCGCCATCAGCTCGGCTAGCGCGCCGGCCACCTTCCCGTCGTGCCAGCCCGCCTCGGTGAGCGGGCCGGAGAAGCCGTGCCCCGGCAGCGAGGGGATCACCAGATGGAACGCGGGAGCGTCGGCGTCGCCATGGGCCTTCGGATCGACCAGCGGGCCGATCATGTCGAGGAAGTCGACCACCGAACCCGGCCAGCCGTGGATCAGCAGCAGCGGGGTCGCGTCCGCCACGGCCGAGCGGATGTGCAGGAAATGCACGTTCTGCCCGTCGATGGTGGTGGTGAACTGCGGGTAGTGATTGAGCCGCGTCTCAACGGCACGCCAATCGAACTTCTCCGCCCAGTAGCCCGCGAGCTCCTTCAGGTACGCGGTCGGCACGCCGCGCTCCCAGCCGGTGCCCGGCAGTTCGTCGATCCAGCGGGTGCGCTGCATGCGAGCGCGCAGATCGTCGAGGTCGGCCTGCGGGATCTCGATGCGGAAGGGGCGGATCTCGTTGTTCGTCATGGGACTAATACTTCGGGTAAAGAGGGGCACCGCGAATCACGAGAATTCGTTATCTTCGGGCATGATCGGCTCGTGAGTGTTGCGGTGAGTAGTGCGTTCGTCGGGCGGACCAGCGAGTTGTCGGCGCTGCTCGACGCGAGCGCCGCCCCGCGGATCCATGCGGCGCTGGTGTCGGGCGAGGCAGGCATCGGCAAGTCACGGCTGGTCGCCGAGTTCGTCGCGCGCCTCGGCGCCGAGGCACTGGTGGTGACCGGGCGGTGCCCGGAATTCGGTAACGAGGGCGTGCCGTTCGCGCCGTTCATCGCGGTGCTGCGCGGACTCGTCCGCAAGCTGGGCGCGGCTCGGCTCGCCGCGCTGCTGCCGTCGCCGCGCCCGGCGCTGGCGCGCTGGCTCCCCGAGCTCGGTGCGGAAGTACCTTCGGCCGAAGACGACTTCGATCGGTTGCGGCTCTTCGGTGAAATCCTCACGGTGCTCGAACAATTGGCGACAGCGCGACCGGTGGTGCTGATACTGGAGGATCTGCACTGGGCCGACGATTCCAGCCGGGAACTGCTCACCTTTCTCGTCGCGAACCTCGCCGCACAGAATGTGCTGCTGGTCTGCACCTTTCGTCCCGCGGGCGCACCGGCGCTGCGCAGGCTGGTCGCGGAGCTGCGCCGCAATCCAGGGGTCGCATTCCTCACGCCCGAGCCGTTCACCAAGCACGAGGTCGGCAGGCAACTGGCCGCGCTGCTCGGCCGTGAACCCGAACCACGGTTGATCGGACGGGTATTCGAGCGCAGCGCGGGCAACCCGCTGTTCGTCGAGGCGCTCAGCGGCGCACCGGAGGACACACCCGCCGAGCTCACCGAACTGCTGCTCGCCGCGCAATCCGGGCTACCGCCCGACGCGCATACCGTGCTGCGGGTCGCGGCCGTCGCCGGATCGCCGGTGGCGCACGAACTGCTCGCGGCCGCCGCCGACCTGCCACCGGCGGTACTGCGGGATGCGGTGCGCCAGTTGGTCGATCATCATCTGCTGCGTACTACGGAGACCGGTTACGAGTTCCGGCACATCCTCATCCGCCAGGCCGCCTACCAGGATCTGCTGCCGATCGAGCGCAGTAGCCTGCACGCACGGCTGGCCGAGATACTGCGTGCGCGGCCGAATCTGCTTGCCGCCGAATACCGCAGTGCCGAGCTGGCCCTGCACGCCGAAGCGGCCGGTGATCTACCGCTCGCCCTCGAAGCGTCCTGGGCCGCCGCCGCGGCCGCGAACAACGCCGGTGCGCAACCGGAGCGACTGCGTCATCTCAATCGCCTGCTCGGACTGTGGGATCGGGTACCCGATCCCCAGGCGCGGGTGGGGGCCGATCGGCTGGCGGTCCTCGAACAGCTCGTCGACGCCGCCTATCACGGCACCGATGTGCGGCATGGTCTCGAATCCGCCGATGCGGCACTGGCACTGGTCGACGCGTCCGCCGACCCGCGCCGCGCCGCGCGGCTGCACTATCAGCGGGCGTATCTACGCAATCAGGCCGGCAGCGGTGGCCGCGACGATCTGCTGCGCGCACTGGAGCTCCTGCCACACGATCCACCGACCCTGTTGCGCGGCGAAGTGCTCGCCGAGCTGGCCGCGACGACGCTGTTCACCGGCCACACCGGCGACGCCGAGCGCGACGCCCGCGCCGCGCTCGAGATCGCCGAACGACTCGGCGCGCCCGCACTCGCTGCCCGCGCGCACTCGTATATCGCACTCGCCGATACCGAATCACCCGTCGCGACGGAGCATTTCGCCCGCGCCCATGCCGCGGCTGCCGACGCCGACCCGCAGACCTTGATCACCGTGGCCACTTGGGAATCGGCCGCGCTGGCACACACCGGCGACTATGCGAAGGCGATCGAGACCATCCAGCAGGGACTCCGGGCCGCCCACGACAGCTTCCGGTTCGCCGAGCGCGGACCGATCCTCATCGTCAAATGGGCGCAGGTGCTTGCCGCGCTCGGCCGCTGGCCGGAGGCGCTGAGCCTGATCGAGGACACCCTCACCGACCCGATGCCACCGTTGAGCACCGCGGCGCTGCAACTCTGCCACGCCCGAATCCTGCTGGCACGCGGCGATATAGATACGGCGCTTGCCTACACCGATTCCGCCGCACAGCATCTCGGCGATTCCCAGTGGACGGGTCAGTACCGACTCGAATTGGGCGCTCTGCGTACCCGATTGGCGTGGCAGCAGGGCGATACCCGGCGCGCGGCGCGCATACTGACCGGCACACTCACCGACGACGAACCGCTGCGTCATCCGCACGAGGCGTGGCCGCTGCTGGTGCTGGCCGCACAACTTCCCGAATTACCCATGGACCCCGCACCTTTGGCGACCTCACTGCCGTGGTCCCTACCGGTCGACGTGGCACACCGCACCGTTTTCACCGCGGTGACCACCGGTGAATCCGTCCACTGGCACGAGGCGGTGCGCTGCTGGCGCGCGCTGCACCAGCCCTACGAGGAGGCCACCAGCCTGCTCGGTGCGGCCGAAGCCGAACTGGCGGCGGGCAATCGGACGGCCGCGCGCACCGCCCTGCGATCCGCCGCCGCACTCGCCACCGAACTGGCCGCGACTCCCCTGCTCGACACCGTCCAGCAGATCGCCGCCCGTGCCCGGCTCGCCATCGACTCCAGGGTCGGCGACACTCAGGTCGCCGCACCGGCCACCTCCGGCCTGACACCGCGCGAACTCGACGTACTGCGCCTGGTCGCAAGGGGACTCAGCAACCGGCAGATCGCGGCCGAACTGTACATCAGCGGCAACACCGCGGGCGTGCACGTCTCGCGCATCCTCACCAAACTCGGCGTCGCCACCCGCACCGAAGCGGCCGCCACCGCCCACGCCCGCGGGCTGCTCGACCAGGCCTGAAGTTTCGCCTAGCGCGGCAGCAGTGGCCGCAAGTCGTCGAGGCGGTCGAACAGGTGCCAGATGTAGTCGGCGGCTCCGTTCTCGCGGTGCGGGTGCAGATCCGCCAGCGCGGGATCGGAGCGGTAGGAGTCGAAGGCCGCCTTGGATTCCCACTCGACGACGATCAATGCCTGCCGCGGTGCGATATCGCCGACGACGCTCTCCCGGAACATCCCGAGCGCGACCACCCGCCCACCGTGCGCCTCGACCTCACCGGCCGAACGACGTGAGTAGGCGCGATATTCCTCCGCGTCGGCCACATTGAACAGGTTGAGCGCATAGACAGGACCTTCCATCACCCCCGCGAGCATATCCACTCCGGCCTGGACGAGCGCGCACTCACGTCATAGTTCGCACACCGACACCATCTGCGGGACGCCAAAACGGTTGTGGTGACGCGACTTACGGATGCGCGACAGACGGCCACCGCGGCATCGACGAGCCGAGCCCGAGCCGCCGCCGCATTAGCGCAAGGGCGGTGCAAGGCCGGTGCAATCGCCGGCTCGCACGCTCGTCATCATGAGCAATCCAGTAACCATCATCGGCGCCGGGCTCGGCGGACTGACCCTCGCCCGTGTCCTGTACGTCAACGGGATCCCGGCCACGGTGTACGAGGCGGAGCCTTCCGCAGCAGCGCGCACGCAGGGCGGGATGCTCGACATCCACGACTACAACGGGCAACTCGCGCTGCGGGCGGCCGAGCTGATGGACGAATTCCGCGGCCTCATCCTGGACGGCCGCCAAGCGATGCGGGTCCTCGACCCGAACGGCGCCGTGCTGCTCGAGAAGGCCGACGACGGCACCGGCGGGCGCCCCGAGGTGCAGCGTGGCGAGCTGCGACAGCTCCTGCTCGACTCGCTCCCCGCGGGCACCGTCCGGTGGGGTCACAAGGTCACCGGCGCTCGCGCCCTCGGCGATGGCCGCCACGAGGTCGCCTTCGCCGACGGCGGCACCGTCGTCACGAATCTGCTCGTCGGCGCGGACGGCGCGTGGTCCCGAGTGCGGCCGCTGCTGACCGACGCCACACCCGAGTACACCGGCGAATCGTTCGTCGAGTGCTACCTGTTCGACGCCGACACCCGCCACCCGGCCGCCGCGCAGGCCGTCGGCGGCGGCTCGCTGATGGCGCCCGCGCCGGGCAGCCAGATCCACGCGCACCGGGAAAAGGGCGACACCTTGCATACCTACGTGGTGCTCGAACGGTCACTGGACTGGTTCGCCGCCATCGATTTCACCGATGCCGCCGCGGCGACCGCGCGGATCGCGCGGGAATTCGACGGCTGGGCGCCGGAACTCACCGCGCTGATCACCGACGCCGACACCGCACCGATCTGGCGCCCGCAGTACGCGCTGCCGACCGGGCACCGCTGGAATCGGGTGCCGGGCGTGACCCTGCTCGGCGACGCGGCCCACCTCGCGCCGCCCAACGGGGAAGGCGCCAACCTGGCCATGCTCGACGGCGCCGAGCTCGGCAAGGCCCTGGCCGCGCACCCGGGTGACGTCGAGGCCGCATTCGCCGAGTACGAGCAGGCCCTGTTCTCCCGCGACACCGGGATGGCCGTCGAGGCCGCCGACTTCTTCGAGAACGTCTTCGACGGCACGGCACAGAGCCTGATCGACATGTTCAGCCGGCCCGAGGTCTAGACGACCTGGGCGGCGATCAGCAGGTTCCAGATCTCGCCCTGGTCGACCACCTCGACCCCGAGCTTCTCCGCCTTGGCCAGCTTGCTGTCGCCGACTCCCGCGCCGGTGATGAGCATGTCGGTATTCGCCGAGACCGAGGATGCCGCTGTGGCGCCTGCCTTTTCACACAGGCGCTGAAATGTCGGGCGGGCGACCTTCTCGCCGGAGCGCGGGTCGCTGATCGCGCCGGTGATCACCACCGTCTTGCCTGCCAGCGGCGCGCCCGCCGCGATCACCGGGGGCAGGTCCTCCTCGCGCACGTCGAGGGAGACGCCCGCCTCGCGCAGTCGCTCGAGCTCCGGGCGCAGACGGGTGAGGTGTGCGACCAGGGAGGCGGCGACCTTCGGTCCGATATCCTCCACTGCCACAAGGCGTTCCTCGCCCGCGTCCGCGACCTCCTCCAGGGAACCGAATCCGGCGCGGGCCAGGCGCGCGGCGGTGCCGTCGGAGGCCATCGGGATCGCCAGGCCGATCAGCGCGCGGCGCAGGCCGACTCGGCGGCTGGCATCGATCGAGTCGATCATGCGGGCCGCCGAGACCTCACCGATGCGGTCGAACTCGAGCAGGCGCTCCTTGGTCAGCGTGTAGAAGTCCGACGGGCCCTCCAGGATGCCCGCCTCGGCAAGGCGTTCGATCCACACCGGGCCGACGGCATCGATATCGGCCGCCGCACGCGACGCCCAGTGGATCAGCCGCCGCACCGTCTGCGCGGGGCAGGCGACGTTGGTACAGAACAGTTCTCGGCTGTTGCCCTGCTCGGTCACCGGCTGCCCGCACGAGGGGCATGCGGTGGGCGGCACGATCTCGCGCTCCTCGCCCGTGCGCTTGGCGGCGTCGAGTACGCCCGCCACGAACGGGATCACGTCGCCCGCGCGACGCACCAGCACGGTGTCGCCGACCTTGATGTCGCGGGCGCGGATCACCTCCTGGTTGGCCAGCGTGGCCTTCGTGACCGTGGTGCCGCCGACGAACACCGGCTCCAGCCAGGCGACCGGGACGATCTTGCCCGTCTTGCCGACATCCCAGACCACATCGGCCAGCACGGTCGTCTTCTCCTCCGCGGCGAACTTGAACGCCAGCGCGCCGCGCGGCGAGTTCGAGCGAGTTCCGGCCGCCGCGTACGCATCTCGATCGGCCAGGCGCAGCACCGCGCCGTCGAGGTCGTAATCCAGATCGTTGCGGCCCTGCTCGATCGCGGTGATCGCCGCCTGCGCCTGCTCGGCGTCGTCGCAGTGCCGCATCTGCGCGCCCGCGATACCGAGCGCGCGCAGCCCCTCCTCCAGGTCGACCGCGGTGTCATCGTCCGAGGCGTCCAGATCGAAGCCGAAGAACTGCAGGCGCCGCTCGGCGACCGTGGCCGGATCCTTCGCGCGCAGCGTGCCCGCCGCAGCATTGCGCGGATTGATCAGCGGCTTGTCCGGATGCGCCGTGTTGTAGGCGGCGAAGGTCGAACGCAGCATGACCGCCTCGCCGCGCACCTCCACCCGGCCCTGCGGGTCGATCCGTTCGGGCACGCCGTCGACCAGCGCGCGAACCAGCATGGTCACGTCGTCACCGGTGGTGCCGTCGCCGCGGGTCACCGCACGCGCCAGCCGCCCGTCCTCGAACACCAGGGCCAGCGACAGGCCGTCGAGCTTCGGCATCACCACCACCGACTGGCGGGGGAAACGGTCGAAGAACGCCGCGACCTGCTCGGGCTTGGTCGCCTTCTCCAGCGACAGCATCGGCCGCGAGTGCCGGATCGGTGCGTGCAGCACCGCGGGCGCGCCGACCTGCTCCAGCGGATTCGGATCGGGCGCCAGCTCGGGATGCGCCTCGATCAGCCCGCGCAGCTCGTCCTCGATCACGTCGTACTCGGCGTCCGCCACCAGCGGCGCGCCCTGGTAGTAGGCGTCCCGCAGCGCCACGATGCGATCGGCGAGCTCTTGGATACGTTCCCCAATGTCCACGCCCCAGACGCTACCGACACCCACCGACACCTGCGGGGAATGACATCGAAGTCGGTCTGTCAGACCAGGGCCTGCCCCGTGACGGCCTCCTCGGCCGTCTGGATGAACCCGGCGGCCATGATCGCGGCGACGGTCTCGCGGTAGCGGTCGGATATCTCGAGCGCGGCGGCATCCTCCGCACTCGCCCACAGGGTGATCACGGTGCGGTCGGCGCCGTCGCGGAGGAACGCGCAACCCTGGAAACCGCTGTGGGAGCGGAACATCGGCAGCGAGCGTTCATTCGCGAAGCGCTCGTACTCCTCGGCGCGGCCGGGATCGATCGTGGCTCTCCACAGGCGAACTATCACCCCGCCAGTGTGCCGGATCCGGCCACGATCACGGACTGACAATGATCTGCTGTGCCGGGTCGACGGAGTTTACCCAGCCGTAGGTGACCGTGAGGGATCCGGTTGTCGCCGTGGGGCAGCCGGAGCCGGTCGTCTTGACCGGTACGGAGGCGTGGTCGAACGTCAACGTCGGCGGAGTGCCGTTGGCGACGGTGCCGGGTAGCGAGGTAGGACCGTTCGGTGCGATGTTCACGATGCACTTCAGTGCCCCGCGCAGTTCGATGTACACGCCGTCGGGAATCGTCATGGTGGCGGCGATCGGCGCACCGCTCTGTACCGCGATCGGCCAGCCGCCCATGAACATCGGCCAGTAGGCGGTGACGCCGGGCAGGTTGGTGGCGCAGGATTCGGCGTAGATCGGTCCGGCCTCCAGAGTCACCGGGCCGTTGTCGCTGTGGTTGTCCGGGGACCACGGCACATTGATGGCCTGGGTGGACTCGGCGCAGGTGACGGTCAGCTGACCGGCCGTAAAGGTCAGCGGCCCTTGGCTGGTCGCGTAGATCGCGGCCCCCTCCGGCGCGACCGTGGTCGGCGCCTGCGCCTGCGCGGGACCGCCGCCCAGCGCGACCGTCGTCGCCGTGGCTCCGGCCACCGCGACCCGTACGAACAACCTTGTGCTGAACACCGCGCTCCCCTTCGAGCAAATCGACGGCGGCATGCGACCGCGCACCGGCGCATGCCGCCGCCAACGGAATCGACTGGTGGACAATCGCTCTCCACGATCCACCCACACCGGCTCCATCCTGGCCACCGGCCGGGGGCGCTGTCCACCCCGTACCCGAGTGGGGACAACTGGGGAGAACCGACACACCGGGTGTTGCGCGACGGGCGCGGCCCGGGTCGCGGGGTCGGTCAGATTTCGTTGACAAGTCCGGCGACCAGCGCGCGGATGACGGAGTCGCGGGTGGCGGGATCGTCGAAGTCGATGGTGACGACGGGGGTGAGCGCTATCGAAAAGGTTGTGCGGGTGAGGATTTCGGCGACCTGCAAGCGTTTCCCGGTGGGCAGGCCGCTCCAGTGCGCGAGTTGATCGGCGACCCAGTCGGTGACGGTGCGGAACAGAGGGCCCGCATCGGTGGTGAGAAAGGGCAGGACCACGGCGGGTTCGCTACGCAACAGCGGTTGCAGCAATTCGTTGTGGCGCAGGAAATCCATGCCGTAGCTGATGTAGTCGACGCAGCCCTGGATGGGGTCCTCGGGCCAGGAGATCTGTTCGAGGCCGGCGAGGATGCGCTGGGCTTCGCGGGTGATGAGGGCGTTCATGACCGCGTCGCGGTTGTCGAAGTGCCGGTACAGCCACACCCGGGAGATCCCCGCCGCGGCGGCGAGCTGCGCCATCGAGGTCGCCGAAAGACCGTGCCGGACGAACAGATCCCAGGCCGTGTCGAGGATCTGCTCGCGGCGGTCGGCGGTCCGGTCGGGCGCCTGCGGTGTGTCGAGGGTCAGTGGACCCCACGGACCCATCGGGGTAGACACGGCGACCTCCTCTTCCAGTCAACTATTGACATACGACTACGAAGTGTTAACACTCGGCAGTGCTAACACATCAGCGTGAAGTGTAAACCAGCAGTTGTGAGGAACAGTCATGAACCGCACCCATCCGGGCGACCACAGCCACACCCGGCTCACCGAGACCCCCGGCGCCGATACCGGCGTGTTCCTGAGCCTGCTCGATCCCGCGAGCCGTGCCGACCCGTACCCCATCTATCAGCGGCTGCGGGAACTGGGCCCGCTGCGGATCGGCGCGCTGCCACTGGTCGTGTTGAGCGGCTACCGGGATTGCGAGGCGATGATGCGCCATCCGGCCGCCAGTGTGGACCGGACGCTGACGGAGCTCGCGGTGTCACAGTTCCCGAAACCCGAATGGGGAGGCCTCGGGCGCAAACCGTCGTTCCTGTTCCTCGACCCGCCCGACCACACCCGGCTGCGGCGGCTGGTCGCCAAGGCCTTCACCCCGAAAGTCGTTGCCGGACTGGCCCCGACGATCACCGCGCTGGTCGACGAGCTGCTCGACCGCACCGCGGCCGCGAAATGGATCGATATCGTCTCCGAGCTCGCCTACCCACTGCCGGTCACGGTGATCTGCGAACTGCTCGGCGTCCCACTCACCGATGAAGCCCAGCTCGGCCGCTGGTCGAGCCTGGTGACCCGCGGTCTCGATCCCACCCTGCAAACCCTGTCCGCCGCCGAACGCACCGAGATCGACCGCGCCGGCCAGGATCTCTACGGCTACTTCGCCGATCTGGTCGAGCATCGCCGCGCGCACCCCGCGTCGGATCTGCTGTCCCAGCTCATCGCCGCCGAGGACGCCGGAGATCAGCTCACCCGCGACGAGGTGATCTCGACCTGCGCGCTGCTGCTCGTCGCAGGGCACGAGACCACGGTGAACCTCATCGCCAACGCGATGCTGGCGCTGCTGCGCAACCCCGGACAGTTCGACGCGCTACGCGAGGATCCCGAGCTCGCCACCGGAATCGTCGAGGAGACACTGCGATTCGATCCGCCGGTGCAGATGGTGCCACGCATCGCCGCCGCCGATCTGCGCATCGGCGACGCCGACATCCACCGCGGCGATGTGGTCATGATGTTCTACGCCGCCGCCCACCGCGACCCGGCGGTCTTCACCGATCCGGACCGCTTCGATCCCACCCGCGAAACCCGCCATCTCGCCTTCGGTCTCGGCGCGCACTTCTGCCTCGGCGCCCCGCTCGCCCGCCTGGAAACCCGAATCGCGCTGACCCGCTTCGCGCTCCGCGTGCGATCCCCACGGCTGGCCATCGACCCGCCGGTCTACCGCGATCACATCACCTTGCGCGGCCCCGCCGTCCTGCCGGTCGACTTCGACGCCATCACCACGCGGTGAAACCTCCGCCTCACCGACCAACCCACGACCGAGGAGACGAACTCGGCTTCCGCGCGCTATTCGAGTGCGGGAGACGGTGATTGCCGACGCGCGTAGTCGTGCGAGTAGGCCGCTTCCTTGGAGGTCTGCCGCACTATGCGGTCCGGCTCGGGCGCGGCGGGCCAGAACTGCAGCAGGTAGCGGTCGAGCATCGGCTCACCGTCGAGTCTGACGTCCGCCTCCCGTGCCTGGTCCATACCCTGCGCGCAGTACCGCACCCGGTAGTCGATCTCTTTCAGGTCCAGCTCCCAGAAGTCCTCGCCTGCCCACTGCATCAGGAGGGTGCGATCCGAGACCGGGCAGAAGGAAACCTCGACGACGTCTTCCCAGGCCGGATCGAGCGGTGGAGCCTGGCCGCGCACCTCGACGGTGAAGCCGACGCTGCCGGAGTGCAGCCCGGTCGTCAGCCACAGCGCGCCGGGTATCGCGGCGCCGCACAGTCCCCCGGTCTGCCCGGCGAACGCCCCATGCATCCCCGGGCTGATGCCGTCGGGGTCACTCACAACGTAGATCTGGTGGTAGCTGATGCCCACCTCGCCATCGAGCCTGAACACTCCCTCACGCCTTCCTGACCGACAAGTCGCGTAGCTCCGTTACGGGCAGCATGTCGCCGGACGAGGGGCGAGTGTTTCCCCCATCGGTGACCAACTCGAGGGAGCGGGGGCTGACAGGAGCATGGAGGTGTTCATGCAGTCGAGTCCAGGAACAGATCATGCACGGCAGCGTAGAGAACACCACCGACAAGCCCGCTCCCGAACCTTTACGCATGAACACCCTGCGCAAGGTTGTCGACTACGAGTTCCGTCGCCGATTCGGTAGCGCGCCCGCGAGGACCGACGTCACCATCTTGTGGACGGAGGCCGGCTCGGGTGCGCCGTCGCTGCCCGCGAATACCAAATGGCCGGAGCCGATCAGTGTCATGGCGAGGATCTGGACGTCGGCGGCGGCGGCGATGCGGCCGAGGTCGCGTTCGGCGGTGAGGTAGTCGGTGATCATGGCGGCGGCCTCGGTGAGCAGCGGGACACCCGTCGGCCTGGTCGCGCGCAGGCGGGCACGCAGGCCGTCGTGGAAGGTGATGAGGACGATGATGGCGGTCGCCACGGAGCCGAAAAGCGCGGTGAGAGCGTCGGTCAGGTGGTCGGCGACGATGCCGGTGCCCGCGGATTCGCACAGGTCGATGGACTGAACGCCGATGCGGGCGATGCGGTCTTCGATGAGTTCGGCGAGGAAGGTGTCGAAATCGGCGAAGTGCCGGTGCAGTACACCTTTGGCGCAGCCCGCTTCGGTGGTCACCGCGCGGCTGGTCAGCGCCTTCGGCCCGTCCCGCAGCAGTACACGCTCGGCGGCATCGAACAGCTGAGCGCGCACGTCGCGCAGGGCTACCCCGGTCGGCACAGAAACCTCTCCCTTCGTCGGACTCCACTATTGCAGAGTGGGCATGTGCCCACTTAAAGTGGGCGCATGCCCACACTCTCTTCGGGGCCAGCGAATTCGCCTGCACCCCAACCACATCAGCTCCGACGGGTCGCGGAATCGTTCGGCACGGACGCCGAACGGTATGACCGGACCCGCCCCACCTATCCCGACGCGATGATCCGGCGGATCATCGCGACAAGCCCCGGCCGCGATGTCGTCGACGTCGGCTGCGGTACCGGCATCGCGGCCAGGCTGTTCCAGGCGGCGGGCTGCGCGGTGCTCGGGGTCGAGCCCGACGAGCGAATGGCCGACTGGGCCCGCACACACGGCACCGACATCGAGATCTCGACCTTCGAGGACTGGGATCCGGCGGGCCGCCTCTTCGACACGGTCGTCGCCGGCCAGACCTGGCACTGGGTCGACCCGGTCGCGGGCGCGGCGAAAGCAGCGCAGGCGCTACGCCCAGGCGGCCGTCTCGCCGTGTTCTGGAACAGTGGCCAACCACCAGGCGAGGTGGGACAGGCCTTTGCCGCGGTCTATCGCGAGATGCTGCCCGACCTGTCCATCGACACCGCACTCACCAACCCACACGACGCATACGCGGCGATGGCCACCAAGGCGGCCGACGGACTCAGGGAGACAGGCGCTTTCGACGCCGTCGACCTGTGGCGGTTCGATTGGGAACACACCTACACCCGCGACGAATGGCTGGACCAGGTGCCGACGCAGGGCGGCTTCAGCCTGTTCCCGCCGGACACACAGTCACGGCTCCTGGCGGGCGTCGCCGCCGCCATCGATGCGGCAGGCGGCAGCTTCACGATGGGCTACGCCACCCTTGTCACCATCGCCACCCGAACCGTCACCGATCGAGCGGCATGATCCGATGACGTGACACCCGGGGCAACCGGCGCGCTTCTGCGCCAATCCCCCAGTCGCACAGCGTATTGACAGCCGGTCCCCGCGGGCATACAGTCGCTCCTCAAAGTAATTGGAAAGTTTCCTAATAGTTCACCCGCACGTTCGCCGAGGGGACCCGGCAAGGGAGGGTCATCACGTGACCAACACGCGAAACACCCTTGCCGGCACACCGAGTCTGCTCCGGGCCATCAACGACCGCGCGGCGCTGGAGCTGTTGCTCGCGAACGGTCCGCTGTCCCGCACGCAGATCGGCACGCTGACCGGATTGTCGAAACCGACTGCCTCGCAATTGTTCGCGCGACTGGAGGCGGCCGGACTGGTGGTTCCGGTCGGCACCTCGGCGGGTGGCCCCGGCCCGAATGCGCAGCTGTACCAGGTGAATCCGGCGGCGGGATATGTGGCCGGGCTCGACGTGACGAATACGCAGATCCGGCTCGCCGTCGCGGATATCACCGGCGCGACGCTCGCCGAACATCAAGTCTCGACCAAGGGCTGGCCCGCCGCGGCCACCATCGCGCGGGTGGCGGACGCGGTGGCGGAGACGGTCGGCCTGGCCGGACTCCCCCAGGGCGCGGTGCGCGACGTGGTGATCGGCATCGGCGGCGCGCTCGACCCGGCCACCGGCAGGCTGCGCTATGCCACGCACCTGCCGGGCTGGCACTCCCCCAGGCTGGTCGGTGAATTGGAGGCGACGATCGGCGCCTCGGTATCCATCGAGAACGACGTCAACCTCGCCGCGATCGCCGAACAGGCGCACGGCGCGGCACAGGGTTGCGAGGACTTCGTGACGCTGTGGACCGGCGAGGGCATCGGCGCGGCGATCGTGATCGCGGGCCGGTTGCATCGCGGATTCCACAACGGCGCGGGCGAAGTCGGCTACATGCCACTGCCCGGTGCGCCGATCGTGCACGACGTGCGCAGGAAGAACTCCGGCGGATTCCAGCAATTGGCCGGTGCCCCAGCTGTTTTGGCGCTCGCGCGCAAGCACGGGCTGACCGCGCCGACGGGCGCGCTCGCCGTCACGGAGGCGCTGGAAACCGCCGGGGCCGGAACGGAATTCCTCACCGAACTCGCCGACCGCCTCGCCATCGGGCTCGCCTCGATCGTCTCGGTCGTCGATCCGGAAGTGGTGATCCTGACGGGCGCGGTGCCGAGCGCAGGGGGCGAACGGCTGCGCGCGCTGGTCCAGGACGCACTGGCGGAGCTCACCATCACCCGGCCCGAGGTGCGTTCGAGCACCGTGCCAGGGTCGCCGGTCTTGCACGGCGCGCTGCAACGTGCCTTGGCCACCACGAGGGACACCGTCTTCTCGACACATTGATTCACCCAGGAGAACCGTCACCATGCGCAAAGCCTCACCCCGCACCCTCGCCGCCCTCACCGCATGCACCACCGTCGCGCTGTTCGCCAGCGCCTGTACCGGGCAGAGTTCCGGCGGTGGCGACGACGGTTCCGCCCAGGGCAAGGACGTCACCATCACCTTCTGGCACGGCTGGAGCCAGGACAACGAGGTGAAGGCCATCGAGGCGAACGTGGCCTCCTTCCAGCAGCGGTTCCCCAACATTCACGTCAACCTGGTCGGCAACGTCTCCGACGACAAGATCGAGCAGGCGCTGCGGGCGGGTGGCCGCGACGCGCCGGATGTGGTGTCCTCCTTCAGCACCGACCAGGTCGGCAAGTTCTGTTCCGCCAATGTCTGGACCGATCTGGCGCCGTTCCTGAAGAAGGACGGCATCGATCCGGCGAAGACGTTCCCGGCCGCGATGCTCGATTACAGCCAGTACCAAGGCAATCAGTGCTCGCTGCCGCTGCTCGGCGACGCGTACGGCCTGTACTACAACAAGACCGCGTTCGCCGCGGCCGGAATCTCCGCACCGCCCAAGACTTTCAGCGAGTTCGAGGCCGCCGCGGTCAAGCTGACCATCGCGGAGGGCGACAGCTACCGGCAGCTCGGCTTCATGCCGACCTACCACGGCTACGAGACGACGCCCATGCACTTCCTGGGCCAGTACGGCGCGAAATACTTCACCCCGGACGGCAAGTCGAATATCGCCACCGATCCGAAGATCGCCGCGATGTACACCTGGCAGAAGGATCTGATCGCCAAGCTCGGTGGGTTCGACAAGCTGGAGAAGTACCGCACCACCTTCGGTGAGGAGTTCAGCTCGAAGAATCCGTTCCACACCGGCCAGGTGGCCATGTCGCTCGACGGTGAGTGGCGCACCGCCATGCTCGCCGAGGACAAGGTCGGCTTCGATTGGGCCACCGCGCCTTTCCCGGTCCCGGATGATCAGGTGGCCACCTACGGCCGCGGCTACCAGACCGGCACCATCGTCGGCATCGCCAACTCCAGCCGCAAGCAAACGGCCGCATGGCAATTCGTGAAGTACCTGACCACCGATACCGACGCGCTGGTCAGCTTCGCCAACGCCATCCACAACGTGCCGAGCACCAACGAGGCGCTCGTCTCGCCCAAGCTCACCGCCGATCCGAACTTCAAGACCTTCCTCGATATCGCCAGGAACCAGTACTCCTCGACCACGCCGGCCAGCATCAACGGCGGCGCCTACCAGCTCTCGCTGCGCAACTTCGGCTACGACTTCGAGGCGGGCAAGCGCAACGACCTGGCCGCCGGATTAGCCGCCACCGCAAAGGAGATCGACGAGGCGATCGCTCAGGCCAAGTGACCTCGTCCATGACATCGAGCATGAAAGTCCCGGCGGCGCAGCGCGTCTCGGCAACACTGAAACGTAAGCGCCGCCGCCGGACCCTGCGCACCCTGGCGTTCCTCTCGCCTTGGCTGCTCGGTTTCGCCTTCTTCTTCGCCTACCCGCTGCTGTCCACCGTCTACTTCTCCTTCATGAAGTACGACGGGTTCGCCGATCCGACGTTCACCGGCCTGAAGAACTGGGACTACGTCATCGACAAGTACCCGTTCTTCTGGCAGGGGCTCGGCAACACGCTGTGGCTGGTGCTGGTGATGGTGACGCTGCGGGTGATCTTCGGGCTCGGGCTCGGCATGCTGGTCACCAAGATCAAGATGGGGCTGGGGTTCTTCCGCACGGTGTTCTATCTGCCGTACCTGGCCCCGCCGGTGGCGGCCACCGTGGCCTTCGCCTTCCTGCTGAACCCCGGTACCGGACCGGTCAACCACCTGCTCGGCAATCTCGGTCTGCCGCAACCGGGTTGGTTCACCGACCCGGAGTGGTCCAAGCCCGCGCTCACCATGCTCGCGCTGTGGGGCATCGGCGACCTGCTGGTGATCTTCACCGCGGCACTGCTCGACGTGTCCAGGGAGCAGTACGAGGCGGCCGAATTGGACGGCGCGGGCCCGTGGCACAAGTTCCGCTACGTCACGCTGCCGAATATCGCGCCGATCGTGCTGTTCGCCGTGGTGACCGGCGTCATCCAGACCATGCAGTACTACACCCAGGCGATCGTCGCCGGAAAGGTGGCCAGCGGCAAGATCGCGGGCGCCGGTGAGCAATTCGAACCCGGCTACCCGCACGGATCCACCTGGACGCTGCCGCAGATGGTCTACAACCTCGGCTTCCAGCGCTTCGATATCGGCTCGGCGTGCGTGGTCGCGGTGATCCTGTTCGTCATCTCGATGGCCTTCACCTCGCTGCTGCTGCGGCGCAAATCCGGCTTCATCCAGGAGGATTGATGACGACAACCGTCGCGCCCGCGCCGGTCGCCACGACCAGGGCCGAGATCAGGGTCGCCCGCCGCAAGGGCGCGCTGAACTGGGTGGCCGTGCACTCGTTCGCGATCGCCCTCGCGCTGCTGTTCATCCTGCCGTTCGTCTTCGTCTTCCTGACCTCGGTGATGTCGGACCGGCAGGCGCTCACCTCCGATCTGTGGCCGACGCAGTGGCAGTGGAGCAACTACCTCGAGGTCTGGCGGACGCCCGGCTTCCTCACCTGGTGGCGCAACACGTTCATCTACGCGGGACTCGGCACCCTGCTCACGCTCGTGTCCAGCATCCCGGTCGCCTACGCGCTGGCCAAGTTTCGCTTCCGCGGGCGCAATCTGGCACTCATGGCGGTGGTTTCGATGATGATGCTGCCGCCGCAGGTGACGGTGATCCCGATGTATCTGGTGTGGGCCAAGCAGTTCCATCTCACCGGCTCGCTGTGGCCGTTGATCATTCCGCTGGCCTTCGGCGAGGCGTTCTCCATCTTCCTGTTGCGGCAGTTCCTGCTCACCATCCCCGACGACTACCTCGAGGCGGCTCGTATCGACGGCTGCGGCGACGTCGGGATCCTGCTGCGCATCGTGCTGCCGATGGCCAAACCCGCGATCGCGGCGGTCGCGCTGTTCCAGTTCTTCTATTGCTGGAACGACTATTTCGGGCCGCAGATCTATGCCAGCGAGAACCCGGCGGCCTGGACGCTCAGCTACGGCCTCGAATCGTTCAAGGGCGCGCACCACGTGAACTGGAATCTCACCATGGCCGCCACCCTGCTCGTGATGGCGCCCGTGATCATCCTCTTCTTCTTCGCACAGAAAGCCTTCATCGAAGGCGTGACACTGACAGGGGTCAAAGGCTGATGCCCGCACTGAAATTGGCGATCGTCGGCGGCGGTTCCACCTACACGCCGGAGCTGATCGACGGCTTCGCCCGCCTGCGCGACACCCTCCCGATCAGCGAGCTGACACTGATCGATCCCGCCGCGGACCGGTTGGAGCTGATCGCCGCGCTGGCGCGCCGGATCTTCGACAAACAGGGCCATCCGGCGGTGGTGAGCACGACCACCTCGATCGCGGAGGGCGTCGACGGCGCGGACGCGGTGCTGCTCCAATTGCGGATCGGCGGGCAGGCGGCACGCAACGAGGACGAGAGCTGGCCGCTCGAATGCGGTTGCGTCGGACAGGAAACCACCGGTGCGGGCGGGCTGGCCAAGGCACTGCGCACCGTGCCCGTCGTGCTCGATATCGCCGAGCACGTGCGCCGCGCCAACCCGGACGCCTGGATCATCGACTTCACCAACCCGGTCGGCATCGTCACCCGCGCCTTGCAGACCGCAGGGCACAAGGCCGTCGGCCTGTGCAACGTGGCCATCCATCTGCAGCGAAAGTTCGCGCAGCACTTGGGTGTCGAGCCGGAGCTGGTCCGGCTCGACCACGTCGGCCTGAACCATCTCACCTGGGAGCGCGGGGTCACCGTGCTCGATCACCCCGGCGCGGCAACCGGATACGAGGCGCTGCCCAAGCTGATCGCCGACTTCGGTGCGCAGATCGCGGACGACCTGCGCATGCCGCTGCCGCTGCTCCAGCACCTCGGCAGCGTGCCCTCCTACTATCTGCGGTACTACTACCAGCACGACACCGTCGTAGAGGAGTTGCGGGCCAAGGGTTCTCGCGCCGCCGAGGTCGCGACCATCGAGCGACAGCTGCTGGAGATGTATGCCGACCCGGCGCTGGACACCAAGCCGGAACTGCTCGCGCAACGCGGCGGCGCCTACTATTCCGAGGCCGCGGTCCAGCTGCTCGCCGCGCTGCACGGCACCGGCGCCGGGGTGCAGGTTGTCAATGCCCGCAACGACGGCACCCTGCCGTTCCTGCCGGACGACGCCGTGATCGAGGTGCCCGCCGAGGTGGACGGCGCCGGGGTGCGCCCGCTGCCGCAGCAGCCGGTCCCGCCGCGCTACTCGGGCCTGATCGCACATGTCACCGCCTATGAGCAGCTCGCGCTGCGCGCGGCACTCGAGGGCGGGCGCGACCTGGTCTTCGACGCGCTGTTCGCGCATCCGCTCATCGGCCAGTGGGAACTGGCCGAGCAGCTCACCGATCGGCTGATCGCCCACAACCGTGGATACCTCAGTTGGGCGTGACCGAGCAGGTCCCCGGTGTCCTCGCCATCGACGCGGGCAACAGCAAGACCGATATCGCGCTGGTCACCCTCGACGGCACCGTCCTCGCCGGCGCGCGCGGCGCCGGGTTCCAGCCCCACGAGCACGGGGTGGATCGCGCCATCGACGCGCTCGCCTCGGCGGTCGACGCGCTGGCCGAACAGGCGGGGCTGACGGCCGACCGCCCGTTCACCACCCATGTGAGCGCCTGCATGGCGAATGTCGATCTGCCCGTCGAGGAAGAGCGGCTGCACGCCGCCATCACGGCCAGACCGTGGAGCCGCACCGCGAGCGTCGCGAACGACACCTTCGGGCTGCTGCGCGCGGGCACCGACGGCCCGCGCGGGGTCGCGGTGGTGTGCGGCGCCGGAATCAATTGCGTCGGACTGCTTCCGGACGGGCGCACCGCCCGCTTCCCGGCACTCGGCATGCTCACCGGTGACTGGGGCGGCGGCAGCGGTATGGCGGCGGCGGCGATGTGGCATGCGGCGCGGGCCGAGGACGGAAGGGGCGGCCCCACCGCGCTTTCCGCCGCCATCGGCTCGTATTTCGGGCTGCCTGGCGCCAATGCGGTGGCCGAGGCGATGCACCTGGGCAGGCTGCCACAGCAGCGGCTGCACGAACTGGTCCTCGTCCTGTTCGCCACCGCCGAGGCGGGCGATCCGACGGCGCTGCGGCTGATCGATCGGCAGGCCGACGAGATCACCCGCCTCGCGCTCGTCGCGCTGCGCCGCCTCGACCTGCTCGACGAACCGACGCCGGTCATCCTCGGCGGTGGGGTCCTCGCGGCCCGTCAGCCGCTGCTGATCGACAATGTGACGGCCCGGCTCGCCGCGGCGGCGCCACTGGCCGAGCCCCGAATCGTCGTCGCCCCACCGGTTCTCGGGGCCGCGCTGCTCGGACTCGACCACCTCGACGCGGGGCCGCTCGCCCAGCAGCGCCTGCGCGCCGCCTACCCCACCAGCCACGCGCCGCGAGACCGTCGGCCCGAATTCCCCAGTGAGCTGGGTCAAATGGCGTGATCAGTAGGCATCGACCACGTGCGCGATCCTGGTCGCGTACTGGTCGAACCAGCGCGAGCGGCCCAATTCCTTGGCCCGTTCGTGCCGGGCATGCCTGCGCCACTCGTCGATCGCGTCGAGTGATCGCCAGTAGGAGATCGCGATCGAACAGCTGACACCGGAGGGCGAGGTTGTCCTGCGACACGCGCTGCGGATGCTGGCCTCGTCCGAGGATGCCAGGCGCGAACTCGACCAGATCCGCTCCGGCGACCTTGCGACCGTGCGAATTGCCGCCTTCCCCACCGCATGTACCCACTTGCTGCCGCGCGCGGCCGCGTCGTGGCGGCGCCGCTTCCCGGCCCTGTCGTTCGAGTTCACCGAATGCGACGCCGACACCGCATTGGAAGCGATCCGCCACGGCAAGGCCGATCTCGCGCTCACCTACGACTACGCCGCGCATCCCATCGCCCTGGATCATCTGACCGCGCAACCACTTCCGGACGATCCGCTGCTACTCGCACTCTCCGCCGGTCATCCGCTGGCCGCTGCGCCCGTTGCCGACATTGCCGCGCTGTCCGACGAAATGTGGATCAGCGGAACATCCTTCGCCTGCGCGGAATCGCTGCGGGCGATCTGCGGTGTAGCCGGGTTCACGCCGCTCGTCACCTTGGACTCCAACCGCTATCCGACGACGTTGGCGCTGGTCGCCGCCGGGCACGGCATCGCGCTCATCCCCGCGTCCGCGCTCACCACCGCGCCGCCCGACGTGGCGATCCGGCCGCTGCGACCGGTCCCGCCGCCCCGCCGGATCTGGGCGGTCACGCAGGGACAACCGAATACACCCGTCGCCCACCTGACGGATTGCCTGGTCGCCACGGCGGCCGTCTATCGAGCGTGACCGATCAGGGATCCGGATAGGTTGCCGCCCAGCCGTTTTCGAGCAGGTCGAAGACGGCGCCGACCGCACCCGGCGGGTCGGTACGGCGGCGGGCCAGATCGACCGCCTCGAGCGCGAAGCGAGCCATCGCGGCGCAGGACGGGTCGCTCTCGGAGGCGCCGACTTCCTCGGCAATGGTTCGCGCCAAAGCGGTTTCGTGGCGCAGCCACATGCGGCGGGCGTATTCGCGCAGCGCGGGGGTGCCTTCGATCATGCGGGTGAAGGCCTGATTTCGTGCGGAGTCGGATACCGCGCTCGCCCGGGTCA
Source organism: Nocardia sp. NPDC052566 (assembly GCF_044547285.1). NCBI lineage: Bacteria > Bacillati > Actinomycetota > Actinomycetes > Mycobacteriales > Nocardiaceae > Nocardia > Nocardia sp. NPDC052566. The sequence goes on along the minus strand of NZ_JBIUAF010000005.1, from coordinate 580,565 downwards.
CGATGTGCTCGCGCAATGCCGCCAGCAGCGACCGGCCCGTGGGGCGCTCGCGCACCGCGGCGACGAGCGCGGCCTCGATGTCCTCGTCGAGGTCGAAGACCAGCGCCTCCTTGCTCGGGAAGTACTTGAACAGGGTGGTCACCGAGACATCCGCCGCATCGGCCACCTCACGCACCCCGACCTGGTCATACCCGCGATCGAGGAACAGCTCGAGCGCGGCGTCGGCCAATGCCTTGCGGGTCTGGGCCTTCTTGCGTTCGCGCCGCCCGATCGCCTCCGTCATGCCGCCACCGTACCCGGCAAACATGTATCGGGCAAGAAAGTTGAACCGTTGCATGTTTTGAGTCGTTGTGGTTTTCTGGCGTTGTGCCGGAGCTCCGTCCGGCGCGGTCTTCGAATCGAAGGGCTCCCACCTCATGAATTCCGTTCGCACCCAGCACATCGCGATCGTCGGCGCCGGTATCGGCGGCCTCACCTGTGCCCGTGCCCTGCAACAGCACGGCCACCGCGTCACCGTGTTCGAGCGCGAGAGCTCCGCGCACGCCCGCTGGCAGGGCGGCATGCTCGACCTCCAGGTCGACACCGGCCAGGCCGCGCTGCGCGTCGCGGGGTTGTTCGAGGAGTTCCGCGCGCTGGCCCGCCCCGAAGGCCAGGAGTTGCGCGGGCTCGACGCCGTGTCCGGCGCGCTGATCCACCATGAACTGCCCACCGACGGCGCGGGCAACGCACCCGAGATCGACCGCGGCCAATTGCGCGGCCTGCTCTTGAACTCCCTGGCCCCCGACACCGTTCGCTGGGGGTACGCGGCCGCCACGGTCACCCCGGTCGGCGACGGCACCGCGCGACTGCACTTCGCCGAGCGCGCGAGCGAGGACTTCGATCTCGTCGTCGGCGCCGACGGCGCGTGGTCGCGCATCCGTCCGGCGCTCTCCGCCGCGACCCCAACCTATCTGGGCGACACCATCATCGAAACCTTCCTCGACGATGTCGACACCCGCCACCCCGCGCTGGCGCACATGATCGGCAACGGCACCGTGGTGGCGAAGTCCGGCGGCGCCATGCTCTCGGCACAGCGCAACAGCGGCGGCCACATTCGCGTCTACGCCGGACTCCGCCTCCCGCTCGACTGGCATGTCGGCGCGGGCCTCGACCTCGAGGACGCCTCGGCGGTGCGCGCACACCTGCTCACGGTGTTCGACGGCTGGCACGACGGCCTGCTCGATCTCCTGCGAAAGTCCGACGGCGGCTTCATCAATCGCCCACTGCATGTCCTGCCCATCGGCCACACCTGGGATCACGTCCCCGGCATCACCTTGCTCGGCGACGCGGCCCACCTGATGCCCCCGTACGGCATCGGCGCCAACCTGGCCATGCTCGACGGCGCGGATCTCGCGACCGCCGTCGCCACCCATCCCGACCTCGACCGCGCCGTCCTGGCCTACGAAAACCGCATGCTGCCCCGCGCCACCGCGGCCGCCCAGGCCTGTGCCGACCTGACCACGTCCTTGACCGCGGACACGGTGATGAACGTGGAGGCCGCCCGGCAACACCTCAACGATCGCCTCCTGAACCCACAGCACTGATCCGCCGGTCACGTAGGTTGGGCGGAATGGGGATGTGGGTCAAAGGAATTCGACCGCTCTGGGCTGCCGTGACGATCGCGGCGTATACCGGCGTAGCCGCCACTCCGGTGCACGCCGCACCGCCCGCCGACTGTGGCGGCTGGCAGGTCGCCACCGTCGCGCAGGGACTCGGCGAGTTGGAGAATCTGGAACCCGATGGCCGGGGCGGATTCTATCTGTCCGGTAAATCGACTGTGTACCAGGTCGATTCCGCCGGACAGGCGCGAACGGTCGCCGACGACGTGGCCGCACCCGGCGGACTTCAACTCGCGGGAACCGGCCTGTATATCCTCACCCGCGGGGACGGGCAGCTGCGACGACTCGACCTCACCACCGGACAGCTGACGACTCCAGTGCCGCTGAGCGGCAACGGTTTGCTCCGGCTGCCGGATGGTGACCTGCTGACGACATGGGTGGGCACCGAAGGCGGCCCGTCGTCCGGCCTGACCCGCTATCGACACGAATCAGGAGTCGCCCAGCCCAATTGGGCGCCGGTACCGCGTGCGGAGGGGCTGGCGCTGAGCCCCGACCACCGCGCCGTCTACACCGATGACCTGTTCACCGGTCAGATCATTCGCGTCCCGCTCGATGCGCCCGATCAATGGACGGTGGTCGCGACCGTGCCGGGTCTTCCCGGCCTCGATGACCTCACCATGTCGCAGGCTGGCACGATCTACGCCGCCGCACACCTCGAGGGCACGATCCACCGCATCGACCCGGCCACCGGCGCGACATGCGTTATCGCCAAAGGTCTTTCGGGCGGCTGGACCGGGCCGAGTTCGGTGCGCATCGGGCCGGACGGCGACGGGTGGGCGCTCTACGCCACCCTCTTCGACGGCACGCTGCGCCGACTGCGCCCGCCGCCCGGCGTCGATCTCGCGCCGGTGTGGGCGGCGTGAGCACGGAGTGTTCGCTTGTAGGGTTGGGGCGGTGCCGGAGTAGGTCCGGACCGCCGTGTGGAGGAAGGGATAGCGGGGATGTCGGACGCGTCGGCCGAGGTGCTATTGGACGACTTCGAGAAGAAGGATCGGTGGGAGCTGGCGGGGGCGGGGGCGGACCGCACCCACATCACCACCTTCGCGGAGGGCGCGCCGAGCAAGCCGCTCGGTGTCTACCCCGACGGCGCGGCGGGCGCCGACTACCGCGCCCTTGTCCTGCTCGTCCGCTCGGCCGCCGACGATCTCGAGGTCGAGCTGGTGGCCAAGCCGGGCCGATCCATTACCGTCCCAGGGCAATTGAGCGCGCTGAACCTGTGGGTCCGGTCGCCCCACGCGGCGATCCGCGTCTCCGCGACGCTCGGCGACGACCGGACACTCCTGCTCGGCAAGGTCTCCGCGGACGGCGAGTGGCAGCGCGTCACCCACACCGCGGGCACGCCGATCGCCAACGCCACCCTCGTCGGCCTGAAGGTCCACCTGACCGACGTCGTCAAGCACGAGGGCGAGGTCATGATCCTCCTCGACGACCTCACCGCCCACACCACGCCCTAAGCTCGGTCATCGTGGATCAGCCCACGTCGGCACAGGCCCCGCCAGTGGTCAGTCGACGGTGAGGACCAGCTTGCCGACGGTGCGGTTGGTGTCGCCGAGCGCGTGCGCCTTGGCGGCGTCGGCGAGCGGGAAGGTGGCGGCGACGGCGGGGCGAAGGGCACCGGCTTCGGCGAGTTCGCGCAGGGCGTCCATGCCCGCGTGATCGGCCTCCACCAGGATGGCTTCGGCACGCACGCCCAGCTTTTCGGCCGCGGCGAACAGTTCCTCGGTGCCGGTCGGGCGAATAGATACCACGATGCCGCCGGGGCGCAGGGTCCGCAGTGACCGGATGGCGTGTGGCGTGTCGATGGGATCGAGCACCACGTCGATCTCGCGCACCACGTCGGCGAAATCCGTTGTCCGGTAGTCGAGTACCTCGTCCGCGCCGATGCCGCGCAGGAAGTCGTGATTGACCGCACTGGCCGTGCCGATCACATGCGCGCCGCACGCCTTGGCGATCTGGACCGCGAAGTGACCGACGCCGCCCGCCGCCGCATGGACCAGAACCCGCTGTCCTGCTTGGAGATTCGCGGTGTCGACCAGGGTCTGGTATGCGGTGAGTGCGGCCAGCGGAATGGCGGCCGACTGGACATGGTCGAGAGTGGCCGGTTTGCGGGCAAAGGCGCGCGCCGGTCCCGTGACGTACTCCGCGGCGGCCCCGTGCCGGTGCGGATAGGGCAGCATCCCGAACACCTCATCGCCCGGCTTGAACAGCGTGACGCCGTAGCCGACCGCCACCACTTCGCCGGACACGTCCCAGCCGAGGACGAACGGCGGCGCGGGCAGGAACAGGCCCGAGATGGCGCGATGCTTCCAATCCGTCGGGTTCAGGGCGGTGGCGCGCACGCGCACCAGGATCTCGCTCGGTCCCGGCACCGGCACCGGCAGCTCGATCTCGTGCAGCACCTCCGGTCCGCCGAGTACGTCCTGGCTGATGGCTCGCATGGTGGTGGGGATCGTCGATTCGCTCATGCCCTCCAGCCTGCCGGTGGCCGACCGATCAGAAAATGGCAGGATTGCCATTATTCGATATGATCGCGCCATGCAGACCGAGGACTTCCAGCCGCATCGGGTCGTCGTCTTGGCTCTCGACGGCGTGTATCCGTTCGAACTCGGTATCCCCCATCGCGTATTCGGCACCGCGGAAGGCCGATATGAGATCCGCACCTGCTCGGTGGACGGTCGCCCGGTGCGCACCAGCTCCGATTTCGATATCGCGGTGGCGCACGACAGTTCGATCCTGGAGTCCGCCGACACGGTGGTCATCCCGCCCTGCGACGTCCAGTCGATTCTGGATAATGGTCTGCCCCAAGCGGTTTCGGATGCCCTGTCCCGAATCCGGCCGGGAGCCAGGCTCGTCTCCATCTGCACGGGTGCGATCGCCGTCGCCGCCATGGGCCTGCTCGAAGGCCGCCCCGCCACCACCCACTGGATGGTCAGCGAGGACTTCCGCCGCGCCTTTCCCCGCGTGGCGCTGGATCCCGATGTCCTCTACGTCGACGACGGCGACCTGCTCACCTCGGCCGGGGCCACCGCGGGAGTGGACCTGTGCCTGCATCTGATCCGCCGCGACCACGGCAGCGAGGTGGCCAATATGGTGGCGCGCCGCTGCGTGATCCCGCCGTGGCGCGAAGGCGGCCAGGCCCAGTTCATCGAGCAGCCGCTGCCCCCACCGTCGGCCGCCGGTACCGCCGCCGCCCGCGACTGGGCACTGGCGAACCTGCACGACCCGCTCACCATGACCGATCTCGCCGCCCGTGCCCGCATGAGCGGCCGCACCTTCGCCCGCCGCTTCCGCGACGAGGTCGGCATGAGCCCCGGACGCTGGCTCATTCAGCAGCGCGTCTTCCGCGCCCGCGAACTCCTGGAATCCACCGACCTGTCGGTGGAGACCATCGCGGGCGAGGTCGGCTTCGCCACGGGCACCTCACTGCGCCAGCACCTCCACGAGGCCATCGGCGTCTCGCCCCTGGCCTACCGCAAGACCTTCCGGACCGACGCGGCCTCCGCGGCGGGGGTCTAGCTCAGGCGGGCACTCGTGATGGTGATCGGGGCGGCGGGTTCACCGTCGCGGGGGCCGCGCTCAGTGGGGGTGATGCCCGCGGCGACCATGCGGTCGAGGACGTCCATTCCCTGCACCACCTGACCGAGGACCGAGTAGTCGGCGGGGATGTTGGCGAAGGAGTGGACGATGAAGAATTCGCTGCCGTTGGTGCCGGGGCCCTGGTTGCCCATCGCGACGGTGCCGCGGCCATAGGTTTCGGTGCCGTCGACCTCGTCGGGGAATTTGTAGCCGGGGCCGCCCATTTCGACTTCGTAGATGTCGCCGCACTGCAGAACGCCGAGGCGCGCACTGTCGGTGAGCCGCCAGCACTGGCTCTGATCGTAAAACCGTTGCAGCACAAGGCTCGCCATATTCTGCACCGCACACGGCGCCGCACCGGCCCTGTTGAGCCGCACGGTCACCGGCCCGTAGTTGAACTGGAACGTCACATCGGCGGTCCCGAACCCGAGCGCCACCGGCAGCGGCGGCCGCACCGGCCGCGCCGCCGGATTCTCCGGCGTCGGCGTGAACGCGCACAACGTCACCGGCGCGGGCGCGGCCGTTGCCACCGAACTCCCGGCCACCAGTCCGGACAACGACAACATCACGACACCGAACGCGGCGGACCAGCGGGTCTTCATAGCCAGCAAACTAACCCAATCCCCCGCCCCCCACCCCGAAAACCATCCCCTCATCCCACTACTGTCCCCACTGAGCACCTGGCAGATCCACGCCATCCACCAGCAGCGCCCCTGCGCGGGGCGGATGATCACGGCGGTTCATACTGTGCCGCATGGCGCGATTCTCGCTCGGCCGATCAGCCACCGCGGCGGTGCTCACCGTCGCGGCGGTCGCATGGGTGTTGTATCTGGCGCTGAAGGATCACGATCAGCTCCTGCTGTGGTTCGGCTTGATCGGACCGCTCGCAGGTCTGTTCGGCGTGTTCTTTTCCGTCTATCACCTACGCCCCGACGAGGAGAGCGCCCCTCCTCGAACGCCCCCTGAGTCGACCATTGATCGTGCTACCCAGAAGGCATCGATCAAATCTCTGTTCAACCGCGGCGACGTCTTCCAGATCCTGGTCCAGCAACCCGCACCGGATCCCAAGAACGACAGGCGATTCCCTGTGTGGCTCACGGTGGGGATCGTGGTTTCCTGGGTCGTCACCGGGATCCTGGTGGGTGCGGCAATCGGTCCCGACCTGCGCCTACGGCACAACGCATCGTCCGGCGCCGTGCCGCCACAGAACCTCCCCATCGATCCGGGGATGTCCCAGCCGACGCCCGCACCTGGAGCAGCTGTCACCCCACCCGTAGGACATCCCTGCGTCAAACCGTGCAGGCGTATCCAAGCCAAGGTCGGCACATCGGTCGATGCCGACCCCGGCGGTGGCGACGGAACACCGGATCTCCGGCTGGTGGATGCCGACAACACGCTGCCCACCAACGGCGCCGGAATCATCCCCGTCGAGCCGGGCCCGCTCGATGCCCGCCTGTGCCCCGCGAATACGAACTCGTACAGCAAGGTCGCGATCGCCACACCGCCTATCGCCATGTGTTTGGTGACCAGCGCCGGACAGCGAATCATGTTCATCCGCTTCCACACAGACGAAGTGGACGACTTGGTGCTCGCCGAGCCGTAACATCCTCGCGCCCAGGCGGCTACTGGTCGCGCAGCTCAGGTAATCGCCGAAATACCTTCGCGTGCACCATTATCCGGACCGACAGATGGTTCGCCAGGCCGGGTGAATGGCAAATGTGTGCCATGGGGCGATGCCGCTGAGCGACCTACGCTGGCGACATCCCGCGAATACGTGGGAGGAATCGTTCGAGGGGCAGGACGATGGGTATCGGGGTAATGCGCGGGTTTCGGCGAGATCCGTTGGGGTTCATGGAGACTCTGAGCCGGCGGGCGCCGGGTGGGGTGTTCCGGCTGCCGTGGGGCGGTGCCTGCGTGAGCGATACAGCTTTGGCGCACAAGGTGTTGCACGACCGCGCTTTCAACGATGGCGGGTCCGGATTCTTCGGGACGGTGCTGCCGTCGCGGGCGGCGCAGATCGATCTCGGCCGGGCCGTTCGCCGTGTCTTGCGTTCGCGGATGGGCGAATTCCGTCAGCAGTTGGTGTCGGCGGTGGCCGAGCTGCCCGTGGCGAGCCGTTGGCCGATGACGGGAAACGAGCTGGCGTTTCGGTCCACGGCCGATCTGATGCTGCGGCACAACAGTTCCCCCGCCTTGCTGCGGTTGATGGGACGGTCCGCCCGTGCCGGGCTGATCCGGCCGCCACGGATCCGGCAGCGCGCCTGGGCTGAAGTGTTGAGCGCCAGGCTGTTCGAGGCGGTGACCGAGCAAGTGCGCGCTCGCCGCGAAACCAGCGCGGGCGAACCGGAGGATGTGCTCGACGCGATCATCCATGCCTGCCCGAGCGACATCGCCGACCGGCGAGTGGCCGACCTGTATGTCTTGATGTTCCGGTCGATCGTGGGAACAGTCGCCTACTCGGTGGCCTGGTCACTGCTGCTCGGCGGCCTGCACCGGCCGGGCGCCGAGTGGCCCTGGTCCGCCGAGTGGGTGGTGCGCGAGGCGATGCGGCATCGCCCGGTCGTCTGGATGGTCGGCCGCCCCGTCCCCCACGCCGCCGAATTCGGTGGCATCGCCTTCGAGTCCGGCGACATGCTGTCGGTCAGCCCATACCTGTTGCACCACGACGCATCCCAGTGGACCGAGCCCGGTGTGTTCCGGCCCGAACGCTGGGGCGATCCCGACGGCCGCGGCCTCTACCTGCCGTACAGCGCCGGTCCGTTCACCTGCGCGGGCGCGGCGGTGGCGCACACCCTCGTCACCGAGACGGTCGCCGCGATCGCCGACGGCGCCCGCCTGCGCGTCACCGGCGGCGACCTGCGCCCGATCGTCACCAACGCCGCGGCGCCACGACCGTTCACCCTGTACCGCGAAAGGAGGTGAACAGCCATGATCGCTGTATTGCGCCGAGTCATCGGTAACAAGCCGGCCCGTTTCTGGAACATCAACCACACGTGGTGATTCCGCCGAGGTGATGGCCCGAACCCCGAAAGGTGTTCGGGCCGTCCGGCTTTACGCCCCGGTGGCGATCAGGGCCGCGAGGGCGTCGGCGGTTCTGGCACAGAAGGTTTCGGCGTCGGCCATACCGTGGGTGAGTCCGCGGAGCGTGGTCCGCGCCACCAGGATTTCGAAAACCAAGTCCGTGGTGGCGGATTCGGCGGGGACGGCCGAGGCGATGCGGGCGGTGAGGGCTCGGCGGGCGGGGAGGTCGGCCCGGTCGTGCAGGGCTCGGTAGCGGGCCGGGTCGTGATGGTAGGCGGAGAGCAGGCCGGGGAGGGCGGCCCGGGTGGCGGGTTCGGCGATGCGCGCGAGGAAGACGTGGGCCCAGGCGGTCAGATCGGCGTGCAGGTCGTCGGTTTCCTCGGGGAGCCAAGGGGTTTCGGAGCTGAAGACGGCGTCCTCGATCAGCGCGTCCTTACCGGGCCAGCGACGGTAGATGGGGGCGGTGCCGACATTCGCGCGGCGGGCAACGGCGGCGATGGTGGTCTCCTGGTAGCCGACTTCCGCCAGGAGGGCGCGGGCCGCGCCGAGCACGGAGCGATCGATCTGGGTGTCGCGCGGGCGGCCTGCGGCTGCCCTGGCGGCGGCGGGAGAGGTCACACGACGGAACGTACCAGGCGGAAATCCCGAAACCAAATACGTTGCGGTGTGCAACGTAATACATTGGCCGGGCACGTCAGAGGAAGGGAGTTCCCGTGCTGGTTCCTGAGGACGAAATGTTGTGTCACCAGCTGGCTTCGACGTTCGACCACGTCGCGCAGAGCGATCTGCGATGGACCGAGCGGGTCGTCATGTACGGCTTCGACACATCCGGCGAGATCAGCGTGATGACCGGGCTGGCCCGGTATCCGAATCGCAATGTGATGGACGCCTACGCGATGGTCACGATCGGCGGCAAGCAGGCGAAGGTGGTCCGGCTCGCCACCGAATACCGCACGCCCGGAGCGGCATTGGGCGCGTGGAGTGTCGGTCCCTACACCTACGAGGTGACCGAACCGCTGCTGTCGACCCGGGCGACCCTGGCGCCCAACGAGCACGGCCTGAGCCTGCGGCTGGACCTGCACGGCGACTTCCCGGCCTACGAGCAGACACCCGCCTTCCACCGCTCGCGCGGCCGGGTCCGCGAGGACGCCCGGCGCTACTACCAGAACGGAACGGTCACCGGCTGGCTCGACATCGACGGCAGGCGCATCGATATCGATCCGGACCAGTGGTGGTTCGGCCGCGACCACTCGTGGGGCGTGCGGCACGGTCCCGGCGGCGGCAGCCTGAGCGAGGGCGAGGGCCTCCAGCCCACCGAGGCGCCCGACGGGGTGCTGTACTACATGGGCATCTTCCAATTCGAGGACGAGCTGGTGCATTTCGCGCAGCGCGAGACCAGCACCGGTGAACGCTGGCAGTTCGAGGGTGAGGTGCTGTATCCGATCGCCACCGGTCGTGATTCGACGCCGATCATCGATGTCGAACACGAGCTGCGCTTCGAACCCGACCTGCGGGTGATCTCCGGCGGCACCTTCACCGTGCACCGTGCCGACCGGCGGACCTCGGTGATCGAGGTGCGCCCGAGCTGCCGTTTCTGGCCCGGCTTCGCCGGCTACCACGAATACCGCGGCTATGCGTCCGGCATGTGGCGCGGCGCCTCGTTCAGCGACGGATTCACCGTCGATACGGGCGATCTCGACCAGGTCCGGCCGATCAGCCTGCTCAGCGAATCGCTGTGCGAGGTGCGCATGGGCGACAAGGTCGGGCACGGCCTCGTCGAAATGGTATGCGTGGGCAGGTATCCGCGCTACGGCTACACGGGGTGGTGACGATGCCCGAACGTCCCGCACCCGACCGAATCCCGCCCCTACTGGAATCGGCTATCCGCCAACGGATTCCGGACGCACAGCAGGCGAAGATCGTCGACTGGCAGCGCTCGGCGCATGGGTTCGCCTCCGATACCTACCTGTTCACCGTCGAAGGCATCGGCGACGAGCCGACGGGCCTCGTCTTCCGCCGGCCGCCCGAGGTACCGCTGTTCCCCGACTACGATCTGCGCCGCCAGTTCGTCGTGATGAAACGTCTTGCGACGACGGATATCCCGGTGCCGACCCTGCGCTGGATCGATACCGATCCCGGCGCGATCGGCAGCCCGTATCTGGTTATGGATCGCATCGACGGTGGTCGCACCCCGAGCGACGTTCCGCCGTACCACGAACAGGGCATGTACTTCGACGCCGAACCCGCCGATCGGACGACCATGTGGTGGGGCTGCCTCGACACCATGGCCCGGCTGCACAAGCTGGACCCGGCCGCGCTACGGCTGGACTTCCTTCGGCTGCCGAAGTTCGGCGCCGAACCCGTCGAGCAGGCGGTGCACTACCTCGACTGGGCGGTGCACTGGGCGAGCCCGCGGATTCCGGACACCATCGAGCTCGCGATCGCCTGGCTGAAGGACAACCTCTACCAGCCGGAGCATCTCACCCTCTGCTGGGGCGACGGCAGGCTGTCGAATATTCTCTACGCCGCGGACTATTCGGTCCTCGGCGCATTGGATTGGGAGGTCGCCTATCTCGGTGACCACGAATTCGATCTCGCCTGGCTCCTGCTCACCGACTGGGTGTCCAGCGAATTCCTCGGCAAGCCGCGCCTGCCCGGCACACCGAGCCGCGAGGAAGCGATCGCACGATACGAGGCCGCCACCGGCTGGGCGGTACGACGGTTGCGTTTCAACGAAATTCTCGGCGCGGTACTACTTTCCGTTGCGCTGCTGCGCATCCAGACCTATCTGAATATGGGCGATCTCTCCGCGGTCTGCACAGCCAGATTGGACCAATTACTCGCCACCGGCTCCACGAAATAATCCCGCCGCACCCTGCCGCGGCACGAACACCGCGCCGCAGCAGGGTGGCCGGGGTATTTTCAGGAGTGGAAAGGAGTTACTTCTCGATGAACATCCACTGTTGCCTGACATTGTTCGGGAAGTCGATCAACATATCGACGACCATCTCGGCGCCCTTATCGGCTCTGTCATCCCTGGCGCTGAGACAGACCTTGGGATCGTAGGGCATCAGGTAGTCGTAATTCGAGGCCCAGAGCTGGTTGATCGAGGTCGGCGGCTCACGGCGCTGGGTCTGCACGACGAACGTGCCCGGCCTGATCTGACCGCCGCCACTGACACCCTTCACCGTCAGGCAGCGGCCGCTCTTCCGGTTGATGAGGAATCCGTTCTCGTACCGCCAGAGCTGATTGTCGTTATCGCTTTCCTTTCGCTCCCAGAGAATAATGGGCGCCCCCTCCTCGACGCTGCCGTCCTTCACATCCAGCACCAGACCGCTGAATACGTTCTGGATGAAGAACTCACCTTCGGGGAATGTCATGATGGATCACCTTTTTCGTGCGCAATTGTCACGGCCGAGCGGCAGCTCGGCTGATATCAGGATGTTCATCGATGAACTCGGCCACATGGCCTCGCGAAATCCGGCCGGGGTGGCCGACCGTACCGGGCGACATCAGCACCCTTGTCGGCGAACTGATCACCCGTACCAGAAATTCTAACGCCGAACCGATTGCGCGTCAGCGGATTTCGCACAACGAGGGGCACAGACCGAAAAGTCTGTGCCCCTCGGCGCGGTTCACCTCAGGAAACCTGGGTATCCGTTTCGTCCCAGAACTGCTTGCGCAGTTCGCGTTTGAGGATCTTGCCAGCACCCGAGATCGGCAGCGCGTCGACGAACGCCACACTGCGCGGCACCTTGTAGTTCGCGATCAACTCCTTGCAGTGATCGTGAATCTCCGCCTCGCTCACCGTCTTTCCCGGCAGCGTCACGATCACCGCGTGCACCCGCTCACCCCACCGCGGGTCGGGAATCCCGATCACCGCGCACGAGGCCACCGCGGGGTGGCTCGCGACGGCGTTCTCCACCTCGATGGAGTACACGTTCTCACCACCGGTGATGACCATGTCCTTGAGCCGGTCGACGATGAAGACATACCCCTGCTCGTCCATCCGGCCGCCGTCGCCGGTGTGCATCCAGCCGTCGCGCACCGCGGCGGCCGTTTCCTCGGGCTTGTTCCAGTAGCCCAGCATCACGTTGTCGCCCTTGGCCACCACCTCGCCGACGGTGCCGCGCGGCACCTCGTTGCCGAATTCGTCGACCACCCGCACCTCGACATGCGGCGCGGCGCGGCCCGCGGCCCTGCGCAGTTCCGGCCTGGCGTGGTCGGCGGGCGAGAGCAGGGTGGCGATCGGCGACAGCTCGGTCATCCCGTAGGCCTGGGTGAATCCGGCCGCCGGAAACGCCTTCATGGCCCGCTCCAGCACGGCCTCGGAGATCGGCGACGCGCCGTAGACGAACTGGCGCATACTGCTCAGGTCGTAGTCGGCGCGGTCGGGATCGTCGACCAGCATCTGAATCATCGTCGGCACCAGCAGCCCATCGGTGGTCCGATGTTCGGAGATGGCCCGCAGCACACCCTTCGGGGTGAACATCGGCACCGTCACGTGGGTGACACCGGCGAGATTGCCGACGGTCCACAGCGCGAAATCCGCGGCATGGAACATCGGCGCCGCGTGCAGCAGCCGCCCACCCTTGGACAGCACGAATCCGGTGGCCAGCGAACCCATTCCGGAGGCGACGACGTTGTTGTGGCTGAGCATCACACCTTTGGGATGCCCGGTGGTGCCGCCGGTGTAGAACACGCCGAGCAGTGCGTCGCCGCCGGTGCGGGTGTCCTCGATCGGCTCGTGCCCGGCGATGAGCTGCTCGTAGGACAGTGTCTCCGAAGGCTGTTCGCCGTCACCGAGGAATATCACCGCGCGCAGCCCGTCGAAGCCCGCCCGGATCGGCGCGATCGCGGTGGCGAACGCGTCGTCGACCAGCAGCACCGAGGTGCCCGAATCCCGCAGCGAATAAATGATTTCCGCCGGGCTCCAGCGGATGTTCACCGGGTTCACCACCGCGCCGAGCCAGGCCACCGCGAGGTAGTACTCGTGATAGCGGTCGGAGTTCAGCGCGAGAATACCGACGCGATCGCCCTGCTCGATGCCGAGCTCGCGCAGCGCGCCCGCGAATCTGGCGATCCGGTCGGCGGATTCGGCGACGGTGCGCACGCGATCACCGCAGATGGTCGCGATATCGCCGGGCCGCTGCTGAACGGCGCGGTGCAGGGACTGGGTGAGATACATGAGTGTTCTTTCGTGCCGTGACCGAGCTCAGAGATTGAATCCGCCGCCGCAGACCAGGGTTTGCGCGCTGACGTAGTCGGATTCGGGAATGCAGAACAGGTACACCGCGCCCGCGGCCTCGCTCGGCGTGCCCGCGCGCCCCAGCGGGATCATCTGCTCCATCGCGGACAGCAGCTGCGGGTTGACCCCGACCTTGATCTCCTTACCCTGCACGTCGATGGTGCCGCCGCCCGCGGGCTGCGCGGTGAGCCTGGTCTTGATCATGCCGAACGCGACGCTGTTGACGGTGACGTTGTAGCGCCCCCACTCCTTGGCGATCGCCTTGGTCAGCCCGATGATGCCGGCCTTGGCGGAGGAGTAGTTCGCCTGGCCCGCATTGCCGCCGGTGCCCGCGAGCGAGGAGATGTTGACGACCTTGCGGCACGGCACCGGCTCCCCCGCCTCCTTGGCCCGCCGCACCAGCCCGCTGATCACCGGCTGTGCGGCGCGCAGGATGCGGAACGGGGCCTTGAGGTGCACGTCGAGGATGGCGTCCCACTGCTCGTCGGTCATCTTCTGGATCACCGAATCCCAGGTGTAACCCGCGTTGTTGACGATGATGTCGAGGCCACCGAACTGTTCGACGGCGGTGGCGACGAAACGCTCGGCGAAGTCCGCGTCGGTGACGCTGCCGATGCACGACACGGCTCGCCCACCCGCGGCCTCGACGGCGGCGACGGTCTCCTTGGCGGGTTCGGCGTCCATATCGTTGACAACGATCGCGGCGCCCTCACTCGCCAGCTTCAGCGCGATCTCGCGCCCGATGCCACGGCCGGAGCCGGAGACGATGGCCACCTTGTTGTCCAGAGTTCCCATGGGGCAGTACCTTTCAGCGGGCGGGCGCAGCCCGTCGGAGCGCCGCCGACCGCGTCCACCTGGGGCGAAATTCACCGCAAGTATTGCCCGCCGCCGTCGATTCCGGAGCCGAATTCCCGGGAAACATCCCGAACGGTCGCTCGGTCGCCCGGTGGGCCGTTTGAGACGAAACCCAGTGCGTGTATCGTCTGAATCGACTGTGACCCCCGCGACAGCGGCGACCATGTCCCGAAAGGATTCGCCCCGGATGCGTTCCACCCTGCTCTCACGGCGCGACCTGGACTTTCTGCTCTACGAGTGGCTGAATGTCGAGGAACTCACCAAACGCGCACGGTATGCCGATCACTCGCGCGAGACGTTCGACGACATCCTCGAGCTCAGCGAGCAACTCGCCACGAAATACTTTGCGCCGCACAACAAGCGCAACGACGCCGAGGAACCGAGTTTCGACGGCGAGCGGGTCACCCTGATCCCGGAGGTCGCGACGGCGCTCACCGCGTTCGCCAAGGCCGGACTCGTCGGCCCGACACTGGACTACGACCTCGGCGGCGCGCAACTGCCGACCACGATCGCGCAGGCCGGCGCCGCGTGGTTCATGGCGGCCAACGTCGGCACCGTCGGCTACGCCTTCCTCACCACCGGCAATGCGAATCTGATTGTCGCGCACGGCAGCTCGGACCACGTCGACCGATATGTGCGCCCGATGCTCGACGGCCGCTTCTTCGGCACCATGTGCCTGTCCGAGCCACAGGCCGGTTCCTCGCTGGCCGACATCGTGACCAGGGCCGAACCGCAGCCCGACGGCACCTACCGGCTTTTCGGCACCAAGATGTGGATCTCCGGCGGCGATCACGAAATGGGCGAGAACATCGTGCATTTGGTGCTCGCGAAGATTCCGGGCGGGCCCGCGGGCACCAAGGGCATCTCGCTGTTCATCGTGCCGCGCTTCCTGGTCGAGGACGACGGCAGCATCGGCGAGCGCAACGATGTCGCGCTGGCGGGCATCAACCACAAGATGGGCTACCGCGGCACGGTCAATACGCTGCTGAACTTCGGAGAGGGCCGCCGCACTCCCGGCGGCGCGCCCGGCGCGGTCGGCTACCTGGTCGGCGAGGCGCACCACGGCCTGACCTACATGTTCCACATGATGAACGAGGCGCGGATCAGCGTCGGGCTCGGTGCGGCCGCGCTCGGCTACACCGGATATCTCAAATCGCTCGACTATGCGCGCACCCGCCCCCAGGGCCGGTCGAAAGCGGCGCGCGATCCGCTGAGCCCGCAGGTGCCGATCGTCGAGCACGCCGATGTCAAGCGAATGCTGCTGGCGCAGAAGGCTTATGCGGAGGGCGCGCTCGCGCTGGTGCTGTACTGCGCGCGCCTGGTCGATCTGCAGCGCACCACCGACTCCGAGGAAGAGCGGCGCACGCTGTCGCTGCTGCTCGACCTGCTCACCCCGATCGCCAAGAGCTGGCCGTCGCAGTGGTGCCTGGAGGCCAACAGCCTCGCCATCCAGGTGCACGGCGGCTACGGCTACACCCGTGAATACGATGTGGAACAGCACTATCGCGACAACCGGCTCAACCCGATCCACGAGGGCACTCACGGCATCCAGGGCCTGGATCTGCTGGCGCGCAAGGTGACCCAGCAGGGCGGCGCCGGTCTGGTGGAGTTCGGCGCCAGGATCGCCGCGACGGTCGCCGCCGCGAATACGGCAGGCGGCGAGGCGGCCGCGCTTGCGGCCCAGCTGGATTCGGTCTGGCAGCGAACGGTACAGGTCACCGCGGGACTGTTCGCATCGGGCGATATCGAGGCCGCGCTGGCCAACAGCACGTACTATCTGGAGGCGTTCGGTCACCTGGTGATCGCCTGGATCTGGCTGGAGCAGTTCGTGGCGACCGGCACCGCGACCGAGGACTTCCACGAGGGCAAACGGCAAGCGGCACGGTACTTCTTCCGCGTCGAACTACCCAAGACCGGGCCCGCGCTCGACCTGCTCGCCGGATCGGATCCGACCACCCGCGAGATGCGCGACGCCTGGTTCTGAGCGGCTTGCCGAAGTCGGGGTCGTAAGATCGTCTCGACCCCGACTTTGTTCGGTACATACCCCAGTGGATGTATCATTCGTCGGGTGACCCCCGCGCAGCGAACGCCGTCCCGCTCCCCCGGCAGGCCCGCGTCGGCTACCCGCGAGGAGGTGCTCGAACTCGCCAGGCAGTCGTTCATGGCCGGTGAACGCGTCGATGTCCAGGCCATCGCGGCCCGGCTCGGTCTGAGCCGCGCCTCGGTCTACCGCTGGTTCGGCTCCCGCGACGGACTGCTCGGCACGGTGATGGCCATCGAATACGAGACCATGATCGCCAAGGCGGACGCCAAATGCCGCAGCACCGGCGGCGAGCGCATCATCGACGTGCTCGATCGCGTCGCACGCTGGCTGGTGGCGAGCACGGCATTCCGCCACTACTTCGAGAACGAGCCGATCTCCGGCCTGCGCGTGCTGACCACCGAGGACGGCCCGGTCCAGCCGCGGGTCATCGCGGCAACCGACCAGCTGATCGCCCGCGCCGAGGCCGAGGACGGCTACCGGCCGCCGCTGGACCGTGCCCTGCTCGCCTACACTCTGGTGCGCCTGTGCGAGGCATTCCTCTACAACGACTCCGTCGCCGGTATCCGCGGCGATATCGACCGGCTGCGCGCGGTATCCATCGCCCTGCTCGGCCTCGCCGATCACCGGAGGTGACACCGTGCCCGATTCCCAACTGCACCAACGCTTCCCCGAGCTCGCGACCTCGCTGCCGTTCCTGCGCCTCGGCGCCGCGACCCCGGTCCGCGAGCTCGCGCTCGGCACCCGTAATCCGCTGTGGTGCAAGGACGACGGCGCCTACGGTGACGGCGGCTACGGGTTGCGCCTGCCCTACTACCTCCCGGTGGGCGGCTCCAATCCCATTGGCGCGCTCGGATATGTCGAAGGCGCGCTCGAGCTCGCCGCCCAGATCGCCTCGGGCGCACTGCCGGAGCCGGCGCGGGTGGTGACCGCGGTCGGATCGGGCGGTACGGCGGCGGGTCTGGCACTCGGCCTGCGCATTGCCGGATTGCGCACGCGCGTCCTCGGCGTCGTCGTCAACGACACCCTCCCGCTCGACGCGCCCGATATCGTCGCGCTGGCCAACCGGTCCGCGGACGTACTCCGCTCCCGCGGTGCACAACTCGACATCGACCCCCTGCGCCCGGACGACGTGACAATGGTCCGCGACTGGCTCGGCCCCGGCTACGGCCACGAGACCCCCGAAGCGGTCACCGCCCGCACTCGCGCCGCCACCGCCGGGTTGCGCCTGGAAACCGTCTACACCGCAAAAGGCCTGGCCGCCGCCCTCGACCTCGACACACGCGCGAACCTCGGCGACGGCCCACTACTGCTCCTCAACACCTACGGCCCGCGCCCCTGAGAGAGGGTTTCGAAGTACGGCAGCAGTTAGCGGCACGGGAACTCTTTCGACCCTCCTTAGTCCACATCCTTTGTCGTAGCTTCACACCCGTACAAAGGGTGTGCACCTTGTGCAAGGGGTGTGTGGTTGTGGGGGCGTCGCGGGATCGCTGGGGCCGCTTACCATGGTCGGCGGACCAGGTGATGTCGGGCTACCGGGAGAACGCCGTTGACGCTGTCGAATTGGCTCGATCTTGTGGTGCTGGCGGGGACTGTGTTCGCCGGCTTTCTGGGGTGGCGACGCGGCGCGATCGTGGCCGTGCTCGGGTTTCTCGGTGTGGTCGGCGGCGGAGTCGCCGGGACGCTGATCGCCGCCGGGTTGCTGCCGCATGTCGCCGCGGGCCCGGGCCGGTTGCTGATCGTGGTGACGCTGTTGGTCGGGGTCGTCGCGGCCGGGCAGGCCGTCGGCGATCGGCTCGGCCTGGCTTTGCGCGCGACGGTGCGCGGGCGGGTAGTTCAGCGCGTCGACGCGATCGCGGGCAGCGGCGTCCAGGCGCTCGCCGTACCGCTCACGGTCTGGCTGCTCGCTGTGCCGTTGGCCGCCGCGCAACCGGGACTGGCCGCGGGGCTGCGCGATTCGCGCATCGTGCGGGCGGTCGACGGCGCCGCGCCGTACTGGCTGGCCGGTCTGCCGAGCGAGCTCGCCGGTCCGTTGCGCGAGTCCGGTCTGGCCGGCGCCGACGACTGGACGCGACCCGAGTCGGCTTCATCGGCCGCGCCACCGAATCGGGCGGTGCTCACCGGCCCCGCTCCGGCGAACCTGCAGCGCAGCGTGCTGCGAATCCACGATATCGCGGGCGAGTGCGAGCGACGCCTCGCCGGAACGGGTTTCGTCCTCGCACCCCAGCGAGTGCTCACCAATGCGCATGTGGTCGAGGGCGCGACCGAGGTTTCGGTCGACACCCCGGACGGACCGCGAGCCGCGACCGTCGCGGTCTTCGATCCGTCGATCGATATCGCGGTGCTCCACGTGCCCGGCCTCACCGCACCGGCCGTCACGGTCGCACCACAACCGCTCGATCCCGGCGCCGACGCCATCGTCGTCGGCTATCCCGAGGGCGGGCGCTACACCGCCGCAGCGGCACGCGTGCGCAGCAGGGACGTCCGTCCGGTCCCCGACATCTACCGCTCGACGACCGTCTCCCGGCAGCTCTACGCGGTCTCCGCGCCGATCCGATCGGGCAATTCGGGTGGCCCACTGATCGATACACAGGGCCGAGTTCTGGGCGTCGTCTTCGGCGTCGACCCGGATAACGCACACATCGGCTACGCAATGAACCTCAGCGAGGTACTCGACCGCCTCGCCGACCGCGTCAACTCCGACCGACCCGTTTCCACCGGCCCCTGCCAACGATGAGGTGGGGATCGTACAGCCGACCCGAATCCACCCGCACCCCTTGACTTCCCGCATACCGTTTCGCCTGCGAGCAGCCGGGCACCGATCACGCCGGTCGCACCGGCCGGCTTGGATACGCACCTAGCCAACCTAACGAACGCGGTGGCGGCCGTGGCGCGCGTGTGAGATCTTCGACGGGCCTGGTTGATTGACGAGCGGCGGCTGGGCCGCCGACAGGAGTTCCGATGGACGCACCAGTTATCGCCCTGCCGCAAGGCAAGATCCGTGGCCTGCGCACCGATTCGGTCAGCGCGTTCCTCGGCATCCCCTACGCCGCGGCGCCGGTCGGCCCGGCACTGTTCCAGGCGCCCGGACCGGCGCCGACCTGGGACGACGAGCGTGACGCCACCCGATTCGGTCCCACCGCACCGCAATTGGGCTACGGGCCGCCGACCGAGGACATTCTCGAGAACCCGATCATCGAGGGCGGCGAATTCCTGAACCTCAATGTGTGGACCCCGGATCCGGGCGGATCCGGCCTGCCCGTCCTGGTCTGGATCCACGGTGGCGCTTACCGATTCGGCTCCAGCGCGGTCTCGATGTACGACGGTCGCGCCTTTGCCCGCGACGGCGTCGTGCTGGTCAGCATCAACTACCGGCTCGGCGCGATCGGCTACGCGCTGCTCGACGACGCACCGGCCAACCGCGGACTGCTCGATCAACTGGCCGCGCTGCGCTGGGTGCGCGACAACATCGCCGCGTTCGGCGGCGACCCGGACCGGGTCACCGTCGCGGGGGAATCCGCGGGGTCGATGAGCGTGGCCGACCTGTTCGCCGCGCCAGGGGCGGCCGGGCTGTTCCAGCGCGCGATCATGCAGAGCAGCGATGGCAAGGTCGCCTCGCTGCCCGAGGACGCGCGCCGCGTCGCCGCCGATCTCGCCGAGCGGCTCGGCATCGCCACGACCACGGCCGAATTCGGCGCGGTCGAGGTGCCCACCTTGTTGAAGACCGAGCGCGCGCAGGTCGGCGAGTTCGCCATCAGTCAGACCGCCGCGCGCTGGGGCGCCTCCGTCATCGCCGCGGGCAAGGGCATCATGCCTTTCACTCCCGTCATCGATGGCGCGAGTCTGGTCAGCAGTCCCCTCGACGCGATCGCGGCGGGTGCCGCACGCGAGATCCCCCTACTGGTCGGCGCGAATGCCGACGAATCCCGGCTGTTCACCGCCCCGCCGGGACTCACAGCGACGCTCCCCGCCGAAACCCTCGCCGGCTACGCCGCCGTCGTCGGCCTCTCGCCCGACGACGTGGCGGTCTACACGGCCAACCGCCCCGATGCCACGCCCGGTGACATCTTCTCCGCGATCATGTCCGACCAGACGTTCCGTGTCCCGACCACCCGGATGGCGCAGGCGGCCACCGCCGCGGGCGGTACCGCGCACGTCTACGAATTCGCCTGGCAGACGACCCATCTCGGCCTGCGCGCCTGTCACGCGCTGGAGATCCCGTTCGTCTTCGACACGCTGTCGAGCCCGGGCATGCCCATGATGACCGGCACGGACGTACCACCTCAGCAGGTAGCCGACGATATGCACCGCACCTGGGTCGAATTCGCCAAGGGCAATGCACCGGACTGGCCCGCCTATGACGCACAGGCCCGCACGGTGATGGTTTTCCAGAGCCCGCGCTCCGCGGCTGGGCCACTGCCCCGCGCCGACGAGTTCGACCGCTGGGAAAACGTGCTCTGAGCGAATCTTCGGCGACCGGGAAAATGATCCCATGACGCGAGGTGCGAGTATTGGCCCATGGCCAGCGATGACACGGACAACGACGCCACCCCGAAGACAGCCGCCGCGCCCGCCGGTCGCCGGATCTCGATCCGGGTGTCCACCATCGTCACCGCCGTCGCCATGGCGGCACTGCTGATCGCGACGATCACCTTCGCCGCGCTCTACTTCACCACCCGCGCCGACCTGACCGGCCGCGACGACCGCGCCGCCGACGACGCGCACGCCGAACAGGTCGCGATGGACTACGCCGTCGGCGGCTCGACCATCGACTACCGCGATATCAAGGGCTGGGTCGCCCGGCTGAAGACGAACACCACCCCGGAACTGGCCGCGAAATTCGACGCGACCACCTCCAGCTACGAACAGATCGTCGCCCCGCTGCAGTGGGTCTCCAAAGCGACACCGATCAAGGCGGTGGTGATGTCGGAGTCCGGCGGCGTATACAAGGTCGATGCCTTCCTCGACACCGAGGTGACCAATCTGCAGACACCGCAGGGCGGCCGGGTGACGCTGAACTACGAGGTCACCGTGGACAAGAATCGCGGCTGGAAGATCACCGAAGCGGGCGGCGGACTCTACGGCGCGCTGTCGGGCAAGTAGCGACTCGGCGGCAGCGCCGCGCATAGCCGGACGTATGCTCTCCTGCGCAGCGGTGTCGATGAGGATGGAGGGTCCGATGGCGGATCGGGAAGTGCTGACCTGGGATTTGTTCGGCTCGGCGAGCCGGGAACTGGCGACGACGATCGCCGAGGACGGCTTCGAGCCCGATCTGATCCTGTCCATCGCGCGCGGCGGGCTGTTCGTCGCGGGCGCACTCGGCTACGCACTCGACGTGAAGAACCTGCACGTGATGAACGTTGAGTTCTACACCGGCATCGATCAGCGCCTCGACCTGCCCGTCATGCTGCCGCCGGTGCCGCAGGCGGTCGATCTGGCCGGCGCCACCGTGCTGGTCGCCGACGATGTCGCCGATACCGGCGCCACCCTCAAGCTGGTCCGCGACTTCTGCGAGGACCACGTCAAGGAGGTGCGGTGCGCGGTGATCTACCAGAAGCCGCGCTCCGAGGTGGACTGCGAATACGTCTGGCGCCACACCGACCGCTGGATCAACTTCCCGTGGTCGACCGAGCCGCCGGTGGTGCAGCGTCAGGTCAAGGTCCTCGACGCCTGACTAGCGCTCGGCGACAATGGTTTCCAGCCTGGCGCCGAGCACGTTCACCTGATCGCGCAGTGCGATGAGCGTTTCGAGCGGGTAATCGATGGCATTGAACACCGATTCGATCATGTCGCGCGCCTGATGGCGCAAGGCTAGGCCCGCCTCGGTGGCGCACAGCTCCACCGCGCGCCGATCGTGCGGGCTGCGCACGCTCTCCACCAGGCCGTGCGCCTGCAGGCGCTGGATCAGGGGCGACACCGTGCCGTAGTCGAGGCGCAGCCGCTCACCCAGTTCCTTCATCGTGATGCCTGGGCGTTCCCACAGCACCAGCAGCGCCAGATACTGCGGATAGGTCACTTCCATCGCCTCGAGGAAGGGCCGGTAGGCCGCGGTCATCGAGCGCGAGGTGGAATACAGTGCGAAGCACAGCTGGGAAGCGAGCGAGAGCAGGTCGGGGTGTGCGGCCGCTCCGATTCGCACCTCTGATTCTTGATGCGCGTCTTCGGGCATAGCCCACTCTATCGCAGCGAAATCGCCCTTTTTC
Organism: Nocardia sp. NPDC052566; assembly: GCF_044547285.1. Taxonomy (NCBI): domain Bacteria; kingdom Bacillati; phylum Actinomycetota; class Actinomycetes; order Mycobacteriales; family Nocardiaceae; genus Nocardia; species Nocardia sp. NPDC052566. The sequence continues at coordinate 557,963 of NZ_JBIUAF010000005.1, read as the reverse complement.
GAGTGTTTTTGCCGTGCAACACCATCCACTGCCCGGTTCGCACCGAAGAGATCGATAAACGCTTGAAGTGTACGAAACCGTTTCGTACACTTCGAGAGTGGTTCGAGGACAAGAAAGAGTCGACGCGATCCTGACGGCCGCGCTCGACCTCGTCGCCGAGCGGGGATATCCCGCGCTCACCGTCGATGCCGTCGCCGAGCGGGCCAAGGCGAGCAAGGCGACGATCTATCGCCGATGGCGCGGGAAAGCGGAGCTGATCAAGGCGGCGCTCGACGCCTACGACGCCGATCACAACGCGGCGATCGAGGACACCGGCACGCTGCGCGGAGATCTGATCGCGGTACTGGAAGCCCTGCGCGCGAAATCGTCGGAGCGGTTCACCGCGATCGTCGGCGGGCTGGCGGCGGCCATGCGGCACGACGCGGAACTGGCCGCCGCCCTGCGCGAGCACATCGAGAACGAGGAACTCTCCCCGTTCCACGACGCGCTTGTCCGCGCGATCGAGCGCGGCGATCTGCCCGCGGACACCGACGCCGAACTCATCCACGACGTCGCGGAGGCAATGATCCAGCGCCAGTTGCTGATCGGCGCCGGTTTCGACGACCACTTCATCGGCAGGCTCGTCGACGACGTCCTGCTCGTCTTGCTCTACCGGAAGGAACAGTCATGACCGTCTTGATCGTCGGGGCGGGGCCGACGGGACTCACCCTGGCCTGCGACCTGGCCCGGCACGGGGTGCCGTGCCGCGTGGTCGACAGGGCGACCGGCCCGTTCATCGGCTCACGAGCCAAGGGGCTGCAGCCGCGCACCCTCGAGGTGTTCGACGATCTGGGGATCATCGATGCCGTGCTGGCCAATGGTGAGCCGTTTCCGAAATTCCGCCTGTACCAAGGGCAGGAGGCGGTGTGGGAGCGCACCGTCGCCGACATGCTCGGCGTGCCCGCGCCGACGGCCACCCCCGCCATTCCCTACCCCGATGCCTGGCTGATCCCACAGTGGGTGACCGAGCGGATCCTGCGCGAGCGGTTCCTCGAACTCGGCGGAAGTATCGAGTGGAACACCGAGATAGTCGATGTCACACAAGATTCCGCCGGGGTCGTCGCGCACACCGCGACCGGTGCCGACCACACCGCGGCCTATCTCGTCGGCGCCGACGGCGGCCGCAGCACGATCCGCAAGGCGCTCGGGGTCGGTTTCGACGGCGACACACTCGATTCCGAGCGCACGCTCATCGGCGACGTGCGCGCCGATGGCCTGGACGGCCGTTTCTGCCACATCCTCACGGCGGCCGGGAACATCGGCGAACGGTTCTCGCTGTGGAACCTGCCCGGTAGCGAGTACTACCAGTTCGTCGCCTCGATGGCGGCGGACGACGTGCCGGAGCTGACGCTGGACGCGGTACGGCGGCTGTGCCGCGAACGCTCGGGCCGCACCGATGTCGAGCTGCACGACCTGCGCTGGATCTCGCTGTACCAGGTCAACATTCGCATGGTCGACCGGTTCCGGGTGGGACGGGTGCTGCTGGCGGGCGATGCCGCGCACGTCCATTCCTCGGCGGGCGGACAGGGTTTGAACACCGGGGTGCAGGACGCCTACAACCTGGGCTGGAAGCTCGCCGCCGTTCATCGGGGCGCGGATCCGGCGCTCCTGGAAACCTATGCGGCCGAACGGATGCCGGTCGCCGCCGAGGTCCTCGGCCGCACTACCCAGCTGCACCGGCAAGATTTCCGCGGCGGGTCGGCGGCGCCTGCCATTCACCAGCTCGATATCACCTATCGGGGCGGTCCGCTCGCGGTCGACGACCGCACCGACCCCGGCACGCTGCGCGCGGGCGACCGGGCGCCGGATGGCGTCTTGCCGGACGGCACAAGGCTTTTCGACGCCTTCCGCGGACCCGACTACACCGTCCTCGCGTTCGAGGCTCCCGTCGACGAGTTCTCCGTTCCCGCGGTCGCCCTGTCGGCGTCCGACGGTTACGACGTCGCGCCGGGCAGCTACGTGCTCGTCCGGCCCGACGGGCACGTCGGCGTGATCAGTCGATCGGCCGCGGCCGTGCACAAGTACCTGTCTCGCTGAGACGCTCTCCCAGGGAAGAACGAAATGCCAAGTATCAGAGCACACCTGCTGTCGATCATGGTCAAGGGGATGCGCGTGCGCCGCACGTGGGACGGTGCCGAGCGGATCGAGCGGGCTGTCGCCGCGGATCGCAAGAAGGGTCCTACCAGGCCGCCGCGCGCGCTCGTGGCGCGAATGTCGGTGCGCGAAGCGGAATTCGACGGGCGACGCGTCTATATCGTCGGCCCGCGTACCGGAGATGGCCATCGGCAGGTGCTCTACCTGCACGGCGGCGGATGGTCCATCTCGATCACCGATCCGCACTGGCAGCTCATCGCGAAGCTCGTCCAGCGGCTGGGCTGCACGGTGACCGTGCCGATGTACCCGCTGGCGCCCGAGCACACCGCCGAGGGCGTCTTCGCCTATCTGCTGCCGCTGTACGCGGATCTCGTGAACCGTTGGGGCGCAGGCGCTCTGACCGTGATGGGCGACTCGTCCGGCGGCAACGTGGCGCTGTCGCTGGTACTGCAGGCAAGGGCGCGCGGACTGCCACAGCCCGGGCGAATAGTTCTGCTCTCCCCGTTTCTGGACGCGACGCTCACCGACCCGCGGATCGCCGAGCTGGACCGGACCGACTCGATCATCACCGCGCGCGGGCTGCGAGCGTTCGCCGACAGATACGCCGGTGGGCTGGATCCGGGCGACCCGATCGTCAGCCCGCTGTTCGGGAACCTCGACGGTCTCGCGCCCGTCGCCGTCTTCACCAGCACCAGCGAGATCCTCAATGCCGACGCACACCTGTTGCGGCAGGCGGCATCCCGCGCGGGATTCCCGCTGACGTGGCACGAGTATCCCGGCATGCTGCATGTCTGGCCGCTGTTTCCGATTCCGGAGGCCGACCGCGCCATCGATCAGATGGTCGAGTTCATTACCGGCGGACCGCGCGAATCACTTACCGCGCATGAGGATTCGGCTGGTCGCCCATAGAGCAATGACGCTCAGGCGGGTGTTCGCGCCGCGTCCTGCCTGCGCAGTGCCGCATCGAGCGCGAGGGTGTCCTCCAGTACCAGGTCGTCGGTCAGGCGACCCCAGCGCAGGGTGAACCATTGGATCGCGGTGTTGCGGTAGGGCGTTCCGTCGGCGAGGGTGCCACGCACCCGTAGCCGCGCCGCCACCGTGGTGTGCCACGGCCAGCCGTTCGCGATGACGTCCTCGAGCTCGAGCCGGATACCTGGCAGGTGTCGCTCGAAAGTGTCGAACCAGTCGCGGAAGGCTTGGCGCCCGCGCACGTCCGCACCGAGCGGGGTGTCACCGAGAAAGCGGAATCGGATATCGGGCGCGGCCATGGCGACGGCCGCGCCGAAGTCGCCCGCGCCGGCGCGGCGCCATGTTCGCCGGACCAGGGACCGCACGATAGCGTGATACATATACTGAAGCTAACCTGCTGACTTGCTTCTAGCAAGGGACTGATATGGCAAGAACGGACTTCGGCCGGATCGCGTGCTCGATCGCTCGCTCGGCCGCGATCGTCGGCGATGCCTGGGCGCTGCTTGTGCTCCGGGATGTCGCCGTCGGGCTGCACCGATTCGACGAGATCCAACAGGATCTGGGCATCGCGACGAACGTGCTGAGCGACCGGTTACAGCGGCTCGTCGATGCCGATGTGCTGCACCGCCATCGCTACGCACAGCAACCGGACCGTTTCGACTACGTCTTCACCGAGAAGGGCCGGGACCTGCTGCCCGCCCTGCTCGCGCTGATGGCATGGGGCGATCGATGGGAGGCAGAGCCGGCGGGACCACCGCTGCTGCTGCACCATCGCGACTGCGACCACACCACCCAGGCCGCGGTGACCTGCCGTCAGTGCGGGGACGACCTGACCGCGGAGTCGGTGGAATACCGGCCGGGTCCCGGCGGGCGCAGCGCACCGGGTACCGCGCGAATCGCGGGGCTGCTCAAGACTTCTCCCCCTGAGTAGGCGTCGTCAAGGATGACGCCGGAGCAGGCCGGCTTGTTCGAGCAGGCGCACGAGCGACACGGCTTGCTCGCCGGCGAGGCCACGGTCGAGCAGGTCGGCGACGCCGAAGGTGGCGCCGGTCGGCAGCGCGCCGATCCAGCGGCAGGCCGGGACGAAGACGGTGTCCAGGTCGACCGTGGTGGTCCGGGTGCGATGGAAGCCGAAGGCGGTCACGGTGATCCGCGCGGTCGTGCCCGCGATGGCATCGATGCCGAGCGCGGCCTGGCCCGCGCGGGCGACACGGTCGCCCGCCTCGATCGGCCCGTCCGGCCTGACACGGTGGCCGAGGTCGGCGGGATCGAGCCGCCGCACCGCGGCCCGCAGTGCGTCGAGATCCGTTGCCGCCAAGGCGGATGCGGCCGTGCGCCATGATTCGTCGCGGATCAGCTCATTGCGCAGCGCGGCGAGTGCGCGATCGAGCCGGGTCGTCGGCCGCAGCAGGATGTGCAGCGACAGCGAATCCCGATCGGAGCCGGTCTCGTGCCAATAGCCGCGCGGGATGTGCAGGATCGCGCCCGCCTCGAGTTCATACGATTCCGCATTGCCCGGCATCTCGGTGGGCGGTAGCTCACTCGCGTACGCGCGCATGCCGGTCGGCACCGGTTCGCGCAGCGCGAAGCCGGAGTTCGGTACTGGGGCAAAGGTATTGGCGGCGATGCGCCAGGTCTTGCGTCCGGCCAGCTGCATGGTGACGACGTCGACCGGATCGAAGTGGCCGCGGGTCAGCGCGCCGGGCCGTAGATGGTCGTGCCGCCGTCGTAGAACCGCCTGGCGCTCTCGGTGGGGATGCGCGCCGCCGTCTGCCGATCGTCGAGTTTGGTGAACCAGGCGAACATCGTGGCATCGCCGAACGACAGTACCTCGTCCACCGAGCCGATATCCAACGCCCGCATGACCCGACCGGCGACGTCCGGATCCGGAGGGACATAGAGCGGTCGGCGACCGCAGGTCGCGGGCCCGAACTCGTCGATGCCGAGCGGGGCGAACCACGTCTCCAGTCCGAGTGTGGTGGAACCCATCGGCTACTCGGTGAAAAAGACCAGGCCGCCCACCGGGCGCAGCGCGGTCAGTTCCTGCGGATCGACGTCGGTGGTCTCGGTCGCGACGATCACGAGTTGCTTGTCGTCATCGCGGGCTGTCTCGCTGATGATCGGATCGGACATCGTTGTGCCTCCATGGATTTACTGTCGACGGATCAGACGCGTCTGTTCGAGGATGCCGAGCAGGTTTCCCACCTCGGACTTGGTGAGCTGTGGCGCCGCGAGCAACAGGTCGGCGACGTCGAGCGTGGAACCGGTCGGCAAGTCGTTCACCCAGCGGCACGCGGGGAGGAAGTCGGCGCTCATTTCGATGCTGGCCGTGTGATTCCGGTAGAGCCCGTATGCGGTGACGGTGATGCCCGCGCTGCCATCGGCCACCGCGTCGATGCCGAGCATCGCCTGCCCCGCGCGCACGAATCGGGTATCGGTGCCCACCGGGTGCGCATGGCGGGGTGGGTGCCGCAGATCCATGGCGTCGAGTCGCGCGACGGCGGAACGGAAGTCGGGCAGATCGGCGGCCACGTCCCCCGCTCCGGCTTCGTACATCGGCTCCCGCCACTCCTGGTATCGCGCGAGTTCGTTGCGCAGTGCGGTGATCAGCAGGTCCATGCGCAACGGCGGAACAAGCAGCAGGTGCAGCGATATCGAGTCCCGATCGGAACTGGTCTCATGCCAGTAGCCGCGTGGAACATGCAGAACGGCACCGGGTTCCAGGACATACTCGGTGGCTCCCGCGGGCATCGCGGTGGGCAGCACCTCGGTGACGTAGGTCCGCATCCGCGGATAGATGTCCTCACCGGGAGCCCAGCCTTCCAGCGGCTCCCTGCATGCGTCATTGGGGGCGATCCGCCAGGTCTTGCGGCCGGTGAGCTGCACGCTGATGACATCGAGCGGGTCGAAATGGATTCGGGTGCCCGCTCCCTGCCGGTTGCAGAACACCTGCAACATGGCCGATCTCGCCGCCAACCCCAACTGTCCGGCGATTGCCCGTTCATGCTCGCCGAATTCGTGGATGTTCTTGAACAGCAGCGTCGTACCCGCGGCATGGAGCCGCTGCGCGCTGCCGATCGGGACCGGTGCCGCGGTGAGCCCACCGTCGAGGCCGTTCAGCCACGCGGTCACCTCCGGCGCACGCAGCGCGAAGAGATCACCGGCCGACCGGATGCCGAGCGTCTCGCCGAGCCGCCGCGCCAAGTCGGGCCGTGCCGCCGCGACGAAGGGCGTCCGCCCGAGCCGAGTTCGAGCGAACTCCGCCAGTCCACCGGGCGCGAACCACTCGTCCAGATCGAGCATGACCCATCCTCGAAATCACTTGCGGCGAAACCGATTCACCAACCATTGCGGATATGTACAACGCTTACCAGCCCTCGGTTCACTGGGCGAACCCCAGTTCGACTGCCATGACGGACGGCGGGCAATTAGTCTGAAGCCGCGTCGACGCCTCCCGCCCCGCGGCCGAGGCGTGGCGCACGGTGATCGACTGGAACGGAAGGTATCTCGGATGAGCGGGCGAGCACGCGCGGCGACACTGGAGCAGTTCGGCGCACCGCTGGTGATCCGCGAATTCGAGGTGCCGCGACCGGATGCCGGGCAGATCGTCATCGCCTGCTCCTACGGCGGCGTCTGCGGCACCGATCTGCATCTGCAACAGGGACATCTGCCGATTCCGCTGCCGATCGTGCTCGGCCACGAGGGATTGGGCGTCGTCCACGAGCTGGGGTCGCCGACGGCCACCGACGCGCTCGGTGCGGACCTGAAACCGGGTGATCGGGTGATGTGGGCTTCCTCGATCGCCTGCGGCGTCTGTGTGCCGTGCCGCCAGCATCGCGAACCCACGCTGTGCGAATCGCGCCGGACCTATGGTGTGAACCGCCCGACCACCGCCGAACCGCTGTCCGGCGCCTGGGCCGACTACATCCTGCTCGATCCCGGCACCACCGTCGTCACGGTGCCCGACGCCGTATCCGACCTGGCGGCAATGTCTTTCGCGTGCGCGGGCCCGACGCTGATCCACGCGCTGTACGAGCGCCGCCCGATCCGCCTCGGCGAGACCGTGATCGTCCAGGGCAGCGGCCCGGTCGGGCTGGCCGCGGCCGCCTTCGCGCACCTCGCCGGTGCGGCCAGGGTGATCATCGTGGGTGGCCCGGCGCACCGGCTCGATATCGCCAAGGCCTGCGGCATCGGCGACACCCATCTCGACATCATCGGCGCCGCCGACCAGAGCACGGTCCTCGACCAGGCGCGCGAGCTCACCGCGGGCCGCGGCGCCGACCTGGTCATCGAATGCACCGGCGTCCCGGCCGCCGTCCAGCAGGGCATCTCCCTCGCCCGCCGCGGCGGCGCCGTGCTGATCATCGGCCAGTACACCGACGCGGGCGCGACATCCATCAACCCGCACCACATCGTCCGGCAGCAACTGGACGTCAAGGGCTCCTGGGCCTTCACCGGCGCCCACCTGGTCGAATACGTCCGCCTCCTGCCCACCCTCGCCGCCCGCTTCGACCTGCCGACCCTCGTCTCCACCTTCCCGCTGACCCAGTGCACCGACGCACTGTCCGCGGTCGCCGAGGGCGCGGTCATGAAGGCCGTCCTGGCGGGAGCCGCTACCGATCAGCGATGAGGAAATCGCGCCCGTCGACCGAGACCACCGTCGGCGCGGCCCAGCGCACCACCGCTGCCCCTACATCGCGAACTCCGCGGAGAGGGCCGCGAGCTGGGTGTGCATCGCCGCGACCAAGCGGTCGATCGTCGGTCGATCGAACAGTTGGCGGGGGTAGACGAGTTCACCGGTGATGGTGCCGGATTCGACGTGCTCGGTGAGTTCCAGGAGTAGGTCGAATTCGACGGTGCGAGTGGGTAGCGGGTAGCGCGCACCGCCTGGGAAAGCCTCCTGCGCAACCGGTTCGGTGCGGTATGTAACGGCGACCTGGACCAGTGGGTGACGGTGGGGTACGCGCGGCGGGTTCAGTGTCTCGACCAGTCGATCGAACGGATAGTCCTTGTTGTCGACCGCGGTCAGCAGGCCGTCGCGGACCGTGCGGATGAGCGCTGCACCGCTCGCGGGTGTGCCGGTGTCGGTGCGCACGACGACGAGGTCGACCAGGCAGCCGATGACGCTGTCGAGTTCGTCGGTGTCGCGGCCGCTCACGGCCACGCCGATCGGGATATCGTGCCCCGCACCGGCTTCGGTCAATGTGGCGGCCAGTGCGGCGTGCACCACCGTGTACACGCTCGCCGCGCCTGCCCTGGCCGTGCGGGTCAGCACGGTGTGGGTCGGCGCGTCGATGACGATCGGGACCGCGTCGGCGGTCCGGTCGGTCATCGCCGCCCGTGGACGGTCGTACGGCAGCGACAGCTCCCCGGGTAGATCCGCGAGGGTGGTGCGCCAATGGGCGGCCTGCGTCGCGAGCACCGACTCCGGGTCCGCTTCGTCCCCGAGAACGGCCTGGTGCGCGAGCGCGTAGTCGGCGTACTGCGTTGCCGCGCCCCGCCATTCGGGTGCGGTGCCGCCGAGCCGAGCGAGGTATGCCGTGGCGATCTCGCGGCGCAGAATGGCCAGCGATTCGCCGTCGACGGCGACGTGATGGCACATCATGAACAGCACGTGCCGCTCTGGTTCGACCCGGAACAGCCTGCCGCGCACCGGAAGTTCCGACATCAGGTCGAAACCCTTCGCGAGTTCGGCGGCGATCGCGTCGTCCAGGTCCGCCGGTGCGATATCGATGACGCGCAGCCCGATGCGCACCGATTCCGCGGGCACGATCTGCTGCACGGGCCCGGTGTCGGTGTACGGCAGCACCGTTCGCAGCGCCTCGTGCCTGGCCACGACGTCGCCGACGGCCGCGCGCAGTGCGGGCACATCGAGATCGCCGGTGAACTCGACCGCCATCGCGATCACATAGTCCGGTCGATGCGCCTCCAGGTAGTTGATTGCCCAGAACCGTTGCTGCGCAGGCGATAGCGGCAGCACGGCGGGCCGATCTCGGCGGGGCTGGACCGGCGACGCGGCCACCCTGGCGCCGAGTCGTTGCTCGAGGCCGACGACCGTCGGCGCCTCGAACAGGTCGTACACCGTCACCGCGTGGCCGAGCGCCGCGCGGATCCGGCCGACCAATCGCATGGCGGACAGCGAATTTCCGCCGAGCAGGAAGAAGTCGTCGTCGACGGCCACCTCGGGCAGGCCTAGCGCATCGGCGAAGATCTCGGCCAGAATCCGCTGCCGCGGGGTGCGCGCCTGCCGCACTCCCCCGCTCGACGGCGCGGGCAGTGCGGCGAAATCGACCTTGCCGGTGGTGTTCAGCGGCAGTGCGTCGAGCGTCACGATGGCCGACGGCACCATATACCGCGGCAACTCCTCGATCAGCCTGGCCCGCACCGCATCGGGATCGACCGGCGTGCGCGCCACGATATAGCCGATCAGTGTCGTCCCGGCGGGGCCCGGTCGCGCGCTGACCACCGCGGCGGTGATCCCCGGCTGCCGCCGCAGCGCGGCCTCCACCTCGGCGGGCTCCACCCGGAATCCGCTCACCTTCACCTGCCGGTCGATCCGGCCGTGGAAATGCATGGTGCCACCGCGATCCCAGCGACCGAGATCGCCGGTGCGGTACATCCGCGAGCCTGGCGGGCCGAACGGATTCGGCACGAACCGTGCCGCGGTCGCCGCGGGCGCGTGGTAGTAGCCGTCGGCCAGCCCGGCGCCGGACAGGTAGATCTCGCCGATCACCATCGGCGCCACCGGCCGCAGCATCGAATCCAGGACGACAGCCGTCGTATTGTCGATGGGCCGCCCGATCGGCATCTCGTCGTCGTCGCGGTAGTCGCGCGGAATCGGATGGGCCACCGCGAAGAACGTCGCCTCGACCGGTCCGAACCCGTTGAGCACCGTGCCTTCGGCGCCCGCCGCGCGTAGCCGCGCGGCCGCGCCGGGCGGCATCGCCGCGCCGCAGCCGATCACCCGCCGCAAACCGGCGAGGTCGCCGGGTATCTGCTCGGTGAGCAGGTCGAACAGGCCGGTCGAGATCGACGCGGTGGTGATCCCGGTATCCCGCAGCAGCCGGGCGTAGTCGGCGGCGTCGAGATCTCCGGCCGGTGCTACCTCGATGGCTCGCCCGGTCAGCAGCGGCAGCCACAGCTCGTAGGTCGCGAAATCCCAGGAGTGCGGCGAGTGGAACAGGATTCGCTCATCTTCGGCACGACTGCCGTCACCGGCACAGAAGCGGTCGAACACCCTCGTCAGGATGTTGCGATGGGTGACGGCAGCGCCCTTCGGCACGCCCGTCGACCCCGAGGTGTACATCAGGCACGCGGGCGCGTCGACGGGGACGACGGCATCGATATCGTCCGCCGGCGCATCGCTCGCCGCCGCGTCGGCCAGCATCTCGTGGTCGACCACGAGACGAGACCCGGTGCGCTCCAGCACCGTCCGCCGGTGTGCGGGCGGGAAGCGCTGATCGATCGGTACGATCAGCGCGCCGAGTCGCACGATCGCCAGGAACGCCACCGGAACGTCGATCGATCGCGTCAGGGTGACGCCGACCGCGGTCCCCATGCCGACGCCGCGCGCGGCCAGATAGCCTGCCAGACGGCGCACTTCGTCACTCAGCCCGCCATATGTCAGCTCTGTGGCACCGGAGCGGATCGCGATCCGGTCCGGATGCCGCGCGGCCACGTCCTCGAAAACGACGCCGAGCGAACGGGTTTCGGATTCGGTCACCGGCCCGCGGCTCCACCCGAGCACCAGCTCGCGTTCGACCCCGGTCAGCAGGTCGGTGGCCGCCACCGTGTGCTGTGGCGTATCGGACAGCGCTGCCAATGCGGCGCGGAACCGGTCCCACCACTCGCCCGCCGCGCCGAACCAGGCCACCTGTTCGGCGCGCAGGGACAGCCGGAAGGTCAGCTGCCCCTCGCGCGGCACCACCGCGAGGGCGACCGGATAGTGCGGCCGGTCGTACACCTCGGCCATATCCATCCGCAGTGCGCCGTCGGCACCGAGATCGTCGACCTGGAGTGGGTAGTTCTCGAAAACCACCGAGGTGTCGAACAATTCGGCGCTGCCGGCGAGCTCCTCGATCTCGTCCAGGCCGAGATGTTCGTGTTCGTAGAGTGCCGCGCGCTCGGCCTGCACACCCGAGGCCAGCGCACCGAGGGTGCTGCCGGGCCGCAACCGGACCCGCACCGGGACGGTGTTGATCATCAATCCGACCATCCGCTCGGCGTCCAGTTCGGCGGGACGCACCGAGACCGTGGTGCCGAATACGACGTCATGACTGCCGGTGACGTGGCCGAGCACCAGCGCCCATGCGGTGTTCACCATCGTGTTCAGCGTCAGGCCCGCCCGCGCGGCACGGTCGAGCAGCCGCGCCGCCAGCGCATCGGGGAGGCTGAACTCGTGTACCTCGGGCTGCTCCGACCAGCCTGCCCGGCCCGCGCGACTGACCCGGGTCGGGCCGCAATCGCGCACCGCGACAGCCCAGGCCGCTTGCGCGGCGGCGCGGTCGCGGGTGGCCCGCCACGCGAGATAGTCGCGCAGCGGTGGGGCTGGCGGCAATTCGGCGCCCAGGTACAGCAGGATCATCTCGCGCAGCACATTGGCGACGGACCAGCCGTCCAGCAGCACATGATGATGGGTGAACGCCAGCTGCCACCGGCCTGCCTCGGTCCTGATCAGGCAGAACGCCAGCGGCGGCGGTGCCGCCGGATCGATCCGGCGGCGCTCCTCCCGCAGCGTCCGTTCGGTGGCGGCCGCCCGCGCCGCTGCGTCGAGATCGGTCAGATCCACTGTCCGCCATGGCGGTTCGATACCCTCGGGCACCACGGCCACGATGCGTTCCAGACCTTCGACGACGAAGGCGCTGCCGAGGTGTGGATGACGGTGCAGCAGTGCGACCGTCGCGGCCCGCAACCGCTCTTCGTCCAGCACACCCTCCATGTCGAGCACGAGCTGTACCACATAGGCGTCCTCACGGGCCTCGGTGGCGCGCTGGTACAGCGTGTGGAAGAGCAACCCGGCTTGCAGCGGGGTGACCGGAAGGACGTCGGCGAGCTCGCCGAATTCACCTTCGAGCCTGGCCAGCTCGGTGGTGCTCAGTTCCGCGAGCGGAAAGTCCGACGGGGTGTGCCCGCCACCGGGATCGGTGTGATGTACGGCGAAGGCCGTCAGCGCCGCTCGCCAATCGCCGGCCAGGCGGGTGATCTCCGCACCGTCGACGACGCCGGGCGCCCATGCCCATTCGGCCCGCAGTACCGGCCCCTCGGCGGTCTCGTCGACCGCGACATTGATCTCCACCGCATGGGAGACCGCCATCGACGGATCCGCCACACTGCCGAATCGCACACCGAGCGCACCGGTTTCGCCGCCGAGCCGCCCCAGGTAGTTGAAGCCGAACGGCGCGTTGACCGCACCGCGCTGCGACAGCCCGTGGCCGATGCCGCGGCCCGGCACCGAGCGCAGCATCTCCTTCACCTGTTTCGCGGCATCGGCCAGCCCGGATCCGTTGTGCACCATGGTGTCCCAGTCCGCTACGCCGACGTCCAGCCGCACCGGGCGGATCACCGTGAACCAGCCGACCGTTGCCGAGACGTCCATGCCCGCCAGCGCATCGGCGTCGAGATCGCGGCCGTGTCCCTCGACGTCGACGAGCACACCGTCCCACGCCCGGCCCGCCGACCGCGCCGCCGCCACCGACAGTGCCGCGAGCAGGATGTCGGCGGCGGTGCCGTGAAACCGATGCGGCACCTGCGTGAGCAACGCCTCGGTGTGTGCCACACCCAGTGTCACCGTGTGTATTTCGGCCGCGGAAACGGTGTCGCGAGCCGGATCGAGCACACGGTCGCCGAGCCACGACGTACCGGACGCCAGCCGCGTCCACCAGCGAATCTCGTCCTCCGGCACGATCACCGAGGCCAGCGCACCGGCCCAGGCACGAAGGGGTGTCACCACCGGCGGCAGCGCGAGCTCGGCTCCGGTGGCGGCGCTGTGGTGGGCGGCGGCGAGTTCGGGCAGCAGGATGCGCCAGGAGACACCGTCGACGGCGAGGTGATGCAACACGAGCAGCAGCAGCCCGGGCCGCGCGTCGAACCAGACCGCTTGGAGCAGCACCCCGGCCTCGGGCGCCAACCGGCCTCGGGCCGCGGCACGTTCGTCGTCCAGACAAGCCTCGGGATCGTCCGTCTCGATCCGCCGCAGCAGCGGCCCCGCGGCCACCGAGCCCGGCGCGCCGATCTCCAGACCTCGCCGTCCCGCCGCCCCGACGACCCGCATGCGCAGCGCGTCGTGGCGGTCGACCACCGTCTGGAGCGCGGCCCGCAGCGACACCTCGGTCGCGCCGTCCGGTGCGGGCACGATCACGTACTGCCCGAATCCGGCTGTGGGCGTGGGATTGTCGAGCAGCGCCCGCATGATCGGGGTCGGTTCGATCTGTCCGACACCGGCCAGCGGATCCGTCGGCACCGCCGCGACCGGTGCCGCGATGCGCGCGAGCGCGCGCACGGTCTGCCGTTCGAACACATCCTTCGGGGTGATCAGCACACCGGCGGCCCGCGCGCGGTTCACCAGCCGGATGGCCAGGATGCTGTCGCCGCCGAACCGGAAGAAACTGTCGTGCACGCCGATGTCGTCCACACCGAGCACCGAAGCGACCAGCGTGCGCAACACTTGCTCGACGGCCGGATCGACGGGCTCCGACGGTGTCCGCGCCGCCGGGCTCCGCACCTCGGCGGTGACCGACAGTCGTGCCCGATCGTCCGCGTCCAGGAATTCCATGCCCGCGAACGGAGTTTCGGGGTCGGCGAGCACGGCGGCGAGCAGCAGCCGCAGGGCACGGGCGAGCGCGACGGCGGTCTCGCGGTCGAACAGCTCCGCACTGTATTCCAGTGCGCCGCCCACACTGCCCGCACCCCAGGCGAATTCGAACAGCAGCGGGAATTTCGCATGGGTCGCCGCGAGCGGCACCGGCCGACCGCGCAGGCCCGCCGGGTCCAGGACGGGGTCTCGCTCCGCACGCAGGGTCACCATGGCCTGGAACAGTGGGTGCTGCCCCATCGCGCGCTCGGGGCGCAGTGCCGCCACCACCTGATCGAACGGCGCCTGGTGGGAGAAAGCGGTGATATCGGCGTCACGGGCGCGCTCGACGACGGCCGCGAAGCCGGGATCGCCGGACAGATCGGTGCGCAGCACCACGGTTTCGGCGAAGAATCCGATGAGCCCGTCGAGTCCCGCCGCGTCCCGTCCCGATGTCACGGTGCCGACGGCGATATCGGTGCCGCCGTCGAGGCGGCCGAGCAGGCAGGCCACCGCCGCGTGCAGCACCATGAACGCCGTCGCGCCATGGCGCGCCGCGAGGGCCGCGATCAGCTCGCGCGTCCCTTCGTCGAATCGCAGCGGCACGGTGCCGCCGCGATGGGTGAGCGCCGTCGAGGCCCGGTCGAAGGGCAGCGACAACCCGGCCGGTAAGCCGCGCAGCGTATTTCGCCAATGCGCGAGCTCGGCGGACAGCGGCGAATCCGGATCGTCCGCGCTGCCGAGCGTATCGCGCTGCCACAGTGTGTAATCCGCGTACTGGATAGGTATCGGCGCCCAGCCTGGTGCGTGACCGTCGAGCCTGGCGGCGTATGCCGTCCGTAGCTCCGCCCCGAGCACCCCCATCGAATGCTCGTCGGCGGCGATGTGGTGCAGCACCGTGAGCAGCACGTGATCGCCGCTGTCGCGGGCGAATACGACGAGACGCCACGGTGGCCGGGACGACAGCTCGAACGGGCGCGCGACCTCGTCCGCGAGCTGAGCCGTCAGGTCGCCCGCGTGGACCGTCGACAGCGGAGCGGGCGGGCCGTCGAGCACCGTCTGCCAGACCTGCCCGTCGGTCTCGGTGAATACCGTGCGCAGGCTTTCGTGCCTGGCCTGCACATCGCCCGCGGCGGCGCTCAGCACCTCGATATCGAGTCCGCCGCGGATCCGCACCGCGAACGGGATGTGATATGTGGGCGCGGCCGGGTCGAGCCGATACAGCGTCCACAGCCGGTGCTGTGCGAACGACAGCGGAAGGCGCGGCGGCCGCGGACCGGCGGCCGGAACGGGCTGTGGCGCCGCGCTGTTCGCGCCGCCGATCAGCTCCGCGAGTTCGGCGACGCTCGGCCGAGCGAACAGGTCGCGCAGGGTGAGGGCGACGCCGAACTCCGCCCTGATCCGCACCGCGAGCCGGTGCGCCAGCAGTGAATCGCCGCCGAGGGTGAAAAAGCCCTCCGCACTGTCGAATTCGCCGATCCCGAGCACCTCGCCGAACAGCCGGTACACCGTGGCCGCCGGTTCGCCCTCCGGCCGCGACGGCATGGTGACCGCTCGGCGCAGCGCCCGCAGCGCGGCATCGTCGAGCTTTCCGTTCGGCGTCAACGGCAGCGCCGCGACCGGCTCGATGATCGACGGCAGCAGATGCGCGGGCAGACTCGTCGCGAGTTCGTCGCGCACTCGGCTCGCGTCGAGCCCAGGCGCCACCACGTAGGCCACCAGCCGCCGGTCGCCCGTTCCCAGGTCGGCGGCCCGCACCGCCGCGGCGCTCACCCCGGGTACGGCCCGCAGCGCGGCCTCGACCTCACCCGGTTCGATGCGGAATCCGCGGATCTTCAGCTGCCGATCCACCCGGCCGAGGTACTCCAGCCCGCGCCAACGCCATACCCCGAGATCGCCGCTGCGGTACACGCGCGCACCGGGCGGACCCGCCGGATCGGCGACGAACCGCGCCGCCGTGAGCCCAGGCCTGCCGAGATAGCCGCGCGCGACACTCTCGCCGCCCACATACATTTCGGCGGGCAGACCCGGCGGCGCCGGACGCAGCGCGGTGTCGAGCAGCCGCACCGCCCGGCCCGGAATGGGCAGGCCGACAACGCTGCCCGGGTACCGCACCGAGTCCGCACCGAGCTCACCCGCGGTCACGTGCACCGTGGTCTCGGTGATGCCGTACATGTTCACCAGGCGCGGCCCGGCCGCGCCGAAGCGCTCGAACCAGCCCGCGAGCCGCCGCGCGTCGAGTTTGTCGCCGCCGAAGACCACCAGCCGCAGCGCCAGCTCGGCCCCGAGTTCCGGACGGGCGGCCAGCGTCGTGGTGAGCAGGTCGAATGCCGCCGGGGTCTGGTTGAGGACGGTAACCCGGTGCGCGACGAGCAGTTCGAGGAATTCCTCCGGTGAGCGCGTGGTCTGCTCGCCGACGATCACCAGCGTCGCGCCGTGCCGCAGCGCGCCCCAGATCTCCCACACCGAGAAGTCGAATGCGGTCGAGTGGAACAGCGTCCACACATCCGAGGGGCCGAAGCCGAACTCCCCGCGGGTCGCAGCGAGCAGCCGGGTGACGGAATCATGGGTGACGACAACGCCTTTCGGTGTTCCCGTCGACCCGGAGGTGTAGATGACGTAGGCCGGATCGTCCGGTCGCGGCTCGACCGCGACCGTCGCTCCCGAGTCGCCCTCGTCGATCGACACCACGGGGTCGGCCGGGGCGAGGACTCCCCCGTGCGTGCCGTCGGTGACCACCAGCACCGGTGCGGCCTCGTCCAGCATCATCCGCAGCCGCGGAGTGGGATACCCGGGATCCAAGGGCACATACGCCGCACCGGATTTCACGATCGCGACCATAGCGACGATCAGATCGATGGACCGCGGCAGCAAGACCGCGACAAAAGCGCCCGGGCGCGCGCCGCGCGTGACGAGCCTGGCCGCCAGGCCATTCGACCGTTCATCGAGCTCGCGATAGGTGACAACGTCCTCGCCATGGATCAGGGCCGCGGAGTCACCCGAGGTCCGCACGCCGTGCCGCAGTGCTTCGACCAGTGTGCGCGGCTGCCAGGCATCGGTGTCCGCTGGGACGGCCGGGATGGCGGAAACATCTGCGTCGTACCGCAATCGGCCGATCGGGGTGTCCGGTTCGGCGTGCGCGATCGCGGCGAGGACGGCGCGCAGCCGTGCGTGCTGGGCGGCCAGATTCGCCGCGGTATGCCGCGCCGCCACCGAATCGATATCGATGCGCAGCTCGGGTTCACCGTTGTCGTAGACGCCGATCGTCACCCCGTCCGTGCGGCCCGGCGAACCCTCGTGCGGGACGGCCGGATGGCCGCCGAACTCCCGCATCGTTTCCATCGGCATGATGGTCACCACGGGGCCGACGAGCCGCCGCCCGCTGTCGAGCGCGCCGAGATCCCGGTGCATGTCGGCCAATCGGTAGCGCTGGTGCCGCAGCACCGTCATGCTCTCCGCTCCGACCGCGTCCACCAGCGCGGACAGCGGCGCGGCCGGATCGACCGTGAGCCGCAGCGGCACCACATTGGCGGTCATCCCGAGCGCGTGCCACGAGCGCTTCGCCGGAACCGTCAAGCCGGGCACCACCACTCGGCCACCGTTGTCGGCCTGGAGCGCGATCGCCGTGGCCGCGAGCACCAGCACCGGCCAGCGCACGCCGTAGGCATCGGCCCGATGCCGCAACGCCTTCCACGTGTCCGGGTCCAGATGGCCGCTGTGGCGGACGAATTCGTCGGCGCCGCCCGCGCCGTCCTCGGCGAGCATCGCGGCATCGGGCAGCCCGGCCAGCCGTCCGGCCCAGAAATCGCGGTCGGCGGTGAACCGATGCGCGGACCGGTAGCGCACATCCTCGTCGATCAGCGCGTCGAGCCGGTCGAATACGCCCTCCGGCAACGCTTCTCCGGCTCGCAGCGCGCGGTGGGCATCCGAAACCCTGCGCATGAACGCCGCCATCGCGCCGCCATCACAGATGATGTGGTGAAACCTGATGAACCACAGGTGATCCGCGGGGCCGACCCGCAGCAGGGCGTGGTCGAACAGCGGCGCCGCGGTGAGGTCGTAGGGCCGGTCCATCTCCGCATCGATGAACGCCCCTGCGGCCGCGAGCGGATCCGGCCGGTCGGCGAAGTCCATCCTGCGCAAGACCCAGTCGCGCACGTCCTCCAGTACCTGGACCGGTGCGCCGTCCTCAGCGGCGAACCGTACCCGCATCGTTTCGCTCCCGGCCACCGTGTGCCGCAGTGCCCGCTCGAACAGGTCCGTGTCGAGCGCGCCGCGGATGTGCAGATGACCGCCGACCACATACCGCCGCCCGGTGGTGTCGAGCTGCTGGGCGAACCAGATTCCGGCCTGCGCGGCCGTGAGCGGCCTGCGCCGGTCGGCGTCGGAGGCGGTCACGTGTAACTCCCGTCGGTGAGGGATCGAGCGTCGGTGCCCGAAACCGGATCGAGCGCGCCGATGCCGCGCTCCGGGTCGCGGACCAGCGCGGCGAGCAGCCGAAGATACTGCGCCACCATGGCTTCGACGGTCTCGCGCTCGAACAGATCGGTCGCGTACTCGACCACGCCGCCCGCGGGCATGGACGGATCGGCCGGCGCGCTCAGGTTGAAGAACAGATCCATTTTGGCGGTGCCGGTGGTAATGGGAACGGGCGTGGCTAGTACGCCGGGCAGGCCCACCTCGGGAACGGCATTGTTCTGCCACGCGAACATCACCTGGAACAGCGGGTGCGTTCCCCTCGATCGGGGCGGAGCGAGCAATTCCACGAGCCGCTCGAACGGCGCGTCCTGATTCGCGTAGGCGGCCAGCGCCTTTGCCCGCACCCGATCGACGACCGTGTCGAAGGACGGATCGCCCGACAGATCGACGCGCAGCACCCAGGTGTTGACGAAGAAGCCGACCAGCTCCGTCAGCGCGGTATCGGTGCGCCCCGCGATCGGACCGCCGATGGCGAGGTCCTCGCCCGCGCCGAGCCGGCGCAGCAGCACCACGAAGGCCGCTTGCAGCGCCATCGAGGTGGTCGCCCTGCGGCCCGCCGCGTAATGCTCGACCGCACTGAGCAACTCGGCGTCGAGCACCAGCTCGACCTGACCGCCCAGCCCGCTCGGCCGCGCGGGCCTCGGCCGGTCGATCGGCAGCCGCAGCGGCGGCAGTGCGGCGAGTTCGGTTCGCCAGTACGACACTTGGTCCTCGAGCAACGGGGTCGGGCTGTTGTCGGCGCCGAGCAGTTCCCACTGCCACAGTGTGTAGTCGGCGTACTGCACCGGCAGCGGATCCCAGCCCGGCGGCGTGCCCGCCGCACGGGCCGCGTAGGCAGTGGCCATATCCCGGGCCAGCGGCACCATCGACCAGCCGTCCGCGGCGATGTGATGGATCACCAGGACCAGCACATGCTCGTCCTCGCGCAGGCGAATCAGCCAGGCGCGCAAGGGTAGGTCGGCGCTCAGGTCGAAGCGGTGCCCGGCCCGCTCGGCCAGTGCCGCCGTCAGGTCCGCCGGATCGAGCGCCACCAGCGGGATGTCGACCGCCGCCGCGCCCGGCGACAGGATGTGCTGATAAGCAAGGCCGTCCACCTGGGGGTAGATCGTGCGCAGGGATTCGTGGCGCGCCACCACATCGGCCAGTGCCGCCCGCATCGCGCCGATATCGAGCGCTCCGCGCAGCCGCAGTGCGAACGGAATGTTGTACAGCGGTGCGCCGTCGGATAATTCGTGCACGAACCACACTCGCCGCTGCGCGAACGACAGCGGGACCTGTGCGGGACGAGCCATCGGGACGAGCCGATCGCGGCGCTGCCCGCCGAGCACCACCCGTGCCGCCAATTCGGCGACCGTCGGTGCGGCGAACAACTCTCCGATCGGCACCTCCGTGCCGAGGGCGCCGCGCAACAGGTTCACCACCCTGGTCGCGGTCAGCGAGTGACCGCCGAGGGCGAAGAAGTCGTCGGCGCGGCCGACCTGTGCGACACCGAGCGTTTCGGCGAATGCCGCCGCGATCGCCGCCTCGACCGGCCCGTGCGGCGGTTCGTAGGCGCCGCGCGGGAATTCGGGCGCGGGCAGCGCGCGGCGGTCCAGCTTCCCGCTCGCCGAGGTCGGCAGCTGATCCACCACGACGAACGCCGCGGGCACCAGCCCGGCGGGCAGCCGGTCGGTGAGGAACCACCGCAGCTCGGCGGCCAGCGAGGCAGCCGCGGGATCGTTGGCATGCCGAGTGCGGTCACCGGGCAGGTAGCCATCGGTCACGGCGCCGATCGCCGGATCGGTGAAGATCGCGTCGAGCAGTCCCGGTGTGCTCGACAGGGTCACCACCACCGCGAGCCCCAATTCGGCGGCGAGCCGGTGGAGTTGCTCCGGCCACAGGCCTGGGGCATCGGAGGCGGCGTTGCCGCCGCCTTGGGCGGCCGCCAGCTCAGCTCGCACCCCCGCGTGCGGAATTCCGCTCACTCGCACCACCTGTGGGCGATTGGCGCGCAATTCGGCGGCGAGCGTATCGATTCCGGCGAAGTCGAGCCGCGGCGCGGACCGCACCGATCGCGCCTGCACCGGATTCTTGTGCAGCACCACGTCGTAGCGGTACCTGGTGAGCTCGTTGTCCGCGGCGCCGCGCTTGACGTGAATGCCGACGCCGCCGATCGCCGGATCCGCGTCGGTGACCGTGGTGAAATACTCGGGCGCCAGCAGCAGTTCCCGCTCGGCGGTCAGCCTGCGCCGCACCCGCTCGGCCAGCACAGCCGGATCGATATCGCCGGTGGTACGTGCCATTTCGATACCGGTGGCCAGTGCGGGCGCCAAGGTCAAGTTGCGGACGTCGCCGATGAACAGCGCGCCGCCCGGCGTGAGAACCCGCATAGCACCGGCGATCACCGACGACAGGTAGGACGCGCTCGGGAAGTACTGCGCCACCGAATTCAGCACGACGGTGTCGAAATGCGATTCGGGCAGGCCGTCGAAATCGTCGGCGGGGCGGGTGTGCACCGCGATGCGCTGCGCCCATTCCGGGCTCCCGCCGAGCGCGGTGCGCAACGCCTCGGTGACCGCGCCGGACACGTCGGTCGCGACGTATTCGGCGCAGTCGGGCGCCAGCTGTGCGAGCAGCAGACCGGATCCGACGCCGATCTCCAGCACCCGTCGTGGATTCAACGCACGGATCCGCGCCACCGTGGTGTCGCGCCATTCCCGCATCTGCTCCATGGGTAGCGGCGCCCGGGTGTAGCTGCTCGTCCACCCGCGGAAGTCCGCGCCGAATCCGGGTGCGGACGCGCCATCGTCGTACAGGCTTCCGTGGACCCTGGCCCACTCCTCGACCAGCGCGCGCTGGGCCTGCGGAGTACCTCCTCGCCCGTCCGGCGCCACATAGGCGACGAGCACGTCGTCGTCACCGCCCGGCGCGCGCCACGGCAGCACCACGGCCTGTGCGACGCCCTCGTGTTCGCACAGCGCCGCCTCGATCTCCCCCGGCTCCACCCGCCTGCCGCGCAGTTGCAGCTGACCGTCGTTGCGGCCGAGGAATTCCAGCTCGCCCGCGGCGTTCCAGGCGCCGAGATCGCCGGTGCGATACATCCGCGCGCCGTCGGCGTCGAAGGGATCGGCGACGAACCGCTCCGCCGTCAGCCCGGACTGTCCGAGGTACCCGCGCGCCACTTGCGCTCCGGCGAGATAGATTTCGCCCGCGACACCGACAGGCGCCGGGCGCAGCCGCGAATCCAGTACGTGGACACGGGTGTTCCAGACCGGCAGTCCGATCGGCACCGTGCGCGTATCGGTTTCGATCACCTCGTGCGCGGTGACTTCCACCGCGGCCTCGGTAGGCCCGTACAGGTTGATCACCGCGGCCTGCGGGAAGGTGGCGACCGCACGCTGCGCGATGGCGGCGGACAGCCGCTCCCCCGATGCGAAAACGCGGGTGAGGCTGCGGCATTCAGCCGCATCGGGCCTCGCGAGGAATGCGGCGAGCAGGCCTGGCACGAAGTGCGCGGTGGTCACGCCCGCGCTCCGGATCAGCTCGGCGAGATAGCCGGGGTCACGGTGTCCGCCGGGTGCGGCGATGACCATCCGCGCTCCGGTCAGCAACGGCCCGAACAGCTCCGGCACCGAGACGTCGAAGGTGGCCGGGGTCTTCTGGAGCACCGCGTCGCCGTGCCGCACCGGATATTCGGCCGCCATCCACAGCAACCGGTTCACGATCGCGGCGTGGCTGACGGCGACGCCCTTCGGCGTGCCGGTCGACCCGGAGGTGAACATCACATACGCGGTGTTGGCGGCGCGCAAGGGCGCACGCCGGTGCGCGTTCGATACCGGCCACACCGGGTACTCGGTCAGGTCGAGCGAATCCAGTACCACCCACGGTGTTCCGAGGCCGGTGGACCGGCCGAGGCTCAGCACGCACAGCGGGCGCGTCGCCGAGATGATCCGCTTGTGGCGCTCCTTCGGATCCTCGGGGTCGAGCGCCACATAGCAACCGCCCGCCGCGACCACAGCGTGCACGGCGACGACGAGCTCTATCGAGCGCGGAATACAGAGTCCGACAATCGTTTCCGGACCGACACCGGATCCGATGAGCCAATGTGCGAGGCGGTGTACCCGATCGGCGAACTCGCGGTAGGTGAGCACGGCGCCGTCGAATTCGAGTGCCACCGCGTCCGGCGTGCGCGCGCATTGCGCGTCGACCAGCGCGGGCAGTGTCGCCGCCGGATCGATGGACCGGCGAATATCGGTGCCCACCTGCGGCATCCGGCGCGGCTCGGCGGAGATCACCGAGTCGATCGGAGCCCGCGGATTCGCGACCATGGCGGCGAGCACCCGCATCCAGCGGTCGGTGAGCGTGCGCACCGCCGGCTCGTCGAAACATTCCCGCAGATAGCCGACCTGCACCGACAACCGCGACCGCCGCAACGCGGCCACCAGGGTGATCGGGTAGTGCGTGCCGTCGTTGACCTCGAAATCGGTGATCGACAGACCGTGCACACCCTCGTAGGCGTCCAGCGCCGAGGTGTCGAGCGGATAGGACTGGAACTCCAGCAGGGTATCGAACAACGCGGTATGCCCTGCCGCGTCGAGGATTTCGGGGAGCCCGAGGTGCTGGTGCGCGACCAGCACCGTCTGGTCGGCCTGGTGCCGGGTGAGCAGCTGCGCCATCGAGTCGCCTTCGCGTATCCGGACCCGCACCGGCACGGTGTTGATGAACAGCCCGACCATCGATTCGACACCGGCCAGTTCGGCGGGGCGACCCGCCACGGTGGTGCCGAAGACGACGTCCTGGCGGCCGGTGCTCAGGGCGAGCGTTATGCCCCAGGCGCATTGGAGCACGGTGTTGACCGTGACCTGATGCGCGGCGGCCAGCGCACGCAACCGCGCGCTGTCCGCCTCGTCCAGACCACAGTCGAATCGGCCTGCGGCCGTGGCGATGCGGCGGCCGCGATCCTCCGGGGCAAGCAGCGTCGGCGACACCCCGTCGGCGAACGCGTCGCGCCACGCCCGCGCGGCGGCAGCGGTGTCGCGGCGGCGCAGCCACACCAGGAAGTCCCGGTAGCCGCGCACCGGGGGCAGCACCGCGGGATCCGCATCCGCCGCGTACAGCGCCAGTAGTTCGGCCGCTACGATCGGCATCGACCAGCCGTCCATCAGCAGGTGGTGGTTGGTCACTATGAGGCGGAAGTCGTTGTCGCGCAGCGTGATCAGCATGCCACGCAGCAGTGGCGGTGTGTCGAGGCGGAACGGTTCGCCGCGGTCGGCGTCGATCAGATCGGCGAGCGCCGCCTCGGGATCGGCCTGGTCACGCAGGTCGATCTCGCGCCACGGCATCGGCACGGCGCCGACCACCACCTGCACCGCCGTGCCGTCCGCCCGGGTCACCACCGCACCGCGCAGGCTGTCGTGGCGATCCAGCAGGCACTGCAACGAATCCCGCAGCCGGGCCCGCTCGACCGCACCGGTCAGGGTGAACACGGTTTGCACGTGGTAGGCGTCGAACGACGAGCGCGCCAGCACCGCGTGGAAATGCAGGCCCGCCTGCAGCGGGGTGAGCGGCCATACGTCGAGCAGCCCCGGATACCGCCGCTCCCACCGCTCGATCTCGTCCTGGTCCGGCCGCACCAGCGCCAGATCCGACGAGGTCCGGCCGGAGGCCAGCGGCCCCGCACCGTGGCCGTGCGCGGTCTCCGGCGCGCACAGCGCCGTGAGCGCCGTGGTCCACAATTCGCCCAGCGCACCGATATCGCTGTCGCTCAGCAGTGTTCGCGGATAGGCGAAGCTGGTGTGCAAGCGGTCGTCGACGACGATCGCGGCCACATCGATGGCCGCGGCGGCGGGGGCGTCGATCGCGGGCTCGGGCAGTTCGGACAGTTCCACCGCGGGCAGCCAGGCCGAGCCGCCTGCGTGTCCGCTCGCCGTCCTGCCGAGATAGCGGAACCCGATCTCGGTCGCGGACGCGGGCAGCAGGGCCGCGGTTTCGGCATTGAGGTAGCGCAGCAGCCCGTAGCCGATGCCGTGATCGGGCAGCGCGCGCAGCTGTTCCTTGATCCGCTGTAGTGCTCGACGCGCCTCGGGCCCGCCCGTCAGCGCGGCGTCGATATCTATGCCGCCCAGGTCGATCCGTGCCGGGTGGACGGTGGTGAACCAGCCGACGGTCCGCGACAGGTCCGCCCCGTCGATCACCTCCTGCTCGCGCCCATGGCTTTCCAGCCACAGCGTGCGGGCGCCGATGCCGCGCCACGCCGCCAGTGCCAGCGCCAGCGCGGTGACGAGCACCTCCTGTGGTTCGGCCCGATGACGCTGCCCGACCGCGTCGATCAGCGCGGTGAGCTCGATCGATGCCTCGATCTTCCGGTGCCGCACCGTCGACGCCCGATCGA
Organism: Nocardia sp. NPDC052566; assembly: GCF_044547285.1. Lineage (NCBI taxonomy): Bacteria > Bacillati > Actinomycetota > Actinomycetes > Mycobacteriales > Nocardiaceae > Nocardia > Nocardia sp. NPDC052566. The sequence continues at coordinate 533,223 of NZ_JBIUAF010000005.1, read as the reverse complement.
TGTCCGGATCGAAAGGCCGCTCCCCCACCTGAGTTTCGCCGGAGCCGAGCGCCGAGCGCCACAGCGTCAGCTCCGCGACCCGCTCGTCGCGGTGCGCCTCGGCGGTCAGCGCATGCGCCCACCGTCGCATCGAAGTGCCGGGGGCAGGCAGCGCCGGTATACGCCCGGCCCGCAGCTGCGACCACGCGGATATCAAGTCGGGGACCAGGATTCGCCATGACACGCCGTCGACGGCCACATGGTGCAGCACCATGATCAACCACCCCTGCGCGTCGGCGGATTCGGGGTCGAGCCACACACAGTGCAGCACTATCCCGTTCGCGGGATCGAGCCGATGGATCGCCGAATCCCGCGCTGCCGCCGCGATATCGAGCACGGCGGCGGTCTCCGCGTGCGGATCGAGCACGATCCGGTGCACCAGTGCGTCCACGTCGACGGCGCCGGGGGCCGAGGCCGCGAGTCGCCACTCGCCCGACTCCCGGTACAGGCGAGCGCGCAGCATGTCGTGCCGGTCGACGACCGTGCGAAGGGTCGAAACCAGTGCCGCACGGTCGATTCCGGTGGGCAAGCGCAGCGCCAGCGATTGGGCGAGCCGCTCGGGGCCGCCGGCACGGTCCATCAGGTGCCGCAGCACCGGCGGCAGCGGCATCTCGCCGAGACCGCCGCCGGGCAGTTCCGCGAGGACGTCGGCGCGGCGTTCGCCCTCGGTGCGCGCGACCGCGGCGAGCCCGGCGACCGTGCGCTGTTCGAAGACGTCCTGGGGTGTGAACAGCACACCGCGGCCGCGCGCGCGGGCGACCAGCAGGATCGACATGATGCTGTCGCCGCCGAGGGCGAAGAACGAATCGTGGGCGCCGACTTGCGGTATGCCGAGCACGTCGGTGAACGAGTCGGCGACCATCGCCTCGGTGGTGCCCGCGGGCGCCCGGTACTCGGGGAGATCAGCCACCGGTGCGGGCAGCGCGCGCTTGTCCAGCTTCCCATTCGAGGTCAGCGGTATCCGGTCGAGCACGACGAAGGCGCTGGGCGCCATGGCGGCGGGCAGCCTGCCGGACAGCCATTCGGCAAGCGCCGGTTCTTGCCGCCCCTGCGCGAGCACCAGGTAGGCGACGAGCCGATCGTCGCGCAGGATCACCACCGCGCGTTCGATATCCGGATGCGCGCTCAGCGCCGTCTCGATCTCGCCGAGTTCGATGCGCTGGCCCCGCACCTTCACCTGGGAGTCGGCCCGGCCCACGAAAATCAGTGCGCCATCGGCGCGCCGGCGCACCAGGTCACCGGTGCGGTACATGCGTGCGCCCGCGCCGCCGTACGGGTCGGCGACGAAGCGCTCCGCCGTCGCCGCGCCACGGCCGAAATAGCCACGCGCCAACTGAATTCCGGATAGGTACAGCTCGCCGACCAGCTCCGGCGGCGTCGGCCGCAGGCTCGAATCCAGGACGTAGACACGGGTATTCCACGCGGGTGTGCCGATCGGGACGACCTCGGCGTCGCTCGCGTCGCTGCGGTGCGTGGTCACCGACACCGCGACCTCGGTCGGACCGTACAGATTGTGCACGGTCACCCCGGCGCCGACGGCCGCGACCGTCGCGGGCGGCAACTGCTCACCGATCACGAACAGCTGCCGCAGCGTACCGAGCGCCGACATCGCCGGGTGCCTGGCGAGCACCGACAGCAGCGACGGCACGAAATCGGTGACCGTCACCCGGTCGCGCGCGATCAGTTCCGCCAGGTACACCGGATCCAGATGGCCGTCCGGGCGAGCGAGCGCCAGCGCGGCACCGAGCCGCAGCGGCAAGAACAGGCCCCACAGCGAAGGATCGAAGGTCATCGCGGTCTTGAGCAGGTACACGTCGTCGGGCGCGAGGCGATGGTGTTCCGCCATCCATTCCAGCTGGTTGACGATCGCCGCGTGCGTGACGGCCACGCCCTTCGGTGAGCCCGTCGAACCCGAGGTGAAGATCACGTACGCGAGATTGTCCGGACGCAGTGGGGCGCGCCGCTCCGAATCGGTCACCGCGGCAACGGAATAGCTGGCCGTGTCGAGCTCATCCACCGCGACGGCGCGTAGTCCGTCGACCTTGGGCGCCTGTTCGCCGGATCGGGTCAGCAGGCACACCGGGCGTGTCGCACGCAGTACGCCGACTGAGCGCGACTCGGGATGGGCGGGATCGATCGGCAGGTACGCGCCGCCCGCGGCGAGCACCGCGTAGAGCGCGACCACCTGTTCCACCGACCGCGCCATCGACACCGCGACCAGTGTTTCCGGTCCGACGCCCGCGTCGATCAGCCAGCGGGCCAGCCGGTGCACCCTGGCGGCGAATTCGGCGTAGTCGAGCAGGAGACCATCCGCGCGCACCGCGATCGATCCCGGTGTGCGCCGCACCTGATCCTCGAAGGCGCGAAGCAGCGTCGCCGCCGGATCCACCGGGTGCGCGGTGGTGTTTCCGAACTCGATGAGCCGGTCGCGCTCCTCGGCGGTGTCGAGGTCCGCCGCACCGATCGCCCGATCCGGTTGCCCGGCACACCAGTTCAGCAAGCGCGCGAAGCGTCCGACGGCGCCCGCCGACGCGTGCACGTCGGCGGTCCACTGTCCGGCGAGCCGATCGTCCAGCAGTACGGTGAGCGCCGAATCTTCGGCGGGACGAAATCCGTTGTTCCCGTCCGCGTTCACCTCGGCGACCAGCCCCCAGACCCGAGCGTCCGGCTCCGGCCACGGATCGTCGAAGGCGGCCAGGAACCGGTGCCGCCGCGCCGCACGCAACTCGGCCCCGGCACGAACGGCCAGCGCCGCGAGCGTATCTCGCGGTGTCACGGCCAGCCGGATCGGCGTGAGCGCACCGTCCGCGCGGTAGGCGATCACGATCTCGGCCGCACCGGTGCACCGGTGCGCGAAAGCGGCCACCGCGGCGAGCAGCACCGCCGCCGTGCCACCGCCGCCGCGCCGGGCGATCGGCGTCAACGACGCGGCGTCGATGGTGACCCGCAGCGAGCCGGGAACCCCGGTGGGCCCGAGGGCCGATGGCTGTTCCGGCCGGGGCGCATCGGCCAGCCGTGTCGACCAATAGGCCCGGTCGGCCGACCATTTGCCCGATTGCCGGTATCTCAGTTCGGCACTGCTCAGTTCGGCACTGCTCAGTGCAGCACTGCGCGATTCGTCACCGATAAGCATGGAATCCCCGTCCCGTCTTGCGTCCGAATCGACCGGCGGCCACCAGCTCCGCGAGCGCCCGCGGTATGGCGTACCGGCCGTCGCCGGTCTCCGCGCGCAGCACCTCGAGCGTGTCGGCCACGTTGTCCAGGCCGATCAGGTCGGCCGTGCGCAGCGGGCCCATCGGATGGCCGAGGCATTTCTCGAAGATCTCGTCGATGGTCGCCGCATCGGCGGTACCCGCGCTTACTCGCTCGGCCGCGGCGGCGATCGTCTGCATCAGCAGCCGGTTCAGCACGAAGCCCGGCCCGTCGCCGACGACGATCGCCTGTTTGCCGAGCGCCTCGACCAGCGCCACCGCGGTGGCCAGCGCGCCGTCGCTCGTCTGCGTACCGCGGACGACCTCGACCGCGGCGGTCAGCGGCGCCGGGTTCATGAAGTGCAGTCCGAGCACTCGCTCGGGGTGCGAGACCCGTTGCGCCAGACGGGCGACCGGGATGGCCGAGGTGCCGGTGGCGAATACCGTGCCTGCGGCGCAGTGCCGGTCGAGTGCGGCGAATACCGCGTCCTTGATCTCCGGGCGTTCCGGCACCGACTCGATGACGACATCGAGTGCGCCCATCGCCTCGATCCGGTCCACCCACCGCACGCGCTCCAGTACGACGGCCGGATCGGCCGCGCCGCCGTGGCCGAGCAGCCTCGCCAGCCGCACCTGGTGCCGCAGATCCGCACGCGCCCTGGTCACGGCGTCCGGATCGGACTCGGCGACCACGACCTGGAACCCGTACTGCGCCAGGCACTGTGCGATACCGGCGCCCATGGTGCCCGCGCCGACGACACCGATCGTCATGTGATGGTCCTCCGTGGTCATTGCGCCGCGCTCTGTTCGAGCTCGGCGATATCGCGGGCGATGGCGTCCTGCGCGACGTCGGCGACCGGGCGATCCGGTTCGCGCAGTACCCCGTCCAGCATCCGATGTAGGTCGGCGAGCAGGGTGTGCGCCGTCGGCTCGTCGAAAAGCTCTGTCGCATAGTCGAGTCGCAGCGCTACGTGCGAATCCGACGCGTCCACCGACAGCGCCAGTTCGGCCGTTGTCCCGTCGCTCGATGCGGCGGCGTGGCCGCCGAGGTAGCGGACCGGCAGACGCGCCGCCGCACCGTCCCGAGTGAGTTGCCCTGTCCGAGCGAACAACTCGCGCGGGGTGGGATCGTCGGTGAGGTCGACACGCACCGGGTGGTAGCCGCCGGTCACCGCGACATCGATATCGATCTCGTCCTCGCCGCTGTACCAGCCGAGCACCATGGCCCACGCCGCGAGCACGATCGCATCGAGATCGCTCGTCGCCGACCACACGGCGTCGCGGCGGACGCGGGCGGCGGTATAGCGCGGCTCGGCCGGGCGCGGCCGGTCGGCGGGCACCAGCAGCGCCCGATAGTCGAGCCGCGGCGAATCCACTGCGGGCGCGAGGATCTCATGGATCGGGCGAGCGGGATCGGCGTCGGCCAGCTCGCGCAGGATCCGCAGGTACGCACGCGCCATATCGGCCACCGTCGCCTCGACGAACAAATCGGTGCTGTACTCGATGCACGCGTCCATGACGGAGCGGTCGCCGTGATCTATGGTCAGCAGCGTCAGGTCGAATTTCGCGGTGCCCAGCGGCATCCCGGGAAACAGGTTCGCCACCGTGCGGTGCTGATCGAAGAAGTCGGTCACCGCCTCGGCATCGCGGTTGCCCGCGGGCAGTTCCTGGTGGATCTGGCAGACATCGAAGATCGGCGTACGGCTCAGGTCACGTTCACCGCCGAGCGCCTGCACCACGTGGTCGAACGGAATCTCCTGGTGCTCCAGGGCGTCGAGGACCACCGAACGCACGCTGCGCAACCATTCACCGACGCCCGGTGCACCGTCGATATCCACGCGCAAGGCCACCGTGCTGTTGAAATAGCCGATGAGCCCGGCCAATTCGGGACGATTGCGGCCCGTGGTCGGCGTGCCGATCACGATGTCGGATCGGCCGCTGTAGCGCGCGAGCATCAGGTGGAACGCCGAGAGCAGGACGACGAATATCGAGACGGATTCGCGCTGGCACAGCAGCCGCAGCGCCGCGAGGTCGTCGACGGAGATCTCGAAGATGTGCAGCGCGCCCGCGAAGGTCTTGCGCGGCGGGCGCACCTTGTCCAGCGGCAGGTCCAGCCGGGGCGCGCCGGTGAGCCGGTCGATCCAGTAGCGCAGTTCGCCGTCGAGTGCGTTGCCCGCCAGCAGATCCCGCTGCCACCGCGCGTAGTCGCGATATTGCACCGGTAGCGGGGCCAGGTTCGGCTCGCGGCCTTCCATTCGCGCGCGATACAGCTCGGGGAGCTCGTGGCGCACGATCTGTGGTGTGCCGCCGTCGTTCACCGAGTGATGCATGGTGATCTGCAGGACGTGCTCGTCGGCACTGAGCCGGATCAGCAGCACACGCAGCAGTGGATCCGTCGCGAGATCGAAGCGTACCCGCCCCGCCTCGGCCACCAAGTCGCGTGCGGCCGCGATGGGTTCGGGCGTGGTGCTGACGTCGGCGAAGCGGAAGAAGTCACCGAGATCGGGCCGGATACGCAGCGCGGGAACACCGTCGGCGTCGACGAAGTTCGAGCGCACGACCTCGTGGCGCTGTGCGAGATCGGCGAAGGTGCCGCGGATCGCGTCCACCTCGACCGCACCCGCCAGCCGGATCACGATCGGCAGGTTGTACAGGGTGGTGTCCGGATCGAGCTGATGGTGGAACCACATGCGCGCCTGGCCGAACGAGATCACCCACTCGTCCTGCGGCACGATCGGCGGCAGGCCAGTGGTCGGCGCGATCGTGCCGGTGGTCAGGAAGGCGGCGAATTCCGCGATGGTCGGATATTCGTAGACGTCGATGAGTTTCGGGCGCACGCCGAAGGCGGCGGTGATCCGGTCGAGCAGTTGCAGCGCCAGGATCGAATTGCCGCCGAGCGCGAAGAAGTCGTCGTCCGAGGCGATCTCGCGATCGACGTCGACCAGGCTGCCCACCGTGGTGCGCAGCCATTCGACCGGGTCGTCGATGTTCGCTACGACCGCCGCCGCGGGTGCGGAGTCGGAATGCTGCCAGGTGATGTCCACCCAGCAGTGCGCACCGGACAGGGGATGCCCCGGCAGCCGTACTCGCCGACCCGATTCCAGGCCGGCCAGCGCGAAATTCAGGTCGGCGCCGTGCTCGTACAGCCGCGCGAGTACCTCGGCCGGGCCGTTGCAAACGGTGGGTGGACAAATGATTTCGGCGTCCTCGTCATCGGCGAGCACGGTCGCGAGCAGCGCGCCGAGGCTGCCGCCGGGCAGCGTCTCCGCGAAGAGCACCGGCCCGTCCGCCAGCAACTCCTTGGCGACCGCGATCAACCGGTCGGCGTCGAAGGTGTGGTCGGCGGCGGCCGCCGCCAGCTCGTCCGCGCCCACCTGCTCCCCTGCGCCGGCGAGATGACGAGCCAGGTACCGGGATACGCCCGCACCGAGCACCGCCGCGATGCCGACGCCGTGCATGCGCAGCTCGTCGTGGAAGGCGAGCTGGGCCCCGAGCAGTTCGGCCACCGCACCGTGCGCGGGCAGCTCCGGTGGCAGCGCGACGCCGCCGGACACCTCGGCATCCGGCGACAACAGCAGTACGACCTTGGGAATGCGTCCCGATGCCGGTGCGGGGATCGCCGTGCTGCGCGCCGTCAGCTGGTCGGCGAGGTCGTCGACGCCGGTGACGGTCAGCGCGATACGCCGCGCATGGTGGTCTCGTCCGTCGTTCAGCGTCCGCACGACATCGTCGAGCGCGAGGTCGCTGCCGCGCAGCGCGCCTGCCAGCTCGGTGCACAGCCGGGCCAGCGCCTCGTCGGTGCGCGCGGAGACGCCGATCATCCGGGTCCGCCCCGGCCACGTCGATGCCCAAGACCGCTGTCGCGGTGGCTGTTCCACCACGCAGTGCGCGTTCATGCCGCCGAGGCTGAACGAGCTCACCCCCGCCCTGCGCACCGCGTACCGCTGCGGCCAGTGCCGCGGACCGGTCAGCACCTCGATCCCGGCGGCCGCGAGATCCATACCGCCGGTGGGCCTTTCGAAGTGCAGCGAGGGATACAGCTCACCGTGCTCCACCGCGAGCACCGCCTTCACCAGGCCGGCGATTCCGGCGGCGTGGTCGAGGTGCCCGATATTCGTCTTCACCGAGCCGATCGCCAGCGGTGCGCCTGCGCGGCCGGTGAAGGTCGCCGCGATCGCCTCCAGCTCGACGGCGTCGCCGAGCCTCGTGCCCGAGCCGTGCGCCTCCAGATATCCGGCGGATTCCAGCGGCAGCCCGGCATCGCGCCAGGCCGCCGCGATCACCTTGGCCTGCGCCCGCGCCGACGGCGCGCTGATCGTGGCGGCCGCGCGCCCGTTGTGCACGGTGGCGCTGCCGCGCAGCACCGCGTGGATCGGGGCGCCGTCGGCGATGGCGCGCTCGACCGTGGTCAGCAGCACGGCGGCGCCGCCCTCGCCGACAACAGTGCCGTCGGCGGCGATATCGAACGCGCGCACCCGCCCGTCGCCCGAGACCAGCTCGTCGAAACCGGCCTCCTCACCGGCGCCGATCCCGAAGGCACGCACGCTGACGCCGCCCGCCAGCGCGTACTCCGCGGTACCGAGCCGCAATTCGCGGCACGCGTGATGGACGGCGAGCAAACCCGCGTTGCAGCCGCTGTCGACCGCGTAGCACGGGCCGGTCAGGCCGAGCAGGTGGGCGATGCGCGCGGCCGCGCCGAATCCGGCGCTGCCGAGCATGCCGAGCGGGTGCGCACCGGCGGCGGCGCCGTACAGCGGCGCGGGCGACGACGCGAAAACCACCGCCGTGTCGACCGCGCGCAGGACCGACGGTGCGTAGCCCGCCTCGGCGATCGCGCGCTCGGCCACCACGAGCGCCAGCCGCTGCTGTGGATCGGTCAGCGACGCTTCGTGTTTGGACAGGCCGAAGAACTCGTGGTCGAACGTGGAGACGTCGTCCAGGTAGCCCGCCGGTCGGCGCGCGGCACGCGGATCCACGCCGGTCCGCTGCGCCCGCGGCTCGGACATCGGCGCGATCGAGTCGCGCCCGGCCCACAGATTGGCGCGGAATTGCGTCAGATCCTCGGCATCCGGAAAGCGCACGCCGATACCAACGATCGCGATATCGCGATCCTCACGTTCCATGTCGATTCTTTCTGTACCCGTGGGAATCCGGTGACTCACAGCTCGAAGACGACCGGCCGTTCGGGCACTGTCGGCGCGAGTTCCGGTGCGTGGGAAACGATCTCGGCCTGTGCGCGCACCGTCACCTCGTCGAACAGCTGCCCGACCCGTAGTGCGCCCGGCCACCGGCGCTCCAGCCGGATGTGCAGTTCGACGACCCGCCACGAATTTCCGCCGATGGCGAGGAAGGGATCGTCGAGATCGAAATCGTCGTGTTCGAGTACCTCGTCCCAGATCTCGGCCACCTCGCGCTGTGCGGGGAGCCAGCGCGCGCGGCGCTGATCCCGCTCGCGCGCCGTGACGGCCCGCATCGCGGCGCGCACCGCGGCGATGTCGACCTTCCCGCTCGGTGCGAGCGGCAGCGAGTCGAGCCGTCGCAGGCGTTCGGGAATCGAATAGGCGGGCAGGTGCGTACGGCAATGGGCGATGAGCTCCGCGGTTGTGGGCGGCACGAGCACCGCGTCGTCGGCCACCCAGCAGGCGGCGAGCAACTGATCGCCCGCGCGGTCGGGCAGCGTGAACGCGATCGCGTCGCGAAGTCCGGGATGCCCGCGCAGCACCCCGGCCACCGCGTCGCATTCGACCCTGGCGCCGCGCACCTTCACCTGACCGTCGGCCCGGCCGTGGAACACGATGTCGCCGTTGGCATCCCGGGACGCATGGTCACCGGTGCGGTACATGCGGGCACCGGCGCCGCAGGGATCCGCGACGAAACGAGCCGCGGTATCCCCCGGCCTGCCCGCGTACCCGTCGGCCACCTGTGGACCGCCGAGCACGAGATCGGCGTGTTCACCGTCCGCGGCGGCCGAGAGCCGATCGGTGAGTAGATAGGCCGCCGACCGGCCGAGCGGAACACCGAGGGGCACCACGGCACCGATCTCACCGGAAATCTCGTGGGCCAGAACGGTTCCGGTCGCCTCGGTCGGACCGTACTCGTTGATCAGCGTGACACCGGGCAGCATCTCGCGATGGCGGTGGGCGAGGTCGGGTGCCAGCACCTCACCGGCCAGCGCGACCGTGCCGAGATGCTCCTCCGCACCGGCCAGATACGGCAGCAGTAGCCGATAGAACGAGGGTGTCGCGTACAGATGGCTGCACCGGCGGTCGCGGACCAACCGGGCCACCGCCTCCGGATCCGACAGCCCGCGATGGTCGGGCAGCACGACGGCGCCGCCCAGGCACAGGGTCCAGATCGATTGGATCAGGGCGCCGTCCCAGGTGAACCGCAGCGCCGAGCAGGTGATCAGCGCCTCGGGCACCGGGTAGTTCCGCGACGCGGCCAGATTCGCCAGGTTGCCCCGGCTCACCACCACCGCCTTCGGCGTACCGGTGGATCCCGAGGTGGTGATCACGTACGCGGGCGCCTGTTCCGGCGCTCGATCCGCCACCGGGCCGGTGCGGCCGTCCACCGCGCGGATGTCCAGCACCGGCGGCACTCGATCGGGCGGTGCGAGCGCGGCCGTCGCCGCACCGAGCTCGCTTTCCGTCGCGCCGTCGTACAGGATTGCGCCGCAGTCGATATCGCGCAGCAGCGTGCGCAGCCACGCGTCCGGATAGTCCGGCTCGATTACGCACCAGGCGCCGCCGGCGCGCAGCGCGGCGATCATCGCCACCATGGTGTCGGTGCTCTGCCGCAGCCGGATGACAGCGACGCGGCCGGGACCGAGACCGGCGCCGCTCAGCCGCGCCGCCAATGCCGCTGTGGCGGTGTCCAACTCACCGAAGGTCAGGCGATGATCGCCGACGACGACCGCGTCGCGGTCGCGCGCGTCGGCGAAACGTTCGAGCAGATCGGGCAGTACGCCCGCACGCGCGACAGCATTCATCGGCTCGCCTCGTCGGCGACCCGCAGCTCGACGTGGTTGTTCGCCGGTCCGGTCATCCCACGTGACTCGTTGTAGGCGAGCAGCATTCGCTGTTCGCCCGGCTCGATCACCTCGAATCCGGCGAACCGCAGCGTCACCAGCATCACCCGGTTCACCTCGGTCGGCACGAATTCGGCGACCATCCGCCGCCCCGCCGCGGTGGCGCGCTCGATCATGTGCCGGATCAGTACCGTGCCGACGCCGCGCGAGAGCACCCGGCACGACATCAGCAGCAGGCGCAGCACCGCGTCATCGCCGCGCGTCTCCGACACCGCCAGCCCGATGGTGCCGTAGGAGCCGAACCGGTCGGACAGCTCGGCGACCAGCACCTCGTGCCGGTCGGACACCGTCAGCGCGCGCAGCTCGTCCAGGTCGAAGGTGACGCCGGTGGTATTGAGCTGATGCGTGCGCACGGTCAGCTCGTTGGCGCGCGCCAGATCGTCCTCGCCCGCTCGCCGCACCGTCATGATCAAGCCGAGCGAGGCGAGGAATTCCTGGTCGGTACCCGCGAATTCGCGCAGATCGTCGCGCCGCGCGCGTTCGGCGCGGTAGCGGGATCGGCGCTGCGTCGCGTCGGCGGTGATCACCGCCGGGTTCAATTCCGCGAGATCGAGCAGTGTGTCGAGCTGTTCGGCCGGATAGCAGCGCACCCGCGGATGCGCGGCGGCCACCTCGGCCCGCTCCACCGGATCGTTGTCGATGAACGCGACGGTGTCGAGGCCGATGCCGAGTTCGGCGGCGATGCGCCGCACCGCTTCGGATTTCGGCCCCCAACCCACCTCGATCGCGGAGAACATGTCCTCGACACCGTGCGCGCGCAGATGCGCGAGCGCCAGCTCCGGTTCCCCTCGGCTCGCGACCGCGTGCAGAATGCCACGGCCGTCGAGCGCTTCGAGCGCGCGCAGTGCGGCCGGTTTCGGCGCCGCGCCGTCGCGCTCGGAAACCGTTCCGTCCCACAGGGTGTCGTCCAGGTCCCAGACCAGGCATTTCACCGTCACCACGTCCACCGCACCTCCTGCGCCCCCGCCGGATCCGGTAGACGGCGCAGCAGCCAACTGCTCCACGCGGCCACCGGTCCGGAATTCATCACGATCGAATACTCACCGGGCGCACGCGCCGCCGCGCCGTCCTGAGCGTTCACCAGCACATCGATCGGGCCGAGATGGCCGTAGCGGGCCAGATTTCGGCCGCAGGCGGGATCGATGGTCACGTCCAATGCCTGCTGCCAGAACTCGATCGCGCCCGCGCTCAGGTTCTGCATCAGATAGGCCGCCACATCGGTGCTGCGTAAGTTGTTGCGCGCCAATATTTCCGCGTTGATCTCGGTGAACCGCTGCCTGCTCTCGACCGCGAGCCGGAACGAGTACGTCGCCTCGTCCGCGCACTGCTCCACCCAGTCCGCGGTGGGCACGTCGCGGTAGTCGATCCGGTACAGATCGGCGTAACGCCCATTGCTGCGCACGATGTGGTCGACGAGCTCATAGGTCCCGGGTCCGGAGGTGGTGAGCAGCACGGCGGCCGCGCCGTCGCCGAGCACGGTCATCGGCGGCCGGTAGCGCGCCGGGGTCGGCGTCGTCGCCGCGGCGACGACGAGCACGTTGCGATATCGACCGCCCGAACGCAGCAGCGCCGCACCGATTTCCACCGCCGCCGCGATCGATACGCAGCCGAGTTCGCCGACGCCCGCGGTGAACGCCTTGTCCGCGCCGAGCCGGAACTGCAACGCGGTCGCCTCCGAGGCGAGCAGGTACTCGGGCGCGCGCCCCTGCACCAGCAGCAGGGCATCGAGATCGGCCGCGTCGAGCCCGGCCTGGCGCAACGCCTCGGTCGCGGCGCGGTGCGCCATATCGATCGCACCGATGCCGTCGGCGGTGGGCACACGCTGAATGCCCAGCGCCAGTGCGTGTTTGCGCCGGGCTTCGTCCAGCGTCGCGAGCTCGGGCAGCTCCGCAACGAGCGCGTTGCCGTCCGGAAACCAAGTCGCGACCGGACCTAGGCGTACCCCCGTCATCGCGCGGCCCGGTTCGTCGCGGCAAGCACGTGATCGCCGAGATGCAGTTCGGCGACGGCCGCCGGGCCCTCGATGATCTCCATGACCTTGGCGTCACGGAAGAACCGGCCCGCACGGGCGTCCGGTGCGCAGCCCGCGGCGCCGAGCAGCTGCACGGCATCGTGGCCGACCCGCGCCGCCGCCCCGGCGGCGGCGTACTTCGCGCCGATGGTCGCGAGCACCGACCCGCTGTCGCGACGGGCGCGCAGGTCGGCGGCGCGCAGGCACAGGGCGTGCGCGCTCTCCACCTCGACCCAGCCGCGGCCGAGCGTCGCGCGCACCAGCTGATGGTCGGCCAGCGCGGTGCCGTTCTGCTGACGCCGGGCCACATGCGCGGCCGCATCCGACAGGCAGGCGCGCGCCATGCCGACACAGCCCCACGCCACCGTGTAGCGGCCGTGGTCCAGCGCCGTGGCCACCACGTGCGAAAGCCCGAAACCCGCTGGTGCGATGAGGTTTTCGTCCGGGACGCGGACCGCGTCGAAGTCGATGTTGGCCAGCAGGCTGCCGCGCAGGCCGAGTGGATCGGTCACCGGCTCCACTCGAACACCTCGCGCATTCGTGGGCACCAGCGCGGCGGCCAGGCCGCCCTCGGTGCGGCCGAGTACCAGTAGCGCACCGGCGATCTGCCCGAAGGTCACCCACAGCTTGCGGCCCGATATCCGCCATTCGCCGCCGTCGCGGTCGAAGCGGGTGCGCACGCCGGTCAGATCGGTGCCCGCGTCCTGCTCGGTCACCGCGAACCCGGCGACGAGCGCACCCGCGGCGAGCCTCGGCAGCCAGGCGTCGCGCTGTGCCGCTGTCCCCCAGCGATTCACGGCGGCGCTCACCATTCCGGTCACGGTCAGCAAGGAGCGCAGGCCGGTGCATCGCGCGCCCAATTCCCCGGCGAGCGAACCGAGTTCGCGCGCATCGAGCGCACCCGCCCCCGCGACCGCGGCGAACAACCCCGATGTCGCGGCGAATTCGACGATCTCACCGGGCAATCCGTCCCGGTCCCACGCGGCGGCCTCGGTCTGCGCCCGGTCGAGCAGTGCCTCGACACCGGTCAGCATGCGCCGGCCGCCTGCTTGCCCTCGACGAACCGCGCGAGCCTGGCCGCGGAGCGGAAGTTGGCGAGATCCAGGTCCTCGACGGTGATCTCGATGCCGTAGGCCTGCTCGAGGTGCAGCACGATCTCCAGCGCGCGCAGCGAGTTGATCAGACCGAGCTCGAAGACATCGTCCTCGACACCGACCTCCTGGGCGGCGAGCATGCTCAGGTGTCCGCGCAGACGCTCGGCCAGCTCGTCGTTCCCGGTCGCACGGTCTTCCAAGGCACAGCTCCTCATCGTGATCGGTTGTCGCTATCACCCAACCGGCTCGCCCGGTACTTCGCGAGCCATAACAATTCGGGGGGCAAGACCGGCGGATTGTGCCCGGCCCACCCACGGGGTGTACCGTTTTCGCCATGCAGCACGCTCAGTTCACGACGACGCCGGACTACGTCCCGGCGCGCTGAGCGATGCTCTGATGCCAAGCCCCGGGCGAGTGCCCGGGGCTTTTTCGCGTGGTCACTCGCCCTCTCCCGAGAGGAAAGTCACGTGTACGACCACCGCAAACTGGGCCGCGAACTCGGCCTGTTCGATACCGACCCGCTGATCGGCGCCGGGCTGCCGTACTGGTTGCCCGACGGCGCGATCGTGCACCACAGCCTGCAGGAGTACATCCGCACCGCCGAGCTGCGGGCCGGGTACCAGCATGTGCACTCGCCGGTGCTCGCCAAGCGCGAGCTGTACGAGATCTCCGGGCACTGGGCGCATTACCGCGACGACATGTACCCGCCGATGGATGTCGGCGACGAGCAGCTGGTGCTGCGGCCGAGCATGTGCCCGCATCACGCGGTGATCTACCGGTCCCGCTCGCACAGCTACCGGGAACTGCCGCTGCGCATGGCCGAACTCGGCGGCATGTACCGCTCCGAATTGTCCGGCGTAGTCGGCGGTTTGGCGCGGGTGCGCGCCATCCAGCTCAACGACGCCCATATCTTCTGCACCCTGGACCAGGTCGCCGACGAGGCCGCGGCCGCGCTGGCGATGATCCGTTCCGCCTACCACGCCATGGGCATCAGCGTGGCCCGCTACCGGCTGTCACTGCCCGGCGCGGGCGGGAAATACGTTGCGGCGCCACAGATGTGGCAGCGCGCGAGCAAGCTGCTCGCCGAAATGCTCGACCGCTCCGGGGTGGTCTACGAGGCGGTCGAGGGCGAGGCCGCGTTCTACGGCCCGAAGGTCGACGTGCAAGTGGCCGACCACGCGGGCCGCGAATCCACCCTGTCCACCGTCCAGGTCGACTTCCATCAGCCCGAACAATTCGACCTGCACTACATCGGCCCCGACGGCGCCAAACATCGCCCGGTCATGGTGCACCGCAGCATCATCGGCAGCATCGAACGCGCCGTAGCCCAACTGATCGAACAGCACGGCGGCGCCTTCCCCGCCTGGCTCTCCCCACTCCAGATCGCCATCCTGCCGATCTCGGACACCGAGGACCCCATCGCGGCGGAACTGCGTGACCGCTGCCGAGCCGCCGGACTGCGCACCGAGCTGATCAGCGCGGACGACGGCACCCTCGGCGCCCGCATCCGCACCCACCGCCTCGTCCCATACCACGTCATCATCGGCCAGGCCGAAGCGGCCAACGGCACTGTCGCCCTTCGCCTCCGAGACGGCCGCCGCCTGTCCCTCCCGGCCGACGACGCGATAGCGCGAATCCGCACCCTCGTCGACACCAACGACCCCCGCCTCTGGATCGACTGACGACAAGCTGTCCCGGGCTGCCCTGGTTTGTCCGCGACTCCCCCCACGACCGTGCGGGTAGTGCGGTACCGGGACGGGGCTCGGGCGGACAAAATCGCCGAATGTCCCACGCCTACCTCGTAATCCGGGTTTTCGAGATGCCGGACGCTCGCGGCCTTGCGTTATCATCGCTTAGCCGTATTCGGCTCTACGACCGACAGATGGGTGACTGGTGACGGTATTGTCGTCTCGAATTCTGCTTGTCGAGAAAGACGAGAGTATTCGGATATCGCTGGAGCATCATCTGGTCGACAGCGGTCATGTGGTGTTGTCGCGGGAGCACGGTGAGCTCATCGAGCAGGATCTGTCGATATTCTCCCCCGATCTCGTCGTATTCGATGCGGAAATACCACGGTGGGGCGGCCGCGACCTGCTCGAAGCGATACGCCACCATGCCGGCGCCCACGCGGTCATCCTGTCCGGCACCGGCGCGGTCGAGGAGCGGGTCCGTGGCCTCACGGCCGGCGCCGACGACTACATCGTCAAACCGTTCGCCGTCGCAGAGCTCGGCGCGCGCATAGATTCACTGCTGCGCCGGGCCAAGCGAACCCATGCGAAGATCACCGTCGCCGATCTGGTCATCGATATGTCCGCGATGGAGGCCACTAGGGCGGGCGCGCCGATCCCGTTGACGGCGACCGAATTCAAGATTCTCGCCCATTTGGCGTTGCACCAGGGGCAGACCAGGTCCAAGAATCAAATACTCGGCGCCGTCTGGGGTTCGAATTTCTATCAGACCAATCTGGTCGAGGTTTTCGTCTGCTCGATGCGGCGAAAGCTCGGCGCGGACGGTGCGCAGCTGCTGCGCACCGTCCGCGGACGCGGATATGTATTGACGGCCGAGTGAACCGAATCAGTTCTCGCTGAAGCCGATTCGGTCGTGCAGCCGGACCAGTGAGCGGGGCGCCCACCAGTTCCACCGCCCGAACATCGCCATCACCGCGGGCACCAGGAAGCCGCGAATGATGGTCGCGTCCACCAGGACCGCGAGCATGAGCCCGAAGCCGAGCAACTGGATGAACGCGACGTTCGCCGTCACCATCGCCGCGAAGACGACCGCCATCACCGCGGCGACGGCGGTGATGATGCCGCCGGTGCGATCCAGGCCGTTGGCGATCGCGAGCAGGTTCGCCCGATGAGAGCGATTGCCGCGCAGCCATTCCTCCCTGATCCGCGAGAGCAGGAACACCTCGTAGTCCATCGACATGCCGAACGCCAGGCAGAACATCAGCACCGGAATCGGCAGGAACAGGTATCCGGTCGGCGTGAACCCGAGGAAGCCGGAGAGGTGACCCTCCTGGAAGATCCACACCATGGCCCCGAAGGTCGCCGACAGCGAAAGCATGTTCATGACAAGGGCCTTCACCGGTATCACCACGCTGCCGGTGAACAGGAACAGCAGAATCAGTGTCGCGACGGCGATCAGCGTCAACGCCAGCGGCAACTTTCCGCGCAGCGCGGCGAGGATATCCCGATTCTCCGAGGCGGCGCCGGCGAACAGTACCCGCGCCGGCGCCTCGATGCCGGTGATCCGATCGAACTGCGCCACATTCGGCGCCGAGTGCAGTTCGGTGTCGCTGCCGATGAGCAGATACGCGTCGTCCCCGCGCGACATATCGGCCCTGCCCGGCCCAACCCGGTTACCACCGGCGAAAACGCCTTCGGAGCTCACCACCCGGGTGACGCCGTCAACCTGGGACAGCTCCCTGGCGTACTGCGCCAATCCCGCTACGCCGCTGCGATATCCGGGCAGCGCCGCCACCACCACCGAACTCATGTCCTCGGCGAATCCGGAGCGCAGCCGCTCGCCCACCTGCCTGCTCGACGCGGAGGTGTCGTTGAGCATCCGGTCGTCGACCGAGGCCAACCGCACCGACAGGAAGGTGCTGCCGAGGAACAGCAGCAGGCCGACAACCACCAACGTGGTCGCCACCGCATGCCGCATCGCGAACGCGGCGGCCCGGAACCACCGTGAGCGTCGCACTCGGGCCCGGGCGGTTGCCGATTCGCCGCGCAACCGCCGCCGCGCGTACGCCCGCACATCCCACATGTTCACCCGGTGACCGAGCAGGGCCAGCGCCGCGGGCAGTACCACGACCGAGGCGACAACGGCCGCCGACACCACCGCGACGCCCGCGTACGCGAACGACTTGAGGAAGTACTGCGGGAATACCAGCAGCGCGGTCATCGAAAGGGCAACGGTCAGACCCGAGTACACGACGGTGCGCCCGGCCGTCGACACCGTGCGGATCACGGCCGCCTGCACCTCGGCGCCCTTGTCGAGTTCCTCGCGGTATCGGCTGACGATGAACAGGGAGTAGTCGACGGCGAGCGCCAAGGCCAGCGCGGTGGTCAGATTCATCGCGAAGACCGACACGTCGGTGACCATGGCGAGCCCGCCGAGCAACGCCAATGTCGTTGCGGTGCCGACCACCCCGACGATCAGCGGCAGCAGCGCCGCGATCAGGCTGCCGAAGATCATGATCAGCAGCACCGCGGTGATGGGCACGCTGATCATCTCGGCGACGATGAGATCGGCGGCGACCTGATTATCGGTCTGGCCGGTCGCCACCGCCGGACCGCCGACCGAGATCTCGACGCCCGACACCGAACCGTTGTATTCGTCGGCGAGTTCGGCCGCCCGCTTGGGCGCGTTGTCCCCGCCCGCGACGTGCGCCGTGATCAGCGCGGTCCTGCCGTCCTCGCTGCGCAGCGGCGCGGCCGCCGCGGCCGGGAGCGCCCAGTAGGAGTTGATCGCGCTCACCTCGGGCTCGCTCCGCAATCGCGCGGTGATGTCGTCGGCGACGATGCGCACCTCCGGCGCGTCGGCGCCGCGGGCGCTCGACAGTGTGAGCACCATATTGGCCTCGCCCGCCCCGAACCGATCGGTGAGGAATTCGGCGGCCCGCCGCGATTCCGCATCCTTCGGCACGAATCCGCCGGGCTTCAGATTGGTGATGGTGCTCACTCCGAAAGCCATTGCGGCAATGGTGAATATCAACGCGACGACGATCACCTGCCGCGGCCTGCGCACGACGAATCGCCCGATTGCACTGAACATGGGATACCCCTCAGACCGTCACACGGTGCGGCGGATCGACGGCGAGCCTCGATACGACCTTGCGCAACCGCTTGCTGAATGAATAGTGCTCGACCTGCACCAGATGGCGATCGGACTGATAGAACCGCAGTCCGCCGTTGAGCTGCTGCCCGTACATCGGCGCCGACTTGGCGTCGCGGAAGGCCGCGACCCGCCGTGGATCGGTTCGCAGCAGGTACAGGTAGCGGGCCATGATCTGGGCCTGATAGTGCATTATCGGCCAATAGCCGCTCGAGGTCTGGAAGTAGCCGATCATGAACAGGTTGTCGTACTCAGGATGAAAGGCGCGTAGATGGAACCGCGGAATCGGGCCGTCACCGAAGTTCAGGTGTTTGCGGTCGATGAACGGGAATTCGGCCTTGTGGAATCCGGTGCCGTACACGACGACATCGATCTCCTCCTCCGACCCGTCCGCGAAACGCACTCGGTCCCCGCATAATTCGGTGATCGCCGGGCGAACCACGATATCGCCCTGCCCGAGGTGATAGAGCAGGGTCGAGTTGATGATGAAATGCTCGTCGAAGATCTTGTGCTCCGGCCGTGGCAGACCGTATTTCACCGGGTTTCCCGCGATGTTCATGCGCAGGAACGGATAGCCGAACGCGCGCCGCACGGTGCGCGGCAGGTTCAGCTTCATGATGGATTCGTAGAACGCGTCGGCGGGCATACCGAACATGAACTTCGGCCAGAAGTAGTTGCCACGCCGCACGCTCAGCAGGGTGCGCTCGGCGTTCTGCGAGCTCTCCACCGCGATATCGCAGGCCGACACCCCCGACCCGACGACGAGAACCCGTTTGCCGCGCAGGACATCCGGCGCCTTGTACTCCCCGGAGTGCAGGACCAGCCCGTCGAATGTGCCCGGATACCGCGGATACTTCGGCAGCCAATTGTGACCGTTCGCGATGACCACCCCGCCGTATCTGCGCTGCGCGACACCCGCGCCGTCGCGCACCCGCACCATCCACTCCGGGCCGCCGTCGAACCGATCCACCGACTCGACCTCGGCCTCGAACTCGATGTGCGCCGTTACCCCGAAATGCTCCGCGTACGCACGCAGATACCGCTGTGCGTAGTGCTGCGGCAGATAGGTCGGATAGTCCGCGGGAATCGGGAAGTCCGGAAACTGGATATACGGCTTCGAGGTGATCATGTGCAGCGACCGATAGGCACTGTTGGTGGCGCACTCCACATTCCACGTGCCGCCGACATCCGCGGACCGCTCGATGACGTCGACCTCGAAGCCGTATTCGAGCAGGTTCCTGGCCGCGGTCAGTCCCGACGCGCCGGCGCCGATGACGCAGTATCGGCCGGTACGGTCCTCGACCCGGTCGGTCGCGGCCGACTCGAGCATGCTGGTCATAGTCGAATCACCCTCTCCCATAACGTGTTCCATGTAAGGCCAGCCGCAACCGACCGGCCTCGGTATATGCGGCGAAAGTCGTGCCGTCGCCCGCGACCCGGCCCGAGGTCGCGCGATCGTGTCCGAGGATGTCTATCGCGGCGATGTCCAAGTGCCGCACGTGGTCCGGCGCTTGGCGCCGATACGCGGCGAGCAGCATCGTCTCCAGCTGGTTGAGCGGCAGTTCCGGCGCGGGGGCCGGTACGGCGAACACGAGATCGCGCGGCCGGTCGGCCTCCACCCACACCGATCCGCCGGCTTCCGTCGGCAAGGCGCCGACTCGCAACACCTGGCCGTTCCAGCGCAACTCCCTGATCGGTGCGCCGGCGCGCGGCGCGGGCTCCGTATTCCTCTCGGCCACAATGTTTTCGGAACCGGTGCCGTAGCACAGCGCGCCGCGCGCGACGAGTGCGCCGCCCCGGGTCACCCGCACAGTCACCACCCAGGTGCGATCCACGGTCCACGCGCCCTCGGCACTCGCGCGCAGGTGTGCTCCTCGACCGTCGGCCCGCACCCCGGCGAGGTCGATCCACACCTGCCGCATGGCCGACAGTGCCCGCGGCGCGCCGTGCGGCTGCACCCAATCCCCCAGTGAGCGCAGGAATTCCAGCAGGACGCTCAGCGGGATGGCAGGCGCGCCGTCCACCCGGAAATCGGTGCAGGCGGGCAGGTACTCGGCGGCGAAGCCGATCTCGGTCTCCAGCGCGCGGCCACGCGCGAAACGAATCGGCGTGCCGAGCAGTATCAACCGGTTGGCCCATTGCTCGACGGCGGCGACATCGCTGCTCGGTGGATAGCCACACAGCAGCGTGGGCAACAGCAGCGCCTTGCCGGATTCGCCCATGAAGGTTCGCTCACCGGGATCGTCGGCGAGCAGCTCCCGTTCCCAGTGATCGAGGCCGTCGTCGACCTTCATAGCCGACATATAGGCCAGCGTCGCTTCGTAATTGGTGATGATGCCGAGCCGCTCCCAGGTCGGCCAGCACATGGTGGTCACCGGCACCCGCGCGGCGCGGCCGGACTGCGCCGCCCGCGCGGCCGCCCACAGTCCGATCCGGGCGAGCGCGTCATTGGCCGCACCGTATTCGAGCTGACCCACCATCCCGCCCCAGCGGCCGGACAGCGAGCCGACAGAGCTGAAGAATCGCACCGGCGGCAGCTCGGCGAGAGCGTCGAGTAGGTTGCACAGCCCGGTCACCTTCACCTCGACCGTGCCGCGGACCACCTCAGCAGTCTTGGCGGGCAACCGGACCGGTGCGTCGAGCCCCGCGTTGTGCACCACGCCGGCCAGTCGCGGCCCGGCCGCCGCCAGCAGCTCGCGCACCTGCGCGGGATCGACGACATCGCACCGCCGGTAGGTGATGTCGAGCCCGTCGCGGCGCGCCGCGGCCAGCTCGGCCGCCAGTTCCCGACTCTGTTCCACGCGTGCGAGTTCCGCGCGCACCTCGGCCAGGGCGCCCGCCTTCGCGGCCTCGATGAGCCTGCGATCGCGGTAGGTCTTGTATTCGTTATCCGAGAACAGGATTCGCTCGTCGTCCGGATCAGGGGCCGGGCTACGGCCGCTGATGATCAATCGACAGCCGTAGCGCAGGCACAACCGGCGCGCGAGCGCCAAGCCGATGCCGCGGCCACCGCCGGACATGACGACCACATCCCCGGATCCCAACTCCAGCACCGGATCCGGGACGTCGACCTGTTCCGGAACGAGGGTATAGCGCCCGCCCTCCGCATACCCGATCTCGAAATAGCCCCAGCGGTACAGCTCTCGGCACAGCAGCGCCGCCATCTCGGCATCGACCGGGTCCACCGCACCGGCGCCCGACGGCAGGTCCAGGACGCGAATGTTCACGTTGTCGAATTCGCGGGGAAGGCTCTTCGCCAGGCCGGCCCAGAGTCCACCGAGCGGCTGGGCAATCCGCGAGCCGGAGTACCCGTGCCTGCCGTCCAGCCGGGTGAGCGCGACATAGAACAGACGCTCGCAGTCGGTCTCGGTGCTCCAGTCGTCATAGCAGTGCCGCAGCAACGCGACCGTCTGCAGCAGGTGCGGCTGCCAGCCATCCGGCCGCGCGATATCGAGCGGCCGTTCGTAATTCAAGTCGACGATGCCGTCGAGCGCACCGGCGGCGGCGTAGAACTCGGCGACGCTGTCGTCACCGGCCGCCGGGTCGAGGCGCACCGGCAGTGCGCCGGCCGCGGCCAACGCCGTAACCACATTCGCCGCGGACGCGGCGCCGCCACCGATCACCGCGACGCGCCTGCCCGCCAGCTTGTCACTGACGTCGTCCGGCAGCGCGGCCACTTCCCTCGGCCGCCAGACGAATCGGCGCACGGGCAGCACCGTGCGGTCGTCGGGATAGTCGAGGCCCGTCGCGCGCTCGAGCGCGGGCGTGGTCATGACTTCCTCGGCACGAGCCGCAGCGCGATACCGCCGACCGGGCGCAGCGACACCGCGATCGCCAGATCCGTGCTGGTATTCGCGACCGGTTCGATCTCGAACCGGGAGACGATCATCGCCAGGGTCAGGTGCATCTGCGTGAGGGCCATCGCCTCGCCGACACATTTGCGCTGCCCGCCACCGAACGGGAAGTACGCGTACTTCGGCCTGCCGTGCTGTGCCGCCTCGGTGAACCGATCGGGATCGAAGCGCAGCGGCGTCACCCAGAAGTCCGGATGTCGCTGGGTGACATAGGGACTCATGAATACGCACTCACCGGCGGGCACGTGCCAGCCGTTCACCTCGTCCTCGGCCACCGCCTGGCGCGGATACACCCAGATGGGCGGGTGCAGCCGCAGCACTTCCTCGGTCACCTGCTTGGTGTAGACCAGATCCGTCAGATCCGCCGTCACCGGGTCGCGGCCGCCGAGCACGCGCTCGGTCTCCTCGTAGAGCCTGCGCTGCACATCGGGCGCGTGCGCCAATTCGTACAGCGCCCACGCCAATCCGGCGCCGGTGGTCTCGTGACCGGCCATGAAGATCGTCATCAGCTCGTCGCGGATATCGTCGTCGGTGAACGTGGGCTGGTCCGCGTCATCGGTCGCCGACAGCAGCATGTTCACCAGATCCGGCCGATTGGCGTGGCTGCCCGTCCGGTGCGCCTCGATGATGCGCCCGACGATGGCGTACATGGTTTCCCGCGCGTGTTCGGTGCGCCGATGGGACGGGAACGGGACCCACGCGGGCAGCAACTGCGGGAGCGTGCCGCGGTACACCATCGCCTCGATGGCGACGCGCATCGCCACGCCGACCTGTTCCTGCTCGAGTTCGAGATCGGTGTCGAACATGATTTCACCCAGGGCGCCGAGGGTGATTCGCATCATCTCGGGGATGATGTCGCCGGCTCGGCCGCCCGGCTGTTCCCAGCGCCGCATCACCTCGTTGGTCGAGTCCACCATGGTGGTGACCATCGAATCGATCGCGGTGCGGTGGAACAGCGGATTGACCGTTCGCCGGCGGGTGCGCCAATCGACGCCGTCGGTGGTCAGCAGGCCGTTACCCATGAAGATCTTGAACGCCTTGTATCCGACGCCGCGAATGTAGTTGGCGTTGTTCTCCTGCAGCACATGTTTGACGCCGTCCGGGTGGAAGGCGAAGGTCACGGTGAAGATGCCGACCGGCATGCGCACCGTGTCACCGAATTTGCGGCGCAGCGATTCGAAGAACGCCGGAGCGTTGCCACGAACGGACTTGACGTTGAGCGGGATCCGATGCGGCGCGGTCGGTCCCGGAGCGAGCCGTCGCGGCGTGGTGTCGATCATCGACATATCATTCGACCTCCGAATTCGGGTTGGCGGGGCCGGCGATCTCGCCGGTGACGATGTTCAGCCGTCCGGTGACGATCCAGTCGAGTCCCTTGAGCGCCAGGATGATTCGCCCATCCGGGCGCACTGCGACGAACAGGTTCTCCGGTGCGCCGGGTACCGGATGCTCGGGCACCACGGCGTACAACTCGATCGGTCCGGCGCCGCCGAGCAGTGCGTCGTTGGTGTACTCGTAGAGATCGAGCCGGTCGATGCGCAGCGGTGCCGCGATCGGTACCAGCCCGTGCTCGTCCGGCGCCGCGAGGACACCGGTCCGCAGCAGACCGTCGAGCAGGATCACCGGAACACGCAAGCGCGAGAACACCGGATCGCCGGGCGGCAACCGCAACGAGTACGTCGAGCGCTTACCCAGCGGATGCAGCCGGTGCGCCACGGTCGATTCGAAGGCGCCGCTCAGCAGCACCGGCGACCCGTCCCGGTAGTACGGGTCGGCGACGGACCGCTCGGCGGCCGGGTACCAGGGCGCCCAGTGCTGCGCGTCGGGCATGGTCTTCGCCATCAGCACGGTGGCGCTGAAATGTGGCTTGTCCCTGACCAATACGGTGCCGTTGGGCGCGATGACATCACCGGTGACCTCGACTCGCACCCGCACCGTCCCCGTATCGGGCCGGTCGTCGACGACCTCGGCGCGAATGCGCTTGCGCGCCTTGCGCTGTGCCGGGGGCAGCTTCAGGAAATGGTGGAAGACCAGATCCTCGACCGCGTGCACCCATCGTCGCGGAACCAGTGTGGCGGCCGCTTCCAGGGCGAGTTCCGCGACGAACGCACCCGGCAGTGTCGGCGTGCCCCCGACCAGATGCCCGTCGAGATAGCCATCGGTGGCCCGGTCGAAGTCGCGTTCGTAGACGGCCCATGGCCTGCCGTCCTTTTCGCCGCGGGAATGCAGGCGATCCAGGTAGAACGGTCTCGACATCGGTGTCAGGAATCCGGGCAGCAGCGTGGCGGCCGCGCCGTATTCCGCGGTGCCCAGATGCGCGACATATGGTCGGCGCCCGCCCAATTGCAACTGCCGGACGAAGTGATGCACGCCCTCGGCGGTCGACATGTTCGAGTACTGGCCCGTCTTCTCGAAGTACGCCTTGATGAGCTCGCCCGCGCCCAAGCCGACCTCGCCCCACAGCGTCCAGCCGATGGTGAACTCGTCGCGCCCCACGGCCTGTGCGCTGTGCACGGCGGCGGTGCCGAGGAAGTCGTTGGCCGCGGCGTAGTCGATCTCGCCGAGCTGCCCGGTGACGCCGAGCAGGGAACCGAAATTGCACCACCTGCACGGCGGCGACGACTGCAATGCCGCGACCAGGTTCGTGTAACCGAGGAGTTTGATATCACGGATCAACCGGAACTCGGCGAAGTCCTTGGCCGCGATGGGCGCGGAACGGTTGAGCCCTGCCGCGTTGATCAACAGGTCGATCCGCCCGACCTCCGCGCCGATCCGGCCCATCGCCCGATCGACCGCCGCCCGATCGCGGATATCGCACGCCAGGTAGTCGACGGCCGCGGCGCCGGCCGCCCGCATCCGATCCATATTCCGGATCGTGGTGCGCGCGTTGGCGATCCGCTCGTACTCGGCATTGATGGCGCGCGGGCTGGCCGACGGCTCCTCGGCCAGCCGTTCGCGCATGTAATCCCGCTTCGCACCGGCGAATTCGGCGTCGTCCAGCTCGCGATAGCGCTGCGGGACCTCCGCTATCTCGGTGGTACCGATCAGATAGAACCGGCCGCCGAAGTTACCTGCCACCGCGACGAGCAGCTCCGCGGTGATACCGCGGCCGCCGCCGACGGCGACCACCACCGAATCCCGGCCGAGGCGGGCGGTGACGTCGATCTCGTCCTCGATCACCGTCAGCGTGCAGCCGTAGCGCACACCGTCGGCGTAGTAGGCGATCGGCAGGCCGCGGGTGAGCGCCGACTCCGCCTCGGCCTCACCGACCGCACCCACCGCGTCCTTGTCGGTGACCACCGCGTACGTCGAACTCCGCGGCCATTCCAGCGCGGCGACCTTCACCGCACCGGTGAACAGACCGGCGTACGGTTGCGGCGTGCTCCCCGCCATCGCGTGGAACAGCACCGCGATCGTCGACGCGTCCGGTTCGGCCAGCTGCTCCGCGCGCTGCTTGGCGACCAGGAACAGCAGATCGTGCAGTGCGGCGAGGTCGGCGGTTCGCCGCGGCGTCACGGCGCCCGAAACATCCACGAGCAGGCGCAGATTCCGCACGTCGGCGCCATGGTCACACTGCTCGAGCAGTTCCGCGACGGCCTCCGGCGTCACCTCGGGCACATAGACGACGCCCTTGCCCGGCTTGGTCGACAACACCGTCGTCGCCTCCGGCGTAACCAGATCGAGCAGGATCCGTGGATCCTCGACCAGCAGCAGCGTCGGCGTATCGGGCAGAAACGTGGTCGGCCGCCGGACGACGACGCCGGGGTCGGGTTCGAGCTGCCAGGCGTGGCTGTCCACCCTGGTGGGGGCCGTGACGCCGTCCGCGGTACGGAATGCCTTGTCGTCCAGGAACTCCGGTGCGATCTCGGGCGCGTCGGTCTCGACGCCCGTGGCCGCATCACCCGTGGCCGGCCCGCTCACCCGAATCGAATGGTCGGGCGCGCCGTCCTCGCCTCGGCACCGCACCAGCGCCGATCCGCCCGCCGATACGGTACGCAGCGCCGCGAGCACACCGAACGCGCCTTCACCGCCCAGATAATTGGCGCGCCCGCCGGTTCGCGCGCCGCATTCGATGGTGGTATCCGCCGCAGCGTCCTCGGGTTCCGGCTCGAGGAACCCCATGATCGGCAGCCCCGCCCTGTTCGCCGTCTCCTCGGTGGTCACGGCGAGCAGGAACGCGCCCTCCGCGAGCCCGGCCTCGGGCGGCAGCAGCCGCGCCAGCGCCTCCCGATGTTCCGGCGTCGTATTGCCGTTGATGCCGCCGACCAACGCCATCCGCAGCTCACCCGCGCGCAGATAGCCCGCGGCGACCTCGATGGCGCGCCCCGCGGAGGTGAATCCGGTGTCGACGGTCATGTTCAAACCGTTGAGGCCGAAGTAGTTCGCCACCCGGGCCGGGATGACATTGGGCATCATCCCGGGGAAGGTGTTCTCGTTCGCGGGCGGCACCAGCGCGCGGACATCCTCGGCCACATCGCCGAGGACCTCGTCGAGCCACGGGATCCGCGCACAGTCAGGATCACCGTGCAATGCCGCCGCGACGTCGTCGACATAGCATCGGGTGACATAGAGCGTCGCGTTCCTTGTGCCACCGAAATGCCCCAATACCACGCCGGTTTCGGCCGCGTTGTCGTCCCAGAACTCGCCGAGTTCGGCACGGATGGTGCGCGCGCACGCCAGGATCATCGGCTGAGCGCGGTCGACGGCGCGCAACAGCGCGGGCGGCAGCTTGACCTCCTGGATGGTCGGCAGCGGGTACTGGTCGCCGAATGTCGTCGCGCCGCCGGGCGGTAGATGGTCCGCCACCGCAACGACGGCGAGACGCTGTGGCGCGGCAACGGGTTTCGACGCCTTCGGCCCGCTCGGCAGTTGTGCGGCCGCGGCGGGTTCCTGAACCACCAGATGGGCGTTGGTGCCGCCGAAACCGAAGCCCGACACCGCCGCCGTGCGCAGCGCACGCCCGCCCGCGGGCCAGCGCACCGCGACCTTCGGAATCTCCAGGCTGCAGGCATCGATCATGAATTCCGGTGGTGTCTGCTCGAATCGGTGCTGCGGCGGAATCATCTCGTGCTCGAAGCCGAGCAGCACCTGGATCAGTGAGGTCGTCCCCGCGGCCCAGCCGGTGTGGCCGATCACCGACTTGTTCGAGGTGATCTGGACCGGCTTCTCGCCGTCCATCGTGGTGCGCAGCGTGGTGAACTCCGCCAGATCACCCGCCGGGGTGCCGGTGGCGTGCGCGACCACCCAGTCCGGGATCACTCCCGCCATGCCCGGCAGTGCTTGGGCACGCCGGATCGCGAGTTCCTGGCCCGCGGCGCTCGGCGCGTAGATCGCCTTGCCCTTGCCGTCCGACGAGGCGCCGAATGCCTTGACCACGCCCAGGATCCGATCACCGTCGGCGCGCGCCCGGCGCAGCGTCTTCAGCACGACGGTGGCCGCGCCGTCGGAGAACAGCACCCCGTCACTGGTCTCGTCGAACGAGCGCACCTCGCCGCGGGACGAGAGTCCGTTGAGTTTGGCGAAAAGTACCGAGCCACACGGCCCGAGGGAGAACGCGCCGCCGCAGACCGCGATATCGTGGCGGCCGTCGAGCAGTCCCTTGATGCCCATATCGATCGCGTACAGCGAGGACGAGCACGCCGTGTCGACCATCGTCATGTCGGTGTCGTCCGGCAGCACGCCCGCCATCGCGCCCGCGCCGACCTGGTGCGGGAATGCCCGCTGCGGAGCGAGCCTGCTGCGCGGATACCTGGCGAGCAGTCGCGCCTCGATGGTCCGCAGCTGTGCGTCGGTGTTATCGATACCGCGCTGCCGCAGCGACTTTCGCATGCGCTGCAGCACACCCGTCACCGCGGTGGCCTCCTCGGCGTGCTGGTTGCCATCGGCGGTGTAGCCGACGATGAAGCCGTACCGATCCTCGGGCCGCCGCACTACCGAATCCAATGCTTGCAGTACCGAATTCCGCAGCCACAGAGTGGTCGACTCGACCTGGTCGGCGGTCTTCCCGCTGCACGCCAGCTCCTCGGCCAGTACCGGATGCGGCACGAAATCGGTGATGAACGCGGAATGTTCGGAGTAGGTCTTGTCCTGGGCGGACTTGTCCGTGGCGTGGAAGCTGCTGTTGTCCCACCGGTCCGGTGGGACATGGACGAAACGCTCGTCGCCGTCGACGAGCTCACGCCAGAATTCGGCGGGATCGTTCGCGCCCGAGACGGTGATTCCCATGCCGACTACGGCGATCACCTCGTCGTCGTGGTGGGTGAACTCGCCGGCATCGGCCACATCGGTATCACCAACGGCGGTATCGGCCGAATTCACCACGGCCGCACCGTCGATGGCGCCGTCGGGCACCGTGGCGCGTGGTGGCGACAGCAGCGCGGCGCCGGTGGACAGCCCGCCGTCGGCGAGTACCACCTGGCCGGTCACCCAGCTCGCCTGCGGTGAGGCGAGAAACGCTACCACCGCGGCGAGCTCATCCGGGGTGCCGAGCCGCCGCATCGGCGTGGCTTCGACGGTCGCCCGCCGCATCGCCGCCGCGTCCGGGAACTGCTCGGCGACAGCGCTTTCCAGCATGCCGGCGGCCGCGGTGTTGACCCTGATGCCGTATTCGGCGAACTCGACCGCCAGATATCGGGTCATCGCCTCCACCGCGGCCTTCGCCGGGCCACAGGCAAGGTAGTTCGCCATCACGAACTGGCCGCCGCCGAGGGTCGACACGTTGACGATGCTGGCCCCCGGTCTGCCCTTCATCAGATCGAGCGCACGCCGGGCGCAGCCGAGACCGCCCTTGAGGTTGGTGTCGAGCGCGCGATCGATCATCGCGTCGTCGACATCGGCGTATCCGGCGAGGCGGCCGTCGGCCGCGCTGTTCACCAAGATGTCGAGTGCCCCGAATTCGGCCGCGATCTCGTCGAACATTCGATCGCGCTGCGCCCGCTTGGCCACCGAGGCGCGGATGATATGCGCCTTACCGCCCGTGGCCTCGATTTCGGCCTTGGTCGCCCGCGCCTGCGCCGGTGACCGGAAATGATTGATGATGACGACCGCGCCGTCGGCGGCGAGCCGCAACGCGATCGCCTTTCCGACATTGCGCGCGCCGCCGGTGACGAGTGCGATCTTTCCGTCGAGTATCCGCGTCATCGCGTCACCTACGCCGCCGCGATCAGGTCGGCGATGCGACCGAGGGTGTTGTGCTCGCCGAGCTTGAAATCGGCGGGCAGTGGCCCCAGGTTGTAGGTCTCGCCGATCCGCCCGAGCAACTCGGTCTGTTTGACCGAGTCCACTCCGAGCTCGGCCTCCAGATCGGTTTCCTCGTCGAAGACCTCCGGCGGATATTCCAGCGCGTCGGCATATATGCGGACCAACTCGCCGAACAATGCCGCACGCGACGGTCTTTCCTTGCCGCCTTCCGGTGCGGCCGGTGCGGTGACCGGCGCCGCTGCCGCGGCGGGCGCCGCGACCGGATCCGGCACGATGGTCGGCCTCGAATACATCACCGCGTCGGCGGGCGCGAAAACCTCTTGCGCGTCAACCACGTCGAGCAATCGCGCCGCTGTCCGCAATTCCGACCGCGCGAACTGCGCGATGCGCGGACCGCAGACGTCCCACAGCCGCTCGAATTCGGCCGACTCGACACCGGGGGTGAGTGCGAGCCGGATGGCGTCGGTGGGGCGCTCGGTCGCCAGAACGCCCGCGTCGGTCAGCTCTGTGATCGCGACCGACAGGGTGGAGGTCGGCAGCAGCACGGACCGAGCCAGATGATCGTGTCCGGCGAGCACCCGCTTGGTGATCTTGGTCAAGGCGTCGAGCGCACCACATTCGATGAATGCGCCGACACCGCTCGCGTGCACGCTGCGCACCGCGTCGGCGAAGCGCACCTGCGTGGTCAGATGACCCGCCAGTTCCGCGGTGAAGTCATCGGTGTCCCGGTACGCCCGGCCCAGGATCGGCGAATAGACCTCGACCTCCAGCCTGCGCTGCGGGATATGCCTTGTGCGCCTGGCGAATTCGGTGGCCGCATCGGCAAGCATCGGACTGTGGAACGGATACGGCGATTTCAGTGTGACCATGCCGAGCCCGAGCACACCCGCGATGGCCGTCGCCGCGTCGACCGTCTTGCGCCTGCCGGAGATCACGGTCTGCCGCTCGTGATTCTCGACCGCGACCACCGTGTCCGGATCATCGATCAACCGCAGGATCCGTTCAGCCCTGGTGACATCGGTACTCAGCGCGGCCATGTACCCGTCGAGCTCACCCGCGGCACGCAGCACCGCGGTGCGGTGGGCGATGATCTCGGCGCCCTCGGCCACCGAGAACGCACCCGCGCACACCAGCGCCGCGATCTCACCGAAACTGTGCCCGACGAGCACACCCGGCGTGAGTCCGTGCGCGCGCAGCATGCGGTAGGCGGCCACCGAGGTGCCGTACATCGCCAGCTGGAGCAGATCCGGCGCCGATTCCAGCAGATCGTCGATGCCCTGGCCATCGGCGTTGAATATCCGACCGGAAATGGCGCCGCCCGACAACCGCTGCGCCACCTCGTCGATTTCACCGAAAATCCCCCCGGTTTCGGCATATGAATTAGTTACTTCCGCCAGCGCGCCTTCGAAATAAGCACCCTGGCCGGGAAACAGCACTGCGATTTTATCTACCGTCATCGGGGGAACCTTCCAGCGAAGAAAAGCTCGGGATCAGACCGGGCGCCGACACTGGCGCTCCGCGATAGTCATTCAACATGCTCGACAACGCCAAGAGAAGGGCTGCAGTGACCTTTAAGCAGTCCTTCAGCTAACGGTTGGCGAACGACAGTGTTGTCCGCAAAACCCCCGCTCAGCGCCACCATTACCCCGTTAATTAATATGCAGGCAAACCCTCTGGAGTGATCCATGACACAATACTTTCCACACTCGACACAAATCGCGGAAGCATCTGCCAGTATCGATTATCCATCGCCTCGACAGCATGTCCGATTCGATCCATTCGGACATTTTTCGATCCGACGTTCCACCCTCTCCGAAACCGCCCGCCGACTCGAGTAGGTACGTCATGTCACTGGGATTCGAAATTCACGGCTCCGACCTGATCACCGGTAACTCATCCGAATCCGCTGAACGCATCTCATGGCAAGAGAAGTTCGCTCGCCGCTTGTTCGTGACCGATCTCGCCATCGTGCTCATCGCGGTGGCCGCCGCGCAGTGGCTGCACATTCAGGGACCGACGCACAACCCGTTACGATGGCAGCTGACCGACAAGGCGGGCAGCCTGCCCATCTCGTCGCTCATCGCCGTGGCGTGGATGATTTGTCTCGCGCTGTGGGGCACCCGCTCCACGGTGATCGTCGGCAGCGGCACCGCGGAATACCGATCGGTCACCTCCGCCACCCTGATCCTGTTCGGCGTCATCGCCATCGGCACCCATGTGCTGCAGACCGGGGGCATGCGCGACTATTTCGGTATCGCCCTGCCGCTCGGCCTGTTCGGACTGATCGCCAGCCGCAGGCTGTGGCGCACGCATATCGCCCAGCGCCGGGCACGCGGCGAGTATCTGACTTCGGTACTGCTGGTCGGCAGCAAAGGCGCGGCGCACGACATGGCCGCCGAATTCGCCCGCGACAGTACGGGATACCGGGTGGTCGGGGTCTGCACACCGGACGGCAGGGGCGACGGGGGCGACGCCGATATCCGCGTCGGCGACCGCGCGATTCCGGTGGTCGGCGACGCCGATTCGGTAGTGCAGGCGGTACGGCACACCGGCGCCGACGTAGTGGCGGTTGTCGCCACCGACGCGGCCGTCACCACCGACTTCCGGCGCATCACCTGGGATCTGGAGGCAGTCGACGCAGGCCTGCTCGTCGCGCCGGGTATCGCCGATATCGCACAGGACCGGCTGACCAACCGCTTCGTCTCGGATCTGCTTGTCGTGCAGATCGATAAGCCGCAATACAGCCGTGCGATGTCGATTCGCAAAATGATCTTCGATCGCTGTTTCGCGTTGACCGCCGTGCTCTGCACGCTGCCGGTCCTGCTCGTCGTCGCCGTCGCGATCAAACTGACCAGCAAGGGACCGGTCTTCTATCTGTCCGAGCGAATCGGCCTGCGCGGCAAGCCGTTCCGCATGATCAAGTTCCGCACCATGTATGTCGACGCGGACGCCCAGATGGCGGCGCTGATCGCGAGCAACGGTGCGGCGCCGATGTTCTTCAAGCTCAAGAACGATCCCCGGATCACCGAAATCGGCAGGCTGCTGCGCAAATTCAGCATCGACGAGCTGCCGCAATTCCTCAACGTGCTGCGCGGCGATATGAGCGTCGTCGGACCGCGCCCGCAGGTGCGCCGCGAGGTCGAGACCTATGACGCCGTGGCCAGCCGCAGGCTGTTGGTCAAGCCGGGCATCACCGGACTGTGGCAGGTCAGTGGGCGCTCGGACCTGACGCCCGCGGCAGCCATCGGACTCGACACGTTCTATGTCGACAACTGGTCGATGCGGCTGGACTTTTCCATCATCGCCAAGACGATACGTACGGTCACCAGCGGCGAAGGCGCGTACTGAGCAGAGCGCCCGGCGAATTGCGCATGGCGGCGGGGGGTGGCGGCCATCTTCGGGGTGCACGCGGACAGGCAGGCGGACCGCGCCGAGCCGGTTCTTGACTTGGCCCCCGCTTCGGCGAACCGTTCGAGCACCCGCCGCGTCCGGCAGAAAGGTGGATGTTATGGACCCAGGTTCGCATCGTGCCCACGAGAGACCATTCGATCTGTATCGACTCGAACAATTCCTCGAAGTGGCCGAGCAACTGAGTTTCACCAAGGCCGCGCAGACACTGCGCATCACTCAGCAGGCGTTGAGCATGGCGGTACGCCGGCTCGAAAGACAGCTCGGTGTCACACTTTTCGAGCGCACGCGGCGCCGCGTGGCGCTGACCCAGGCGGGCATCACCCTGCGCGACGGCACGCGCATCCTGCTCGCGGCCTCCGAGGCACTGATCACCCAGACCAGGGACGCCGGCGGCGAACCACCCCATCCCTACGTGATCGGCCATGCGCCACCGGTCACCGCCGACGAGGTCTACCGACTCCTCGACCCCGTGCGGGCCGCCTTGCCCGAGGCCTCGGTGACCGCGTGGCAGCTGCTGCCCGACGCGTTGGTCACCGCGGTGTTCGACGGGTCGGTCGATCTCGCGCTGCGCCGCGATGTCGTCGAACCACCGGGACTCGCGTGCGCGGTGATCGCCCGGCACCAGCTCCGGGTGGCCGTCGGCGCCACCCACCGGCTGGCCGACCGCGAACAGCTGACCGTGAACGATCTTCGCGGCGAGCGGATACTCGTCGCCGCACCACCCGGCGCGTCCGCCTACACCGACTTCCTGCTCGGGATCTGCCGAGTGGCGGGCTTCGTACCACAGGTGGCGGTCCACTCCGTCGCCGACACGCCACCACTGTTCGCGATCGCCGGCAATATCGGCATCGCCTTCGTCACCTCGGCCCCCGGACCCGCCCACGATGGACGGGTCCGCGTCATCGCACTGGCCGACGCACCGCAGGTGCCGACGCAGGCTCTCTGGCTGCCGCACACCGGCTCCCCGCTGCGAAACCTGCTGATTCCCAGCTAGTTCACGGTCACGACGCCGCACGCCCCGGCTCGGCGGCGAGGCCGATGACCGCGCGGCCGGTCCCGCGCGACTTGCGCGTCTCACTCGGCGGCTCGGCATTCCATCGCACATAGGCGCGCCGGAATTCCCGCGCGTCGCTGTACCCGGTCTCGGCCGCGATCTGCGCGATCGTCATGCCGGTCTCGCGCACCAGGTACAGCGCCCTGCGCTGGCGCACCCGATCACGAATATCGGTGAAGCGCTCGTTCGCGGCGCTCAACTGCCTGCGCAGCGTGCGCTCGGTGACGAAGAGCCGGTCGGCCACCTCGGCCATCGGCATCGCCTTGCGCAGATTCCCTCCGAGGATGGCCTCGACCGAGGCGACCGTGTCGTGCCGCTCCTCGGTGGCTTCGACCATGCGCTTGAAGGCGTCGAGCGAGGCGTTCAGACTGGCCTCGTTATAGGTTCGAATCGGCCGGTCGAGCAGCTGACTCGGAAAACTGACGTCGGTGATCCCCGCATCGAATTCGATGGGACATCGCAGGTATGCGCGGTACTGCTCACCGTAGGCCGGTTCCGGATAGGCGATGCGCACGCGCGTCGGGACGACCTCGTCCTCCAGCACCGACCGCGAGAACAGCAGCGTGGTCAGCATCGCCTCCTCGGTGAGGAACCGCAGCAGTTCGGGGTCGGGGATGCGCTCGTGGATCCGAACCGTGCTGAGCTCCGCGCCGCGGTGCAGATCGAAATCGAGCAGGCTACCGACGAGCTGGTGCATCTCGATGCCGAGCGCGAAGGCTTCGGCGCCAGTGCGGCAGGAGCGCATCGCGAATCCGAGCACGCCGAAACCGACGATCGCGTTCCGCGCGCCGACCTCGATACCCCACGGCCCGTCCGGCAGCGCACGCAATGCGCGCCGGATGATCGTCGTCGCCTGCCGGTAGGACACCCGCGTCTGCGGCCCGTCGAGTTGTCCAGGTACCACGCCCGTCCCGGCGAACCAGGGATCGGTGTCGAAACCGCGCTCGGTGACGAGCCGGTGCAGGTGCAGCAGGATGGTCGGTGGAATGGTGGCCGCGCTGAACTGCGGATCACAGATGTCCATTTTTCGGACGACTCCTTCGGTCGAGCACTCTATCGGCAACACACCCGAGTTGCTTCCATATGGAATCTTTTGGGCGGACTCTTCCCTAGCTCGAGTCGACTTCGGGTGATGAGACGATGGTTCTTCAGCATTGCCTCAGGGTCAAGCCAACTTCCAGCAACTTCGCCGTTATTGCAGGTGAGCCGCATATTGCGATAATCCGGACCGGATTTGATTAACGATATATTTACGCCTATCTGCTTGACATTCCGAACAGGGTTGACTAAGCGACGCCTAGTCCGTTATCGATACGCAACAAAGCTCACCGAAGAATCCACCACTGCCCCGCTCGGTGCGCATCAGCCGGAATCACCGCACGGCAGGGCGAACGACCGATCAGCCACGCAGGAGATCAACCGGACACCGCCACCGCGCGGAGGAGAAACGAAGGCTCAGTTACAGAGCCGGACACCGAGCCGCGACGGCGCCCACTGTGGCCAGGTCTTGTCGTCGTCGAGCCCGACCACCCGGCGGCATAGCTCGGCCGCGACCACCGCGGGATCGATCGTCCACAGCTCGGCCACCTGATCGCCGATACCGAACAGCCTGCGCGGATCGCGGGTATCGAAGCGGATGAACCAGCGCGAGCCGATATCGGTCGAGATGGATCGGCCGAGCGAGCGGATCACGCGCGGATCGCTGACGTCCCACAGTTGCAAGGAGTGGTTCTCCCCGGCCGAGGCGAGCTTCTCGCCGCGGGAATCCAGGCTGAGCGTGGCGACCGTAGCGCTGAGCGTCGGTGCGGTGCCCACCACCCTCGCGGTCGCCGGATCACCGACATCCCACGACCGGATGGTCTCGTCGTCGCTGCCACTGAACAGGTAGCGGCCGTCGCGGCCGAAGACCAGGGTGCTGACCGCGGCGTGATGACCGGTCAGCCGGGCGACCAGCGCAGGCCGCTCGCGCACGCCGATATCCCAGAGATAGATCGTCGCATCGCTGGATCCCG
The DNA here is from genome assembly GCF_044547285.1 of Nocardia sp. NPDC052566. Classification (NCBI taxonomy): domain Bacteria; kingdom Bacillati; phylum Actinomycetota; class Actinomycetes; order Mycobacteriales; family Nocardiaceae; genus Nocardia; species Nocardia sp. NPDC052566. Next base: position 497,428 of record NZ_JBIUAF010000005.1, on the reverse strand, counting down.
CCGCGACGAGGTTGCCATCCGGTGAGATCGCCAGCGACCGTATCGACTGGGCCGGGCCGGTCAGCGGAACGGGAAAGGCGCGCGGTCGCCGCCGATCCGTCACATCCCACAACCGCAGCGAGTTGTCCGCGTTGCCGGTCACCAGCAGCGAGCCATCCGGGCTGAAGCGATTGAGGGTGATGTACTTCGTCGGCAGCACCAGCGACGGTCCGAACGGCACCGGATGGGCGGGCTCGGAAATATCCCACAGCCGGATACTGCCGCCCTCCAGATCCGCGGCGGACAGTGTCTTGCCGTCCGCGCTCAGTTGCACACGGACGCCGTGCGACGCGGGCAGCTGCGCCGAGGTCTGACTGGCGAACGCGACATCGTCGTTGGCGCCGCGCGTCCACACCTGGAAGCTGCCATCCTCGCCGCCGGTCACCAACCGAGTGCTCGCCGCGTCCAGATCCATCGAGGTGAGTCCCGCGTCCGAGGACACCGAAAGTCGCGAGAGCGGCCTGGTCCAGATGCGGAGCCGACCGTCCGTTCCGGCCGTGACCAGGCGATCGTTAGTCGCCGATCGCACACTGTGCACCGCGCCGTGGTTTCCGCGCAACTGGCCGCCGATCGGGCGAGGGCCCGCGAGGGAGGTGACATCCCACGTCTGCATGGTGCCGTCGACGCTGCCGGTCACCAATCCGCCGCTGCCGTCGAACATCATGGTGGTCAGCGCACCACTGTGCCGGGTCTGCGGCGTGCCGAATTCGCGTGGCGCGGTGGGATCGGCGAGCGTCCAGGTGCGTAGCCTGCCCGCCGAATCGCCTGCGGCAAGCAGATTTCCGGGGCCGAAGCCGACGGTGAGCACATCGTCGGAACCCACGATCGGTGCGCCTACCGCGGTGATGCGGTCCGGATCGTCGACACGCCACAGCCGGACCGAACCGTCCTCGCTGCCGGTGGCGGCCAGTGCGCCGTCGGGACTCAGGGCGAGCGCACGGACGATTTCGACGTGCACCGGAACCGAAACCCGGACACGCACATTCGCCGGATCGCTGACATCGAGCGCCGTCAGCGCCCCGTTATCGCCCGTGACGAACAGCGTGCGCCCATCCGGTGCGAAGGTGATCGCCCGGTTGAACGTGGCGGTGCCGAACACCGCCAGCGGCCGGGGCCGCGCCCGATCGCTGACATCCCAGAGTCGTACCGTCTCATCGGAACCCGCACTGGCGAGCACCGCACCGTCCGGGCGGAACGCGACCGCGGTGACTCTGCCCAGGTGTCCGCGCAGCCCTTCGCCCCAGGGACGTGGGCCGCGCTGGTCGGTCAGGTCCCACAGCCGGATCACCGAATCGTCACCCGCGCTGGCGACAGTGTTGCGATCCGGACTGGATGCCAGGCCGAACACGCGCCCCGAGTGCTGAGCGGCCGAGGTCGCGACGGTCGGGTAGGTCTGGGTGGCGAGCAGCCGCGCCCGCGTGTCCGCGCTGTCGGGTCGCAACCGGTAGGCGGCCAGCGCCAGCCGAGCCGACAGCGCCGGGTCGAAGGCGCCGAGCTGGCGTGACTGGGAAACGAGGTCACCCACCGCGACGTCGATGCGATCGGCGACCGCGGATCGGTGCTGCACGACCGCGGTGCCCGCGGCGATCACCGCGACGACCACCAGCATGGCCGCCGCGACGCGCAGCCACGTGCGGCGCCGGGTACGCCGCCGCTGCCTGGTCCGCGAGACGTCGAGGAACTCCTGCACGACCGGGTTGGGTGCGCCACCGCGGCCGAGCCATTCGGATACCGCCGCCAGACGTCTGCGCGAATACAGCGACGCCACCGGCTTGTTCGCGTCGAACCAGGCGCGGGCGTCCTCCTCCACCCGGCGCCTGGCCAGTGCGAACTGCTGCTCGTCGGCGATCCACCCGACCATCCGCGGCCAGGCCCGCAGCAGCGCGTCGTGCAGCAGCTCGACCTCGTCGTCGTTGTGGATGACCGCGAGCCTGGCCTCGACGATGCGCTCGATGACTGCGCCCGCCAGCTCGGGGCGCGGCGATTCCCGCACGAGAGTCTCACGCGCCAAACGGTTCCGGGTGACCGAACGTGGACCGATATGGGTCAGCGCCATGAGCACGCCACGCGCCGTCTGCCGTTCCTTCTTCGAGAACGCGTCCCACATCTGTTCGGCGGCCGCGGCCACCGAGCCCTCGATGCCGCCGACCGCGCGGTAGGCCTCCAGCGTCATGGTCCGGCCGCGCCGCCGCGTCCACGTCGTGTCGAGCACGTGCGACAGCAGCGGCAGCAGCGCGGCCCTGCCGTCCTCGGAAGCCGCGCTGGCCACATCGTGCAGCACGACATCGACCAGCGCGGGTTCGACGCGCAGTCCGCGCGCGACGGCAGGCTCCAGCACGACCTCGCGCAGTTCATCGTCCGACATCGCCCCGAGGAACACCGAGCTGTCGTGTACCGCGCCGGACAGGAATGGATACTCGAGCAGATCGTTGAAGTAATCCGAGCGCACCGCCATCACCACCGCCACCTGGCGCGGGTCGTCGGTCGCCACGGTCAGCTCGCGCAGCGCCTCGACGAATCGGCGGCGCGGCAACGGATCGGGGCAGCGACTGAACATCTCCTCACCCTGATCGATCAACAGCAGCACCCGGCCGTGCGCGGGCGCCTCGGCGAGCGCGGCTGCCAGCGCGGCGGCCGGATCGGCGCCGGGGCACATCCGCACCGGCGTGTACCCCCGCACGTGTCCGGACAACCCAGCGGCGAGCAGCGAGGACTTACCCGCGCCCGGCACGCCGAGCAGCAGGATCAGGCCCGCGCCGCCCGCTTGTTCGATCGCCGCGACGAGCTCGTCGCGCACGGCGGCGCGACCGAAATACAGATCGGCATCCTCGGCGCGGTACGGCGCGAGGCCGCGATACGGCGGTTCACCCGCCGTCGACGAGGCGGCGCGTGCCGCCTCCCAGTCGGCGCGCCAGATCACGGAGTCGAACAGGTCCGAATCGCCGCGCACGTCGGTGGTCCTGGCCTTCGCGTCCGCACTGAGGATGGTGAGCACCGGCAGCAACACCTCGAACGACGCGGGGAGGTGACTGCCGCGACGCCAGTCGCTGATGCGCTGCGCGGTGACCGGCGTGTCACCACCGGTCATCCTGGCGTTCGCCCGTCGCACCACGGATTTCACCGGCGGTGCGCCCGCGGCGGCGAACAAGGCGGCGAAGCGAGCGGCGAACCGTTCGCGCGACCCCTCTGCTGCCAACCTTGCTCTCTCCTCCGTTCTACTTGCCACGCCATGACTCGCGGCAACCGCACCAGTGTCCCGGCGGGCGGTGCGCCGAGGTGCGGGGTTCGGGCGACTCGACCGCGTGGCCCACCCTGTTGGCCGCCTATCCCCCGCTCGCGTCGAGCACGCCGGTGACGACCGTCGCGATCCGCGCGCGAAAGGCGGCCGGCGCGAAGGACACGGCATGTGCGCGCACCACTGCCGGGTCGTAGCGGGCCGGGTCGTGTTCGCCGAGCAGCTTCGCGAGCGCGCGCGTCACCTCGTCGTCGGTGCCGCCCGGCACGTACTCGCCGGTGCTGCCGGGCCGGACGGTATCCAGCGCGCCACCCGCACCGACCGCCAAAACCGGTGCGCCACAGGCCATCGCCTCGACGGGTACGATGCCGAAGTCCTCGATACCCGGCATCAGCAGCGCACGGCAGCGCCGGAACAGGTCGAGCAGCATCACGTCGGGCACCGCGCCGAGGAAGGTGGTCTCAGGCCCGGCGATCGATTCCAGCTGGGGCCGGAATCGGCCGTCGCCGGCCACGATCAGCCGGACACCTGCGGCCTTCGCCGCCCTGATCGCGAGGTCGGCGCGTTTATACGGCACCAGACGACCGGCGAACAGGTAGAAGTCCTCGCGCCGCACGGCCGGGTCGGGAAAGTAGCTGTCCACGCGCACCGGCGGATTGATCACCGTCGCGGGCAGACCCCACCAGTCGCGCACGCGCCGCGCCACCGCGTGCGAATTGGCGATCACGTGCGCCAGCCGCGGCGCGGCGCGGCGCTCGTGATGACGCGCCAGCGCGCCGAGTCCGGCGAGCGCGAGCTGACCGGCCCGCCCACCCGCCTCCTGTGCGCGGAACGCGCGATCCCATGCCCAGCGCGCCGGGCTGTGCACGTAGGCGATCACCGGGGCATCGGTGGCGAACACCGCCTGGGTGGCGAAGGCGTGATGGCTGACCACGACCGCATCGAACCGGCCGCGCAGCGGGAGTCGTCGCATCGCGCCGGGCACCAGCGGCAACAGTGGGGCGTGCGAGCGGGCGCCGATACGGCTGAGCCAGGTGTCGTGCACGGCGTGCCCATCCCCCGCCGCCGCGTGCAATGCGCGGATACCGGCCTGGTCGGCGATCGGCGCGTACACCGGCGCGGCGGGCCAGGTCCGCATGAACTCCGCGACGACGGCCTCGGAGCCGCCGAATTCGGTGAGGCGTTCGTGCACGAGGGCGATACGGGGTGTCATTGCCGCATCTCCTCGATCCGGCGCGGTTCGGCGCGCCGCCGCAGCGCGGGCGCCACCGGACGTCCGATCCGAAAGCCCGTGACATCGCCCTGCTCCAGTGCCTGCAGATAGGTGTGCGCGGCGTGGCGGCAGACGGCGACCGTCTGCTCGATATCGGCGGGCGTGTGCGCGGCGGAGGTGACGAACGACTGGCCGAGCACCCCGCCGCGCAGCAGTTCCCGCAGGAACAGCGTCCGGAATGCCTGCGAGGGTTCGCCCGCCCGGTCTCGGGTCACGAATACCAGGTTGGACGGGCGGCCGAGCACCTGCAGATACTCGCCGATCCCGAGTTCGTCCGCGACCGCGCGCACGCCCTCGGCCAGCTGCCTGCCCGCCTGTTCCATCCGCCCGATCGGATCGAGCGTCGAATAGGCCTGCGCCACCGCGCAAAACGCCGCAAGCCCGCCCGATTCCGCCCCGTGCGTCGTGGACAGCAGGAAGACCCGATCGCGATCGGTGCGCAGACCGCCGAGTTCCATGAATTCGCGCTTACCCGCGAGCGCCGCGATCGGAAAGCCGTTGCCCATGGCCTTGCCCCAGCACGAAAGGTCCGGCACCACCCCGTACACCTGCTGCGCGCCGCCTGCCGACCAGCGGAAGCCGGTGATCATCTCGTCGAAGACGAGCAGCGCGCCATGCCGATCACACAGTGCGCGAACACCTTCCAGATAGCCCGGCGCCGGCTCCGCCACCGCGGTCGCCGCCTCCATGACGACACATGCCACGTCGTACGAGCTCAGCACGCCCGCAAGCGAATCGAGGTCGTTGTAGGCGAAGCGGACCGTGTCCACCGCCGGGATGCCGCTGTCCATCACGGTGGTGCCGATGAACCAGTCGTCGACCGAGAAGAACGGCTGCGCGCACACCGCGACCGTCTCGCGACCGGTCACCGCCCGGGCCAACCGGACCGCCGCGGTGGTCACATCGGAACCGTTCTTGGCGAACTTGACCATGTCCGCACCGGGGACGAGGGACAGAAAGTCCTGTGCCGCTTCGAGTTCCAGTTCGGTGGGCCGGGTGAAGCCGACGCCGTCGGCGATGGCCCGCGACACCGCGGCGACCACCGGGCCATAGCCGTGCCCCAGGGTGACCGCACGCAAACCCATGCCGTACTCGATGAATTCGTTGCCGTCGCTGTCGGAGACCCGGCAGCCGCTGCCGCGCACCAGAATCGGCGCCATCCGCTCCGGATACTGATCGGCGCCCCGCGCGTAGGTGTGCGCGCCGCCGGGCACGAGATCGTGCAGCCGATCCTGTAATTCATTGCTGCGGGTGAAACTTCGCTGAGCGATGAGCTCTGTGGCGTCCGGCATCGTCGGTCCTCTCACTGGTGCCGGGCGAGGTAGGCCCACAGCTGGTAGTCGCCGGGCTCGCGCCCGTCCACCCGCAGGTCTGCCGCGGTGCCCTCGAATCGCATACCGGCGGCCTGCGCCGCCGCCGCGCCGGCCGAATCGCCGACTTCGACGGTCAGCGCGACACGTTCGATGCCGTGCTCGGCCGCGTAGCCGAGCAGCAGCCGGATCGTCGTGGTCAGCAGCCGCACGTCGGCACGATGCGGGTCGAGCTGGACGAACAAGGTGATATTGCGATCGAACATGTCCAGATCGCGCAGTCCGCAGGCGCCGATCGGCACACCGCCGGCCTCGACGACGAGCACCAGCCCGTCCGCCGATCGAATACTCCTGCCGCGCACCATGTCCACCGCACCACGCAGCGATCGCCGATCGGACCAGCCCCGGCTGCGCAGCAGCACCTCGGCGTGCTCCGGATCCGCCAGCCGCACCTGTTCGCCGTGTCGCAGACCATCCAACAGGTGCCACAGCCTGCTCGCACCGTGGCGCAGCACGGTCCTGGCGAGCAGCACGCCACCGGGAGATCTGCGCGCCGCGGGCGGGCGGCCGGACCAGGTGGCGGCCGCGGCGCGTGGCGTGTCCGGGCCGTCCAGCCATCTGTCCAGGTAGCCGGCCGCGGGCGCGGTCGAGCGCGTGGCCGCCCACAGGTCGTGATCGCGTCGTCCTCCGCCCGCGTCGAAGTATTCGGCGAGTACCGCTTCCCTGCGCAACCCGACCGCCGCCGCGGTCCGCGCGGGCGGGGCGTTGTCCGACGAGATCGGCGCGGTGACCCGGGTCAGTCCGAGTGGCCCGAACGCGTAGTCGAACACCATCGCCGCGGCCACCTGAGCGAACCCTTTGCGCGCTTGCCGCGCATCGAGCCAGATCGCCATTTCCGCGGTCCCGCACCGTCTGTCGATCGAGCCGAGCTCGATCTGACCGGCGAAGCGGCCGTCGATCTCGATCGCCAGCGGCAGCCGGCGTCCCGACCACGCCTGTTCCGAGGCGATCACGCATTCGTGCGCCCACTGCCGCTGGGTGTGCCGCTGCGACCAGTCGAGATCGGAACTGTGCCAATAGGGTTCGATACGCTCCCGGTCCCGCAGCCGGATGCGACGCCATTCGGCGTAGTCGTCGAGCCGGATGCGTCGCAAGACGACGACACCGCCGTCCAGCGCCACCGGCCCGAGCCGGACCCGCGCCAGCGGGTTCCCTGATACCGCCATCGCGCTCACCGCCGCGGCCGCTCGCGCCCGAGCGCGCTCGTCGTGATCTGGCCGTCCGGTGTCACGGCCAGCCGCCAATAGCCGTCCTGCGCGTCCTTGAGGATGACCCCGGCATCGCTGCGATCGGATAACCATGCGCCGCTGGGCAATACGGCCGACACGATATCGCCCTGCGGGGTTTGCGCCTGGAGGGGTTCCGCACCGGACGCGCTGCGCGCGACGAGCGTTCCGGCGAATCGGTCGCCGCGCCCGCGCCCGCAGCCGATCACCTGCCAGCCACCCGGGATGACGCGCGGGTCGATATCCTCGGCGGAGCCGGAGAGCAGATTGATCGCGGTGCCCTCCTGGCAGGTGGCCGGATCGATCCGCAGCGCGGTGGGCGGTTCGCCGCCGTCCGGATCGAACAGGATGTTCGCCAGATACGGCCGACGGCAATAGATCAGGTCCAGGCAGACCTTCCTGGCCGCCACCTTGCAGTTGATCATACCGAACTGCGCGGGGCCGCCCCGCTTCGGATCACCGATCGACACCGCGGTGTCGGCGCCCTCGAACCACACGTTCGTCAGCCACCAGTCGTTGGCCGCGCCGTCGACGCGCACATGCTGTGTGGTGGTACGCGGGTCGAGATCGGAGACGAATTCCACGTTGGCGAGCGACAGTCCGGCGTTGTGGTCGTTGCCGGTGCCGAGCACGCCGATGTGGTTGCTGGCGAATTTACTCGCCGTGACGTAGTTCTGGATACACGACGTGACGATCCCGTAGCCGAAGTTGTTGATATCGCAGTTGGTGAAGGTGGTACCGCCGGTGTTCTTGTCGAGCACCACACCGCGCTGCTGCAGGAAACGCGGATAGTTGCCGCTCAGGTGATTACCCCGCAGCACCACCGAATCGAAGGTGCAGCGAAAGCAATTGGACAGCGAAACCGCCGTCGCCTGTGTGCCGGTGGCGAAGACCGCGAACCGGGCGAACCGCACCCGTTGGCGATCCTTCAGCGCGATCAGCGTCCCGTTCTCCTCGAACAGTACGGTCGACACATCACCGCCGTCGCCAAAAACACTGCTGAAGTCCGGTAATTCGGGCCAGGAACGCACACGGTAGGTGCCCGCGGGGAGATAGAGGGCCACCGGCCGGTTCGGCGCCGACGCGGCTCTGGCGAAGGCGTCGGTGTCGTCGGTCCTGCCGTCGCCCACCGCGCCGAAGTCACGCACGTTGCGTCCCGCGGGTGGTTCGGCGCCCCGTGGCGACCTGAACTCGGCGGGCGCGGCCGGCTCGCTTTCCGCGCACGCGGCCAGTATCGGCACGGTCACGGCCGCGCCGAGCGAGGCGAGCAACACGCGCCGATCGAGGAAATCGTCGCTCATGTTCGTGACCTCCCTGCCTGCCGAGTTCGTTCGCGAATCCGTTCGACGGTCCGGCGCAGCCGCGTACCGCGCCGCAGCAGCGCCACCGCACCGAGGGGGGCGGGCGAGCCGAACGCGGCGAGCGCGGCGGCCACCCCGCTGATCCGCGCCCGCTCGATATCGACGACCGCGATCGCCGGTCCACAGCGCGACGCCAGCGCCCGCGCCTCCTCGGCGGCGCCTGTGCAGACGATGACGTCGTCGAATTTCTGCCGCAGCTCCGCGAGCACCGCGGTGAACCGTGCCGACGCGAGCAACTCCGGCGTCGCGGCGTCCACCGCACCGATCGGCAGCACGCTGAAATCGCCTTCCGGCCATGGGATTACCACATCGGCCGCCGGGGTATCCGCGCGCAACGCATCGGCGAGTCCGGCCGTCGAATCGTCCGGCAGGAGCACGGAGATGCCGCGCCCGCCGGCGTCCGCGTCGACGAGCACCACCGAATCACCGGCGGCGGCGAACGAGCGGGCGAGCCCGAGCGGTACCTCGGCCCCTGTGCCCGCGGTCAGGCTGATGAGCAGCAGCGGTCCGCCCGTGGAGTTGTTGCCGGACAGTCGGGTTCGCAGCAGCCGCACCTGCGCCGCATCGTCTCCCCCGCCGCCGATCCGCGCGAGCACCGCGATGGGCAGCACGTCCGCCAGCCTGTCCGCGGTGCGCACCCTGCCGTCGAGCCGGTCTCTGACGAAGGCCGCCAGATAACCCAGTGCCAGCCCGGCGACCGCGCCGAGCGCGACCAGGCGCGACGGTTTCGCACCGCCGGGCGCGACCGGCTCCCTCGCCTTGTCCACCACCGCGACTCGCGCGGCGGGCGCGGTATCGCGCTCGATCGTCTCCAGTTCCCCGACCAGCCTGCGGAATTGGGCGACGACGGCGTCGGCGAGGCGGCGCGCGCCGTCGGCGGTGCCGTCGCGCGCCGAGATGACGATCAGTGTGCTCGCGGGCGGAGAGGCCGCACTCACCCGGGCGCGCACCTGATCCACCGAATCCGTGAGCCCCAACTCGTCGTGCACCCGCTGCGCGACGTTCGCACTGCCGACCAGCTCCAGGTAGGAGCGCACCCGCTGCTGCGCGGCAAGCCCACCCTGGTACGAGTCGTTCACCGAGGTCCCCGTCGCCATCGAGACGTACATGGTGCTCGAGGCGGTATAGGTGACCGGCACCGTCCGCGCGTATCCGGCGGCGACGACGAGCCCGAGCAGCAATCCGGCGAGTACGATCGGCCAGCGGCGCAGCGCGATCCGCCCATAGTCGGTCAAAGTCATTGTCCTGTCCTTCATGTCGCGATCGCCATCGCTCCGGTCGCGGGCACGAGCGACCGCCTGCGGCGCTGGTACTCCAGTACCGCCTGGTAGATGAGCCACACCAGCACCACGGCCTGCAGGTATTTGCCGACCACCTCGAAGGTGCCGAGGATGCCGCGCTCGAAGACCACCGGAATCTCGCTCAGCGCCAGTCCGAGCACCACCGGAACGACCCGGCGGCTGTACAGCGCGGCGGCCCACAGCAGCAGGACGACGAAGGTGAAAACGACGCCGACGGTGACCCCGGCGTAGCCGCCGAGTACGTAGCCCTCGTTGACATTTCCCTCCGCCAGCGAGACCGTGAGGCCGTTCATATCGACCGAGGCGCCGCGGACCTCGCTCGCCCACGCGGTGCCCGCCTGCATCTTCGGCGCGCCGAGCACCTGGGCGGGCAGCAGGCTGGTCAGCCCGTGCTGCACGACCTGTCCCGGCGTGAGCCACGAGTGTGGCCCGGCGTAGTAGGCGTCGGTCGCGGCCTCGAGCAGATCGAAACGCCGCAGCAGGCTCAAGAACGGCTGCACCGCCGGTGGATAGCTGGAATTGACCTCGGTGGACAGCGATTTCAGGTACGGCGATTCCTTCAGCGACTGCAGCCAGCCGAAGGCGCCGATGCCGATCACCGAAATCGCGGCGACTCCGGCGGCCTTGGCGCGGTTCCAGCCGGTCAGCGCGAAGCGGACCGCGACGGCGAGTGCCGCGCCCATGATCGGGGTCTTCGATTCGATGGCGACGGTCCACAGCAGTTCACCCGCCATCAGCCCGGCGATCAGCAGCACGGTGTGTGCGCCCCGGGCGGGGCGCGCGAGCGCGATCAAGCCGAGCGACCCGATGGAGGCCAGCAGGGTGACCAATGCCAGTATCGGACTGGATGTTTCGACCTCCCCCGCCTTCGCGGTCGTGCCCGCGGCCACCGAGGCCGCCCGGCCGAGCGAGCCGACGACGTAGCAGATCCCGAGCGTGGCGCAGAACGCCGGATGACCCGCCATCGGCACCTCGCGCACCATCGCGCCGCGGTACCTGACCCAGATCGCCAGCGCCACAACGAGTGCGGCGTAGACCCCGACGCCGTACACCACCGGCTGCAATGCGCCCGCGATCGCGCGGTCGTAGCCGAGCGAGGCCAGGCGGGGGTCGGCGACATTGTCACCGAAGTGGGGCGCGGGCCGCGTCGACAGCAACACCAGCGGCCGCGCCACATATGACATACCCCAGTACACGGACTGACCGATCAGCAGCACGCGCAGCACGCCGGGCAGCATCGACGCGGCGATCACCATCGCGGTCAATCCCGCGATGATCAGCGCGATCTCGCCACCGTTGCTCATCGCGCACCGGTCCGGAACACACGCTGACCGCTACCCGAGCGCATCGATGATCTCCCTGGCCCGGTCCACATAGCTGTGCCATTCCGTCCGAATGCGCCGGCATCCGGCGGCCGCGACACGGCTCGCCAGTGCCGGATCGGCCGCGCAGCGCCCCAGGATGTCGTGCAGCTCCGCCGGTTCCGAGAACAGGAAGCACTCGGTGCCGTCGTCGAGCAGCGCGGCGTGTTCATCGGTACGTTCACCGACGAAAAGACCGCCCGCCGCGGGCACTTCGAAGGTGCGGCAGGTCTGGGTATCGCGATTGTCGGAGTTGAGCAGCACCAGGTTGGCGGTCACCGAGGCGACCGCGGCCGAGAAGTCCGCGCCGTAGACCGCGCCACCGAGCACCGCGTCGGTGCGGCGCAGCGACGGCACCCGCCGCCAGCCGGGCCCGCGCACCAGCAGTCGCTCACCGTAGGTATCGGCCAGCTCGATCACGGCCGCGCGGCGATCCGGACGGCAGGCGCCGATGAAGCCGGCCAGAAAGCGCCGGGTGTCGCGGCGCGCGCACGGATAGTGCAGGCTGGGGTCGTAGGCGCTGCGGACGAACAACGCGGCCGCGACCCCCCGTGCGTGCAACTCCGCGACGTTGTAGGACTTGGTGGTCACGACCATGTCCCAATCGCGCTCGTACGCAAGGTAGTCCGGGGTCGTGTTGTACGCGTTGGCGACATCGTCGGGGCTGTAGTGCACCCGCAGCGGCGCAGGCGTGGACAGCAACCGCTGCTGATCGAGATGTACGGCCTTGAAGGCGAACAACAGGTCGGGCTTGAATTCGGCCGCGGCCGCCTCGAGGCGTTCGTGCACGGCGGCGACGCGCCATGGCGCACGCCGCCGCGCCAGCTTCGAATACCACCACGGCACGGACAATCTCGTCGGCAGTGTGACCTCGGTCGAGTCGATGACGACGACATCGTGTCCGGCCCTGCGGAATCCGTCGGCCAGCGAGCGGGCGTTGCTGCCGAGCCAATCGTCGCCGAGGTAGAGAATCCTCATGCCACCGCCTTCCGCCGCGACAGTTGCCACATCCGCGCCAGATACCAGGCGGCGACCGAGAATTCGGCCGCGACCACACCACAGACCAGTGTCCACACCGAATGGGTGCGCAGGGCGATGAGCAGTGCGATCACGGCGACGCCGGTGCCGAGGGCGGCGCCGATCAGCACGCCCCGGGTGTCCTGCTGGACCGGTAGCACCGCCGTGGTGATGTAGGAGCTCACCGTCGTCGCCGGCAGGATCAGCACCTCGACACGCAACACCGGTACCGCGCCGGTGAACTCGGCGCCGAAGACCAGTCCGATCGCCACCGGCGCGAGCAGCCAGATCACCGTGGTCGCCAGCACCGCGGCACCGACGGCGGCGCCGAGCGCCCGCAGCGAGTGCCGCCAGAATCCGGCCTCGCCGCTGCGCCGCGCCATCCGCGGCAGCAACGCGAAACCGATGGGGTCGAGCAGCGATTGGACCGCGCGCACCAGCCGGTCGGCCGCGGTGAACAAACCGAGCGCGGCGGTGTTCAAGATGCCCGCGTATATCGCCGCCGCGCCCTGGCCGTAGCTGGTCACCAGCAGTCGCGAGGTCAATACCGGTGCGCCGGTGCGCAATACACCGCGGATATCCCGCGGCCTGCCCATCGGCCCGAAGGTACGCCACGCGTCCAGCCAGGTCGCCGCGACGGTGAGGATCGACGAGACGAGCAGGCACAGCACCGCGATCGCCGCGGTGGCGTGCCTGGGCAGCAGCACGACGAGCAGCGCGAGATAGGCGATGCGACCCACCGACTGATAGAGGATCGAGGCGCCGAACCGGCCCTGACCGATCAGCAGCCAGTCCTCCGACAGCGACCAGAGCCCGCCCGCGAACAGACCGAGCAGGATCATCCGGGTGTATGCGGGCACATCGAGCGCCAGGCCGACCAGACCGACCAGACCGATCATCGACAGTGTCACCGCGCGAACCGCCGCGTAGCTGCCCCGCAATTCGTTGATGGCCCGCGTGCTGTGCGCCGCATCGTGTACCCGGGCCGCGAGAAAGGCGGTGATACCGAGATCCACCACCAGTGTGCCGACGAAATACGCCGACATGCCGATGGCGAGCAGCCCCATCCCCGGCGGGCCGAGCACGCGCGCGGCCAGTGGCAGGGTGACCACCGTGACGAGATACTGGCCGTATTTGCCGAAGCTGACGTAGCCGATATCCCGCAGTACGCCGCCGATACCCCTGTCGCGCAGCACCTTCGGTACGATCGGGCGATTACCGGGCATGCGCGCCTCGCACTCCGTCGAGAAACCCGGCGACCACGGTCGCGGTTTCGGCGATATCGAAGCGCGCGGCGCGCGCCACGGCCGCGGCCGACAATCGTTCGCGCAGCGCCCGATCGCCGATGAGCCGGTCCAGCGCGCGAGTCAGCCCTGCCTGATCGCCACCGTCGACGAGCAGCCCGCTGCGTTCGGGCTCGATGATCTCCTCGGGTCCGCCGGGGCGGGTGGCGATCACCGCGCAGCCCGCGCGCATCCCCTCGACCACGACCTGCCCGAAGGGCTCGGCCAGCACCGAGCAGTGCACCAGAATGTCGGCGCGGCGCAGGTATTCGCCCGGATCGTCGACGTGACCGGTGAAACGCACCGGGATGTCCAGCGCGACGGCCAGCCGAGCCAGTTCGGCGCGATAGGACTCCTCACCGAAGAAGGTGCCGCCGACGAGGTACACCTCGCGTGGCCGCGTCCGCACCTCGGCGAGTGCCCGCAGCAGCACGTGCTGTCCCTTCCATGGCGTCAGCCTGCCGAGGACGACGAGCACGGTCTGCGCCGCCGGTCGCTGCGCGCTGCGCTGTTCGCCTGCGGCGCCGCCGGATTCGACACCCGGATAGGCGACCGCGTGCCTGCGGCGCCAGGTGCTGAGCGATGCGAGCGTCGAATAACTGTTGACCAGGTAGCCGTCGGCGACGAGCCAGCCGAAACCCCGGATCGCCCGCGCCAGCCCGCGCCCGAAGTACTCGGCGGATACGCGGTCGTGCACCTGCCAGATCAGCGGTACGCGGGCACGCCTGGCCGCGATCGCACCCATCGCGAGCGCCTTCGTGCTCTGCGCCACGATCACCGTGGCCCCACCATCGCGCACCGCGGCGCCGAGTGTCCAGCCGGTGCGCAGCAACCCCAGGCAGGCGCGCAGCAGCCCGCGCACATCGGCGCCATCGATCGTCAGCGTCCGGGAATCGAAAGGTCCACGGACGACCCAGGTTTCGATTCCAAGGTCACGGGTGCGGCGCACCATCGGCCCGCCCTCGGTGTAGCAGAGCACGGTGTCGATGCGGCGGTGTCCGGGCCGTCGCAGTGCCGAAAGCAACCGCAGCGTGGCCAGTTCCGCGCCGGAGGGCGCGGCGCTGTGTACGAGGAAGCAGGCTCTGATCATCGGCACAGCTCCGCGTACACGGCCATATGCCGCTCGGCCGCGACATCCCAGGAGAACGATTCGGCGTGCGCGCGGCAGCGCCGCGGGGTCGGCACGGCACCGCACAGCGCGACGACAAGGCGCGCGGCCAGCGCGTCGGCGTCGCCCACCGGCACGATCAAGGACGGATCGAGGCCGCGGACCGAATCCGGCAGCCCGCCACAGTCGGTCACGATCGGCGCACGGCCCGCGGCCAGCGATTCCAGCGCGATCAGCCCGAAACCCTCGAGCGCGGCCGATGGCACGACCGTGCAGTGCGCGCGCGAATACAGCCGCACGAGTTGCTCGTCGCCCGCCCGCCCGAGGAATTCGACCGAATCGGTGTGTCCCAAGGATGTCGCCAGGTCACGCAATTCCCGCTCCGCCGTGCCGGTTCCGACGATGACCAACCGCGCCTCGGGGCACTGGTCGGCCACCGTCGCCCAGCCACGCAACAGTGTGTCGATGCCCATCCGACGCTCGAGCCTGCGCACGCACAGCACGATGCGCTCGGCGTCCGATGGCTGCCGCGGCGTCGGCCGGAACCGATCCAGATCGACACCGGGCGGGATCACCCGCACCGCGTCCGCTTCGATGCGGTAGTCGGCGACCAGCAGATCCCGAAAACGTTCCGAGAGCACCACATAGCGGTCCGCGCCGCGGTAGCGCAAACGTTCCAGCGCGTATTTCGCCCGCGCGTGCACCGGTGCGGCGCCTGCGGCGCGACTCTCCGCCGCCCACGGACCGTGGAAGTGCACGACCAGCCTGCCGCCGCGCGCTCCGGCGGCGGGCGGCCCGTACAGACAGAAGTGGCGATCGAGAACCGCTGGGGCACACCGGCCGCCACGATCAGCGAAGGCCAGGCTCGCGCGGCGCAGTGTCGAACCGCCGACCGGTCCCCATGACCGCCCGCCCGGCGGCGGATCGCCGAATGCCGTCGCACAGACCTCCGCGTCGCCGCGGCGGGCAAGTGCAGCATGCAGATCGGTGAAGTAGCGGTTCAAACCGCCCGGCGCGGAGGCGAACCACTCCGCGCCGGTCATGTGGATGCGCAGCGGCTCTCCGGTCAACGCGGCCCTCCGCTCGGGTGCCACACGCCCGTCGCCATGCGCACACGCAGGCGTTCCATCGCGGCGCGCGCCAGGCGCCGATCGCCGGCCAGCGCGTCCCGCTGCCGCACGACCTGCGGGTAGTCGGCCGCGAGCCGATGATGGAAGCGGAACATCTCCGAGAGCTTGCTCACCGTCGAGGTCCGGCTGCACAGATTGAACGGCGACGTCCGCCAGGCCGCGAGCACCGTCGGCATACCGAAGAACGCACCGAACGCACCGACCCTGGCGAACAGGTCGACATCCATCGGGAAAATCAGATCACCGCGTATTCCGCCGACCAGATCGAAATGGCTGCGGCGGAACATCGCGGCGGCGGTCGGCCCGAATTGCATGGGGCCGCCGCGCACGATGGCCCGCATCAGATCCCGCCCTTCGCGACGCCCTTCCAGCCCGCAGATGCCGAGTCCGGATTCGACGATCACGTCCTCGGCATCGATCACCTGATACCGGCCGGAACTCAGCGCGATCGACCGATCGGACATGATCTTCAGCTGTGCCGTGAGCGCGCCGGGCAGCAGTACATCGTCGGCGCATACCACCTTGACGAGTTTTCCGGTCGAAAGCCGCACGGCGCGATTCCAATTCGCGCCGATGGGCAGCATATCGTCGTTGGCATGCACCCGAATGCGCGGATCATCGAACGACTCCGCGATCGCGCGGGTCTTATCGGTGCTCGCGTTGTCGAGCACCACGAGTTCGAATTCGTCGTCCGTGCGCAGAATCGACTGCAACGTCGCCGCGAGTGTGCGTTCGGCGTTGTAGGCGGGCACGCAGATGGAAAGCGTCTCCATCACAACGACCAGATCGGACCGTAGGCGACCACCGTGTCGCCGGTCGGTGTCGTCACCGAGACGAACGGGCGAATGTTCGCCGGGCCGACGACCCCCGACACCGTGCCGTGTACCCCGGCGATGCGCACCTGCCCACTCGCACCGGAGATTTCGCCGGTGGCGACGGCGATCTCCTTGATGCCCGGCCCGATGCTGACCTCGGCTTCGATGCCGCCCTGGGGAATGAGATCCGTCAGCGCGAACTGCGGCCCGCCCGTACCACCCAGGTTCACGCCGAGGCCGGGGGTCTTGTAGCCGAATTTCAGGCGGCCGGTGAGCGCGGCGGGATAGCCGACCTGATAACCGATCGTGATCTTTCCCTTCCACGAATCGGCGTTCGGTCCGGAGATATCGAAGCCGACCACACCGTCGTGGAACCATTCGCGCGTCGTCGGATTTCCGTCCAGCGGTGGGACAGCGGCGATTCGAGTGTCGAACAACACGGCACGCACGGTTCGCTGCTGCGTGTCGACGATTTGGTTGGTGCCGTCCACCGCACCCGCGACGCCATCGCCGATCATCGGGATCATGATCGAGGTCGCGACAATTGCGAGCACTTTTCGAATAGCCATGATTCTCTTTACCCCTCTTACGAATTCGCCAGAGACCCGGCGAATTTCAAGTTACCTCGCTATTCGGGTACGCGAAAACCCGAGCGGCAATCAATGATCCATCTCACAAAGCGGCAGTTGTCCGGATCGGCCCTTCTCTGACGCCCGGCACGACCCATTTCCCACGCAATTCTGCGAATTCGTCATATAATTCCGGCAACAGATCGGGCAGCGTGAGCAGCACCTGATCGGGGCGTGCGGCGACGAGTTCCTCGGGCGAAATGATCGGCACATCGGTACCCGGCATGCGCCTGCCGTGTTTCGCCGAGGCGGCATCCGCGACCCCCGCGAGCAGTTCCCGGCGCACACCCGCCGCGGCGAACAGCGCCACCGCGCGCGACGCGGCGCCGTAGGCGTACACCCGGCGGCCGAGTGCGGCCTGCGCGAGCAGCCAATCGCGCAGGAACCGAATGTCGTAATCCGCCGCACGCTGGAGTCCGCCGACCACGCGCGGGTCGGACAGGCCGGCCTCATCGGCGAATATGCGGATCACCTCCGCGGTCGGCGCGGCGCCGCCATGCACGGCGGCGACCAGGATGGTGCCGCCGTAGAGATCGAACTCCCACGCGGCGGCGACACTCATCTCGGCCGTCGCGAGCAGCCGTCCGACCACGCCCAGCGAGTAGTAACCGAAATGCCCGTGCCGCAACGCATTCCATTGCCCGCCCGTGACGATCGCGCGCAGCGAGTGGAATTGCAGCAGCAGCACACCGTCCGGCGCGGTGGCCGCGGCGCGGGCGGCGAAGGCGGCGCGTTGGTCGGGTTCGTGTATGACGCCGAAGCAGTCGAGCACGAGATCCGCCTGCCCGGCCACGGATTCGAACCCGTGCGCGCCGAGCAGCGGCAGCCAGGTGCCGCCGTGCGGGCTGCCGAATTCGCGTACGGTCGCGCCCCGCAGCCAGCCCGCCGCGGCCACCCGGGTCACCGCGTCGGCCGCCTGGTCGCGTAGCGCCCTCGGCTCGACGCCGCGCGGTTCCGCGGGCATCGTGTCGTCCTCGGCCAGCTGAGCCAGACCACACGTTGCGCAGAGATCCATGGCCAGCGGGTGGGCGGTCTCCGCGGCGGTCACCGGCGTCGTCGCGAACGGAAACTCGTCGGACACCGCGACATTGCCGAGATCGAGCACCCTGGTCAGCAGTGGGCTCACGCAACCTCGGCACACTCGACCACGTCCGGTCGTCATGACACCCAACGCAGTTCGCCGTCCAGTCCACCGGAATCGCGCAACCGCTGCAGCCACGTCAACCGGGTGAAACGTTCGAAGAAGTCGACGGGGCTCAGCAGGCGCACACCGTACTCTCGATACAGCTCCGCCGCGCCGTCACGCACACCCCACCGCGCATGAAAGCCCAATTCCGTACCGGCCCTGGTGAAATCGACGCGATACGAACGCGGATCCGGCCCGGACTCCCCCGTGATAACCAGCCGCGAGGCGGGTACGACGTCCACCACCGTCTGGGCGATCTCGGCCACCGAGGCGTTGTTGAATGCCGCGCCGATATTGAAGGCACGGGCGTGGATCGCTGCCGTCGGCGCCGTCAGGCAGGTGGCGAAGGCGTCGGCGATATCGGCGGCGTGCACCAGCGGCCGCCACGGGGTGCCGTCCGAAGCCACCCGCACCACACCGGTCAGCACCGCGTAGCCGACCAGATTGTTCAGCACGATATCCGCGCGCGGCCGCGGCGAGAAGCCGAAAGCCGTCGCGTTGCGCAGGAATACCGGCGAGAAGCCGGAATCCGCAAGCGCGGCAACGTCATCCTCGACGCGCACCTTGCTCTCGGCATACGGGGTCAGCGGGCGCACCGGCGCGTCCTCGTCGACGAACTCCTCGCCCGCGGCGCCGTAGACCGAGCACGTCGAGGCGTACAGAAACCGCCGCACCCCCGCCGCCTTGGCCGCCTCGGCCAAACGCACCGACGCCGCATGGTTGATCGCGTGCGTGATGCGCGGCGCGAGCGCACCGAGCGGGTCGTTGGACAGCGCGGCGAGATGGATCACCGCGTCGTAGCCCACGAGGTCGGCGCTGGTGACATCGCGGATATCCCGGCGCAGCGTCGGCGGATCGGGCGCGACCTCGCCGAGGACGCATTCGGCGAAGTATCCGGTATCCAGTCCGGTCACCTCGTGGCCACGCTGGCGCAGGATCGGCGCCATCACTGTGCCGAGGTAGCCCTGATGCCCGGTCACCAGCACGCGCATCACCGACCTCCGAAAGTGATGACGGCCTTGCCTACGACGAAGGCCTCCGCATACGTCGAACGGCACTGCACGCCGCGCAGCCGCGCAAGCCCGAGGAACGCCTCGTCGTCGTACCAGTCCCGATCCCGTTGCGACGGATAGTGTTCGGCGAGCAGTAAGGCCTTGCTCCGCGCGATCTCGAGGCCGAGCCGGTGGTACAGCGTCGGTCGCGGGGTGTCGGCCTCCCACTTGACGATCTCGTAGCCGAGCACCAGGTGGTCACGGAACTCGGTCGTCACGAGTTCGGCGAGCAGCCGATGATCCTGGTGCGCGTCCGCGCACTGCGGCGCGAACACCACCTGAGGATCGGCGGCGACGCGGAACTCGTGCAGCGCGTCCTTGATTCGGTTCCAGTGCGCCGGGGCGCGACCGTCCGGAATGTCGAGCACCGTGAGCTCGACCGTGCCGCCGGGGCAGAACGCGTGCAGCGCGGCCGCTTCCTCCCCGGCCCGCTCGGTGCCGTTCCCGCTCAGCACGAGGGCCCGAATCCGCAGCGGCGCCTGTGTTTTCGCCAAGGTCAACAGCGTGCCGCCGATACCGATGGCGATATCGTCGCAATGCGCGCCCAATACCACGATCTCGCTGATCCGCCCGCTGTGCAGATCGATCATCGGCACTCCCCCGCGGAAGTCGGTGCGTCCCACACCATCCACGGCCGGTCGCCGCGCCGATAGCCCTCGTCGAGTTCGGCGCGCTCCTTGAACGTGTCGGCGGGCTTCCAGAATCCGAGGTGCTGATAGCCGAAGAGCCTGCCTTCCGCGGCCAGCGCGCCGCAGGCGTCCTCCACCAGACAGCCGCCGGGCGGAAGCAGCGCGAAAACGTCTTGCGTCAGCACGAAATACCCGCCGTTCTCCCAGATCCGCATCTGCGAGACGGGGGTGATGGTCTTGATCTCTCCCGCCGAGTTCACATCGACACAGTGGAACGACGATTGCGGCGGCACGATCGTCATCGCCGCCGCCGCGCCCGAGGCGGCGAAGCCGGACACGATCCGATCCAGCGGTGCGTCGGTGAGTACATCGGCATAGTTGGCCAGGAAGTACTCCTCGCCCGCCACATGCTCGCGCACCCGGCGCAGCCGCTCACCGATCGACGACTCGATGCCGGTGTCGACGAAGGTGATCGTCCAGTCGCTGATATCGGCCTGTAGCAATTCGACTCGGCCGCGGCGGATCACGAAGTCGTTGGATCGTTCCTCCTGATAAGTCAGGAAGTAGTCCTTGATGTGGTTGCCGCCGTAGCCGAGGCACAGAATGAAATCCTTGTGCCCGTAGTGGGCGTAGTAGCGCATGACGTGCCAGATGAGCGGGCGTGGCCCGACCATCTGCATCGGCTTCGGCACCGTGTCGTCGCTGCCGTTGCGCATCCGCATGCCGTAACCGCCGCAGAACAGCACCACTTTCATCGCGATCCGCCTCCGGGTCGCGCGCGGTGCAGATCGGGCAGCGGGTAGACGATCTCGCCACCCCATGCCGCGATGTGGCCCAACTGCGGGGTGATCTCCTTTTCGAGATTCCACGGCAGCACCACCACGACATCGGGCCGATCCACATCGATCCGATCCGGCGGATAGATCGGGATGCGGGTACCCGGCGTGAATCTGCCGTGTTTGTAAGGGTTTCGGTCGACGGTGTACTCGAGCAGGTCCGCGCGGATACCACAGTAGTTCAGCAGCGTATTGCCCTTGCCCGGCGCACCGTAGCCGACCACCCGCTTACCTTCGGCGCGCCGCGCGAGCAGGAACCGCAGCAACTCGTGGCGCACTTCCTCGGTGCGCGTCCGCATATGGCGATAGCCGTCGACCTCGTGCAATCCGGCATCGGCTTCCAGCTGAAGTACCTCGCCCACCGAGGGCCTCGGCTCGGCGACCTCGTCCGGGCGCGCCCAGATGCGCAGCGAACCGCCGTGCGTTTCGAGCAGTTCCACATCGACGACGGTCAATCCCGCGGTGGCCAGCGCATTCTGCGCCGAAAGCAGCGTGTAGTACTGGAAGTGCTCGTGGTAGATCGTGTCGAATTGACCGTGCCGCACCAGATTCAGCGCGTGATGCACCTCGATCGACAGCCAGCCGTCATCGGCGAGTAGTTCGCGCAGCGCGCGGGTGAAGCCGAGCAGGTCGGGCACATGCGCGTAGACATTGTTGGCGACCACCAGATCCGCCCGCCCGGCCTGGTTCCGAATGCGTACGGCGAGTTCGGGATCCAGGAATCCGGTCACCGTGGGAACCTGGTTGTCTCGCGCTGCGGCGCCCACATTGACCGAGGGTTCGATGCCGAGGCACCGGATCCCCCGCCGCACCATGTGCTGCAACAGATAGCCGTCGTTGCTCGCCACCTCGACCACGAACGATTCCGTGCCCAGATCGAGTCGCGCGACCGCCTCGTCCACGAACCGCTCGGCGTGACGTACCCAGCTGTCGGCATACGAGGCGTAGTAAGCGTATTCGGTGAAGGTTTCCTCCGGTGTGATCAGCGCCGGAATCTGCAACAGCAGGCATTCCTCACACAACCGCAGGTGCAGCGGGTAAGTCGGTTCGGGCTGGTCGATTTCGCCTGCCGTGAGAAATTTCTCGCACGGCGGTGTCGCCCCGAGATCCAGGACGCTGAGCATCCGTTCCGATTCACACAATCGGCATTCGAGCACGACGCACCTCCTGAATTTCCGCCGAAGCGGTGACGGCCCAACGAATTCAAACAGAATCGGCATCCGCCGCCCACGGGTCGCGCTGCCCAATCGCGGGGCTTGGACGGACAGATGGCATTTGCTCACATGGCGCGCACAATGGGCGGATATCCATAGGTACCGCGAATCACCTCGGGCACGGGCAGGAATGCCCGGTACAGCACCGAGAAGGCGCCGTCGGGCACCGGCAGCCAATTCACCCACGGAGCCGCGGGCCTGCCCGACGACAGTCCCACGGTGATCAAACCGTCCGTATCCCTTGCGAGTTCGCGCTCGCGATTTCCGAGCTCGAAGCCCGCGGCGAACGCGCGTCCCTGCGTACCGAACACGGTCAACGTCCAGAACCCCTCCGGCGCGCACGGCAGCCGGGACGGATCGATGGTGATGGTGAAACTACCTGCCCCCGTCAATGGTTCGCCGTCGCGGTCGACGAGATAGATCGCATCCTCCAGCGAGGCCGTGACATCGGGACGTACCGGCCGTGGCGCCCGCCTGGATCGCCGGGTGTGCGGCGCCCAGATGTTCGGCGCGCGACGGTGTGCGGGCCGGACCGCGTCGACATCGCGAATACAGAGGTCGGGCACCGGCTTCCGATGTTCTATCGCGGAACGTTGTGACAATGCGGGCTTTCCTTCATCAGGCTCGATCGCTGGCGCCGAAGCGCTTTCGTATTGCAGTCAAACACGAAGTCCGGATATCGGGAACTGGGCGCAGTGACCGAATACGGGGCAAGCACGGACAGGGAATTCCATCGACGTAATTCACACGCGACCGGGCATTACCGGCCGAAAAGAGGCGATGGCGGACATCCGCCGTCACCTATTCGCGCTCTAGTCGCGCGCGCAATTCCCGCCAGCTGCCCGCGCCGGCATCCCGCGCCGAGATCACGCCGACCGGCAGCGGCCACGCGATCGCCAGGTCCGGATCGTCGTGGGCGACAGCGAGATCCTCGGCCGGATCGTGCGGCCGATTGATCCGGTAGCAGACGTCGGCGATCTCGGTCAGCGCTTGAAATCCGTGCAGAAATCCCGGCGGCACGTACAGATGACGGAAGCTCTCGTCATCGAGCAGGAAGGACTGATGGCCGCCGAAAGTCGGTGAGCCGGGCCGGATGTCGACGAGGACGTCGTGCACCGCGCCGCGCGCGCAGCGCACCAGCTTCGCCTCGCCGCGCCCGGCGCGGCCATGCATGCCGCGGATCACCCCGCGCGCCGAGCGCGACTGCGAATCCTGCACGAAGCTCGCCGCCGCGCCCGGCATGCCGAGCTGCTCGTCGAAGAGTTCGGCGTCGAAGGTCCGGACGAACAACCCGCGCGCATCCAGGAACGGTTGCGGCGCGAGCACCAGGACGTCGGCAAGGTCGGTTCGCTCGACACGCATCGGCTCATGGTGTCACGGATACGCGGCAGCCACCGGGTCAGCCGAGGACAGGGCGGGATGCATTCACGAAATTCTCATCGAGCCCTTGGTCTGCTATTCCGTGCGCGCCCACACCATCTCGGTCGGGCGTCCGACGGCCGTTCACCGAATACCATCAGCGAACTCATGGCTACTATTCAGAGCTGACCAGGCTGTTCCCCATCGATGAAGCTGGAGGCACCGCGGATGCGGCGAAGGAATCGAATCTTGTCGGCGACCGCGGCAGCCGTTCTGGCCGCGGCGGCCTGTTCGGACTCGGGCGGATCCGACGACACGTCGGCCACGAGCAGGCCACCCGCCACCGGCTCCGCGCCACCACTGGCGAGTATCGAGGAGTACAACGCCCAGCACATCGAGTGGACGCCGTGCCCCGATCAGCCCGGCGTCGAATGCGGTTCGATCCGGGTGCCGATCGACTATCGGCATCCCGGTGACGCCGCCATCACCATGCCGCTGGTCAAACTGGCCGCGACCAACCCCGAAGCCCGGCTCGGCGTGCTCACCACGAATCCGGGCGGCCCGGGCGAATCCGGGATCGAGGCGGTGCTCAATGCCCGCGAGGACAGCGAGACCAGCCTGCGGCCGCTGCGCGAGCGCTACGACCTGATCGGCTGGGATCCGCGCGGCATCGGCAAGACCGCGGGCATCGTCTGCCTCGGCGACAAGGAGATGGACGACTATCTGGCCACCGACTTCACCCCGAGCGACGACGCGGGCAAGCAGCAGGTGATCGACGCGCACAAGCGCTACGGCGAGGGCTGCCAGCGACAGGCGGGCAAACTCCTCGGCTTCGTCGGCACCGAGAACATCCCCAAGGATATGGATGTCATGCGCTCGGCGCTGGGCGAGGAGAAGCTCAACTACATCGGCTTCTCCTACGGCACCAGGATCGGCCAGTACTACGCCGACCAGTTCCCGCAGCGGGTCGGCCGGATGCTGCTCGATTCCATCGATGATCCGGGTGAGAACGACGGCGTCGCCGACGAAGACGACGAGGTCACCGAATTCGAGTCGTCACCGGCCGAGCTGTCGCAGGAGGAGAAGTCGGTGCAGACCATCTTCGCCGCCTGCGCCACCGGACCGGCCTGCCCGGTCGGGCAGGATCCCGATGCCTCGATGGCGCGGCTGCGCGAGCTCGTCGAACGGGTGGACGCGGCGCCGCTCCCGCTGCCAGACGGCCGCAAGCTCGGCTCGAATCTGGCGCTCACCGGCGTCTTCCAGGCGACCTACGACACCGAGTACTGGCCGTCGCTGGACAGGGGCCTCGCCGACGGACTCAACGGCGACGGCGCCGAGCTGGCGAAACTCGCCGACGCCTACGTCAAGCGCGACGCCTCGGGCAAGTACGCGACCGCGCCCTACTCGTTCTCCGCGGTCCAGTGCCTCAACGGCGATCCGGCGAAGTACCGGAGCAAATCCGACGAGCAGATCCTCGCGAAGCTGACCGCGAACGCGACAAAGGCGCAAGCCAGTTCGCCGCTGTTCGGCACGAACGACGTCTACCGCAACGCGCAGTGCGCGTTCTGGCCGGTGCCGCCGTCGATGAAGGCGACCGCGGTGAAGGCGGCGGGCGCGCCGACCATCGTGCTGATCAACAACACCGGCGACGCGGCGACGACGCTGGCGGCCGCGGAGAACGTCGCGCGCAATCTCGCCGACGCGGTGCTCGTGGTCAGCGAGCGCGACGATCACATCGCCTACGGCAAGGGCTCGCCGTGCGTGGACCACATCGTCACGGACTACTTCCTCAACGGGACGGTGCCCGCACGCGATACCCGGTGCGCACCAGCCGGATAGCACCGAGGCGCCGGACCGCTCACAGCCCGGCGCCTCGCTCGTGGTCCTCGATTATGAAACGACGGAGTTCATGATGGTGCCCGCGCTGGTGGCGACCGCGCCGCCCGCCATCGCGCTCGCCACCATCTTCGGCGACTGCAGGCCGCCGCCGCTCCATTTCTCCCAGGCGAACCGGCCGCCGCCGTAGGTGATCGCGGTAATGCCGGAAAGTTGAACGAGCCAGGTGAAATACCGGCCAAGCTGCAGAATCTTATCCGCCACCGGCGGTGGTTCCGGTGTCGGATTGCCGACCTGCGCGAGAACGGTCTCGTGGAGCGCGGCCAGAATCATGCTCACTTTCGATGCTCCTTTTCGGATGCTGAGGTGATGCTGGAGATTCGGATCAACATGCGCCGGTAGTTCACGGCCGGTTGCCTCTGGTCATCGCGGGAAAACTCGCTGACCTCATCGATTCAACCTCAGCAAGATCGATAATAGGAGCCGACACACCGCATCGGGCGCAGACCGGAATCACCTTGTGATCCCGGTCAGAAGTGGCTTCGACACATTAGGAAGCGTCGTCGCGAAACTCGTACAGCCCGCTGTATCAACTCCGAAACATCCCATCACCACATCGGTGTTCCGGTCGGTTCCGACACGCG
This sequence comes from Nocardia sp. NPDC052566, assembly GCF_044547285.1. NCBI lineage: Bacteria > Bacillati > Actinomycetota > Actinomycetes > Mycobacteriales > Nocardiaceae > Nocardia > Nocardia sp. NPDC052566. The sequence goes on along the minus strand of NZ_JBIUAF010000005.1, from coordinate 471,524 downwards.
GATTCCGGCCGCCAATCCGCGCGATATCGCCGCATGCCGGGTGTTCGCTGGAATATTCTGAGCAAACGAAAACACAGTGGACCGTCGCCGTCTGCCGGCGATCGGGTGGTTGCCGAATCGACACCCCGCGACCACCACGGAGAGGGAATCATCATGCCGGACAGTCACGCTCAGACCGCCTCTGGATTGCCGACCAAGATCGATACGACCGTCGCGCACGAGGCGCGCGTCTACGATTACTGGCTCGGCGGCAAAGACAATTACCCCGCCGATCGCGCGCTCGGAGACGCGATCGCCACCCACATTCCGGCCATCAAGAGCATGGCGCGCGCCAACCGCGCCTTCCTCGGCCGCGCCGTGCGCTACCTGGTCGCCGAGGCAGGCATCACCCAGTTCCTCGATATCGGCACCGGCATCCCCACCGCGGGCAACACCCATGAGGTCGCACAGCGACTAGAACCGACCGCGCGCGTGGTCTACGTCGACAACGATCCGATCGTGCTCGCCCACGCCAGGGCGCTGATGTCGAGCACGCGGGAGGGCAGGACGGCGTTCATCCACGCCGACCTGCACGATCCCGAGGCCATACTGCACGATCCGAACCTCACCGCCACACTGGATTTCGAGCGGCCCGTCGCGATCATGCTCGTCGCGATCATGATGTATTTCCGCGACGCCGACGACCCGCACGCGATCGTGCGCGGCCTGATCGACGCGGTACCGTCGGGCAGCTACGTCGTCATCACCCATCCCACCGCCGATTTCGACGAACGCGCGATGGCCAGGGTGGTGCTGTCCGCCCAGCAGGCGGGCATCACCTTCCAGCCACGCAGCCAGGCCGAGACCCGAACCCTGTTCGCCGGCACCGACATTCTCGAACCGGGCGTCGTCCCGGTCGTCACCTGGCGGCCCGAACTCGCCGACAGGCCGGTGACCGACGGCGCGGCCGCCGACCCCGAATCCGCCTGGTACTGGGCGGGTATCGGCCGCAAACCGTGAACGGCTAGGCCACCCGGACGACCAGCTTGCCGAAGTTGCGTCCCTCGAGCAGACCGATGAAGGCCGCCGGTGCGTTCTCCAAGCCGTCCACGATGTCCTCGCGGTAGCGCACCAGGCCCTCACCGATCCAGCCGGACATGTCGCGCAGGAAATCCCGGTACATCTCCGCGACGAATTCGGTCTGGATGAACCCGCGCACGGTCAGGCTCTTGGTCAGGACGCGGCGGAAGTGGGCAGGCAGCCGGTCCGGGCCCGACGGTGCCTCGGTGGCGTTGTAATCGGCGATCAAACCGCAGACCGGTACGCGCCCATAGGTATTCAGCAGCGGAAATACCGCCGCCGCGACCGCGCCGCCGACGTTCTCGAAGTAGACGTCGATGCCATCGGGCACCGCGTTCTTCAGCTGGTCGGCGAAATCCGGTGCGCGATGGTCGATCACGGCGTCGAAGCCGAGCTCGTCGCGCACGTACGCGCACTTGTCCGGGCCGCCCGCGATGCCGACGGCGCGTGCGCCCTTGATCCGCGCGATCTGCCCGACCGTGGCGCCGACCGGGCCGCTGGCCGCGGCGACGACCACGGTCTCCCCCGGTTTCGGCTGACCGATCTTCAGCAGCCCGGAATACGCGGTGAAACCGGGCATGCCGAGCACACCGAGCGCCGTCGAGGGCGGCGCGGCGTCCGGATCGAGCTTGCGCACCGCGGACGCGGGCGCCACATGATGGGTCTGCCAGCCCGAGTAGGCGACCACCACATCGCCTTTCGCCAGCGACGGGTCGCGCGACTCCAGCACCTCGGCCACCGTCGCGCCGACCATCACCCCGTCGACCTCGACCGGCGGTGCATACGATTCGGCGGCGCTCATCCGGCCGCGCATGTAGGGATCCAGCGACAGGTACCTGGTGCGCAACAGCACCTCGCCCGGCCCGGGATCGGGCAGCTCGCCGGTCTCGAGGCGGAAGTTCGCCGGTGTCGGTGCGCCCACCGGGCGCGCTGCCAGGACAATCCGTGTCGTCTCGACCATGCACCAACCTTAGTGTTCACGGATATCGAGGTGCGGGAATACCGGCGAGCACGATACGTTCATTCGGAATATTTAGACGAACGAACGAAGGGAGCGCCGGGTGGCGACCGAGACGGTTGAGGCATCGGTCGGATTCCGGTCGGAACGCGGGGCGATCCTCATCTCGCTCATGCTGGCGACCGGGCTGGTCGCGCTCGACTCGACCATCATCGCCACCGCGGTGCTCACCATCACCGACGACCTGGGCGGGTTCAACCAGTTCCCGTGGCTGTTCTCGATCTACCTGCTCGCGCAGGCGGTCACCGTCCCGATCTACGGCAAGATCGCCGACACGATCGGGCGCAAACCGGTGATGCTGTTCGGGATCGCGGCGTTCGCGCTCGGCTCGCTGCTCTGTGCCGTGGCGCCGAGCATGCTCGCGTTGATCATCTTCCGCGCGGTGCAGGGCATCGGCGCGGGCGCGGTGGCGCCGACCACCATGACGATCGCGGGTGATCTCTACACGCTCACCGAGCGCGCCAAGGTGCAGGGCTACATCGCCAGCGTCTGGGCGATGTCCTCGGTGGTCGGGCCGCTGCTCGGCGGCCTGTTCGCCGAATACGTGAGCTGGCGCTGGATCTTCTGGATCAACCTGCCGCTGTGTGCCGTCGCAGCCTGGATGCTGATCCGCAGCTTCAAGGAGAAGGCGCCGCGGGTCAGTCAGCAGGTGGACTACCTCGGCGCCGGACTGCTGACGGTCGGCGCGGGCGCGCTGATCCTCGGCCTGCTCGAGGGCGGGCAGGCGTGGGCGTGGAACTCCCCGGTCGGCATCGCCATCTTCGCGGGTGGCCTGGCGGTGCTCGTGCTGTTCGGCTTCGTCGAGCGGCGGGCGGTGAATCCGATTCTGCCGCTGTGGGTTTTCACCAGGCAGGTGGTGATCGCCAGCAGCCTGGTCTCGCTGTTGATCGGCGCGATCCTGATCGGATTGACCTCCTACGTCCCGACTTTCACCCAGGGCGTGCTCGGCACCGGCGCGCTCGTCGCCGGGCTCACCGTCGGCGCGCTCACCCTCGGCTGGCCGCTGGCGGCCTCGCAGGCCGGAAAGCTCTACCTGCGCATCGGTTTCCGGTGGACCGCGCTGATCGGCAGCGGCCTCGCCACCCTCGGCGCGGCGACCACGCTACTCATCAACGAGCGGTCCACGCTGCTGCAGGTCGCCGGAACGTGTTTCGTGATCGGCGTCGGCATGGGCCTGGTCGCCACCCCGACGCTGATCGCCGCCCAGGCCAGCGCGGAATGGACCGAGCGCGGCGTGGTCACCTCGGCCAATATGTTCGCCCGCTCGATCGGCAGCGCGGTCGGCGTCGCCGTCTTCGGCGCGATCGTGAACTCGCGCATCGGCGGCACCGACCATCCGGCCCCCGCCGCCCTGTCCTCGGCCGTGCACCTGGTCTTCCTGACCGTGGCCGCGATGGCGGTGGTCATGGTCGTCAGCGCGGCCATGATGCCGGGGCGCACCGCCGATTCCGCGTAGCCCGGGACATTTCGGGGCCTGCGCCGCACGCGCTCTCGCGGCTAGGCTCCGATGATGGACAGCCCTCGGTTGGAGTGGGCCGTACGTGCGCCGCATCCGGCGCTGCGCCACCTGGTACGCAGATACTTCGGCTACTTCCAGGCGCTCGCCCCGCTCGACAGTGGTCGCCCGCATCGCGGTCTGCCCGCCCACACGGTCGTGCTGATGATCAGCTTGGCCGAACCGTTCCATCTGCTCGCCGAACCGGACGACCCCGACGGCGCGATACGGGCGCAGGCGGCGGTCAGCGGCCTGCACCTCGGACACGCACTGCTCCAACAGGAGCGCAGCCAGGGCGGCATTCATATCGAGATCAATCCGCTCGGTGTGCACACCCTGCTCGGCGTCGCCGCGCCCGAACTCGCCTCCCAGTTCCTCGATGTGACGGAACTGCCCGTGCCATGGGCCAGATCGCTTCCCGAACGGCTACTCGCACAACCGGATTGGGCGGGACGCTTCCGCTTGCTCGACGCCGAACTACTCGCCGCGCTGCGCCCCGATCCGACCTTGCCCGAAGTAGGTTGGATATGGCGGCAACTGGCGTCGCGACAGGGCAACATCGCGATCGGCCGGCTGGCCGCGGAAGTCGGTTGGAGCAGACAGTATCTCGGCAAACGGTTCACCCGCGCGACCGGACTCGGACCCAAACAGGTCTCGCGCCTCATGCGATTCGAGCACAGCGCGTCACTGCTGCGCACCGGCCGCCCACCCGCCGATGTCGCCACCGCGGCAGGCTTCTACGACCAGGCCCACCTGAGCAACGAATGGCGGGCACTCGCCGGCTGCCCGCCCTCCGAATGGCTCCACGAATACGACCCGTACTTCAAAGTCGCCGCCGCATTCATCCGCCGCATGCCGACCACCGAACACCCACTCCCCCAGGCCGAGGAAGTATGGGGCGCCCCAGCAGGCGGTCGCATTTCCGAGCAAGTGCGCGTGGGATCGGTGACGTTCTGACCCTATATATCTCGATCGGTAACCCGCGTTCCCTCGGTAACCCGAGTCCCCTCCGTCTGCTCGGTGACTCGTGTTCCCTCGGTTACTCGAGTCCCGTCCGTCTGCTCGGTGACCCGCGTCCCCTCGGTCCCACTGTGCTGATCGGCTTGTGCGGGCGCCGCACCGAACACCGCGCCGCCGATCGCGAAACTCGCGAGACCGATACTGACATTGCGCTTCCACGTGTTTGTTTGCATGACGCCACGGTCGCACCCGAGCGCGCGACACGTCAGCCCGACGAACCACTGGCCGATTTCGCCTGATACCGCGAACCGCTCAGCGATCCGCCGTATCCCGCTGGCACCCAACGGATAAACACATCGACGATCGTCGCGGCACGGACCAGGATGGCATCCGTGACCGCGCAGATACCCGATCTCCTCGATATCCGGACCCACACTCGCGCACCGCAACCCGTACTCACCTCCGCGGACGGCTTGGTGCTGCGGCCGTGGCTGATGGCGGATGCGCCCGTGGTGTTCGCGGCATTTCGCGACCCGGACATACAGCGCTGGGAGGTCCGAACGATGACTTCGGACAGCGAAGCTCGGCAGCTCGTCGAGCGGTGGCGACAAGCGTGGTCGATCGGCGCGGGGGCACACTGGGCCGTCACCGAGGACGACCGGGTCGTCGGCCGGGTGACACTGAAGAACTTCTCGGCGCCGAACGCACTCGGCGAACTCGCCTACTGGGCCGTGCCGGACGTTCGCGGGCGCGGCATCACCGCAGGCGCGGTACGCATCGTGACGGCATGGGCGTTCGACGATATCGGGTTCCACCGCATCGAACTACTGCACTCGGTGCACAACGCGGCCTCGTGCCGTGTCGCGGTCAAGGCGGGATTCTCCTTGGAGGGCACCAAACGCAGCGCGTTCAACCATGTCGACGGGTGGCACGATATGCACATACACGCCAGGATCAACGGCGACTGATCTCCGGGCGGCGTCGCCGGCGCCGGATTCGGGTGGGGCCGAATCATCCAGTGGTATCGGGGACATGACTGTGCGGCGGCGGGTATGAATGCTGGGAATACTTTGCAGGACGGGGAGATAGATGCAGTCACCAGAACCACCGTCGCCTTGGGGTGGGGCTGATCCGCGAGCGGGCGAGCAGCAATCGGCAGGGGGCGGGCAACCGCCGCAGGGGGATGCGCTCGAGCCAAAATCGGCTGAGCAGCAACCACAGATACCTCAGTGGGACGGACAACCACCGCAACCAGGGGGCCACCTACCCCAATGGGGCGGGCAACAACCGCCGCAGCCCGGAGGCCACCTACCCCAATGGAGCGGACAACCACCGCAACCAGGGGGCCACTTACCTCAGTGGGGTGGACAGCCGTCGCAGCCCGGAGGCCACCCGCCCCAATGGGGCGGGCAACAACCGCCGCCCGGCCAGTCGCCGTACTGGGGTGGGCAACCGCCCTACTATCCACCTGGACCGCAGCATCCGATTCCGACGTCGATGCCTGGTTCGGTTCGGGCGGCGCAGATCACGATCTTCGTCATCGCCGGAATCGGGCTGCTGGTCACCGTCTTTCAAGGGGTGACGATCGATTCGTACTACGCGGGTCGCGACACCGCCATGTACGGGCTGTATTGGATTCTGGCGATCGTCGCGTGCTTCTTCGGGGTCGGCGGCAACGGGATCCGGATCACCGCGACCGTGCTCGTCGCACTCGAGGCCTTCTGCGGGCTCGGCGCTTTCGCCTCCGCGGGCCGCCCGCAACCCCTCACCACGTCGGGTCAGTACTACGCTCCCGGAATCCTTGCGGGCCCACTGATTCTCGTCGCCGCCATCGCGATCATCGTTCTGCTGTACCAGGGTTCGGCGGGCCGCTGGTTCAAGCGGCCGCGGGCAGGGCGATAACTCAGGCGTCGGCCCAGAAGTCGCGGGCCATCCGCGACGCAACTGCCACAACCGTCCCTTGGCGGCGAAATCGCGCAGGCCGTCGCCCTCCTCGGCGTCGGCGGCGCGCCAGTTGCCGTCGACGGCGGTGGTGATGCCGACGTCGATCTCCGGCATGCCCCACCGCGCCCGCTCGGTCGCGACGACGAAATCGCAGGCCATGGTGATCTCCAGACCACCGCCGACCGCATAGCCGTCGAGATCGCGCCTCGAGTAGTATCCAGAGGAGACCGGTTACATAAGGAGACCACGTGAGCGGGGAGAAATCAGGTGCCCACCGGTAGCCAGCCCGTCGATTCGGGATCGAAGCCCCATGCCGACGGCATGGCGACCGCCGCACATCTGCTCGGCGATCGCTGGACCATGCTGATCGTGCGCGAATGTTTCTACGGCACTCGCCGATTCGGCGATATGGCGCGCAATCTCGGCATCGCGCGCAAGGTACTGACCACGCGCCTCAAGGATCTCGTCGCCATGGGCATCCTCGAACGCCGCCTCTATCACACGGAGCCGGACTGGTACGAGTACATCCTCACCCCCGCGGGCCGCGACCTGTACGGCGCCATCCTCGCGCTACTGCACTGGGCCGACGTCCACCACCCCGAACTCGGCGAGCACGTCCGCCTGCACCATATGCCCTGCGATCACGACACCCACGCCGTGGTCGTCTGCGCCCACTGCCGCGAGGAACTCGACCCACGCGAGGTGGAAGCGCGCCTACCCCGCTGACCTCGACGTGATGTCCACGAGCCCGGCGGCAGCATCGTTGACACCGCCGAACCCCTGCTGCGAAACGAGTCGGTCCTCGCCCGCCGGCGCCTCATCTCAGCGAATTCCACGACAGCGTCGGTGATCCCGTGGATCGCCGCAATGCCGCGCCGGTCCGCAACTCGCCTCGCACCTCACCCGCGAACCCGCCGCGATCCTCGTTGATCGCACCGACCTCGCGACGCCCACCTCCGGAGAGTTCAAGTGTGGCCACCCAACTGGTGCCGACACCACTGATTTTAGTCGGGGGGTACGACAGAAACGCCCCCTACATTCTTGGGCGCCGAGCCGGATCAGTAACCCGGATCCGGTGCGTATTCGATACCTTCCCTGACCTCGCGGGCGCGGGCCGGGCCGGCCAGGCGGCCGACGATGTGCAGTGCCATATCGATTCCGGCCGAGATGCCCGCGGAGGTGATGACATCGCCGTCGTCCACATAGCGCTCGCCCGGGCAGGCCGTGATGGTCGAATCGATCTCGCACAGCTGAACCACCGCACCGCGATTACTCGTGGCAGGCCTGCCGCGCAGGAGACCGGCCGCGGCGAAAACCGTTGAGCCGGTACAGACGCTCGCCATCAGCGGGACCTGCGCGCGCTGTGCACACAGCCACCGCAGGTGATCCGGATCGGTGAGCATCGCGTTGGTGCCGTCACCACCGGGATGCAGCAGCACGTCGAGGGCGGGCACGCTGGCAATGCTGTGGTGCGGGCGCACGACGAGTCCCTTTTCACAGGTGACGGCTTCGCCGTCGGCGGAGAACGTGGTCGCCAGGTATCCGTCGTCCGGAAAGTGCCTGGTCCACCAGGCGAACACCTCCCACGGGCCGATGGCGTCGAGTTCCTCCATTTGATCGAACAGCAGAATCCCCAGGTGGCGAACGGAATTGGTCATGGCATCCACGATGCGGTCACGATCGCGCGCGAACGAGAGGCAGGATTGCCCCATTGTGCAAGGATTCTGCCTATGCATCATGTCGCGGTCCTCGTCCTGCCGGATGTGGTGGCCTTCGACCTCGGCGTCCCGGCACAGGTCTTCGGCCATCCCGACGAACGCGACCGCTACACGCTGACCGTCTGCACGCCTTCCCCCGGATTGGTGCCGTCCACAACAGGATTCGCGATATCCGTCGACACCGGCCTGGCAGCGCTGACCACCGCGGACACCGTGGTGATCCCCGGCTATGCACCCCACGATGCACCGAATCACGCAGTGCTGGAGGCACTTCGGCGCTCCGCCGCCCGTGGCGCTCGTATGATCTCCGTCTGCACCGGCGCATTCGCCCTCGCCCCCACCGGCCTGCTCGACGGCAGGCGCGTCGCGACCCACTGGCGCGACGCCGCCGAACTCGCCGCCCGCTACCCCACCGTCCACGTCGACCCCGACGCCTTGTACATCAGCGACGGGTCCATCATGTCCAGCGCGGGCGTGGCGGCGGGCATCGACCTCTGCGTCCACGTGGTCCGCACCGACTACGGCGAGCACGCCGCCACCGAGGTAGCCCGCCGAATGGTCGTGGCCCCACACCGCACCGGCGGCCAGGCCCAATTCCTGCACCGCCCCGTCCCCCCACCGGCCACCGGCCTTGCCCCCACCTGCGAATGGGCCCTCACCCGCCTCGCCGACCGCATGACCGTCGCCGACCTCGCCCGCCACGCAGGCTGGGCGCCGAGGACTTTCGCCCGCCACTTCGTCGCCGAAACCGGCACCACCCCGCAACGGTGGCTGACCGCTCAACGACTGCTGGAAGCCCGCCGCCTCCTCGAACTGACCACCCTCCCGATCGATCAGGTAGCCACCCGCACCGGCCTCGGCACCGCCGCCAACCTCCGCCTCCTCCTGTCCCGCGACACCGGCACCACCCCCACCCACTACCGCCGCACCTACCGAGGCACCACCCCCTGACAACCGCTCGTGACCCGAACCCGTTCTCCCCCAGGTTCGTTCATGGTCGATGTCCAGCCTGGTCGCGCCGAGTCAGTCCGAAAGCGCGGGCCACGGCGGCGGTGCGGCTGGGGGCGCCGAGCTTCGCCGAGGCGTGCTCGAGGTGCTTGTCGACGGTGCGCGGGCTGATGCCGAGCAGGCGTGCCACCTGCCTGCTGGACCGGCCTTGCGCGACCTCCCACAGCACCTCCGCCTCGCGCGGGGACAGGCCCGGCACCGGCGGGCAAACCTTCGGTGCGGCAACATATTCCGTCAGCAACAGGAGATCCTCCCCGGCCATGGCGATGCGCCGTATGCGCAACCGGCGGCCACCGCGGTCGGCGACGAAATCCGGACGATGCTCGAGTGTCGCGCGATCACTCAGCCACGCGGACAGCTCGCCGGGTACCGCTGCGCCCTCCGCGGATTTCTCGGTGAAGTAGCGGTCGAGCAAGGCGAGTGCCGAGGGTGCCGCCCGGTCGATTTCGTGCCGAGTACGGAGCGCGACCACCGATTGGACCGCGTCGTCGGCGATTTCCAAGCTGTCGACCACCCTGGTCAACCCCTGCCGGAGCTCCGCGATCCGCATCGCGGACTGGAGATGCAGCCGGGCCAGATCGATGGTGGCCCGTTCGTATTCGGTGAAATCCACCGGTCCCGCACGGTCCCAGCAGAATCCGGCGAGTACGCCGGGGCGCGGGAACACACCGCAGCCCATCTGGTTGTCCACACCGAGCGGGACGAAGAACTCGCGGAATACCGCCAACTGCTGGAGCTGCCGGTGACTCACCACGTCGGAGAACTTCACCGCACCCGGATCACCGGATTCCGCGTACGCCACCAGCAATGGGTGTTCGGCCATCGTCGCACTGAAGGCCCGCAACAGATCCGGCGTGAGCGCGGTCTCCTCGGAGGCGATCTGCCGGTCCTGTCCGGTGGGCAGATCCACCTCGATATAGGTGACCAATTCGCTCGGCGCGAACCGCGACAGCTTCGGCAGCAGCGTCCGCAGCAGCTCGGCAGGATCACGCGGTTCGCCGATTTCACCGATCACCGACGCGACCACACGTGCGTCACCGTCGCGCAGATCGGTCATAGCCAACGGTAACGCGAAGGGACCCGCCCACAGCGACGAACGGGTCCGCTCTACTATCGGGAACGCAGGTTCAGCGGCCGCGGCGCGCTGGCTTTCTCCTTGAAGTTGCACGGGATGGGTACCGGGTTCACGATATGCCCGCTGGTGCGAGCCGGACCCCCGGGAACAAGAACGAAAGTCGCCTTCGCGCCTTCGCGCTCGACGGTCAGCATTTCCGCGCCACCGGAGCCGATGGAGCGGGACAGGTCAGCGAGACCCGCGGCATACAAGGCGGCGGTGATCGCCTCGAGCAGGTCGGCGGGAGCGTCGGGGGAATTCATCTGTGTCCTCGTTTCTAGACGGGCTGCAGCCCGACGACGGCCACATCGTTATCGCCGTTCTGCCGGAAGGTGCCCGGTTTGGCCGTGCCGTCGCCCGGCAGGTAGTACAGCGTCCAAAAGGTTTGGGAGCCGAAGGCGGACAGCGCGGTGTCGAGGAAACCCTGGACCAGGGGTATTCCCGCGATGAGGGCCTGGTCCAGCGCATCGCCGACGGCGCCCGAGCAAATGGTCCCGCCGCCGAAGTCGTATCGGCCGCTGTCCACATAGCCGGCGAGATGGCCGGAGTCGTCCAGGTACAGCACGAGGAAGTAGGCGATGGTGCCGTCGACATCGGTGCAGTACCAAGGGGTTTCGATGTGGAAGTCGAAATCGACCTTCACCAGCATGTCGTAGTCGTTGTGGCGGTTCGGGTCACCGTCGTGTGCGGGCACATCGATCCAGAAGACGCCCGCCGCGCGGATCCGGCTGGTTCGCTTACCGTCGGTGCCGAGCAACCTCTTGATGGCGGTGAATACCGGCCTCGTATTCAACAGCGGGGCGATATCGATGACCAACTCGCTGTCGGGCCGGATCCGCACCAGCGTCCCCTCCGTGACACCTCCGGTTTCGGAGATTTCCGCCCATCCACCGGGATCGAATTGAACGTTGGCTCCGAGAAATTCGCCGCCGAAGTAGCGCTCATCGAACCAGTACTGTGTCAATGTCGGCATCGCTGCCCCTTTTCGTTCATGGCACCGCCTATAGACACCTAAATTAGCCACGCGCGTAACCCGGCCGCCATACGCGAAAGTTCGTATGGCGGACCGGGCCCGGCTCTGGGTCGCGTCTGCGGCCGACCGTCCTCCGACCGGACGGCCGAGCCCGGAACGGCGCTCTGATCAGGCGATTCGAACCTATTGGGCGTCGACGGCGAGCATCCCGAAGCGACTGACGTGCGCGTAGTTGTGCCCATCAGCGCTGGTGATCACCACCTCGGCCGGATTGGTCAGCGCGATACAACAGTAGTTGTCCCGATCCTGCTGAACACTGATCGACAACAGCCGCTGAGCAGTAGCCTGCTGCCACTCCTCCATGCACTCGTACAACCCCCGCATGGAAGGACTTTCGAAATAGACGAGATTGCGCTTGTTCATATCCGACATGACACGGCTCCATTCGTGTCGTAGTGGAGTGACGCAACGCCACCGTGCCTCCATCGTAGACCTGGCCGAATAGCGTTCCACGACACGGTATTTCGATATTCTCAGGAGATCCCGCGCCGATCGACGGCAATAGCGAAGGGCAGGCGACGAGGGAAAAGCCGGTGCGCCAGCTCGCTCCATCGTGAATTGCGCTGCGGCTCAACAGAAGTCGGCGGTCCGACCAGCGGAATCGATGTTCCACTCCTGCGACTGTCCGCGATCAACATCTGGTGCTCGGTGCACCGGCGCAGCGACACATGGGGAGGAAAGAGAAATGAGCGAAAGGACGGAAGCCATCACGCCCGCGCAGGGTGGACGTGGTGTGCTCGCGGGGGCGTTCGCCTTACTCGAACAGCTCACGCACAGTGACGAAGTGGGGCTGAGCGAACTGGCGAGAACCGCGGGGGTGCCCAAATCGACCGCCTATCGGCTGCTCGGCCAGCTGGTCGCCGAGGGCGCGGTGGAACGTCGCGCGGGACGCTATCGGCTCGGCCCGCGCGTCTTCCGGCTCGGACAGACCTGGCAGCCCGCGCACCTGCTGCGGACCGCCTCCGCCGAGCCGATGCGGCAACTCGCGGCCCGCGGCAGGCACGGAACCTACGCGGTGGCCGTCGCCGACCGCGGCCGGATCATGATCGTCGGCGCGATCGGCCGCGAACTCGACGCGGTCATGCCGCTGCGCGCGGGCGCGCTGCTACCTCCCGGCGGCGCCGCCGCCCAGATCCTGTCCCCCACCGTTACGGAATACACACCGCCCGAGGGGATTTCGCGCGCGGAATGGCTGCGCCTCACCACCGCCGCGCGCGCCCGCGGCCTGGCATACGACATGGATATCCGCCGGCGCGGCATCGTCTGCGTCGCCGCGCCGGTCCACGGACCCGAGGGCGAGGTCGTCGCCGCGCTCGGCGCGGCCACCCTGGAACCGCACCGGCTCACCGCCATGGCCGACCCGGTCCAGCGCGCGGCGGGCGTGATGACAGCCAACCTGGCCCGCCTGCTGCGCACCCGCCGCTCCCTATCCCTGTGAGCGACTGATACGACCGCGCGCCGGCCGATCCCGTTCCAGGGCGGCCGGCGCGCGGCGGATGTGGCGGTATGCGGCCGATTCAGAGGTGCGCGGATTCCGCTGTCGCCTCACCCTTTTCGAGCCTCGTCAACACGAGGTAGCCGATGCCGACCAATGCCGCCCAGACCACGCCGACGACCACCGCGGTGCGGCCGCTCTCGTCGAAGAACAGCAGCACGACGACCAGACCGAGGAAGGCGAGCGCCGCGACGGTGGTGTACGGCGCGCCGGGCAGGCGGTAGTCGCTGGCGGGCAGCTCGCCGCGGCTCACCTTGGCGCGGTAGAGCAGGTGGCAGACCAGGATCATGCCCCAGACGAAGATGATGCCGATGGTCGACACCGAGGTGATGTAGGCGAAGGCCTTGTCCGGCGAGATCAGGTTGACCACGACGCCGATCACCATGGCGGCCGCCGAGGCGGTGATGCCCATGTACGGCACGTGGCGCGAGCTCAGCTTGCCGAGCTTGGCGGGCGCCTCGCGGTGCAGCGACAGGGTGCGCAGCATGCGGCCGGTGGAGTAGATGCCGGAGTTGCAGGACGACAGCGCGGCGGTCAGCAGCACGAAGTTGATGATGCCCGCGGCGGCCGGGATGCCGATCTGCTCGAACACCTCGACGAACGGGCTGCGGCCCGCGTGGAAGGTGCGCCAGCTGGCCACCGACATGATGACGATCAGCGCGCCGACGTAGAACAGGCCGATACGGAACGGCAGGGTATTGATCGCCTTGCGCAGCGTGGTCTTGGGATCGCGCGCCTCACCGGCGGTCACGCCGACCAGCTCGACACCGACGTAGGCGAACAGCACGATCTGCAGCACGAGCAGCGAGGGGCCGAAGCCGTTGGGGAAGACACCGCCGTCGGCCCACAGGTTGGTGACGGTCGGGTTGACGGCGTGGCCGAAGCCGAACACCAGCACGCCGATGCCGATGGCGATCATGGACAGGATCGCGATGACCTTGATGGCGGAGAACCAGAACTCGCCCTCCCCGAACAGCCGCACCGAGATCAGGTTCGCGGCGAACATCACCGCGAGCACCACCAGCGCGGTGATCCACGGCTCGATGTCGAACCAGTACTGCACGTACTTGCCCGCGACGGTGATCTCGGCCATGCAGGTCGCGACCCACACCGCCCAGTAGGACCAGCCGGTCGCGAATCCCGCGAAACGCCCGACGAATTCGTGCGCGTACTCGGCGAAGCTGCCGGACACCGGACGGTAGGTGAGCAGCTCACCCAGCGCCCGCATGATCACGAAGATGGCCAGGCCCGCGACCAGGTACGCCAGGATCAGCGCGGGACCGGCCTTCTCGATCGCGCCGCCCGCCCCGTAGAACAGGCCGGTGCCGATCGCACCGCCGATGGCGATCATCTGGATGGTGCGCGAGCTGAGCCCGCGGGTGTAGCCCTCGGATTCACCGGATACGGCATCCGGCGGCGTGCCCGTGACCTGACGGTCGGAGGCTGTCATATGGTGCGTCCTTCCCTGCTGGGCACCAACTCGGCGGCGCAGCGCCGAGTGATCTCGAACATATGACGTGGGATCATCGCATGTTCCAGATGACGTTCGTGTTTCCGGTACGCCTCTTGCGCAGAAATATGCCGGGCGCATGCGGTGTTGGCAGGAAGAGTTGCCGTATACCGAGGAGCCCGATGATCGACGTCCCGCTGTCCGTGCTCGATCTGGCGCCGGTCGAGGCCGGCCGCAGCCCCGGCGAGGCGCTCGCCGCCACCACCGAGCTGGCGCGGCGCACCGAAGCGCTTGGCTATCACCGTTTCTGGGTGGCCGAACACCACAACATGCCCGGCATCGCGAGCTCGGCGCCGAGCGTCGTGCTAGCTCATCTGGCGGCCGCGACTTCGACGATCCGCGTCGGCTCCGGCGGGGTGATGCTGCCCAATCACGCGCCGCTGGTGGTGGCCGAGCAGTTCGGCACCTTGCACGCGTTGCATCCCGGCCGGATCGATCTCGGTATCGGCCGCGCGCCGGGCACCGATCAGGCGACCGCGCTCGCCCTGCGCCGGACGGCCGAGGGCCTGTCCGGTGACGCGTTCCCGCAGGAACTCGCCGCGCTGCTGCATTTCTTCCGCGGCACCGGGCCGAGCGGGATCACCGCGACGCCGGGGCGCGGCGAGGAGCCGCAGGTCTGGCTGCTCGGCTCGAGCGGTTTCAGCGCCCAGGTCGCGGCGATGCTCGGGCTGCCGTTCGCCTTCGCCCACCACATCGCCCCGGCCAATACCGAGGCCGCGCTCGCGCTGTATCGCGAGCGCTTCCAGCCGTCGGAGCAGCTCGACCGCCCGTACACGATCGTCGCGGCGTCGGCGATCTGCGCCGATACCGATGAGCGCGCCGAACGGCTCGCCCGCCCGCGTGATCTCGCCTTCGCCTATCTGACCTCCGGTAAGCCGCAGGCGATTCCGACGCCGGAGCAGGCGGCCGACTTCCCGGGCAACGACCGAGAACGCGAATTCGTCCGGCAGCGGCGCGCGGGGCAGGCACAGGGCTCGCCCGAGACCGTGCGCCGCCAGCTCGAGGATCTGCTGGCGCGCACCCAGGCCGATGAGCTCATGCTGAACACACTGGTCTACGACATCGAGGACCGGGCGCGCTCGTTCGAGCTCATCAAGGAGAAGGTGGCGGCCTGACCACCGAAGATGACACCCGCACCCCACACAGGAGGTAAGTTGGTAAGGCAAACCTAATTATCGATTGTGGAGGTATCCATCTATGGCACGTCCCCGTACCACCCTCACGGTGCAGCGCACCGAGCAGTTGACCCCGCATCTCATCCGGGTGCACTTCGGCGGGCCCGGCTTCGCCGCGTTCCAACCGAGCGAGTTCTCCGACTCGTATGTGAAGTTCATCTTCCCGCGCGACGGGATCGAGGTGCTGCGCACCTACACCGTCCGCTCGGTCGATCCGGTCGCCGGCGAACTCGCCGCCGACTTCGTCTACCACGGCGCGGAGGGCATCGCGGGACCGTGGGCGGCCAGCGTGCAGCCGGGCGAGACCATCGATCTCTACGGCCCCGGCGGCGCGTATTCGCCTCGCGCGGACGCGGATTGGCATCTGCTCGCCGGTGACGAGTCGGCGCTGCCCGCCATCGCCGCCGCACTACAGGCCATGGACGCGGCGGCGGTCGGGCACGCCTTCGTCGAGGTGGCGGGCCCGGATGACGAACTGGCACTGGACAAACCGGCCGGCGTCGAGCTGACCTGGCTGCACCGCGGTGACCGCGAACCGGGCGACCTGCTCGCCGACGCCGTCCGCAACACACCGTGGCGCGACGGCCGGGTACAGGTCTTCATCCACGGCGAAGCCAAGGCCGTCATGCACGACCTGCGCCGCTACATCCGCCGCGACCGCGACGTCCCCGCCGAATGGGCCAACTCCATCTCCGGCTACTGGCGCCGCGGCCGCACCGAAGAAGGCTTCCGCGAGTGGAAGCGCGACCTGGCCGCCGAAGAATCCACCCCCGCCGTCTAACCCCCGCCGAGCGCAGTCGAATGGCCCTACGACACGCCGTACAGAGGGGCCATTTGACTGCGCTCGACAAAACCCCGAGCCGCAGAGCCGCACCCGCGCTCGATGGCCGGTGCTTTGGCAGCTCAGCCTCGCCGGACGTGCTCGATGGCGGCGATGGTGGCGGCGGTGTAGGTGGCGGGGTCGGTGAGGAAGACGTCGTGAGCCGCGTTGAGTTCGAAGACTCGGGCGCCGAGCAGGTCGGCCAGTTCCCACTGGTCTTTCGGCGGCACCGCACCGTCGCGGGTGGTGATGACGACGGCGGTGGGCAGCCCGGCGATGGTGTCGAGGTGCGGGCGGAAATCGAAGGCGTATTCGGCAAGGATCACGTCGACGATGACGCGCGGCGGGCAGAGCACCAGTTCGCTGCGCAGCCAGGGCCACCATGCCGCGGTTTGCGGATTGCGCAGGCGCACATGGCGGAAGTAGCTCACCGGCAGTGAACGTCCGAGGCCGCGGCTGTGGTCGGCCAGTGGCCGCAGCCCGCGGAAGAGGACACGGCCGACCTTGTCCGCGGCGCTGTCGAACGACATCGCCGTCGCCTGGAACACCAGACCCGCGACGCGGTCGCGATGGCGCCGGGCGAATTCCAGCCCCACCGGCCCGCCCAGCGAGTAACCGCACACCACCACCCGGTCGATGCCGAGCGCGTCGAGGAGTGCGGCCGCGTCGTCGGCGCACTGCGCGATATCGAACCGCGCGCCGCGCTCGATCGGCAGGCCGCGGCCGTGCCCGCGCATATCCATCGCCACCACGCCGTATTCGTCGGCCAGCGGCTGCATGACGTGGCAGAAGTTCACGTCCGCGGTGATCGCCCACCCGTGCAGCAGCAGGATCGGCGTCTCCCCCTGCGCTACCCGCGCCACCACCCGCGTGCCGTCGGCCAGATCGACCGCATGCCACTGCGGCAACTCCGCGGGCGCCTCACCGATACCGACCGGGACCGGTCCCGAGCGCCGTCGAATCGCGCCACTCACAGCCGCACCTCGCCGGCACCCGGTTCCGCCGTGATCTGCTCGGACGCCGCGCCGATGATTCGCTCGCTCATCGCCGAACCCCACTGTCCATACCTCGACGGTAGCCCGTCACCAAGATCCTCCCTCGCCCACGATGTCGTTCTGTCGGTCATCTGATCCTTCGGCGTGACCCGCACACGCGAAATCCCATGCCCCGGCGGATGTTCGCCGCGGGGCATGGGATTCGGGGATGCGCGTTACTGAGCGTTCGCGCGCAGCGCCTCCTCCACGAACTGCGTCGTGTAGGTCTCGGACAGCTTGATCCGATCCTTGACCGGCGCGACGTTGCGCGAGTACTTGGACAGGATGCGCAGCACGTTCTCCGCGCCTTCGGCCTTCATCACGCCGTCACCGTTGAACATCCCGATCGAATCGCGGATGGACTGGACGTAGAGATCCTTGCCCGCGTTCGCGTACTGCGACGGCATCTTGGCGGCGATCTCCTCCGGGGTGTGCTTCTTGATCCACTGCAGTGTCTGCACGAACGCCGCGGCGATCTTGCGCACGATATCCGGATGCGACTCGATGGTCTCGCAGCGCATGTACAGCGAGGTCGCCGGGTACAGCCCGCCGAGCGCGGCACGGGTGCCCTTCTCGTCGCGCATATCGATCAGGATCTTGGCATCGCCGGAGTTCACCATCTGCGCCACCGTGGGGTCGGTGGTCATGCCCGCATCGATGCCGTTGTGGTTCATGCCCGCGATGAACGTCTGTCCCGCACCGACTTTCACCCGGGTGTAATCCGCGGTGGTCATCCCCTCCTGGCCGGTCAGCGCCTGGGTGAGGAAGTCGGTGGACGAACCGAGCGAGGTGACGCCGAGGTTCTTGCCGCGCAGGTCTTTCGCCGATTTGATGGTGTCGGCGTCCTGTTTGGACACCAGCTCCACCTCGCCGGGCACATCGGAGAACTGCACCACCGATTTGACGCACTGCTCCTTGGCCTGCAGGTCGATGGTGTGGTCGTAGAACCCGATCACGCCCTGTACATCGCCGGTGAGCATGGCGGTTTCGGCGTTGGCGCCGGATTGCTCGCCCATCAGCTTCACGTCGACGTCGTTCTTCTCGAAGAAGCCGAGTTGCTTGGTGAGCATGGCCGGCAGGTAGATCACCTTTTCCAGCCCGCCGACCATGATGGTGATCTGCGGACGCCCGTTCACCATCGGAATCGTGCGCGAGTCACGACATCCGGTGGCGAGCAGCAGCGCCGCGATGGCGACCAGTGCGATCGTCAGATGCCTGAAGTACCTCATGCGTCAGATCCCGTGGCCCGAGTTGGCCTGCGAGGGACGCCATTTCAGCAGCCTGGCCTCGGCCATGCCGATCGCCCACTCGGCCATGAGCGCGATCACCGTGATGATGATCATGCCCGCGTAGATACCCGCCGAGTCGAAGGTGCCCTGCGCGTTGCTGATCAGCAGGCCCAAACCCTTACTGGCGCCCGCGTATTCGCCGACCACCGCGCCGATCAGCGCGAAGCCGAACGCGGTGTGCAGGCTGGACAGGATCCAGGTGGTGGCGCTGGGCAGCACGATCGAACTGAGCACCTGGCGCTTGCTCGCGCCGAGGATGCGCGCGTTGTTGATGACGTTGCCGTCCACCTCCCGCGCGCCGGTGAAGGCGTTGAAGAACACCGCGAAGAACACCAGTACCACCACGGTGGCCACCTTGGACTGCAGCCCGAGGCCGAACCAGATGATGAACAGCGAGGCGAGCACGATGCGCGGAACGGCGTTGAGCGCCTTGATGAACGGCGCGAGCACCTCGGCCCAGTACCGGCTGCGGCCCAGCAGTGTGCCGAGCACGACACCGGCGACGGTGCCGATCACGAAGCCGAGCACCGCTTCCTGCACGGTGGTGTAGATCTGCAACCAGACCGACCCGAATTGGGTTCCGTCGGTGAACCATTCGACCAGCCGGGCCCAGATGGCCGAGGGCTTGGAGTAGAAGAACGGGTCGATCCACAGCGTGGCGGTCAGCTCCCAGGAGCCGAGCCACAGCGCGACCAGTGCGAGGCGCAGACCCCAGGTGCGAATCCGGTTGCGCCGCACGTTCGTCCGCACCCGGGCGAGGATCTGCTCCTCGGTTTCATGCTCGACGATCAGCGGGGCAGCCCCGTTGTCCTTCTCGAGGACGTTATGCGACACGGGACGCTCCCTGTGCTCGAGCCGCCTCGACCTGGTCGCGCAGCGTTTCCCAAATTTCCTTGTAGATGTCGCGGAACTCGGTGGTGAGCCGGACCTCTTCGACATCGCGTGGCCGGTCCAGCGAGACAGTGAAGTTGCCGCACACCGTCGCCGGGCTCGCGGTCATCACGACCACCCGGTCGGCGAGCACGATCGCCTCTTCCAGATCGTGGGTCACGAAGATGACCGCGGCGCCGGTGCCCGCCCACACGCGCAGCAGCTCGTCCTGCATCAGCGCGCGGGTCTGCACGTCGAGCGCGCTGAACGGCTCGTCCATCAGCAGAATCTCCGGCTCGTTGACCAGCGTCTGCGCCAGCGCGACGCGCTTGCGCATACCGCCGGACAGCTGATGCGGGTAGTAGCTCTCGAAGCCGGCCAGCCCGACCTTGCGCACCCACGCTTTCGCCTTCTCGCGCGCCTCGGCCTTCGACGCGCCGCGCAGCTTGGGGCCGAGCGCGACATTGTCGAGCACGCTCTTCCACGGCAGCACCGCGTCCTGCTGGAACATGTAGCCGATGCCGTCCGGGATGCCGTGCACATCCTTGCCGTGCACCAGGGTCCGTCCCGCGGAGGCGGGTTCGAGCCCGGAAACCAGCGAGAGGGTGGTGGACTTTCCGCATCCGGTCGGGCCGACCACGGCGACGAATTCGCCGGGGCGCACTTCGAGGTCGAGATTCTTCACGGCGGTGTGGATACCGCCGTTCGAGCCGGGAAATCGCTTCGTCGCGCTCCGCAGCTCGATGAGTGGTTCGGTCATGCTGGGTAACTCCTACGTAATAGGTAGGTGAACGGTACGTAACCGCCGTCACAACTGGCGACTTGTGCGCGCAACCCGCGCAAAGCATCGATTCGATGGTTTTGCGCATTGTGCTCACGCGAGCATACGTGCATTATGCTGCGGGAATGGCCAACAGAGGGTCACCGGCAGTCCGGTTGCGAACGCAGGTGCTCGCGCTGCAGATCGTGGTCGTGACGCTGACCCTCGGCGTCGCGTTCGCGGTTTTCGGCTACGTCAGTGACCGCCGTCTCGGCGACGCCTACGGACAAAGGGCGTTGGCGATCGCCCGCACGGTCGCCTCCGATCCGCTGGTGCGCAGCGAGGTGACCCGGTATGCGCCCGGTGCGCTCGACACCGATCCGGGGCTGCGTCAGCAACTCGTCACCGGACCACTGGAGCGGATCGCGGTGGACGCCACCCAGCGCACCGGCGCCCTGTTCGTGGTGATCACCGACGACGCGGGCATCCGGCTCGCGCATCCGGATCCGGACCGGCTGGCCGAGCACGTCAGCACCGATCCGTCGCGCGCGCTGGCCGGACGCGAGGTGATCGTCGAGGAGCGCGGCACGCTCGGCGATTCGGTGCGCGCGAAAGTTCCTGTGCTGTCTCCGGATTCGGAGCAGGTGGTAGGGCAGGTCAGCGTCGGCATCTCGACGGCGGCGATCCGCGATCAGCTGCTCGACGACTTGCGCACCGCCGCACTGCTGGTCGGCGCCGCACTGCTGGTCGGCATCCTCGGCTCGGCGCTGCTCGCCAGGCGGTGGCGCGGGCTGACGCTCGGACTGGAGCCGAGCGAACTCGCCGAGCTGGTGCGCGGGCAGGCGGCGGTGCTGCACGGTATCGGGCGCGGTGTGCTCGCCGTCGATTCGCGCTGGCGCACCACGTTCGTCAACGACGAGGCGCGCAAACTGCTCGGCGTCTCCGACGAGGTCGGCCGACCTGTGGATGAAATCGGGCTGACCCCAAGGGTTTTGGAGGTCTTCCGCGCACTCGACGAGCAGCCGACACCCGCAACGGTCGGCTCACACATCGTGGTCGTCTCCGCGCGACGGGTCAGCCGGGAGAACCGGGATCTCGGCGCGGTACTGACCGTGCGCGACCGCACCGACGTGGAAGCACTGACGCGCCAACTGGATGCGGTGCAGTCGATGAGTACCGTCCTTCGGGCCCAACGCCACGAATTCTCCAACAAGATGCATCTGCTCAGCGGCCTGCTGCACGGCGGCCGCACCGAGGAGGCCGCGCGCGTGCTCGACGAGCTGACCGGCGCAGGTCCACTCGGGCCGGCGACCCCGGGCATCGATGCCATCCAGGACCCCTATCTGCAGGCGTTCCTCGCGGCAAAAGCCGCGCACTCCAGGGAAAGTGGCGTTCAGCTCTCGCTCGGTCCCAACACCTGGGTGGACAGCACCCTCGCCGATCCGGTGGACGTCACCACCGTGCTCGGCAACCTGCTCGACAATGCCATCGAGGCGGCGCGTATCGGCGACAACCCGGTCAAACAGGTGGATGTCGAACTGGTGCAGGAGGATTCGACCCTGCACATCGTGGTCGCGGACAGCGGTGACGGTGTCGCACCCGAATTGCTCGATACCCTGTTCACCGAGGGCACCTCGACCAGGGAGGACCGCGGCGTACCCGGCGGGCGCGGGGTCGGCCTCGCGCTGATCCGCCAGATCGCCCGCGCCCACGGCGGCGATGTCCGGCTGGCCTCACCGCACGGCGACACACCGCCGTTGACCGGCGCCGAATTCATTGCCCGACTACCCGGAGTACTCGGAAACCGCGAGGCGCTCGGAGACAGCGAGGTGTCATGGCCGCGTCAGATCTGACCGTACTCGTCGTCGACGACGACTTCCGCGTCGCCAACCTGCATGCCGGAATCGTGTCCGCCATCGCGGGTTTCCGTGTCGCGGGCACCGCGAACACGGTGGCCGCCGCCCGTGAGCTCAGCGCCGCGGGGCCGGTGGACCTCGCGCTCGTCGACGTATTCCTGCCCGACGGTTCGGGTATCGAGCTGGTGCGCGAACTATCGTGCGACACCATGGTTTTGACAGCTGCCACCGAAAGCGCCACCGCGCGTGCCGCCTTCGCCGCCGGCGCGCTGGCCTACCTGGTGAAGCCCTTCCCGCACACCGTGCTCGCGGCCCGGCTGGCCGGATACGCCCGCTACCGGCGCACCCTCGCCGCACCGCACGTCGACAACGACCGCATCGAGGCCGCGCTGCAGGCGCTGCGCTCCGGCCCATCGCCTACCGCGAGCGTCGCGGCCGCCTCCCCCACCAAGGATCTTGTGCTACACACGATCCTGGAGGCCGGCGCACCGCTGTCCGCGGGCGAGGTCGCCATCGCGATCGGCATCTCCCGTGCCACTGCCCAGCGCTACCTGGCCGCCCTCGTCGGCGCGGGAACGGTGCTGATGCGGTTGCGCTACGGCACGACCGGCCGCCCGGAGCAGGAGTACGAGCCCGCCCGCCGGGAGTGAGACTTTCCGGACAAAATAAACCGACCGGTCTATGATGAATCGATGATGCGTCACTGACCACCCGGTGACGGAGCGTGTGGATGCTTAGTCAATGCGTTCCACCATCAGACTCCGCGCCGCGGCAGCGGTCACCCTGCTCGCGCTCGCACTGACCGGCTGCGGTTCCAGTGACTCCGCTCAGCCGACGACCGCCGGAAAAGGGTCGAGCAAAGGGTCGGCGGCGGGTGGGAGCGAACCGGATTACACGCCGACCGGAAAGCTGCTGGCCGACTCCGGATTCCGGCCCGCGACCAACGGTTTCGGCTTCCAGAACTACGGCAACGACGAGAATCCGGCCAACCTGACCGCGGACACCATGCGCACGCTGTTCGGCGACTCGGTATGCGCGAATACGGCGGACGGCCACTGCGCACTCATCCCGCAGGCCGAGGCATGGATGGAGGAGCAGAACAAGGGCATGGGCGCCGGGCACTGCTACGGCATGTCGGTGACCAGCCTGCTGCTGCAATCCAAGCAGCTCGATCCGGCGAAGTACGGCGCCGATTCCGCCGCGAAGATCGACCTGGCGGGCAACCAGGCGCTGCAGACGATGATCGCGCAGCAGTTCGTCGGGCAGTTCATGCCGGACGTGGTCGCGGGCCAGATCAAGGGCACGCCGAAGCAGATCGTCGACAAGCTCGTCGAACTGCTGAAGCCGGGCGCGAAGGAGACCTACTCGATCGGGTTCTACAAGCGCGACATGACCGGCGGCCACGAGGTCACCCCGTACGCGGTGGAGGACAAGGGCGACGGCAAAGCGGCAATCCTGATCTACGACAACAACTACCCCGGCGTCACCCGCCACATCGATGTCGACCGCACCGCCGACACCTGGCGCTACGAAACCGCGTCGAACCCGGCCGAGCCCAGCGAACCCTACGAGGGCGACGCGAGCACCGGCACCCTGGCGCTCGACCCGACGACCCCGGCCCAGAAGACGCACCAATTCGCCTACACCGCACATGATGCCAAGGGCGCCAAGGGCGGTGCGCCCGCGGGCGGCCCGCCGGTCACCGTGTATCTCGACGGCAACCCGATCGACCACGGGCATCTGCTGATCAGCGACGACAAGGGTCGCCGCATCGGCTACCTGAACGGCAAGCGGGTCAACGAGATTCCCGGCGCGCGGTTCGTCGACGTCAAGGCCAACAACTCCACCTACGCCTACGAACCCGACTACGAGCTGCCGCCGGACACCCACTTCACCGTGACCGTCGACGGCACCGGGCTGAAGAAGGCCGATTCGACCGACGTGACAATCCTCGGCGATGCCTTCGCGGTCACCGTCTCCGGCATCAAGCTGGCGCCCGGCGCGAAGTCGACGATCGATATGTCGGTCGACGGCGACCGAGTCACCTACTCCTCCACCGACGCTCAGGCGCCCGATATCGAAATCGGCGAAGCCTACGACGCGGCCGACTACACCTTCACCGCGAAGCAGGCGGCCGTCGGCGCGGGCGGCACGGTCACCGTCTCACTTCCCTTGGACCGCAACGTCTTCACCGTCGACGCGAGCAAGTCCGGCGCGGCCGGGGCCATCGGTGTGCTGATGGAACGCGTCGACGATCACGCCGCACGCACCTTCCAGAAGGACGGCGTCACCGTGGCCGCGGGCGCGAGCGCCGCCTTCGATTTCGACGGCTGGGACGGCGGCGGCACCTCGATCACGCTCACCGTTACCGACCGAGGAACGCCGACCACCACGCAACTACCGGCGAAGTAGCGCGAACACCTCGGCGGCGCTCAGTCGCCGAGGTGCGGAAGTCGGCACGGCAAGCGATCACCGTGGCGGAACGGGCCGTGCGCCTCCCTCCGTTCGGCCATGCGCGCGGTGTGGATCTCACCCCGTCCATCCGCCGTTGGGAGGACGTCGTGGCGGCGCGGATTCGATAGTGTCGGACACACATGCGCGAGCCCCGACCTCCTCGCCGCGGCTCGAAGGAGGTTGTGGTGCTGTCCATTTCCGATATCCGGTTCGCGTCCCGAATCGGGTTCACCCGAGGCTCGGGCTGGCTGCTCGCCCTCTCCGGCGATCGGCTCGCGCGCCTGGGCAACGCGCCATGGCGGATGGATCCCTATCCGATCTATGCCGAATTGCGCGCCACCGGACCATGGTTGCCGAGCCGGACCGGCATGACGATGGCGCCGGGCTACCACCTGTGTGACGCGGTGCTGCGCGATCGCCGGTTCGGCGTGCAGCGCTCCACGGCGTCACCGCCCAGCTATCAGGCGCAATTTCTCGCCGACATCGAGGCGACACCATCGTTCCTCGACCTCGATCCGCCCGAGCACACCCGGCTGCGCGGCCTCGCCCGCCCGGCGTTCAGCGCAAGGAAGATCACCGGGTACCGCCCCGCGGTGGAGCGTGTCACCAAGGAACTGCTCGATCGCGCGACCTCCAAGGGGAGCTTCGATCTCATCGCAGATTTCGCCACGCCGCTGCCGATCGCGGTCATCAGCGACCTGCTCGGCATCCCCGACGTGGATGCCGAGATATTCGCCGACTACGGCACCGCCCTCGTCGCCTCGCTCGACGGCGTGCGCTCGCTGCGGCACGCGCGGGAACTGAAAGAGGCCACCGCACAGCTGCATTCGTTGTTCACCAGGCTCGCCGACGAGCGAACGAGCGATCCGGGCGACGACGTGATCAGCGCACTGGCCACCGCGCGCGCCGAACAGCGGCTGACCGGCCTCGAACTGGTCGCCACCTGCCGGCTGCTGCTCATCGCGGGTTTCGAAACCACCGTCAATCTCATCGGCAATGCCGTCAGCGCATTGCTGCGGCATCCGGCGCAGTGGGGTTTGCTGTGCACCGATCCCGATCTGGCCGAACGGGCCGTCGAGGAGACACTGCGCTACGACCCGCCGATCCAGCTCACCGGCCGATTCGCCAAGGAGGACTTCGAATTCGGCGGCCACCGGTTCCGGCGCGACGATGTGGTCGTCCTATTGCTCGGCGCCACCGGCCGCGACGAGCGGGTATTCGCCCGCCCCGACGAATTCGACATCACCAGGACGCCCGAGGCAGGCCACCTTGCCTTCTCCAGCGGCATCCACTACTGCCTCGGCGCCCCGCTCGCTCGCATGGAAGGGGCCGTCGCGCTGCGCGCGCTCGCCGAACGCGCGCCCGACCTGCGCCCGGCCGGGCCCGAACGCCGACGCAACACCACGGTGATCCGTGGCCTGCGACGGCTTCCGGTGCGGACCGGTTAGACGTCGACGCGATCCCACCCGTGCCTGATGCGCCGGGGCCGACGTACCCGTCGGCGCGTGCCTGGTCAGCCTCCCCACGGTCGCGTCCAGTCGCGACCACGTGAAGTGACTCAGGGCACACCTCTTGCCAGCGGAACAGTTGTGCTCGCACAATAGTTGTGTGAGCACAACCTTTGAACTGTCGCCGCGGCGCAAGACCGTCGTGCTGCTGACCTGCTGCCTGAGCCTGCTGATCGTCTCGATGGACGCGACCATCGTCAATGTCGCGGTCCCCGCCATTCGCGACGATCTGCACGCGTCGACCGCGCGGTTGCAGTGGATCATCGACATCTACACGCTCACCCTGGCCAGCGTGCTGCTGCTGTCCGGCGCGATGGCCGACCGGTTCGGGCGGCGCAGGGTGTTCCGAATCGGGCTGACGCTCTTCGCGCTCGGCTCGCTGCTGTGCAGCATGGCGCCGACCATCGAGGCGCTGATCGGCGCCCGCTTCCTGCAGGCGCTCGGTGGCTCGATGCTGAATCCGGTGGCCATGTCGATCATCACCCAGGTGTTCACCGGAAAGGTGGAACGCGCTCGCGCCATTGGTGTTTGGGGCGCTGTCGTCGGTATCGCGATGGCGCTCGGGCCGATCGTCGGCGGCGTGCTGATCGATGCGCTCGGCTGGCCGTCGGTGTTCTGGATCAACCTGCCGATCTGTGCGGCCGCCCTGGTGCTCACGACTGTCTATGTGCCCGAATCCAAGTCGGCGACGCCGCGCGGTATCGATCCGATCGGGCAGCTGCTGGCGATCGCGCTGATGTTCACGCTGGTGTTCGGGCTGATCGAGCAGATGCCGCTGATGTTCGTGGTCGCGACGCTCGCGGGCATCGCGTTCGTCTGGTACGAATCGCGGCACCGGCAGCCGTTCATCGATCTGCGCTTCTTCCGCAGCGCGCCGTTCAGCGCGGCCACCGTCATCGCGGTGTGCGCGTTCGCCACCTTCGGCGCGTTCCTGTTCACCTGCTCGATCTATCTGCAATCGGTGCGCGGATATTCGGCCGTGCACACCGGAATGCTGTATCTCGCGATGGCGGGCGCGATGCTGATCTTCTCGCCGCTGTCGGGACGACTGGTCGGCAAGTACGGCACGCGGCCGTCGCTGCTCGCGGCGGGTGCGTTCATGACGATCGCCGCGGTACTGCTGACCCGGCTCGACGCGAGCACGCCGGAGTGGGCACTGATCGTGACGTTCGCGATCTTCGGCATCGGCTTCGGCATGGTGAACGCGCCGATCACCACGGCGGCGGTGAGCGGCATGCCATTGGATCGCGCGGGTGCGGCCGCCGCGGTGGCCTCGACGAGCCGTCAGGCCGGCACGAGTATCGGCGTGGCACTGGCCGGAACTGTCGCGGGGGCGGGATTGTGGTGGGTGCTCGCGGCGCTCACCGCGGGAATCGCCATACTCGGGATTGTCGCGAATACCGCGTGGGCCGAACGGTCCCGCGCGCGCGTCGCCCCGATCCTCGACCAGAAGGTGCCCGCACATGCCTGACGACCCGCCCACCGCCGATGAGGTGTGGGCGCTGCTCACCCATGTGGTGATGGACACCCGCGATCAGTGGAAGCGGGCGGTCGTCGATCGAATGGGTATGCCGTTCAGCAGGATTCGCATCCTGAAGCGGCTGCTGCCCGGTCCGCTGACACTCGGGCAGATCGCCACCGCCACCACCATGGACGCCCCCGCGACCACGGTGGTGGTCAACGATCTGGAGGAGCGCGGCCTGGTGGTCCGCGAGATCGACCCCACCAACCGCCGCCGCAAACAGGTCTCCATCACCGACGCGGGCCGCGCCATCGTCACCGACGCACTCGCCACCCCCGACCCGGCCCCCGCCCCCGTCACCGCCCTCTCCCCCACAGACCTCCGCGCCCTCCGCGACGTCCTCCGCAAACTCGAACACTGACCCCGCCGCGGCGGCAGCGGGACAGCGGGGTCACGAGGCGGGTTCGGGGGTGCGTTCGTTGGCGGCGGCGATGTAGTCGACGGCATGCAGGAGGTCCGGGTACAGGCGGTGGGCCATGTGCCGGGACTCGTCGGTGGGCTGGACGAGATCGGGGATCAGCAGGCAGCGCAGGCCCGCGGCGTGCGCGGCGCGCAGGCCGTTGGTCGAATCCTCCAGTGCCAGTGTGGTTTCCACTTCGCCGCCGAGTGCGGCCATGGCGGTGAGGTACGGCTCCGGATCGGGTTTGCCGTTCGTCACGTCCTGGCGGGTGATCACGGCGTCGAACCGGTCGGCGAGACCGACCAGCCGCAGGTGGTGATCGGCGCGATCGCGCGAGGACGAGGTGGCGATCGCCTTCGGAATCCCTTGGAACTCCAGGTAATCCAGCAGTTCGGCGGCGCCGGGCTTGGTGGTGAGCCGCCCGCTGTCGACCAGCACCCGCAGATGCACCTCGTGCACCACGAAGTACCGCTCCAACGGGAAGTCCGGGCCGTACGCGGCGGCCGCCAGCTCGCGACAGCGATCGGCGGGCACACCGATCATGCTGCGGCAGAACTCGATCGGCATGTCGTAGCCGAGTTCGGCGCCCGCGCTCACCAGCGATTCCATCGCCAGCCGCTCCGAATCGATCAGCAGGCCGTCCATATCGAAAACGACCGCGCGCACCGGTGTTTCGGCACTCATTCGATACCCCTTTCGAATTCGGGCAGCAATCTGCGCCGCACCACCGTGTCTACCCGGTCACCGGCGAGTTCGGCCAGTGCGTCGCCCACCTGGCGCTGCACCCGGTCCGGGTCGGGCAGCGTGCCGAAGATATCGGCGCGCCACAGGAACTCCCTGGCCCTGCGGTAGGGATCGGGCTGGCTCGCCGACTTCGTCAGCGACTCCAGGCGCGGATCGATCACCTCCATGATCGCGTTGGGGCGCTGGGTTTCGGTGAACCAGCGGATCCACGCGGCGATCAACAGGGTGGCGCCGGGTGTCGGCCTGCCCGCCGCGATGTTCTCGCACATCGCCGCGACCACCCGCGGCACCATCTTGTCCGAGCCGTTGCGCCCGACCCGGGTCATGTCGTGGCAGATGGCCGGATTGCGGAAGCGGCGGATCAGCCCGTCCACGGTCCTGCGCAGTTCCGCGGGTGGCAGCGCCAGGGTCGGGCCCTGTTCGCGGAGCATGAACTGGCGGGCCAGCGCCGCGAGCGCCGGATCGGCGGTCGCCTCGGCGATGGTCGAATATCCCGCCAGCGCACCGAGGTAGGCCAGCAGCATGTGGCTGGCGTTGAGCAGGCGCAGCTTCGCCAGCTCGTAGTCGGTGACATCGTCGACGAAATGCGCGCCCGCGTCTTCCCACCGCGGGCGCTCACCGTCGAAATTCTCGATCGTCCAGGTCATGAACGGTTCAGCCGAGACGGGCGCGTGATCCTCGATGCCGCCGAGGCAGTTGCGCGCGACCGCGAGATCGGCCGGGCTGCCCGGCTGCACGATGCGGTCGACGACGCTGTTGGGGAACTGCACGTTGCGGGCGATCCAATCGGCGAGCCCGTCGTCGCGCAGCGAGGCGAGGTCGATCACCGCGCCGCGCAGCTTCCTGCCGTTCTCGCACAGGTTGTCGCAGCTGATCACCACCGGCGGCGTCCCGCCGCGCTTGCGTACCGCCTCCAGCCCGCGCACCAGCATGCCGATCGGGCTCACCGGTGTCGCGGGGCAGCGGATGTCGTGGTGCACGGCGTCGCATGCCGCGTCCAGCCTGCCGGTCACCGGCGAGATGCAGTAGCCGCTGGCGGTGACGGTCAAGGTGACGATCTTGATGTTCGGGTCGGCCATCCGCGCGGGTACGCCGATCCGGTCGGTCGGCGCGTGCACGGTCTCGGTGATCGAGCCGACCACCTCCACCCGTGCGTCGCCGTCGTCGTGCAGCAGCGTGGTGTACAGATTGTCTTGTGCCCGAAGGGCATCCACGACGGTCGGCCGGGTCATGGCCACCGCCGCGATGCCCCAGCGCGGATCGGCCGCGGCATTCATGGCGTGCTGGGTGAGCAGGGCCTGGTGGGCCCGATGGAAAGCTCCGCAGCCCAGATGCAGGATGCCGGTGGTCAGGCTGCGCGGCGCGAAGGTGGGCCTGGCGACCGTGTCGGGCAGGCGGGTGAGCAAATCCGCGGAAAGGCGCGGAACGATTCGATTCTCCGATATGTCCGGCATCGCGTCCGCGCCGGATTCATTTTTCTTCGCGAGAGCGGTATGCAGCGGCACACGCATGTGCGGCCTCCATCCGTGCCAGAAATTGTCGATCGGGAACGGCTGATCAGCACTGAGTCAGGCGCGTTTCACACGCTAGGTCAGGGCATGGGATATTTCGACGGATAGCAGGTCGGATCGCCCCGAATCAGGCATAGACGCAGCTCACAGCGTTTGTCGTTAATTTTCCATAAAGCGGCACGTCATCGGGTGCGACACCGGAGGCGAAAACGGGCAAAAACAAGTCCGAAAATAACGGAACGTGACCTTGGCCACGCTAACTATATTTCGAATTGTCCGAATAGCGGCAATTTTGGGAAACTCTTAATTTGCCAACGAGTAACTGAGCAAACCTACCGCCCGGTTCGCCTTGGCAAACCTTGAGCTAGTACCCGTTGGGGCTGGCGGTAGCTGCGAATGCACGCAAACCGTAAAGACCGCCGCCCCTGATCCGGCAAGCGGGCCAAGTCACATACTGCAGTAGCGTCGGGACAATGAGCAGCCTCGACGTCGCCATCCTCGGGTACGGCCTCGCCGGATCGGTCTTCCACGCACCGCTGATCGCCGCACAACCGCGGCTGCGGGTAGCCGCGGTGGTCACCGGATCCGGCGAGCGGGCGGCGCAGGCCCGGCGCGAGCACCCCGGCGTCCGGGTGCTCGGCAGCGCCGAGGAACTGTTCGCCGCTCCCGCGGGCATCGACCTCGTGGTGGTCGCGACACCGAACCGCAGCCACGCGCCGCTGGCCCGGCAGGCGCTGGCGGCCGGGCTGCCCGTGGTGGTGGACAAGCCGTTCGCGGTGACGGTCGCCGACGCCGAGGACCTGATCGCGCGGGCGGAACAGGCCGGGCTCGCCTTGTCGGTCTTCCAGAATCGGCGCTGGGACGACGACTTCCTGACCGCGCGCGGGCTGATCGAGGCCGGAAAGCTCGGCGCGATCAACCGCTTCGAATCGCGATTCGAGCGCTGGCGGCCGGTGCCGAAGGGCAGCTGGCGTGAGGTCGGCAGCGCCGAGGACGGCGCCGGCATCCTGTTCGACCTCGGCAGCCACCTCGTCGATCAGGCGGTGACGCTGTTCGGGCCGGTGCGCGCCGTCTACGCCGAGCTCGACCGGCGCCGCGACGGAATCCTTTCCGACGACGACACTTTCGTGGCGCTCACGCACGAATCCGGCGTCCGGTCGCAGCTGTGGATGAGCGCGGTGACACCGCAACTCGGGCCGCGCCTGCGGGTGCTCGGCAGCGATGCGGGCTTCGTCTCCTACGGACTGGATCCGCAGGAGGAAGCCTTGCGCTCGGGCAGGCGACCCGACGACGGACAGGGGCCGTGGGGCACCGCCGACCGTTGGGGCGCGCTGGGCGCCGATCCCGCCGAGCGCGTCCCGCTGCTCGCGGGCGACTATCCGGCGTTCTACGCCGCGATGGCGGCGGCGCTGCTCGACGGCGCGCCGGTGCCGGTCGATCCCCGCGATGCCGTCGCCACCCTGCGCATCCTCGACGCCGCGCGTCGCTCCTCGGACGACAACGAGGTCGTCACCGAATTCTGATTCGAGATGCTGACGCAGTGCGGCGGGCTATATGGTGCGGCGGTGGATACAGCCGAGTTCGTCGACCGTGGAGCCTCCATCGCGGATCGGCTGACAACGACACAGGCGGCGCCGCCGTGGTGGCTGGTGGCCGCGACCGCGGCGCTCGCGCTGGCGTTCGTCGGGTTCACCCCGATCTGGCGGCTCGCCCGCGCCGTGGTGACCATCGCGCACGAGGGCGGGCACGCGCTGCTCGCACTGCTCACCGGGCGCAGGCTCAACAGCATCACCTTGCATTCCGACACTTCGGGTTTGACCGTCTCCAGCGGAAAGCCGTACGGGCTCGGCATGATTCTCACCGCGATGGCGGGCTATCCCGCGCCGCCGCTCGTCGGCCTCGGCTTCGCCGCACTCCTTGGGGCACACCGGATCACGCTGATGCTGTGGGTCACCATCGCGCTGCTGTTCGCAGTGCTGATCAAGGTGCGCAACATCTATGGCCTGTTCACCGTATTCGCTCTGGGCGCAGCGGTATTCGCCGTTTCCTGGTTCGGGACCGACACGGTGCAGGCCGGTTTCGCCTATCTCGGCGCGTGGTTCCTGCTGTTCGCCGGTGCGCGCCCGGTAATCGAGTTGCAGCGCACCAGATCCCGGCGCGGCGGTGGCGCGCGCGACTCCGACGCCGATCAGCTCGCCCGCCTCACCCACATTCCCGGACTGCTGTGGGTGCTGGTCTTCGGCGCGATCGCGGTGGGCGCGCTGATCGTCGGCGCGGGGCTGCTGCTCGCCGACGCGAGCGGGATGTGCATCCCGCACCTGTCCGACAGCGCCTGCCCGGTACCCACCGCGCCCTGAGAGCGATTTCACTGCGATAACCAGCGGGTTCTCCTGTATACCCTCACTAGGGTGAGCTGTATCGCCGGGAGCAAGGAGATTCACGATGGCGAAGATCTTCGCTGAAATAGACGACAAGCTACAGAAGTTCATCGAGGAACAGCCGATGTTCTTCGTGGCCACCGCGCCGTCCGAGGGCGGCCACGTCAATGTCTCCCCCAAGGGCTACCGCGATACCTTCGCCATCCTCGACGAGCACACCGTCGCCTACCTCGATCTGTTCGGCAGCGGCGCGGAAACCATCGCCCACCTGCGCGACAACGGCCGCATCACGGTGATGTTCTGCTCCTTCACCCGCACCTCGAAGATCCTGCGCCTCTTCGGCACCGGCCGTGTGGTCCGCCCGGACTCCCCCGAATTCGATGCCCTGCGACCCCATTTCGGCCTGCAACACCCCGGCATCCGCGCCGTCATCGTCGTCTCGGTGGACCGCATCGCCGATTCCTGCGGCTACTCGGTCCCCTACCTCGACCTGGTCGACGAACGCCCCGTCCTCGACGCACTGCACGCACGGCGCACCGACGACGAATTCGCCCAGCGCATCACCACCGTCAACGCCGCGAGCATCGACGGACTTCCCGCTCTCCTGCCCGACCACCCCCTCCCGTCGAGTATCGAGCGGTAGCCGCTCAGCGCCGGCGCAGCAGGCGCCAGAGGACGAGGGCCGCGACCGCCGCGGCGGCAAGCAGCACCGGTACGGGTGGCCGCTGACTTTCCGGCTGGGCTTCGCTCTGGTCGATCAGGTTGCGGGCCTGAGCCTTGGCGTGTTCGGCCTTGGCTTTGGCCTCGCGCTTGATCTCGGCGGCCTTCGTTCTCGTATCTTGTTTGATCTCAGCGGCTTTGGCCTTCGTCTCCCGCTTGATCTCCGCGCTCCTTGCTTTGGCGTCGTGCCTGACCTCAGCGGCTTTGACCTTGGCGTGCTCCCTGGCCTCCGCCGCTTCGGCGCGGGCGGTCGCGGCCAGTTCCCGCATCTTCTCCTGCGTCTCATTGCCCGATTTGTGTGTGCTCATTGATCTTTCCTTTCTCGAGCATCGTCATCGGAGTGTTCGCCGTCGGATCGGGGGCGGTATCCCTCTGCCGGTTACCCGGGTCACCCCGGCACAAACGGACGAAGAGGGCGGATAAGTTGCCTGTTTCGCGGTCGACGCCGAGAATGAGTCGAACACGGGCGGGGAGAACCTCATGAACCTAGATTTCGGTGCACACTCCGGGTTTTCGTGGTACGTCGTACTGCTGCTGGTGAGCGGTGCCGTCCTGCTGCTGCTCGCCATCCCGCCCGCTATCGAATGGTGGTGGCGCTCGGCCGACGCGGCGGTCGGCGCGCTCTGTGCCGGGTACGGAATCTATCTCGCTTTCTTCTTCCACACCGGCACCTATCTGGTGATCCTGCAATTATTCCTGCTGCCAACGCTTTTGGTGGTCATCTCGGTGTCCAGCTTGCTCGGCAAGAGACGGCGGTAATCTATTCACGGACACGCCGCCGGTGCGACGAATCGCCGTACGGTTCGGTGCCGCGGATGCCATCCTGTGGTCGAGCCGGGAAGTCCCAGCCAAGATGGCAAGATCGTCGCAGCCCTCGGTCCGCGTTCCTCGCCGATCCCTTCGGCGCCCCGTTCGCTCTCATCAAGCCGGAGTTCACCTAGCCCCGGCAAGCCCCGCTCGGCAGGTCAGGTGACCTTCCACCTGACCTCGCCGCGGAATGCCGGTTGGGTCGGGTCGAGCACTTCGCCGTCGCCGGTCGTCCCCCGCCCGGGGAGCTTGCCGGATGCTCCGATGAAGCCGAGTAGGCCGAGAACAAGGCGGGCGCCCGACGAGGAACCGTCGAAGACGAAGGCGACCTCGTGGCCTGGTCGGCCGTCCCAGTCGAATTCGCCGTTGCTCGCGGGCACGAAGACCGAAGCGCCGCGCCAGGTGCCGCTGAGCTGGGTGACACCGGCCGGGACGGCATCGATGGTCATGTTGATGAATTGAACACTGTCGGGGTCGGCGGCGTCGGTGAGCTTCACATCGACGTTGAAGTCGAATGCCATTGATCCAGTCTTTCTCTCAGGCGAGCACCGCCGAGAACCAGCTATCCCCAGGGTAATCACTCGACGGGCATCCATGTGCCGGAACGCGGCACACCGTGCGATCTTCTAGATTCGATACGGAACACTGTTGTTTCGTAACTGAAATCGGGCTACGGTGACGTTGTGTCTACCCAGCAAGATGATCGGAAGAACCCGAAACCCGGTGGGCGCCCGCGTGATCCGGAACGCGACCGGGCACTGCTCGCCGCCGTCGGCGAGATACTGCCCGAGGTCGGCTACGACCGGTTGACGATGGACGCCGTCGCCTCGCGAGCGGGCGCCAGCCGCGCGACCGTCTACCGCCGCTGGCGCGACAAGTCCGAGCTGGTCCGCGATGCGATCCGCACACTGGGCTGGACCGAGCCCACACCCGACACCGGCAGCCTCCGTGCCGACCTGATCGCGGTCGGCGCAATGTATTTGGACCGCGACAGCCACCGCGACGCGATGCTGTCGGCGATCGCCACCGCGGTCGGCCGCGACCCGCAACTGGCCGAAATCGCCGAGAACGAGATCGCCGCCCCGCGCCGCGCCGCATACGCCGAGATCCTGGCGAACGCGCGGGCACGCGGCGAGATCGCCGACGGCGCCGACACCGACATGATCGCCGACGTGCTGCCCGCGATGATCTTCTACCGGCTGCTCAATATCGGAGATCCCCTCGACGGCGCGTATTTCGAGCGCATCGTCGATTCCCTGCTCGTTCCGCTCCTGACAGGAAAGCACAGATGAAGCTGGTGGTATTCGGCGCCAACGGGCGCACCGGCAGGCACGTAGTCCGTCAGGCGATCGACAGGGGTCACACCGTCACCGCCGCGATCCGCCGTCCCGACGAATTCCCGTTCACCGCACCGGGATTGCGGGTGGTACGCGCCGACGCGCTCGACGGCGAAACGGTCACGGACGCGGTGACCGGACACGACGCGGTGATCTCCGCACTCGGCGGAACCTACACCCGCAAGCCCGTCTCGGTCTTTTCCCGAGGTATGGGCAACATCACGAATGCCATGACGGCCCAAGGCATTCGGCGTCTGGTCTGCGTCAGCTCGGTCTGCGTCGCTGGCAAGGCAGCACCCGGCGAAACCGCGATCTTCCGCTTGCTCCTGCTCCCCATCCTGCTCGAACTGGGACGTACCGCGTACCGCGACATGCACCGCATGGAAGACATCGCACGCAACAGCGGACTCGACTGGACCATCGTGCGCGCCTCGGGCCTGGTCGACGGCACCCGCATCACCGACTACACCGTCGCGCCGTCGAGCATTGCCGGCCGCTACACCTCCCGCGCGGACCTGGCCGACGCCCTGCTGCGCGAGGCCACCGAGAACCGCAACGTCGACGCCTGCATCGACGTGGTCACCACCGCGGGTCGCGCCATGCGATAGCGCCCATCCGGATGCCGAGAACACCCGACCGGCTCCGTCCCAGGGTTGCCGACGCCCCATCTCGCGAGGCAGCTCGATGACGGCAACGACTCCGTTTCGTGAGCACCGCCCACAAGATGCTCGGCTCCGCGAAGCCGTACCCGGACAGCCGAACCCGTGCAGCTTCCGATCGCTCGGGCTACGGGATGACCACCGAACGCAGCACCTCACGATGGCGCAGCTTCGACAGCGCCTGCTCCACTTCGTTCAGTGAAATCGTTTCGGTGACAAAGGCATCCAGATCGAGAAGGCCCTGGCGATGGAGACCGATCAAGGCGGGAAAGTCGCGTGACGGCAGGGTGTCGCCGTACCAGGAGGACTTGATCGCACCGCCGCGGACGCGCAATTCGCGCAAGGGAATGTCCATCCGTTCGTCGGCGGCGGGCAAGCCGAGCATGACGAGCGTTCCCGCCGGGCCGCGCGCGTCGAACGCCTGCTTCCAGGTCTCGAGGTGCCCCATCGAGTCGATGACGACGTCCGCGCCGAGGCCGTCGGTGAGTTCGCGGATCCGTGGCGCCGGGTCGGCGATCGTCGCGTCGATGACGTGCGTGGCGCCGA
The DNA here is from genome assembly GCF_044547285.1 of Nocardia sp. NPDC052566. NCBI lineage: Bacteria > Bacillati > Actinomycetota > Actinomycetes > Mycobacteriales > Nocardiaceae > Nocardia > Nocardia sp. NPDC052566. The sequence continues at coordinate 434,780 of NZ_JBIUAF010000005.1, read as the reverse complement.
AAGTCGTGGCCCACTCCAACCTTCGGGGATCGGTGTCGACGGCGATGATCGGATCGGCCCCGGCCAACCGAGCTCCGGCGATCGCCGCGCTGCCGATGCCGTCACATCCGATGACCGCGACACTGTCACCACGTTCGACCGCTCCGGTATTGAGCGCGGCGCCGATTCCCGTGGCGACACCGCAGCCGAGCAGAGCGGCCGCCGCCGGCGCGACGCTCGGATCGGCCCTAGTGCACTGCCTCGCGTGGACAAGGATCTTCTCGGCGCACGCGCCGAGCCCGAGCACGGGTGTGAGCGGCGTACCGTCGGCGAGCACCATCGGCTGAGCGGCGGTCAACGGCGACAGACAGTTCCACGGCCTGCCCTTGCGGCAGGCGCGGCAGCCGCCGCACACCGCCCGCCAGTTCAGAATGACGAAGTCACCCGGCGCTACGTCATCGACGCCGCTACCAACCTGCTCCACCACACCCGCGGCCTCGTGGCCGAGCAAGAACGGAAACCCGTCACCGACTCGCCCGTCCCGATGATTCAGATCCGTCTCACACACCCCACACGCCTGCACCCGCACTACCGCCTCGCCGGGGCCCGGATCCGGAATCCCGATCCGCACCAACTCAACCGGTGCCGACCTCGACCGCGCGATCACCCCACTCACCACCTGCCCCATGCACGTCCCCTTCCGCCACGCACCCGGCTCGGGTGCTCTCAGTGCGGTGAAATCGTCGAACCATGCACAGTCAGCATAAACCCGGCTACCGACAATCCTCGACAACGGCAACCGGCTGTCGTCCCCGCTCATCAGGGAATCCAATGCATACCCTTCACTCAAAGGCCTTCGAACGGCTACTCGACAGCAACTACTGCGCTCATGAGCGCCGGCCAGTATTAATCGAGTAGCGCCCCGCCGAAAGGACCGCTAGAGTGATCGCCGCGACGCGGGGAAGTTCCTGGATCTATAGCTGGGAACAGAGTTGAGTTCCCCGACGTCGTCCAAAATCACTGGCATGCCCAGCATCCCGGCTGCTGGAGCGCACAGGGTGGCGGCGGCGATGTTCACGAGTCCAGCCGTCACTTGGGCGCGACGGCGCAGGATGTCAACGCCGCCAAGGAGTTACGCAGCGCTCGGGGGGATGATGGAGACTCGCGCGATATCGGTTCCCGGCGGTTCGATCTGGGTGAGCAGCACCGGCGCACCGCGGAAACCAGCGGCGATCATGCTGCATCACGGGCTGGCCCACTCGCGGATGTGGGCCCCGCTCATGGATTCGGTGAGCGACGAGCTGTTCGGCATCGCCTACGACTGCCGTTGCTTCGGCCGCTCCACCACAACATCGGAAGGCACGTATTCCGATACAGACGATCTCACAAGCGTTTTCGACGCCTACGGCGTGGATCGCGCGATCCTGGTCGGAGCCTCGCGCGGCGCCCGGATCGCGATCGATTTCACCCTCACCCACCCGGACAGGGTTCGCGGACTGTTCCTTCTCGCGCCGAGCATTTCCGGGTTCGACATGCCCATCGCCGAGGACGAACGTGCGCTCTTCGAGGCGATCGAGCGCGCCGAGGACGCGTCGGACATCGAGGCGATCATCACGCACGAGTCGCGCTTGTGGGTGGATGGCCCGACCCGCGCACCGGCGACCGAACGAGACGATCTGCGTCAGCGCGTCGCGGAAATGTCGCGCACCAACTACGCGCAGCAGCGCGCCGAAGATACGCCCGACTTCACCCCCATGGAGCCACCTGCCGCCGGGCGGCTCAACGAAATCACCTGTCCGGTAAGCGTGCTGGTCGGCGAGGCCGACACCCTCGGTATGCGCGCCATGGCAGCCACCATCGAACGCGAATGTGCGTCGGCAATGCTCACTCCGGTCACCGACGCCGCCCACATGCTCGCCCTCGAACGCCCCGATATCGTCGAATCCGAGCTCCGATCCTGGCTCCGTAAGCATTGAAGTCCACGACCGCCCGGCCGCGGACGTTCTGGCGGACGCACGGCGGAGCATGGGACGATCTGGTGGGCGTTCGATCATGGGAGATGTGATGACGACATTGGCGCAGGCGGCGGAGCTCGCTCGGGACGAGAGTGGGCTCGCTGTCGTCTCGACTCTTCGGGCCGACAACACGATTCAGTCTTCGCTGGTCAATGTCGGGCTCTTGGCTCATCCCCTGTCGGGTGAGCCGGTGCTCGCCTTTGTCACCTACGGCAAGGTGAAGCTCGCCAATCTCCGAGCTCGGCCGCAGGTGACCACCACGTTTCGGCGCGGTTGGGCGTGGGCGACGGTCGAGGGGCTCGGCCAGATCGTCGGGCCGGACGATCCGCGGCCGTGGCTGGATGCCGAGGGGCTGCGCGTGCTGCTCCGGGACGTATTCACGGCCGCGGGCGGCAAGCACGACGACTGGGACGAATACGACCGCGTGATGGCGGCCGAGCGCCGGGCCGCGGTACTCGTCGCACCGACCCGCGTCTACAGCAACTAGCAGCGTTCATACTGCCGCGCGAAGGGCTCCGATTCCGGTGCCACCTCGCGCCTGGGCTCAGGGCAGCCGCCGACAAAAGACGGCGAAGCGGGGGCCGTTGCGCGTCACGATCGTGTAATCGACCACGCCACCGCGCTGGGACAGGTAGCGAAGATGCCGGTCGGCGAGTTGTGTCGCCTGCGCGGCGCTGAATACCTTTCCGACGGGCGGGAAGATCGTGACGCCCAGTGTGCGGCCTGCTGTCGCGGGTGGGTCGAAGGCCGACACCTCGGCGAGGAGTAGAGTGGGTTGATCGGTCAGGAACCACTCCCACAATTCGAGTTCGGCGTTGGAGGGGAAGCGGGGGCGGCGGTCCGAGTAGGTCACACTGGGCGCCAGTCTCGAGTAGTTCATGCTCTCCCCATGGACGGGGGACACTGTCCAGTCGTTGGGTGCCAGTTCCGGGAAGTCCTGGATGATTCGGCGCATCGCCGCGGTGGCACGCTGGGGTTGGGCCTCGGAACCCGCTCGGACACTGATGGTTTCGGCCTGTCCGTCCGCGTGCTTGACGCCGTGGCTGGACCAGTGGATCTCCGCACCGGTATCGGCCGATGACACTCGCGTCCAGGTGGATGCCGCGTTCGCTTCCCGGTCCACGTCCCGCCCGAAGGGCCAGCCCCCGAAATAGGAGTCTTTCATCCGGTGGATTTTGACCATGGTCGAGTCGCCTCGATAGTGCGGGGGCAGTTGCTGGGCGCCCATGACACGCACGACAGACGCGGTCTCGGCTGGTGTGGCGCCGGCCTCGAGCTGCACGTCGAGCAGGGATGTGTAGTACGAGTTGGGGCCGTACGGGTGGTACTGGAACGCATGTGACGCGTCGGCCACCCCCGGAAGGGCTTCGATGGCCGTCTCGATCTTCTCCGACCAGCTGTCACGCTCGGCCTGATCGGGCCCTTTCGCGAAACATCCGGTCAGCAGGACTGCCGCCATCATCAACGCGATGGCGGACACAGTGAAACGCATAGCGATCATCGTGCCAGAGGTCGGCGCGCCAGATCGTCGAGGAAGGCACGGGCACTACTCGAAGCTACGGACCGTCGAGCGCAGTCGAATGGCCCCCGATTACGGCGCGTCGCAGGGCCATTGGACTGCGCTCGCAGGGTGTCTGGTCAGCGTGCACTCATGTCGGGCGCGAAATGTGTTTCGAGGGGCACGATTCGGCGGGTGTGGGCGTAGACGACCGCCTGGACTCGGTCGCGGACACCCAGTTTCGCGAGCACGTTGGAGACGTGGGTTTTGACGGTCTGCTCGCCGACGCCGAGCATGGCGGCGATCTCGGGGTTCGTGCAGGCCTTGGCCATCAGCATGAGTACCTGATGCTCACGGGCGGTGAGGGTTTCGAGTTCCGGGGCGGTCGGGAACGGTTCGATTCCGTTGGTGAGGCGCGTGACGAGGCGGCGGGTCAGGTTCGGATCGATCAGCGCTTCGCTGTGCACCGCCGTCCGGATGGCGGAGATCAGGCCGTCGGCGGGCACTCCTTTGGCGAGGACGCCCGTCGCGCCGAGACATAGTGCGTGGTAAAGGCTTTCATCGGTGTGGCCGTTGGTGAGCGCGAGGATCCTGGTGGCGCCACCGAGGCTCGCGACCGTATCCGCGGCAGCTCGCCCGTCGAGACCGGGCAGGTCGAGGCCGATGATGGCGACATCGGGCCGCAACCGCTCGATTTCCCTGATGGCCGCGGCGCCGTCGCCGACCTCCGCGACACAGCGGATGTCGCGCTGGGTGCCGATCGCCGCCCGCAGGCCCGACCGAAACACCGGCTGCTCCGCGAGCAAGACGGAAATCGTCGATCGCGGGGAAGGTTCGATCGGCGCGAGTGCGCGGTCTCCGGGCTGATAATTCTCGATGGCGTCGACGGTCGATGCGTTGGCGGCGGGCGCGACGGCGACCGAGAGCGTCGCCGCGGTGACGGCGAGCACGAGCGACGACACCACCCGGTGCAGCCGGTGTGTGGACCTTCCCATAGTTGTCGACCGTATCCGGTTCAGCGCAGGAAGCCCGCATAGTTCCGGTTCATCAGCTGGCTTTCGATCTGTTTGATCGTGTCGAGACCGACGCTCACCACGATCAACGCCGAGGTGCCGCCGAACGCGAGGCTCGACGTCGTCCCCCCGGCCCCGGCGCCGAGCAGCAGGTTCGGCAGCACGGTCACGGCGCCGAGGTAGAGGGCGCCGGGCAGGGTGATCCGGCTCAGGACGTAGGTCAGGTAGTCCGCGGTCGGTTTGCCGGGCCGGTAGCCGGGGATGAAGCCGCCGAACTTCCGCATCTCGTCCGCGCGCTCCGCCGGATTGACGGTGATCGCGACGTAGAAGTAGGTGAAGAACACGATCAGCACCACGTTGACCGTGAGATACACCGGGTTGGCCGGGCTGGTCAGGTACTTCTGGATGAACTCCTGCCACCGGGCGGGCGTGCCCGAACTGTCGCGCGTCACCTGTGCGAGCAGCGTCGGCAGGTACAGCAGCGACGACGCGAAGATCACCGGGATGACACCGGCCGGGTTGACCTTCAGCGGCAGATACGTCGACGAACCGCCGTACATCTTCCGGCCGACCACCCGCTTGGCGTACTGCACCGGAATCCGGCGCTGCCCCTGCTCGACGAAGATCACGCCGACGATCAGCAGCACTATCGCGACGCCGATCCCGGCCAGCATCGGCCAGCCCTTGCTGTCCAGAATCGAGGTGACCTGTTTCGGCGCCTGCGCCGCGATCCCGGCGAGGATCAGCAGCGACATACCGTTGCCGATACCGCGCTCGGTGATGAGCTCACCGAACCACATGACAAGCGCCGCACCGGCGGTCATCACCAGCACGATCACGATCACGCCGAAAGTGGCTGTGTCGGAGAGGATTTTCTCGGGACAGTCGCGGAGCAACTGACCGCGCGCGGCCAGCGCCACCACCGTCGAGGCTTGCAGCACCGCCAATGCCATTGTCAGATAGCGGGTGTACTGCGTGATCTTCGCCTGGCCGGTGTGGCCTTCCTTGCGCAGTTCTTCGAACCGCGGAATCACGACGGTCAGCAGCTGGGTGATGATGCTGGCGGTGATGTAGGGCGTGATGCCGATCGCGAACACCGAAAGCTGGAGCAGCGCACCGCCGGAAAAGAGGTTGATGAGCTGGTAGATACCGGCGGACTCACCGCCGGAAACGAGGGCGAGGCAGGAGCGGACCGCGGGAAGATCCACACCGGGCGAGGGCAATGCCGCGCCGAGGCGATACAGCGCGAGCAGACCGAGCGTGACGAGAATCTTCCGCCGCAGATCCGGGCTCCGGAATACCGGCACGAAGGCGGAAAGCACGAATCCTCCTGGCGAACGACGATGTCGGACAGGCTGATTCCTGCCACGGGACTTTCGACGGTACGAAAGAACCCGGCCTGTCCGCGTCGCCGACGAGTCGGACTTCCGCCTCCCTCCATAGAGGGAATCGCCACGCTGACCGCGCGTCAGAACATCCCGTGTGGATGCGGCAGTGGCTCCGGCACCTGCTGGACGACATCCCAGTGTTCGACGAACAAGTCGTCGCGCACGCGCAGGATATCGACCACCGCCGTGACGGTCGATCCGGTCACCATCCGGGTGTGGACGACCGCGTGATCACCCTCGACGATCACCCGCACGATGTCCTGCTGTGCGGCCGCGAGGGCCCGGCCCGCCTGCGTCTCGAAGAACGCGGCGAACGCTTCCTTGCCCGTGCTGGTCGCCGGGTCGTGCGGGATCCGCGGATTGTGCGAGAGGAAATCGTCGCTGAGCAGTGCGAGCGCTCCGTCGAGGTTGCCGTCGCCGAATCTGCGGAACAGCTCGGCAACCAGCTCACGGGTCGATTCGGTGCGCTGATCGGGAATAGTCATCGGATTGAGCGGCCCATGGCTTCCCGAGCCGCTGCTGACCGGTCCCGACACGGGAGCCGAACTCGCGGAATCGGTGTCGATGGCGCTGCTGGTGATCTTGGAGGCGTTGGATCCGGTCGAGCGCGCGGTCTTCGTCCTGCACGAGGCCTTCGGATTCGAGCACACCGAAATCGCCGAGATGATCGGGCGTACCGAACGGGCCACCCGCCAACTCGGTTACCGCGCACGCAGGCACGTGCAGGCGCGCCGGCCTCGCCACCAGCCCACACTCGGCGAGCATCGGGAGATCACCGAGCGATTCCTGGCCGCGGCGGTAGGCGGCGATATGGCCACGCTCGTCGAGCTTTTCGCACCGGAGGTCACGTTCTGGGCGGACGCGGACGGCACCTCGGAAACACCGCGCGAACCGGTCCGTGGCGCGGCCGCGGTCGGCGCCTATCTGTGCTCGATCACCTGGGCGTGGCCACCCGCACTCGGCCTGCGTCCGACCGGCGTCAACGCGAGCCCCGGCGCGGTGGTCACCTCGCACGGCCTGCCCTATTTGGTGCTGTCGCTGGATGTGAGCAGCGACAACCGAATTCATGCCATCCGCATCATCCTCAACCGCGCCAAGCTCACCCATATCCGCTGATCGGCGGCACAGTGCGGTAGGCGACTACCCGTGTGCTCGGAAGAACTCCCACACCAGATCGGTGGCATCGACTCCGGCGTCCGGATCGGCCAGCTCGCCCTCTCGCGCGCCCGGCCACGAGTGATACATGTGCGGCAGTCGGTAGACCACCAGATTGCTGACGTCGCTACATATGTCCGTGCTGACGGTAATCCCCTTCGCCAGCGAGGCCGTACCGATGGGCACGCAAGCGAGCTGCTGCTGCCAACGTTCGATTCCGGCGTTGAACGCGAAATAACGGCGATCTCTGCCGCCGAGGAACGTGATCACCGAGACCGGGGTCGCAGGCCGATAGCTTTGCTCCACCGTTTTGGGGCCGATGAAGCCGCCACTGACCACGGCGATCGCGGCAAATGTGGCGGGCAGTTCCACGGCGATTCTGAACGCCATTTCCCCGCCATTGGACATCCCCACGGCGAATATCCGCCGCGGATCCGCCCTCCAGAGGGAAACCATGCGGGCGACAACGGTTTTCACGAAACCGACATCGTCTTCCCCACCGCAGCAGTTGAGCGCGTTGTATTCGCGCTGGTACCCCTCCGGGTAGACCACCAGGACATTGTCGGTGTCCGCCTTGGCATTCAGGCCGCTCATCGTCGCGATGGCCGCCGCGTCTCCATTGGAGTAATGCAGGCCGACGACCAATGGGAGAGCCGCGTGGCCATCGTAGGTCGGTGGCGCATGCACCACGTAGGTCCGCGGCTTTCCGCCGAAATCCAGCGTGATCTTCTGATCACCGGGAGCGGGTTGTTCCGCCGGCGCGGGCGCGGCGGGAGGGCTCGGCGACAGCCGCGGGGCAGCGGGAGTTCCCGGATCGGTACAGGCGCACGCGCAGCAGACGCACACCGCGACGATCACCGTAACCAGTCCACGAGCCCGACCCATCACCTCACTATGTCACTGCGCCAGTGCATTCCGGCATTGCTCAGATCGCTGGCCGATACGGGACCAGGCGCCCCAGCAAAGGCGCATCAACGCGAAATGCGCAATGCTGTAAGCGCTTCCTCGACTATGTCCACCGGCGCGGCGGTGGCGTCGAGCGTCGTGCCGCATTCGTCGGCGGACAGCGGCTGGAGGGTGGCCAATTGGGAGTCGAGCAGGGCGGTCGGCATGAAATGTCCTGCGCGGGTGGACATGCGGCGGGACAGTTCTTCGTGCGACGCGGCGAGGTGCAGGAAGAAGGCGGTGGGTGCGGCGGCGCGCAGGCGATCGCGGTAGGCGTGTTTCAGGGCGGAGCAGCTGACGACGCCGCCCGTCGACACATGCTCGGCGAGCCACGTCGCGATGATGTCCAGCCACGGGGCACGGTCGTCGTCGGTCAGCGGGATGCCCGCGGACATCTTCGCGATATTGGATGCGGGGTGGAAGGCGTCACCTTCGGCGTATTCGACCCCGAGCGTTTCCGCGAGGACGGCGCCGACGGTGGATTTCCCGGAACCGGAGACGCCCATGACGACAACGATCGGGTGTAGGTCCGGTTCGGTCACTGCGGGCTCCTGACGTTGCTGGTAGTTCGCCGCAGTCTACGGGTGCGCGCACCACGTGGAAACCGGCGGATCGACGGCACCGCATGCCGGGTTCTGCCGAGAGGTATTCGATTGCAGCGCAGCAACATTGACGCCAACAGTGAGGTAGGTCACATCAGATCGGAAGTGGCCGTGTTCAACTCGGCGGCGAGGATAGTCGACCCTATCGACTCGATCCGCCGGATCGTCGGCGGATCATTCCCACAGGGGGACCTCCATGTATCTGCCGAAGCATCGAAAGTATGCCGATTCCAAGGACATCCACCCCACCCGCGCCCTGCGGCGGCTCGGCGCGGTCGGCTGCGCACTGGCCGCATCGACCGCACTGCTGCTGGTCACCGCACCGGACGCCGCGGCGGTCGTCGCCCGCGTCGCCGTCGCGCCGTCGGACAACGGCTACCGGGTCGGCTGCCCCTACACCGTGACGGCCACCCTGACCTACCAGCCCGAGACCGTCGTCTTCAAGGACATGACCGAGGACCGTTCGCTCGGCGCCGTCGTCTCGGTCGACAAGAAGGCGACGACCACCTGGACCCCGACCGTCACGGGCGTACACACGCTGGCGGCGTACACGGGCGTGCCGCGCCCCAGCCTGACCAAGTACGTCGACGTGGATGTCACCGGCGCATCCTGCACCTAGCGCGGACAGCAGGCATCGGTTCCACCCGTGACGGCCGGTGCGGGACAGCATGTGTCGCCGCGCCAGGCGTTGACGCCCTCCTTCACCGCGACGACGGCGATGCCGAGCGCGGCGATCGGGTCGGCCCACGACCAGCCGAACAGGCTGTTGAGCAGCAGCCCGACCAGCAGGATCGCGGAAAGGTAGGTACAGAGCAGCGTCTGTTTGGAGTCGGCGACCGCGGAGGCGGAGCCGAGTTCGCGGCCCGCGCGGCGCTGCGCCCAGGACAGTACCGGCATGACGACCAGGCTGACGGCGGCCAGCGTGATCCCGATCGGCGAATGCCGGGCCGCACCGATTCCGAGCAGGCCGCGGACCGAGTCCACGGTGACATAAGCGGCCAGCGCGAAGAACGAGAAGGCGATGATCCGCAGCGCGATCTTCTCCCGCTGCTCGGGATCGCGACCGGCGAACTGCCAGGCGATCGCCGCGGCCGAGGACACCTCGATCACCGAATCGAGCCCGAATCCGATGAGCGCGGCCGAAGAGGCCCGCGTCCCTTCGGTGAGGGCGATGATCGCTTCGATCACGTTGTAGGAGATGGTCGCGGCGACGAACCAGCGGATCCGCCGCGCCAGCTCCGACCGGCGCTGCGGCGTCGGCCCCACCCGCAGCGACGGCATACCCAACGGGGCCGACATCAGCAGCACCCTGCCGTCCCCGAGGCCGGACAGCACGCCGGATCGACCGCGAGCACCAGGCCGAGCAGATCCGCCAGCGCCCGCTCGATCCGCGGATCGGCCAGCTCGTAGCGGCTGCGCCGGCCCTCGGGAACCGCGACCACCAGCCCGCAACCACGAAGGCAGGCAAGGTGGTTGGACAAGATCTGCCGCGACACCCCGATCCGCTCCGCCAACTCCGACGGATAGCTCGGCCCCTCGCGCAGGCTCAGCAGTATCTGCGTGCGCGTCGAATCGGACAGCGCGTGCCCGAACCGCGCCAGCGCGTCGGTATGCAATGCGGTCTCCACTCCACCAATAGTACAGATTCCCCTGTATTCACCAAAATCTGAACCATCGGCTCGGCTCCGGCGAAGGATCGACTGCACCGTGGAATACAAGGTGCGTCAGTACCGCCCGAATACCTCGGAGCCGCCTCGATATTCGCGATCGAGTCGGCCGCGCGTCATACTGAAAACCTCTCGCGCACAACGATGTCGCTCTTTCCCTCACGTCTGTGTAGAAAGTCGCGGTGAGTCTGTGATGTCTCCGCTTCCCCGACGAAATCCCGATACCCGGCTCTGGGCCTCCGGCGCGGCCACGGGCGGATCTTGGCTCGAACAAGCCCGGTACCCGGCGCCACCTCGCCCGGCGGTCCCGCACTTGCCGTATTCCAGCAGAATCTGCACATGGCCTGGCGTGCCGAGGACAGTACCGACAGCATCTGGCTGGCCTGCACCGGCGACGGCGACAGCTGGGAAGTACCGTGGAATCTGCCGTATGTCGGCACCTCCCAGCAGCCGGCCATGGCCGCGCTGGACGACACGCTCTACCTGGCCTGGAGGGGCGCGGATCGCGATCAGAACATCTACTGGTCCACCTCGATCGACGGCCGCAAGTGGGAGGCCCAGCAGATCCTCGGCGGCGCGGAAACCGCGGGCGCGCCCTGCCTGGCCGCGTACCACGGTGTGCTGCACGCCTTCTGGCGCGGCGGTGAGTACCTGCTCACCACCGACCAGAACCTCTACACCTGTGTGCGCGGCGCGAGCGGATGGAGCGCTCCCACCTATCTGCCCGGCATGGCCTCAGCGGACAGCCCCGGCGTGACCGTGCTCGGCGACACCATCTACCTCGCCCATCGTGGCGCGCAAGCGACACTGGACGACGACAAGTGGATTCGCCTCTGGAGTTCCGGCAACGGCATCTCCTGGACCTCCCGCGCCAACCCGCCCGACGCCTACTCCGATCTCGCACCGGCCCTGGCCGCGCACGACGGCGGACTCCACCTGGCCTGGAAATCGGCCAGCGGACCGGAGATCTGGTATTCCTCGTTCGACGGCGACCAGACCTGGCAACCGCCGGTACGCATCGATGCCTTCGAAACCGGCTGCGCCCCGGCACTGTGCGCCTTCCGGCCCGCGATCGGCACGAACGAGCTCCACCTGGCGTGGCGCGGCTCATCCCTTGGCGGATAACAACTCTCAGACCAACTCGACCTCGTCGAAAGCGACGGTCAACCAGTGCCGCCGCTCGCGCAGCACGCCTCCTTCACGATGGGCAAGGCCCTCACCGAAGTCGATGCGCAGCGTGGCGCCGCGCACGTCGACCTCCCGCACGACCGCGCAGATACCGCTGAACGGCCCCTCCGGGAAGTAGACGACGTCACCTGGTGCGTATTCGGTAAACCCCACGCCGCCAAGGTAATCCACGTCGGCGATCTCCGGCTGTGCGACTTGTGCGGTGGCGGCGCGATCGCGGTGGGGTGGTCGTGCCACAGCGCGCCGCCGAACCACGCCCCGGCATGGCGCCAGGCCTCCTGGATCGTGAACGCGCCGATCGTGTGCGCGGCTCCGCTGAACACGATGATCCAACCGGCCCACTTGATCATCGAGACTCCCTCTAGAGTTGTACGGAAGCGTACGACGCCGAGGTCAAGTCGGTGATACGGCTCCGTACAACATATCTGTGAGAAAGTGAGCGATTCACTATGGGCGCGTTGCGCACTCCGCGCGAAGCATGGGTCGAGGCGGGCCTGCAGGCACTGGCCACCGGCGGTGTGGACGCCGTCCGCGTCGAGGTGCTTGCCAAGGCGCTCGGGGTGACCAAGGGCGGGTTCTACGGCCACTTCGCCGACCGCGAGGCGCTGCTGACCGCGATGCTCGACACCTGGGAGCGCGAAAGCGTCGACGACGTGCTTGCCCAGATCGAGCAGGAGGGCGGCACCGCGCTGGACAAGGTCCGGTTGGCCGGACAGCTCACCTTCTCCAGCGACCGCATCCTCCCCATCGATCTCGCCATCCGGGACTGGGCCCGCCGCGACGATGCCGTCGCCGAACGCCTACGCCGCGTGGACAATCAGCGCATCCAGCTCTCCCGCGACGCGATCGGCACCTTCTGCTCCGATCCCGACGAGATCGAGGCCCGCAGCCTCCTCGCCTTCTGCCTGGCCATCGGCCGGCACTTCCTCGCCGCCGACCACCCGGGTCGCACCCGTGACCAAGTCACTTCCCGCGCAGGCAATCTCATCCTCAACCTTCCCCCCGACACCGCCGAGCCGCACACCCCTTGATTTCCCGCATCGCATGCGATTGCGTGTGCGAGAAATCAAGGGGTGTGCGGTTGTTCGGGTCACTCCGATGCGCACATAGTGAGCGCGGTGACGCCAGCGCCCGCCAGGGCGACGACTGCCGCACCGAGGAAGGCGGCGGAGTAGCCGTCGGTGAGCTCGGGCAGATTGCCGAGCTTGTCCGCGCCGAAGGCGGTGGCGACCGCGGTCATCGCGGCCAGACCGACAGCGGAACCGACCTGGTAGCTCACGTTGACCAGACCGGAGGCCAGCCCGCCTTCTTCCGGGCGCGCCGCCGAGATCGCGGTGCCGAGTGACGGGATGAAGGCCAGCGACATGCCGCCTGCGGCGACCAGCGAGGCGGGCAGCACGTCGACCCAGAAGTTACCGGTCGGCCGGATCAGCGACATGATGCCGAGACCGAGGCCGAGCACGACCAGCCCGGTGACGATCATCGGCTTGGCCCCGAAGCGCTGCATCGCCCGCGGTGCGAGCACCACCATGCCGAGCATGATCAGCGTCGTCATCGGGAGCAGTGCGGCGCCGGACGGGAACGCGCTGTAGCCGAGCACCTGCTGCAGGTACAGGTTCAGGAAGAACCACATCGGCACCCAGGCCGCGCCGAGGAGCAGCTGAGCCACGTTGGCGGCGGCCAGATTCGGCGCACGGAAGATGCCGAGACGCATGAGCGGTTCACGACGACGGGACTGCAGGACGACGAACCCGGCGATCAGCGCCGCGGCGACGGCGAGCACGGCCCAGGTCTGCCCCGAACCCCAGCCGACCTCGGGGGCGCGCACGATGCCGTAGACGGCGGCGGCGAGTCCAGCCGTGACCGCGATCGCGCCGAACACATCGACGGAGCCGGAACGCGCCGGCGCGCTCGGCATCAGGGCCGGAACAGCGATCAGCGCGAGCAACGCGATCGGGACGTTGATGTAGAAAACCCATGGCCAGCTGAGGTATTCGGTTATGACGCCGCCGAGGAAGACACCGGCGGTGCCGCCGGCGGGCGCCGCCGCACCGTAGATCGCCAGCGCCTTCGTGAGTTCCTGCGGCGAGCCGCCGAACAGCATCATCAGCAGTGTCAGCGCCGAGGGCGCGATCAACGCGGCCCCACCACCTTGAATAGCCCGACCGGCGAGCTCGACGCCGACATTGCCCGCGGCGCCCGCGATCACCGAACCGGCCAGCAGCACCAGCCAGCCCGCGGCGAAGATCCGGCGGGCTCCCAGCAGATCGGACAGCCTGCCGCCGAGCAGCAGCAGCCCGCCGAAGGCGACCACATACGCGTTGAAAACCCAGCTCAGGTTCTCCGGCGAGAACCCGAGTTCGGTCTGCATCTTCGGCAGCGCGATCCCGATGATCGAGGTGTCCATGATGACCATGAATTGAGCGGCGGCAATCACCGCGAGCGCCAACCACTTTCGCGTGGACGGCGGAGCTTGGACAGACATTTCGATGCACCCTTCCCGACTCAACTGATCGAATGTCGGTACCATACCCCCCTAGGGTATTGAAGTGTCAAGAGCAACGCCGCCGATGGCAGCGGAAGGCAGGCGAGCGTCCGCCCAGTAAGCTGACCTCTCCACTTCACCTCGGGAAAGAGACCATGTCGCAGTTCGAGAACGTCAGCGTGACGAAGAAGGCCAACGTGTACTTCGACGGAAAGTGCGTGAGCCACAGCCTGGTGCTTGCGGACGGCACCACCAAGTCGGTCGGCGTGATCCTGCCGTCGGCGCTCACGTTCACCACCGGATCGCCGGAGATCATGGAGCTGCTCGAGGGCGAGTGCCGGGTGACGCTGGCGGGCGAGACGGAGCCGACCACCTACCGCGGCGGCGAATCGTTCGAGGTTCCCGGCGACAGCTCGTTCCAGATCGAGGTGGTCGAGACCCTGCACTACGTCTGCCACTTCGGCTAGACCACCGGTGGCCCTCAGCCGAACAGGCTGAGGGCCACCGTCATTCGTGCTCGGCGCAGGCCGCCGCGCGGTTCAGCAGCAGCGTCCGTTCGGCCTTGTTCGCGGTCAGTTCGGCCGCCCGAGTGAGTTCGGCCGCGGCAGCAGCTTCGCGAGCATGCGCCCGAGCCGTACAGCGTCCCCACACAGTTCGATTCGCAGCCAATCTTCGCCCACGGTCGCCGCGTATCCCTCGTTGAAGATCAGGTAGATCACCTCGAGCACCGAGTCGAGGCGACCCGGTCAGCTCCGCACCGTGCGGCACATGCCGGGCGCCGGGCCCGCAGCGGGTTCGTGCAGGATGGTCGGTATGGATTTGCGCATCTTTACCGAGCCGCAGCAGGGCGCCAGCTACGAGACGCTGCTGGCCGTTGCGAAAGCGACCGAGGATTTGGGGTTCGACGCGTTCTTCCGGTCGGATCACTATCTGGCGATGGGCGATGCCGACGGGCTGCCCGGCCCGACCGACGCGTGGATCACGCTGGCCGGGCTGGCCAGGGAGACCAAGCGGATCCGGCTCGGCACCCTGGTGACCGCCGCCACCTTCCGGCTGCCCGGCCCGCTGGCCATCCAGGTGGCGCAGGTGGATCAGATGTCGGGCGGCCGGGTCGAGCTCGGCCTCGGCAGCGGCTGGTTCGCCGAGGAGCACGCCGCCTACGGCATCCCGTTCCCGCAGGAGAAGTTCGCGCGGTTCGAGGAGCAGCTGGCCATCATCACCGGCCTGTGGGCGACCAAACTCGGCGACAAGTTCAGCTACGACGGCACGCACTATCAGCTGACCGACTCCCCCGCGCTGCCCAAGCCCGCGCAGGATCCGGTGCCCGTGCTGATCGGTGGCCATGGCGCGACCCGCACGCCGCGCCTCGCCGCGCAGTACGCCACCGAGTTCAACATGCCGTTCTCCTCGATCGAGGACAGCGCGAAGCAGTTCGACCGGGTCCGCGCGGCCGTCGCGAAGTACGGCCGCCCGGCCGACAGCATGGTCTACTCCAACGCGCTGGTCGCCTGTGTCGGCGCCACCGACGCCGAGGTCGCGCGCCGTGCGGCGGCGATCGGCCGCGAGGTCGACGAGCTGAAGACCAACGGCCTGGCCGGTTCGCCCGCCGAGGTGGTGGACAAGATCGGCGCGTACGCCGCCAACGGCGCCAGCCGCATCTACCTGCAGATCCTCGACCTGTCCGACCTCGACCACCTGGAACTCATTGCCGCCCAGGTGATGTCGCAGCTCTGACCCGCCGGGTGGTTCTCGGCTTCCGTGGGGCCGAGAACCACCCGCCCGTCAGCCCAGCGGCCGATTCGTGGGGATATTGAGGAAGCTCGGCGCTTCCGGATCCAGGCGCAGGTGCTGGGGTTTGAGCCCGGTGTTGTTGAGCATCGGCCGGAACGCGAGCGCCTTGGGTGAATTGCCCGCGAATACGTCGACCCGCAGCCGGTGACCGGCGCGCAGCAGCGCCTGGGTGGGGATCATCGCGATATCCAGCGCCACCGGCTGGCCCGCCGCCACCGGCTGCACGCTGTCCAGCGTGATCGGATTGTAGGGCGCGGTGTAATCGCCGTTGGCCGAGCGCGAACTCTTCGACTCGTCGATCGCGCGCATCGACGCGGTCAGCTGGCCGGTGCTGATCACCGTCGAAACACCGTCGGGGGCAACGTCGTTCACCGTGACGCTCCAGTAGCCGTCGGCCGCGTCGTGGATCGTCTCGAGGTGCAGGTTGATCGGGCCGGAGATGGTCGTCGGCTCGGAAACCTCGCGGCTTGTGAAGGTGAGCCCGTTGAGCTCGGCGACGCGAGAGTCCTTGGCGCACACGTCCAATGCGGCCGTCATGCCCGCGGAGCCCTGTGCCGCGTCGCGTGAGCATGCGGTGGTGATGCCAGGCGCGACCGTCAGCGTGACCCGCTCGCCCGGCTTGTCCGCGGACAGCGAACCGTCGTGCACGCTGTCCGCCGTGCCGCTCGGCGCCGCCGTCAGATAGACCCGCCGATGGCTGACGCCGGGCTGCGGGAACTGCCCGAGCCCGATCCAGCCGCCGCCCTGTTCGCGCAGGGTCACCGGCCCGAATTCGCCGAGGCCGTTGTCGATGTCCTTGAGCCACTTGTCGAACCACACCCGTTGCAGCACGTCCAACCGCGGCGGCGCATCGCCGTGGCCGGTGCCCGCGCCGGGGTTCGCGTGGTAGGTGTCGCCGACGATCAGCTGTTTGCGCCCGGCGGGCAACGGAATCGCGTTGTAGAGCTTGGTCGCGCTGTTGGCGAAGATGTCGTGCCAGCCGCCGTAGACGAAGGTGGGCACGCTGATTCGCTCCGGATGGCCGAGGATGCCCTGGCGGAATTCGCTGGCGGCGTCGAGCGCGGCCGCGAGCGCGGTGGGCACGTCGTCCAGCGACGGCGTCAGCAGCGACTGCGCGAGCAGATCGTAATTCGTCGCCGGATCGGCCATCCGCGCCTCGAGCCAGTGCCAGTCGAAGGTGCCCTCGAACATCGAACGGACATCGGGAATCACCTTGAGCTGGTTGACATTGTTGAGCCACAGCGGCAGGAAGGTGGTGCCGATGCCACCGCCGGGGGCGACCACGTCGCGCATCAGATCGCTGCCCGGCTCGACCGGGAAGATGGCTTTCAGTGCGGCAGGGGCGTTTTCGGCCGCACGCAGCTGATTGATGCCCGCGTAGGAGCCGCCGCTCATGGCGACCTTGCCGTTGGACCACGGCTGGGCCGCCGCCCAATCGATCACCTCGCGGGTGTCCTGCTGCTCGCGCGCGCCGAGGGTGTTCCAGGTGCCCTGCGAGAAGCCGGTGCCGCGCACGTCGGCCACGACCTGGGTGTAGCCGCTGCGGATCAGATTGCGGTCGACGCCGAGCACGGTCTGGACGGTGCCGCCGTCGAGCGCGTGCAGCAGGTCGCCGAATCCGCTGATCGGCGTGCCGGACAGGTTGATGCGGCGCACCAGGTCCACAGCGAAGGCCTGCAGACCGGGCACGGCGAGCGCCGAGTCGATCAGGTTGGTCAGCAGTTTGGTGTAGGGCGTCAGGTTGACGATCGTCGGCATCGGCTTGGGTTCGATGACGCCATCGGCACCGACGGGCCGATAGATGTTCGCCTTCAACACCGTTCCATCGCTCATCCGGAGCGGCACATCCCAATCGATGTGCACGTCGGGGTAGGGCTGCGGACCGTCGTGTAGCGCGGTCCACCGCTCGCCGAGCGTGCCGGTGGGCGACTGCTGCGACGCGGCGGGACCGCTCGCCAGCCCGGCCGCGGCGACCACGAGCACCGCCGCGGTCACCACGCGCCCAGATTGGAAAATCGCTTGTGCCACTTCACGCCCCGCCATGGTCCTCCTTGACCGTAACGCGTAAGCACGGATGGATCACCGATGTCGAGACGAGAAGATAGCAACTGGCTTGCAAACCAAAAACGAGAGGGTGCGCAACCTATCTCAGCAGGCGGCTGATATCACCAGCAACACTTCCGGCATATCAGACAGTCAGTGGCTCGCATTCAGCTATCACAGAATTCGATCTTGTTGCGGCGCAGCACATCCTGCCCGGCGAGCCGCCTCGCTGGCGTGCTCAGAAACCGCAGCGCAGGATCGCCGCGGAGTAGCGCGTCCATGGGAAGGCGGAGATGAACGCGCACAGCAGGTGGTCGTAGAGTGGTGCGCCGCGATGCAGGCGACGCTCCATCTGGCTGCGCCGGTCCAGGAAACGCAGGCGCGGGTCGACCTGTGCGAGCTCGCGTGGATCGTCGAGCGTCCACTTCAACTCGACATTGTATTTTTCGAAGAATCCCGATCGATCGCCTTTCGTCTGGCGCCGTTCGACCAGCGACGAATAGGTCGTGAAAACGACTTCGCCGCACGGGAAGTGATCGATGATCTGCCGAAAGGTAGTACGCACCTGATCGGGTGTCAGGAACATCAGGATGCTGTCGGCTATCGCGATCACCGGCCGGTCACCAGGGATCTCATCGAGCCACTCCGGATCAGCGACCGAGGCACCGATGGTGGTGTGGCCGGGCCGCGCGGGGTAAAGGCGGTTGCGCGCCTCGATGATGTTGGGAAAGTCCACGTCATACCAGTGGTGGCCACGGCCGGGGTCGATACGGAAGACGCGGCTGTCGAATCCGGAACCCATGTCCAGCACGACCGCGTCGGGGTTGTCGGCGAGGTAGCGCCCGACCCATTCGTCCAGCAGTCGGGTCCGGGCGGCGACGGTGAAACGGGCATAGTCCAGCTTGTGGAACTGCGCGAAATCGAAATCCAGATTCCGCAGGGCCGCATCGGCCCACGCGTCGTCCAGCATCGAATGGTGGTCTCTGCTGTCGAGCCAGCGCAGATACAGCGACAGGAATGCGGTGGCCTGAGAGCCGGTGACATCGACGGTAATCGGTTGCATGACACTCTTCAATCCGAAGTGGGGCCTAGAGCGGCAGCTGCGGCCGCCGCTTGCTCTGTGGTCAGCTGCGGGCGGGATTGGACGTCGAGCAGTGCACGCAGCAACCGGGACTCGCCCGCCCGGCTGGTTGGGTCCTCCCCCAGGTTGCGCGCGACATGCTCGGAGAGCACCGCCATCGACAGCGCCATCGCGGTCCGCACGGTGGCCCGCGCCCGGCGGTCTCCCAGCAGCGGTTCGGCAGGGTCTTCCGTTGCGGCAAGCCATTGTTCGTGCATCGTGACGATCTCGTCGAACACCGCCCCCGCCCGACCTTCGACCAGAGCGCGCGCCAGGTAGCGCTGATACGGCCCCAGCGCGGGTCCCGGCCGAACATCACCGGCCGCGTCGACACCCGATTTCCACACTTCGGCGTTGAGCCGCCGCAGCATGGTGATCAGATGCTCGTCACAGGCGTCACGCAGTCCCTCTTTGGACCCGAAGTGATGACGCACCAACGACGCAGCGACTCCAGCACTTTCGGCAATCCCACGAATGGTCGCCTTGTCGAAACCGTACTCACCGAAATGCCGCACAGCCGCATCCCGAATCCGCGCCCGCCCGGTGAGGTCACCCGGGTCGATCCCGCTGTCCACACGTACAGTCTACTGCTCACACGTACAGGGCGCACCCGAAATCGGAGTCGATGCTCGCCGATCCCGTATCTATGGCTTCGCGAAGCGCGCTCGCCTCGATCACATCGGGACCCATCACATCGGTGTGTCGAACGACGGCGGGTGGGTATCGCCAAGGCGCGGCTTTCGATCTGACACCTACGGTGGCGCACCGTGGTCGCGTGCCATGATCGGCGCGACCGCCGCCGCGGCCGCCTGGTGGCAGCGCTCCGGCACGATGTCGCGCGCCGAACCGGTCCGCCACCTGTCGAAGCTGAGCTGGGAGGGCGGCATGAGCATTTACTACAGGGCGTCGAGGAATACGCGAAGATCGTCGGCTTCCGGAATGCCCAGTCCCGCATAGAGTTTCAGTGCGATCTCGGCGCAGGTGCGGGCGCGCTCCCGGTCGCCCAGGTCGTGGTGCGCGCGGGCGAGGCCCTCGTTGGCGCACGCTCGTTCCAGCAGGTCGATGGGCTTGTCGACGGTGCCGGTCGCCTCATCGCCGGTATCGCCGATCAGGTCGAGCGCGGCGCGGTGATGCTCGACGGCTTCGGCGGGATCGCCTGCGGCGCGGGCAGTTTCACCCAGGCCGTTCAACGCCGACGCCTCGCTGCCGTTGCCGAGCGTCCGGTACAGATCGCGGGCCGAACAGTGCTGTTCCCTTGCCTTGTCGAGCAGGCCCATCCGGCGGCAGAGCGCGCCGAGATAGTTCAGCACCAGCGCCTCGCCACGCTCGTTGCCGACCTCGCGGTGCAACAGCAGCGCCTGATCGAGATGGGCACGCGCGGCGGCGAATTGACCGTCATCGCTGAGCACGGCGCCGAGATTGCCGAGCACGTGGGCTTCACCCACGCGGTTACCGGCGGTGTGCACGAGGTCGAGCGCCGCGAGCAGATGGTCGTGCGCCGCGTCGTAATCCCTTCTGCGCCAAGCGACTTTGCCGAGCGTATTGAGCGCCCGGGCTTCCTGATAGCGGTCACCCGCCGCGCGGGCGAGCCGCAGTGCCTCGCGCGAATGCGTATCCGCGCGCTCGTAATCGCCGAGACGCCAGTTGACCCAGCCCAGCTCGGTTCGCGCGCGGGATTCACCGATCGGGTCGGCCAATTGCCTGCTGGCCACCAACGCGATCCGGTGCAGGCGCGCGGCGGCGGTGTGCCTGGCATATCCGTCGAGGTAGGGCCGCAGCGTGTCGGAGGTGTCCCGGCCGTGCTCAGGCGCACCGTGTTCGGCCGCGTAAGCCGCAGTGGCGAGCAAATTTTCGCATTCGTCGTCCAGCCATCGCGCCGCCGCGTTCGAATCGGTGGCCGTGTTCACCGCGACGGCGGCCGGCGGCAGCGGCTGCCGGTGCCCAGCGCTGTGCGGGAACAGCAGGTCGACCGCTGCCCGTGCCGAATGCAGATAGTGCGTGTAGAGCCGGGCCAGCGCCGCGGCGCGCTCGTCCTCGGATTCCTCGGCGGCCACCGTGGCGCGTGCGTGCTCGCGCAGCAGATCGTGGAAGGTGTACCGGCCCGGCTCGTGCTGCGCGATGACGTGCGCGTCGAGCAAGCTCTCCAGGACGAGCTCCGCGTCGTCGATCGTGGTGTCCGCCAGGGCCGCCGCGGCACCGGGATCGATATCGGGCCCGGGATGCAGGCCGAGCAGCCGGAACATCCGCTGATCCTCCAGCGGCAGCTGGCGATACGACAGGGTGAACGCCGCCGCGACACCCCGTTCGGCCGTGGCCAATTCGGCGAGCCTGCGCCGCTCGTCGCGCAGCCGCCGCGCCAGATATTCGACCGTCCACCGCGGCCGGTGCAGCAGTTTGGCCGCGGCGATCCGGACCGCGAGCGGCAGAAATCCGCACAGCTGCAACACATCCAGCACCGCGAGCGGTTCGTCGACCGCGCGAGCGCCGACGGTGCGTTCGAACAGCGCGACACCGTCGCGGGCAGGCAGCAGATCCACCGACAGCGTCCGCGCGCCGTCCAGATCCACCAGCCGCCTGCGGCTGGTGATCAGGATCAGGCTCGCGCCAGGCCCTGGCAGCAGCGCGCGGACATGGTCGGCATCGGCCGCGTTGTCCAGCACGACGACCACCCGGCGCTCGGCCAGTTCGGCCCGCCACAGCGCGCCGCGCTCGGCGGTGGCCGCCGGGATGAGTTCGGCGGGAATGCCGAGCTGGCGCAACAGGATTTCCAGCGCGGCATCCGGCGTGATCGGCGCGAGGCCCGCCGCGTGCGCCTGCAGATCGATGAACAGCTGCCCGTCGGGACAGCGATCGGCGACCCGGTGCGCGGCGCGGATGGCCAGCGCGGTCTTGCCGATGCCCGCCATGCCGTCGATGGTGAAGATCGTCGCCGAGGTCGCGGCCTGCGGCGCGAGCAGCCGGTCGAGTTCCGCGTCGCGGCCCGCGAAATCCGGTATGTCGTAGGGCAGGAAGCTGGCCCGGCGCACCGCGGGCCGCGCGGCGACCGGTGCGGCCTTGCTCGGCTGCTCCGGTTCATCGCGCAGGATCGCCTGCTCGAGCGCGACGAAATCACGCCCCGGGTCGAGCCCCTGCTGGTCGGCGAGCGTCATCCGGAAGGTGCGTGCGGCGGCGAGCGCGTCGACCTGACGGCCCGCGCGATGCAGCGCGAGCATCAGCTGCCCGGCGAGTTTCTCGCGCAGCGGGTTGGCCGCCGCCTGTGCGGTGAGTTCGTCGAGCAGCCGATCGTGCTCACCGAGGGCCAATCCCAGTTCGGCGAGCCGCTCGAATGCGGTGAGCCGCTTCTCCCGCAGCCGCCGCCGCACGGATTCGACGTAGTCGGCGCTGAGCCCGGCCAGCGCCTCGCCGCGCCACAGCCGCAACGCCGCGCGCAGCTCCGCGACCGCGGCCGCCGGGTCGGCGCCGGCCAGCGCCTGGCTCGCGGTGACCCGCCGGGTGAATTCGTCCAGGTCGAGGTGATCCGGATCCGGCCGCGCGATGTACCCCGCGGGCATGGTCTCCAGCACGTGCGGGACTTCCGCCGCGCGCAATACCCGGCGGATCGCGGTGACCGCGGCGTGGATCTGCGAGCGCGCGGTGTCCGGGGGCTCCATCCCCCACATCGCCTCGATCAGCCGTTCGGTGGAGACCGCGCGCCCGGCGTTGATCAGCAGATAGGCCAATACCGCCCGATGCCGCGGCGCCGCCGCGAGTGCGCGGCCGTCGACGAGAACCTCTGTCGGCCCGAGGACCGTAAAACGCACACCCATCTCGGCTCATATAGAACACCCATCGTGGACGCATCGCAAAAGTATCAACGCGCCGCCACATGCTGTTTCCATGCCGCAACTGCCACTCATCGACCCGGACAACGCCGACGACGAGGCCCGCGAGGCGCTCACCCTCGCGCATCGGACCTTCGGCATCACGCCGAATATCGCGAAGGCGATGGCGAACAGCCCGGCCGCGATGCGCGGCTACCTCGTACTCGCCGACGCGCTCGGCCGCAGCGATATGACGGCGGCGACCCGCGCCCGCATCGGCCTGCTCGTCGCGCAGGAGAACCGCTGCGACTACGGGCTGTCGGCGCACAGCTTCCTGGGTGTGCGCACCGCGGGGCTGACCGAGGCCGAGGTCGGCGACGCGCGCTCGGGCACGGCCGCGGAGCCGAGGGATGCCGCCGTGCTCGCGCTCACCGCGGCACTCGTGCGCCGCCGCGGTGCGGTCACCGACGAGGAACTCCGCGTGGCACGCGGCGCGTTGACGCCCACCGATATCGTCGACGTCATCGCCCAGGTCGCGCTCGCGATCTTCGACAACTACCTGGTGCTGGCCGGGCGGGTGGATGTCGACTGGCCGCTGGTGCGGCATACCGATCACCCGATCGCCTGAGGTCACCACAACCCGCAAACCACACCACACGGTATGGTTTTGCCGGTGCCGGACCTGGCACGGCCGTGGTGCCCTCGACGGGGACCCGAGAGCGATGAGGAGACCGTCGAGTGGTTCAGGGGTGCACGCCGACCATCGGTGAGGTGAAGGCGGCCGCCGAGCGCATCACCGGCGTGGTCCGGCCGCTGACCGTCGCACCGGCGGGCGGCGATCTGTTCCTCGCGCTCGAATTCCTGCAGCACTCGGGCTCGTTCAAGGCCAGGGGCGCCGCCAATCTACTTGCGGCGCTGCTCGAGAACGGCGCGCTGCCGACAGCGGGCATCACCGCCGCGAGCGGCGCCAACGCCGACCTCGGATTCGCCTGGGCCGCCTCGGCATTCGGCGTGCCCGCGACGGTGTTCCTGGCCGAATCGGCGCCTGCGGCGAAGGTCGAGCGGCTGCGCGAACTCGGCGCGAACGTGCGCGTCGCCGGTGAGACACAAACCGACGCCAAGGCATTCGCGGCGGAGTTCATGGCGCGGACCGGCGCGATCGACGCCTGCGCCTACGACCGCAACCTCACCGCGGCGGGGGCGGGCACCCTGCTGCTCGAGCTCGCCGACGCCGTCCCCGGCCTGGATACCGTGGTGCTCGCGGTCGGCGCGGGCGGCATGTTCGCCGGAATCACCGCGGCCGCCCATCATGTCGGTATTCGCGTGGTCGGCGCCGAACCCGAGGGCAGCCGAGCGCTCAACGCGGCGCTGGCGGCCGGTGACGTCCAGGATGTGACGGTCGATTCGATCGCCGCCGATTCCCTCGGCGCCCCAAGGGTTTCCGCGGCCGCGCTGGCCTGGGCCACCGCGGCCGACGCGCACTCGGTGGTGGTCGGTGACGACGCGATCATCCGCGCCCGCCGAAACCTGTGGGAACAGCGGCGATTGGCGATCGAACACGGCTCGGCCACCGGCCTGGCCGCCCTGGCAACGGGCGCGTACCTGCCGCGCGAGGGTGAGCGGATCGGTGTCGTGCTGTGCGGCGCCAACACCGACCCACGCGACCTCGTCGGCTGAGCGGTCCCCGCCCCTATCCGCTCAGTCCGGTCGCTACCCGTGGCAGCGGCGAAACCGTGCCCCGCGGAACGATATCCACGCGAATCCATGCTGTCGAGGGCGGTTGGTCGCTCAGTGATCCGATGATGATCCCGCGATGATTCACGCTCATCCGCAGATGGCATCCACCTTTTTCACCGCTTCGGTCTCGGCCAGGCCGGCGACGACGGTCATCGCGGCCGAGAACTCCTCGGGGGTCTTGGCATTCACCACGCCGTCGCTGATCTTCGCGATCGATTCGATGCCGCTCTTCATGGTGGCATTGTCGGTGAGCGTCGCGTCCTTGCGCAGTCGCGCGGAGAAGCTGCGGTAGTAGCTCTGCACCGGATCGAAATTGCCCTTGGCGATCTCACCGAGCTGTCCGTCTTGTTTGGCGCCGAGCTCGTCCATCGCGGCGACGATGTCGTCGCACGCCTTCTTCGTGCCCGCCGGATCCGCCGCGAGCGCCGCGGTGGTGGTCGCCGCGGGCTTGGCCTTGGCCGAGCTCGACGTGCTCGCCGTATCACTGCTGCCGCCGGAGCAACCCGCCACCGTCAGCACCGACGCGACCGCCACCGCCACCACAACCATTCGCTTCACAACTCTGCCTTCCGTCAGCATTCCGTGGGCCGGAATGTCTTCGTGAGACAGGATGGCCAGCGCCGTATGAGAATTTCGTGATGCCTTGGCCGCTCCGCTAGGTGCCGCGCGACGCCGGTGGGTAGCCTTCGAGTTGTTCGACGCACCAGTCATGAGGGAGCCGGTTACTCGATGCGACCACTCGGGGTGGACGATCCGACGCGGATCGGGGACTACCGGCTGTTCGGCCTGCTCGGCGCGGGCGGTATGGGCCGGGTGTATCTGGGCCGGAACATGGGCGGGCGCACCGTCGCGGTGAAGGTGATCCGGCCCGACCTGATCGATGACGCGCAGTCACGCGAACGGTTCCGGCGCGAGGTGGCCGCGGCCAGGCTCGTCGGCGGGCGGTTCACCGCGCCGGTGCTCGACGCCGATGTGGACGCCGATCCGCCGTGGCTGGCAACGGGTTATGTGGCCGGATTCTCGCTGACCGACGCGGTCGAGCAGTTCGGCAGCTTCACCGAGCACACACTGCTCGTGCTGGCGCGCGGGCTGGTCGAGGCGCTGATCGCCGTGCATTCGGCGGGCATCGTGCACCGCGATCTGAAGCCGTCGAATGTGCTGCTCGCGGTGGACGGACCGAAGGTGATCGATTTCGGTATCGCCCGCGCCGTCACCGACGCGCACCTCACCACCACCGGAAAGGTTATCGGCTCACCGGGATTCATGTGCCCGGAGCAGATCACCGGCGATCCGGTCGGTCCGGCCAGCGATGTGTTCGCACTCGGCGGCGTGCTGGTGTTCGCGGCGAGCGGGCACGGACCGTTCGGCGCGGGCGACACCATGCAGATGCTGTGGCGGGTGATGTACGAGGAGCCGCAACTGGATTCGGTGCCCGAGCGGTTGCGTCCGCTGGTCACGGCCTGCCTGTCGAAGGAGGTCGATGGGCGGCCGACCACCGAGCAGCTGCTCGCCGAGCTGACGAATCTCGAGGTGCCACAGCGCGGTTGGCTGCCCGCACCGGTCCTGGAGGAGGTCAGCAGGCGGGCGGTGCGGCTGCTCGATCTGGATACGGGGCCGAACAAGGTCGACCGGTACGCGGCGGAGACGATGACACCGACCGCGCTGTCGGATCCGTCGGGGCCGCGGCTGTTCACGGATCCGTCCCAGCCGCGGCCGGTGATGAATCCGTCGTGGCAGCAGACGACTCCGACGGCCGGGTTGCGTCCACCGGGTACGAGCGGTGGCCAGCCGAGTTCCGGCCAGTTCGCGCAGTACCCTCCGGCCGCAAGCCAGTCCTGGCCGCAGGACGCCGTCGGCGCGTACGGACCGCATCCGGCACCGGCCATGCACCCACAGCACCCTGACGCCCAACAGGGCACACCGCCACGGAGCCGTCGACGGACCGCGATCATCACCGGACTGATTGTCGCCTGCGTGCTCGCCGCCGTCGGTACGTTCTTGATCGGCAAACAGCTGACGGGCAAATCCGACGGCGGCCGCTCGGTCACCGTCAGTGTCACCAGCGGCGATTCGGGCGGCACCACATCGAGCACCAGCGGCCCGTCCCTGCCATCGGTGCCGAAAGCGTTTGTCGGCCAATGGCGCGGCACCGCCTCCGATGGACCGGTCCGCTTCGAGATCGAACTGACCATTCGCGACGGCAAACTCGGTGAGGAGGTGGCCACCTCCTCGAATACCGGCGTGGTCTCGCGTGAGCGATGCGGACGCGCGGAACGGCTCACCAACGCGACCGAGGCCGAGCTCACCTTCACCGCCCGGCTCACCTCCGGCACCAGCTGCAACGATGAAGGACAGCCGAGCACGGTCAAATTGCAGGCCGACGGCTCGGTGTCCTACAGCACCCCCGGTGTTTTCGGCGGCACCATCGTCGGCAACCTGCGCAAGAGTTGACCGTCGCTCGGGCTCATTGCCGCACAACGGGTCCGGCGGCGACGACAATGGCGTGAGTGACGTCCGTACTGTTCCGCGCCACGATGACCATGCTGCTTGCCGTCGGCGCGCTCACGGCCTGTGACAGTGGCGGTTCCGAGCACCCGCCCGGCTCGGCGACGCCGGTCGCCGGTAGCACCGCGCCGAGCGATCCGTCGGGGCGGCCCGACCTGAGCGCGGGTGCGGAGGTGGTGCGCGGTATCGATGTCCCATGGGGTCTCGCCTTCCTGCCCGGCGGCGATGCGGTTGTCGCGGAACGTGATTCGGGTCGGATCCTGCGGATATCGCCGGGACGGTCCGCCGAGCCCGTCTATCGGGTGCCGGGCGTGGTCGCACGCGGCGAAGGCGGCCTGCTCGGGCTCGCGATATCCCCGGCATACGCCGAAACTCGTTATATCTACGCCTATTTCACCGCGGAGACGGACAACCGGATCGTCCGCTTCACCCTCGGCGGACAGCCGGAGGTGATCTTCGAAGGTTTGGCGAAGGCCGGGATCCACAACGGCGGCCGGATCGCGTTCGGCCCGGACGGGATGCTCTACGTCGGCACCGGCGACGCCGGACAGGGTGCGCGGTCCCAAGATCCGGCGAGCCCGAACGGCAAGATACTTCGGCTGACTCCGGAAGGCCATGCGGCGCCGGGTAATCCGACACCGGGCTCCCCCGTCTACAGCCTCGGCCACCGCAATGTGCAAGGCCTGGCGTGGGATAGGCAGGGCCGCTTGTTCGCGGGCGAGTTCGGCCAGAACACCTTCGACGAGGTCAATCTGATCGAACCCGGCAAGAACTATGGCTGGCCGACGGTGGAGGGCACCGGCGGCGCCGATCGCGGCTTCACCGATCCGCAGGTCACCTGGGCCACCTCCGCGGCATCGCCGTCCGGCATCGCCATCGCGGGCGACACGCTCTACGTCGCGGCGCTGCGCGGGCAGCGGTTGTGGACGGTGCCGCTGCGCGACGGCCGCCTCGGTGATCCGAAGGAGCAACTGCGCGGCCGCTACGGCCGGTTGCGCACCGTCGCGGTCGCGCCGGACGGCGCGCTGTGGCTGACCACATCCAACACCGACGGTCGCGGCGAGGTGCGCAACGGCGATGACCGGATCATCCGATTCCCGGCCCGCTGACCCGGCGCGCCGCGCTCGGCGGGCCGCCGGTCCAGCGGATGAAGGCGCGGCGGAACTCGCGCGGATCGCTGAAACCGACCTCGGCGGCGATCTCGGCGATCGTCATCCTGGTCTCGGCGACGAGGTAGGCCGCGCGCCGGTGGCGAACGTCGTCGCGCAGTGCGCTGAACCGGGTGCCCGCATCGGTGAGCTGACGGCGCAGCGTGCGCTCGGTGATCGACAGCCGGGACGCGACCTCGGCCATGGTCAGCGGCTGACGCAGGTTCCTGCTCATCATCGCTTCGACCGAGGCGATGATGTCGGGCCTGGTGTCCCCCGGATCGAGCAGGCGCAGGCAGGCGTCGATCGCGAGCGCGCGGCTGGCCTCGCTGTGGGTAGGCAGCGGCTGGTCCAGTTGCCACGCCGGAAACACCATCCGGTTGGCCTCGGCATCGAACTGCACCGGGCAGCGGAAGAAGCGCCGGTATTCGGCGCCGTAGCCCGGTTCCGGATAGCGCAGTTGGAGCAGGGTCGGACTGCCGGTCCCGCCGACCAGTGAACGAGCGAATACGCCCAGTGCCGTCAGCGCGTCCTCGCACAGAAAACGGAGTAGTTCCGGTTCCGGCGCGCGTTCATGCAGCCGTACCGCGACCTTGTCGCCGAAGTACTCGGCCTCGAAGTCCAAGACGCTGCCCATCGCCTGATGTAGCTGCATGCCGAGCTCGAGCGCACCACCCACGGTCGAGCACGACCGCATGGCCAGGCCGAGCATGCCGAGCCCCGCGTCCACATCCCGGACGCCGACCATCATCCCGAAGGGCTCGTCGGGCAGCATCCGCAGCGCGCGGCGCAGGATCTGCGCGGTCTGATGAAAGGACAGCTTGACGCCGGGTAGGCCCAGTTGATCCGCCGTCACGCCGGTTCCGGCAAACCAGGCGTCCGTGACATATCCCCGGCGCGTGGCAATCCCTTCCAGCCTGTACAGGATGGTCGGCGGGATGGTTGCGGCATTGAGGAATGGATCTAGCTTCGCCATTCAGACAACTCTCGGCAAACATGTCCGGTTTGCCCCCCAGGATAGCAACCGATACCCGCGCGCCGGGATGCCAGGATGCCGTTCAATTCCTCACACGGTCGAACTTCCGGCCAACCCAGGGCGATGCGTCACCGTCGACGCGCACCACCTCGCCTGCCGATATCCGGCACTGCGTCACTGTCGACGCCAACCACACGCACCATCTTGGGAGGCACCCGTGGCTCAACGTGACTTCTATCGGGCGTACCCGACCGCACCGCTGGCGGTCTCGTTCGTCGATCTCGTCGGATATACCGCGATCACCGAGACACACGGCGACGAGCTCGCCGCCGATATGGCTCAGGAACTGGCCGATATCGCCATCGATCAGCTGGCCCCTGGCGACCGGCTGGTCAAGACCATGGGCGACGCGGTACTGATCTCCTCGGCCTCGCCCGTCTCCGGAATCGAACTACTGCAACGGATCTCGGAATGCTGCGCGCGGGCCTCCCGTCCGCTCGACATCCACGCGGGCGCGCACTACGGCCCGGTGATCGAGCGCAACGGCGATATCTTCGGCGCGACGGTCAATCTCGCGGCCCGCATCGCCGCCACCGCGCGCAGCGGTCAGGTGCTGGTGACGCACCAGATGGCACACGCCGCCCGCGTCGCCGGGATGGCCGCGGCCGATCTGGGCGCTCGATCGTTCCGGAATGTGACACAGCATGTTTCGGTGTTCGAGCTCGAATTACAGGCGCCGGCACCGTATTGCGTGGTGCCTACGGCGGGCGACCGCTGGGCGTGATGTCCGATCAGACCCGCTCACCCATGCGCCAGACCGCGTGGGTGAGCGGGACTCCCGGCCGATAGGCCAGATGCGTGACCGACGGTGCGTCGAGCACCTGGATATCGGCGCGCGTACCGACCCGGATGACGCCGACGTCGTCGCGGCGCAGTGCCGCGGCACCGGCGGCGGTGGCGGCGTAGACCGCCTCGGCGACCGAAAGACCCATCTGCAGCACGGCGGTCGCGACGCAGAACGCCATCGAGGTGGTGTAGGAGCTCCCCGGATTGGCGTTCGTGGCCAGTGCGACGGTGGCGCCCGCGTCGAGCAAAGCGCGGGCGGGCGCGAGCGGCTGATGGGTGGACAGATCGCAGGCGGGCAGCACGGTGGCGACGGTGCTCGAACTGGCCAGCGCCTCGATATCGGCGTCGGTGAGGTGGGTGCAGTGATCGACGCTTGCCGCGTTGTGGCGCACCGCGAGCTGCACGCCCGGCCCGGCGCCGAGCTGATTGCCGTGCACGCGCAAACCGAGACCGCGGGCGGCGGCCGCGTGCAGCACCCGCTCGGACTGCTTCTCGTCGAAGGCACCGGTCTCGCAGAACACATCGGCCCAGCGCACGAAAGGCGCCACCGCGTCCAGCATTTCGCCGCAGACCAGATCCACGTAGGTGTCGGCATCGGTGCCCTGCGGCACCAGGTGCGCGCCGAGGTAGGTCACCTCGTCGGCGGACGCGGCGGCGATGCGGGCCGAGCGCGCCTCGTCGGCGACGTTGAGCCCGTAGCCGGTCTTGGTCTCCAGGCAGGTGGTGCCCTGTCGCCGCGCCTCGGCGATGTGGCGGTTCAGGTTGGCCGAAAGTTGTTCGTCCGTGGCGCTTCTGGTGGCGGCGACGGTGGTCGCGATACCACCGGCCCGATAAGGCTGGCCCGCCATCCTCGCCTCGAATTCGGCGGTGCGGTCACCGGCGAACACCAGATGCGTGTGGCTGTCCACCCAGCCCGGCAACGCCGCGCGGCCCTGCACGTCGACGCGCTCGTCGGCCGCCGGCGCGGCCGCCGCCGCGCCGACCCAGGCGAAGCGCCCGCCGTCGAGCACGACGGCCGCGTTGTGCAGCGGCCCGCCGCGCTCGTTCGTCGTCAGCTCGGAGATACCCGTGATCAAGATCGACACAGCCGCTGAATCTCCTGTCGCAGTATGGTTTCCACGTCCTCGACGGTCCGATGACGATGGCCGGTGACCACTTCGGCACCGGCGACGACCACCTCGCGCACGTCGCTCGCCGTGGCGGCGAAGAGCGCGGCGGCCGGTGCGGTGCCCACGGTGCGGATCGAGTCCAGGTCGACGGTGACCAGGTCGGCCGCGGCGCCCGCTTCGATACGGCCCACCTCCGGCCAGCCGATCGAGGCGTGATCAGTTGCGGCGGCGTACAACTGGGGTATCTCGAAGCGGCCGCGCATACCGCTGGCCAGGCGCTCGTCGAGCTCGAGCGCGCGCCACTCTTCGAACGCGTCGACCACCGCCTGGCTGTCGCTGCCCAGGCACAGCCGGACACCGGCATCGGCCAGCGCGCGGGCCGGGCCGATGCCGTCGCCGAGGTCGCGCTCGGTGGTCGGGCAGAAGCAGGCGCGCACGTCCATCCCCGCGAGCAGGCGGATATCCGCGCCGGTCACATGGGTGGCGTGCACGGCGACGGTATCCGGGCCGAGGAAGCCCGCCTCCGCGAGCAGCGCGGCCGGCGTCCGGCCGTGCGCGGTGAGGCAGTCGCGATTCTCCGCCTGCTGCTCGGACAGGTGCACATGCATCGGCCTGCCCTTGCCCTGTTCGGCGATGACCCGCAGCGCGCCGTGCGGCACCGCGCGCACCGAATGCGCGGCGACGCCGGTGCGCACCAGATCCTGCTCCGGTTTGTACGCGGCGGCGCGCTCGGCCCACGCGCCGACGTCGCCGTCGCTGA
Organism: Nocardia sp. NPDC052566; assembly: GCF_044547285.1. Lineage (NCBI taxonomy): Bacteria > Bacillati > Actinomycetota > Actinomycetes > Mycobacteriales > Nocardiaceae > Nocardia > Nocardia sp. NPDC052566. Next base: position 403,010 of record NZ_JBIUAF010000005.1, on the reverse strand, counting down.
ACCGCAGCTGGTGCTCGCCGAGTTCGCGGCCGAATCCGCCTGCCAGATAACAGGTGTCGAGCAGCGTCAGCCGGATACCGGCATCCGCGGCGGCGGCGGCGAGCGCCGCGCTCATCGCGTTCGGGTCGGCGTAGCGGGCGCCGCCCGGTGCATGGTGCAGGTAGTGGAACTCCCCGACGCTGGTGTATCCGGCGAGCACCATCTCCGCGTAGACCGCGCGCGCCAGCCGGTAGTAGGAGTCGGGATCCAATCGGGCCGCGACGGCGTACATCTGATCGCGCCAGGTCCAGAAGGTGCCGCGATCGTGCTGGGTGCGCCCGCGCAGCGCGCGGTGGAAGGCATGTGAGTGGGCGTTGGCGAAACCGGGAACGGTCAAGCCGCGCAACTCTTTACCGGTCCGCTCGGCGCCGCTGGTCACCGAGCGGATCGTCGCACCGTCCACCTCGATGGCCACCCCGGCGGCGATCCCCTCCGGGAGCCAGGCGTGTTCGGCCCAGTAAGTGGTCATCGGGCCAGGTCCTCCAGCACTCGGGCCAAACTCAGTGCGCCCGCGTCCACATCGGACGGTTCGGCGTGCTCCTCCGGGGAGTGGCTGATACCGGTCGGGTTGCGTACGTAGAGCATTCCGGTGGGGACGTGCGCGGCGAGTACGCCCGCGTCGTGGCCCGCACCGGTCGGCAGGGCGGGGAGGCCGCCGAGGACGGTATCCATCCTGGTACGCAACGATTCGTCGAAAACCACGTCGTCCGAATAGGACTCCTCGGTAACGGTGACCGCGCACCCCTCCGCGGCCGCGGCCTCGCGCGCCGCCGCGGCGATATCCTCGACGAGCGCGCCGGTGCGGCCCGCACCCGCGAGGCGGGCATCGAGCCAGAGGTCGACCGTCGAGGCAATGACATTGGTACCGCCAGGAGTCGGCACCAGCTTGCCGACGGTGGCCCTGGCATCCGGTGTGGCGGAGGCGATCCGGCGCGCGGCGGCGATCACGGCGGCGGCGGGCAGCATCGGGTCGCTGCGGTCGCCCATCAGCGTGGCGCCCGCGTGGTTTCCCTGGCCGGAGAACGAGAACCGGTAGCGGCCGTGCGCGATGATGCTGCTGCCGGTGGCGATCGGGCTGTTCAGATCGATGAGACCACGGCCCTGTTCCACGTGCAGTTCGACGAAGCAGCCGATGGTGGCCAGCGCCTCTGTGTCGACACCGAAATGCTCCGGTTGGCGCCCCGCCTTGGCCGCCGCCTCCGCGAGGGTGATCCCTGCGCCGTCGCGCAGACCGCGGGCGCGGTCGGCATCGATGGCACCGGTCAGCAGCCGGGAACCGAGGCACGGCACCCCGAATCGGCCGCCCTCCTCCTCGGCGAACACCAGCAGCGCCAGCGGCTTGGCCGGGGCGAATCCCTTGTCCCGCAGGATATCCACCGCGGCGAGCGCACTGGCCACCCCCAGCGGGCCGTCGAACGCGCCGCCGCCGGGCACCGAATCCAGGTGGCTGCCGGTCACCACAGCATCGGGACCGGCGCTCCCCCACCACGCCCAGATATTGCCGTTGCGATCGGTGGCGACATCGAGTCCGCGGCGCAGCGCCTGCTCGGTGAACCAATCCCGCAGCTCGAGTTCGGCGTAATCGTAGGCGTGGCGTGAATATCCGCCCCGCCGGGTATCCCGGCCGACATCGGCGATCTCGCCGAGCAGTCCCGTCGCGGTCATCGATTCCGCCCCTCGCTGCCGTGAGCCGTCACGCTGTCATCCCCGCGCACACCGAGATCCCCGGCGCGCGTGAGTCCCACTGTTCGCCGGGACGGCAGGCCGACGGGCCGCGACGACGCCGAGTCGGGCCGCGGTGTTCCGGAGGTGGACCGGGTGGCTCGCCCCTCATCGGCGCGCCGCCCGGCCACTGTCCCCGTCACTGGTTGTCCTGCATGGGGATTCGGACGCCGCGCTCGTGCGCGACCTCGGCGGCGCGATCGTAACCGGCGTCCACGTGCCGGATCACACCCATCCCCGGATCGTTGGTGAGCACCCGCTCGATCTTCTGCGCGGCCAGCAGGGTGCCGTCCGCGACGCACACCTGTCCGGCATGGATCGAGCGGCCCATGCCGACACCGCCGCCGTGGTGGATCGACACCCAGCTCGCGCCGGATGCGGTGTTCACCAACGCGTTCAGCAGCGGCCAGTCCGCGATGGCGTCGGAGCCGTCGGCCATCGACTCGGTCTCCCGGTACGGCGAGGCCACGCTGCCGGAATCGAGGTGATCACGCCCGATCACCACCGGCGCCTTCAGCTCGCCGCTGGCCACCATCTCGTTGAAGCGCAGGCCGGCCAGATGCCGCTCGCCGTAGCCGAGCCAGCAGATACGCGCCGGAAGTCCCTGGAAGGCAACGCGTTCCCCGGCCAGGCTGATCCAGCGGCGCAGGGATTCGTTCTGCGGGAACAGCTCGAGCATCGCGCGGTCGGTGGCGGCGATGTCCGCCGGATCGCCGGACAGCGCGGCCCAGCGGAACGGGCCCTTGCCCTCACAGAACAGCGGGCGGATGTAGGCGGGCACGAAACCCGGGAAATCGAAGGCGCGTTCGCAGCCGCCGAGCTTGGCCTCACCGCGCAGCGAATTGCCGTAGTCGAACACCTCGGCGCCCGCGTCGAGGAAGCCGAGCATCCCGTTGACATGGTCGGCCATGGATTCCCGTGCCCGCTCGGTGAATTCGTCCGGCTTCTTGGCGGCGTAATCCGCCCAGTCGTCCAGCTCGACGCCGCGCGGCAGGTAGGCGAGCGGATCGTGCGCGGAGGTCTGGTCGGTGACGATGTCGACCTCGACGCCCGCGGCGAGCAGCCGCGGCAGCACCTCGGCGGCATTGCCGATCAGCCCGACCGACAGCGCCTTTCGCTCCGTGCGCGCCTTGCTCACCCGGCGCACCGCATCGTCGAAGTCGGTGGCGATCTCGTCCAGGTAGCGTTCGTGCACCCGGCGCTGCGCCCGCGCCGGATCGCATTCGATCACCAGCGCGACACCGCCGTTCATGGTGACCGCGAGCGGCTGCGCGCCGCCCATGCCGCCGAGGCCGGCGGTCACCGTCAGCGTGCCGGCGAGGCTGCCGCCGAAGCGCTTGTCGGCGATGGCCGCGAAGGTCTCATAGGTGCCCTGCAGGATGCCCTGGGTGCCGATGTAGATCCACGAGCCGGCGGTCATCTGGCCGTACATGGTGAGGCCGAGCGATTCCAGCCTGCGGAACTCCGGCCAATTCGCCCAATCGCCGACCAGATTCGAATTGGCGATGAGTACGCGCGGCGCCCACTCGTGGGTACGGAACACACCGACCGGCTTGCCCGACTGCACCAGCAGCGTCTCGTCGGCCTCCAGCGTGGTCAGGCCACGGGTGATGGCGTCGAAGCTGGCCCAGTTCCGCGCGGCCTTACCGGTACCGCCGTAGACCACCAGATCCTGTGGCCGCTCGGCCACTTCGGGATCGAGGTTGTTGTGCAGCATCCGCAGCGCGGCCTCGGTCTGCCAGTTCTTGGCCGTGAGCTGTGTACCGCGCGCCGCGCGCACCGTTCGGGTCATCAGAATGCCTTTCGTTCCACAATGATTCGAGACGCTCAGGCGCCGAGATGGGGCTCGACCGCGCGCAGCAGCGCACCCGATCGGACGAGCTCCTCGGCGGCGGCGATCTCCGGTGCCAGATGACGGTCGGGGCCGGGGCCGTCGACCACCGTGCGCAGCAGTGCGACGGCGGCAGCCGTGGCCGGACCGGGCCGCAGCGGTGCGCGCATATCCAGCGCACGTGCGGCCGTGAGGTATTCGATGGCGAGCACGGTGGTCAGCGCGTCCACTGCCTTGCGCAGCTTGCGCGCACCGGACCAGCCCATCGAGACATGGTCCTCCTGCATCGCGCTCGACGGAATGGAATCCACCGAGGCCGGTACGGCGAGCCGCTTGAGCTCGCTCACCACGGCGGCCTGGGTGTACTGGGCGATCATGTGCCCGGAATCGACGCCGGGATCGGCGGCCAGGAACGCCGGAAGGCCGTGCGAGCGTGCGGTATCCAGCATCCGGTCGGTGCGCCGCTCGGCCATGCTCGCCACGTCGGCGATCGGGATGGCGAGGAAGTCGAGCACATAGGCCACCGGGGCGCCGTGGAAATTGCCGTTGGATTCCAGCCTGCCGTCGGCGAGCACCACCGGATTGTCGACGGCGGAAGCCAATTCGCGATCGGCGACCGTTTCGGCGTAGGCGACGGTATCGCGGGCGGCGCCGTGTACCTGCGGCGCGCAGCGCAGCGAGTACGCGTCCTGCACCCGATTGCAGTCCGGCCCACGGTGACTGGCCACGATATCCGAATCGGCCAGCGCGGCCTCGATCCGCTCGGCCGCGCGCGCCTGGCCCGGATGCGGACGCAATGCCTGTAGGTCGGCGGCGAAGACCCGGTCGGTGCCGAGCAGCGCCTCGACGCTCATCGCGGCGGTGATATCGGCGACGTCGAGCAGCCGGTGCAGATCATCGAGCGCGAGGACGAGCATGCCGAGCATGCCGTCGGTGCCGTTGGTGAGCGCCAGCCCCTCCTTCTCGGCGAGCACTACCGGCTCGATGTCGTTGGCGCGCAACGCCGTTGCCGCGTCGACCAGCGCACCCGATGCGTCGACGACCTGGCCCTCCCCCATCAGCGCCAGCGCGACGGCGGCCAGCGGTGCCAGATCGCCGGAGCAGCCGAGCGAGCCGTACTCGTGCACGATCGGGGTGATGCCCGCGTTGATCATCGCCGCCAGCGTCGCCGCGGTCTGCGGCTTGATCCCGGTGTGCCCGGTGGCCAGGGTGCGCAGCCGCAGCAGCATCTGGGCGCGCACCACCTCCGGCTCCACCGCCGGACCCGCGCCCGCGGCATGCGAGCGGATCAGCGACCGCTGCAGCGCCGCGCGGCTCTCCGGCGGGATGTGGCGGGTGGCCAGCGCGCCGAAGCCGGTGGACACCCCATAGGTCGCGACCGGCCCGGCGGCCAGCGCCTCGACGTGTTCGCGGGCCGAGGCGATGCGCTTCTCGGCGGCCTCGCTGAGCCGGACCTTGGCGCCCTCGCGGGCGACGGCGACCACACCCGCCCTGGTCAGCGGCCCATCCAGCTCAACGATCGAATCCTGCGCAGTTTCCGGCATGTGCACCATTCCACCGTCACCACAGCCAGGAAAGAATTAGGCTGCACCGGAATCAGTCTGATATCCAAGACAGGGCAGGGAGACACCCATGGGCACGAGCACGGATGTCCCGGCATTACGGCGGGGTCTGTCCGTGCTGCAACTACTCGCGGGCAAGCCGGGACCGGTGTCCGCATCGGCCATCGCCCGCGAGTTGAACCTGCCGCGCTCCACCACCTACCACCTGCTCGCCGAACTCGAGCAGGCCCGTTTCGTCACCCGATTGCCCGCCGAGCGGCGCTACGGCCTCGGCATCGCCGCATTCGAACTCGGCTCGGCCTACCTACGCCACGACCCGCTCGAGCGACTCGCCGGTCCGCTGCTGCGCGAACTGGTCGAGCGGGTCGGCCACAACGCCCACCTCGGCGTACTGCACGGCAACGAAATGCTGTACCTCATCAAGGAGCGCCCGGCCCGCCCGGAAACCCTGGTCACCGACGTCGGCGTCCGCCTGCCCGCGCACCTCACCGCCTCCGGCCGCGCGATCCTGGCCTACCTCCCCGCCGCCCACGTCCGCGCCCTCTACCCCCGCGCCGTCTCCTTCGTCCGCCGCACCGACCGCGGCCCCTCCTCCCTGGCCACGCTGCGCACCATGCTCGCCACCGAACGCCGCCGTGGCTGGGCCAGCGAAGACGGCTACGTCACCCCCGGCTTCGCCTCCGTCGCCCACGCGGTCTTCGACTTCGGCCACCGCCCCATCGCCGCCATCAGCGTCACCATGCGCCACCACTGCGCCACCGACCCCTGCGACGCCGACTGGTCCGGCCTGGCAGCGCAAGTCCGCGCCACCGCCGACGACCTCACCCGCCGCATCGGCGGCCGCACCACCTGAGGCGCGGCTGCCTCCGCACTGCGCCGCGCACCGAAATCACCGCCGCGCACGAATTCTCGCGACAACCGCTGCGCGGCACCGAGACCAGTACGCGGCTATTCCGTTGCGGCGGTGAGCTCTTCGGTGGCTTCGCGTTGGATCTGGGGGAACTGGGCGCCCATGGCTTCGGCGAGGGCGGTGGCGGCGGAGAGGGGGCGGACCATGACGACGAAGTCGTCGATCTTGCCGTCGTCGTCGAAGTGCAGGAAGTCGCAGCCGTTGACCTGTTTGCCCGCGACCGTCGCCTCGAAGACGAAGGCGTGGTCGCGGCCGTCGGGGTTGGCGATCTCGCGGGTGTAGCGGAAGTCCTCGAACACTCGCAGCACACCGCGCAGGAGCGCGGCGGTGATGGCCTTGCCCTCGTACGGCTTGAACGCGACAGGGCTGGTGAAGACGACGTTGTCGGCGAGCAGGGCCGCGAGGGCGTCGGCATCGCGGGATTCGACGGCTTGACGGAAAGGATGCATTTTTACACGCTAACGGCGCGGCGCGGACCGCGCCGTGGATCGCGGATTCGTGGTACTGAGGACGCATGCAGTCCTCCTACGATGTGGTGATCGTCGGCGGCGGTCACAACGGTCTGGTCGCCGCGGCCTATTTGGCGCGGGCCGGGCGGTCGGTGCTGCTGCTGGAGCGGCAGTCGCATACCGGTGGCGCCGCGGTGTCGGCGCGGGTGTTCGCCGGGATCGATGCGCGGCTGTCGCGCTATTCGTATCTGGTGAGTCTGCTGCCGCGCCAGATCGTCGACGATCTCGGGCTGAGCTTCGCGACCAAGCGCAGGCGGATCTCCTCCTATACGCCGGTCGGCGACGGCGGCTTGCTCGTCGACAGCGGATCCGAGGCGGCGACGAGGGACAGTTTCGCGCGGCTCACCGGATCGGATCGGGATTTCGCGGCCTGGCAGCGGTTCTACGGTATGACGGGAGAGGTTGCGCGGCACGTGTTTCCGACGCTGACCCGCCCGCTGCCGACACGCGCCGAACTGGAGCGCGTCGTCGACGACCAGGCCGCGTGGTCGGCACTGTTCGAGCGACCGCTCGGCGAGACGATCGAGGAGACGTTCGCCGACGACACCGTCCGCGGCGTCGTCCTCACCGACGCGCTGATCGGCACCTTCACCCACGCGCACGATCCGTCGCTGCGCCAGAACCGCTGCTTCCTCTACCACGTGATCGGCGGCGGCACCGGTGACTGGGATGTGCCGATCGGCGGAATGGGCGCGCTCACCGACGCATTGGCCGCCACCGCCCGCGCCGCGGGGGCGCTGCTGGTCACCGACTGCGAGGTGACCGCGATCGACACCGACGGAATGAGCGCGGAGGTGCGCTTCGAGGGCGGCGCGGTCGCCGCGCGGCACGTGCTGGTCAATGCCGCGCCCCACGAACTCGATCGCCTGCTCGGCGATCCGGAACAGCCGAAACCCGAAGGCGCGCAGCTCAAAGTGAATATGGTGCTGCGCCGCCTGCCGCGCCTGCGTGACGCCGCCACCGACCGGCACGACGCCTTCGCGGGCACCTTCCATATCGCCGAGTCGTATTCCCAGCTGGCCGAGGCCTATCGCGAAGCCGAGGCCGGGCAGCTGCCTGCCGCGCCACCGTCGGAGATCTACTGCCACACGCTGACCGACCCGACCATCCTGGCGCCGGACACGGCCGCACGCGGCATGCACACCCTGACCCTGTTCGGGCTGCACACGCCCGCACGGCTTTTCGCCGACGATCCGGCAGCGGCCAAGGCGGCACTGGTGAAAGCCACCCTCGCCCAACTGGATTCGGTGCTCGCCGAACCGATCGACGACTGCCTCGCCATGGACGAGCAGGGCCGCCCGTGTCTCGAGGCGAAATCACCGCTCGATCTGGAACAGGAGGTCGGCCTGCCGGGCGGCCACATCTTCCACCGAGATCTGGCCTTCCCGTACCGGACGACCGACGACGACACGCCCGCGGCCCGCTGGGGCGTCGCGACCAGCCGCCGCAACGTCCTGCTGTGCGGTGCGGGCGCGATCCGCGGTGGCGGCGTGAGTGGCATCCCCGGCCACAACGCCGCCATGGCGGTGCTGGAAAGTCGCTGAGCGTTCGCTATTGTCCCTTCGCGGGCACCACCCACCTCGCATAGGTGTTCTCCGGGGACACCGTGATCACGTCGCACATCCGCACGACCGGTTCCGGGGTTCCGCCGAGATGCGCCAGGCTCGGCGTGATCACCGCCTCCACCTCCATCTGCTCGATGACATTCCGTAGCCGCCCGGCCGGATGATCGGTTTCCGGGCCGAATACCACGGTTTTCGCCAGGTCATAGCCGAGCCTGCCTGCCAGGCTACGGATTTGCGTTTCATCCCACACTTGCTGGACCCCCGAGACATCGCGCCGCAGATACCCGATCGCGGTAGGCCTCGCCCTCATCGCCACCCTTTCGTCGACATTCGAATGTCGCCCGGAACCTCGCCAATGGGACGTTAGAAGACGTTGCTCGCCGAAAACCAGCGAAGTGCACGAGAGTGCGCGACTGGCCGATTCCCGTATCCTGAGCCGGTGTGGCGAGCCGACTTGGATCCGATCGATCTGGCGCTGCTGCACGCACTCCAAGTGGACGGCCGCGCCGCGTTCAGCCGGATCGGTGCGGTGCTAGGCGTCTCCGATCGCACCGTGGCCCGGCGGTTTTCGCGTTTGCGGGCCGCCGGAGTCGTCCGGGTGACCGGTGTCGCCGACAGCCGCAAGCTCGGGCACGCCGAATGGGTGGTCCGGCTGCGGGTGCGACCCGACAGCGCCGAGCCGATCGCCGCATCGCTGGCCCGGCGCCAGGACACCGCGTGGGTGACCGTACTGTCCAGCGGCGCCGAAATCGCCTGCACCTTCCGCACCGACGCGCAGAGCCCGGCCCCGCTGGCGATGCTGGCCCGCCACCCACAGGTCATCGAGGTCGAGGCGCATCGGCTGCTGCGCCATCTGATGGGCCGCCGCTGGCTCGGCCGCACCTCGGCGCTGACCCCGGAACAGGTTGCGGCACTGCGCAGCCCGCTATCGGAAGCCGCCGAGTCGGTCACGCTGACCGACCTGGACCGGCAATTGCTCCCACGGCTCGCCGCCGACGGCCGCGCCGCCTATCCGCAGCTCGCGGCCGCGATCGGGTGGTCGGAATCCGCTGTGCGGCGCAGGCTCGACGAACTGCGCCGGTCGCGGCTGGTCCACTTCGATGTCGAGATCGATGCGGCGCTGCTCGGCTATTCGTTTCAATGCATGTTGTGGCTGGCCGTCGCGCCGGGCAGGCTCGCCGAGGTGGCCCGCACGCTCGCCGACGATGCGGAGGCGGCGTTCGTCGGCGCGACGACCGGACCGCACAACCTGTTCGCGATCGTGGTCTGCCGCGACGCCGACGCGGTATTCGACTACGTCGCCGACCGCGTCGGCGCACTGCCGGGGGTGCAGCGCGTCGACACCGCGCCGATCACCCGCATCGTCAAACGGGACGCCCCGGCGACCGCCGCATCGCCCACACCGGCGGGCCACCGTTCGGCAGGATGATCTCCTTGGTCACCGTGAAACCCCACCGCTCGTAGTACGGCAGATTATCCGGGTTGCTGGATTCCAAATAGGCCGGAATCTGTTGCGCATCACAGATTTCCAACCGCGAACGCATCAGCGCCTGGCCGTAGCCCGTGCCGCGCACCCCGGGATCGGTGCCGATCACCGCGAGATACCAGTGCGGTTCCGGCAGATGGTTGGCCGCCATGGTGTCACCGACGCTCTTACCCACCAGCAACCGGGTACCGAACGCGCGCAGGAAGGCGGGCAGCATGCACAGCTCGGACCGTTGCGACGGCCGCCAGTATCCCGGCGGATCCCACAGCGCCGCACCGCCTATCGTGCCCGCCGCGTCGGCCGCGATCACGACGCCGCCGCCCGCGAGATGGTGGTGGCGGGTCTGCGCCGCAAAGAAGCGCGGCAGACCTTTCGCGCGCTTGACCGGATCGGGCAGCAGCCATGACATCACCGGGTCGTCATGGAAGGCGAGGGCCAGTGTCCGTGCGAGCCGCGGCACATCGGTCGCCGCGGCGGTACGCACATCGGAGGCAGTCGGCATCATCCTCTTTCTACTGATCCGGTGAAGTGACGGCAACTGCCGCGGGCCCAGCCGGGGTCGCCGTTGCGGGCGAAAGCGATCCACGCGCCGCGGACCTCGTCCACCAGCTCGGACGGTTGGACACCCATGAGCATCGGCGCATCCCGCCATGCCGCGGCATTGCCGAAAACGAACGGCAGGGAGATGGTGTGGCATGCGCCGAACGGACTGCCCTCCGGTGACCAGTCGAACCGGTAAAGCCACGGTGCCGCATCGTATTCGGTGAGCAGCGCCGTCAGACGCTGTTCCGGTTCGACGAACATCTGCCCGGTGGCCGCCTCGGCCGTGGACCTGTCGTCCGGGAAGTAGGCGGCCCCCTCATCCTTGTTGGTGCCCAACAGGATTCGCACGCCATCCGCACCGCGTGCACCGACCTCGGCGACGAGATCCTCGGCGACGAGCCCCGGGGCAGCCACCAACTGGAACGGCAACTCGGGCAGGCTCTGCCTGGCCACGTTCACCTGCGCGGTGAGCAGTTCGGCGACCGGGACATCGGTGAGCCGCGCGGCGTCACCGGGCTCGATCCCCAACTCGCGCAACAGCATCGCGCCCGCCGCGGCGGCCCTGTCCGGACCGTCCGGAGGCATCCCCGCGGGAGTGCTCTGCAGAATCGCCTGCTGGAACAGCCCGTCGGCGGACTGCCCCGACAGCATCGCCAGCAGCGACAGCGCGCCGGCGGAATCGGCCGAAATAGTGATCGCGGTCGGATCGCCGCCGAACGCTTCGATATTGTCGCGGACCCAGCGCAGCGCCGAAACCTGGTCGAGCAGGCCCATATTGCCGTCGCTCACGCCGGGCAGCCGGAGGTAGCCGAGCACGCCGAGACGGTAATTCACCGTGACAACGACGAGTTCGCCATACGCGGCCAGTTCGGCACCGTCGTACCACGGGAGACCGCCTGAGCCGCTGGAGAATCCACCGCCGTGCAGGAACACCAGCACCGGATGACCGGTGCCGGTGGGCGCCCACACATTGAGCGACAGGCACTGTTCATCCTGCGGCACCTCGAAGGAACCCATGATGTGCGCCAGGCGCGACGGTGGTTGGGGCGCGGCCGGGCCCGGCGCGGTGGCGGCGAGTACCTCCGGCCACGGCGGCACCGGTTGTGGCGCGGCGAATCGCTCCGCGCGCGCGTACGGGATGCCGCGGAACGCGGTGATCGGTACGCCCGTCTCGCCCTTGAACTCGACGCCTTCGACTCGGCCCGTGCCGGTTTCGACGATCATCACGCCTCCTCGAAGAGCAGTCCGGCGCCGTACGCGTCGCGCGCGGAGACGAAGAAGCCGCGCGCGGTCGTCCGGGTCTCGGCGGTGCGCTCGATCAGCGTGCGCGCGGCGGCGAGATCGTCGACCGCGATCGTCATCGTCGCGAGATAGGACGGGGCGGGTGCGGATTCACCGGGGAATACGGTCGCCGCGTCCGATGCGCGGATGATCTCCAGCCGTATATCTTTATGGGTGAGCATGAGGAAAGGTCCTTCCGGAGTGGCTTCCGTCTGCAATATCTCAGCGTAACGCGCTGCCACACCGCGGAACTCGGCATCGGCGGTAACCATCGATACCGCGGAAATCCCGCGCGCGCCGTTCGGATGATCGAGATAGCGCGGCTGATGGACATACTCGCGAGTGAGATGCTGCGAAATACCGATGTACCCCTCCGGTGTGGTGCGCGGATCGATATGCACCGACTGTGCCCGCATGGTCCTGATCCCCTCGATGGTCTCCACCTCACGCTCGAGATCGAGCACACCGGACGCCCCCAGACCTGCGGCGATGAGCCGCCGCGACACCGCATCGGCATCATCGGTATCGAGATTCAAGATCCGAAACCCCGCATACTGATCCGCCATCGCCTTGGCATGCCACGGATCCGGCGCCGACTCGTCGACAATCCCGAGCAACTCGATATATGACCCACCGAACAACGCACACAAATTAGCGGTACTACTCGCCTGCAACGGCTCGCCGGGCCGCGCGGCGAGCATATGCCGCGACCGCGGGCTGAGCGTGAAACCGAACGCGCGGTAAGTGCGCTCGAGCCCATCGAGATCACGAGTGAGAATGCCGGTGTGGTGGAAGGCGTGAATATCTTGCGTCATGGTGACGAGCCTGCGGCGGCGCACCACCCCTGTCGCCGAACCGACAGCCACACGCCGGAATCCGACACAGTCGCACCGGGATCTGGCGCAATCCGACCAGCACGCAAGCTACCGCTAGCGGTAGCGCTGCCACCAGATCCCCTACCCAGTTGCGAAAACAGGGGGCTGGTGAGAATCGGCGGCCTATTGTGGCGGTGTGCACGACAACGGGGGCATCATCGGAAACGATCCTCTGGCCGACGGGATGAATATCTCGCTGCGGTACCGGCGGGACTTCCGCGTGACCGATGCGGGCCGGCTTCTCGACGTCGCTCGTCGCGCCTACCTCCACCTACACCCCGACAGCACATCCGAGGACGCGGAAGCCGCCGTTACCTGCGCTGCGGATGCCGTCTTCACAATCCTCGAGTACGACCAGCTACTCGGCGACGAGATCGAAACCCGCCTCGCCGCCCGGGAAATCGATGGTTTGAGCCTCGGCGGATGGCAAGCACAACTCGTCCTCGACGAACCCCAACCACTGCACCGCGACCCCCGCGGGAACTGCCTGCGTGGCGATGTATTCGCCCTGCCGGAGTCCGATAACTGAAGCGGTCCGGAATTACTCGTCCAGGTGTGAGCCCGCGCGTCCAGGCAGAATGTCGTCATGTTCTTCGAGGGCGATCTTTCGTTCCGTGGCCAGCTCTACTGGCTCACCCCTGAGCAGGGTGGTCGGTCGTCGGGACCGCCGTCGATGACGAAGCATTCCTCGACCTGTTCGCCTTGTTCCGACGCTATGGCATGAACCGCGAACCATTACGCCGACTGACCCCCGCACGATTCACCGCACTCTTCGACAACCCGCCAGGCACCTCGTTCAGACGTGGCAGCGAACGTTGACCAGCAACGTGTCACCCGGCAGGGCCGCCAGGTAGTCGGCGATGTGGTCATAGCCCGCGGGTAGGTCCGGCTCGTGCGGGCAGTCGGCGAGGCTGTGGCACATCCCGTGGATCCCCGGCCCGCCGTCCTCACACCACCAGCCCGCCAGCGACAGAACATTGCGCCGAGGCAGCGCATGTTCCAGCGCAAGCGCGACGTACGCCACCCGCCAGGTATCCCAGATGTCCAGCTCTTCGCCACGCGCGAAGTCCATCTCGAACGGCGCCATCGCCGCCGCGACCGCCGCTTCCACGCGCGTGGCCTCGCGCGAAGGGAGACATACCGTGATCCGCATACCGGCCATGTCGATATGAAACCTCCCGTCGACGCTGCGGCACAACGGAATTACCGCGGCGTGACGTGTATGTCGTCCTCCGATCCGGCCAGGACCGAATCGTGGTGTCAGCCAGCCGACGTCTCGGCGCGTGACCGGACCGCGGGCGGCTCCTTTGCGTGTTGGATCACGGCAAGTCGTCGTACATGGCGGCGATCCGCTCGGCGTATCCCGCGGCGATCGGCTTGCGCTTCAATTTCGAAGTGGGAGTGAGGTAGTCGCCGCCAGGCTCCCAAATGTCGGGCAGGATCGTGAACTTCTTGATCTGCTCTACTCGCGACAGCGTCGCGTTGGCCGAATCGATGCCCGATCGAATCGCCTCGCGCACGAGCGCATTCGCTGCCAGCTCCACCGCGGATCCGGAAAGTCCTTGCCGACGTGCGAAATCGGCGATCGCCTCCGGTTCCAGGGTGATCAGTGCCGTATTGAACTGGCGGCCGTCGCCGATGACCACCACGGGGCCGACCAGTGGTGTGTGTGCGGTGATCGCGTTCTCGATATTCGACGGGGACATGTTCTTGCCCGCTGCGTTGATGATCAGTTCCTTCTTGCGATCGACGATCGTCAGGTAGCCCGCCGTGTCGATTTCGCCGATGTCGCCCGTGTGTAGCCAGCCGTCGGCGTCGATCGCCTCGGCCGTCTTGTCGGCGGCCTTGCGGTAGCCGCGCATGATCATCGGTCCGCGAGCGAGGATCTCACCGTCCTCGGCGAGCCGGATTTCCGCGCCGGGCACCGGTATTCCGACCGTGCCGATGCGGATGCGGTCCGGTGGGTTGATGGTGAGCCCGCAGGTCCCCTCGGTCAGCCCCCATGCCTCGCAGACCGGAATCCCCAGCCCGACAGCGAATTCGAGCACCTCGGCCGGGATCGGCGCGGTCGACGACACCGCGATCTTCATATTGTCCACGCCCAGCTCGCGCCGGATCTTCCCGAGAATCGGCTCGGCGGCCGTCCGCCGCACCCGGTCCACCAGAGAGGGTTGCCGCCCTTGCGTTTCCGCGCGCGCCACGCGTTGTCCGGCCGCGCTCGCCCAACGCAGCAACGCCCGCTCGACCGGGGATTCGGCGGCGAACTTCGCCTCCAGCCCCGCCTTCATCTTGATCCAGATGCGCGGCACGCCGAGGAACAACGACGGCCGCACCTCGGTGAGCGCCGTGATGATGTGTTGGTAGTCGTCGACGTCGGTGATCCGCGCGCCGGTGACGAGCGAGGTGTAGTGCGACACCCAGCGGTTGGCCATGTGCGCGTCCGGCAGATAGGACACCAAGCCGTCGTCGGCGCCCAGTTCGAGGTTCTCCTCGATAAGTATCGCACTAGCCAGCAGGTTGGCGTGGGTGATCTCGACGCCCTTGGGCATGCCGGTGGTGCCCGAGGTGTAGACGATCGTGAGCACATCGTCGGGACGAACCGCCCGCCACCGCGCCTCGAAGTCGAAATCCGGTGCGGGAGTCCCTTCTACATCGGCAAGGCTCAGCACCCCCGGTTCGGTGTCGACGCAGACGATGTGCTCGACCGCGCCACCACGCTCGACGCCCGCGCGCACCGCGGGCAGGAACTGCCGTTCGCAGATCACGACTTTCGCATCCGCGTTCTCGAACTGGTAACCGAGGATGTCCGGCGGATTGGTGTTGTAGAGCGAGAACGGCGTCGCGCCGGTGTGCAGCACCGCGGTATCGCAGAGATGGAACTCCGGCCGGTTGGTCAGCATCAGCGCGACGGTGTCACCGGCGCCGACGCCGAGATGGGCGAGCCCGGCGGCGAGGGCGCGAACGCGGTCGGCATAGCGGCGCCAGGTGATCGTCACCCCATCGCCGACGGTGCGCAGCGCGACCCGATCCGCGTTCACGGCGGCAGTGTGCTGGAAGGCTGCACACAGGGTTTCGGGATTCATTGCGCCACTACTCCGCACGCAGGCTGTCGGGCGCCCGGAAGCGGTCGCCGTAGCGGTCGGCGAGTGCGTCCGCACGGGACAGGAACGCTGCGCGCCCGCCCGGATACCCCGTGACGAATTGGTGCACGCCGCCGGTCCATGCCGGGTAGCCGATGGCGAAGATGGAGCCGATGTTCGCGTCGGCGGTGGAGGCCAGTACGCCCTCGTCGAGTACGCGCCGCGCCTCGAGCGCTTGCGCGAACAGGAAACGGTCGATCAGATCCTGGAGTGGGACCTTCAGTTCCGTTGTGGTGCTGTAGATGTCGCGCAACGCGGGCCAAAGTCCGGTCCGTGCGCCGTCGGCATACTCGTAGAAGCCCGCGCCGCCGAGCTTGCCCGATCTGCCGTGTTCGGTGAGCATCGCGCCGAGCACGCGCAGCGAGGCGGCCAGCGGGACGCCGACCGCCCCTCCGTCGGCCGTGAGGGCCGCCGCCGTCTCTTTCTCGACCTTGTGGACCGTCTCGAAGTTCAGCTCGTCGATCAATTGCAGTGGCGCGGCGGGGTATCCGGCCTGCAGACCTGCCTGCTCGATGGTCTGTGGTTCGATGCCCTCCTCCAGCATCAGCACGGCCTCCTGGATGAAGGAGCCGAAGATGCGCGAGGTGAAGAAGCCACGGCTGTCGTTGACGACGATCGGCGTCTTCTTGATGGCGAGCACGTAATCGAAGGTGCGGGCCAGTGTTTCGTCGCTGGTCCGTTCGCCTCGGATGATTTCGACAAGCATCATCTTGTCGACCGGTGAGAAGAAGTGGATGCCGATGAAATCGGCTTGCCGCTCGACGTCGGTGGCCAGCTCGGTGATCGGCAGGGTGGAGGTGTTGGAGCCGAGGACCGCGTCGGGTGTGACGATGTCCTGGATCTCCTGAAATACCTTGTGCTTGAGTTCCGGGTTCTCGTAGACGGCTTCGATGACGAAGTCCACCCCGGCGAGGTCCGCCGGGTCCGCGGCCGGGGTGATGCGGTCCAGCAGCGCCTTCGATTTCTCCTCGCTGGTACGGCCCTTCGCGAGCGCCCTGGCTTCGAGCCGCGCGGAGTATTCTTTGCCGCGTTGTGCGGCCTCGAGCGAAACATCTTTCAGCACAACGTCGATGCCCGCCTTGGCGGTCACGTAGGCGATGCCCGCGCCCATCATGCCCGCACCGAGAACGCCGACCTTCGTGATCTCGCGCCGGGGGATATCCTTCGGCCGCGACCCACCGTTGTTGATGGTCTGCAGGTCGAAGAAGAACGCCTGGATCATGTTCCCGGCGACCGGACCGGTCAAGAGCTCGACCAGATAGCGGGTTTCGATCAGCTGAGCGGCATCGAAATCGACCTGCGCGCCCTCGACGGCGGCGGCCATGATCGCCCGCGGCGCGGGCATGTTCTGACCTTTGAGCTGTTTACGCAGGTTGGCCGGGAAGGCGGGCAGCGTCTGAGCCAACGCGGGCGACGATGGAGAACCGCCGGGAATCTTGAATCCCTTCTTGTCCCATGGCTGCACGCAGCTCTCAGGGTTCGCCATGATCCAGGATTTCGCGGCGGGCACCAAATCCTCGATGCTGCCGACGATTTCGTCGACCAGGCCGAGCTCCTTCGCCTTGGCGGGCCGCAGGCGCTGCCCTTGGAGCAACACCCCCATCAGCGCGTTCTGGAGCCCCAGCATCCGCACCGTGCGATTGACACCGCCTGCCCCCGGGAGCACACCCAATTGCACCTCGGGCAAACCGATCTGGCTGCCGGGCACCTCGGCGGCGATACGGTGGTGGCAGGCCAGCGCCAGCTCCAGGCCGCCGCCGAGCGCGGCGCCGTTGACGGCCGCGACCACCGGCTTACCCAGCCGCTCCAGGCGGCGCAGGTCGTTCTTGACGTCGGTCAGCATGTCGAACAACCGCTGTGCGTCCTCGGGGCCGACGGACCGCAGCTCCTCCAGGTTGGCCCCGGCGACGAAAGTCTTCTTGGCCGAGGTGATCACGGCCCCCGCGATCTCGTCACGCTCGGCCTCGAGCCGGTCGACCGCGGCCTTCAGTGAGGCACGGAAGTTCTCGTCGAAGGTGTTGGCGCTGCCGTGCGGGTTGTCGATGGTGAGCAGCACGATGCCGTCACCGTCGCGCTCCCAGCGAATGATGTTCTCGCTCATAATCAGTGCTACTCCTGTGATGAAATCCGGTGCGGTTCAGACCCGCTCGACAACGGTCGCGACGCCCATACCCCCGGCGACGCACAGCGTGATCAGGCCGTAGCGCCCACCGCGGCGTTCCAGCTCGTCGACCACGGTGCCGAGCAGCATGGCTCCGGTCGCTCCCAGTGGATGCCCCATGGCGATCGCCCCGCCGTTGACGTTGTACTTCTCCTCGGGAATCCCGAAGTGCCGCTGCACCTTCAGTGCCACCGCCGCGAACGCCTCGTTCATCTCGAACACATCGATGTCGGCGGCGGTCAGCCCGGCAAGGGCGAGCGCTTTGGTCACGGCCGGGATCGGCCCGTCGAACATCAGCACCGGATCCGCGCCGCTGGTGGCCGTGGCGACGACACGGGCGCGTGGGCGGAGATTCGACGCCTCCCCCGCCTCCCTGCTGCCGACCAGCACCAGTGCCGCGCCGTCCACGATGCCGGAGCTGTTGCCGCCGGTGTGCACGTGGTCGATCCGCTCCACGTGGTGGTACTTCTGCAGCGCGACCGCGTCGAACCCGCCGAATTCGCCGATCCCGGCGAAAGCGGGCGCGAGCTTGCCCAGGTCGGCCACGCTGGTTCCGGGCCGCATGTGCTCGTCGTGGTCCAGAATGGTCAATCCCGTCCGGTCCTCGACCGGCACAACGGATTTGGCGAAGTACCCGCCTGACCAGGCCACCGCCGCTCGCTGCTGCGAACGCACCGCGTAGGCGTCCACGTCGTCGCGAGTGAACCCCTCGAGGGTGGCGAGCAGGTCGCACGCCACGCCCTGCGGAACGAAGTAGTTGTCGTAGGCGGTGGCCGGATCCATGGCCATCGCGCCGCCGTCGCTGCCCATCGCGACACGCGACATCGACTCGACCCCGCCGGCGAGCACCAGCTCGTCGAAGCCGGACCGCACCGCTTTGGCGGCCATGTTCACTGCCTCCAGTCCCGAACCGCAGAACCGATTGAGCTGTACCCCGCCCACGGTGTCCGGCAGACCCGCGACGTTGACCGCGGTGCGGGCGATATCCATGCCCTGATCGCCGACCGGAGTCACCACCCCCAGGAGGAGATCCGAGATCCGGTCCTCATCCAGATCCGGGAACCGTTGCCGCAGTTCATCGATCAGGCCGACGACCAGGTCGATCGGCTTGACCGTATGCAGTGCGCCGGTCTTCTTGCCCTTACCGCGCGGCGTCCGGATCGCCTCGAAAATATATGCCTCAGTGGTCATGTCGTGGCTCCTCGCTACAGCGACCTGGAGATGATTTCTTTCATGATTTCGCTGGTGCCGCCGTAGATGCGGTTCACGCGAGCCGCCGCGTACGCGCGGGCGATCGGGTACTCCAGCATGTAGCCGTAGCCGCCGAACAATTGCAGGCAGCGGTCGACGATCTCGCAGGACTTGTCCGCGGCGAACAGCTTCGCGCTCGACGCCGTCGCCGGATCACAGGTGCCGTCGAGGTAGCGCTGGATGGCGTAGTCGACCAAGGTCTTGATCGCGAGCGTCTCGGTCTTGCATTCCGCCAGTTCGAATTTGGTGTTCTGGAATTTGATCAGTGGACGCCCGAAAGCCTCTCGCGCCTTGGTGTACTGGATCGCTTCCAGCACCGCGGCTTCCGCGATCCCCGCGCAGGCGGAAGCGAGGATGAGGCGCTCGCGGGCCAGCTGTTCCATCAGCTGATAGAAGCCGAGGCCCTCTTGCTCGCCGAGCAGATTGGCGGCGGGCACGCGCATATCGCTGAAGAACAGCTCGCGGGTGTCCTGCCCGTGCTGACCGATCTTCTCCAGCACCCGGCCACGCTCGAAGCCCACGAGGTCGTCACCGGTTTCGGCGACGATGAGCGAGACACCGGCCGCTCCCTGCGCCGGGTCGGTCTTGGCCACGATGATCAGCAGATCGCAATGCGTGCCGTTGGAGATGAACGTCTTCGAACCGTTGATGACGTACTCGTCGCCCTCCCTGATCGCGGTGGTGCGCACATTCTGCAGATCCGATCCGGTCCCCGGCTCGGTCATCGCGATCGCGCACACCATCTCGCCACTGATCAGCTTCGGCAGCCAGCGCCGCTTCAGATCCGCCGCGGCATAGGCATTGATGTAGTGCGAGACGATCGGCGCATGCACCGCCCATCCACCCGAGGCGGTGTCGTGCGCGAGGGCGATCTCCTCCATCACGACCGCGGCGTGGCCGAAATTCCCTCCGGCGCCGCCGTATTCCTCGGGCAGGTCGAGACCGAGCAACCCGGCGTCACCCATCTTGTTCCAGAATTCCCGGTCGACCATGTGCTGCGCCGCCCAGCGCTCCTGGTTCGGCACGCTCTCCTTGCGCAGGAACTCCCGTACGTGCCTGCGCAGTTCGCGGTGCTCGTCGGTCTCCCAACTCGCGCGGTACTCGGGGAACAGTTCGGACATCGCGGGCCTACTTTCCGATCGGGGTGGGAGTTCGAATTCCGTTGAGGGGTATGTCGTTCGCGGCCGCGATAGCCTCGAGTTCGGCAATGGTCTTGTCCGCGAACGCGGTCCGCAGGCTCTCGTGGCTGCCATCGGCGCCGAAGAGTTCGAGTGTGCGCAGGAAGAAGTGCGGTTCCACCGCACCCAAGGCGACGTGGCCGTCCGCGCACTCGTAGATCGCGTAGCCGGGGAACGCGCCGCCCAGCACCGCGCCGGGACCCGTCAGCCGATAGCGGACGGCATCTCCTGCGCGGGCGGCGGCCTCCTCCAGCGGCACCCGATAGCACTCGCCCACACCGGTTTCCGCGCGCCGCACCAGCGCGGCGAGTGCCGCGGAAACGGCGCGTTCGGCGCCGAGCATGTCGGCGATCGGCACCGTCGGCAGCTGCGGCGGGGTCAGGGTGCGGTGCACCGCCTGATAGTTCAGATCATGGCCCGGAACTTCGGGATCGTCCGCGTGCCCGACGATTTCGATCAGCGAAAGCCGAGGAAGACGTTCCTGCGGTCGCGCCAGCCCCAGCCGGGCGAGTGCGGTCGGGCGCATGGAGGTGATCAGCAGATCCGCCGTGGCGAGCAACTCGTCGAGCGTCGCCCGGTCCGCCGCCTGCTTCACGTCCAGAGCGAGGACTTCCTGCCGTTCGATCAGCGCGCGATACCACTCGGGCGCGGCGGCGGCGAGCGGATCACCGTTCGGCGGCTCCACCTTGACCACGTGCGCGCCCAGCTCGGCCAGCCGCGCGGCCGCCAACGGGCCGGGCAGGTTCACCGCCAGCGAGACAACCTCGACTCCGGCGAGGGGGTGCATCGTCGCGACCTCCATTCACGCTCACAATACAACTGTATAGTACACAGGTCTGTCGTAACGTAAAGAAGTATCTAGACCTGACAGCGGGAGATACGGGTGTATCGGCGGCGATGCATGAGGGGCAGCTCGCACTACAGCACGTAGAATCACCGCTCAACCGACATGTGAGGACCGATGCTGAACCCGCGCGCCACCAACGACGACCTGACCGCGAAAGCGCGAATCCGCAACGCCGCCATGGATTTATTCGCGCAGCACGGCGCGGATCGGGTATCTCTACGCGCGGTCGCGGCCGAGGCGGGCGTCACCCTCGGGCTGGTTCAGCACCATTTCAAGACCAAGGCCGGGCTACGCGACGCCGTCGACCAGCTCGTCGTCGACTACTTCGCCACCGCGGTCGCCTCGGTTCCTGCCACCGGCACCGCAGGCACGGTCGCCGCCGCTCGCGATACCGCGGTGCGAAAGATGTTGCAGGACAACCCCGCCGTGGTGAACTATGTCCGCCGCGCCCTGCTCGAGCCCGCCGAAGCGCGCCTCAGCCTGCTCGACGCCCTGATCTCGCTGACCCGTCGCGAGATCTCCGGCCTCCGCGAGGCGGGCCTGGCCTCCAGCACCCGCCCCGAGTCCAACCAGATCGTCTCGGTCCTGGTCCGCCAGCTCGGCGAACTCCTGCTCGCGCCGATGATCGACATCATGTGGGACCGCACGGACCCCTCCCCCAAGGCCGCCAAACCGAGCCTGTCGATCACGTTGCGGGACTGAAACAACTCGAGGCCGGGTCGTCGCGACCCGGCCTCGAACTCCCGGCGTGTTCAGCCGGTGGAAAACTCAGTGGTCGTGGTCACCCTCGCCGTGCGGGTGGCCGTGGGCGAGCTCGTCCTCGCTGGCCTCGCGGACCTCCACGACCTTGACCTTGAAGTGCAGCCGCTGCCCGGCCAGCGGGTGATTGGCGTCGACGGTGACCTCGTCGCCGTCCACCGCGCGAACCAGGACGATCTGCGAGTCACCGTCCGGCGACTCCGCCTCGAACTCCATGCCCGCCTCGAGCTCGTCGACCCCTTCGAACATGTCGCGGTCCACGATGCTGATCAGCTCGGCCAGGTACTCGCCGTAGCCGTCCTCCGGTTCGACGACGACATCCAGCTCGTCGCCGACCGCCTTACCCTCGAGCGCCTGCTCCAGACCGGGCACGATGTTGTCCGCACCGTGCAGGTAGACCAGCGGCTCTTCGCCGACGGAGCTGTCGAGCACCTCGTCGGCGTCATCGGTCAAGGTGTACTCGATGGCGACAACCTTGTCGGTCGCGATCAACATGGTCTACAGCCCTTTCACAAACGGATACCGGCGAGCAAATGTATCCGACTGACCACTGCGTCCCCCAACCCGTACGCTCACCGTCCGCGCAAACCCCGGCTGATCACAGCTACCGCCTGGCGAACCGGGGAGATGTCGGTGGCCGGTGCGAGACTCTGGGGCATGAGATGGGCGGTGGCGGAAACAGGCGACGGAGGTGCGCGCCTGTGTCCCCTCGGGCAGGACGGGCGGCCCGCGGGTCCGGTGGTGGACGAGCCGTCGCTCGCCGCGGCCGTGCGGGCGCGGCCCGAGGTCGAACGGTGGGTGTGGCGGTCGACGAGTGAGATCTACCGGCGCCTGCTCGCGGCGGGGGTGCGGGTCGAGCGCTGTTATGACGTAGAGGCCGCGGAGGCGCTGCTGATCGGGCACGAGGAGGGGCAGTCGGGGCAGGCTCGCTCGCTGGCGGCCGCGTGGGCGCGACTGCACGACCTACCTGTGCCGCCGGATGCGCCCGCGCGGGCCGCCGAGACGCAGCCGTCGCTGTTCGAGTCGGGGCCGGTGCCGCTGCCGTCCGGCACGGATGAGTTCACCGCGCTGCTGGAGGTGTACGCGGGGCAGCTGGTCCGGACGGCGAAGACCGAATTCCCGGAGCGGATGCGGCTGCTGCTCGCCGCCGAATCCGCGGGCATGCTGGTCGCCGCGGAGCTGTCCCTGGCCGGAATCCCTTGGCGCGCAGACGTTCACCGTGCCCTGCTGGACGAGTTGCTCGGTGAGCGGTTTCCCGGTGGGGCCGAGCCACGCCGGATGGCGGAGCTGGCCGAGGAGGTATCGCGGGCATTCGGCACCCGGGTCCGTCCCGACCTGCCCAACGACATCGTCAAAGCCTTCGCGCGCGCCGGGATCGTGCTGTCGTCGACGCGGAAGTGGGAGCTCGAGCGGATCGATCACCCGGCGGTCGCGCCACTGCTGGCGTACAAGTCGCTCTACCGCCTGCACACCGCCAATGGCTGGTCGTGGCTGGAGCAGTGGGTGCACGACGGCCGCTTCCGTCCCGAATATCTGCCCGGCGGTACGGTTTCGGGCCGCTGGACCACCAATGGTGGTGGCGCACTGCAGATTCCGAAGGTGATCAGGAAGGCGATCCGCGCGGACCCCGGGTGGCGCCTTGTGGTCGCGGACGCCGATCAGATGGAGCCGCGAGTGCTCGCCGCGATCTCCCGCGATCCGGGACTGATGGAGGTCGCCGGTCGCGGCGACGACCTCTACGCGGATCTGGCGGCCCGTGCCTTCGGCGGCGACCGCGATCTGGCCAAAGTCGCTCTGCTCGGCGCCATTTACGGCCAGACCTCCGGCGATGCGCTCACGCACATGGCCGAACTCCGGCGGCGCTACCCAGCCGCGGTGGCCTATGTCGACGACGCCGCCCACGCGGGCGAGGAGGGCCGCCTGGTACGCACCTGGTTGGGGCGCACCTGCCCGCCGGTCTCCGCCGACCTGTCCCAGGACGAGGAACCGTCCGGCGACTATCGCAGTTCCTCCGCCGCACGCGCCCGCGGCCGCTTCACCCGGAATTTCGTGGTGCAGGGCAGTGCCGCCGACTGGGCCCTGCTGGTGCTGGCGGGGCTGCGGCACACGATGAGCCGCGCGGGCCTGCGCGGCGAGCTGGTGTTCTTCCAGCACGACGAGGTCATCGTGCACTGCCCGGAGGCGGAGGCGGATACCGTCGCCGCCGCGATCGCGACCGCGGCGGAGAACGCGGGCCGGATTGTCTTCGGACCGACACCGGTGCGCTTTCCGTTCACCACGGCGGTGGTCGAGTGCTATTGGGACGCCAAGTAGTACCCATCCGGAACCGTCCCCGCGACGAATACGCGTTCGGTGCGTGCCCTCGTTCCGGAAGGATCGGGAATGTCCGACAGCGTGGTTTCCCGACGACGCCTGCTGAGCACCGCGCTGGCCGCGGGTGCCGTCGCGTCCGGCGCGATGGCCTGTGCATCGATCGCCGCCGTGCACGCGGGTGACAATCGCTCCCGTGACCGCAGCGAGTCGCTCGCCCGGCTGCTGCTCGGCGTCGACGAGAACGGCGCCGACTTCACGCTGACCTCGCTGAAGATCCTCATCGATACCGGCCTGCCCGCGACGGA
Organism: Nocardia sp. NPDC052566; assembly: GCF_044547285.1. Taxonomy (NCBI): domain Bacteria; kingdom Bacillati; phylum Actinomycetota; class Actinomycetes; order Mycobacteriales; family Nocardiaceae; genus Nocardia; species Nocardia sp. NPDC052566. The sequence continues at coordinate 378,733 of NZ_JBIUAF010000005.1, read as the reverse complement.
CAGGCGTAAGAAGATCCTCGTCGTCGGCGCGGGCCCGGCCGGGTTGACCGCGGCGAACCTGCTCGCCGACGCCGGCCATCAGGTGACGGTGCTGGAGGCCAACGGAAACCGCACGGGCGGGCGGGTCAAGACAGTGCGCGGCGTCTTCTCCGATCCCGCGCTCTACGCCGAGGCCGGCGCGATGCGTTTGTCGAGCGCGCACCCGACGGTGCTGGCGCTCGCGGACAAGCTCGGTGTGCGCCGCAGGCCGTTCTACGGCTCCGACGTGCTCACGCAGACGCGTACGCCGCAGGCTCCCCCGGTGTTCTATCGCTCGTTCACCGGCGAGGAATGGTCCAACGGGCCGAAACTGCGTTACGAACCGCCGCCCTCGGCCGGGCGCAGCCTGATCAGGGTCAATGGAACCACTGTCACCCGAGGCGAATACGCCGCGAATCCGGGCGCGCTCCACGCGGGCTTCGGCTGCGCGCTGACCGAAGCGAGCCGCACAGTCCTCGACAGCGCGGTCCGTCAAGCCTCGGTCATGCCCGATCTGCCGATCGAGCGGCAGGTCGACGACTGGACCGAGTTGCTGCACACCTACGAAAATCATTCTCTCCGTAGCTATCTCATGGAACAGAACTGGTCGAAGGAATGCCTCGCGGCGATCGGCACACTCGAGAATCTGACCGCCCGGCTGCGGCACAGCGTCGTATTCCCACTCGTCGATCACACTCTGATCCCCTCCGACGCCACCTATTGGGAACTTGTGGGCGGCACGGCATCGCTCACCGACGCCATGGCCCGGCGGCTCGGACCGGCAATCCTGTTGGGTAAGCGCATGACTCGGCTCGAACAGACCGAGCACGGTGTGCGGGTCTGGACCACCGCCGAGACGGGAGACGAAGCCTCCGACGGCCGCCCGGCCGATCCGGTCGAATCGTTCGACGCCGACTACGCGATCGTGGCCATCCCGCTCACCGCGGCCCGATTCTGCGCCTTCGACCCGCCGCTGTCCTACGACAAGCGGCGCGCCATCATCGAACTGCACCACGACGCGGCGACAAAAGTGCTGCTGGAGTTCAGAACTCGCTTCTGGGAGCAGGGCCCTGGCGGATTCCGCGGCGGACGCTGCGCCACCGATTCCCCGAACCGCTCCCTGTATTTCCCCTCCCACGTCGAGAACTCCGACGGCGGCGTGGTCCTCGCCTCCTACACCTTCGCCGACGACGCGATGCGCTGGGACTCCCTCACCGAGGGCGAACGCATCCACTTCGCCCTCGCAGGCATGCGCGAACTGTTCGGCCCGCGCGTCGACACCGAATTCACCGGCGTCGGATTCACCCAGAGCTGGGCCCGCGCCCGCTACGCACTCGGCGAGGCCGCCATGCCGCTGCCCGGCCAGTTGCACGAGCACCACCTCGCGGCCCGATCCATCGAGGGCCGAATACATTTCGCCGGTGACCACACCAGCCTCGACACCGCCTGGATCGAGGGCGCCCTGGAAAGTGGCGTCCGTGCCGCACTCGAGGTACACCGACGCTGACTCCCAGGGCGCCACTTCTCGACGCTACGACTCGACGAACAGCCGCTGCGCCACACGCGGATTCGGACTAGCCGGGAATCTGTGCGCCGATCGCGCTGCCGATGCCCGCGCCGATCGCGCCGCCGATCGCACCGCCTGCCACCGCGCCGACGCCGACGCCGACAATGGCCCCGACCGGGCATACGGGCGCCGTCGCCGCGCACGCCAAGGCGCCGCCCGCTACCGCGCCGACTCCGACACCGACCACCGTGCCGACCACGGCGCCGACCTGTCCGCCGACGATCGCCTGGGTTTGGCCGCCCGCGACAGGCTGAACGAGTTCGGCGGCCGCGGGGGGCACGGTGGCGGGGGTTGCGGCGTCAGGTGTTGTGGCGGCGGCGATCCCACCGCCCGCTCCGGTCAGAGCTGCGGCGATGACGGCTGTCGCGGCAAGTTTGCGGACCATGATGTAACTCCCTGTTTCCAAATGAATGTGCGGAAACGATTGTGCCCTACGGGCTATCGGAAGGCATGGCGAACGAACCGCGCGTCAGGTTTCCCGCCGGCCGCGAAAGGGATGCCGTGCAGCGGTCAGCGACGGTTGTTGATCAACACCGATACACCGCCGGGGATGAGTGACACGGGGCCGATGGTGAGGCTTGGCACGTTGCCGGTGACCAGGTCGGGTTTGCCGTCACCGTTGAAGTCATCGGTGGCAATGGAATTGGTGCCGATGAACCAGGTGGATGCTCGATAGCCTTGGGGCGCGGCCAACACCACTTCTGAGGATCCAGGGGCGGTGCGGTTGCCGAAAACCACGACGTCCCAACCGGGTAGCGGGAAGTCGTTGTTGGCGGCGATATCGGCCACGCCGTCGCCGTCGAAATCGGCGACGGCGACATTCTCGGTGACAACGCCCATGGTGCTGTACGCCCGAATCACCTCGCCGACCAGATCGGCGCCGACATCGCCGCCGAATTCGGCGTAGGGCGCGCCGGGCTGGGTCTGGTTGAGCCGCACTGAGATTCCGCCGACCGTGCGTGGAGAGATCAGATCCAGCTTGCCGTCACCGTTGACATCGCCGAGGTCGACACCGGTCGTCGTGACGATCCACTCCTGCGAGGTGTTGAAGCTCGCGCGGGTCGCGCCGGGCGCGGTGGTGTTGACCAGGACCGCGACATTGCTGGAGCCGGTATTCGCCGCCAGCACATCCACGCGGCCATCGTTGTTGATATCGCCGATGGTCAGCCCTTCGGCGATGAACCCGCCCCAGAACTGCTCCGGCGCCGAGAAACTCAGCGGCCCACCCGGCGCCGTCGTATTGAGCAGCACCGTCACACCGGGCGACAGCGGCATCCCCGCGTCCGCGGTGACCAAATCCAACCGTCCGTCGGAGTTGATGTCGGCGGCACGCACCAGCGTCGGCGCCACGCCGGTGGGCAGACTGATCGGCGGTGCGAAGCTCGCGACCTCCGCACCCTCCGGAGTTGTGTTGCGCAGCACCGAAATACCGTTCGGCCCCACATCTCCGATATTGGCGACGACGATCTCCGGCGCACCGTCGCCATCCAGATCCGCCACATCGACACCGGTGGGGGCAAGCCCCGCGTCGAAACTCGCCGCCGGGGCGAACCTGGGTTCCGGCGCGCCAACCTCGGTGGTATTCAACAATACCGAGACACCAGGAAGCCCCGGCACGGCCACGGTGCCGAGCCGGGCCGCCCCCGCGTTCGCGGTGACGATATCCGGACGGCCGTCACGATTGACATCACCGGTATCGACCAGCCACGGCACCGTACCCACATCGAAGTTGAACGGTCCCGCGAAGGCCGACGCGCCCGTGCCCGATGCCGACGAGGAGCCGGACGGCGGCGCCGCACCGGCCGACGGCACGGCAAAGCCCGCCGAAACCACGGCTACCGCGAGTACTCCTGCGCGCCACGCATATCCGGCGCCCTCGATCCCGTCGTTGATGACCGGCTCCTCTCGCTCAGCCCAGGCGCACTACGACGTGGCCCGCCGACCGCCCACTCGTATCGATGTCGAAGTAGAGCCAATCAATCCGCCCGGCGGCGCTCCATGCTCACAGCAGCCGAAAAAGTGACAGTTTCGGCCATCGTCGGTCACGGAGGTCTTGAGGAGCCCCCGCCGGCCCGGGTAGCGTCGGTTTCGTTCGGAGCAGGAGGGGGCTTCAATGGGGCTCAGAACATGGCTGGTCAAGCAGGCACGATCCGCCCGTATCGGCTGGGCCGCCGGAACGGGCGACCCCGCGGCCATGATCAAGGTCGGCGATTACTACTACAAGCGGGGTAACCGGAGCAAAACCGAATACTGGTACCGGCAATCCGCCGAGGCGGAGCATCCACCTGGAATGTTCGCCCTGGCATGGCTTTTCGACGACCGTGGCGACAGCGACGCGGCCGAGGAGTGGTATCGCAAAGGCGCACAGTCCGGTCATGCCGACAGCGCGAACAACCTCGCCGTGCTGTCCCGCGGCCGCGGCGACCTCGAGCAGGCCGAGCAGTGGTTCCGGCAGGCCGCCGAAGCCGGTTCCGTGGACGCGATGCGCAGCCTTGCCGCCATTGTCGACGACCAGGGCAAGATCGACGAGGCCGGTGCATGGTGGCGGCGAGCGGCCGAAGCCGGCGATACCGACTCGGCATACAACCTGGCCTTGGTACTCGCCGACCGGGGAGAAGACCGCGAAGCCGAGCCCTGGTATCGCAAAGCCGCCCAAGCCGGCTCCGCCCCCGCGGCCTTGAACTTGGGAGTGATGCTCGATCGGCGCGGTGAGCACGTAGCGGCCCGCGGTTGGTGGCTACGCGCCGCATCGAGCGGCAACGGTATGGCGATGTTCAATCTTGGCTTGGCCGGCACCGACGAGGAGGCCGAATCGTGGTACCGCAAGGCAATCGAGACCGGCCACGCCGACGCCATGAACAACTTGGGCGCCCTCTACCGGAAACGCGGTGCGGATACCGAAGTCGAGTCGCTCTACCGGGCGGCGGCCCAAGCGGGCAGCGTCCTCGGAATGAGCAACCTCGCGGGCCTGCGCGAGGAACAGGGCGACACCACCGAAGCCGAGCAGTGGTACCGGCGCGCCGCAACAGCCGGCCACGTCACCGCCATGCACAACCTGGCGGAACTGTTGACCCGGCGAGGCGACTCCGACGACGCCGCCCGCTGGCACCGCAGGGCCGCCGAACGGGGACACGCGGCCTCGATGAATGCCTACGGCGTACTTCGTATCGAGCACGGCGACGAGGCCGATGCGGAAGCCTGGTGGCGCCGCGCCGCAGCCGCCGACAACGAGCTCGCCATGTGGAACCTGGCGAAGTTGCTCGCCGCACACGGCAAAGACGCCGAGGCCGCCGAATGGCGCACCCGCGCATCAGCTTCCGACGACAACTCGCACTAGCTCGCGATCGCCCCGATAGCAGGCGCATGACCTCGACACCCTGATCGTAAGGAGGACAACAAGGCCGCTCCGGTCATGGCGGATCGGTCCGGTCTGGTGCAGTGGGTCTCGGATATTCGCGGAATCCTGAGCTTCGGCAGCCTCGACGACATACGCGACAAGCGGCGCCACTGTCACGCAGATCATCGAACGCTGGCTGGCGAGCGAATAGGTCGGCGTGTCATGTTCTCCTTTTTCATCGACGAATTCGCGATGCAGAACAATCGAGCCATGACTGCGACGTGCGCTGATCACAGGCCTCGGTTTGTCAGGAAACTCGGTCTGAACTATCTGGGCCTGTGGGGTGCCTTGGTGTTCTTCGTCAGCGCCCTCTCCCCGTCTCTGCTCCCGCGCAGTTGGAAATACGATGGCGTGGTGTGCGGCATCTCGCTGGCCGTGGGATACGGCTGCGGTGTCGTCGTGAGTTGGGTGATCCGCAAGGTCGTTCGACGGGAGCTTCCGGATGCGGTGAAACGTGTGGCCTGGTGGACAATCGGTATCGGCGGTGCGGTGCTGGTCATCGCCGCGCTGTGGGCAGGCTCGACTTTTCAGAACCGCGTTCGCGACATTGTTGGACAAGCTCGCGAGAATCAACTCTGGTATGTCGCCGTACTGGCTATATCGGTACTCGTATTCGCTCTCGTGCTCGGCGCGGTACGCGTTGTCCGCTGGAGTACCGGACAGATTTCGGGGCTGCTCGGGCATTGGATGCCTGCTCGGGCCGCGGCCGCACTCGCAATCGGTGTGGTGGTGATCGTCGGCGTGGTGATCGAGGTGGTCGTCAATGATGGCTTGATCGGGCTCGCGAACCAGACCTACAAGGTCGCCAACGGGCAGACCAAACCGAATACGGTGCCCCCGACCAGCGCTCTCGTCTCCGGCGGCCCGGGCTCGTCGCAGAGTTGGGCGTCATTGGGCCGTGAGGGGCGGCAATTCGTGGCCAGCGGCCCGAACGCGGGCATGATCCAGCGAACTCTCGGCCGACCGGCGATGGACCCCATTCGGGTGTATGTCGGTATCGACTCCAGCGATTCCGCCGAGGAACAGGCAGCGCTGGCGGTGGCGGAGCTGGAACGCACCGGTGCGTTCGACCGTGCCGTGCTGTGCGTCATGACCACAACAGGCAGCGGCTGGATCAACGAGCGGGCTGCCGACACACTCGAATACCTGTACGGCGGAAACACTGCCGAAGTCGCCATCCAGTATTCGTATCTGCCGAGCTGGATCTCATTCCTCACCGACCGGGATCGAGCCAGCCGGGCCGGAAAGGCATTATTCGATCGGGTGTATGAGCGCTGGTCGCAACGTCCCGCAGAATCACGTCCGAAGCTGTTGGTGTTCGGTGAAAGCCTGGGTTCGATGGGCGGCGAGGCTGCTTTCGCCGACCTGGACGACATCCGGCGTCGCACCGACGGCATCCTCTGGGTCGGCCCACCACACAGCAACACCCTCGCCCGCGATTTCATCGACCATCGTGATCCCGCTACGCCGGAGGTGGCGCCAGTTTATGAGGGAGGTCGCACCGTGCGGTTCGCGTCGAGCCCGCAGGAATTGCTCGACCAGGCCGGCAATTGGCAGCCGCCCCGGGTGCTGTACCTGCTGCACGCCAACGATCCGATTGCCTGGTGGTCTCCGAGTCTGCTGTTCAGCCAGCCCGATTGGCTAGAGGAGCCGCGCGGGCGCGGTGTGGCGCCGGAGATGTTCTGGGCACCGATTGTGACGTTCTGGCAGATCACCTTCGACACCTTCGTGGGGGTGAGTGTGCCGGAAGGCACGGGTCATCGGTACGAGGACGCGATGCTCGCGGCATGGGCTGCCATAGCGCCGCCACCGGGCTGGACGACGGAACAAACAACAGACCTGAGCAATACCCTCGGACCGAACTCACCGTGAGAGGTCAGCGGTCCTCGCATACCCGGCGCTGTTGGTGCTCAGCGCGCACCGGCCAGGCGTGGTCCCTGTGGTGTCGGCATCGCGTCCGCGGGGAAGACCGAGGGGCAGGCGGTGCGCATGCGGGTGATGGCGCCGTTGAGTGAGTCGAGGGCGGTACCGATGGCGTCGGCGGCGCCCTGGGGCGGACGGGTGCCGTCCAGGGTGGCGGAGAGCTGGGAGAGGGCGTCGTGGAGTTGTTTGCCCGCGGCCGAAACATCTTGGTAGACATCGCCGATCAGCGGAGAGCCGATCTTGCGGACGGCGGGGTCGATGGTGGTGGTGACCTGGTTGGCGAGCAGCATGCCTTGGGCTATCCGGGCTTTCACGTCGGCCAGGTCGTTGCGGGCCGAGGCGGGGCCGATGCCGTTGAGCTGGTCGGAGAGTTGACGGAAGGTGTCGCGCAGGCCGGCGATGGTGCGTCCGCCGAACGTGCAGTCGGCGGTGTCCTGGTCGCCGGGGCGCGAAACGGGTTGTGCCGATTCGGGACTCGCGCATCCGGTGAGCAGGGCGATGCCGAGCAGGAAGCTGGCCGTTGCCGCCACGCCGAGGGATGTGCGCCCTCGGCGTGACGACGGCCGGTCACCCGACATGGGTGATCACCGACAGGATGGCGTTCTGGGTGGCGGGCAGCAGGCCGAGCGTGAGCACGATCGTCGCGCTGATCGCGGCCTGCGTGAACCGGTGACGGTTCCACCAGCCGATCTTGCCGGTGCGGCGCCGGGTGTTCCATTCGACGCCGGTTTCCGCGGCGACCTCGTTGCGCTCGTAGTACCCGAATCCGACCGGAGCCGAAGTGATGTCGAGCAGCCCGCCGAACGAGTCGACGGCGAGGCCGCCGGGCCCGATGTTTCGTGAATCGAACATGGCGCCAACCCCTTTCGCTAGGTCCAGAAAGCAGCTGAGGTAGTCGAGATCCGTCGAGCGCAGTCAAATGGCCCGCTATTACGGCGTGTCGCACGGCCATTCGACTGCGCTCGGCGGAGGAGCATCAGGGCTCGATGCTGGTGGCGTAGGGCCGCATCAGTTCGTCGTAGACGGCCTGAGTGAATTCACCGCGGCCGATCAGGTCGCCGAGTACGGCGGCGGTCACCGCCTGCCCGACCACCGTGACGGCGCCGAGCGAGCCGAGCGATTCGAACAGCCCGCTCATATCGCCGCTGCTGATACCGGACGCACCGGGCGCCACGGCCTGGCCCGCGACCATGCCCGCCACCTGCACATTGCGAGCCCTGCCGAATGCCTTGGCGGTCTGGGTGGCGATGGCGAGCGGTTCGGTGGCCTGCTGGCCGGACATCTGTCCGAGCCCGGCCAGCAGACCGGCCAACCCTCCCTCGCCGCCCGCTCCGCCGGACAGCGCCGACATGCGATTCTGCATGGATTTCGTCGCCTCGGCGTTGAGCTTCTCGCGTTCACCCGGCCGCAGCTGACCGGACCGCTCGATGATGCGGACCACCTCGCGCCACTGCGGGCCGTACAGGTATTCCAGGTGCATGCTCGCTTCGGTGGTACCGGTCGCGTCGTTCTGCGTCGCGTGCGTCATTTGCGTGCTCCTTCATGTCGATTGCTCGGGAACAGTGGATATTTCGATTCAGACGGACATGCTGACCAGTTGTCCGGCGCGATCGTGCGTCACGCCTTCGGCTGCCCCCTTCCCGGCATACGGCAGGCTGGCGAACGGGAGCGGTTCGGCGACCGGCGCCGCGCTCGGCTGCGGGGCGAGCAGCTGCTGCAGCCCGGCGATCAGCTGCTCCAGGCTCGGGTTGTCCGGGATGCTGTCCAGGAACTGGGTCCCTGTCGCCGCCGAACCACCCGTGCTCGGATCCTGACCGGCGCGAATAGCGGAGATGATCCACACCCGCACCGGCGGGGACAGCAGCAGCGCGATCGCGATCGCCGCCAGGGTGAGCAGTGCCAGCGCGGCCAGCGCGGGCACACCGATCGCGGCCGCCGGAATGGCCAGTGCGAGCACCGGAAGGGCCAGCGCGCCGAGCGCCGCGAGCGGCACACCGACCAGACCGGCCAGCGCGAGCACCGGAAGCGCAAGCAGCGCAAGGGCGCCCAGCGCCGCCAACGGCACACCGACCAGCGCCGCCAGCGCGCCACCGATCAGCAGCACCGGAAGGGCGAGCAGCGCAAGCACACCCACCGCGGCCAGTGCCAGCAGCGGCACACCGATCAGCAGCGCGAGCGGGATACCGATGGCCAATGCCGCGCCGAGGGCGAGCACCGCACCGGCGACGGCCGCACCGCCGACCAGGAACGGCAGCGCAACCACGGCCAGCGCGCCCAGGGCCGCCAGCGCCAGCAGCGGCACAGCGAACGCCGCCAGCAGCGCGAGCACGGGCAGCGCCGCGATCGCGATCACCGGAATGGCAAGCAGCGCAAGCCCGCCCAGCGCGGCCAAGCCGAGCACCGGCACCGCGAGCACCGCGAGCACGGGCAGCGCCAGCAGGGCAAGCGCACCGAGACCCATCAGCCCGAGCACCGGAAGCAGCACCGGCAGCGCGAGCGCGGCGATCGCCGCGATGGACCCGAAGCTCAGCAGCAGGCTGCCGAGGAACAGCGTCAGGGCAATGCCTTTCGCCACCACGAAGAACCCGCCGACCACGATCGCCGCCAGCAGCGGCATGCCGATCAGGCCGAGCAGCATGGTCGTGATGCCGACGCCCGCCGCCACCAGTCCGGCGATGAACACCGGCGACCAGAGCGCGAGCAGGCCGAGCGCGAGGATCGGCATCAGCGCCGTCGAGACCACCGGCGCCAGCGGGCCGAAGATCAGGAACGGCAGCGTGAGCGCCGCGGCGAGGACGAACCCCGCGATCCCGACCGCCGCCGTCGCGACGACCGCCGCGATCGACAGGGCGAGGGCGAGGACGTTGCCCGCCACCAGGATCGCGCCGAGGCCGCCGCCGAACAGCGTCAGCGTCGCGATGGCCAGCGCCGCGATGGCGACGAACGCCGCGATCGCCACCGGAACGGTGACCAGCAGGAACGGCGGGAACACCGCCGACACCGCGATCATCGTGCCGAGGGTCATGACGCCGAAGGCCACCCAGGCCGCGACCAGTCCGAAGCCGAGGAAGGCCGCGAAACCGGTGAGCAGGCTGCCGACCACGGCCGCCGTGCCGAACATCGACAGCACGCTCAGCAGCAGACCGCCGAAGATCACCGGCAGTGCCAGCAGTGCCAGCGGCGGGTTGATGATGATCAGCCCGGCCGCCGCGATGGTCAGCATCGCGAACGAAAGGACACCGAGCGCAAGGCCGCCCGCGAATACCGTGGCCACGGCGGCCAGCGTGAACGCCAGGATGCCGAGCACGACCGAGCCGCCGAAGAACCAGGTGAACACGATGTTCGCGGCGGCGAGTACGGCCAGCGCCGCACCGACGATGATCGCGAAGGCCAAGTCGGCCAGCAGGATGATCGGAATCGCCCACGGCATGGTGATCATGAAGACCAGCGACGCGACCAGCACCGTGCCCGCAAGCGAGCCGATGGTGAACAGCGCGAGGTTGGAGCAGAGGAACACCAGGAATGCCGCAAAGGTGAAGCCGCCGAACAGGAATGACAATCCGAGCACGGCAGGCACGGCGACCAGCGCGATGAACAGCAGCGGCGCGAGCAGCGGTCCGAGGATCGGCACGCCGATCACCAGCGCGGCCGTGGCGAACAGCCCGCCGATCACCGCGAGTGTGGTCGCCACCGCGCCCGCGGCCGCCATGAAGATGGCCGCCGCCGACAGGAACGCCCACATGATCACGGTGGCCGCCATCTGAATGGCCGCCGACACCAGGGCAAGTGCGAGCAGCACCGTCACCGTGGCGCCGCCCATCACCCCGAGCGCGACGAATTCCACGAAGCCGACCGCGGCGAGGATGATGGCGCCCGCCAGGCCGACCGCACCGAAGATCACAAGCGCCGCCGCGCCCAGCGCGAGCAGGATCGGGATCGCGATCAGCCCGAACGGGGTGAACAGCGACAGCAGGCCGACCACCGCGAACACCGCGAGTGCCACCAGCGCGGCGACGCCGAGGGTGCCGAAGAACGCGGCGGCGACGGCGAGGCCGCCGAGCACCAGCCAGCCGAGCGCGACGGTGAACGCCAGCGGCCCGATGAGCAGGCCGAGGAACGGCACGAAGATCGTCGCCAGCGCCGCGATAACAAGCAGCAGCGCGAACCCGGTGATCTGGACCGCCAGGCCCACGGCAAGCACGATCGCCGCCAAGGCGACGCCACCGACCACGGCCACCGCGAAGGCGGCCAGACCGGCGGCCAGGATGACCGGCGCCAGCACCTGGAACGCGACGAAGCCGACCGGAATCGCGATGAGCAGCACCGGAATCGCGATGACCGCGAGCACGATCAGCACCGGGATGGCCACCGCGGCCAGGATCAGGCCGCCGATGATGAGGGCGCCGATGATCAACGGCGCCAACAGGATCGCGCCGAGTACCACCGCGCCGAGCGCGAGCACGCCCGCGATCGCGATACCGGCGACGAACAGCAGCGGCACCGCGGCGAACAGCGCGACGACGGGCAGCGCGAGCACCGGCAGCGCCGCGTTGTGCCTGCTGTCGGAGATGAATCCGGAGACCGTGTCGCGCAGGCTGGTCAGCACCGCGCCGATCGCCTGTGCCGGATTCGAGGCCAGCGCGAGCACCGGGGCGAGGAAGCCGAGGACGGGTGCGAGCCCGCCCATCTGCACGCCGAGGAAGCCGAGCACCGGCGCGGCGATGGCCGCGAGTCCGGGGGCGAGCTGGCCGAGCGGATCCTGCTGGCCGACCTGGCCGACCGTCGGCGCGAGGAACAGATCGCGCAGGCCCGCGACCGGATCGGGTCCGTCCTTCGGGAAGCCGAACACGGTCTTGGCCTGGTCGATCAGATCATCGATGGTCGGGTTGCTGCGATCGCGCCGCGCACCGGCCAGTTCGGTGGCCTGCTCGACGAAGTTCAGCAGGTCGTTCACCGGCTGGCGCATGGGTCCGCTCGGGAAGGTCTGATCCGCCCACGCGGCCAGCTGATCGAGCGGCAGCTTGGCCGCCGCGATTTGCGCGGCGGTTGCCGCTAATTCAACGACCGGCGCGGGCACCTTGCCCGCGATCTCCGAGACGACCGGCGCGAGCCCTTCGGGCACGAACGGCGGCATCGTCATCGGCTGCCCGGCCTGCTGGGTCGGGGCGCCGACCTGTGTGGTCGACGGCACGGGCGCCGGTGGCGCCGTGCCCGGCTCCGGCGCGGGCATCGGCCGCGGCGTGGCGCCCTCGCGATAGGAGTTGATCGCCTCGTTCACCTGGTTGCCGAACGGCGTGTAGCTGGAGACGCCACCCGCGACGCCCAGTGCGCCGTTCAGCGCGGCCTGCTGCGACGGGTCGAGCACCCGGCCCGCCACCGCGCCGCCGATACCGGACAGGTCCGAGGGACTGAGCGGCATCGGCCGCGCCTGCGGCGATCCCGCCTGTGGTGTCCCGGCAGGTGGCGGTGGTGTCTGCGCGGGTGGGGCGTCGGCGTCGGCCGGACCGGCGGACAGCATGACGGTCGCCATCGAGGCGAAGGTGGCCGCGGCGTACATGCCGCGCCGGGCGCGCTTGGCGTCCTTGCGGCACTTGGCCGCCGCTTTCGTTTGCCTGGAAGGTTTTTCGGCTACGCGCATCGGAATGAGCCTCTCGCTGAACCCGTCCCGTGGGACGTAATGGTCACTACGCGCCTGGCCCTGCGTTCGTGCACTCGACGGACCGCCGGCGCTGAAGGCAATCAGGGGCGAATCGCCCCGCCCGGATAACGATCTAGACCGGACCGTTCTCGCCAGGGGCGCAAACCGCCCTTGACCAACCCCCACCGGGGCCGATGGCCGGTCCGATGTGGGTGTGCATGACGCCGACGAGATCACGGCAGCGGAGGAAGGCGTGCTCGCCCTCGCCCGCGCCCGGTTCGCATCGCATCGTCAGCTCGTTGGGGATCGCGGTATCGGTGGTACAGCCCGAGGGGCCTGGGTCGGCGACCGCCGTGGCGGTCGCGCCGACGCACCATCCGGCCAGCACCGTGAACAGCATCAGCACTGAGCGGATCGCAGGCACCCGGCGGGTGCTCGACGCCCGACACCCGGCGATCGCTGGATGTTTGCTAGCAACGTTCATGCGGTCAATCGTCGACCCGCGCAGAATCGTGGTCAACATAACGGAGATCACAATCTCGCGCACCTGCCGCTCAGGACCGTAATAGCGATTAACTTGACGCCCGTCCAGGTCAAGAAACCGTTAATGACTGTGTACGGAGATGGCCGGTCGGCGTATTCTCCCGCTTTCTGGTCGTTTGACCGAATTTTCAGCCGGCCGGATAGCCGTGTCGCCCACTGCCTTTCGATCACCCACCGCGCCGGCCCGGCATCTCAGCCGAACCCTCCCCTGCTGCACATTCGCGGTCGACCGTTTCCATTCACGGGTCCGCTCGCGATGTATAGGCAGGTAGTGAGCATGAGACGCCCGTGAAACGCGCGTGAAGGCCTCGAAATGAAGACTCGTCGAGGAAGATGAGGCACTCCGGCTGACCGATCGGCGCGACGGACAGATGGTGTACCCGGCCCGCGCTTCTGGGGAAGATTTCGGTCGATTCAGCGGACCCGGCGTTCCCATTCGCCGGACCGCGCGCGATAGACGGACGTGCTCGGTTCGTTGCAGAGGTCTGCATCAGGTGGGAGGACAGAGTGGAACGCACACAGCAATCGACGTGGGAAACCGCGGCTCCGGTCATGGGAGGCCGAGGGGTCATCGAAGGCGCGTTCGCCTTGCTCGAGGCATTGGCGCACGGTGACGAGATGGGGCTGACGCATCTGGCGCTGGCCGCAGGATTACCGAAGGCCACCGCGTATCGGCTGCTCAGCCAGCTGGTCGCGGAGGGGGCCGTGCAACGCCGCGCGGGCCGCTATCAACTGGGACCACGGGTATTTCGGCTGGGCCAGACCTGGCAGCCCGCGAGATTACTGCGTGCCGCGGCAGCACAGCCGATGCGTCAGCTGACCGGGTCGAGTGAACGCTGCGGCTTCTGCCTCGCGGTCACCGACCGGGGGCACACGATGATCATCGGCGGTATCGGCAGGGAGATCGACGAGATCTTCCCGCTGCGTGCGGGCATGTTGCTGCCGCCGGGGACGGCCACGGAGAAGGCGCTGTCGGGAGCCACCGGCGGCGAGCTGGCCTACGACACCGACGGGAGCAGGCTCGGCCTGTACTGCGTGGCCGCGCCGGTGCACGGGCCGTCGGGTGAGGTCGTCGCGGCATTGGCGGCGACGACGCTCGAACCGCAACGGCTGACCGTGATGGCCGAACCGGTGAAGCGGGCGGCGGCGCTGGTCGCCACCAATCTCGTCCGATTGATGAGAGCGGGACGGTCGTCATTGTGACGCTCCACTCGCCGCGGCGGCCGAACACCAGGATCGACGTGCCGCCGCGGCGAATGGAAGCCTAAGATCCCGTTAAGTGACTGGCTATTGCCATTGTGAGTGAATAGCGTTCGAACCTGTTGTCCGACCGATCTATTCATGCACGCGGGAGTCCACAGTGGGTTCGATGTTCGCGGTGGTGCTACCGCTGGCCCTGGCCTTGGTGATGTTCGGTCTCGGGTTGACCCTGACCATCGAGGATTTCCGCAGGGTGCTGCGCTACCCCAAGGCCGCCGCGGTCGCCCTGGCCTGTCAGATGGTGCTGCTGCCGGCGATCTGCCTCGGGTTGATCTACCTGTTCGGTCTCACCGGCGCGCTGGCCGCGGGCATGCTGTTGCTCGCGGCCTCGCCCGGCGGTCCGTCGGCGAATCTGTTCAGCCATATCGCGGGCGGCAATGTCGCGCTGAACATCACGCTCACCGCGATCAATTCGGTGCTCGCGGTATTCACCATGCCGCTGATCATCGGGCTGTCGTTCGCACTGTTCCTCGACGACGACGCCGGCATCGGGCTGCGGCCGGACAAGTTCGCCCAGGTGTTCGCGATCGTGCTGATCCCGGTCGCCATCGGCATGTGGGTGCATCACCGCTTCACCGGCTGGGCCGAGCGGATGCGTGGCAACGTCAAGGTGCTCTCCATCGTGGTGCTCGCGCTGGTCGTGCTCGCCGCGGTCGCCAAGAACCGGGAGATCCTGGCCGACAACATCGGCAAGCTGGCCGGCATCTGCCTGGTGTTCGCGACCGTCAGCCTCGTCCTCGGCTATCTGGTGCCGCGGCTGTTCCGTGTCGAGACCGACGCGGCGATCGCGTCGGCGATGGAGATCGGCATTCACAACGGCGCCATCGCGATCGCCGTCGCGGCCTCGGTGCTGCACAACGACACGATGTCGGTGCCAGGCGCGGTGTACGGCGTGCTCATGAACATTCCGGCCGCGATCGCCGCCTATCTGCTTGCGCGCCAAGCCAAGCGGGCTCAGGAGACTCCGGTGGCGAGTACGCACGCCTAGCCCGTCGACCATTTCCAGCCAGGATCGGCAGGCACCCGACACCTGCCGATCCTTTGGCTCGGAAATCGTGCTGCGCAAGAACTTTCGGCTTCCATGGAGCCGATCGCCGACTACCGCCCAGGTGGTGGAGTCGTGTATCGAGGGGACTCCCGTCGCGTTGACGGCGGGTCTTGGATGAGGGAGAGGCGTCGATGACGCAGGGGTCAATGAACGAAGAAGTCGTCGAGACAGCAGGCACGAGACCAACACTGTCGGTCGTGATTCCGGTGCTGAACGAAGAGAACAGCATCACCGCGACCCTGGCCCGCCTCGTGGTCCAGGACGCCATCGACGAGATCGTCGTCGTCGACAACGGCAGCACGGACGCGACGGCCCAGCTCGTCAAAGAGTATGCGGTGACACAGCCGAAGATCGTGCTCATCGATGAGCCGCGACGCGGCATCGCACGTGCGCGCAACACCGGATTCGACCACGCGACAGGCGATTTCATTGCCCGCACCGACGCGGACACCCGGGTTGCCGCCGACTGGAGTGCGGTCATCCGGCGCCACCTGACCGAGAATCCCGGCACCGCCGCGGTCACCGGTCTCACCACCTACTTCGACTCGCCGGTCGGCTTCCTGCTGCGCGCCGGGCTCGCGATCCAGGTGCGGCGCGGGGCACTCGGCGGTGTCGTCGGCAACTTGCACGGCCCGAATATGGCGATCCGCCGCAGCGCCTATCTCGAAGTCCGCGATGAGACCGTCACCCGGGCCGATGTCGTCGAGGACCTGGATCTGGCACTGTGCCTGACCAAGCGCGGCCTCCGGATCGATCAGCTCGTGCACATGCGCGCGGAAACCTCGGCGCGACGACGCCGGACCACACCCGCGGACTGGTGGCAGTTCCAGCTGTCCGGTGTGCGCACCATCACCGGCCAGGGCTACAAGGTCCTCCCGCTGCACCGGCGATTCATCGTTCTCGCGTGGCTCGGGCACACCGTGCAGTGGCCGCTCTATCGGTTCTGGGATTTCGACCGCAGGCGCTTCACCCTGAAGCCCGGCGGGGAACGACCGCTGCCCAACTGATCGAGGGTGCGGAACCGGCCGCGGCGTCATCACTCGAAATCTCGGCAAGAATCGGGCGAACCGTCCGGTTTTCCAGGAGGTCTGTGATCGCCGCCGCGGCCGCGGCGGCGCACAACGACACGATGCGGGAATCCGGCACGGTCGTCGCGACGCTGATCGGCATTCCGGCCGCCACCTACTGGACACAAGTAGCGAGTACGCATCGTCCTCCCATGTTTCGGCGCTTCCGACGCCTGCCAACCTTAGAAACCGAATGCGCGGAGCGGGGGCCTAAAACGTGGAGATCCTGTGGAGACCTGCGGTGCCCCCAGCGCTGGTGGCACTTTCGTCTGGGCCACCGCAACTTTCGGCTGCCGGGCGGGCGGCGTGCGCCGATAGCCTTTCGGCGACTCCCGCCGAGGTGGCGGGGTGTTTTGCACAGTGGGAGGGCAGTCCATGACACACGAAGCAGCGGAGGGCAGCGCCGAATTGGGCGCGCAAGCTTCGAAAACAGTACTGTCCGTTGTTATTCCGGTGCTCAATGAGGAGACCTGCATCACGGCGACCCTGGACCGCCTCGTCGTCCAGGACGCGATCGACGAAATCGTCGTCGTCGACAACGGCAGCACCGACGCGACGCCTCAGATCGTCAAGGAATACGCGGTGAACCAGCCGAAGGTCGTCCTCGTCGCGGAGCCGCGCCGCGGCGTCGCCCAGGCGCGCAACACCGGATTCGACCATGCGACAGGCGAATTCATCGGCCGCACCGACGCCGACACCAAGGTCGCGGCCGACTGGGGCACGGTCATCCGCCGGCACTTCACCGACAACCCCGGCACCGCCGCACTGACCGGCATCACCACTTATTACGACTCACCGGTCGGCTTCCTGCTGCGCGCCGGGCTCGCGATCCAGGTCCGGCGCGGTGCGCTCGGCGGTGTCGTCGGCAATATGCACGGTCCCAATATGGCCATTCGCCGCAGCGCCTACCTCGAGGTGCGCGACGACACCGTGACCAAGCCGGACGTCATCGACGACCTCGACCTGGCGCTGTGCCTGACCAAGCGCGGCTTCCGCATCGACCAGCTCCTGCACATGCGCGCGGAAACCTCGGCGCGGCGGCGGCGCACCGATCCGGCGCGCTGGTGGCAGTTCCAGCTGTCCGGGCTGCGCACCATCACCGGCCAGGGCTACAAGGTCCTCCCGCTGCACCGCAGGTTCATCGTCCTCGCTTGGCTCGGGCACACCGTGCAGTGGCCGCTCTACCGATTCTGGGACTTCGACCGCAGGCGGTTCACCTTCATGCCCGCCGAGGAACGGCTGTTCCCGCTGAGCGACTCCACTGATCAGCACGTCGCCTGATACGGCACGGTGGCGATGTAGTAGGGCCAGGCGTCACGGTCCAGGCCCGCGCCGGTGATCGCGCAGGCCGCGGCCGCGGCGTCGTCCTGCAGGCGGGTGATACCGGTCAGATCCCACAGCGACGCCTGGTCCTCGACGTCGACCACCGCCAGGGTAGCGCCGCTCGACGAAAAGCCCAGTTTCACCGAGGGATTCGCCGTGAACGGGACCGGCGGGCCGAGATCGTGCGTGATGGTGCGATCGGTGAGATCCCACAGCTGCAGCGTTCGTCCCCGATTCGTGCTCGCCAATGTCGCGCCGTTGGCCGAGAATGCCAGCGCGGTGATCGCCACCGTGCTCCCTATCGCGCCGGTGTTGCCGTTGGGGTCGGCCGGGCCTGCCAGCGGCTGCCCGATCCGAGCGGGCTTGGTACGCACCGCGATATCCCAGATCGCGATCGTGTTGTCGGAGCGGCCGATCGCCATCGTCCGGCTGTCCGGTGTGAAGGCCACCGTCGTGATATCGGCGGAGTCGCCGGACCGAATCGTGCTGGGCAGCTTGGCAGGCCGTGCCGGATCAGCGACATCCCACAGCGTTATCTCGGCGTTGAAATCGTAAAGATGGCCGACCGCAAGGGTTTTGCCGTCCGGGGTGAAGGCGGCGATGAGCACGATGATCGCGGGCAGCTTCTCGACGCGGCGCACCGGCCGGTCCGGATCGCTGATATCCCAGAGCATCGAGGTGGACTTGTCGCCGGTGATGAGCATCCGGGCGTCCGGTGAGAACTCCGACGGATATCCCCCGTCCGTGATCGGTTGCCCGCGGCGCACCGGATGGGCGGGGTCGGCGACATCCCAGAGCGAGATCGCCTCGCCCTCCCCCACCGTCGCGAGTGTCCGTGCGTCCGGCGAGAGCAGAGCGGCATTGCCGGACAACACATTCCGATGCAGGACCGGGTGGGCGGGGTCGGTGAACTCCCACAGCGAGGCGCCACCCGCCGCGATGACGCGCCCATCGGATCGAAAACCGACGGTGCTGATCTCCTCGATCGGCGGGCCGATGCGTACCGCGCGGGCCCGGTCGGCGACGTTCCATGCGATCACGGATTTGTCGGCGGATCCGGTGAGCACGTTGCGTCCGTCCGGCGCGAAAGCGACAGCGGTGACCCAATCGGCGTGCCCTGTCAGCGGTGTTCCCGAGCGGGCAGGCCTGGCCGGATCGGTGACATCCCACACCGTCGCGTACCCCTCGAACCCTGCGGTGACGGCCAGCCCGCCGACGGGCGCGAAGGCAAGGGCGCCGTTGTTGCCGGTGAGCGTGCCCTGCCTGACCGGCGCGTCGGGCCGGGTGAGATCCCACAGCACGAAGGCGTTGGCGTTGTGCTCGCTGGCCTTGTCGCGGGCGGCGAAAAGGTGGCCGCTCGGCGCGAAGACCACCGGCGCCTTGGCGACCATCGGCGCACCGATCGGATTCGGCCTGGCCAGGTCGGCGGTATCCCACAGTGTGACCGCATCGTCATTGCCGGTCGCCAGGATGCGGCCGTCGGGCGCGAACGCCACCGATGTCGTGTCCGCCTGGGTGCTCAGCGGGGCGCCGATCAGCGCGGGCCGCGCCGGATCGGACACATCCCACAGCGTGACGACCTTGCCCTGGGCGATGGCCACCGTGCGCCCGTCCGGACTGAACGCCGCGTCCTGGATGTAGCGGTAGCCGGTGGGACCGGCCGTGCCCGCGGTGATCACCGTGCCGCGGCGGACCGGTGCGGCGGGATCGGCGATATCCCACAGCGCCAGCGTCTCCTCATTGTCGACCTTCTCGCCGTGGGTGAGCAGTATCCGGCTGTTCGGCGCGAACCGCATGACGGCGAAATTCCCACCGCCCGAACGGAGGTCGCCGATCCGGCGCGGCGGACCGGTATCCGAGACCGCCCACAGGCTGATCACGTCCTGGTAACCCGTCTGGCCGTTCACGTGCTGGGCACCGACCGCCACGATCCGCCCGTCCGCGGAATATGTCAGCGCCCTGACTTCATCGGTGAACCCGTTGAGCGTTCCGGCGTAGCGCGTCGCGGCCAGCGTGCCGACCAGACTGGCGCGCGTGCCGGGATCGGAGTGGATCCGGTCGGCCGCGATACCGAGCTGCAGCGCGCGCCGCGGATCGCTCGCGCGGGCCGCCTCGGCCTCCGCGACCACCAATCGTGCGGTGGCACTGCGCTTCTGCTCATCGGCCGCCCGCTGCTGCAGCACCGCGAGCACCGTCGCCACACCCGCGACGACGAGTAACAGCGCGAGTCCGGCGACCAGAACCCGCAGCCGCCGGTTCTGGGTGCGTTCGCGCAGGCGCTGCCGCTGTTCGCGCTCGGCCTGCGCGCGCCGGTCGGCCGAACTGGCGTCGAGGAATTCGCGTTCCGCGGCGGTCAATTCGGCCTCGTGCTCGCCGGATTCCCGCCACAGCTGCGCCTCGGTCAGCGCACGACCGCGATACAGCGCGTCCGTATCCCGGTCGAGCAGCTGCCAGCGCGCGGTCTCGTCGGCGATCTGCTGGTGGATGAGCAGGTCGGCCTTGTCCCGCTCGATCCACTGGCCCATGCGCGGCCAGGCGCGCAACAGCGATTCGTGCGTGATGGTGGCACTGTCGGCGTCGACGGTGATCAGCCGGTCGGCCGCGAAGACGTCGAGAACCATACGGATGGCGGTGATTTCGTCCGGAGAGCGTCCCGATTCGAACTCGCTCCTCGGCATCCGCCGCTTGGTGTGCTCGGCGACGGAGCCGATCCGCACCATACGCAGCAGGGTCCGGCGCGCGAGTACCTCGGCATCGGGCTCGAGCATCGCGAAGCTCGCCTCGGCTCGCCTGCTCACCGACTCCCAGATCCCGCCGCCCGCCTGATATCCGGCCAGCGTCAACATGTTTCCGCTGCGGCGCTGCCAGGTGGCCAGCAGCGCGAAGGACAGCAGCGGCAGCGCACCGGCCGCGTCCACCTCGGTGTGGCCCGCACGCAGATCGCGCAGTACCAGCTCGGTGAGGCCGGGCTCCAGGGTCAACCCTGCTGTGCGCGCGGGCTTTTCGATGACCTCGCGCAGTTCGGCGTCGGTCAGCGGCGCGACGAGGCCGGTGCCATCGCGCAGTGCCGACACCAGTTCCGGATACGTCAGGCATCGGTCGTAGAAGTCGGCGCGCAGGCCGAGGATCACCAATGCCGGTGGTACGCCGCCGTTCTCCGCCGTAGTGCTCGCGAAGCACAGTGCGCGGATGAAGTCCTGCTGTTCACGTTCGTCGCGGCAGGCGGTGAACACCTCCTCGAACTGATCGACGACGAGCACCATACGCTCGGCGGATCCGTACTCGCGCAGCACATTCCGGATCAGTCGCCGCACCTGTCCCGGATCTTCGGCGAGCCGGGTCGGATCCGCCGCCAGCCGCGCCGCCAGCTGGCCGAGCGGGTGCTCCCCCGGGGTGAAGACCCGGGTGGGCCATGACGACGAGCCGGGTAGCTCCCCCGCTTCGAGCGCGTGCAGCAGTCCGGCGTGCAGCAGCGAGGATTTTCCCGAACCGGACGGACCGATCAGCACGAAAGGCCCACCCGCCGTCGCCCGTTCGGCCAGCTGCGCGAGCAGGTCGGCGACCGCGGCATCGCGGCCGAAGAAGTAGCGCGCGTCCTGCGCGTCGTAGCGATCCATGCCGCGATACGGGCAGACCGCGCCGTCGTCGACCTTCAGCGGCGGGCTCACGGGCGCGGTGGGGAATGCGGGGTTGGCCGCGAGCACCAGCCTGCCGGAGTTGTCGCTCACGTGCTGACGCGGGCGCGGGAATCCGGCGGCGGGTAGCGCGCGGTCGAGGTGGTCGTAGACGTCGGCCAGGCTCAGCCAGGCGGCACGGGTCGGATCGCCCGAATTCAGTAGGCGCAGTAGCGCACCGGTGAAGCCGGTGTAGTCCTCGCCTGGCCTGGCCAGCGCCGCCTCGTCACGCGCCGCGGACGCCAGCACATGGCTGCCGCGTATCGCGCTGGCGGAGAACGCGTCCGCCGCGACGGAGCCGGACGCACCGCGGGCCCGGCCGGAGAAGCAGCAGTCCAGTACGACGACGATGGACCGAGCCCTGGTGCGGGACAACGCTTCCCGCACCGCGCCGTAGGGCAGCGCCCGGTAGGCCAACCCCTCGACCATGCTGTCGGTGCTGCGGGTGGCCAGATACAGCTCGCCGTCCGCCGTCCCCACCAATCCGTGCCCGATGTAGTAGATCAGCAGGACGCTGTCGGCGAGATTCGCCGCCTCGGTCACCGCGGCGCCCAGTTCGCCCGGGTCCGCTGGATCGCGCACGATGTGTAGCGCCGCCGGATCGACGCCGCAGCGCTGGATCAGCGTCTCGCCGAGCGCGTCCACCGACCGGAGCACCGACGGTACGGACGACAGCGGCGAGCCATCGACGTGACTTCCGGTGCCTATCAGCAGAACCCGCACACCCTGCGTGCTGAGTGCGAGTGGCGCGGTCATCGCGAGGGGTCGGATTCCCGCTCGAGATCGGCGGCCAGCCTGCCGGTGAAGGCCAGCGCCTCGGCGGCGGAGAGCCCGCGTAGCTGGGCCGCGTTCACCTCGAGCACCGCACCGTCGGGTTTGGTCAGTTTCACAACGACCGACCCGACCCTGGTGCGCAGCCAGGCGATCAGCACCGCCGCGAGCGCGGTGGCCGCGCCGCCCTGCCCGAGCCCGACCATCAGCGCCGTTTCCAGCGCGCCGAGCTCACCCGGTCGCGGTTCGGCGTGCGCCGGACGCACGTGGCCGCGCAGTTCGTCGATATCGGTCAGTTCCCGGTCCAGTGAACGCAGTTCATCGGCGGCTTGCTCGGCCGTCACCGCGACGGTCACATTCAGCTGTGGCATAACTTCCTGCCGCAAGATTCGTTTTGTGATGCCCGACAATCATCCCCGCTGTACTGGATCGCGGGGTGGTTACCGGCGAAGTAGCTCACAGCACTTGCGTCGGCGCACCTTGTTGTAACAGACTTAGTTGCGACAAAGGAGGAGGCGCGATGAACAGCAGGCTCACGGTCGCCATTCATGTGCTGACCTGGATGGCACTGGTCGAACCGAAGCGGCAGGACGTGATCACCTCCGACGAGCTGGCCAACAGCGTGAACACCAACCCGGTGGTGATCCGCCGCATCCTCGGACAGCTCAGGGATGCCGGACTGGTCAGCGCTCAGCGCGGCCGCGGCGCCGGATTCACCCTCGCCAGAACGCCCGACGCGATCAGCCTCCTCGATGTCTACCGCGCGATCGAACCCGATGCGCTGTTCTCACTGCACCCGGCCACACCCAACCAGGCATGCCCGGTGGGTCGCGGCATTCAGCCGGTACTGCGCGGCGCCTATCAGCGCGCCGAAGAGGTGATGAAGGAGGAGCTGGCCACCGTATCCATCGCGGATGTCTTGCGGGACACCGTCACTGCCTAATCGACAACCGGTCGTCACGACCGGTTTTTCTCTGTGATTTGTTGTAACTGTATCAGTTACAACTAGGAGGTTTGATGTATCGCTCGTTGCTCGTGCTCGCCCTCGGCATGTTCGCGGTCGGCACGGACAGTTTCGTGATCGCCGGGATCCTGCCCGACCTGGCCGGATCACTCGATGTCAGCACCGCCGCGGCGGGCCAGCTGATCACCGCGTACGCGCTCACCTATGCCGCGCTCTCCCCCGTGATGGCCGCGGCGTGCGCGCGCTGGCCGCGCAAACGACTGCTGATCACCGGATTGGCGGTCTTCACCCTCGGCAATGTGATCACCGCCTTCGTCCCGGTGTACGGGCTCGTGCTCGCCGGGCGCGTCCTCGCCGGACTCGGCGCCGCCATGATCACCCCGACCGCCGTCTCCACCGGATCGATGCTCGCCGCGCCGGAGCAGCGCGGGCGCGCCATCGCGACGGTGATGACCGGCCTCAGCGCGGCGACCGCGCTCGGTTCACCGCTCGGCATCGCATTGAGCAGCGTCACCGGCCAATGGCGCGCCACCATGGTCTTTCTCATCGTGATCGGGGTACTCGCCGCCGTCGGCATCGCCGCACTGCTGCCGCCGGTGCCCACCCCGCCGCCCGTCGGCCTGCGCGAACGCCTCACCCCGATCGCCGACACCAGGGTCTGGCTGACGTTGGCCACCACCGTGCTCGTCTACACCGGTCTGTACACCGTGTACTCCTACATCAGCGTCAGCTTCGATCGGGCCACCGGCGGCAGCGGCGCCACACTCGCACTGCTGCTGCTGATCTGGGGCGTCGCCGCGACCCTCGGCACGCTGAGCTCCGGCGCGCTGGTCGACCGGATCGGCGGCCGCCTGATGATCAACACCGTCATCGCGATCGGCGCGCTCGACTTCCTCCTGTTGCCCTGGAGCAGTAAACATCTCGTCACCGCGATCATCGCCCTCGCGATCTGGGGCTACTGCGGCTGGGGCGCGCTCGCCCCGCAAACCCACCGCCTCATCGGCATTCGCCCCGCGGCCGCACCACTACTCAGCGGCCTCGCCTCGTCCTCGGTCTACATCGGCGTCTCGATCGCCGCCGCCGTCGGCGCCCTCGGCGTCACCCTCGTCGGCCCCTACCACCTAGGCCCCTTCGGCGCGATCTTCATCGGATCAGGCCTCGTCACAGCCGAACTCGCCCACCGCACCATCCGCCACCACACCCCCCGCCCCACCCCCGTACCCGTACCCATCGCATAGGCCACCCACCGAACGGCGGCGCGACATCCCGAGGACATGGCGAGCGCAGTCAAATGGCCCTTCGACACGCCGTAACCAGGGGCCATATGACTGCGCTCGACGGTTGAGCGTGAACGGAGGGTGACGACCTCGGGCGCTAGTTCCCCGAAAAGGCTCGGCGGCAAGGGGTTACCCCTGGCAGTGCTGGGCGCGTTGGGTGCCGTCCCCGGCTTGGAAGTCGAGTCAGGTGCATGTGCTGGGCTTCCAGCCCGGTCATCTGGCTGTGGTCCCGTTCTCGAGATCACGAAGTCTGCCGAGCGTAGTCAGTTTGCGGTGCGACCACCCAATCGTGCCGCAATTTGACTACGCGCGATGGTCGGCTGCGAACGGGGCTTGACCGTCTTGGGGGTAACTCCTTGAAAGGCTCGGCGAAATGGTGGGCGGCTGTGGGGAATTCAGGCCTGCCACCAGGGCGGGGTGTGGGCAGGGCAGGGCAGAATGCGGTGGTGTGACGGTTGAGGTGTTCGATGAGCGGTTCGCGGCGGAGCCGTGGGCGGTGCTGGCGCGACTGCGGGGTGACGGTGGGGTGCATCGGGTTCGGACGCCGGACGGGACGCCCGCTTGGCTGGTGACCCGGTTCGGGGATGTGCGGGCCGGGCTGCTCGACGAGCGGTTGTCCACGCGGAGCGTTTATGCCGGAGGGACGGATTACAACGGGTTCGCGTTGCCGTCACCGTTCGATATGTTCCTAGACGGCAAGCCGGATGATCATGCATGGATGCGACGAGCGATCACGACGGAGTTCTCGCCGCGCAGGCTGGCGGAGTGGTCGCGGACGGCGCCGCGGATCATCGAACCTCTGCTGGGTGATCTCGGGGAGCGCGTGGACCTGGTCGAGGAGTTCGCGATCCCGCTGCCGACGGCCGTACTGACCGAGCTGCTCGGCCTGGCCGAGCCCGAGCGCGAAGCGCTTCTGGGGTGGGCGAATTCGACGCTCCGCGCTTCGGCCACGCCCCCGCGCGCCCGCGATACGCTCGCCACGATGTTCGGGATCAACCAGGCGACGATCGAACGCGCCCGCAGCGCGCCCGATTCAGTGGTCGGCCGACTCGTGACCGGCATCGACGCGAACACCACCGATCACGCCGCCGCGGCCATCTTCTACCTGCTGTTCGTCTGGTACGAGGTGCTGGTCGACCTGATAGCGGGATCGGTTCTCGCGCTGACTGTTCGGCGTGAACAGCTCGAAGCCTTCCGCGATATGCCGGACAAGCAGGCCGGTGTCGACGAACTGCTGCGCTACCTTTCGCCGCAGGTGCTCGCCAGCACCCGCTTCGCCCGCACCGACCTACAGATCGGCGAAAACACCATCCACGCAGGCGACACCGTCCTGCTCTGCCTTGCCGCCGCGAACCACGACCCCGAAATCTTCGACCGCCCAGACGAACTCGATCTGCATCGCACCCGTAACCCCCACCTCGGGCTCGGCCACGGTGAGCACGCCTGCCTCGGCAACGTTCTGGTGCGCACCATCACCGCCGCCGTACTCGACGAATTGTTCACCCGCTGGCCCGATCTCGACCTCACCGTCGACCCCGCAACCATCGCCTGGCGCTCCGGTTTCCGCCATCGCGGGCCACAGTTTTTGCCCGTCACTCTCGGCTGAAGACAAAGAACCGCCCCGGGCGATGAGGGGAGCCCGGGGCGGTTCGAAGAGGTATCCGGCTGAAATCAGCCGCCGAAAGAACCCGTGAAGAGGGTGTTGAGAATTCCGGAAGTCGCTGCGCTGCCAGTGTTCAGCAGACCGCTCAGCGCTGCACTACCGGTGTTGAGGATAAGGGGAATCATGAAACAACCTCTCTGTTCGTGTGTTTCGATTGCCGGTGGGCGGGTTCTCCGCTTGCCGACACCAGACACACTGCCGGGAGATCCTGGCCAGCCGCTGATAGCCACCTGATAACGACATAAGATCAAGTAGTGGCAAATACCATGTAACGCCGGGTAGGCTATAACAGCTGGTCGTTAGCTCGAATTCTATTACTGAGCACAACTGAGTCGCATCATTCAACCCAACCATCCTGCCGCACAGCAAATTCCCTGTCGGCGGATCACACTTCGGCCCAACTCATATGCCGCTCACCGGATTTCCCACGGGCGATATCGGCCGCCAGATGAGACCGCCGCAAGCCGTGTGTGAACAGGTAGCGCAGATCGGCCTTGTTGTCGTACATCAGCTGCACGAAGAAATAGTTCACATACTCGAGCGCCGCGAAGAGCCCGAACCCGAGTCCGGGCCAACTCCCCCGCCCCGGCGCCACCGCCACCTCGACGACCACGAACACCAGACCCGCCACCAACACCACCGCGGTGACGACCCGGGCCCCGATGAAGCCGCGCAGATAGGGCAGCCCGGCCGCGGGCGCGGCGAGCTGGCGCAACTTCGCCCACCAATACCCCGCTCCCACCACCAGCAGCAGCGCGAACAATCCGAACCCGACGGCATTCGCCTCGCTCACCGGAAACCCGACCACCCCGAACCACAGAAACGGTTGCAGCGCAATATTCACCAGTTCGCCTACGGCCAATGACCGCATCCGACGCTCGACCCTTGATCGTCCCGAATTGCTCACCCGCCCCAGTCTGTCAGGTCGCGATGCCCCGCCGGTGCAGTGCCAATTGCAGCTCGAGCAGCAGTCGGTCGCCGGGATCGGCGAGATCTATGCCGGTGATGTCCTCCACCCGCCTTATCCGATAGCGCAACGTATTCGGGTGCACCTGCAATGCGATCGCCGCGTCGCGCACATCACCGTGTTCGCGCAGGTAGGTTTCGACGCTCTCGCACAGGTTGGCGGAATGCTTGCGGTCGTAGTCGTACAGCGCGTCCAATCGCGGATCGCGCAGTTCGGCCCTGGTGCCGACCAGATCGAGAATCTCCCCGAGCAGCACGGCCGTGCGCGCCTCGGCGAGTGTGGTCACGCTGCGCTCCGGATAGCCGGCCGCGGTGCTGTCGAGCACCCGGTCGACCTCCGCTCGCGCGGCCGCGACCGCACCGAGGTCGGCAACCGGATGCGCGATCGCCGCCCGCAGACCCAGCGCGCGCTTGGCTTCGACCTGCTCGACCAGATGCCTGGTCCACGCGGTCACCGCGCGCGGCGACTGATAGCGCGGAAACAGCACGTAGATGCGCTCGCCGAGGACGGCGGCCACCGAATCGTGGCGGAACGAGCTGGCGCGTAGTCGGAGCATGCTGCCGAGCCCGGTGTGATCGGTCGTCGCCGCGGCGCTGCCGGTCACCGCGAAACCGACCACCGCGGCGGGCCCTGCCATCGGCAGGTTCAGCAGATTCGCCGCGCTCGCGCCGTCGATATCGCCCTCGAACAGCCTGCGCAGCAACTGCCCCTCGGCCGACGGCGCCTCGAGGCTGCGCGCGATGATCCGCGCCGCGATCGCCGACGCACCGCGCAGCACGTCCGCCGCATCGGGTTTGAACGGACGATCACCCTGCTGCAGCCAGATCGATCCGAGCACGCGCGGCGCGGTGGCACCGCCCACCGCCTGCCGGATGCTGACCACCAGCCTGCGCTTGATGCTCAGTTCCTCGTGCGCGGGCACATCGATGACCTCGTCGCTGCGCCGCAGCCGGTCGAACACGCCCCATTCGCGCAGCACCCTCAGGTATTCGCGCGGCCCTTCGCGGCCGAGGATGGACATGATGCGCAGCTGGTCGGCGGCCTGATCCGAGGCGGAGTACGCGAGCACGTGTGACTGCGGATCCTCGATGGACACCATGCCGCCCGCATTCTGCGCGACGGTCTGCGCGAGCCCGAACAGGTCGGTATCGGTACCGAGCAACTCACTATCCATCGCCACGATCACGCCTTCCTCAGATCTCACGCCAGTGCGCCCCCTTCAGCCAACTCGACAAACGCACTCATCCCATCTTTGTCCGTCTGGCTCATCCTCCGGGGAGTTTTGCGGTGTTGAAATCGCACTTGTCTGAATCGCGATATCCAGCAGGAGGATCCAATGGACGCCATCGTGTCCACACCCCGGCCGGTCAACGAGCCGGTGGGGGCGTTCGCCCCTGGCAGCGCCGAGCGCGCCAGGTTGCAGGACAAACTCGCCGAACTCGGGCAGGCGCCCACCGAGGTGCAGCACGTCATCGGCGGTAAACACCGCCGCGGCGCGGGCCAGGCGATCGATATCGTGCAGCCGCACCGCCATGCCGCCGTGCTCGGCACCTACACCGTGGCCGAGGCCGACGACGTGCGCCAGGCGATCGATGCGGCCGCCGCGGCGGCGCCGGGCTGGCGGGCGCTCTCGTTCGAGGATCGGGCCGCGGTGTTCCTGCGCGCCGCGGATCTGCTGGCGGGGCCGTGGCGCGAGACCATCGCCGCCGCGACCATGCTCGGCCAGTCGAAGACCGCGTACCAGGCCGAGATCGACGCACCGTGCGAACTCATCGACTTCTGGCGATTCAACGTGCATTTCGGCCGCCAGATCCTGGCCGATCAGCCTATCTCCAGCCCCGGTGTCTGGAACAAGGTCGAGTACCGGCCGCTCGAGGGCTTCGTCTACGCGATCACCCCGTTCAACTTCACCGCCATCGCGGGCAATCTGCCGACCGCGCCCGCGCTGATGGGCAACACCGTGCTGTGGAAGCCGTCGCCGACGCAGGCGGTCGCCGCGTACTGGACGATGAAGCTGCTCGAGGCCGCGGGGCTGCCGCCCGGTGTGATCAACCTGGTGCACGGCGCGGGCCCCGAGGTCTCCGAGGTCGCGCTGGCTGATCGCAGGCTGGCCGGTATCCACTTCACCGGATCCACCGCGACGTTCCAGCACCTGTGGCGCTCGGTCGCGAACAATATCGACGGCTACGACACCTATCCGCGGCTGGTCGGTGAGACCGGCGGCAAGGATTTCGTGCTGGCGCACAGCTCGGCTGATCCCGCCGTGCTCACCACCGCGCTGATCCGCGGCGCCTTCGACTACCAGGGTCAGAAGTGCTCGGCGGCCTCGCGCGCGTTCGTCCCGAAGTCGGTGTGGACCAAGATGTCCGGCGACTTCATCGATAAGGTGTCGGCGCTGCAGTACGGCGACGTCACCGATTTCACCAACTACGGCGGCGCGGTCATCGATCAGCGCGCCTTCGACCGCAACGCCGATGCCATCGCCCGTGCCAAGGCGACCTCGGGCTTGACCATCGCCGCGGGCGGTTCCGTCGACGACAGCGTCGGCTACTTCATCGATCCGACCGTGCTGGTCGGCGAGGATCCCACCGACGAGGCGTTCCGCACCGAATACTTCGGCCCGATCCTGGCGGTGCACGTCTACGACGACAACGCCTCCGGCGCGTTCGAGGACGCGATGGCGCTGGTCGATCGCGGCTCGAAATACGGCTTGACCGGCTCGATCATCGCCGAGGACCGGCGCGCGGTCGCCGCGGCCACCGACGGACTGCGCTTCAGCGCGGGCAACTTCTACATCAACGACAAGCCGACCGGCGCCGTGGTCGGCCAGCAGCCGTTCGGCGGGTCGCGCGCCTCGGGCACCAACGACAAGGCAGGCTCGCCACAGAACCTGCTGCGCTGGACCTCCGCCCGCACCATCAAGGAAACCTTCGTTCCGCCGACCGATCACCGCTACCCGCACCAGGAGCTCTGATGGCCAACCCGTTGCGTCCTGCCATGCTCGCCGCGTCCCGGTCACCGCGCATGGCGCGCACCATCACCGGCATGTCGACGACCAAGAAGCTGGTCGACCGGTTCGTCGCGGGCGAGACCGAGGAGCAGGCGGTCGGCTCCGCCGATGTGCTGCTCGGTTCCGGCCGCTACATCACCATCGACTACCTCGGCGAGGACATCACCGATATCGAGCAAGCCCGCGATACCGTCGCGCACTACCAGCGGCTGCTGTCGGCGCTCACCGCGCTGCCGGTCGACGACACCGAAAACGTCCGGCCACTGGAGGTTTCGCTCAAGCTCTCGGCGCTGGGCCAATCGCTGCCGCGCGACGGCCACGCCATCGCGCTGGAGCACGCGCACGCGATCTGCGATGCCGCCGCGGCGGCGGGCGCATGGGTGACCGTCGACGCCGAAGACCACACCACCACCGATTCGACCCTGTCGATCGTGCGTGAGCTGCGGGCGGACTACCCCTGGCTCGGCACGGTGCTGCAGGCGTATCTGAAGCGGACCGAAGGCGATTGCCGCGATCTGTCCGGCCCGAATTCGCGAATCCGGTTGTGCAAGGGCGCCTATCGCGAACCCGCGTCCGTCGCGCACCAGGGCAGGGCCGCGGTCGACGAGTCCTATCTGCGCTGCCTGCGGATCCTGATGAACGGCCAGGGCTACCCGATGGTCGCCACGCACGATCCGGCGCTCATCGACGCCGCCCGCCGACTGGTCGAGGTGACCACCCGCAAGAGCGACGAGTTCGAATTCCAGATGCTCTACGGCATCCGCGATACCGAGCAGCGCAAGCTCGTCACCGACGGACATCATCTGCGCGTCTATTTGCCCTACGGGCAGCAGTGGTACGGCTACTTCATGCGCAGGCTGGCCGAACGGCCCGCCAACCTGGCGTTCTTCCTGCGCGCACTGGTGCCGGGCAACCGTTGAGCACACCCGCTTGTCCAATCGGACAAGCGGGCATGAACGTTATTTATCCAATTCGCCGATCACAGCGTCGCTGTGGTCGTATTAGCTGACCACAGCTCAAGTGTGACCTGCGTTACTGCAATGCCGCCGTAATGCAGACGAGGAAAGGAAGTGTCATGTCCCTCGCCGAGTTGCGCGGCCAAATGCTGCGCCGCAAGCCGATTGGGGAGATAGAGGAGGACACTCCCGCCGACGAGCGGCTGGCCAAATCGCTCGGGCTGTGGCAGCTCACCGCGATCGGCGTCGGCGGCATCATCGGCGCGGGCGTGTTCACCCTCGCGGGTCTGGTGGCCCACCAGACCACCGGCCCCGCGGTGCTGCTTTCCTTCCTCGTCGCCGGTATCGCCAGCGCGGCCGCCGCGCTGTGCTACGCCGAGTTCGCGGGCATGATCCCCAAGGCGGGTTCGGCCTACACCTACGGCTATGTCTCGCTCGGCGAATTCGTCGGCTGGTTCATCGGCTGGGATCTGCTGCTGGAGTACATCGCGGTCGCGGCCGTGGTGGCGATCGGCGTCTCGAGCTACTTCAACTTCCTGCTGGAGGCGGTCGGCATTCATCTGCCCGACTGGATGCTCGGTGCGGCGGGCACCGGTAACGGCCACGTGGTGAACGTGTTCGCCGCGCTGTTCTGCCTCGGCGCGGCCTTCGTGCTCTCGCGCGGCATCCGCAGCGTCGGCCGGTTCGAGACGGTCGCGGTCGGCATCAAGGTGGCACTGGTCGTGCTGATCATCGTGCTCGGCGTGTTCCAGATCGACAGCTCGAACTACACCCCGTACTTCCCGTACGGCACCGGCGCGGTGATGACCGGTGCGGCCACGGTGTTCTTCGCCGTGTTCGGTTACGACGCGATGAGCACCGCCGCCGAGGAGTCGGTGGACGGCAAGAAGCATCTGCCCAAGGCGATCATCTACTCGCTCGGCATCGCGATGGTGCTGTACGTGCTGGCCACCCTGGTGCTGACCGGCATGCAGAAGTACACCGAGATCGATCCGGGCAGCGGCTTCTCCAGCGCGTTCAAGGCGGTCGGCATGCCGGGCATCGCGAACGTCATCGCGGTCGGCGCCATCGTCGGCATCATCACCGTGGTGCTCACCTTCATGCTCGGCGTGACCCGCGTCTGGTACTCGATGAGCCGCGACGGGCTGCTGCCGGAATGGTTCGCCAAGACGCACCCGACCCGCAAGGTGCCCACCCGGGTGACCTGGATCGTCGGCATCGCGTCCGCGATCCTGGCCGGTCTGCTGCCGATCGCCACCGTCGCCGAGCTGACCAATATCGGCATCCTCAGCGCCTTCGTCGTGGTGTGCGTCGCGGTGATCGTGTTCCGTTACACCCGGCCCGAGGTGCCGCGCACCTTCAAACTGCCGCTGATGCCGGTGATTCCGATCATCGGCGTGATCTTCTCCATCTGGCTGACCCTGTCGCTGCAGTGGCAGACCTGGGTGCGCTTCCTGGCCTGGCTGATCATCGGCCTGATCATCTACATCGGCTACTCGCGGGTGCACTCCAAGCTGAACCAGCCCGGTGCGGCGGTCGCCGACGCCCCGGCACGGTAGGTAACGCGAAGACGGGACTGTCGGGCGACAGTCCCGTCTTCCTTGTCTATCGGGCACCCATGCCGAGGCGGGCCGCGCCGTCGAGGCGGATGACTTCGCCGTTGAGCATCGGGTTTTCGACGACGTGCGCGACGAGCGCCGCGAACTCCGACGGATAGCCCAGGCGGGCCGGATGCGGAACCTGCGCCACCACACTCTCTTTCGCCGCCGCGGGCAGGCTCGCGAACAGCGGCGTGTCGAACGATCCCGGCTCGATGGTGACCACCCGGATCTGCGTCGCGGCCAGATCCCGCGCGATGGTGAGCGTCATCGCGGCGACACCGGCTTTCGACGCGACATAGGCGGCCATGCCCGCAGGCCCGTCGGGCGCGGCGATCGAACCCGTATTCACGACGACGCCGCGCTCCCCCGCTTCGCTGGGCAGGCCCGCCATCCGCTGCGCGGCCAGCCGGACCACATTGAACGTGCCGGTGAGATTGACCCGCACCACCTGCTCGAACTGGTCGAGCGGGAACGGACCCGAATCGTCGAGCGTGAGCCGGACGACGCCGATGCCCGCACAGTTCACCACGATGCGCAGCGGGCCGAGCGCCGCCGCCTGATCCAGTGCCGCCCGCACGCTCTGTTCATCGGTGACGTCCGCGGACAGGAAGTGCACCCGATCGCCGATCTCGGTGACCGCCTGCCCCAGCGCGGGACCACAGGAATCGAGCACGGCCACGATCGCGCCCGCCCGATACAGGTTGTCCACCACCGCCAGGCCGAGACCCGACGCGCCTCCGGTCACCACGGCAACACTGCCCTCGATCTCCATGTGCTTCCTTTCCCCGTAAGATGTTGCACGACAAAGAGATTCCGTACTCGAGCGTACTCGCGTCAGTAGTGGCCGCCGAGGGTATAGGTGATCAGGAAGCCGCAGATCAAGTAGTAGTAGCCCGCGACGCTGCCGAACCACAGCAGCACGAGGGTCAGCGGATGACTGCTCGGCAGGCGGGCGGCGCTGCCGACGGGCAGGAAGCGGACCAGCGGAATCCGCACCTCCTGGGTGGCGCCGAGCTGCCAGCCGTTGAAGTCGGGCATGGTCAGCGCGCACACCAGCAGCGCGGCGTCCGCCTGCACGAAAAGCGTTGCCGCCCCGGCATACAGGGCGTCCGTCGAGGTCAGCATGGCGAGTACGACAATCGAACAGGTCACGACGAGGAAGCACGGCCGCAGCCGTGGCACCGCATTGCGCAACCCGACGGACGTGCACGCCACGGCCAGCTGTAGCCAGAGATTCCCATAGTGGGACATGGTTTTTTCACACGGCTCTCCGCCCTCGCCGCGCCCACACCCCGCCGGCACGACACAGGCTGTCCAACCATGATGAACTCCCCAGATGACATCGGGTGGGGTCTCGTACCATCTGCTGGTCCGAAACACCACCGGGTCACCATGGCGCCACGAAACTCGAAGGGGTGGGGCGGATCCGAGCTCCCCAGTGGTAGGGGTCGGGTATATCTAGTGGAGACCGATCCGATGGTGTTCGGCTGGAATCTCGCACCGGAACGCGCCTGCCGGACCATCAGATGCGCGCCGCGCAGCAGCCGAACCAGTGTGGCTGCGGTCCGACTGAGACAGGGTGGGAACCGTGCGGGAAGCAAGCTGGGACGAATGGCTCGACGTACTCGACGATGTACTCGAGTCCGACGGCAACACCAGCGGAACAGCATGTCCACGATGCGGCGCGGCCCGGCTGCGCATCGCCTACGTCGGCGATGTCGACGAATGGATCGCCTCGACGTCCTTCTGGTGCGAGAGCTGCCTCACCGGCATCTCCCTGTCCACCGGCAGACCACCCGCGGGCGCCGAGATCATCCCCGGCGACCGCCCGCACGCCGAACTGCTCGCCCTGGTCCCCGACTTCCACATCATCTGGCCCGCGTGACCGGGCAACCGTCGTGCATCGAGACACTCACAGCTTTGCCCGACCTGCGCAAATGACGGTCGAGTCGTGGAATGCTGGTGGCATGGCGGGAGATTGGGCGAGGAGGTGGGCGCATGGTTTCTGATGCGGAATTGGATCCTGCCGCGGTCGAAATAGGCAGCTTCTTCCCGCACCGGCCGGAGACCGTCTGGCGCGGGCTGACGGAACCGGACCTGGTCGAGCAGTGGTTGATGCGGTCGGTCGGCTTCGCCACGTCGGTCGGCACGCACTTCATCTTCGCCGTCCCCACCCAGCCGACCGCCGAGATCGCCTGCGAAGTACTCACCGCCCGCCCCAACGAACAACTGACCATCAGCTGGGTCGACCTCCGGGCGAAGCACCCGGCCCGCTGGATCCTCGACTGGACCATCCAGCCCCAAGGCCGCGGCACCCGTCTCCTCCTCACCCACACCGGCTTCGACATCGACGACCGCCGCCAAAAAATGGCCCGCAACGCCATGGAACGAGGCTGGCGCACCGCCCTCACCCGCCTCCGCGCCCTACTCGACCACCCCTGACCCCCGCCGAGCACACACTCACCGAGCCGCTACCCCAGAGCGGCATTGCCGGTCGCCCTCGCACCACCTCGATGGGCGTGGCCGACGGTGGGTTCACGTGGTGCGCATCGGCCGCACACCACGCGGACCCATGCCGGCCCGGTCAACGGCGCGGCAAGCTCGGCGAGCGCAGTCGAATGGCCCCTGATCACGGCGTGTTGTAGGGCCATTCGACTGTGCTCGGCGGGGGTGATCTCGGCGGGCAGATTCGGGTGGGGTCAGAGGAGGAGTAGGGAGAGGGCGGTGAGGGTGTCGATTACCGCGCAGCCTTCGGCGTACCAGCGGGGGACCATGCGGTCGGCTCGGTGGTGGGCCAGGTCCCAGAGGGCGTGGGCGAACCACGTTGCGGCCAGCAGGATTCGGGCTGTGCCGGGGTCCATCAGCGGGGTTGCCACGGCGGCGGTGGTGAACGCGGCGAGCGCGGCCGCCTGAAGTGCGATCGTCTTCCGGCCGTGCAGGTGGTGCCGGAGCAAGCCCGCGACGGGGTAGGCCGCGGTGGCGGCGATCAGAGCTGTCCGGCCGACCCATGGTGAGTCGGGAAGTGCGACGGCGAACACCACGGTCAATCCGATGCCCGCGAGGCTTGGCCACCGCCGCGCGGCGAATTCGACGAGCTTCCCGGACCGATCTGGTGACGTCCGCGGTTCGATGATCATGGCCAACACGCTGCGCGCGCCGAATACCGACGAGCAACAGCAGCGGCCAACGATGGCCGGAACCCTGCGAATCACGTCTCGCGCCAATAGGTTTCCGCGCCACGGTCCGGACTGGTCGGGCCAGGCCGCGATGATCACAGCGCGCATCCCCACGCAGACGGTGACGAGACCGGCCACTGCCAGGGCGAAACCCTGCGAACCCGCGCCTCGGCATCTCGTTCCCGTGCGACGGCGGACACCTTCACGAACCCGGTAGCGTGGCTGGGGTGGAGGTCAGGGAGGTCGTGATCGTCGGCTACCCGCGGGCCGAGTTGCTCGAAATCGCGGGGATATCCAGCAGTTTGGATGCGGCCAATCGGCTCGGGGTCGCGCCGCCGTATCGGGTGCGGCTGGCTACGCCGGGCGGGCGGGATATCACCTGTCATTCGGGGATGACGTTGCGTGGCGAGGTCGCGCTGGAACGGTTGACCGGTCCGCTGGATACGGTGATCGTGGCGGGCGGCTTCGGCAGTGCGGATGCCGCGGGTGACGCGCGGCTGGTCGGGCATCTGCGGCGGCTGGCGGGTGAGAGCAGGCGGGTCGCGTCGGTGTGCACCGGGGCCGAAGTCCTCGCTGCCACCGGGCTTCTCGATGGGCGGCGGGCGACGACGCACTGGATCTACGCGAACGAGATCGCGGCACGCTACCCGCGGGTGACGGTCGATCCGGAACCGATCTACATCCGCGAGGGCAAACTCGCCACCGCGGCCGGTGTCACCAGCGCGCTCGATCTGACCCTCGCCTTCATCGAGGAGGACCACGGCCCGGAACCCGCCCGCATGGTGGCCCGCGCCCTCGTGACCTATCTGCAGCGGCCGGGCAACCAGGCGCAGATGAGCATCTTCGTCGCCGCACCGCCGGGTGGGCAGGAGCCGGTGCGGCGCGCCGTCGCCTTTGTCGGCAGCCACCTCGACGGCGATCTCTCCGCGACTACACTCGCCGCCGAAATCGGGGTCAGCGTAAGGCATCTCACGCGCTTGTTCCGCATCGAACTCGGCCACACCCCCGGCAACTACGTCCGCAAGGCGCGCACCGAAGCAGCGGCGCAATTGCTGCTCACCACCCGGCTCCCCGTCGCCGCCATCGCCACCCGCTGCGGTTTCGGCTCGGCGGAAACGCTGCGCCAAGCGTTCCTCACCAGATATGGCATCACCCCCGCCCGCTTCCGCACCGCGGTCGGCGGCCAAAACGGGGCATAACGGACGCGATCACCAGGAATTCGGCCGCGTCCCACCGCACCCCTTGCCGGGCAACGCGTTCGGGCACACCGTGAGATCATGCCCGCGCGCTGGTTCTACAACTTCGGCTACCGCCACTTCCGGATGCCGTGGGAGGTGGGACCGCGCGACGAACTGGTCGACCTTGTCGTCACCGGACGCCTACGCCCTTGCCGGGTAATCGATCTCGGCTGCGGCTCGGGCGCGAACGCTATCTATCTGGCGGACAAGGGATTCGACGTCACCGGCCTCGATTTCTCCGCCGACGCGCTGACCAAGGCCATGGCAGCGGCCGCCGCGGCGGGCGTCTCCATCCGGTTCATCGAGGACGACCTGACCGGCCTGCGCAACGACCTCGGCACCTTCGACCTGCTCATCGACTACAGCGTCCTCGACGACCTGTCGGGCACGCAGCGCGACAGCTACACGCGCGAGATCGCACCGCTCGCCCGCCCCGGCGCGCAATTCCTGCTGTGGTGTTTCGAGTGGCCGCCGCGCCGCTGGGAACGCTGGATCGGCTTGGGCCCCATGGCGCCCGGCGAGGTCGAGCGCCGTTTCGGTGGGCAATTCACCATCGAGCGCGTCGCCGGAACCGGCCGGCCGTCGATGCGGCGGCTCATCCCCGGCTTCGCGGCGTATCTGATGACCAAGGAGGACAGCGCGGCGTGGACACCCAACTGATCATGCCGGTCTGCGCGCTCGCCGGAAACAACCGGCCATCGATGCGGCGGCTCATCCCCGCCTACTCGATGACCAGGGAGGACAGTGCGGCGTGGACACGCAACTGATCGTGCTGGTCTGGGCCGTCGCCGGACTGGTGATCGCCGCGGCGCTGCTCGCGGCCATGCGCTGGATAGGGCGGGAGCGCAGTGCGGCGTGGCTCGTCGTCCTCGGGCTCGTCCTGGTCGCCGTCGAGGAGCCGCTGTTGACCGCGTTCTGGGCGCTGTCGACACCGGAGACCGATCACGACGGCATCGCCTCGTTCGTCACGAAGGCGACCCAGGCGCACGTCCTCGACTCCGCGCTGCTGGCCACCGCCGGATTCTTCGCGCTCGGCTGTATCGCACTGACCAGGTTCCGGCGCGCCGAACGGTGGGCGGTGCGCGCGATGGGCATCGGCTGGCTGGCCGCCGCCGCGATCGCCCTGCTCAGCACGCTGACCCTGTATCCGCGCGGGCTGCCGATCGGCGCGGCGCCGCACGGTTACGGCTGGCCGCAGCTCGCGGTCGGGTTCGCGGCGTGGGCGGCCGGGCTGTGGCTGATCCGTCAGCCGCCGAAGACGTTGCAGCCGTAGCCGAGATGGACGCCGGTGCCCACCGATACGTCGACGCTCACCAGCGGATAGTCGTCCGGGTGCAGTACCTCGTCCGGGTGCTGTAGCGCGGTGAGCGTGTGCTTGCCCGTGGTCCTCGGAATCCACTGGATCAGCGCGACGCCGCCGGAGGGCTGGACCACTCCGAACCGAATTCCGTTGTCGTAGAAGGCGACCGGCCCCTCCGCGGCGGTGAGCGTCGCCTTCGCGGTGTAGGTGCAATTGGTGCCGAAGTTCGTCGCCGACCCGAAGTTGATATCGGAGTACACGCTGACCCTGGTGACCGTCGCGCCCGCGGTGGGCATCGCGAAGACCAGCGCACCGAGCACCGCGGTGACGGCCGCGGCACGCGCGCGGTTCGAGCTGTTCGTCCTGTACCTCATGTATTCGGTCCTCGTTGTGTGGTGCCGGCGCCGAGCGCGGGCGAGACCCCTAGATCCTCACCCGTCGAGGCCGCCGCGCGGGCGTGAATCGCCGACTCAGACAGAATCCGGCAACGTTCGCGCGATCGATATCGCCTATCGCCACGCCCCGGCGCCCCATGCCGGCCCGAGACTGACCGCATGACAACTGTGCAGCACTCGGTCGGTTGAGGGGCTACCGATGGCGCGATTACAGATCGACGCGGTATCGAAGATGTTCGGCGCGACACACGCGGTCCGCGCGGTCGACCTCGATATCGCCGACGGCGAATTCATGGTGCTGCTCGGTCCGAGCGGCTGCGGCAAATCCACGCTGCTGCGCATGATCGCCGGCCTGGAGCAGCCCAGCGGCGGGCGCATCCTGCTCGACGGCGCCGACATCACCGAACTCGGACCGCGGCGGCGGGATCTGGCCATGGTGTTCCAGAGCTACGCGCTGTATCCGCATCTGACCGTCGCGAAGAATATCGGATTCCCGTTGCGCGCCAGGCGCGTGCCCAAAGCCGCTATCGCGCAGCGTGTTTCGCGAGTGGCGAGCACGCTCGAACTGTCGGAGCTGCTGGGGCGCAAACCCGCCGCGCTCTCGGGCGGGCAGCGCCAGCGGGTGGCGCTGGCGCGGGCCATGGTGCGCGAGCCCGGCGCGTTCCTGATGGACGAGCCGCTGTCGAATCTCGACGCGAAGTTGCGCAGCGCCACCCGCGCCGAACTGATCGCGCTGCACCGCGAGCTCGGTGCGACCTTCCTGTACGTCACCCACGATCAGGTCGAGGCGATGACGATGGCCACCAGGATCGCGCTGCTCAACGACGGGCGGGTGGAACAGGTCGGCACGCCCGCCGAACTGTACGACCGGCCGCGCTCGACGTTCGTCGCCGGATTCCTCGGCGCCCCACCGGCCAACCTGTTCCCCGCGCTGGTCACGGGGCGCGACGGAGGGCTGCGCGTCATCGCCGACGGCGTCGATGTCGCGCTGCCGTTCGACGATCCGGATTCCGGCGGCGACACCGCCGTCGTCGCCGGAATCCGGCCCGAGCATCTGCGCATCGGCGCGGGCGGTATCCGCGGGCGCGTGTCGATGGTGGAAAACCTCGGCAGCGAAGAGCTCGTGCACGTCACGGTCGGTGCACAGCGGTTGTGCGCGCGGGCGCCCCGTCCGGCCGGAGTCGCGGTGGGCGCCGATATCGCGCTCGACGTCGATCCGGATCGCATCCATCTGTTCCATCCCGGTTCGGGGCTGCGCCTGCGCCGCCAGCCCGCCATGGCTACCCGATGAGGAGAATTCCGTGAAACGCACCGCGCCCTTGCTCGGCTTGGTGTTCACCACCACCGTCGCGCTCACCGCATGCGGCGGGCTCGGCAGCACCGCCCCGTCCGAATCCGCCACCGCGCTCGTCCCGGAACTCGCACCGGGGCAGCGGGTTTCGATCGTCTTCGAGTCCTACAACTACGGCATGGCCGGTGCGTGGACCGACACCTTCGACGAGCTGATCGCCGAATTCGGCGCCGAGTTCCCGAATATCACGGTGACCGCGCGGAAACCGCAGGGCAACAGCCCGAATCCGGCCACCGACACCATCTCCAGCATCCAGAACCAGATCGTCGCGGGCAGTCCACCGGATGTGGCGCAGCTCGGATTCAGCGATCTCGATTTCACCGTCCATCAGCTGCGGGCCAAGCCGCTGGACCGGCTGATCGGAAAGCAGCGGGTGCAGCGGAATTTCGATGGCGCGAGGCATCCGTACGCGCCGAGGGCGCGCACGCTCGCCGATTGGGACGGCACGACTTATGGTGTGCCCTTCGTCTTTTCGACGCCGGTGCTGTACTACAACGCCACCGTCTTCGCCGCCGCCGGGCTCGATCCGGCGCATCCGCCGACCACCTGGCGGCAGGTGGCCGACGCCGCCGCGGCGATCAAGCG
The DNA here is from genome assembly GCF_044547285.1 of Nocardia sp. NPDC052566. Classification (NCBI taxonomy): domain Bacteria; kingdom Bacillati; phylum Actinomycetota; class Actinomycetes; order Mycobacteriales; family Nocardiaceae; genus Nocardia; species Nocardia sp. NPDC052566. Next base: position 338,021 of record NZ_JBIUAF010000005.1, on the reverse strand, counting down.
GACCGGCAAGGACGGCGTGTACATCGACTGCCTGACCAAGGCCGCCAAGGACTGGTGTTTCCAGTCGCTGGTGCGTTCCAACGGCGGCCGGGTGATCTCCGAGGATCGCAAGAACCTCACCTTCGCCGACCCGCCCGCCGTCGAGGTCACCGCGATGGCCAAGCAGCTGGTGGAGTCCGGCGCCATGCCCAAGCTGAACCAGAAGCAGGGCTACGAGGCGTTCGCGCGCGGCGATATCGGGATGATCCTCGAAACCAGCGCCATCCAAGGCACTTTCGTGGCCGGCGCGAAGGACAAGTGGGATCTGCGGTCCGCGCCGATGCCGAGCTTCCAGGGCAGGCCGACCGTGCCGACGAATTCCGGTGCGTCGCTGTATGTCCTGTCCGACGATCCGGCCAAACAGCGCGCATCCTGGGAACTGATCACCTTTCTCACCAGCGAGGCGGCGTACACCAAGATCTCGCAGCGGATCGGCTACCTGCCGCTGCGCACCGGGTTGATGGACGATCCGAACGGACTGCGGGACTGGGCGAACCAGAACCCGCTGCTCGCACCGAATGTCGCACAGCTGGCGACCATGGAACCGTGGATCTCCCTGCCCGGAAACAACTATTTGCAGATCCGCGACGGCATGATGGACGCGGTCGAGTCGATCGTGTTCCAGGGCAAGGATCCGCGGTCCACCCTCGGCGCGGCCCGTACACAGGGCGCCGGATTGCTGCCGGTCTCATGAGCGAGGGAAACGGCAACAGCGCGGGCGTCACGCATGCCGAGGCTGTTCGTGAGCGAGGGGTGGGCATGAACGAGCGAGCCTGCGATACCGCACGCGCCGTGCGGCCCGACCGCCGCGGCGATGCGGGCCTGAGCGACTTGACGATCGTGCAGCTGACCGATACGCATCTGCGTACCGAGGGCGAGTTGGTGCATGGCGCGGTGGACACCTACGCCAACTTGACGCTGGTACTCGCCCAGATCCTCGCTGCCGGGCAGCCTGTCGACGCGCTTGTGCTCTCCGGGGATCTGGCCGACAGCGGGTCACCGGCGGCGTACCGGCGGCTGCGCGCGGCGATGGAACCGGCGGCGGCCGCGCTCGGCGCACGGCTGGTGTACGTGATGGGAAACCATGACGAGCGAACGGCTTTCGGCGCGGAGCTGCTCGATCGAGGGCCGGACGAGGACCCGTCGGCACCGCACGACAGCGTCGTCGACGTGCGCGGACTGCGGATCATCGCACTGGACAGCACCATGCCCGGCCGCCACGACGGCTGGCTGACGCCGGGGCAACTCGACTGGCTCGCCGATCAGCTGCGCCACCCCGCGCCGCGCGGCACCCTGCTCGTCCTGCACCATCCACCGATCCGCTCACCGCTGGCCACCACGGAATTCCTCCGCCTCCAGCGGCCCGAACTACTCGAAACCGTCCTCGCGGGAACGGATGTGCGGATGATCGTGTGCGGCCACAACCACCTCACCGCGAGCGCCTCGTTCGCCGGTGTCCCGGTCTGGATCGGGCCCGCGCTGTCCTACCGGATCGATCCGCTGGCGCCGGCCGGGCGCCAGCGCGGGCTCGCCGGTTTCGGCTACACCCGCATCGATCTGCTCGGCGCCACGCTGATCGCCACCGCGATCGAGGCGACACCGGCCCCGGCGGTCTACGACCGGCCCGAGCGCGAGGTGCTCGATCAATTGGCCGCGCTGGCAGCGGAATACCGGTGACCGCGGTGTTCGTCGTCGACCTACCCGAGACGGTCACGGTGCCCGCCGTGGCCGCCCGGCCGTCACGCCTCGCTCGGTTCCGCCGTGGCATCGTGCCGTACCTCTACCTGTCTCCTGCGCTGGCACTGCTGGTGGTGTGGACGTATCGGCCCCTGCTGCAAGCGCTCGAATTGTCCACCTACTCCTGGAATCTGCTGCCGACCGCGCCGATGCGACCGGTCGGGACGGCCAATTACGAACGGCTGCTCCAGCTTCCGGCATTCTGGGATTCGCTCGGCCGGACCGGCGTGCTGATCGCGGGCATGCTGCCGTTCACCGTCGTGCTTCCGCTGCTGATCGCGCTGGCCGGACGCCGGGTCACCGGCCGGGCCCGAACCATCTACCAGGCCTTCATCTTCGCGCCGTTCCTGGTCGCGCCGGTGGCCGCCGCCGCGGTGTGGCGCTGGCTGCTGCATCCCGGCGGCGGCATCGTCGATCGCGCACTCGATTCCGACCGCAACTGGGTCTACGACGCCACCACCGCGCACGGGGTGATCATCGTGATCACCGGCTGGCAGCTGCTCGGGTTCGCGGTACTCGTGGTGTGGGCCGGATTGGCCGGTATCAGTGGCGATTACGACGAGGCGGCGCGCGTCGACGGCGCGACGCCGAGCCAGATCCGCCGCTGGATCACCCTGCCGCTGCTCTCGCCGACGCTGCTGTTCCTGGTGCTGACCACCGTATTGCTCAGCCCGACACTGACGTTCCCGCTCATCGACACCATGACACAGGGCGGCCCCGCACAGGCGACCACCAATATCTACTACCTGCTGTGGGATTACGCCTTCCACAGCTTCGACGCCGGGCTCAGCGCCGCCGCGGGCGTGCTGCTGTTCGCCGGGTTCGGCACGGTCGCCGGATTGCTGGTGTGGTTCTCGGAAAAGGTTGCCTTCCATGATGATTGAGCGAATCCGCGCGGCGGGCAGTCACCTGCTGCTCGCCGGCACCGCGGTGGTGTGCGCCTTCCCGATCTACTGGCTGTTCGCGACCTCGCTGCGCAGGCCGGAGGATGTCACGTCGCTGTCGCCGTTCCCGTGGCCGATCTCGCCGGCCAACTATGCGGACGCCGCCGAAAAGGTCGACATCGCGGGGTTGCTCGGCAACACCTTCCTCGTCGCCACCCTGTCGGCCGCGGGTCAGCTCCTCATCGCGCTGCTCGCCTCCTATGCCTTCGCGATGTACACCTTCCCGTGCCAGCGCCTGCTGTATCTCGCTTTTGTCGGCACCTGGCTGGTCCCTTTCCAGGTGACCATGCTGCCCAACTACGTGCTGCTCACCCGGCTCGGACTCATCGATTCGCTGGTCGGCGTCGTCCTGCCGACGCTGTGCTCGGCGCTCGCGGTCCTGCTGCTGCGCCAGCACATGGCGAGCTTCCCGAAGGAACTCGTGGCCGCCGCGAAAATCGACGGGCGCTCCTCCTGGTCGATTCTGTGGACGGTGGTCGTCCCCAACCTGCGCCAGGCGCTCGCCGCGCTCGCCATCCTGCTGTTCATCAACGCGTGGAACGAATACTTCTGGCCCGCAGTGGTTTTGCGCCGATCCAACGGCGTCCTGCAACTCGGCCTGCGCAGTTTCATGGGCACCGAGGGCGACCAGTGGGGTCCGATGATGGCCGTCGCGGGTCTCGCCTGCCTGCCGGTCCTCGCTCTCTATCTGCTGTTGCAACGCCACATCGTGAACGCCTTCGTCCGCTCCGGACTCAAATAGGCACCGCGGTGGGTTCCAGACAGGCCAGGAATGCGGCCACGGCGGGGTTCGACTCGGTCGCGCGCCAGACGGCGTACAGGTCGAGCGTCGGCACCGGGTCGAACAGTTTGACCGCGACCGTGCCGCTGCCCGGCACGCCGACACCCATCGAGATCGCCCTGGTCAACGACGCGAAACCGACCAGCGGCCGCACCGAGACCAGATGCGCGGTCGCGCCGGGGTCGTCGGCGGTGTGCGCGACCCGCAGCGAGATCTTGCTGTCCGCGGCGGCGTGCACGATGGTGTCGTACATCGCCGGGCACTGCTCACGCGCGAACAGCACGCACTCCTGCTCGGCCAGCTCCGCGAAGCGCACGCCGGACCGGTCCGCCCAGCGATGCCTGCGCCCGACCACCGCCACCATCGGCACCCGATGCAACAGCCGCCGATACCGGAACTCGGTGGTGCTCGGATGACCGTAGACCAGCGCGATATCGAGCGAACCGTCCGCGAGCGCCGCCAGCTGCGGCCCGGTCCGCTTCTCCCACAGCGACACCGCGACATCGGGATGCGTGCCGGTCATCCTGGCCAGCGCGTCCGGCAGCACATGCTTGCTGGCGGGCAGGTTGTAGCCGACGTTCACCGCACCGGTTCGCCCCTCGGCCGTCGCCCTGACCAGCCGCGTCGCCCGCTCCAGCTGTGCGACGATCACCCGTGCGTGACTCTCCAGCTCCCGCCCGGCGGCGGTCAGTGCCACCTCGTGCGAGTTGCGCGAAACGAGTTGCACGCCAAGCGATTTCTCCAACCGCTGCAGCTGCGCGCTCAAACTCGGCTGGGTCAGATGCAGCCGCCGCGCCGCCCGCCCGAAGTGCAACTCCTCTGCCAGGGCCACGAACGAGACCAGATGCCGCAACTCCACGCCGCCTCCTTCCGCCCGTCATCGACGCTAGCGGCGCGAAATAACCCGCCGTGAACCGCGCGTGGCAGCTCGGTGAAGTCACTTGACGATCAAGGTCGAGCGCATCGCCGGGTGATATTTGCAGAAGAAGGTGAATTCGCCGGGCGTGGACGGCGCGGTGAAGGTGGCGGTCTCGTTGCCTTCGACGTCGGTGCTGAAGAGCCCCGCGGCATCGGAGGTCACGCTGTGCTCGACCCGATCCTGGTTGCGGATGGTGATCTTCGCACCCGGCGCGACGGAAGCGGGCGGCTGGAAATGGAATTCGGCGATGGTGATCTGCGTGCTGACCGCCTCCGGCATCTTGTCACCGGTCGACGAGCCGCAGGCGACCGCGAACGCGGCAACCGCGGTGACGCAGGCGGCCTGGGCGAACCGTGTGCGCCGACGGAGTGGAGTGGACATGATTCCTCCTGCGCGAACCCCCTGATCGATAGACGACGCGCAGGCACCGCCGGTTCACTCCGCGGGCGAGGGAATTGCCATGAGAGTCGCTTGCATGAGTGCGATGGGCCGGGTGGCGTCACGGTCGGAGATCACTTCCGCATTGCAGACCGTCAGCGTGCGACCCGCGCGGACCACGGTGGCCACGGCCTGAAAGCGCTGCCCCACAGCCGGACTCATGAAATTGACCTTGAACTCGACACTGAGGACGTCGTGATCGAGCGGCTGCAACGACATCGCCGCGTACCCGCATGCCGAATCGGCCATCGTAGTAATCGCCCCGGCATGCACGAACCCGTTCTGCTGGCACAGTTCGTCCCGAAACGGGAGCTCGAGCACCACCCGCCCGGCCCCCAGGCTCGCGATCCGAATCCCCAATGTCGTGAGCAGCGTTTGCCGCCCGATACTCTCTCGCAGCCGCGCCTCCTGCTCCAGGCTCAGGATCTGACTCATCCGATATCGGCGTTCATACGAGGCACAGGGTCGAGGGTATGCCGAAAGGTCGGTTTGATTCGCCTCCTACGCTCTGCGAGGTATCCCGAGGGTCCGGTCCGAGTTGCCGCGTCGCTGGTGAGGTAGACCTACTAGGATCGTGCCGTGGCGCTGCTCGTGCATCTGACGCCCGAGAAGAACGCGCGGCGGATTCGCCGAGCGGGGATCGCGGTGAGCGGATACCGGCGCGGGGTGTTCTGTCTGCCGGTGATGCCGTCGTACGTGTTGTCACATCAGTGGCTGCGGGAGTTGCGGCGGGGTGGGCAACGGTTGTTCGTCGCGGTGGATTTCCGTATACCGGACGATGAGACGGTCCTCGTCGGACATTATCGCGACGCTGGCGCGGAAATGACTGCGGCCGAGGCTGTTTCGGTCATCATGCGCGCGGAGGACGCACGCGGGTACGAGATCGTTGTGCCCCGCGCGATCGCGCCCGCCGAGCTTCATCGGGTTCGGCACGTGCGTCAGGTGACAGGGTGGCGATACCGCCCGGATGCGCATGGCCGCCAACCCTGCGCGTGTCCGGCGTGCCTGGGGCGTGGCGAGTTCAAGGCCGCCGACCTGCGCCGCCGATACCCCATCGACCCACCACCCCTGACGAAACCTCAACTCCTGCAACAATTACGCAGCGCCGATAACGACGACGACCTCATCGATGCACTCTACGGACTCGCCGGCAGAAGCCGCGGCGACGTCGCGGACATCGCCCACCTCATCGCCCACCCCAACCCAGAAGTCCGCAACGCCCTCGCCGTGGCCTTGCGCACATACCGCGGCGCCGAAGCCCGCCGCCTCCGCACCCGCCTCGCCGCAGACCCCGACCCCGAAGTCCGCGAAGCCGCAAAACAATAGGCGAACGGATGTACCGAGCGCCGTCGAATGGCCCCTTGATACGGCGTGTCGGAGGGCCATTCGACTGCGCTCGGCGAGCCTCAGGTGAGGGTGAGGACTACTTTGCCTGGGGTGCGGCCGGTTTCGCTTTCCTGCTGGGCGGCGGCGGCTTGGTCGAGGGGGAAGGTGCGGGCCGGGGCGGGGAGGTGGAATTCGCCAGTGGCGAGGCGCTGGGCGACCTGGTGGGCGAGGGCGGTGGGGCGGGGGCCGCCACCGCCGGTGGGGAAGGCGATGCCGAGGTCGGTGGCCGCCGGGTCGACGATCGTGACGATGCGGTCGGTGCCACCGCGCAGGTCGATCGCGACCGGCAGGAAGCCGTGGCCCGCGGCGTCGAAGACCGCGTCGATGCCCGCGGGGGCCAGTGCGCGGACGCGGTCGGCGAGGCCGTCACCGTAGGTGGTCGGAACAGCGCCGAAGCCGCGGACGATGTCCTGATTGCCCGCCGATGCGGTGCCGATCACCGTGACGCCGTCGGCCACCGCCAGCTGGACCGCCATCGAACCCACCGCGCCGGAGGCGCCGTTGAGCAGCACGGTCTCCCCCGGCTGCAACTTCAGCAGGTCGAGAACCTTGGCGGCGGTGCTCACCGCCACCGGAAGGGATACGGCATCCACCCAGGACAGCCCCTCCGGCTTCTTCGCCAGCTCGGTCGCCAGTGCGTACTCGGCGTAACCCGCACGCGCCCAACCGAATACCTCGTCACCGACGGCCAGATCGGTGACCTCCGGCCCCACCGCGTCGACCACTCCCGCGATCTCGCCGCCCGGAAACTGCGGGAACGTCGGCGTACCGAAAACCAGTGCGCCCGAGCGGATCTTCCAGTCGGCCGGATTCACGCCCGCCGCGCGCACCGCGACCCGCACCTCGGCACCGGTCGGTTCGGGAACGGGAATGTCCACCACCTGCAATACTTCTGGCCCGCCGAATTCGTTGAACGCGATCGCCCGCATCTCGCCGCCTGTCTGTCTTCGAATGTGATTCCCTGTGCCACGATAGGTCAGTTCCCTTGTCCGACACGCGCCCCCGTCGTCCTAGGATCGCCCGTCGATTACGTTGTGCGGATGGCCGACATCCGGATCTCGACAGCACTCGACGCCACACCGGACCTCGCACGCGCAGTGACGGCTCTCGTTCGCCAGCTCTCGACCACCGCCGCACCCCTCACCGTCGAAACGCTGGCGACGCTCATCGAGTCCGAATCCACGACATTGCTCCTCGCGTCGTCCGACGAGCACATCGTCGGCATGCTCACCCTCGTCACGTATGCGATCCCGACCGGTATCAGAGCACGCATCGAAGACGTGGTCGTCGACGAATCCGCCCGCGGCAAGGGCATTGCGTTCGAGCTCACCCGCGCCGCCGTCGACATCGCCCGCCGAGCAGGCGCGCGCACGGTCGACCTCACCTCCCGCCCCGAACGCGAAGCGGCGAACCGGCTCTACCAGCGCGCGGGCTTCACCGCTCGCGACTCGGTCACCTACCGACTGACGCCCTGACACATCCGGCCCACTGTGACACACCGCACGGTGGGTGGCGGGAACTTCCCCGGTTCCGGATCCGACGTGTGGTCGAATGCTGTTCGTTTCGTGCGGGCACGAGGATCCGGTTGCGAGGATGGTGGCAAACAACGTGCAGGTGACGCGCTCGACCGACCGATTCGTCTGGCTGGGTGCGGCGGTTGTTTCGCTGGCGCTCGTGATCGGATCGGTGGTGGCCTCCGGGGAGACGCCCTATCGATTGGCCGGTACGGCGTATCCGGGACTCGCGGACGCGCTCGGTTTCGTACTGCTGCGGGTGGTCGCCGAGGTGGCGGGCGCGCTGACGCTCGGTGCGCTCGTCTACGCGATCTGCTGTACCGCGATCACCAAGGGCCGCGTCGACGTGGACGGGTATGCCGGTGTCCGGATCGCCGAACGCGCGAGCGTCGTCTGGCTGGTGTCGGCGCTCGCGCTGATCCCGGTGGCCGCGGCGCAGGCGGGCGGCATGACGACCGGTGCGCTGTTCCGGCTCGGCGCGCTCGGTGCGCTGGTCGACGCGAGCGAGAAGCCGCGGGCCTGGATCGTGGTCGCGGCGCTGGCCGGTATCGTCGCGCTCGGTACCCGAATGACGTTGTCCTGGAACGGATCGGTGGTGCTGCTCGTACTCGCCGGTCTGGCGGTGCTGCCGCCGGCGATGGTCGGCAATGCCGGTGAGGGACCGAATCACGACTACGGCACCGGTGCGATGATCCTCTTCCAGATCGCCGCCTCCGTACTGCCCGGACTGCTGTGGTGCGTGGCCGCGCACGCGCGCCGCGGCGGCGAACCGGCGGCGGCCGCGATCCGGCGCGCGGTGACCATCACCCGGCTGTGCCTGATCGCCGCGGCGTTCAGCGGGCTGGTGCTCGTCCTCGTGCTGCTGCCGTGGTCGGCGGTGCTGACCACGGGATACGGACGCCTCGCACTGGTGGTGATCGCGGCGGCGGCCGGTATCGCGCTCCTGGTGCGCGGTACCCCGAACGCGCGAACACTCACCGTCGCCGGCGCGCTCGCCGTGCTCGCGCACGTCGCCATGGTGGCCATGGCGGTGCAACCGGCTCCCGCCTTCGCCGATCGCACGTTCACCGCCCAGCAGGTGTTCCTCGGCTTCGACCTGCCCGATGCCCCCACCGTCGCGCGGCTGATCACGTTCTGGCGCTTCGACATGGTGCTCGGCACCGCCGCGCTCGCGGGCATCGCGCTGTACGCGATGGGTGTCGTCAAGCTACGCCGCCGCGGCGACGAATGGTCGCCGTGGCGCACGGTGTCGTGGCTGACCGGCTGTGTGGTGCTGCTGATTTCGACCTCGTCGGGGCTGAGCGCCTACGGCTACGGCATGTTCAGCTTCCACATGCTCCAGCACATGCTGCTGAATATGTTCATCCCGGTGCTGCTCGTGCTCGGCGCGCCGATGACGCTGCTGCTGCGCGCGGTCCCCGCCGCCGCCCGCGACACGATTCCCGGTGTGCGCGAATGGATCCTGTCCATCCTGCACTCCCGGCCGACCGCGATCATCGCCCATCCCGCGACGGCGCTTTCGGCGTTCGTGATCTCGCTGTACGGCCTGTATTTCACGCCCGTGTTCGAAGGCCTGATCCGCTATCACTGGGGGCACGTGCTGATGAACGTGCACTTCCTGATCATCGGCTACCTGTTCTACTGGGGCATCATCGGCATAGATCCGGGACCGCGCAGGCTCCCCCATCTCGGCAGGCTCGGCATGTTGTTCGCGATCATGCCTTTTCACGCCTTCTTCGGCGTGGCCGTGATGTCGATGACCTCGGTGATCGGCGACCGCTTCTACAGCCAGCTCGACCTGCCGTGGCATCTCGACCTGCTCGCGGATCAGCGGATGGGCGGCGGCATCGCCTGGGTGTCCGGCGAAGTCCCCGTCCTGCTCGTGGTCGGTGCGCTGCTGAGCCAGTGGGTGGCGCAGGACCGGCGCACCGCGGTGCGCACCGACCGCAAGGACGACTCCTACGGCGACTCCGAACTCGCCGCCTACAACGCGATGCTGGAACAGCTCGCGCGGTCGCGCCGCTAACGTTCCAGCCGAACCCGCCGCAGCCGCAGGCTGTTCGAGACGACGAAGAACGAGGAGAACGCCATGGCCGCGCCCGCGATGAGCGGGTTCAGCCAGCCGAGCGCCGCGATCGGGATGGCGACCACGTTGTATCCGAAGGCCCACACCAGGTTTCCCTTGATGGTGCGCAGCGTCGCGTGCGCCAGCTCGATGGCATCGGCCACCGCGCCGAGATCCTCGCGCACCAGGATCACATCGGCGGCCGCGATCGCCACATCGGTGCCCGCGCCGATGGCCATGCCGAGATCGGCGGTGGCCAGCGCGGCGCCGTCGTTGATGCCGTCGCCGACCATCACCACGCGCCTGCCCTGCTCCTGCATGGCGGCGATCAGCTCGACCTTGCCCTCCGGAAGCAGTTCGGCGACAACCTCATCGATGCCGATCTCGTCGGCGACCGTCTGCGCCGCGTAGGCGTTGTCGCCGGTGAACATCAGCACACGCAGGCCGAGCTTGTGCAGCCGCGCGACAGAGTCCGCTGCGGTGGCCTTGACGGTGTCGGCGACCGCGATCACCGCGGCGACGGCGCCGTCGACGACCACGAGCACCGCGGTCCGCCCGGCCCGTTCCTGTTCGCGCACCGCGGATTTCATCGCCTGCGGCACCTGGATGTCCTCGAACAGGCGCAGCCTGCCCACCGTGACCGTGCGCTCGTCGACCAGGCCGCGCGCACCCAATCCCGGTAGCGCCGTGAACGATTCGACCTGTGGCAGCTCGTCGAACGCGGCCGCGGCGTGCCGGGCGATCGCCGCGGCGACGGCATGTTCGGAGGCCGATTCCACCGCACCGGCCAGGCGCAGCACTTCGGCCTCGGCGAACGCGCTGTCCACGATCACCGAGACCACGCTCATCGCGCCCTCGGTGACGGTGCCGGTCTTGTCGAGCACCACCGTGTCGACATCGCGGGTGGCCTCCAGTGCCTGATGCCCCTTGATGAAGATGCCGAGCTGCGCGCCGCGCCCGGACGCCACCATCAGCGCCGTCGGAATGGCGAGCCCGAGCGCGCACGGGCACGCGACGACGAGCACCGCGAGCGCGGCCGCGGCCGCACGGTCGGCACCGGAGCCGGTGAGCGCCCAGACCGCGAAAGTGCCTGCGGCGACGGCGAACACGAACGGTACGAACACCGCCGAGACCCGATCGGCGACGCGCTGCATGCGCGCCTTGCCGGTCTGCGCCTGCTCGACAAGCCGGATCATGCCGGAGAGCTTGGTGTCCGCGCCCACCGCGGCGGCCTCGACGATCAGCCGCCCGGTCAGCGCGGTGGTGCCGCCGATCACCTCCATACCGGGCCCGATGTCGACCGGCAGTGATTCGCCGGTCATCGCGCTGGCGTCGACGCTGGATTCGCCGGAGACGACGAGGCCGTCCGCGGCGATGGTCTCCCCCGGCCGCACCACGAAGCGCTGTCCCTCGACGAGTTCGCCGATGGGGACCCGCATTTCGCGATCACCCCTGGTCAGCACCGTCACCTCGCGCGCGCCGAGCGCGGCGAGCGCACGCAGCGCACTGCCCGCCGAGCGCTTGGCCTTCGCCTCGAAATACCGTCCGGCGAGCACGAACGCGGTGACGCCCGCGGCCACCTCGAGGTAGATCGAATCGCTGGACCAGATCGCGTTCCACACACCGTCGGGTGCGGACTCGACGCGCTCGGGTTGCAGGAACATGGTGTCCAGCGACCACAGCGTCGCGGTGAGCACGCCGACCGAGACGAGCGTATCCATACTCGCGGCAAAGTTTCTCGCACCCGCCAAGGCGCGGCGATGGAACGGCGCCGCCGACCACACCACCACCGGCAGCGCGAGCACGGTCAGGATCACCTGCCAGCCGGTGATGCGGGTGGCGGGCACGGTGGCGAACATCACCGAGAGATCCGCCAGCGGGAAGAACAGCACGAGCGCTACCACCAAGCGGCGGAACAGATCTCGCACGGCGGCGTCCTCGGGCGCGGAGTCGACCGGGCCCGGCGTATCCGAAACCGGTTGCGCGCCATATCCGGCGGACACCACCTCGGCGCAAAGCTGTTCGGACGTCACTCCGTCGGCGGCGTCGATGGTGGCGACGCCGGTGGCGTAGTTCACCGACGCGGTGACGCCGTCGACCTTGTTGAGTTTGCGCTCCACCCTGGTCGCGCAAGCGGCGCAACTCATTCCGGAGACGTTCAGCGAGATGCGGGCCGGTTCCGTGCGGACGGCGGCATCGATGGTGTCGGTTGTCATGATTCCGTTCGATCAGGCGGCGGGAGTCGTGCGCGAGGTCAGGCGGCGGGGTCCTGCATGGACCGCAGATGGCCGGTGCGGCGGCCGAGGCGGGCGCCGGGCGGCAGCACCAGCTCGGTGGGTTCGGTGAGGCTGTCGCGGCTCGGCGGCGCGGGCCGCGGCCGCCGGGTGCGATGAACGACGGCGACCAGCACCAGCGCGACGACGAGCACGCCGTGGGACATGACCCGCGAGACCGGGACAACGCCCTCGCTCAGATCGCCGATGACGAACACCGTGAGCGCGGCGACCAGCACGCCGAGCACCGGCAGCACGCCCGCGGTCGCGACGGGGCGCAGCGCGCAGTAGATGAAGCCGATGCCGATCGCGAGGCTCCACGCGGTGCTCTCGTTGAGCAGATGCTGGGTCATCTCCGCGCCGTGATGGCTCATGCCGAAGTCGACGCCGCCGACCTGGCCGAGCGCGAGCACACACTGGACGATCCCCAGCACACCGAGCAGCACCCGCGTCCACGCGAGCCGGGCGATCGGACGTGGGATGCGCCACAGTGCGGCGAGCGAGCGGCGCGGACGTTCCAGCTCGGCGGCCGCGAAGATCGCGTCGGTGAGGTCGGGCGCATAGGACGACGCGCCGCGCAGCCGCGCCGTCGTCTCCACCGCCACCGCGTACCAGGCACAACAGGCGGCGCACTGCTCCAGATGCTCGTCCACCCTGGCCGCGGGGACGGTCTCACGCTCGCCGTCGATCCGGGCCGACAGCGCCGTCCGGCACACTTTGCACTCCACGTCTAAATTGTCGTGTGGACGCGGCCCGAAGTTCCCGCGGGCTGTGTTTTCTTGGCGGCGTCCGCGGTGGCCCTCCGTGGTTACGCAAGCTGCCGCCTCCGGGCCCCGTCGCTCCCGCCGCGGCAACCAGTTATTGTCGACGCCATGCCGACGCCCGCCGAGGATGACGAGACGACCCGGCTAGCTCTCGCCGCGGCCCGCGGAGATCGCCGGGCCCTCGAAGGATTCATTCGAGCCACCCAAGGTGATGTGTGGCGATTGCTGGCCCACCTGACCGAGGTGTCGCGTGCCGACGATCTGACGCAGGAGACCTACCTGCGCGCGCTCGGCAGCATCAAACGTTTCGAGGGCCGCGCGAGCGCACGCACCTGGCTGCTGTCCATCGCGCGCCGCGTCGTCGTCGATCAGGTGCGGATGGCGGTGGCCAGGCCGCGCATCGCGCACGGCGTCGACTGGGTCGCGGCGGCCGACGGCCAGACCCCGCGTCACCACGGCCCCACCGAGATCGTCGAACTCAACATGCTGCTCGACGATCTCGCCCCCGAACGCCGGGAAGCGCTGGTGCTCACCCAAATCCTCGGCCTCTCCTACGCCGAGGCCGCCACCGTCTGCGGCTGCCCCGTCGGCACCGTCCGCTCCCGCGTCGCCCGCGCCCGCGAAGACCTCATCGCCGCAAGCCGTTTCGGCGGCAAGCGCGCCGCCAACGGCTGACCGCTCGGTCACAAACCGGGACCAGGTTTCATCAAGTACCCAAGTCGTCGTCGATATCCCCCCATCTGATTCCTATCGCTCAGTACCGCAGGTTTTCGTGCCAGGCTTGGATATGTCCACTTACCGTGGCAACCGTCGGCGATTGCGGGACAGCGACTTCTGGTTGGTACGCCTCGGCGACGAGGAACCACTCGCCTTCCGATCCGGTTGTCATATCATTCCGTGCGATACGAGTTCCATTCTGCCCATCGACCTGTACTGTCGCGATCACGGATTGCATGTGACCACATCGACGAGTACGGCGCGAAACTGGGCAGGCATCGCCGCCTTTTTCGCCGCGTGCGGTCTCTTCTACCTGGCAGCGACCAACAACAGCCTCATTCCGGTGTTCCTGATCTATACCGCTGCCGCCGCCTATCTGACCGGCGATCTATTGCGCAATTACGAGACGAATGCCACGTTCATGTCCGTCACGTGGCTGTGCGCCGTCGTGGCCGCGCTGTTCGCTCATTACGGACGCGGCGGAGTTTTCTCGATCGTTTCGGCGATCCTGCTGATCTCGGTAGCCGTGCTTTTCGCGGTTACCGCCACGCTACATACCGTAGAATCGGCGTGCCAACGGCGAGACATGCTGGTGTCCAGCTGTTTTGCCTGGGCAATCGGGGCATGCGTGCTGTGGCCGCTCCTTCGCGGCGCCGGGCTGATCACCCTGGTTCCGCTACTTGCCGCGGCACTACTGCTCGGACTCGGTTTCGTTGCCGCACTGTTCGGCGGAGTCATCAGCGCCTTCGAGGAAACAACCGGAACAGAGCTGGCACGCAGGCGATTCGAGCGCCCACGCCCAGTTCCGTGGCACGGTCCGGAGATGCCGGATGCACCGCGCGCACCGGGTGGGTTCGCGGGTATCGAGCGCGCGGTCGCGATTTTCGTCGTGCAACTCGCCCGCGCTTGCGTTCTGATCGGCGCATTTCTCATCGATGGCGCGGTCGCCGCAGGATATCTGATCATCAACGGCGCCATTGCGATTGCCATCGAGATAGCCGAGTTCACGATCTATATCGCCACCTATCTCTGGGCAATTGCCGTTCATACCGCCCGCACCCTCGCCAGATCTTTGACGATTGCGGCACGCGCGGTGCGGAAAGCGGCGCGCGGATTCTTGTTCATCACCGTTACCGTCGTCGGAGCCGTCGGCTGCGAGTACGCCGCCGCGGCACACACGCGCGCATACCTGCACGCCGGAGCGATCGCCGATATCGTCGAGGTCTTCGCGCTCATGGGCCTATTGGTGATGGCGATCAGTGCCACCGTATGGCTGGCCTCGGCGCTGCCGATCGTCGCAGTGACCGCCTCGATCGGCCGCACGCTCACGAACCTCATGCCCTGGCTGCTACTAGGACTCGCGGCCGGTGGATGGCTGGTCGGGGCGCCGGGCACGTTCTGGCACGGACCGATCCGCATCGGCTGGGTGACCGGCACATCGACGGCCCTACTCGTCATCGGCCTCATCGCATTCCGCTTCTACCACGCGCACAGAACCAGGCCGTCCGTCGACGGAAAGCCCGTCCTCAACGGTTGAGTCTGGAGCTCCGCGCGTCGCTCGGCAAGTTGGTGCGCGGGAACCAGCAGGTGTGCGGGGGTTAGGGAGCCAGGGGGTTGGCGGCGTAGTGCAGGCGGATGATGCCGTCGGGGTGGCGTTCGGCGGTGGCGGTGACGCCGAAGTTGCCGCGGAGTAGGGCGGGGGTCATGACCTCGAGTACCTCGCCTGCGGCGGTGACGCGGCCCCTGTCCATGACCACGAGGTGGTCGCAGTAGCGGACGGCCAGGTCCAGCTCGTGCAGGACGGCGAGGGTGGTGATGCCGGTGGAGCGGACGAGGTCGAGGAGTTCGAAGCGGGCTCGGACGTCGAGATGGTTCGTGAGCTCGTCGAGGACGAGCAGGCGTGGTTGCTGGGCGAGTGCTCGGGCGAGCAGGACGCGTTGGCGTTCGCCGCCGGAGAGCGAGCCAACGTGGCGCTGCGCGTAGCCGGTGACGCCGGTGCGTGCCATGGCGTCGGCGATGGCCGCACGGTCGGCGGCGGTGTCGCGACTGAACAGCGCGTGGTGCGGGTTGCGGCCGAGGCCGACCAATTCGGCGACGGTGAGTTCCGGTGCGCCGGTGCCATTTTGGAGTACGGCGGCCGTCGTGCGGGCGGCCGTGCGTGCGGTGAGTCCGCTGATGTCGGCGCCATCGATCAGCACCGCGCCGCAGTCGGGACGCAATGATCGGTAGATCGTGCGCAGCAGGGTGGTCTTGCCGCTGCCGTTCGGGCCGACCACGCCGACCACCGCTCCCGGTGGTGCATGCAAGCCGACATCGTCGAGTACCCGGGTGTTCCCGAAGCTGAGATGCACTCCGTGGATGGATAATTCGGCGTACGCGATATCGCGAGTGTCCGCACGGGGACGCACTGCCGGCGTAGGAAATTCAGCGCGCGTCATGCCCAGCCCCGGTCACTGCGGCGACAGCCCGGACTGGCGGGTGCGCAGATCCGCAAGCGGACTTCGGCATACCTCATGTCTGACTCCCATTGCGACGAAGCAACCACAGGAAGAACGGCGCGCCGAACGCGGCGGTGAAGATGCCGAGCGGTAGTTCGTTCGGGGCATCGACGGTGCGCGAAAGTAGGTCGACCGCCACGAGATACGCCGCCCCGAGCAAGGCGGACAGTGGTAGTACACGGCGGTGGTCGACGCCGAAGGCGAGGCGGACCACATGCGGAATCATCAACCCTACGAAGCCGATTCCACCTGCCGCGGCGATCAGCACACCGGTCAGCAGCGAGGTCAGCACGAGCAGTGTGATGCGCAGCAGGCGTACATCGACGCCGAGGGCGGTGGCTTGCTCGTCCCCGGTGGCGAGCACGTTGAGTCGCCGACCGAAAGCAAGGATGAAGGCCACCGTCAGCAAGACCACCAGTGTCACCGGGCCGAGCCGATCCCAGCTCGCACCCGCGACGCTGCCCATTGTCCAGAACAGCACCGCCC
This sequence comes from Nocardia sp. NPDC052566, assembly GCF_044547285.1. NCBI lineage: Bacteria > Bacillati > Actinomycetota > Actinomycetes > Mycobacteriales > Nocardiaceae > Nocardia > Nocardia sp. NPDC052566. The sequence goes on along the minus strand of NZ_JBIUAF010000005.1, from coordinate 321,460 downwards.
GTAGCTCATTCGGCGACGCCCGTAACTGAAGGTAGTTGGTGACGGCGAGCAAGAGATAGCCGATGGCGACACCGGCCAGAACCAGGCGGGTTGGCACGACGGTGCCGCGGTGCTGACCGAGCACGAACACCACCGCGATCGTCGCCATCGCACCGATGAACGCGGCGGTCGACACTCCGACACCACCGAGAGCACCACCCGCCGTGACGATCACCAGCACCGCCCCCAGCGACGCGCCGGACGATGCGCCGAGCACGTACGGGTCGGCCAGCGGATTGTTCACCAGCGCTTGCAGAATCACGCCCGAGATAGCCAATCCGCAACCAACGAGCGCGGCCAGGATCACCCGGGGCAGCCGGAACTGCCACACGATCTGATCGACGGTGAACCCGACATCCGCTGTCTTACCGGACAAGTGGGCAACGATCACACGGGCGGTATCGGCTACGGAGACCGTCGCGGCACCTGCCCCCACGGCGACCACCATCACCACCGCCAGCAGCGCCACCGCGACGGTAAGCAGCAGCGGCAACGGAAGCGCCGCCCACGGCGCACGAGCGCGCTCCTTCCTCGCCCGCGCCTCCCTCCCCCTGCGCCATCGCCCCGCTCGGCCCTCCGTCCGCCCAGCGCCGTCGTCCTGCTTCGCCGCATCGGCACCTCGCCCCGGCGAATGTCCAGGGACGAGGCGGGCTCGGTTGGTGCACTCCGAGTCGGTCAGGGTGGCAGCGGGGTCTCGGGCGACCATGTCAGAACTGTCCGGGGTGTACGAGGCGGGCGATTTTGTCGACCGCTATGTCGTTGCTGGGGCCCAGGTAGATCGAATCCGACAGGACCGCATAGTTTTTCGTCTTGGTGGCGGCCCATTGCGGAAATTGGTCCAGGATTCGGCGGGCGGCGGCGTCGATGTCGGGGTTGCGGTAGTTCACGACGATGAGGCCGTCGATGGGGGTGGCGGCCAGCTGTTCTTTGCTGAGGGTGACGAAGGTGGTGCCGTCGGTGCGGGCGAACGGGTTGACCGCGCCCGCCTTGCCGAGGATGTCGTTCCAGATGCCGTCGGCGGCGATGGCGGAGAAGTCCGAGGAGTCGCCCATACCCATGCCGGGGAAGACGATCAGCACGTTCTTCTTCGGCTGGCCGGTGACGTGGGACGCACTCTCGGCGATCTTGCGTTTCGATTCGGCGATGAGCTTGTCGGCGCGGCTTGGCACATCGAAGATGGTGCCGAAATCGCGCAGCATGGCGTAGCTGTCCTCGATGGTCGGGGTGCCGCTGACCGCGCCGGTGATGCCGCAGTTCGCCCGCGGCGCATAGGAATTCGCGCCTGCCGCAGTGAGATCGGCTCGGGTGGCGTAGCCGTAGTCGGCGGCGAAACCGCCACCGCCGGTGGAGATCACGAGATCCGGCCGCTGGGCGAGCATCGCCTCGCGCGGAATGTCCTGCTGATTGTTCGGCGTGATGCCACCGGTCGGCAGTGCGTCGATGGCGGTCGCGCGGCCCGGCACGTCCGAGACACCATAGGACTGGGCGTTGGCCACCACCCGATCGGCGACACCGAGGGCGACGAGCGACGACACCTCGCCGATGGACCCGCCGTTCATCACGACGACACGCTTCGGCACACCGGAGAAACTCTCGACCGTGCCGCAATTATCCAGGGTGAGTGGGTATTTCGTAACGCCTTCGGTCGCGGCGGCGGTGGTGGACCCGGTCGTCGATTCCGTGACCGTGGTCGAGCACCCCGCGATGGCGAGTACACCCGCGACCAGTGCGACGGCACGTTTCATGAGCAGCCTTTCGATACTGATGCCTCCGGCGCTGCGGGCAGGAAGCCGATCCGAATGAGGTGGTCGATGCCCGCGACCAGCGCGGCGCTCGAATCCGGTGGTGGCAGTGGCGCGTTCGCGAGTGCCGCCACGGTGTTGTCACGACCGAATCGCACACGCGCCGCGCTCGGGCCGAGATGGGCGGTGTGGGCGCGGGCGATGGTGAGGGAATGGTCGCCCTGCGCGTCGGCCTGTTCGGCCTGAGTTGTCAGGCGCGCTTGCCATTCGCTCGACGAGGCCGTGGCGATCGGAAAGCCCCGTGCCCGAAGGCCGTCGACAACCGTGGCGAAGGCGAGCGGCGCACGGGCGGTCAAATGGTATGTGCGCCCGCTGGTTTCGTGCGTCATCAAGCGCACGATGGCGGCGGCGGCCCAATCCACCGGGACCATGTCGACGGCGGCGTGCTCGTAGACGTCGCCGGGGACGGCCTCGGTCAGCACCATCGCCCTGATCAGACTCCAGAACGCGTCGTCGGGGCCGATGGCACCGGTCGCCGAATGCCCGCCGACGCGGCCCGGGCGGTATACCGAAACCGGTACCCCGCGCGTCGCCGCGAGGTAGGCCAACCCTTCGGCGACCCATTTGCTCGCGACATATCCGTTGTGCGGCAGCGAGGTTGCACCGACTCGCCGATCCTCGGTCAGGACGGGCGGATTACCGTCGACCGCACAGGCGGTATCGCAGGTGGAGACGAAATGCACCGGCTTGAGCACCCCGGTGGCCGCCAGCCGCAAAATACGTTCGGTGCCTTCGACATTCGCCGGACGCAACCGCGAATAGGACTCGAAGTGGTGGACGCGGGCGCCGTTGTGCACGATGAGGTCGACGCGCTCGGTCAGCTCGTGATAGCGGCTCGGATCGAGGCCGAACCCCGCGTGCGCCAGATCCCCCGCCAGTGCCGTGACCCGGGTGAACAGCGAGTCCGTACTCAAGCCGTAACGGTCGAACGTCCGCTGGATCCGTTGCGCGGCCTCGGCATCGTCGTTCGCACGGACCAGGCAGTACACGTCCAGATCGGTGCGTTCGAGCAGTTCGGCGAGCAGGAAGGCACCGAGGAACCCGGTGGCACCGGTCAGCAGCACGGTGCGCGGACGAGGGCGGGGCGGGTCGGCACGGGTCGCGTCCACCGTATCGTCGAGAGTTACCTCGGCCGCGAGATCCAGCCCGGCCCACGGTGATTCGTCAGTGGCACCGGTAATCAGGCGCTCAGCGAGCCCGGCCACGGTCGGGGTGTCGAACATGGCGCGCAGATCCCAGCGCACACCGAAGGTTTCCCGGATACCGTTCAGCACCCGCGCGGCGCGCAGCGAATGGCCGCCGAGCGCGAAGAAGTCATCGTCGATCCCCACTTCGGAACGGTCCAGGGCTTCGGCGAACAGCTTCACCAGCTCGCGCTCAGCGGCGGTGCGCGCAGGGCGCGACGCGGTCACCGCGGCCGACGGCGCGGGCAAGGCCGACCGATCGAGTTTGCCATTCGCATTGTGCGGCAGTCGATCCAGCATCACACAGACCGAGGGCACCAGGTAGTCGGGCAGCCGCTCGGCGAGAAACACCCGCACCTGCGCGGATTCGATCCGCGATCCAGCGGGCACGGGGACGAGGTACGCGACGAGCAGGTCGCCATGTATCCGCACGGCCGCAGCCGCCACGCCGGGGTGGCTCACCAGCGCGGCCTCCACCTCGCCGACCTCGATCCGATACCCGCGCAACGACATCTGGCTGTCGCCGCGTCCGAGGTATTCCAAATGGCCGCCCCGTTTCCACCGCACCAGGTCCCCGGTCCGATACAAACGCGCGCCGGTGGACCCCTCCGGGTCGGCCACGAACCGGCACGCGGTCGCCACCGGATCCGCGTGGTACCCCTGTCCGACCGGCGCACCGCCGATATACAACTCGCCGACCACGCCGGGCGGCACCGGCCGCAGTGCCGAATCCAGCACCAGGCAGCGCCCGTTCGTGATCGGCACGCCGATGGATGGCTCGGCATGCGCCCCCAGCGTCGTCCAGGTGGCATCGACCGTGCACTCCGTCGGCCCATACAGGTTGTAGGCGGACGTCCCCGGCACCGAACGCAACTCACCCCACAGCGCATGATCCGCCGCCTCGCCGCCGAGCGCGATCACCCCCGGTCGGCGCGCACCCGCCAGCAGCCCCGCGCCGAGCAGCTCGCGCGCGAAAGTCGGTGTGACATCGAGGAAATCGATCTCTGCCCGCCGCACATAGCGCACCAATCCGGCCGGATCCCTGCGCAATTCGTCATCTATCAGGTGCAGCTCATGCCCCGCGAGCAGCCACAGCATCCCCTCCCACGCCGTATCGAACGACAACGACGCCGTCAACGCCGCCCGCATCCGCCGCCCACCACGCGCCGCCACCGTCGGCTCGATCATCCGCAGCCGATGATGCTGAAACAGATTCATCACCGAACCATGGGTTATCACCACCGCTTTGGGTGTTCCCGTGGTGCCGGACGTGTGGATGAGCCACGCAGGCTGATCGGATCGAATCCGCGCCCGCCCCGCCACCGCATCGGCAACAGCCGAGCTCGGCGCCCCCTCGGATCTCGCCTGTCCGACCGCATCATGCGCGGCCACCTGAGCTCCGGGCGATCCGGCACCGCCCGACCCGACGATGGTCCGCGCGACCCGATCAACGGCGGTTCTGGACCGGCTATCCCGCGGCCGCACAGCGCTCTCGGCGCCATCGACGATGACCAGCAGCTCACGGAACTCCCCCGGAATGCGGGAAGCGATTGCCGCAGTGGTGATTACGGCGGCCAACCGGAGCCCGTGCGTGCCGCGCGCCAACCCGGTGAGCAACAGCGCGAGCCGACGATCCGGCTGCCCGGCATCCAGCGGCGCATACGCGGCCCCGCACCCGAGCACCGCGAAGACGGCAGCAATCGCGTCCACCGTGCGTGGCAAGAGCACCGCGACCACCCGACCAGCCCCGGCTCCCCGGTCGGCAAGCAGCGAACCCAACACCGCTGCCCGCGCGCCGAGCTCGCCGTAGGTCAGCACCTGCGCGGGCCGTGAGACGTCCACCGCGCTGTCCGCTTGGGTCACGACAAGCGCGGTGGTTGCGGGCGCACTGTCGACGCAGCTGGCGAACAGGTCGACGACGGTGGCTTCGGGCCAGGTCTGTTGGGCGCCGCTTCCCCAGGTGCGCAACAACTCTTGCTCGCCGGGTAGGAGCAACTCGGCACCGCGAACCGGACGATCGGGGGTGGCGAGCAGGGCGCGCAGGAAGGTGCGGAAGCGGGCCAGGTGGGTGGTGAGGTCGGTGGAGGTGTAGGCGTCGGGGTGGCCGTCCAGGTAGAGGATGGGGCCCGCGCCGTCGGAGCGGTCGTAGAGGTTGAAGACCAGGTCGTCGATCATGCCCGCGGAGACGTTGTGCATCGTGGTGGTGCAGTGTGGAATTCGCAGGTCGTAGTCGAAGAGCATGATGTTGACGGAGGGGCCGTACATGGGCCGGTCGCTGCCGACCAGGCCTAGGTCCCGGCGCAATTGCTCACTGCGGTAGCGATGATGGCGTCTGCTGCGCATCAGGTGCTTGGCAACCTGCACGGTCGCCTCGGTGAGGCTCGGCGCCCCGGCGAAGTCGACCCACAGTGGAATACCGTTGAGCGTCATGCACGGAACGCGCAACGCGGGCGAGCCGGTACGCAGCATCACCGGCAGTGCGAGACAGATCTCCGCCGCACCGGTCATCCGGTGCAGGAACGCGGCGATCGCCGCGGTCAGCACCTCCGTCCAGTTGGCCCGAGCGGCCCGACCGACATCGCGCAAGGCAGCGACAACATCCGCTTCGAGCACCATCCACTCACGCAGCGGACCGACCGCGCGTCCTGCGATCAAGGATTCCCGCGACGGACTCGGGCGCTGCCACTCGCCGCCCTCGCTCTCGACCTCCGATATTCCCGATAGTTCCCCGGCTGCCGCGAGCTGCCCACTCCATGCCGCAACCGCACCCCCGTCCTTTCCGGCGTCGTCGATCGACGCGCTTTGCGGCGTAACCGCTCGCCGGTCCCGACCGGACTGCGGGCTCGACGATTCCGGCAGGGCCAGCCCGCGGCCATCCTTTCGGGCCGAGCCCTTCGACACCCCCGAAAGGCTCACTGGCACAGGACGTTTCCTGTAGTAGTCCAGCCAGAAAGCTCGGTCGCGATCCATATCGGCGGATCCGGTGTAGGCATGATCTGCCGCAACCACCGCATCCCAGGAGCCGAAAGCGTATGGCGGCTGTGGTGCCCCGGCGAGCGCGGCGGTGTACAGATCGGCGACGCGACGGGCGATGAGTGCCATACCGTACCCGTCGAGCAGAATGTGGTGCACCCGGTGATACCAGAGCGTGCGGACATCGCCGAGCCGGAACACGATGTGCGCGAACAGATTCGACCCGGTGAGCGCTCGCGGCACAGCGACGTCCGCGGCCATCCGGGCGCGCGCGGCACCCAGCGGATCGGGATCGCCGGTCAGGTCGACAACCTCGACCGCGCATCCCGGTGCTGGATCGACCGGGCCCGCTTGGTCGATCGTCCCGGCGTCCAGCATGGGCCTCGCGGCGTATCGCCACACCTCTTGGACGTCCAGCGGTTTCGGACCGTCCGCATCGCGCGGCCGGTCCGCGTAGCCGGGCTCGCTCGACGCACCCGAGCTGTCCCGAGGCCGACCGGTCGCGTGCGCCCCCTCGATCCACATCGGACCGTCGGCGGTCTCGACGAAGCGCCCGTGCAAAGCCGACGCTTCGGCGGTCGCGGTGCGGATGGCCGCGACCAGCGAATCGATCGACACCGGACCCGAAATGTCCACGTACTCCGCGATATTGAACTCCGGAGACGACGGGTCGAGTTGCTGCCCGAGCCAGACGCCGAGTTGGGCCGCGGTCAGCGGCCTCACGGTGCGGGCCGTGGCGCGAGCAGCGGCCACCATGCGGTCAGGGTCGGCGCTTCGGCCAGATCGACGAAACCGACGGTGGCGCCGTGGGATTTCCAGCGTTCGATGAGGCCGATGAGGCGCACCGAGTCGAGGCCCGCGTCGAACAGGTTGTCGGTGTCGCCGAGTTCGGCGGGCTCGAGGTACAGCAGTTCGGCGACCTGGGCACGGATCAGGTCGTAGGTCAGTGGTTGCGCCATGGCGTTCAGTTGACCTGCCTTTCCCGCTCCGCCCAGTACGGTTCGCGCAGCCGCCTGCGCAGCACCTTGCCGCTCGGGTTGCGGGGTATGTGGTCGACGAGTTCGAAGCGCGTCGGAATCTTGAACAGCGCCAATCGTTCCCGGCAGAACGTCATGAGCTCGCGTGGCGTGACCTGATGGCCGGGTCTGCCGACGACGAACGCGTGCATCGATTCACCGAGCGCCTCGTCGGGCACCCCGATCACCGCGGAGTCGGCCACCGCGGGATGGCGGGCCAGCGCGTGCTCGATCTCGCTCGGGTAGATGTTCTCCCCGCCGACGATGATCATGTCCTTCACCCGGTCGCAGATGAACAGATACCCGTCGGCGTCGAGATATCCTGCGTCACCGGTGTGGATCCAGCCGTCGATCAGCGTGTCCGCGGTGGCATCCGGGCGCCGCCAGTAACCGAGCATCGCGGCGGGCGTGCGCAGGCACACCTCCCCCACGGCGCCGGACGGCAACTCCTGGCCCGCCCCGTCGATGACTTTGACGCCGACGCCGGGATACGGCCTGCCGGCCGCGGCCGATCGGGTCGTGCCGGGCAGGTGGTCGGCGGGCGGCAGGCAGATCGCGGTGTTCCCGGTCTCGGTGAGCCCGTAGATCTGCGCGAACTCGGCATCGAAGTCCGAAAGTGCCTGGCGCAGTAATGTTTCCGATATCGGCGAGCCGCCGTAGACGACCTTGCGCACGGTGCGGAATGCGGCGGGCCCCGCACCGGGTTCGCCGAGGATCAACCGCAGCATCGACGGGACGACGCACATGGTGGTGATCCCGGCCCGCTCGATCACCTCGACGGCGGTCGAGCTGTCGAAGCGCGGCAGCGCCACATTGGTGACGCCCGCCGCGAAACCCTGCATGGCCCACCAGATGCCACCGACGTGGAAGCCCGGAATGCCGATCAGGCTGCGGTCCCCGTCGCGGAAGTCGATCCAATCCAGTCCGGCGCCGGCAAGCGCGTCCGCGATGGCGAAGAAGCTGCGCTGCGCCAGCACGACACCTTTGGGCAGCCCGGTGGTTCCGCTGGTGTACAGCTGGATCACGGCGTCGTCGCGACCCGCGGGGTACCCATCGCCGAGAGCCGGTCGGTCGAACCAGCCGCTGAACTCCGCACCGTCCATGCGGACGATCCGCAACTCCGGCGCGGCGGCGCGTGCGATCTCGGCGGTGCCCGCGTCGGCGAGCACCAGCGCGCTCGCCGAATCACGCAGGATGTGTTCGACTTCCGGCGCGGTCAGCCGGAAATTGATCGGGACCAGTACCGCACCGAGCCGTGCGCACGCGAAGAACACCCGGTAGTAGTCCACGGATTCGGTCCCGAGATACGCCACCCGTGTCCCGACGCCCGCGCCCGCTTCGGCCAGCGCACCGGCCACTCGCCTGCTGTCCGCGCACAACGTCGCGTAGTCGAGTTCCCTTCCGGCACAGACGATAGCGGTCGTCTCCGGCCGGTGCCGGGCATGATCGTCGAGGATCGAGGTGATCGTGCGCGGGCTCACTGGACTGCCTCCAGTCGACGCGGCGCACCGACGACGGCGATCCTGGCATTGCCCGAACAGTTCCCGCCCGCGTCGTCCCAGCAGTGGAATTCGGTGTCCAGCGCCAGGTACGGCGTGCCGTCCGCACCGCTGACCCGGTGCTCGAACCCCGCGAAGGTGATGTCGCCGTGGAACCGGCGCGGGTCGATCGGACGGCGGAAGGTGCTGTCGAAGCGGGTGATCAGGATGTCGGGCAGCTGCCGCCGCCAGAATTCGTCCATGGTCCAGCCGTCGAACAGCGGACCGTCCTGATGGCGCACCAGCACCGCGATGGTCTGGTACAGCATCTGGTTGTAGCCGATATTCACCTCGACCGAGTTGAGGTGACCGGTCGCGTCGATGTAGCAGGACTCCGGAATCTCGAATGTCCCTGTCGCACAGGCATGTTGGCCGGATGTCTCGACGGTGAGCTCACGCAGATAGCGGCAGTGCGGCTTGTAGCAGTCGAGCACCCGCGCGAGCAGCTGCGGATCGTGCGGATACCTCATGCCGGAATCCCCGCGTCGTCGAACACCGTGACGCGGTGCGACACAGCGGGTTCGGGAGTCGTCGTGTGCAGTGCGCGGTGGATCAGGCTGCGGTTGTCCCAGATCAGCAGATCGCCCGCCTCGAAGGTCTGCAACCGGATCGCCGGATGTTCGAAGGTGTCATCGAGTTGCCCTGTCGCGGCGAACAATTCACGCAGCAGATCGGGCCGCTCGGTACCGTCGGGCTCGGTGATGGTGGTGGTGAACCCCTCGCTGATGTACACCACCTCCCGTCCGGTGTGCGGGTGGGCGTGGATGGTCGGCAGCGTGACCGGCGGTGTCCTGGCGTCGATCTCGTCCAGCACCTCGTGAATGGGCCGGTAGACGTCGTCCGGCCGGATCTTGAAATACCGCCGCACGCTGTGCGTCGCCGTGGTGCCGGCCACCGCGCGCCGCAGCGCGGGATCGAGTTCGTCGTGCGCACGCGCCAGGTCGATGAAATACGTGCCGCGATCGCGGGTCGGCACCACCTTGGGCTGGATGAAGGTGAGATCGAATGGGCGCGGCATGAACTGGTAGTCCGAATGCCAGAACTTCCCGGTCTTCGGCACGCCGATCCGCTGCGGCCCGCTGTCGATATTCGATGAGACGAACACCTCGGGCAGGTCGGGGTGATGGTAGATCGGCTCGTAGTACGGCACCGGCGTACCGAATGCGCCCGCCAGCGCCAGCAATTGGCGCGGTTCCAATTCGACGCCCTTGACCAGCGCGATCCGCTCCCGATAGACCGCTCGCTTGACCTCGCGGACGTCGTCGGTGGAGGTGGGGTCGAAGCCCTCGACCACGACGCCGAAATCTCCCTGCGGTCCGATCCGCATGGCTGTTCGCTGCATGGTCAGCTGGTCGGACAACTACGACCTGTAGTTCCCGGCGACACCGATGCGGTGATACACCTCACATCGGTGCACCACTGCGGGAACTTCTCGGACCACGGGGCCGACAAATGACCGACACCCCCCGATTTCAGGTGTCGGACAACACCTTTCATTCATGGGCGGACAGTGCCCGAGCCGAGAAGGCGAGAGATATCCCAATGCGTGCAATGCAGCTTGCCGTCGTTTCCGTGTCGGCCGTGACCGCGATCGCGACGATCGCGAGCGCCACGGCCACCGCGGATCCGGCCCCCGAAACCATCGGCTACACCCTGCGGCTGGTCGACAAGTCGGTGACGCTCACCGTCGATGCCGGGTCGCTCACCGCGGGCGACGGGCAACTCCAGCTGAAGGACCGCACCGGCGCGCCGGTGACCTCGCTCCCCCTCACCTACCAGCGCGGCGGCGCGATCTGGCCGATCGCGGCGGCGATCGACGGCAGCACCGTCACGCTCACCCCGGACACCGCCCCCGACCACGCGAAACCCGCCCAGGGACCGGCGCCCGACCTCCGCGAGATCGCCATCGATCCCCAGTCGACCGCCTTCAACACCGCCCTGATGAACTTCTCCACCCAGGCGGGGCTCGGCGTCTCGCTCGGCGCACTGATCGGCACCGCCATCGGCGCGACGGTCGGCTGCGTCGCGGGCGGCCTGGCGGTCGGCGCGGCCGCGGCGGTGCCGACCATCGGCACGCTCGCCATTCCGGGATTCCTCGGCGGCTGCCTGGTCACCGCCGCCGCGCTCGGCGCGATCGGCGCGGTCGTCGGAACGGTCGTCGTCGGGATCCCGGTGGCCGCCACGGGTGCGCTCCTGTTCCTCGATGCGCTCGGCAAGCAAGCGACGAGCTGATCGTCCGCGCGTGCGGTTGACACCCCTGGCGATCCAGCGTGTACTCGGCAGCTGAACAATCGTCCAGCCATGCCGAGAGGGTCGCAATGAACGAGCGCAGCGAGCGAATCGTGGCACAGGTATGACTGAGCAGATGACCGAGGGTCTCGGCCGCACCGGGGTCACCGGACAGGCCGAGGCGATTCGCACGGGCGCTATTTCGGCGGTCCAGCTGACCGAGCGCGCACTGGCCGAGATCCAGCGGCTGCAGCCGCGCCTCAACGCCTTCACCCAGGTGCTGGCCGAACAGGCGCTGGCCGACGCGCGAGCCCGCGACGAGCAGCAGGCGAACGGCACGCCGCTCGGCCCGCTGCACGGGGTGCCGATGGCGATCAAGGACGAGGTCGATGTCGCGGGTATGCCGACCACCTATGGCGGCGCGGGCTCGACGACACCGGCCGCCGCCGATTCCGAGATGGTGCGCAGGCTGCGCGCGGCGGGGGCGATCATCGTCGGCAAGACCGCCATGCCGGAGTTCGGCACCTGGCCGTTCACCGAATCCGCCGCCAACGGCTACACCAGGAACCCTTGGGACACAAGCCGATCCACCGGCGGCTCCAGTGGAGGCACGGCGGCCGCCGTCGCGACGGGGATCGTCGCGGCCGCGACCGGCGGTGACGGCGGCGGCTCGATCCGCATCCCGTCGGCCTGCTGCGGGCTGTTCGGACTCAAACCGCAGCGCGGCCGGGTCAGCACCGCACCGGCCCGTGATCTGTGGCGCGCCCTTGGCACCCTCGGCGTACTGACCCGGACGGTCGCCGACAGCGCCCTGCTCTACGACATCATCAGCGGCAATATCGAGGGCGATCGCTTCCGCGCGCCCGAAACCCGGTTCACCGCACTGGAACCCACCGGTCCGCTGCGCATCGCGGTATCGCTGCGGCCCACCGTCGCTTTCGTCCGCCCGGTACCGGAAGTCGTTGCGGCCGTGCGGGATATCGCCGACGTACTGGCGGGGCTCGGCCATCACGTCGAGGAGTTCGACCCGCGGGTCCCCGATGTGACCTCGGCCTTCCTCCCGCAATTCCTCGGCGGCATCAGGGAAGAGGCCGACCGGGTCGATCGCCCGGATCTGCTGGAGCGGCGCACCCGCACCATCGCGGCCGCGGCACGGGTGGTCGCGCCGGAACCCGTGCTGCGGTGGGCCGAACGCCGCGGCGAACAGATCGCCGCCACCGTCAACCAGACTTTCGACGCCTACGACCTACTGCTGACGCCGACCCTGCCGACCTTGCCGCCCAAGGTCGGCCGGCTCGACAGCGTCGGCGTGCTGCGCGCGATGCAGCGAAGCCTGCCGATGACCAGCTACACCGCGCTGTGGAACATCACCGGCAATCCCGCCGCCGCGGTACCGGCGGGCTGGTCGAAGTCCGGGCTGCCGCTGAGCGTGCAACTCGTCGGGCGGCCCAACGACGAGCTCGGAATCCTGCGCGTCGCAAGGCAACTCGAACAGGTCAGGCCGTGGGCGGACCGCTGGCCCGATCTGTCGGCGAACTAATCGGCGAGCGCGGCGAGTTCGCGCTCGACCAGCTGGTCGTGGGCCTCGGCCTTCGCGGCCGCCGCCTTCGGGCTCCATTCGCCGGCCATGAAGAACACACACGGCAGGAAGATCAGCTGCGCGAGCAGGCAGATCCACCACCAGCGCTCCCACTGCTTCGGCGAGTCTGCCTGCGCCTTCTGCACCTGCTTCCCATGTGCGGCAAGGTATTCCCGATCCTCGGCCGGAATCGCGCCCACCGCTTGCAGTTTCGCGGACGCCGCGCCCACCGCCGGGCCCACCTGTGCCGCGACCATGAGGTCGGCGACCGGAACCCGCTGGGCGGCAAGCAGCCTGGCGACCGCCTGGTCCGGGGTGATGTTGAACTTCTGCACCACCTGACCGACGGCCGCGAGCTGGGCCTGCTGATCACCGGGGTTGGTGACGAGCGCGACCTGCGTCGCGGGGTCGATGGCCTGCAGCGTCATGAGCTCCTGCTGATACTTCAGCACCGTCAGGATATCGGCGGGTGCGGCTCCGGTCAGTCTCGCCAATGCGGCGGCCTGCGTCGGCTTATCGTCGGGGTTCTTGCCCAGCGCCGCCATGGCTTCCGGACCGACCTTCTGGATCGTCGCGAGTTCGGCACCGAATTCGTGCCGGATCTCGGCGAGTTTCGGCCCGTAGTTGACCAGCGGCCCCGCCGCGTTGACCACGATCAGCAGACCGAACAGCACCACGGTCACCACACTGCGCAGCACACCGCCCCACACCGCGAGCCCGACCGCGGTCGCCGCCGGATTGCGCTCCTCGACCGTCTCGGTGAAACTCGCCATCCAGGTGGAGTAGGCGATGCCGGTGCCGACCGCGATCACGATGAACACCGTTGCGAACGTGTAGTATCCGGTCTTCGGCTGATCGGTGTAGCCGATGAAGATGAACAGGCCGCAGATGCTGATGACGGCGCCCGCCAGCATAAACGGCTTGCGCACCTTCAGATAGTCCGAGGCGATTCCGGCGAGCACCAGCGCGAGCGCGTTGGCGATCCAGTACCAATTCCCCAGTGCGTTGGCCTGTTTGGCGGTGAATCCGAAATTTGTCGCCATATAGACGGGCAGGAACGAAACAATGGTGTAGAAGAAGGCCAGGAACAAACTGATCGCCAGTGCCGAGCCGATAATGTTGGGGCGCAACATCTGCCGCCACTGATCGCGCTCCAGCTGGGTGATGTCGAGTCCGCGGGCCCGTGCCTCGACGAGCGCCCGGTCGCGCAGTGTCACCATGATCTGGTCGCGCAGTTGCGGACTCAGCTCACGTAATCCGAGCACCGCGACCACCGCGATGACGAGGCTGATAATGCCGCACAACCGATAGTGATACTGCCAGTCCGGATGCGCGTCCAATGTCTGAGTGGAGATCTCGGTGGTGACCAGCGCGCCGATCACCGGCCCCAGCGTCCAGAAGCCCATCGCCGAGGCACGGCCGAGCTGCGGAGAGAAATCGCGGATCAGCGCGGGCGTCGCGACGAGCACCGCGCCCTCGACAATGCTGACCAGGCAGTAGACCGCGAGGTACGCCTCCTTGGTCGTCGTCGCGGGCACCGCGAACAGGGTCAGCAGTGAGCAGATCACCACGCCGTAGGCGACGATATTCGCCCGGCCCCATCGATCGAGCACACCGGCGATCACCGACGCGACCGCGCCGAATGCCGCACCGATGATGAAGATCCACACGAAATACGCGAACGAGAGGTGGAAGTAGGCGATCAGCTCATTACCCACCGCACCGGTGACGAATAGCTGGTAGTAGAGCGCGACCGAGGTGATGACGACGATGGCCAAATACCAGGAGCGGGCGGGAGTTTCGGGATAGTGCGGTAGCTTTCGCTGCCACAGCCCGGTGAGCAGGGTCGGCGGGCTGGTGACCTGGGACGAATTCATAGCCGAAATGCCTTTCTGACCACGGCGTACAGAACGAGATGCCGGGTGGAAACAGGGTAGGCGAATTCGGAGTGATCCGTATCACTGTTCGGATCACGAGTCCCGCTCAGCGGTTTCGACGATCTACTTCGTCCACACGATCGAGTACCGCGGCATCAGATACCTGCGGAATCGCACACCGGGCAAGACGCCTTCGGCGATCTCGCGCACCTGCCGGTAGGTCTGCGGCGGCGGCCACACGATGGGCGAGGGATGATCCCACCGCTTGCGGAAGGTGCGATACCAGGCGAAGGCCGCGATCGAGCCCGCGAAACCCAGTGCGTCCGCGGGCAATTCATTGCGGGCGAGGCCGACCACCGCCAGCGTGCCGCCGGGGCGCAGCAGCTCCTTCATCCGCGTCAACGCCGCCACGTTGTCCATGTGGTGCAGCGTCGCGACCGACACGATGCCGTCGAACGACGCGGGCTCGAAGGGGTGGTCGAGAAAGTCCGCGTGGACGTAGTCGATCTCGCCGTCGGGCGACTGCGCCCGCGCCGAGTCGATACCGGGCTCGTCGAGATCGATCCCGGTGACCGCGGACGACCGGGTCCGCAGGCGGCGGGCCAGCATCCCCTCGCCGCAACCGACATCGAGGACGGCATCGGCGCCGGATACCGCGTCCACGAGCAGGTCGTGGAAATGGATGTTCACGTTCCATCGGTCCGCATCGGCGACAAGCACGCGCCAATACTGCCATCGGCCTTCGTGGTTCGCCAGCCGCCGAAGAGCGGCTCACCGTGTGCCCAGTACGCGGGTATAGTAAGTTGCGTAAAACAACTCAGCAGTTCAGATCCATGAGCTCAGCGGGATTGCCCGCGGGGAGGGCGATGACATGTCGGTATCGGGCAGCGCGGCAACGCAATTCATCGAGGTGGCGGGAGCGGACATCGCCTACCGGATGTTCGGGGCCGAGGACGGAGTACCACTGGTGCTGACGCATCGGTTCCGGGGCACCATGGACCACTGGGATCCCGCATTGCTCGACGCGCTGGCGTGCGAGCGGCGAATCATCGTTTTCGACAATGCCGGAATCGGGGCATCGACAGGCAAGCCCGCCGACAGCGTCCCCGGAATGGCCTTCGGCGCAGCCGTTTTCCTCAACGCCCTCGGATTCCGACGGGTCGACGTGCTCGGCTGGTCCCTGGGTGGCGCGGTCGCCCAGTGGCTTGCGGTACTGCATCCGGAGCTGGTGCGCAGGCTGGTACTCGGCGCGACCGGCCCCGGCGGCGTGCCGGACACACCGCCCACGGCGGCGCAGGTCTGGCCGACCGCGACCAAACCGGTCAACGACGACGAGGACTTCCTCTACCTGTTCTTCCCCGGCAACGCGGTCGGCCGGGCGGCGGGCCTCGCCTCACTGCGGCGGCTCGACGCAAGGCTGACCGCGTCGCGATCGACCGTCGGCCCGGACGCCGTCACGGCCCAACTCACCGCCCTTCGCTCGTTCAGCGCCGGCGCGGACGCCCTCTACCCACGGCTCGCCGAGATCACCGCTCCGACCTTCGTGGCCAACGGATTCCACGATGTCATGGTCCCCGCTCACGAGGCCTATGTGATGGCGAAACACCTCCCCGACGCCCAACTGGCCCTCTACCCACGCTCCGGTCATGCGTTCCTCTTCCAGCACGCGGAGCTCTTCGCCGGGCACGTGCTCGAATTCCTTTCCTGAACAACGGATCACCTCATCGCCAGAGTCGCCGGTGGTAGGCGAGGGCAACCGTCGAGTGCGTCCGCATCGAGCCACGGGCCATCGTCCGGATCAGCGCACCGATCTCCCGGATCATCGCCACGGCCTCTTGTACGGGATCATGCATCGTCGTCTCCATTCCGCGGGCCGCTCGCCAAACCGGCCCCGTGGCGTGCACGGAGCCGGCTCGGGTACGCGGTTCGATCTACTGCTTGTCGGTCACGACCGCGTACAGGTCATCCCATACCTGCGGCTTGGCCGGGGTCGTGGGGGCGACGGACCGGGGCGCGGCTTGGGCGTCGACGGAGTCGTCGAGTGTCGCGTCGGTCGGCTTGTAGGACGGCTTGCCCTTGTCGGTCAGCCAGGTTTTGAACAGGGCGTTGGTGCTGCGGCCGGAGACCGCGTTGGCGTGGTCGATGAAGTCGGTGATCTTGGCATTACCGTATTGGTATTTCGTCAGCCATTCCCGCAGAATCTGGAAGAACACCTCGTCGTCGCCGAGCGCGCTGCGCAATGCCTGGATCGCGAGCGCACCGCGTGAATACAACTCGCGGGGCAGCACATCGGCGGCGCCGGGATCGGTCAGTACGACATTCCAATCGATCCTGGTCGACGTCGCGTAGGCATAGTCGGCGATTTCCGCCGCGGTGCCGGTGCCGTTCTTCTCCGACCACAGATATTCCATATAACTGGCGAAGCCCTCGTTCAACCAGCCGTCCTTCCAGGTGGCCACCGAGGTAGAGTCGCCGAACCACTGATGGGCGTTTTCGTGTACGACGACCGAATCGTTCTTGCCGCGTTTGAAGAATCCATCGGTGTAGGTGGGCGTCGTCTGGGTTTCCAGCGCGAAGCCGCCCATGCGCGCATCGACGATGCCGCCGGTGGATTCGAACGGGTACGGCGTGAGCGTACTCGCCAGCCAGTCCACGATCTCCGGTGTCCGCTCGATACTCGATTTGGCGTTGGCGCGCACGGTCGGATTCAGATCGGTCGCGTACGCGGTCAGATTCGGCCTGGCCGGGGTGCCACCGCTCTGGCCGCCGCGCTCGTATTTACCGACCGCGAGGAAGGTGGCGTAGGTCATCTGTGGTGACTTGCTGAGCCAGTTGTGCCGCTTCCAGCCCGGAATGTTCTGGGTCACACCGGTTTCCACGCCGTTGGACAGCACGTCCCTGTCCTCGGGCGCCAGCACCGAGACCGCGTAGGTCGCCTTGTCCGTCGGGTGATCGTTGCTCGGGTACCACCACTCGGCCGAGAAGGGCTCGTTGGAGATCAGGGCGCCGCCCGCGTTCTCCACCCAATTGCGCTGGCCCGCTTTGTTGGCCACCTTCGACGGGATGTCGTTGTAGGCGACGACGGTGGTGAACTCGTCACCGACCGCGAGGCGGACGGGCAGCGTCACCGTCAACTTGTCGTCGCCCAGCTTGTATTTGGCCGCCTTGTTGTCGACGAGAACCGACTGGGTCTGCAAGAGGAAGTCGAACCCGATCGACGAGCCTGCCGCCAGTTCCTGCTTGGCGCGTGCGGTGATCGTCGTCGTCCCGTTCAATCGTCCCGACGCGGGATCGAACTTCAGATCGATGCTGTAGTTCGACACATCGTATGCGGCGCTGCCGATATTGGGGAAATTGGGATCGCCGATCCCGGTCGGGGTGGTAGCGGATGCCGTACCCACATTCGAGGCGAGTGCCGCGACCACCAAAAGCGGAAATGCTCGCGCCGATGCGGTGTGCAACAGGGGAAAACGTCTCGTCATGAACGAACTCCAATGTGTCAGACACGGGGGAACTTTCGAGATCAGACAAGCACATCGCGATGATCTTCACGACTGGCGCACAACTGGGGAAACCGATGCGGACCCCCGCTTCGGAAATCCCCAGTTGTTTCTCCAGTCGAGATAACCTTCCGAATGTGGTTCCTTGGTTGTCAATTCACACTTCCAGGAGCTCCGCCATGGCCTTGTTACACCGCAAACGCGGCCACGCCGTCCGTTCCGCCGTCGACTGGACGATGCTCATCATGCGCATCGTGCTGTGGACCGCCGCCGCGGCACTGTTCTTGTCCGCCGTGCCCGCCATGGCGGTGGATCCACCCGCGGATCCACCCGCGGGACCGGCGATCGCCGACGGCGAGGCGCAGCCGACGTTCGACGCGGCCGCACCCATCCGCGAGGACCTCTGGGTGCGCGCGCCGATCGACAGCGACGGCGACGGCAAGGACGACGAGGTGCACGTCCAGGTCGTCCGCTCGGCGCAGGCCGTCGGCAAGGTTCCGGTGATATATCAAGCGAGCCCGTACTTCTCGGGCGGAAACGATGTCGCCAACCACCCGGTGGATGTGGAGCTCTACGTGCCGAACGGCGCGGAAACCAAGCTGGCACTCCCGCCGGGCGAGCAGCGCGAGCGGGCGAGCCAGGAGCTGGAGGCGGCGGGCATCACCCTGTCCGCAGGCAAGATCACCTGGGCGTACGAGGACTACTTCCTGGCCCGCGGATACGCCGTGATGTACGGCGAATCGCTCGGCACCGGCACCTCCACCGGCTGCCCGACCTCGGGCGGTCGCAACGAGACCATCGGCGCGCGTGCGCCGATCGACTGGCTCAACGGCCGCGCCAAGGCGCGGGACGCGGCGGGCAAACCCGTCGCGGCCAAGTGGGCGAGCGGCAAGGTCGGCATGATGGGCGTGTCCTACAACGGCACGCTGCCCAACGCCGTCGCCTCGACCGGCGTGCAGGGCCTGGAGGCCATCGTGCCCATCGCCGCGATCAGCAACTGGTACGAGTACTACCGGGGCGCGGGCGCGGTCGTCGCGCCGGGCACCTATCAGGGTGAAGACACCGACGTGCTCGCCAGGTACGTCTACACCAGGGCCGATCGGCAGGTCTGCGAGCCGGTGCTCGACCGGCTCGAGCGCGAACAGGACCGGATCACCGGTGACTTCAATCCCTTCTGGGGCGAACGCAATTACCGCAACGACGTCGGCAAGGTGCGCGCCGCGGTGCTTGCGGTACACGGCCTCAACGACTTCAACGTCAAGACCGAACACGTCGCGCAGTGGTACGAGGCGTTGAAGAAAGCCGGTGTGCCGCACAAGATCTGGCTGCACCAGTCCGGTCACACCGACCCGATCCGCCTGCGCAAGGACGAGTGGCTGCGCACGGTGAACCGCTGGTTCAGCAAGTATGTGATCGGCACGAACAACGGCATCGACTGGGAGCCGAAGGCCACCATCCAGCGGGAGGACAACTCCTGGGTGGACGAGGCCGACTGGCCCGCTCCCGGCACCGCCCCCGCGGGCGCGGTCTTCACACCCGGCGGCAACGCCACCGGCGGTCTCGCTACGGCGGCAGGGATTCCGAGCATCGACAAGCCGATCACCGAGTCGCTCGACGACGACGCGACCAAGCTCGCCGCCGATCTCGTCGCCGCACCGGAGTCACCGAACCGGCTGGCCTACCTGTCCAAGCCCACCGCGACGCCGTTGCGGATCAGCGGTGCGGTCGACGTCGCCTTCCGGATGACGTTCAAGCGCCCGGCGGCCAATGTCACTGCGCTGCTGGTCGATCGGTCGCCGGACGGCAGTTCGCGGATCGTCACCAGGGGCTGGACGGACCCGCAGAACCGTGGCTCGCTCGACAAGACCTCGCCGATCACCCCGGGCGAGCGGTACGAGATCAAGCTGTCCATGCT
Organism: Nocardia sp. NPDC052566; assembly: GCF_044547285.1. NCBI lineage: Bacteria > Bacillati > Actinomycetota > Actinomycetes > Mycobacteriales > Nocardiaceae > Nocardia > Nocardia sp. NPDC052566. Next base: position 301,808 of record NZ_JBIUAF010000005.1, on the reverse strand, counting down.
GCCGCACGACTATCTGCTGCAGAAGGGACATCAGCTGGGCGTGGTGGTGCTGTCCAGCGACAACGAATTCACCTTGCGACCCAAGCCGGGGCCGGGCTTCAGCATCGAGCTCGCAGGCACCAAGGTCACCTTCCCAGTGGTCGGCGGCCAGCCCGCCCTGAACGCCGCGATCGGCTGAACCGCCCGATCCGCGGACGAAACGATCCGGTCGGCCACCTCGTGGCCGGCCGGATCGCCGCGCGCTAGGAGGCAGGCCGTTCCGACCAGCGGCTGCTCAGCGCGGTTTCGGCGGCGGGGGTGAGTGCGCCGAGGATCCGCAGGCGGGCGATGCCGCCGTCCGGGTAGATATCGGCATGGACGTGGGTGATGGGGCGGCGCGCACCCGAGAGCCGGAACCGGTGCGGGGTATCGGGTTGCAGCGTGGTCCTGGGGAGCAGTTCGAACCAGGCCGGGTCATCGATCGGCGGCAGCGGCTCGTCGCCCTGATGATCGATGCCGAGGACGCGGGTCGCGCCGGGGGCGTTGAACAGCAGGTTGGTGGTGTCGAGCTCGATCAGGTCCGGAAAGCCCTGCGCGGCCAGTCGGACTGTGGCCCAGTCGTTTCCGCCGTCGCGGCGGCGGGCGGTCTCCCAGCCTTCGGCCTGGTTGCGCGCCAGGCCCGGGCTCAGCATGTTGTCCGGGGCGGAGTAGAACCAGTTGGAGCAGGCCACCGTTCGCGCGCCGTTGTCCAGTGCGGCCAGGTCGACGGTGAGCCCGGTGAGCAGTGCCGGATCGGGCACCACGTCGCCGTGCACCCGCAGCCGGGCGATACCGCCGTCGGGCAGCATGTTCAGCCGGACATGGGTGAAGATCCGCTCGTCGGAGACCGGGAATTCGTGCTTGGCGTCGCCACCGATCGCGCTCTGCGGCACCACATCCACCCATTCGGCGGCCTCGAGATCGGCGACCGACGGATGACCGTGCACGCGGCAGGCTTCGACCGAAATATGCGGCGGGTAGTTGCCTTTGAACCACGCGGTGTCGACGACGACGCCGCGGATCACACCGGGCATGCCCAATCGGATGATGGCCCAGTCGTGTCCGGGGCCGCGGTGGCGGCGGGTCTCCCAGCCGTCGTACTCCTGTCCCTTGGGCCCGAAGGTCTCCGGCGAGAAACGCGGCTCCCACGGGTTGATGAGATTCTCGCGCTCCTCGAAGGATTCGTCGCTCGCGGCGATCACGCTCGCGCGGTTACTGCGCAGCGCCAGGTCGGGTAGCGATGTGAAATCTGACATAGGTTCTCCCTCAACGATTCTGGGTGAGCAGGTGACGGCCGGTCGGCGGATGGCCCGCACCGACCACGCGACCGCGCAGCCAGGTGGAGTGGACGACGCCGGACAGTTCACGTCCGCCGTACGGGGTGATCGGATTCTTGTGCGCCAAGGCAATCGGCTCGACGGTGAACGTGCCCGCCGGGTCGAAGGCGACCAGGTCCGCGTCGTAGCCGACGGCGATGCGTCCCTTGTTCGTCAGACCCGCGAGCTCGGCGGGCGCCGACGCCATCCACTTCACCACGTCGGTCAGGCCGAAACCCCGTGCGCGCGCGGCGGACCACACCGCGGGCAGGCCGATCTGCAGCGACGAGATACCGCCCCACGCGGTGGCGAAATCGCCCTCCTTCAGCGCGGGCGTGCACGGCGAATGGTCGGAGACCACGCACGAGAGCACACCGTCGGCCAGCCCCTGCCACAGCGCGTCCTGGTTGGCGGCGTCGCGAATCGGCGGGCAGCACTTGTACGCGGTGGACACCGCGTCCGCCGCGGACAGCGTGAGGTAGTGCGGGCAGGTCTCGGCGGTGATCCGCACTCCGCGCGCCTGCGCCTCGGCCAGCGGCTTCAGGCAGTCCGCCGAGGAGACGTGCAGGATGTGCGTGCGCGCGCCCGTCTCCTCGGCGAGCGCGATAACCTGTTGCACCGCAGTGCTTTCCGCTTCGCCCGGCCGCGAATCCAGGAACGCGCGGTAGGTACCGTCGGCGGGCTCGTGCAGCCGGTCCGGATCCTCCGCGTGCACGATGAGCAGGCCGTCGAACGCCGCGATCTCCCGCATCGCCGCGGCGATCTCGTCGAGCGAGAGCGGCGGGAATTCGTCGACGCCCGAGGGCGAGAGGAAGCATTTGAAACCGGCGACGCCCGCCTCGTGCAGCGGCCGCAGCGCGGCCAGGTTCCCGGGGATGGCGCCACCCCAGTACGCCACGTCCACATGGCACTGCCCGTCCGCGACCGCCTGTTTGGTGGCCAGATCGGCCACGGAGACGGTGGGCGGCAACGAGTTCAGCGGCATGTCGACGATGGTCGTCACACCGCCCGCCGCGGCCGCCCTGGTCGCGGTGGCGAAACCCTCCCACTCGGTGCGCCCGGGCTCGTTCACGTGCACATGCGAATCGACGAGGCCGGGCAGCACCACCATATCGGCGAGATCGACGATGGTGGTCGCGGGCAGCGTGGCGAAATAGAACGCCACCTCGGCGATCCGCCCGTCGCTCACCGCGATGGCCGCCGGCTGGATGCCGTCGGGCAGCACTACCCGCCGGGACCGAATGACCAGATCATGCATGCGCACCTGCCTCGTCACGAAATACCCTGTCCCCCAACCAGACACCGGCGATCTGCGCCGCGAGTCGTTCGAGCAGCGGTCCCGCCTGCGCCATGCAGACCTCGGGATCGGGTTCGATATCGGTGAGCGCGTACGCCTCCTCGATGCGCGCTCCCCGCAACTGCTCACCGGTGAGCGTGCGCTGACCGGCCACCGCGATCACCGGCGCACCCGCGCCCGCGGCGACCCGCGCCACGCCCACCGGCGCCTTGCCGTGCAGCGTCTGCTGATCCAGCGACCCCTCGCCGGTGATCACCAGTCGCGCGCCCTGCACCTGATCGGCGAAACCCAGCTGCTCCAAGATGATTTCGATGCCGGGCCGCACCTCGGCGCCGAAGAACGCGAGCGCGGCGTAGCCGACACCGCCCGCCGCCCCCGCACCGGGCCTGTCGACGACATCGACGCCGAGATCGCGCCGCACGATCGAGGCGAAATGCACCAGACCTCGCTCCAGCTCGTCGATCTCGGCCCGCCCCGCCCCCTTCTGCATGGCGTAGACATTGGCGGCGCCGCGCACGCCTAGCAGCGGATTGTCGACATCGGAGGCGACGGTCACCGGAATGCGCACCATCTCACCGACATCGATGCGCGCGAGCCTGCGCAGTTCCGCACCGCCACGCGGCAACGGCCAGCCCTGCTCGTCGAGCAGGCGGGCGCCGAGCGCGGTCAGCATGCCCGCGCCGCCGTCGGTGCACGCGCTGCCACCGAGGCCGAGCACGACCCGCCGCGCACCGCGCTGGGCGGCCGCCCTGATCAGTTCACCGGTGCCGAAACTCGATGCGGCGAGCGCGTTCTCGGCGGTCGGCCGACCGGACATCCGGCGTAGACCGGATGCCTCGGCCAGCTCGACGACGGCCGTCTCGCCCCTCATCGCGAACGAGGCGGCCACCCGCTCCCCCAACGGCCCCGTGACGCCGAGCTGGAACCGGGCGAACCCGGCCGCCACCACCGCGTCGACGGTGCCGTCGCCGCCGTCGGCCACCGGCAGGGTCACCACCGGGACGTCCTGGCGGACTCGCCGCAGGCCCGCCGCCAGATGCGCGGCGACCTCCGGCGCGGTCAACGACCCCTTGAATTTGTCCGGCGCGATGACGCAGTGGCCCTCGCGCCAGCCGCGCCGCGCAGCCCGTCCTCCGCGCGGCGAGATCACCTGCCGCCTCCGACCGGCTCCATCGCCACCGTCGCGGTCGGCGCGTCCTCGGCGGAGGTGGCCAGTTCCTCGAACTCGTTGATGTTGTCGATCTCCAGGCCCATCGACACGTTCGTCACCCGCTCGAGGATCACCTCGACGACCACCGGCACCCGGTGTTCGACGATCAGCTTCTTGGCATCCTCCAGCGCCTGCCCGAGCCGATCCGGCTCGGTGACGCGAATCGCTTTGCAGCCCAGGCCTTCCGCCACCTTCAGGTGATCGACACCGTAGCCGCCGACCTCGGGGCTGTTGATGTTGTCGAAGTCGAGCTGCACGTAGTAGTCCATCGAGAAGTTCCGCTGTGCCTGACGGATCAGGCCCAGGTAGGAGTTGTTCACGACGACGTGGATGTACGGGATGTTGAACTGCGCGCCGACGGCCAATTCCTCGATGAGGAACTGGAAGTCGTAGTCACCGGACAGCGCGACGACCGTGGCGTCGGGGTCCGCGGTGGCGACGCCGAGCGCCGCGGGCAGCGTCCAGCCGAGCGGCCCGGCCTGGCCCGCGTTGATCCAGTGCCGCGGCTTGTACACGTGCAGCAGCTGCGCCGCCTGGATCTGGGACAGGCCGATGGTGCTGACGTAGCGAATATCGGGTCCGAAGGCCCGGTTCATCTCCTCGTACACCCGCTGCGGCTTGATCGGCACATTGTCGAAGTGAGTCTTGCGCTGCCCCTGCTGCTTTCGCGCACGAACCTGCTCGGCCCACTCGAGCCGATCGGCCAGGGTACCCAGCGCCGCCCGCTCGCGGGCGACCTCCAGGAACACCTTCAGCGCCGCACCGGCGTCGGAGGTGATGCCGAAGTCCGGTGCGAACACCCGGCCGATCTGTGTCGGCTCGATGTCGACGTGCACGAAAGTGCGGTCCTTCGTGTACGTTTCGACGCCACCGGTGTGGCGGTTGGCCCACCGGTTGCCGATGCCGAGCACGAAATCGGATTCCAGCATCGTCGCGTTGCCGTAGCGGTGCGAGGTCTGCAATCCGACCATGCCCGCGTGCAGCGGATGATCGTCGGCAATCGTGCCCCAGCCCATCAGGGTCGGCACCACCGGAACGCCGGTCAGCTCCGCGAATTCGACCAGCAGCGCGGCGGCATCGGCGTTGACGATGCCGCCACCGGCCACGATCAACGGCTTGCGGGCGGCGTTGAGCATGTCCAAGACCTTCTCGGCCTGGGCACGCGAGGCGGCCGGGCGATGCACTTCCAGCGGCTCGTAGGTGTCGATATCGAACTCGATCTCCGCGAGCTGCACATCAATCGGCAGATCGATCAACACCGGACCCGGTCGGCCTTCCCGCATCAACTGGAACGCCTTCTGGAACGTTCCCGGCACCTGAGCAGGCTCCAAAACGGTGACCGCCCACTTACTCACCGGTGCGGCGATGGAGGCGATATCTACGGCCTGAAAGTCTTCCTTGTGCAACTTCGACACCGGCGCCTGACCGGTGATGCACAGGATCGGGATGGAATCCGCACTGGCGGAGTACAACCCGGTGATCATGTCGGTACCGGCGGGACCGGACGTACCGATGCAGATACCGATATTCCCCGCGGCCGCACGGGTGAACCCCTCGGCCATATGCGAAGCAGCCTCCACATGACGAGCCAGCACATGCTTGATCCCACCATGCGCCTTCATCGCACTGTAGAACGGATTGATCGCAGCACCAGGCAAACCGAAAGCCTGAGTCGCCCTTTCCTTTTCCAGGATCAGGACCGCCGCGTCCACGGCGCGCATTCTCATGCCTCGTCCTTCCCCGACAGCACCTCGAGCACCCGCAGCAGACCCGAATGATCCAGCGAGCCATAGCCCATGGCGCGGGCCGACTGGATGAGCTGCGCGGTGAGCGCGCCCATCGGGATGGCGACCTCGGCTTGGCGGGCGGCCGCCAGGATGATGCCCATATCCTTGTGGTGCAGGTCGATCCGGAATCCGGGCACGAAGTTGCGTGCCAGCATGGATTCCCGCTTGAGTTCGAGGATCCGGCTGCCCGCGAGTCCGCCCGCGAGCACGTCGAGCCCCTTCTTCGCGTCGGCGCCCAGGTTCTCCATCAGCAGGATCGCCTCGGCGACAAGCGCGTACGTCCCGCCGACGACAAGCTGGTTGGCGGCTTTGACGCATTGCCCAGAACCATTACCGCCAACCAGCTCGAACGTCTTCCCGACAGCCGCGAAGACGGGAGCCGCTGCCTGGAAGTCTTCCTCGGACCCGCCGACCATGATCGACAGTGCCGCGTTCACCGCGCCGGTCTCGCCGCCGCTGACCGGCGCGTCGAGCACGCGCAGGCCCTTCTTCGCGCCCTCGGCAGCGGTCCACTGCGAGGTCTTCGGCGCGATGGTCGAAAAGTCGATGTAGAGCGTGCCTTTCGCGGCGTGCTCCAGAATTTCGGTGAAGACCGCCTCGACGTGCTCGTCCTGCGGGAGCATCGTGATGACGATGTCCTTGTCGCGCACGGCCTCCGCGACGGAGCCCGCGGTCGCGCCGCCCGCGGCCTTCAGCTTGTCCAGCCCGGCGGGGACGACGTCGTATCCGGTGACATCGTGTCCCGCGGCGACCAGGTGGCCCGCCATCGGGCCACCCATGATGCCCAGGCCGATAAATGCGATCTTACTCATGCGATCCAGGTCCAATCCAGCTCGGGGTCTTTGTATTCCAGGCCGATCCAGCCGTCGTAGCCGGTCTCGTCGAGGGTGGCGAACAGCGCGGCGAAGTCGAGGGAGCCGCTGCCCGGCCTGCCACGGCCCGGATCGTCGGCGATCTGCACGTGGCCGATCACCGGCGCGTAGGTGCGGATCACCTGGTGCAGGTCCTCATCCATGCGCGACAGGTGGTAGAGGTCGCACAGGAACTTCACGTTGGGCTCGCCGGTACGCTCGATGATCTGCGCGGCGTGCGCGGCGCTCACGATCGGATAATCCGGCGACTCATAGGAATTCAGCGCCTCGACCAGCACGGTGGCGCCGATCCGGCCCGCGGCCTGTGCGGCGAGGCGCAGGTTCTCCAGCGCCAGCTCGTCCTGCTTGACGGGGTCCTCGCCCGCGATCCGGTTGCCGTAGAGCGCGTTGAGCGCGCGGCAGCCGGTGCGCTCCGCGATGCCGACCGCGACGTCGATATTGTCGCGGAACCGGGACACCTCACCGGGCAGCGAAACGAGTCCGCGACCGGCCGGAATCAGATCGATGAAATTCAATCCGACCAGTTCGACACCGGCATCGGAGATCGCGCGCACGAATGCGTCGATATCCTTCTCATCCGGTGTCGCCTCCTCGCCGAACGGCCACCAGAATTCGACGGCGTCGAATCCGGCGCGCTTGGCCGCGGCCGGGCGTTCGAGCAGCGGTAGGTCGGTGAACAGTATCGAACAATTGACGTCGAATTTACGACTCACTTCACTCCTTCACGATATTTCTTCCAACTGCCGATCTCGGTGATATCAATCAGCTGCGGGTACGAGACGGGGGGACGGCGCAGCAGCATGGAGAGCACGGATCGCCCGTCCTCCAGCTCGATCGCGCCGAGTTCGAGTTCGGGCGGCTCGGCCGGAAGTAGCCTCTCCCGCAGCACATTCAGCGGAACATCGAAGATCTCGCCGGAGATGGATTCGCCACCGTCGGCGGCGGGCGACAGCCCGGGGAACCGGTCGCCCACCGAGTAGAAGCGGTAGCGCGGCGCGGTCTGGACCTCGCCGGCGAACGGCGCGCCGTCCAGCAGGTGATTGAGTGAGCCGCCGCGCATGGCGGAACCGTTCAGAAAAATCAACGGCATCGACGGATCCTTCCCTCGAGAATGGAATGGCATGATATTTCGGCAATAAGGGAGCCAGCTGAATTCGATTATTCGCCAACGTCATACAAACGGCTAGAAGCGATTGAACCCAAGCTGGCCCGTCATTTCGGAGTTCGATTCGTACGATGCTCCAGCACTTCCGCATGGGCCCGACGCCCATTGCGGCAGCGCCTCGCGGCAGGACTCGCCGAGCCCTGCCGCGAGGTCGCGCATCGGTCAGCCGCCGAGCACCAGCTCGATGCCCGAGATGCCGAAGTAGGCCACGAACACCAGGCTCACCAGCCACAGCAGCCAGTGCACCTCACGGAACTTGCCGCGCGCGGCCTTGATCACCGCGTAGGCGATGAGGCCTGCGCCGACACCGTTGGTGATCGAGTAGGTGAACGGCATCAGCGCGATGGTGAGGAACGCGGGCACCGCGACCTCGAGATCGCTCCAGTCGATCTTGCGCGCCTGGGTCATCATCAGCGCACCGACGAGCACCAGGGCCGGTGCCGCGGCCTGGATCGGCACCACGCCGGCCAGCGGCGTGAAAAACACTGCGAGACAGAACAATCCACCGGTCACCACGCTGGTCAGGCCGGTACGAGCACCCTCACCGACGCCCGTCGCCGACTCGACGTACACCGTCGCGCCCGCGCCGCCGCTGAACCCGCCGATGATCTGGCCGACACCGTCGACCGTCAGCACCTTGCCGAGACCGGGCATGGTGCCCTTCTCGTCCAGCAGCCCTGCTTCGTCGCAGACACCGAAGATGGTGCCCATGGCGTCGAAGAACCCGGTCAGCACCAGCGTGAACAGCACGACGCCGGTCACAAGCGCGCCCGCCTGGGCGAAGCCGCCGAATACGTCGACATTGAACATCAGGCCGAAATCGGGTGCGGCGAACAACGCGTCCGGTGTCTCCGGGACAACGGTCCCCCACTGCTTCGGATCGATGGTCGCGTTCGCGTTGATCACGATGGCGAGCACCGTGGACACCGCGATGCTGATCAAGATCGCGCCGGGCACCTTGCGCAGGTACAGCGCGAGCATGAGCAGCAAGCCGACCGCGAAAACCACCACAGGCCAACCGCTGAGGTGACCGCCGACGCCGAGCGTGACCGGCGGGCCGGTCTGCGAGCCGTGGCCGACGACACCGGCGGACACCAGGCCGATCAGCGCGATGAACATACCGATGCCGACGCCGATGGCGTTCTTCAGTGCCAGCGGAATGGCGTTGATGATCATGGTCCGCAGGCCGGTGGCGGCCAGGATCACGATGATCACGCCCATCAGCACGACCATGCCCATGGTCTGCGGCCAGGTCATGTGCGGCGCCGCCTGGAAGGCGACCACCGGCACCAGGCCGAGGCCCGCGGCCAGGGCCAGCGGCACATTGCCGACCAGGCCCATCAGGATGGTGCTGAGCCCGGCGGAGAAGGCCGTGGCGGTGGTCAGCTGTGCGATGCTCAGCTTGTCCCCGTTGACGTCGGTGACCCCGCCGATGATCAGCGGAACGAGCAGGATAACGTAGGCCATCGCCACGAAAGTGGTGATGCCGCCGCGGACTTCGCGGGACAGGGTGGTCCGGCGCTCGCTCAGTTTGAACAGGCGGTCGAGCGGATTACGGCCGGTTACCGGTGCCGGGGCAACGGGTTCGGCTTCAATTCGGGTCATTGGCGTGCCCTCCTCGGGGCGTAGCCGACCTACGGACCGGCGAGCTGGCCGGACCGGTGGTTCGGTTATGCGGTTGTGGGATCTACCGCGCGCCGGTGTGGAAACGCGGGGTGCCCCTGTTGATCAACTGCTCCCGGATGGTGTGTTCCGGCACGGCCGGCCTCCGGGTGGTGTGCGGTTCCGCCGTGTGTGCGACGGGAATTGCGGAGAGGATGGATGGCTCTCCGGCGCCCCGCCGCCCGTATGGGGCGTGCGGGTCGGGATCAGGTGGTCCGATGACGGACGGGTTCACAACTCCTTCCCCAGCAATCGATTCCGGGCGGCGACGCCTGCCCGGCCGACTCCGTCGTGTGCGACGGTGCGCAGTTCGCCGTTCTCGACAACGGTCCGCCCGCCGACGAGCAGCCTGGCCAGCGGCGGCGTCGGCCCGAAGACCAACGCGCACAACGGATCCTCGACCGCAGCACGGAAGCCGTCGACCCGCCAGATGGCGATGTCGGCGAGCTTGCCCGGCTCCAGTGAGCCGATCTCGTCTTGGCGGCCGAGCGTGCGCGCACCGCCGAGGGTGGCCAGTTCCAGCGCCTGCGGCGCGGTGAATGCCTTGGGGCCGTGCACAGCTCGCTGGAACAGCAGCGCCTGGCGCATCTCGCCCGCCATCGAGGTCAGCTCGCTGGAGGCGGCGCCGTCGACGCCGAGGCCGACCGGCGCGCCCGCCGCCATCAGTTGCGTCACCCGGGCGATACCCGCGCCGAGCCTGGCGTTGGAGCTCGGGCAATGCGCGGTGCCGCTACCGGTTTCGGCGAATCGGCGGATATCGGCATCGTTGAGGTGCACGGCGTGCGCGAACCACACGTCCTCGCCGAGCCAGCCCAGCTTGTCCATGTATTCCGCTGGCGTCAAGCCCATTTGGGCGAGGCAGTGCTCTTCTTCGTCGAGCGTCTCGGCCAGATGGGTGTGCAGCCGGACGCCCTTGCGCCGCGCCAGGTCTGCCGCGTCGATCATCAGGCCCTCGCTCACCGAGAACGGCGAGCACGGCGCGACCGCGACGCGCAGCATCGAGTCGAACGAGGGATCGTGGTATTTGTCGATGGTTTCGGCGGTGTGCGCCAGGATCGCGTCGCGATCCTCGACCACCTCGTCCGGCGGCAGGCCGCCGTCGGAGCGGCCGCGGTCCATCGAACCGCGGCACGGGTGGAAGCGCAGGCCGATCTCGCGCGCCGCGCGCACCTCGGCCTCGAACAGGTCGCCGCGGCCCTGCGGGAAGATGTAGTGGTGATCGCTGCTCGTGGTGGTGCCGGTCAGTGCGAGCCAGCCCAATCCCGCTGTGGCAGCGCCGTATACGACCTCCGCGTCGATACCGGCCCAGATCCGGTACAGCCCGGTCAGCCACTCGAACAGCGTCGAGTCCTGGAACAGGCCCTGGGTCGCCCACTGGTACAGGTGGTGGTGTGTGTTCACCAGGCCCGGGGTGACCAGGCAGCCGCCGCCATCGATACGCTCGGCGCCCGGCATGCGCGGCGCGGGACCCGCGCCGAGCGATGCGACGCGGCCGTTGTCGACAATCAGGTAACCGGAAGGGATTTCGGGTCCGGTAACCGGTGCGATGTACGCGTTCTCGATGACGGTGGCGCTCACCCGATCACTCCCAGGCGGGTCCGGCGTCGGCGGCGTCCTCACGCAGCACGGTGCCCTCGATCAGGCCGTACGGGCGATCGGCGGCGAAGAACACCTCGTTGTCGTTCTCCAGTCCGAAGGCGGACAGGTCGACGGTGAAGTGGTGCTTGTTCGGCAGCGACAGCCGTACCTCGCCGACCTCGGGCAGCGTCTCCAGCACCCGCTCGCCCATGGCGTAGAGGGTCTGCTGCAGCGACAGGCTGTGCGTCTCGGCGAATGCCTCGAGCAGGCAGCGCCGTGCCTCGCGGTAGGACTTGTCCCAGTCACCGGGATCGCCGATATGCCGCCACTCCGCGTTGACCTCGGTGGCCAGCACGCGATCGGTGGTCTCCTGCAGGGTGGTGTACTTGTCGCGCACGAAGCCGTGGAATTCCGAACCGGTCGAGTTCAGCACCACCAGGCCGCTCAAACCCGATACCACCCAGGCATTTTCGCCGTTGTAGTGGATACGCGCTGTCCTGGTCTCCTGCCCGGAGCGTACGAAGGAATGCTGCCGGTCACCCGCGACGGGGATGCGCTCCCACGCGTACTCCTCCACCGAGATCCGCGCATGGTGGATGCTCGGCTGGGAATCGACGAAATGGCGGGCGAGCAGCAGTGCGAATCGCTCCGGCGACTCGATACCGTATTCCTTGGCGAAGGCGAAGACGGTGTTCTTCTGGGTGTCGGTCGCCAGGATCGTCGCGTTGTCGCCGGTGAGATGGACCTCTTCCATGTCGCCCGCCAGCGAGCAGCTGACGTTGAGGTCGCGGATCTCGTGCACGCCACCGGTCTTGGTCACCTTGACGACGCGGTTCTCCGCTTTACCGTATCGGTTCGGACCGAGCTTGATCGACATTGTTCAGCTACCTCGATAGGTGGAGTAGGAATACGGACTGAGCAACAGCGGCACGTGATAGTGCTGCGTCGCGTCGGTGACGGTGAAATCGATGGTCACCGAGGGGTAGAACGGGCTGATGGCGCCGGTGTCGAAGGTCAGCCGGTGGACACCGGGCGCGGGCGCGGGCAGGTCCTTGATGCGGCCGTCGTCGTCGGTGTGCTGTTCGGCGAGCACCGTTCCGTCGGCCGTGGTCAATCGGACGAGCAGGCCCGCGGCCGGGCGCCCGGTCGACGCGTTCAGCACGTGGGTGGACAGACTCACCTGTCCTCCAACAGCTTTCGCACCCGCAGCCGAGTGATCTCGGCGAGTTCGGCTTGGACGACGATACGTTCGTCCTCGACCGAATTGCTCAGGCGCCTGGTCAGCTCCGCGAGCATCTCCTCGGCGGTGCGGCCGGTCGCGCGGATCAGGAAGACATGGCCGAATTGGTTCTCGTAGGCCACATTTCCGTCGTGCAGCGCGTCGAGGACGGCGGTGTCGGCGGTCGCGGCGCCGGACTGCTCGTCGCGCGACCAGCTGGTCTCACGCTGGCTCAGGCCCGCTTTGCCGCGTTCGCCGATGCGCGGGTGGCCGTCGAGCGCCTTGGCGACATCGGGCCAGCCGAGCTCGCGCACCCCGGACACCGCGGCCGCGATCAATGTCGCGCCGTCCACGTAGGGCCTGCCCGTCGCCACTTTGCGTGCCCACCGCTTGGACGCGCAGCAAGTCAGCAACTCCGCCTCCGCCTGGTCGGGTGGCATCGCGTTCAGCCATCCGATCTTGCTTGACATCCAACCTCCTGCTCGGGTTCTTGCTCGGTTGACCAAGTACACCGGCTCGACATCGACGCGACCAGAAGCGAGAGATCCGAATTGTGGGCCAGTTCACATCGATCTCTTTGTGCGTATGTCCAAGCCTGCTGACCGCGCATTTTCAGTAGTCGATGCGGTCGGTTTTGGCGAGCCACGCGTCGAACGGCGCGGTCCGGTTGTGCAGCTCCAACTGCTCGACGTGGGTCGGCCACATCGACTTGGGCTTCTTCTCGAACAGGTCGTAGAACTTGCGGTCGTCGAAACCGGCCACCGCGGCGTCGTGCCGGTCGGCGGCGTAGACGATCCGATCGATGCGCGCCCACAGCGCCGAGGACAGGCACATCGGACACGGCTCGCACGAGGTGATCAGGACGCAGCCCTCGAGCGAGAAGGTGTTCAGTTCCTTGCATGCGGCGCGCATCGCGCTCACCTCGGCGTGCGCCGTCGGGTCCAGGGTCGCGGTGACCTGGTTGTTCCCGATCGCGACTACTTCGCCGCCCTTGGCGATCAAGGCGCCGAACGGACCGCCGCCGTTCGCCACGCTGGTGGTGGCCAACCTGATCACCTCGTCCATCCAGGCGCGTTCCAGCTCCTGGACGGACGTTTCCTTGGTGTGCGCGGTCATGGTCGCTCCTTTGAATACGGTGGGGATTCCCCGGATGCACTGCCTGTGAGGAATTCCACGGCACTCATCCCTTGCTTTGAAAGAACTTGTGTGAGGAGTACACAGCCAACCGAGCGGAGTCAGCTACGGGCGGAAGGCATGAAGACCTCCGCGGGCCGAGACCGGCTTTTCGTAGACTTTCACAAGAGGTGCGCCGTCTCGTTGAGTAATCGCAACGACGCATTTCCCTCGGCGTAATAAACCACTGCCGACAGCGAAGCCGCGGCGATTTCCATACGGAACAACGACTCGGGCGGTGCGCCGAGCGCCAGCCGCACCAGCGTCCGCAACGGCGCGACGTGCGAGACGACCAGCACCGTCCGCCCGGCCTCTCGCGCCAGCAATACGTCCAGGGACAGCGCGACCCGGCGCGCCACCGAGTCGAGCGACTCCCCCGTGCCGCCCGGCACCGTCGCGGGCGACTGTAGCCACACCTCGAGCTCACCCGGGAAGCGCTCGCGCACCTCGGCGAAGGTAAGCCCTTCCCAGGCGCCGAAATCCGCCTCGCGCAGCCCCTCGTCGATCCGGACCTCGAGGCCGAGCCGCTCTGCCGCGACCTGCGCCGTCTCCCGGCATCGCCGCAACGGCGAGGACACCACCGCGTCGGGCCGCCACTCCCCTCCCGCAAGCCTCCCGGCGGCGAACTCGGCCTGCCGCCGCCCGGTATCCGACAGCGCCGGATCGGCGCCACCGCTGCCGGACAACCGTTTCTCCGGCGTCAGCGCGGTCTCGCCGTGCCGCAGCAGCACCAGCGTCGTGGGCGCACCGGCGCTCGCCCCGAATGTCATACGGCGGGTACGGCCTTCGTGACGAGGTAGTTGCCGAGCACGAGGTGATCGATCTCCGTGCCGAGGAAGCAGTTCAGCGCATCGGCCGGGGTGCAGACGATCGGCTCGCCCGCCACGTTGAACGAGGTATTGATCAGGCACGGCACATCGGTCAACGCGGTGAACCGGCGCAGCAGCGCCGCGAGCCGCGGGGTGTCCCGATCGGTGATCGTCTGCACCCTGGAGGTGCCGTCGACATGGGTCGCGCCCGGGATCACGTCGCGGAATTCCGGCCGCACCGGAAAGACGAAAGTCATATAGGGCGAACGGGTTTTGCGGCCCATCTCGAAGATCTTCGGTGCGTCCGCCTCGAGCACGAGCGGTGCGAACGGGCGGAACGGTTCGCGGTGTTTGACCCTGGTGTTGATGACGTCCTTGATATCGGGGAACTTCGGGTTCGCCAGGATGCTGCGATGCCCCAATGCCCGTGGGCCGTGCTCGATCCGGCCCTCGTAATAGCCGATGACCAGCTTCTCGGTGAGCAGTTTCGCCACCTGGTCGACGATCTCGTCGTCGTTCAGCCTTGACCAACCGACACGATCGCGGACCTCGCGCAGGGCGTGCTCGATCGCCGCGTCGTCGTATTCCGGTCCCAGATACGGCGTGACCGGCGGGACGGACCTCGCCCGATCGGCGTTGTCCGAGTGGGTGATCCACGCATGGACCGCGGCGCCGACAACGATGCCCGTATCGCTGGCGCCGAAACTCACCGCCATATCCGCGAACCGCGATCCCTCGAAAAGCGGTGTGTTGTTGAGGCAGTTCAGCGCGACGCCACCCTCGAACAGCAGGTGATCCAGGTCGGTCTTGGCTTCGAGCGCGCGCAGCTGGTGGCCGGTGACGACCGCCAGCATCTCCTGTGCCGCGGCAGCGACGCGGGCCTTGTACTCGAGTGTGTCCTCGGCGGGGCCGAAGTACTGCTCGAACAGTGGGTCGAGGCTGTGCGGGTTGTCCGTCTCGAGCGGCCTGCGGAAGGTATATCGCCCGTCGGCCTGCAGTACGACGAGATCCTCGACGAACGGGTTGGGCGAGGGCGGTCCGGCATATCCGGACAGGCCCATCACCTTGTATTCGTCGTTGTTCGGCACGAAACCGAGGAAACGCGTGATCGCGCTGAACAGGATGCCGATCGAGTATTCCGCACCGATCGTCGACTCGTCGAAGACGCTGATCCGGCCGTCGCGAATCTCCCCCATCAGCGTCGAAAACCGTTCCGCGCGACCATCGCTGACGAGGAACGCACTGTCCTTCATCCCGGCGAGGTAGTAGCCGGTCATCGCGTGCGCGAAGTGGTGCGGCACGAACACCACCCGCTCCGGGTCGGGGGTGAAGCCGGTGCGCGCGGCGAAATCGGCCAGGATCGCCTCCGGGCCGACGACCTCGGCGGCCAGCCTGCCGATGCCGCTCAGCAAGTACTGCTCGGCCGCCGGTTCCATCGGCGCGGAAGAGATGTCGGCCAGCACCTGGGCCACCACCGCGCCGGACCAATTCCAGGGAATGGCAAGGAGATCGATATCGGAGAACCGCAATCCCGCGGATTCGAGACACCAGCGCACCGAGTTGATCGGGAAGTCGGTGGTCTTCTTCTCGCGGTTGAGCCGCTCCTCCTCCACGGCGGCGACCAGCTCGCCGTCCACCAGTAGCGCGGCACCCGCATCGTGGCCGAGCAGGTAGTGCTTATCGATGCCGACCGCGCCGAAGTTCTCGGCGAAGAATGCCGCGACGCGGGTGAATCCGTTGCACCCCAGGACAATCATGACAGTTTCCTTCCGGCGATGGTGAGGCCTGCCGTGTCGATCCATGGCTGCTTGCCGAGCACGAGGTCGCGGACGATCTCACCGGCGGCGGGCGCCTGGCACAGCCCCTGGCCGGAGAATCCCGCCGCATAGAAAAAGGGCCGGGCGGGATCGCGGCCGATGAAGGCCATCCCGTCCGGGCTGACATCGAGGTCGCCGCTCCATCCGTGGTCGAGGCGGTGGCCCGCGAGGGCCGGGAAGGCGTGGCCGAGCCGGCCGGATACCCGTCGCAGCCAGTCCTCCCGGAACTCGTCCCGGCCCGGTCGGCCCATGCCGACGAGGATGCGGTCGCCCCAGCGTCGGATCCGCAGGCCGGACGGGTGCAGGGTCATCGGGAGGGTGTGCGGTGCGCCCGCGGGTGCGTCGGCGAGGAGCATGTCGACGGGGTAGGTCGTCAGCGGCAGGCGCACGCCGGCCATGGCGGCGACCGTCCCCGCCCACGGTCCGGCCGCGCAGACGATGGTCTCGGCGCGGATACCGCCCGCGGGCGTGTGGACCTGCCCGCCGGGATCGATGCCGGTAACCGGAATCTCGGTGCGCAGTACCGCGCCGGCCTGCTGCGCCGCCGCGGCATATCCGCGCACGATCGCGGCCGGAGCGCAGACATACGCCTGCGGCGACCAGGCCGCCGCCACAATGGTTTTCGCGTCGAGCAACGGGTTGAGCCGCACGGCTTCGGACGCGGTCACCAGCTCGACGTCGACGCCGGCGGCCCGCTGCGCGGCCTGCTCGCGCCGGAAGTCCGCCACCTGCTTCTCGTCGGTGAACAACACCAGGAACCCGATGCGCCGCAGGCCGATATCGATGCCGGTCCGCTCGCGAAAAGCGTAGTAGGAGTGCAGACTCCGGACGGCGAGCGCGCCGATGAGCGCGTTGCCGGGAAAGTAGGTGCGGATGACGCCCGCGGTGGTCCCGGACGACCCGGAGCCGAGCGCGCCGCGCTCGAGCAGAACGGTACCGACGCCCGCCTCGGCGAGATGGCACGCGATCGAGGTGCCGATGACTCCGCCGCCGATGACCAGGGCGTCGGTGCGCTTGCTCATACCTGATGACCCACTCCGGCCGGGCGCTGCTGGCGCAGATGGTCTCCGGCATGCCACGGGAACAGGTGCAGGTTCCAGCCGCCGAGACAGTTGACGTAGAGGGCCATCTGGCTGACCACGGCCAGGAAGTCGTCGCGGTCGAGGTGGTCGAGGCAGGCCAGGAGGCGCTGGGTGAAGTCCCACAGCTTCTCCAGGCCGCAGTAGCCGAGGAATTCGGCGGGAATGCCGACCAGCAGTCGCGCCATCTGGCGCAGCGAATCCATCGGCATCTCCGTGACCGCGGCGCGGACCAGGCCACCGTAGGTCGCGTACCCGAGCGGGCGGGTCTCGCCGTTGACGAACAACAGGGTCGGCAGCACCGTGTCGAAACTCCCTGCCCCAGAAGGGATTATGCCCTGGTGCAGGTCGGCGAGCTCCGGCGGTTCGGTCAGCCATATCCGCTCGGTCTCGGCGTGCACGTCGTGGATCAGGCGGTTCGCGTCCGGATCGGCGGCGGTCAGATGGGGTATGCGGTGGCCGCCCTCGGTACCCGCCCTGCGGACCTCGACCAGCACAGGCTGTTTCGTCGAATACACCGAATCCCAGATCGCCTGCCCCGCCTCGAGCAGCCCGGGCATGTCCTCCTGCCGAATCCGGCCCACCGGGGAGGCGGGCATCGGCTCGGTCAGTGCGCCGTACTTGATGCCCAGATGCTGTAGCGCGGAACAGAACACCGTGCCATCGGGCGCCGCACGCCGATCCGGGATCCGCGTGGCCGCGGGCAGATGCAGCAGCGAAGGGATCGGCGCCGCGTGGTACAGATGCTGTCCCGCCACCAGCGCGTGTCCCTGCAGGCTCCGGTAGGGCAGCGCCTCCCACAGCGCGTCGGCCAGCTCCGGGTTGCGGCCGTCGAGCTCCGCGGTCAGCGTGATACCCAAATCGGGCCAGGCGATTTCGAGCCGCCGAACGGACGATGTCTCAGCCACGATCGCCCCCGTTCCGCGCGAAATGGTCACGCATGGAGTCGGTTTGCTTCGCCATCATGGCGATGATCGTCTCGACGACCTCGGTGTCGGCGTCCTCGGCGATCGTCAGCTCCCGCGTCCAATCGAAGAAGCAGCGGTCCGGATCGTCGGTGATCGGGCGGACGCGAATAGTCCCGATATAGCGATCCACGCCCATTGTCGGTTCGATGGATCGATAGGTTTGCGAGCGCTCCAGCTCGTTGCGTCCGGCGACCTCTTGTTGGACGAGACCGCCGCTGAACGCCAGGGTGAAGTTGTAGAGCGACGGAACTCGTTCCGGCGCACCGCCATCGACCCAGTGCACGTGCTGCGCCGCGGGTCCGGAGACGATTGCCACCACCTTCAAGGCATCGCGGACCACGCCGAAGACGGTGTCCGGATCGGCGTCGATGATTGTCGAGTGATACATCGTGTGCTTGCGCTGGATAGCCACGAAAACTCCTTGTCCGGCAAGGAAATCCCTCACCTGGGTGCGACTTCCGTAGCGAGTACACAGCCAACCGCGCGGTATTCACCACAGGCGGATGACATGAAAACGCACACCGGCCGAGAGCGGAATTTCGTAGACTTCTCCAAGAAGTCGCCGCATGCCCAAAGTTATTGGGGCACAGCAGAAATGGTTACTCATCGCACGTTCTTGAAACGTCTCGGCGGTTCGGGCAGAGTGAGCGTTCGAAGGTTCTTCGAGAGGATTGTTCATGGCCGGGCACTTCATGACCGAGCAGTTCGAGATCGAGCGCGATGGCGCGGAATTCGTTCGGGAGATGATGCGATGGCACTTCGGCCGGGAGACCGGATCGCCATTCTGGCTGCGGCGCGCCGAGACATTCGACTTCGATCCGCTGACCGATGTCCGGGATTTCGACGATCTGCGGTTGTTCCCCAATCTCGTGGACGAACTGCGCGATGTCCCTGTGCGCGACCTGATTCCCCGCGGCCTCGGCGACGCGCACGAGGCCAGCGTCTACGAAAGCGGCGGCACCACAGGGCAACCCAAACGCGTGATGTTCACCGCGGAGTGGCAACACCGCAGCGTCGCATGGTTCAGCGAGCGACTGGACGCACACGGTGTAGCGCGAAATGTCGACTGGCTCAGCGTGGTTCCCAACGGTCCGCACAATGTCGGCGCGATGGCGGTCGACACCGCGGCGGCCAGGGGTGGGTTGAACTTCGGCATCGATCTGGACCCGCGCTGGGTGAAGAAGCTGATCGCCGAGGGCAGGACCGAGATGGCGAGCGCCTACACCGATCATCTCGTCGAGCAGCTGGGCTATATCCTGGCGAGCCAGGATGTCGGCGTGCTCTTCGCCACCCCGCCGCTGCTCGAGCGCCTCGCGCGGCACGACGACCTGGTCGAGCTGATCCACCGCAAGATTCGCACGATCATCTGGGGCGGAACACATTTGGACGCCGACACCCGTGATCTGCTGCGCGACGAGGTGTTCCCGAACGCCAAGCTGGTCGGCGGGTACGGCAGCACCATGATGCTGGGGACGTCGGTGGAACGCCCCGGCCTCGGCGACGACGAGCCGTGCGTCTTCGACTCTTTCGCGCCGTACACCACGTTCCGGGTGATCGACCCCGACAGCGGACACGCCGTCCCGTACGGCGAGCGAGGACAGATCGTCGTACACCATCTGAGCCGGGGAGCCTTGCTGGTCAACAACATCGAGCGGGACTACGCCACGCGGATCGCACCGCCCCCGGGCGGCCTCGGCGATTCCGTCGCCGACGTCGCGCCCGTGGCGTCGTTCAGCGGTGCGACGGTGATCGAGGGGGTGTACTGATGGTGTCGCTCGATGTGCTCGGTCCCGGTGGCCCATACCGGTCCAAGCGGCAGGAGACCATCGACGGCCCCAGCGGAGATCCGGTCGCGACATTGAGTCTCGCGCCCGCGCTGTACGTCACCCGGGCGATGAAGGCGCTACATCGGGCGCCGGAGCTGCCCGTCGACGCACGCGTCGCGGCGTTCGAACGGGCGGCCACGGCTTTCGCCACCCAGCCGATCGCAGGACTGACGCCGCGGGAGTATCAGCACACCGTCAGCAGCGCCGCCGGAATACCGATCACGGTGGTGCGCAACGCCACCGACGAGATCGCGCGGACACTCGAGCACATCCAGCACAGCGTGCACCACGCACGGCCCGCCGCCGCGGTCGGCTCGTGGCGCGATCCGCTGACCCGGACCGGCAGGGCCGTATGGACGCGGCGCGGCGAGGTGTTCGCCGTGCTAGCGGCGGGCAATCATCCTGCGGTACACCAGGGTTGGCTCGATGCCCTCGCGCTCGGCTACCGGGTCGCCGTGCGTCCCTCCCGGCGCGAGCCGTTCACCCCGTACCGATTGGTGACCGCGCTGCGCGAGGCCGGGTTCGGCGACGATCGAATCGTCCTGCTGCCCAGCGATCACCACGCGGCCGACGAGATGCTCCGGCTCGCCGATCTCGGAATGGTCTACGGCGGTGCGGATGTCGTGCGCAAGTACGCGGACGACCCGCGCGTGCTGCCGCAGGGCCCCGGGCGCTCCAAGATCCTGCTCACCGCCGAATCCGACTGGGAGCCGGTCATCGACACCATGGTGGCGTCGATCAGCGGCGGTGGCGGCGCCGGCTGCGTCAATGCGACCGGCGTCCTCGTCGAGGGCGATCCCGCTCCCGTGGCGGCGGCGCTCGCCGAACGGCTCGCCGCGCTGCCCAGCCTGCCCGCGACCGACGAGCGCGCCGTGCTGCCCGTACAGCCGATCGGCCCCGCCCGCCGATGGGATCGGCATCTGCGGCAGCGTGCCGCGGGTACCAAGGCCTGGCTCGGCGGTGACACCATCGTCGACGACCTCGGCGACGGCAGCGCCGTGCTCCGCCCCGCCGTCCATCAGCTCGACAGCCCCTTTGCCGGACAACTCGGCGCTGAACTGCCCTTCCCCTGTGTGTGGGTCGCGCCGTGGGACCGCGCCGCCGGGGTGCGGCCCCTACGCGACACGCTGGTACTCACCGCCGTCACCACCGACGAGGATCTGATCGAGGATCTGGTGGCCGAACCGACCATCGCCAATGTCTACATCGGTGATCATCCGACGCCGTGGATGGCGCCGGGACTCCCGCACGACGGCTACCTCGCCGAATTCCTGATGCGCACCAAGACAATTGTGCGCTGATCGATAAACGACGCCCCATATCCATTTGTAGGATAAACCGAGCCATTCGGCGGCCCGCCGTCGTTTCGTCGTCGATTCCTACGAACTGCGCCCCATCCGCACACGTCGGCTTGACCGTCGGTCGGTGGCAACGTAACTTCGACCACACTGACTCGTGAGCTGTCGAAGGGAGGCGAAGTCGGATGACAACCAGCTCTGACCTGCGCCGCCTCGCTCATCGGTCCGCCTGGGTTCCAGGTCGTGTAGCGCACGGCCTCTGAGCGACCCTCTTCCCGGCGTGCCCACCGCGGCCCCGGCATCCCTGCTCTTCGTTACCGCCCGCGGCACCTCATCGCGTGCCGATTCGCGCTCCGAGTTCTCGGGCTGCGCCACCGAAAGAGAAAGCTCCTGAAATGGCGACTAGGATAGTCATATCGACCGCGCACCGAAATGAGGATGTGCCATGGTAGCGGCGCGAATCACGGTCAATGGGAAAGTCACCCCGATTTCCCCGGCCGCACCCCACACCTCGGTCCTGGATTTCCTGCGAGAGCGGGGCCTCACCGGCGGCAAGGAAGGCTGTGCCGAGGGCGAATGCGGTGCGTGTTCGATCCTGGTCGCCCGTCCCGGCGTGCACAAGCCCACCGATTGGGTCGCGGTCAACGCCTGCCTGGTACCCGCCGCGGCGCTCGCCGGTCAGGAGATCATCACCTCCGAGGGGCTCGCGACCGTCGACGAATCCGGCGCCCCCACCGCCCTGCATCCGGTCCAGCAGGAGATGGCGGTGCGCGGCGGCTCCCAATGCGGTTACTGCACACCGGGGTTCATCTGCAGCATGGCGGCGGAGTACTACCGCCCCGATCGCTGCGCACACGCGGAAGACGAGGCGGCCCACGACGGCGACGCCGAGCACGGCCCGAACGGGTTCGATCTGCACGCGCTGAGCGGAAACCTGTGCCGCTGCACCGGGTATCGCCCGATCCGCGACGCCGCCTTCGCGGTCGGCGCACCCACCGCCGAGGACGCCTTGGCGCAGCGCCGCGAGCAGTCGCCGCCCGAGCCGGTCACCACCGAGGTCACCCAGGACGGTCACACCTTCCTGCGGCCCGGCACCCTCACCGAGGCGCTCGGCCTGCTGCGCGAGCGGCCCGACGCGGTCGTGGTCGCGGGCTGCACCGACTGGGGCGTCGAGGTGAACATCCGTGCCCGCCGGGCCGATTGCGTGATCGCCATCG
This sequence comes from Nocardia sp. NPDC052566, assembly GCF_044547285.1. Classification (NCBI taxonomy): domain Bacteria; kingdom Bacillati; phylum Actinomycetota; class Actinomycetes; order Mycobacteriales; family Nocardiaceae; genus Nocardia; species Nocardia sp. NPDC052566. Next base: position 279,497 of record NZ_JBIUAF010000005.1, on the reverse strand, counting down.
ACCGGTTCCCCGAAATGCGGGAGCTGCGCGTCGAATCCGACCACATCGAGATCGGCGCGGCGCTGACCCTCACCGAGATCGAGCGCAAGCTCGACGGCCGGGTCCCGCTGCTGGCAGAGCTGTTCCCGCAGTTCGCTTCCCGGCTCATCCGCAACAGCGCCACTCTCGGCGGCAACCTCGGCACCGGCTCCCCCATCGGCGACAGCCCGCCGGTACTGCTCGCGCTCGGCGCGTCGGTCGTGCTGGCCGACGCCGACGGTGAGCGCGAGGTCGCGCTGGCCGAGTACTTCACCGGCTATCGGCAGAGCGTGCGCCGCCAGGACGAACTGATCCGCGCCGTGCGCATCCCGCTGCCGCTGGCGCCGGTGGTGGCCTTCCACAAGATCGCCAAGCGGCGCTTCGACGACATCTCCAGCGTGGCAGTGGCTTTCGCGATCGATATCGAGGACGGCATCGTGCACAGGGCGCGCATCGGCCTCGGCGGCGTTGCCGCGACCCCGATCCGGGCCCGCGACACCGAAGCCGTGCTCACCGGTCTGCCCTGGTCCGAGGAGACCATCGAGGCCGCCGCCCGGGTGCTGCAGTCCGAGGGCACGCCGATGAGCGACCATCGCGCGAGCGCCGACTACCGCTCCGCCATGCTCGGCCAGAGCCTGCGAAAGCTGTACGCGCAGAACATCGTTACCAGCGAGGTGCAATCATGAGCCACCTGTCGGAGCTACCCGAGAGCCCCAGCGTCGGCGTCGCGATGCCGCACGAGAGCGCCGTGCTGCATGTCACCGGCACCGCCCTCTACACCGATGACCTGGTGTATCGCACCAGTCACGTGCTGCACGCCTACCCGGTGCAGGCCATGGTCGCCCACGGGCGCATCACCGCGCTGCGCGCCGAGCCCGCCTACGCGGTGCCCGGTGTGGTGCGCGTACTGACCGGCGCCGACGTGCCCGGCGTCAACGACGCGGGCATGAAGCACGACGAGCCGCTGTTCCCGGACGAGGTCATGTTCTACGGCCACGCGGTGGCCTGGGTGCTCGGCGAGACGCTGGAGGCGGCCAGGCTCGGCGCGGCGGCCGTCGAGGTGGAGGTCGACGAGCAGCCCTCGATCATCACGCTGCAGGACGCGATCGCGGCCGAGAGCTTCCACGGCGCCAGGCCCGTCCTGCGCCGCGGCGATATCGACGCGGGCTTCGCCGATTCGGCGCATGTGTTCACCGGCGAATTCCAGTTCTCCGATCAGGAGCACTTCTATCTGGAGACGCACTGCGCGCTGGCCCAGATCGACGAGGCCGGGCAGATCTTCATCCAGAGCAGCACCCAGCACCCTTCGGAGACACAGGAAATCGTCGCGCATGTGCTCGGCCTGCACAGCCACGAGATCACCGTGCAGTGCCTGCGGATGGGCGGCGGCTTCGGCGGCAAGGAGATGCAGCCGCACGGTTTCGCGGCGATCGCCGCGCTCGGCGCCAAGCTGACCGGCAGGCCGGTTCGCCTGCGGCTCAACCGGACTCAGGATCTGACCATGTCCGGTAAGCGGCACGGATTCCACGCGACCTGGAAGATCGGCTTCGACGCCGACGGCCACATCCAGGCGCTCGACGCGACGCTCACCGCGGACGGCGGCTGGAGCCTCGACCTCTCCGAGCCGGTGCTCGCCCGCGCGCTGTGCCACATCGACAACATCTACTGGCTGCCGCACGTGCACGTCGCCGGTCGAATCGCCAAGACCAACAAGGTTTCCAACACCGCCTTCCGCGGCTTCGGCGGACCGCAGGGCATGCTGGTCATGGAGGACATCCTCGGCCGGTGCGCACCGCTGCTCGGCCTGGATCCGATCGAATTGCGCAGGCGCAACTTCTATCAGGCCGGCCAGTCGACGCCGTACGGGCAGCCGGTCAAGGACACCGATCGGATCGCCGCGACCTGGCAGCAGGTCAGCGACAACGGCGAGATCGCCCGGCGCACCGCCGAAATCGAGGCCTTCAACGCGGCAAACCCGAATACCAAACGGGCGCTGGCGATCACCGGCATCAAGTTCGGTATCTCGTTCAACCTCACCGCCTTCAACCAGGGCGGCGCCCTGGTGCTGATCTACAAGGACGGCTCCGTCCTGATCACCCACGGCGGCACCGAGATGGGCCAGGGCCTGCACACCAAGATGCTGCAGGTGGCCGCGACCACACTGGGCATTCCACTGCACAAGGTGCGGCTCGCGCCGACCCGAACCGACAAGGTGCCCAACACATCCGCCACCGCCGCGAGTTCCGGCGCGGACCTCAACGGCGCCGCGGTGAAGAACGCCTGCGAGCAGTTGCGCGCACGGCTGCTCCAGGTGGCCGCGAGCCAGCTCGGCACCAATTCCTCGGACGTGCGCATCGTGGACGGCGTCGCCAAGGCGCTCGGCCGCGACCAGGAACTGGCCTGGGACGACCTGGTGCGCACCGCCTATTTCCAGCGAGTTCAGTTGTCGGCGGCCGGTTTCTACCGGACCGAGGGCCTGCACTGGGACGCGCAGACCTTCCACGGCTCGCCGTTCAAGTACTTCGCCTATGGCTCCGCCGCGACCGAGGTGGAGGTCGACGGGTTCACCGGCGCGTACCGCATCCGGCGGGTCGACATCGTGCACGACGTCGGCAACAGCCTCTCGCCGCTGATCGATATCGGTCAGGTCGAGGGCGGTTTCGTGCAGGGTGCGGGCTGGCTGACGCTCGAGGACATGCGCTGGGACGGCAGCGACGGGCGTCACCGCGGTCGTCTGCTGACGCAGGCGGCGAGTACCTATAAGCTGCCGAGCTTTTCGGAGATGCCCGAGGTCTTCAACGTCACGCTGCTGGAGAACGCCACCGAGGAGGGCGCGGTCTTCGGCTCGAAGGCGGTGGGCGAGCCGCCGCTGATGCTGGCGTTCTCGGTGCGCGAGGCGCTGCGGCAGGCGGCCGCCGCGTTCGGCCCGAGCGGAGTCAGCGTCGAGCTGGCCTCGCCCGCGACGCCGGAGGCGGTGTTCTGGGCGGTGCAGTCGGCCCGTTCGGCCGCCGCGCAGCGGAACGGCAACGCCGCCAACGGAAATGGCGGCAACGGCTACCACGGCAACGGCAGCGCGATCCGTACCGGCGAGAGCGCGTTGAGCAGTGCCTGACCTACCGTGGATCGCCGCGGTCGCGCGGTTGCGAGCACGCCGGGAACCCGGCGTGCTGGTGACCGTCGCGACCGTGCGCGGCCACGCGCCGCGCAAGGCGGGCGCCAAACTCGTGGTGGGGCGGACCGAGACCTGGGGATCGATCGGCGGCGGCAATATCGAGGCCGTCGCGATCGATCGGGCCCGCGAGTTGATCGGTGCGCCCGATCCGGAAGCGGAGCTGATGGATTTCGCCCTCAACGACAAGGTCACCAACCGGCACGGCGTGCAGTGCTGCGGCGGCGCCGTCTCGGTACTGCTCGAGCCGCTGCCGGTGGGGCCCGCCGTGGCGATCTTCGGCGTCGGGCACGTCGGGCTGGAGCTGGCCCGCATCCTGGCCCGCCACGACCTCGATCTGCACCTGATCGATTCCCGCCCCGAGCAACTCACCGACGAACGGCTCGGCGTGCTCGCGGACGCGATAGCGCGGATCCACGTGCACCACACGCCGCTGCTGCCGGAGGAGGTGCTCGCGGAGCTACCGCCGGGCACCCACATTCTGATCATGACCCACGATCACGCCGAGGATGCCGCGCTGTGCGATGCCGCCTTGCGGATGACCGACGTGGGCTCGATCGGCCTGATCGGCTCCTCCGCCAAATGGGCGCGGTTCCGCAAACGCCTGGCCACCGAGGGCGGGCACGACGACGCGACCATCGACCGGATCAAGACACCGATCGGATTGGCCGAGATCAGCGGCAAGGAACCCGCGATCATCGCGGTGAGCGTCGCGGCGGATCTGCTCCGCACGTTCGAACACAGCCGTAACTGACCCAAAGGAAGCTACACCCGCGTGCTTCCCCCACCCAAGGAGCGAGAAATCCGAATTGTGCGCCAGTTCACACCGCCCGCTTTGTGCGTATGTCCAGGTCACCTGTCGGCCACCTGCTGTTAGCCTTCGCAACCGTGCGTCTACGATCCCTGCTCACCATCCCTGACCTGCAGCTCGAGCTGGTCACCGGCGAGGACCAACTCGACAGGTTCGTCCGGTGGGTGGTCACGACGGACCTGCCCGACCCGACCCGCTACCTGTCCGGCGGCGAGCTGGTGCTCACCGGACTGCAATGGCGCAACGAACCCGCCGACAGCGACAAGTTCGTCGCCGCGCTCTCCCGCGCGGGCGCCGCGGCACTGGCCGCGGGCGACGCACTGTACGGCGGGGTGCCCGACGATGTCGTCGAGGCCTGTCGACGCCACGGTGTGCCACTGTTCCGCGTGCCGGAGGACATCGCGTTCGCGACGGTCACCGAGAACATCAACCGGGTGCTGTCCACCGGCCGCGCGGCCGATCTGAGCGCCGTGCTCGACCGCCACCGCCAGCTCGTTTCCGGCGGCGGGCTCGGGTCGGTGCTCGAACTCATCGAACGCAATCTCGGCATGCGCTGCTGGGTCGTCTCCTCGACCGGCCGCGTCGTCGCGGGCCCCTCCACGCTGCCCGCCGAGGTGACGGCCGCCTTCCTCGACGCACGGCGGCTACCGCATCTGCTGACCGATCCCGAGCAGCCCTCCAAGCGACTATCGCTGTTCGCCGTCGACGAGCACAGCACCGCGCGGGCGGCCGACTGGTTCCTCGTCTTCGACGGCGACTGGAAGGACTGGCCGGAGGAGCGGCGCGCACTGGCCGGCGAACTGGCCGCCGTCGTCTCGCTGGAGAAGGTGCGCCAGGACGATCGGCAGAGCGCCGAGGGGCGGCTGGCGCAGGAACTGATCCAGCTGATCGTCTCCGATGCCAAACCCGCCGAAATCCTTTCGCGGCTCGAGGTGACCGGGCTCGGTGCGGCCGAGAGCTATATCGCCGTCGCCGCCGAAGCCGATACGCTGCACCCCGGCGAGCTGCGAACGTTGTTGCGCGAGATCCTGTTCGGCAGGCGGCCCGCCGCGGGCGTGGTCGAAGAGGAGGCCATCGCACTCATCCCGGCGGGTACCGACGGGACCGTCATCGATGAAATCCGCGGTGCGGTCGCGGCATTGGCGCCCGGTCTGCGCGGCAGCCGGATCTCCGTCGGCGTCAGCGGCGTTGTCGACGGCGAAGGACTGCGCGGCGCCGTCGAAGAGGCGCGCTACGCCCGCAGGATGGCCGCCGCCCGGCCGCAACCGGCCAGCGTGGTCGGCCACGACGAACTCGCCACGCACATGCTGCTGTTGGCGAGCGTCCCCGACGAGGTCCGCCGGATGTTCCGGTTGCGCCTGCTCGACCCGCTCACCAACTACGACCAGGACAACCGCGCGGACCTGGTGCACACCTTGGAAACCTTTCTCCAGGTCTCCGGCTCCTGGACCAAATGCGCTGAGCTCCTGCATGTTCACGTGAACACACTGCGCTATCGCATCCAGCGCATCGAAGAGCTCACCAGCCGCGATCTGTCCCGTCTCGAGGACCGCGTCGACTTCTTCCTCGCGCTGGCCCTGCGCTGAGTCAACGCTGCGGCAGAGTTTTCGTCCGGCACGGATTGTGCCTATCGTCTTGGCATGATCAGATCGCGAAATCACTTGCCGTCATGCTGATTTCGACAGTTTCGCGGATGGATGCCCGGGCGGCGCTGTGGGCGGTCCGCTTGATGTTCTTCCTCAACGGCGCCGGGTTCGCGACCTGGGCAGCGCGTACGCCGACGATCAAGGACCAGCTCGGTCTCGACGAAGCGGGTCTGGCCATCGCCTTCGCCGGAATGAATATCGGTGCGGTCGTCGGCCTTCAGCTCGGCAAGTACGTCACGCTGCGGTTCGGCAGTCGCGCCACACTGGTGGTCGCGATGCCGATGCTGTGCGTGATGCTGCTCGGGCTGCTGCTGGCGCGCGATCTGATCGGCCTGACGGTGGCGATGTTCAGCTACGCGATATTCAACAGCGTGGTCGACGTTTCGATGAACGCGCACGGCGTCGCGGTCGAGAAGGCGAGCGACCGGCCACTGCTGTCCGGCATGCACGCCTGCTTCAGCCTCGGGATGATCGGCGGCTCGCTGGGCGGCGCGGCCGCCGAACGCGCCCAGATCCCGCTCGCCGCACACTTTCTCGGCGTCAGCGTGCTCGCCGCGGCGGTCGGCCTGCTCGGCACCCGGCGATTGCTGCCGTCGGCGGTGGACCGCACCGTCGGCGAGCACACGCGGACCGGCCGCGGTGGATGGCGTTGGCCGACAAAGCTGTATCTGCTCGGCCTGCTCGCCTTCTGCGTGGCACTGGCCGAAGGCGCGGCCAACGACTGGACCGCGGTCTACCTACGCGACGAGACGCACGCCAGCGCCTCCACCGCCGCAGCAGGTTTCGCGCTCTTCGCCGGATCCATGTTCGCCGGCCGGCTACTCGGCGACCGGCTCATCCTCCGGTTCGGCCCGGTACGGCCGTTCCTCGTCGGCACCCTCACCGCCGCCATCGGGCTGGGCGCCGCCCTCCTGATCGGCGGCACCATCCCGGCGCTGATCGGCTTCGCCCTCTTCGGTTTCGGCATCTCCTACACCCTCCCCCTCGCCTTCGCGGCGACCGGCGCCGTCCCCGGCATCCCCCCGGCCCGAGCCATCGCGAACGTCTCCGCCATCGGCTACCTGGGCTTCTTCACCGGCCCCGTCCTCATCGGCGCCGCCGCCCACCACCAAACCCTCACCCTCGCCCTCACCATCCCCCTCCTCTTCCTCGTCCTGGCCGCCACCTGCGCCAACACTGTCCGCACCCCCGCCCCGGATCGGGAGCATTCCCGTTCTAGTGCAAAGGCTTCGGGCACATCCCCTTCCTCGGGGCCCACCACGACCTAGCAGCGCCACCGGACTGCCCACATCCGTCGAGCGCAGTCGAATGGCCCTGCGACACGCCGGAGCGAAAGGCCATTTGACTGCGCTCGACGGGCTTCGGGTCAGGGGGTGGTCCAGAAGGTGGTGAGGTCGGTGCAGACCTGGTGGGGGCGTTCCTCATTGGGGAGGTGGCCCGCGCCGGGGTAGACGGCGGTGCGGGCGTTGAGGTCTCGGGCGAATTGTTCGTGGATGGCCGGGGCCCAGAGGTCGCCGGTGTCGCCGTAGGCGATCAGGATCGGGAGGGCGCTGGCGCGCAGGGCGGCGGCGTCTTCGACGAGGGTCTCCATGATGCGCAGGATGCCGAGGAGGTTCGCCTTCTCGGTGGCCAGGATTCGGTTGTGCAGGAATTCGAGTTTCGCCGGAGGAACCGCGGCCAGTGCGTTCATCGCGCTGGACATCTGATCCCAGATGGCTTGCTGGCCACCGGCTTCGATCACCTGGGCGACCAATTGCGGTGGCGGGAAGTTGATATCGCGCACCGAGGACGGTCCCGAGGCGAGCAGGGTGAGGCTGCGGAACTTGCTCGAATCCGCCACGACGGCGGCGCGCGAGACGTAGCCGCCGAACGAATGACCAACCAGGTGAACGGGTTCGCCGTCCGCGACCTGATCGACGACACCGAGCAGATCGCTCGCGAAGCCGGTCAACGTGTAACCCGCCGGATCGTCGGATCCTTCCGACTGCCACTGCCCGCGCTGATCGTAAGCGACGCAACGGAATCCGGCCTGTGCGAGCAGCGGCAGCATCGCCTCGAAGTCTTCCTTCGAACCGGTGAATCCCGGTACGAGCACGGCGGTGCCGCGGGTGGCGGTCCCCGGCGGCGGGGCCGACACCCACCCGGCCAGCGCGCCCGCGCCCCCACGCAGGCTGAACGCAACGATCTCGGCGGTGTTCTCGGCGGCCTTACTCATCGACTTCCTTCCTCAGGGGTTGGCACGAGTGTGGCACTTCCACCGAGTAGTTGGTCGGCAATGTTATCTACTCGAGACCTCTCACGCGAATTCCCCTGCGCCACCGCACCATCACAGATAGGCAGAACCGTAGGTACCGGATACCATGCGCGAGTGGCAAAGCTGAAAGTCTCCGTCGACGTCCCCATCTCCCCCGAGGACGCGTGGACACACACCTCTAATCTCGCCGACCTCGGCAAGTGGCTCACCATGCACGAAGCCTGGCGCGGCGAGGTCCCCGCCGAACTCACCGTCGGCACCCAACTCGTCGGCGTCGCCACAGTGAAGGGCCTGCGCAACCGAGTCACCTGGACCGTCAAGGCCGCCGAGGCGCCCAAGCGACTGGAGCTGCGCGGCTCCGGCAAGGGCGGCACCAAGTTCGGCCTCGCACTCCTGGTGGCCCCCAAGGGTTCCGGCTCCGAAGTCACCGTCGACATCGAACTCGGCGGAGCCCCCCTCTTCGGCCCCATCGGCAACGGCGTCGCCCGCGCGGTGAAGGGCGACATCGAGCGCTCACTGGACAAGTTCGTCGCCCTGTACGCCTGAGCCGATCTCCGGTCAGCCGCAGGCTTCGGCGATGCCCTCCAGCCAGGCGCGGATCGCTTGGCGCTGAGGGGGATCCAGGTTGGCTTCCAGTTCGGATTCGCGGCGGGCTACGACACTGCGTGCTTCTTCCAGGCGTTGGCGGCCGGATTCGGTGACGTGGATCTGGTGGGTGCGGCGGTCGGTGGGGTGGGGGTGGCGTTCGATGAGGCCGTCGCGTTCGAGGCCCGCGAGCATTTCGTTGGCGGCCTGGCGGGTGCTCGCCACCTCGCGGGCGATGTCGGCGACCGACATGCCGGGGTGCGACGCGGTCATCATCAAAGTCGCGTATTGCGAGGTCGACAGGCCGAATTCCTTGAGCTCCTCGCCGATCGCCGACCGCATCTGCAGCCAGGCCTTGCGGACCATGAAGGTCAGCGAACCACCGTCCCGCCCAGTCGAACCCACAGCTCAGCCTCCTAGAGATTGACAGGTTCCTGACGATTGTGCACAGTTTAGTCGTCAGGTTCCTGCCAATCTTACCGAAGGTGTCCATGACTTCGTCCGTGACGCTGCCGAAATCCAGGCAGCGGTTGATCCTCGCCGTACTCATGCTGTCCAACCTGCTGATCTGGATGGACAACACCATCCTCAGCACCGTCTTCGAGACGCTCACCGACCCGGTCCGCGGGCTCGGCGCCAGCCCCGCCCAGCTGCAATGGGCCACCGGCTCCTACACGCTGGTCTTCGCCGCCTTGATGTTCACCGCGGGCGCACTCGGCGACCGCTTCGGCCACCGTGCCGTGCTCGCAACGGGTTTGGCGACATTCGCCGCCGCCTCGGTGTGGGCGGCATACGCGGGCGACGCGGGCCAGCTGATCGCCGCCCGCGCCGCGATGGGCGTCGGCAGCGCGCTGATCATGCCCGCCACCATGGCCATCCTCACCCTGACCTTCACCGGTCCGGCGCGGGCGACCGCGATCGGCATCTCCTCGGCCTCCGCCGGTGTCGGCATCGCGGCCGGTCCGCTCATCGCCGGACTCCTGCTCGACCATTTCTGGTGGGGCTCGGTCTTTCTCGTCAACGTGCCCGCCGTCGCGATCGGACTGGCGGGGGTCGCCGCGCTGATTCCCGATCTCCGCAGCCCGGTGCCTCGCCCACTGGATCCGGCCGGACTCCTGCTGTCGGTCAGTGGACTCGCCGCGCTGGCCTACGGATTGATCCGCGCCGGGCAGGTCGCCACTTGGACCCCGGTGGATGTCTGGGCACCGATCGTCGTCGGAATCGCGCTGCTGACCGTGTTCGTGATCGTCGAATTGCGCAGCCATCAGCCCAGTTTCGATCCACGACTGCTCGCCCAGCGGACGTTCGGCGGCGGCAATGTCGCGATCGGGCTGCTGCTGTTCGCCATGACCGCCGCTGGCTTCTACGGCGCCTTCTATCTGCAAGGCGCGCGCGGCTTTTCACCGCTGGAAGCCGGATTGGCCAGCTCCCCCGCCGCATTCGGCGCGATCATCGGCGGCCCGCTCGGCATCCGTCTGGTGCGCCGCTGGTCGCTGCGCCCGGTCACTGTGACCGCGCTGACCGTTTCGGCGCTGGCCATGGGCAGCTTCGCGTTCTTCGGGCTGCACACCGCGCTCATCTGGAACGAAATCGTGCTGACGATCCAAGGGCTCTCGATCGGCATCGTGATGGGCTCGGTCACCGCGGCACTGATGAGCACCTTGCCGTTGGAGCGGGCGGGCGCGGGTTCGGCCGTCACCAACACCGTGCGGCAGACCGGAAGCCTGCTCGGCATCGCGGTCGGTGGCACGATCATGTCGATCGCCTACCGACGCGGAATCGAAGGCTCGCTACACGATCTGCCCGACGCGACTCAGGACATGGCCAGGATCTCGGCGGAACAAGCACGCCATGCCGCCGCGGCCATCCATCGCCCCGACCTGGCAGGCGCCGCCGATGACGCGTTCATCCACGCCATGCACGTCGGCGCGGTCTGGACCATGCTGATCGCCCTTGCGGGTGCCGCAGTGCTGGCGATCGCCGTGCGCCCCAACCGAATTCCCATCGCATCGCAGCCGATCGACGTCCCGGAGCCGGCCGCATCATGACCACCAACTGACAACACGGAGGCCGGGCCGTACACGGCCCGGCCGACCCTGTGGCGTCGAGTCCAAGATCATCAGGAACTCACGTATTTCGCCACTCGCACGTTGCGTCCCGCAGTTCCTGATGATCTTGTCGCCGTCCAGGACGACCGAGGCTCAGGCCTGCTGGCCGACCTCGATCTCCAGGGTCAGGGTGATCTTGTCGCCGATGACGGTGCCGCCGTCGGGCAGCGGCATCTCGATGTCGATGCCGAAATCACGGCGGCTGATCACGGTCTTGGCCTCGAAGCCCGCGACCGGGCCGTGGCCCATACCCGGGTTGACGCCGAGGAATTCGACGTCGAGCGAGACCGGCTTGGTGTTGCCGCGGATGGTGAAGTCACCGTCGACCACGAAATCGTCACCGTTGACCCGGAATCCGGTGGACTTGAACGTGGCGACCGGGAAGTCCTCGGCGTGGAAGAAGTCGGCGGTGCGCAGGTGCGCATCGCGCTGCTCGTTGTCGGTGGTCACCGAGGCGACCCGGATCTCGGCCTCGGCCGAGGCGCTGCCATCCTCGTTGATGACGAGCTTGCCGCTGAAATCGGTGAAGCGGCCGCGCACCTTGCTGACCATCAGGTGCCGGACCGAGAACCCGAGCGTGGAGTGCGCGGGATCGATGACCCAGGTGCCTGCGGTCAGTGCGTTCTTGGTTTCGGTGGACATGAGATCTCCTCTTAGTAGTTAAACTTTCAATTATTGCGGCAGAGTGGTGCGACAGTGTCGACACCACCTGACGGTCAGGCCGAGCGCAGACCACCGAGCAATTGCTCGAAGGGCACAGCGTCACGGTACGGGTCCGCGGGACGAGCTGTCGATCGTCCGGCGAGAACTTCGGTGAATTCTTCCGCGGCGCGGGCGATTCGGCCGTTGAGACCGTCACCCGCGGACGCCCAGTCCTCGGTGGCGGCGTAGACCGAGGTCGGCACCACCACCGAGCGCAGATAGGTGAACATCGGGCGCACCGCGTGCTCGAGCGCGAGCGAATGGCGCGCGCTGCCGCCGGTGGCGCCGATCAGCACCGGCATCCCGGTCAGCGAATCCGGTTCCAGCACATCGAAGAATGTCTTGAACAGTCCGCTGTAGGAGGCGTTGAAGATGGGCGTCACCGTTATCATGCCGTCGGCGGCGACCACTCGATCGAGCACCGCACGCAACCCGGCCGACGGGAATCCGGTCACCAGGTTGTTAGCCAAATCGCCTGCGTGGTCCCGCAATTCGACAACATCGATCTCGGCCACCCGGCCGGTCGCGGCCAGCGCCGAAACGGTGCCCGCGGCAAGGCGATCGGCCAGCAGCCGTGTCGAGGACGGCTGCGAGAGCCCCGCCGAGATCACGGCGATCCGCGCGGCGGTCACGACGCGACCTCGACCTTCTGGGCGGCCAGCAGCGACGCATGGGTCGGCGCGTCCGGCACGTCGGCGGGGCGCAACGCGTCGAACTCCTTGCGCAACACGGGAACTACCTCCTCGCCGAGCAGATCCAGCTGCTCCAGCACGGTCTTCAGCGGCAGGCCCGCGTGGTCGATCAGGAACAGCTGCCGCTGATAGTCGCCGAACGATTCGCGGAACGTCAGCGTCTTCTCGATGACCTGCTGCGGGCTGCCGACGGTGAGCGGCGTCTGGTCGGTGAAATCCTCCAGCGACGGGCCGTGCCCGTAGACCGGTGCGTTGTCGAAGTACGGGCGGAATTCGCGCACGGCGTCCTGGGAGTTGTGGCGCATGAACACCTGACCGCCGAGTCCGACGATCGCCTGATCCGCCGCACCGTGGCCGTAGTGCTCGTAACGGCGCCGGTACAGCTCGATCAGCCGCTGGAAGTGCTCCTTCGGCCAGAAGATGTTGTTGGCGAAGAAGCCGTCACCGTAATACGCGGCCTGCTCGGCGATTTCGGGACTGCGGATCGAACCGTGCCAGACGAACGGCGCGACGCCGTCGAGCGGGCGCGGCGTGGAGGTGAACGACTGCAAGGGAGTCCGGAACTTGCCCTCCCAGTCGACGACGTCCTCGCGCCAGAGCCGGTGCAGCAGATGGTAGTTCTCGATGGCGAGCGCGATACCGTCACGAATGTCCTTGCCGAACCAGGGATATACCGGTCCGGTGTTGCCGCGCCCGAGCATCAGGTCGACCCGGCCGTCGGCCAGGTGCTGCAGCATGGCGAAGTCCTCGGCGATCTTCACCGGGTCGTTGGTGGTGATCAGCGTGGTCGAGGTGGACAGCTGGATGCGCTCGGTACGTGCCGCGATGTAGCCGAGCATGGTGGTCGGCGAGGACGGCACGAACGGCGGATTGTGGTGCTCGCCGGTGGCGAACACATCGAGGCCGACTTCCTCGGCCTTCTGCGCGATGGCCACCATGGCTTTGATGCGCTCGGCCTCGGAAGGGGTGCGACCGTTCGTCGGATCGGTGGTGACATCACCGACGGTGAAGATTCCGAACTGCACGAGACCCTCCTCGGGCTCACTTGGTTGATGTGGCAACCAGATGAACCACACGGCGGCCGTCACTATTCCGCCGTGACGCACGTCATAGCTCGACGGCGGGCTCCTCGGCGAACTCGACCACGCCGCGACTCGGATTCACCGAGTCGTACAGCACCTTGACGTGGGTGCGCCGCCGCAGTTCCGGGGTCGGATCGACCTTGAAGTCCTCGCTGTCGGCGGTGCACGTCCGCCCGGTCGGCGGGAACACCCAGAAGGCGCGCACGGTGTAATACAGCGTGGTGACCTCACCGGTGTCGAAATCCGTGCTCGTCCGCGGCACCACCTGGGTGTGTGCCACCGGCACCCAGATCTGATGCCCGTGCTCGCGCAACTGCCGACGCAACGCCGCCTTGTGCCGCGCGGAGACCAAGGCCACCAGGCTCAGCACCAGAATCAGCCCGCCGAATCCGGTGACGAACAGCGGTCCGGTCACATCCCGTCGCTGCTTGCCCACCCGCGCATCGGCCGGATTGTCCGGGTTGTAGGCCACGGTCACCAGATCCCCGACCTCGTCGTTCGGCCATGCCGCCTCCTTCTCCCCGGAGACGCGGTACTCCTTGCCGTCGTTGGCGGTGAATTTCACCTCCACCCGCCCCTCCGACCTGGCATCGGCCGCGACCACCGTCCCGTCCGCCCGTTCGGTGCGCTCCCCCTGCCCCGACGACGCCGTCCCGAGCACCCACCACGCGATACCGGCACCGAGTATCGCCAGCGAAATCCCGATCGCAACCGCCGTCGCCTTCAAGTGCGGATAAACCACCAGAACCTTCACGTCTCCCCCGACCTACTACCCATCGACTGTCACATATCTGATCGGCCGCGCACGCGCCCGCGTTTACCGAATCGCCGAAATTCATCCGACAACCGGCGCCACGAACGAATCCGGCGCCCACCGCGGGAAATACGGTGAGCGCCGGACGATTTCACGAACGCCCTAGTGGACGAGGATCGTGGCGTCGCTGTCGGCCGGGGTTTCCGACTTGCTTCGTGGCAGGAAGAACGCCGGGACCAAGGTCGCGACGATCAAGACCAGGGCCACGATGTAGGTGTGGCTGAATGCCGTTGCCGCCTGGCTCAATCCGGTTTCGAGGGCGCCGGGCGGTAGTTTCGCGGCGATCTCGGGATTGCTGGTGGCCGCCAGCGCGGGACCGGCCAGCGATTGATCCTTGATCAGGTTGGTCAGCACCACCGACATCGTCGCGGTGCCGATCGAACCGGCGGTCTGGTTGACGATATTCATCAGCGTCGAACCGCGAGCGACCTCCGAATGGGTCAGCGTCTGGATCGCGGCGGTCATGATCGGCATCATCGTGCAGCCCATACCGAGACCCATCACGAACAGGGCGGAGAGCATCATCGGATACGACGTGTCGGCCTTCAGCTGGATGAAGAACGCCGTGCCGACGCTGATCAGCACGACGCCGAACAGCACGATCTTGCCGGGACCGATCTTGTCGACCAACCGGCCCGCGATCGGCATCGTGAGCATCGCGCCGAGTCCCTGTGGCGCGATGAGCAGGCCCGCTGCCATCGCGGTTTCCCCGCGGACCTGCTGCAGATAGGTCGGCAGCAGCAATCCGGCGCCGAAGAAGGCGATCGCGAACAGCACCATGGTCAGCGTCGCGAAGGTCAGCGCCCGGTTGCGGAACAGATGCAGGTCGATCAGCGGATGCTCGGCCCGCAGCGCGTGGAACACGAACGCCACCAGCAGTACCAGACCGATGATCGCGGGAATCAGCACCTTGCCCGCCACGATCGTGCCCGCGTCGGGAATCGAGGACACGCCGTACAGGAACAGCGCCAGGCCGGGCGAGGCCAGCAGCATGCCGAGGAAGTCGAACGACTGCGACGGCTCCGGCTTGTCCGAGGGGAACACGATGAAGGCCAGCGCCAGTGCGATGATGCCGATCGGGAGGTTGATCAGGAAGATCCACCGCCAGCTGTAGCTGTCGATCAGCCAGCCGCCGAGGATCGGACCGCAGATCGGTCCGAGCAGCATCGGCACACCGAGCACCGCCATCACCCGGCCGACGCGGTGCGGACCGGCCGCGTGCGTCATGATCGTCATGCCGAGCGGCATCAGCATGCCGCCGCCGATTCCCTGGATCACGCGGAACCCGATGAGGGACTCGATATTCCACGCCATGCTGCACAGCAGGGAGCCGAGGACGAAGAAGGTGAGCGCCGCCATGTATAGACGCTTGGTGCCGAATCGGTCCGCCGCCCACCCGGTCAGCGGGATGACCGTGGCCAACGCCAACGTGTACCCGGTCATGGTCCATGCGGCCATCGGGTACGTCGCGCCGAACTCGTTCTGGAATTTGGGAATCGCGATGACGACGACGGTGATATCGAGGATCGACATGATGGCGCCGAGCACGACGACGCCCGCCACCTTGAAGACCGCCGCGTCCAGTTTGTCAGTCGTCGGATCAGGCCCTGCCGCCTGAATATCCGGAGGTTGTGTCACCGCTTAAGCCTCGCACCCGAAGCCCCGGAGTGCCAGGGAATTCCGGTTATTCGATTCATGCACCATTCGACGCGGTAACCAGCGGCGATATCCACGGTCACGCCCCGACCGTGGCAGGCAGGCCGGGGATTACCGGGATGTGGCGGTAGCCGCGGAGATTCACCAGTTCGCGGCGTTGTGCGGTGCCGGTGAGATGGAGGTCGGGGTAGCGGTCGTGCAGGGTGCGCAGGGCGATGGCGCCCTCCGTGCGGGCCAGGCTGGCGCCGAGGCAGGAGTGCACGCCGCCGCTGAACGACAGGTGGTCTCTGGCGTTGGCCCGGGTGATGTCGAATTCGTTGGGGGCGGTGAAGGTCCGGGGGTCGCGGTTGGCCGGGCCGAGCAGCAGCGCGAAGACCGAGCCCGCCGGTATGGCATGTCCGGCGATCTCGACGTCGCGTAGTGCGGTGCGCGAGGTCATCTGGACCGGGCTGTCGTAGCGCAGGATTTCCTCGATCGCGCCCGGCCAGCGCTGCGGATCGGCGCGCAGCAATGCCAGCTGGTCCGGATGCCGGTGCAGCAGCATGATGCCGTTGCCGATGAGGTTCACGGTGGTCTCGAAACCGGCGCCCGCCAATAGGGTCGCGGTCGACAGGAGCTCGCGCGTACTGAGCTCACCACCGGCGACGAGGTCGCTGAGAATGTTGTCGCCCGGTGCGGCGCGCAGCGTGTCCAGATGCTCCGTCAGCTCCGCCTGACTCATCCGCAGTGCGGCGAGTGCGTCGCGAAATGTCTTCCAGGAGATGCCGATATCGAGCAGCGGTGAGCCTGCCTCACCCAATTCGAGCATCAGCGCGCGTTTGTCCGCGGGCAGGCCGAGGATCTCGCAGATGATCGCGACCGGCAGTTGCAGCGCGAAATCGTCGATGAGATCGGCGTGTTCGCGCGAGCGCAGACCGGTCAGCAGCTCCTCGGTGACCTCGGCAATGCGGTCGTGCAGCCTGGCCACCGCGCGCGGGGTGAACGCCTGCGCGACGAGTTTGCGATAGCGGGTGTGCGCGGGCGGGTCGACCATCAGCATCGCGGGCGGCTCCACCGGACTCGCCAATTTCGGATCGGTCGCTCTGATCAGGTATCGGATCGGGGCGGGCAGGCTGACGATCTCCGGCGGCGTGATCCCGAAACTCTTGTCACGCAGGATGGTTCGGCAGATCTCATAGTCCGCGGTCGCCCACACCCGTGAGGTGTACACCAGGCGCCCGCGCGCCCTGAGCTCATCGCCGAGCGGATACGGATCCACACCGACACTCGGATCGGCGATGAACCGCGCGAGCGGATCCCCGCGCCTGGCGCCCCTGCGCAGCAATGCCCCTGGCGTGCCGTGCAATATCGCCCACCGAATCCAGGTCTTCATCCGTTTCCCCGCCTTCGACGCCGAGTTCACCGAACCCTAGAGCCGGAGGGCATATTCGCGCATCGTGCCGTGGTCGCAACCCACCTCCTACCCTGGCAGGAAGCGGGCGGGCCGAACTCGTCTATGGTCGCGGGATGAGCAGGTTGGATCATCTGGTGCTGGCCACTCCCGATCTACCGGGCATGGTGGATACGGTGACGCGACTGGTCGGTGTTGCGCCGGTGGCAGGCGGCAGGCACGTCGGGCTCGGCACGCGGAACTACCTGCTCGGACTCGGCGACGGTGGCTATCTGGAGATCATCGGCCCTGATCCGGAGCAGCCGGAACCGGAGCGGCCCAGGCCGTTCGGCATCGACCAGCTGACCGCGCCGCGGCTCGTGACCTGGGCCGTGCGGGTCACCGACATCGATGCGGTGGTGAGCGAGGCGCGTGCCGCGGGCTACGACCCCGGCGAGGTCGCGGAGATGAGCCGGGCGACACCGGACGGTCTGATCCTGCAGTGGCGGCTGACGTTCCCCCGCGGCGGCCACTCGGAGGTCGTGCCCTTCCTCATCGACTGGGGCGACACCACCCATCCGTCCGCGAACCTGCCGCGGGTGACACTGCGCTCGCTGGCGCTCGTGCACCCGGAGCCCGCGCTGGCTTCCGCTGACCTGCAAGCACTTCTGGTCGACCAGCCCGTCCAACCGGGCACCGGTCCGGCCCTGATCGCCGCCATCGAAGGCCCGACCGGCGCCGCGCTACTGCTCTGATCCCTCCGGGGGACTACTCCCCCGGCGCTCGCATCGTGCCGGGGTCCCACCCCGCCTCATACCCTGGTCGCGAATTGCGCACGCATGGTTGCCAAGCGGGTTGCCGCCGCGAAATGTGTGATGAATGATCCTGTGGCGCACGATAACCCGGAGCGGCATCGCGATACTCGCGACGGCCCTCACCGCCTCGGCCTGCGGATCGGACGGACCACGGGCCGACACCGAGCCGACCGGGTTCTGGCAGGTACAGGATTACGGATCGGTGGTGTCGATACACGGCGACAGCCTCGACACCTACGAGATCACCGAGGTCAGTTGCCTGCGGGCGGACAGCGGCACACGCGAGGGCGCGCCCGGCCGATATGCGTTGCCGGACAAGCAAGTCGCCACCGTGCGGGCCACCGGCGCCCCGGACCGGGCCCGGATGCACATCGACGGCGCGCCCGACGACCGCACCTTGATTCGCGTCCCCGGACTGCCGCCGATCTGCACCGACGGCAGCGTGCCCAGCGCCTTCGATGTCTTCTGGCAGACGTTCCAGGAGAACTACCCGTTCTTCGGTCCGAAAGGCATCGACTGGAACCAGGTTCGGGATCGCTACCGCGAACGCGCCATCGCCGCCGAGCGGAAGGGAGACAACGCCGAGCTGTTCGCCACCCTGCGCGATATGGTCACCCCGCTGCACGACGCCCACGTAATGCTCTACGACGGAAACGAATTCGCCGGCTCGCTGCGGCCGGGCACCGCCGATCCCCGCGCGCTCGACCAGCCGGCGAAGAGCCATATCCGACGACGTGACCTGAAAGACCGGCCGTTCGACGAATACGCCAACGGCCGTATCTCTTTCGCGCTACTGCCCGATCGCTCCGACTATGGCTATCTGCGGATCTCCGGCTTCAGCGGCTACGTCACCGACGGCGACTTCGCCGCCAACAGCGCCGAACTGAACCGCGCACTCGACAGCATCTTCACGCCGGACAGGAAGCTGCGCGGGCTGATCCTCGATCTGCGGGTCAACGGTGGCGGCTGGGACAGCCTCGGCCTGCAACTGGCCGCACGCCTCACCGACCGCCCGTACTTCGCCTACGCCAAGAAAACTCGCGGCACCGAACCGCAACCGCAGACCGTCCGGCCCGCGGCCACCGGCTACGCGGGACCGATCGCCATCCTGACGAGCGGCTCGACCATCAGCGCCGGGGAAACGTTCACCCAGGCGATGATGGAGCGCCCCGCACCGACCATCCGGATCGGACAGCCGACTCAGGGCGTGTACTCCGATGTGCTGTCGCGGAAATTGCCGGGCGCCGGGCGCGAGCAGTGGCTGTTCGGGCTGCCGAACGAGGTGTTCCTGACCTCGGATGGCCGCAGCTTCGACGGGCCCGGCATCGCGCCGCAGCTGACCGAACCGGTGTTCACCGACGAGGAATTCGCGCAGGATCGCGATGCCGCCTTCGACCGCGCGGTGGGCTGGCTCGCCCAGCAATGACCGGCTACGGCGGTGATCAGAGCAGGCCGCGCAAGCGCAGATCGGTGACGTACTTTTCGATGAGTTCCGGTGACAGGTGCGGGATCTCACCGTCGTCACCGATCCCCGCGGCCTGTACCGCTGCCTGAAAATGCTTGGCGGGCAGCGCGGATCCGGGAATCGCCGGGCCAGGCCCGCGATAGGCGTGCAGCAGCGGCAGCAGGGAATGCTGGCGCTGCTTTTCCGGCAGCCCGCGAATGGCGGTCTCGAAACGGCCGAACCATTCGCGATAGTCGTCGATGCGCCGCACCGGATGCCCCGCCTCGATCAGCCAGTCGACGAAGACGTCGAGCGAGATCCCGTCGTCGTGCGGATTGAGCACGTCGAAGGTCTGGAATCCCGCGGTGGCCCGCGCGCCGAGCACGGTGATCGCCTCGGCGGTGAAATCGGCCGGGAGACCGTCATAGTGGCCGCGCTGCCGGTTGCCGTCCGCGTCGGTCTCGTAGAACGACCCCGGCGCGATCCCGGTGGCGACCACGCTGAGCAGCAGGCGGGTGAACATATCCGGCAGGTTGAACTGCCCGGCGAAGCGACTGTGCGCCAGGATCATGTCGGAGCGGAACACCGCGACCGGCAGCCCGCACAGGTCGTGCGCCTCGCGCAGCAGTACCTCGCCCGCCCACTTGCTGGTGCCGTAGCCGTTGGCGTAGCTCTCGTCGATGACGCGCACCGGGCTGAGGTCGCGGATATCGCCGTCCTCGTCGAATACCGAGGGTTCGATCTGCGCGGCCACCGCGACGGTGGACAGATAGTTGATCGGCTTGAGCCGCGTGGTGAGCGCCAGCTGGACGAGTTCGGCGGTGCCGACCACATTCGGGCCGAACAGCTGGCTGTACGGCAGCACATGGTTGACCAGCGCGGCCGGATGCACGATCTGATCGACGGTGTCGGCCAGCCGATGCCACGTCGCGTCGTCGAGGCCGAGATTCGGCTCGCCGATATCACCGGGCAGCACCTCCAGGCTCCTGGACAGCTCCTCGAACCGCCGCAGGAGTTCGGGATCGCCGCTGTCGAACGCCGCGGCGAGGCGGCCACGCGCGCCGGCGGCGTCGCTGCCGCGCACCAGGCAGATCAGCGTGCCGCCGATCGCGTCGAGCCGCTCGAGCCAGGCCAGGCAGAGGAACCGGCCGAGGTAGCCGTTCGCGCCGGTCAGCAGGACGGTCCGGGCGGGCTCGCTCGCGCGGGGCAGCTCGGCCGCGCCGGCCAGGGTGCGCGCGTCGATGAACTTGTCCAGCGTGAGATCGGCGGCGCGCACGTGCGTGCCGTTACCGTGCACGGAGGTGACGGTCGGGCGCTTGGCGCCGGATTCACGTTGCGCTTCAATATAATTCGCCAACTGCGCGAGGTCGTTGGCCGGGCTGATGACGACCGAGACCGGCACCTCGACGCCGAACAGATCGTGCAGCAGCGTCGAAAACGACAGCGCCGAAAGGGAATCGCCGCCGAGATCGGTGAAGTGCGCGTCGGCGCGGACGTCGGTCGACGCGCAGCCGAGCAGCGCGGTCGCTGCCCTGCTCACCGTTTCGAGCACCGGCAGCCCGGCGGCTTCGCGCCGTAGCGCGAGCAGCTCGCTCGCCTGTTCCTCGGCGAGTTCGGTGTAGCGCTGCCGCAACCGCTCGCCGTAGCGCTCGGTGAGCTTGGGCCGCAGGTGTTTTCCGATACCGGACAGCAGACCGTTGGCCATGCTGAACGGCTCGGTCTCGATCAGGAAGTCGCGGGGAATCTCGTAGGAGTTCAGGCCCGCGTCCTTCGCGATGTGCTGTAGCGCTTCGCTCAGCGCCGATTTCAGCGCGGCGGGATCACCGGCGAGTGCCTCCTCGGCGGGCACGATCACCGCGAGCAGATAGGCGCGTTCGCTGCTGCCGTAGACGAAGATCTGCCGGATCAGCGGGCTGGTGACGAAGACCGACTCGAGGTGCGCGACGGCGACGAACTCGCCCTGGGACAGCTTCAGGACGTTGTTGCGCCGGTCGACGTACACCAGCCGGTCCGGCTCGAGCTCGGCCACGATGTCGCCGGTCTTGTAGAAGCCGTCGGCATCGAGGATCTCGGCGGTGATATCGGGCCGTTTGTAGTACCCGGGGATCATGGAGGTGGTCTTCAGCAGCAGTTCGCCGCGCGGATGCGGTTGATCGGTGCGGAAGTAGCCGAGTTCAGGGACGTCGACGAGTTTGTAATCGATCACCGGCGGGCGCCGCACCTGCGTATCGATGACCACGCTGCCGCCCGCCTCGGTCGAGCCGTAGGCGTCGTGCAGGTCGAGATCGAGGACCGATTCGACGAAGGCCTTCATCTCGGCCGCGATCGGCGCGCTGCCGCAGATGGCGGTCAGCAGCCTGCCGCCGAAGAAGTGCTGCCGCAGTTCGGCTTTCACCTCAGCTTCCAGCGCCACCGGGTCGACGCCCGGCCCTGACCGTCGATCCAGCTCCGTCTGATAGCGCTGGAATACCATGTCGCACACGCGCGGTACGAGGAACAGCTCGGTGGGGCGCACCAGGCCCATATCGTCGAACAGCGTGGAGATATCGCTCTCGGCCGTGAAATAGGCGGTGCCGCCGCGGGCGAGCAGACCCGTCAGCGACATGCGGCCCGCGACATGACTGAGCGGCATGTAGTTCAGGTTGATCCCGGCCACCGGCGGCGCGGCGAGCCAGATCGTGCGGACGAGGCGCTCGGTGTACATGGCGCCCTTGGGCGCTCCGGTACTGCCGGAGGTGTACATGAGCAACGTGAGGGGATCGTCATCCAGATCCGCGGCGAACAGGGGAGCGTGCGGCATCGCACGCCCGCGAGCGATCACGGTGTCGAGCGCTTCGAGGACGACCGGGCTGCCCGCGTCCGAAAGGCGTTGGCGCGCGGCCTCGAACACGTCGCGCTGATCGTCGTCGTCCGGGTGGTAGTCGAAGACAAGCAGCTTGTCCGGTGCCGGGCCGGTCAGGATCGCTTCCACGGCCCTGGCGAGGTTTTCGGCGCTGGCGGCCAGGACGCGCGGTTCCGTCTCCGCGATGATCGCCTGCCACTGCGGCACGCCCGCGCTCGCCTGCAGCGGGACGATGACCGCGCCGAGATGCACACACGCCAGATCGAGGGTGAGATAGTCAGCGCTGGTGAACCCGACGATAGCGATAAAGTCCCCGGCGTCGATCGGGCGCTCGCGATCGTGATGCCACGCGCCCGCGACCGCCTGGACGCGCTCCCACAGTTCGCCGTAGGTGATGGTGTCGAAATGCGGCAGCAGATGACGCGCACGCCGACCCGTCGCATCGGTGCGCAGCTCGAACGCCCGCTGGCCGACCGCGGGCCGACCGGCATAACCCTCCATGACGGTCCGCACGATCTGCGGCAGGCGCATACCGGGTTGTCGCACCGCCTCGACCACCGCGTCCAGTGGTCTGGCGTCGAGCACCTGCCGATCGTCGGCGTACAGCTCGGCGATACGCCGTTGGAGCCGCTCGTTCCGCGTTTCGATCGCCATGGTCAGCCTCCGTGGGTACATCGGGAACACCCGTACAGATGACACGCTGTCACAGGTAACAAGTTAGCGTGACTAAATATTCCACACTCGGTGGCGCCGTGGCAATGGTCACGTCACCGAGCGGCGGTGATATCGCGATGGATGCGCTCGACGATCTCGTCCGCACCCCAGCTCTCATCGATGCGCGTCTCCGCAGCGAACGACAGCGGCTGCCATCCGTGGAACCACAGCGCCATCTGCGACTCCGGGATGGTCGCCGCCTGCGGCCGCCCGGCATGGCGCCGCAGCGTCTCCTCGAAGGTCAGATCGAAGCTGTAGAACAGTGCCGTGCGCGCCGCCGCGGCCACCCGCTCCAGCATCGCGCCGTACCGGTCGGCATCGAGGATGCCCTCGACGATCACCACCAGCCCGCGCGAAAGACACAGTGCAGCAATGTGTTCGATCAACTCGACGGTGAAACCCCCTGGCGTGTCCGACTCCCGCATCATCTGCCGCCGCACCACATCCTGCGGAATCACCACGCAGCGCCCCCGCCGGAAGCGCCGCTGCACCGCCGCGGCCACCGTCGACTTCCCCGACGCCGAATTCCCCCTGATCACCACCACGGTGCTCACCGCGCGCCCCACCCTCGCCCCGATAGCAGGTTCCACAACACGCCAACTGTGTACACGATCCGCCCACACCCCGCACCGAATTCCCGCACACTCCCACCCGCGCGAACTCCGGTGTGTCACAAAATAAGTCGGCAAGCAAAGATCAAGTGGCGGTAGCGATCCGATGTCGATCGAACGCACAGGTGCGCCGCCTCGTTGTCGACCCGCGCACGGCCGCACAACGCCACCACCTCGGCACCGCGCTCTCCCGTCTCGCCGAGACCGTGCGGCGGGAGATCGCCGCCGGTCCCGCCCACTGAGGGAACGGCAGGCGGAGCCGCGCACGCACGCTGTGCGAACGACAGTCGACACGCCGGGTTCGCGGAGGGGCTCGGTGGCGTGGCGTCGGTAGGGTTCGGCGCGGAGTCGTTCGGGGGATTCGGTGCTGTGCTGACGGAAAGGGTGGAACGGGTGCGCCGGAAGACGGGCGGATCGACCGGAGGATTGTCCCGAGGAGTTCTCGTCGGTGTGATCGCATCGATGATCACCCTGGTCGGCGGATCACCTGCCACCGCAGAACCGGTATTTCCCACCGCCGATCCGTTCTACGACTATTCGGGCGAGCTCGCCGACGCGGGTCCCGGCACGATACTGCGTCAGCGCGCGATCTCGTTGCGCGTGGACGGCGTGCCGGTGCCTGCGGCGGCCGAACAGGTGCTGTATCGGACGACCGACGAATTGGGCAGGCCGAGCGCCACCGTCGCCACTATCGCGCGGCCGCTGGCGCCCGCTCCGACGCTGCGCATGGTTTCGTATCAGATGGCCTACGACGCTCTCGGCCCGCAGTGCCAGCCGTCGTACGCGCTCCAGGGCGGTGGCTCGCCCACCTCGCTCGCCGCGCTGGAGGCGAACATCGTCATGGCTTATCTCGCAAACGGATTCACCGTCGTACTCCCCGACTACGAGGGCGAAGGGCTCGCTTTCGCGGCCGGTCAGGAATCGGGCTACGCGACCATCGACGGTATCCGCGCCGCACTCCACTCACTCGCGGCGCCACCGACGACCCCGGTCGGCCTGGTCGGCTACTCGGGTGGCTCGATCGCCACGGAATTCGCCGCCGAACTCGCGCCGAGCTACGCGCCGGAACTGAATATCGTCGGCGCGGCGGCGGGCGGACCTCCGGTGTACCTGCCGCACAACCTCGACTATATCGACGGAAGCGCGAAGTGGGCCAGCGTCATTCCGTTCGCGTTCGTCGGCGTGAGCCGCGGCTTCGATTTCGATCCCGCACCGTATCTCTCCGATTACGGCGCCACCGTGCTCAGCGAGGTGGCAGGCACCTGCTTCGGCGACGTCGAGAAGCCGGGCCTCACCGTCGCGCAGATGCTCCGCCCCGCCAATCCGAGCTACCGCGACATCCCGCCACTGATGACAATTCTGGAGCGACTACGCATGGGCGCCAACGGAACTCCACGCGGACCGCTCCTGCTCGGCGTCGGCAACAGCGACGGCATCGGCGACGGCGTCATGGTCGCCGCCGACGTCCGCGCCCTCGCCGCCGACTACTGCGCCCGGGGCCTCACCGTCCAATTTCGCGAATACAGCGGCCTCGACCACACCGGTGCCATCGCCCCCTTCGCCGCCGACGCCCTGGCCTACATCACCGCCCGCCTCGACAACCAGCCACCCCCGAACACTTGCTAGGGCCGAAGAGATCGCCATACCGCCGAGCGCAGTCGAATGGACCTCAACTACGGCGTGTCGCAGGGCCATTCGACTGCGCTCGCGGGTGCTGGTCTCGAGAACGGGGCCACGACCAGAGCAATGCCGATCATGGCCGGGTGCTGTCTTGGCGAATATTCGGGGTGGTGATGACCAGAGGTGTCGCGACGCAGCCCGCGACGATCGCGACGATCGCGAGATCCAGCAGAGGCCAGAACCCTTTCGGCAGATAGTTACTCGCTACGTGTAGCAGCGGGACATTACTCTCGGGGTAGATATCGGCATAGGGTGTCGTGGTGATGGCGAGGATCAGACCGGTGATCGGGGCGGCGAGCATGCCGATGGCGGTCATCCAGAGCAGTAAGTGTCGAAGCGGCGCCGCTCGCGTGGACGCCTCGAGAGCTTGTTTCGCCAGCTGACGGCGCGCGAGCGCAGAGCTGATCGCGAACGCACTCGATGCCAGCAGCATCAGGCCGACGAAGGTCCAGATCGCATGTCCGCGAAGGTCGTTGGAGTTGGTGTTCTCGACTCTGTTGAGGCTGTACAACACACTGCCGATGCCCCCCGCTATCGCGAAGGTGAGGACGACCGTACCCAGGACCGCCCGGGTCGCAACGACCTCGGCCTCGGCGGCGCCGGATGATTCGGGCACCGGCGCGGCCTGAATAGCGGGTGGCGCCGGTACAGGGGTAGCTCGCTGATGCTCGAAGAGGACCTCGGCGGTGGCCTCGGCGAAGGCCGTGCAGCTGGGGTAGCGATCGGCGGGCTTCTTGGCCATGGCGGTCGCGACTACGGCATCGAGCCGGCCGGGCAGTTCGCGGTGGATCGCGGATGGCCGCGGCGCGGGATCACCGAGGTGGGCCGCGATGACCGCGGCTTGATCGCGGTACGGAAAAGGTTTTCGGCCAGTGAGTAATTCGTAGAACGTGCAGCCGAGAGAGTAGACGTCGGCGCGTGCGTCGAGCGGCTCGCCACGGAAGCGCTCGGGGCGGTGTACGCGATCGTCGCCACCACTCCCGTCGTGGTCGTGCTGTCGTCGAGCGCGCGGGCGATGCCGAAATCGGTGACCAGCACGTGTTCGCCGCCCTCGACATCTCGTTCGATGAGCAGGTTGGCCGGTTTCACGTCGCGGTGCACGATGCCGTGCCGATGAGCGTGGTCGAGGCCGCGAGCCGCACCGGTAATGATCTGGACGGCGTGATGGACGTCGAGTCCGTTTGCCCGGCTTGCGATCAGGGCCGCGATATCGCCGCCGTCGACGTACTTCATCGACAGCCACAACCCTGGACTGCCGGCACCGTTGCGGTCGTAGACGGTGACGATGTTCGGGTGGTCGAGCCGGGCCGCCAGTTCGGCCTCCTGCTCGAATCGATACCGCACCCGCGGGTCATCGGCCAACGCCTCGTCGAGAACCTTCAGCGCGATCAAACGTTTCAGTCTGGGATGGCGGGCCAGGTATACCCGCCCCATGCCACCGGCACCGAGCTGTCGCTCGATGATGTAGCCCTCGAATTCCGATCCTGGCTGTAAGCGCACCCCCGCCACCGCCTTTCGGGCACAGCGAACCGAGCACTGCCGGTAAAGCCACGAGCCCCCTATTGCTACCACTACCGCGGCCGACTCGGCGGTGGTCCGAGGTCACTTTCCGGTAGCAAACTGCATCGCCGGGTCGAAAACGCCGAACGCCCCGCTCGCGATGAGCGGGGCGTTCACACGTAACTGTCTACTCCCCCAGGTGCACGGGCAGTCGCGCGTGACCGTTGGAGATGAAGCTGACCACGCTGCCGAGTTCCGACGGGTCGGCGGCCAGGCGCATCTTCGGGAAGCGCTTGAAGATGGCGGGCAGTGCCACCGCGGCCTCGAGGCGGGCAAGCGGTGCGCCGAGGCAGTGGTGGACGCCGTGACCGAAGGCCAAGTGCTCCTTGCTGATTCGGGTCACGTCGAATTCGTCGGCGGTCGCGCCGTGCAGCTTCGGATCGCGGTTGGCTGCGGCGTAGGACGCCAGAATCGGGTCGCCCTTGGCGATCCGGATGCCGTCCAGCTCGATATCGTCGGCGGCGAAACGCAGCGGCAGATGCGCGACGGGCGCCTCGAAGCGCAGCGCCTCCTCGATCAGATCCGCCCAGCCCGCCTTGCCGTCGAGTATCGCGGCCAACTGCTCGGGGCGGGTCAGCAGCGCGAAGATGGCCTGATCCAACAGGTTCACGGTAGTTTCGTGGCCCGCGCTGATCACCAGCAGCAGGGTGTCGACGAGTTCCTGCTCGGTCAGCTGCGAGCCGTCGTCCTCGTCGCGGTGCGAGATCAGCAGGCTGGTCATGTCGTCGCCCGGCTGCTCGCGCCGGAACGCGACGAGCTCACCGAGGATGCCGTACATCCGCATGTAGTTGGCCTGCGACTCCTCCGGGCTCAGCGAGGTGTCGAAGATCCCGTCGACGCATTGGCGCAGACCGGGATTCAGCGATTCCGGCACCCCCATCAGCTCGGAGATCACCTGGATCGGCAGCGGATACGCGTAACCCTCACGCAGGTCGACGGTGTCGCCCGGCGCCGCGGCGAGTTCGGTGAGCAGGTTCTCGGTGATCGCCTCGATCATCGGCCGCATCGCCTCGGTGCGGCGATGGGTGAACGCGGGGGCGACCAGTTTGCGCAGCCGCCGGTGCTCGGTGCCGTAGGCGGTGAACATGTTGTTGACCGCGACCCAGAGGAACAACGGCCAATCCTGCGGCACTTCACCATTGATGAACGCGGGCCAGTGCTGACTGGCGGACTTGGACACCCGCGGATCGATGAGCAACTTCTTCAGCAGTTCGGCATCGGTGACGGACCAGGCCTTCACCCCACCGGGCAGTTCGACCAGGGTGACCGGTCCGCGCTCGCGAATACGCGCGGACTCGCCCTGAATGTCGGTACCGGTGAGGTCGAGGACCAGGGGCTGGCTGTCCATCGGTTTCTCCTTAATACACGTTCAGCGGTGGTGATTTCGGAAATGTGACCGGTAAGGCCACCAATGCGCGGTGGAACGGACCCGGCCGCCAGTCCAGCTGGTCGGGCACGACGCCGAGCGCGAGTTCGGGTAGCGCGTCGAGCAATTGGTCGATGGCGTCCTGAACGATCAGGTACGCCACCGACTTGGCGGGGCAGGCGTGCGGCCCGACACTCCAGGCCAGGTGTGAGCGGTTGTCGGTGTACTCCCCGGCATTGATCGCCGGATCGTTGTTGCAGCCGGCCATGCTGATGACCACCGGCTGATGGGCGGGCAGCCAGATATCGTCGATCAGGATCGGCTGCTTGGGATAGCTGACGCAGTAGTTCGCCATCGGCGGGTCGGTGAACAGCACCTCGTCGAGCGCGTCGCGAGTGGAAAGGCTGCCGCCCAACACATTTCCGGCGAACCGGTCGTCGGTGAGCATCAGCAGCAGTGTGTTGACGATCAGGTTCTGCTGCGGCTCGATGCCCGCGCCGTACAGGGTGACCAGCTGGTGGATCATCTCCACGTCGTCGAGCCGCGCGGAGTGTGCGAGCAGTCGTGAGGTGATGTCGTCACCGGGCTGCGCCCGCTTGAGCGTGACCAGCTCGAACAGCGCGTCGGTGAGCATCGCGTTGCCCTTGTCCGCGTTCACCCCCTCGAAGATCGCCGCCATGCCGGTGGCCACCTGCTGGCCGATATCGGGCGGGCAGCCGAGCATGGCGTTGAGCACGGCGAAGGTGAGGGGAAAGGCGTACTGGCTGATCAGATCCGCCGCACCGTCGGCGCAGAAGGCGTTGATCAGCGGGATGGCGATCTGCTCGACGGTGGCGTGCAGCGCGTGCAGATCGATCTCACCGATGCTCGCGGTATTGGCCTGCCGGTAGCGGGTGTGGTCGAGGCCTGCGCTGCGCAACGCGTTCGGGCGCCACTCCAGCATCGGCAGGATGGGGCACTCACCGGGGACGCCCTTCTGCCAGGTGCGCGGGTCGGCCGGGAAGTGCTCGGGATCGTTGAGAATCTTGACGGCGGCGTGGTAGCCGATCACCAAGGTGGCCGGTACTCCCGGTGAGAGGTCGACCGGCACCAATGCGCCGTAGCGAGAACGCATCTCGCGATAGGCCCGGTGCGGATCGGCGGCGAACTCCTCGGAATACAGGGCGATGCGTGGACCATCGGTGTCGATCGGCGAACCGTGCGCGACCGGGCAGCGGGACGACGCGGGCGTGGTCAAAGACGAGCCTCCAGACGGTGGGACAGGAATTCGACGAGCGTGATCAACGACCGCAGACAGGTGCCGCGATCGCGGGCATCCAATGCGGTCAGCGGGGTGTCCTGGGTGAGGTCCAGCGCATCGCGAACCTCTTCCAGCGGATACTGTTTGGCGCCTTCGAACTGGTTGACCGCCACCGAGTAGGCCACGCCGCGCTCCTCCAGCACGGACAGCACCTCGTCGGCCTTCTCGATGCGGCGGGTGTCGACGAGCACGAGCGCGCCGAGCGCGCCGCGGGCCAGTTCCTCCCACAGCGGCACGAACCGGCGCTGCCCCGGCGTACCGAACAGGTACAGCGCGAGTTTCGGGCTGAGCGTGATGCGGCCGAAGTCCATCGCGACGGTCGTGGTGGATTTGCCGGGCAGCCCGGCCATATCGTCCACGCCGACGCTGGCCTCGGTGATGGTCTCCTCGGTGCGCAGCGGCTTGATCTCGGAGATGCTCTGCACGAACGTCGTCTTGCCGACTCCGAAATTGCCTGCCACCAACAGCTTCACCGAGCGGGTGACGGTCTCCGGCACATACTCGACGGCGCGGTCAGACGGCGAGAGCACGGAGCCCATTGAGTACCTCTTCCAGCAGGGCGATATCCGGCAGCGTCTCGGCCGGCGTTGGGGTGGTGAGGGTTTCGCTGTCGAGCAGGTCGGCGACGACGATCTTCACCACCGACGGCGGCAGGTCGAGGTACGCCGCGATCTCCGCGATCGACAGCGCGCCCTTGCGGCACACCTCGATGACCCGGCGCGCGTCCGGGCTCACCCCCGGTGCCGGGTCTTTCGCGGCGACGACCAGGGTGACCAGGTCGAGCTCGCGGGTGGGACGCGAACGTCCTCCGGTGCGCACATACGCCCGGACCAGATCCGGATCGCGTCGGGGCCTGGTCACGGCTAGTCGATTCGCACGCGGGGCTGGCTGCCGAGTTCGTGCCCGACCCGGGCCGCGAGCTCGTTCATCCGATGTGCGATCAGGCCGATATCGGTATCGCTGTGGGTGGCGACGCCGAGCAGCGCGCCCGCACCGGCCGCGGTGATCAGGATCATGCCCTCGTCGTACTCGGTCATGTTCTGCCGCACCGTATTTCCCGCACCGCCGCAGAATTCGCCGAGTGCCTTGCCGAGCGAGCGCAGCCCGGACGCGGCGGCGGCGAAGCGCTCGGCGTCGTCCTTGGCGACGCCCGCCGAATGCGCGATCCGCAGGCCGTCGTCGGACAGCAGCACCGCGAACCGGACGCCGGGGATCTCGAGATCCTCTAGTAGCCAGCCCAGCTTGTTGCTGCTGTCGGTCACCGGTGTGCCCATCAGGAGCTCATCCCTTCGCCATTGTCGGATGCGGTTGTAGCTGTGTCGGCGGCAGCGCGGCCGCTCTTGGAGCCGGTGTGCCAGGCGGCCGCGATATCGGGGCGGGCCAGCCCCGGCTCGGTCGCCGGGCCGTGCGCCCTCGCGGCCGGTACCGGAGCCACCGGCCTGCGGCGGCGCTTGGGCAGGCCGCCGTCGGTGATCTCGTGGAGGGCGAATTCCTTTTCCTCGACCACGTTTTCGCGCGCGGCGCGCACCGGCACCAGTTCCGGCGCCGGTGGCGGCGCGGCAGGCGCGGGCTGTTCCGCGGGTGCCGCGGGCGCGGCGACCTCGGCGCTCGGCTGCGGCGTGACGAGCAGTGCCTCCGGGATGTACACCATCGCGCGCATACCCCCGTAGGCGTTGGGTCCATCGATGTAGACGGTGAACCCGTAGCGGCGGGCCAGCGCGGCCACGCCGGGAAAACCGACCTTGGGCGACGGGCCGAGCTGGTGGATGTCGACCGGGCGCTCGTTGGCGAGCACCTGCCGCGCCTCCTCCATCTGCTCGGCGTTCATCCGCACGCCCGCGTCGTCGATGATGACGGTGACGCCGTGATGTCCCTCTTGGAAGCTGACGTCGACGTAGGAGGTCGGCGGTGAGTAGCGCAGTGCGTTGTCGAGCAGGGTCGCGAGCGTGTGGACCAGCGGTTCCACCGCGCGGGCGATCACGACGCGGTCGAGCTGGTTGGGCCGTACCCGCAGATAGTCGCGGACGCGGCCGATGGCGCCGCCGATCACGTCGGTCAGCGACTGCGCGGGCCAGCGGCGGCCGGGCAGGCCGCCGGAGACGATCACATAGGACTGCGCCTGGCGGATCATCTGCTGGACGGTGTGGTCGATGCGGGTCAGCGTCGCGTAGACCTCGTCGCCGCGATGCTCGCGCAGTGCCGCGCTGACCACCTGGCCGACGTCGGCGCCGAGGCTGACCACCGAGGTGCCGAAGGAACGGACGGCGGCGCTCGTCGCCTCGCGCGACGCGGCGCTCACCTTGGTGCGCACCACCTCTTCGGCGGCCGCGATCGCCTGCTTGGCGCGCTCTTCGGCCTCGCGGTTGGTGCGGTCTCTGGTGTCGACCTGCAGCAGGCGTAGGTCGTCGGCGTAACGCTCGGCGATCCACCGCAGCATCTGGGCGAAGCGGGAATCGGGCAGGCCGGCGGGCAGATCCAAGGCGGGCGCCTCGAAGCGCCTGACCGCCTCGGCCACCGTCGGCAGCGTGGTCACCGCGAGATGTTCGAGTGCTTCTTCACGCGCCCGCTGATCGTTGGTGAGCGCCTCGATCTGCTCGGTCAGCTCGTCGATCTTTGCCTGCCGCGCGCGCACCGCCACGACCGCGTACCACGCCGCGGCAAGGACGAGCACGATGGCAAGGATCCAGGAAAGTAGCACGGCGATATCTAGATTCATCAGTTCTCTCGTCGTCGACTGGCTCGAGGATCGCCCGGCGGCCCGGCCGGATCGCGAACGGCGTCGACGCATCGGCGATGCGGACTGCCTTGTGCCACAGAGCTACGTCTCACCTTCCTCGCGACGCCGACCATGCTCGACTCTGGCCGGATAAGGTACGTGTCGCGCCCCGAATCACCGCATAGTGCCTGCGGGACAGGCGATTCCACGAGCCAATCGCCGCCCGGAGCGAGCGCGGTGAGCGACCCAGAACCCGACGATCCGCCCACCCTAGCAGCATTCGGGCGAACCCTCGACGCATCGGGTGCCGAACGTCCGGTTTCCGTGTGACGGGCAAATATGTTGGGCTGCTATGGATCACGACGGCCGCCGGAGCAGCCGGAACAGATGCGCATCGTCGCAGGTCATCAAAGAAATTGGGCGGCAGCGCGATCCGGAATCCGATGACGGGGCGGCACCCTGCGCACCGGTCATTGGGAGATCGACAGCGGGCTCATCGCAGCGTCATCACGCGCCGGAAGCCGCCATCGAGCGAATAATCTTCGGTAAACTGGCCTGGTGCGGACGAAAAATTCACCCGTCAACATTCCGATAGCGGAGACCAGGCCCAGAACGGCCGCCGCGATCGACGACGTCGACCGGGTACTACTCGATCACCTCGCCAGGGACGGTCGCATCACCAACAACGCGCTCGCCGCCGCGGCGGGGATCGCGCCGTCCACCTGCCTCGGGCGGGTGCGGTCGCTGGTGGAGCGCGGCGTCATCCGCGGCTTCCACGCCGATATCGATCCGGCGGCGCTCGGCCGTGACCTGCAGGCGATGATCGCGGTGCGGGTGCGGGCCGACGCCAGGGGGCAGCTCGCCGAATTCGGGACGCGCATGGCGACTTTCACCGAAGTACTGAACGTGTACTTCATCGCGGGCGCCGATGACTACCTGATCCATGTGGCCACCGCGAATTCGGACGAGCTGCGGCGGTTCGTGCTCGAACATCTGAGTGCCCATCCCGCGGTCGCGTCGACCGAGACGATCCTCATCTTCGAGCACACCCGCCCCTGAGAGCTATCCGCCTCGGGGTTACGCGGCCAGGCTCTGCACGGCGTAGCCGTGCGCCTGCGCCACCGACGGCGAGAGCAGCATGCCGCGGTGCGTGCTCAGACCGGCGGCCAGGTGCGGATCGGCGACGGTGGCCTCGCGCCAGCCGCGCTCGGCCAGCGAAACCACGTGCGGCAGTGTCGCGTTGGTGAGCGCGATGGTCGAGGTGTACGGCACCGCGCCCGGCATGTTGGCGACGCAGTAGAACACCGATCCGTGCACCTGGTAGGTCGGCTCGGCATGGGTGGTCGGCCGCGAATCCTCGAAGCAGCCGCCCTGATCGATGGCGATGTCGACCAGCACCGAACCCGGCTTCATCTGCGCGACAAGGTTGTTGGAGACCAACTTGGGCGCCTTGGCGCCCGGCACCAGCACCGCGCCGATCACCAGGTCGG
The DNA here is from genome assembly GCF_044547285.1 of Nocardia sp. NPDC052566. NCBI lineage: Bacteria > Bacillati > Actinomycetota > Actinomycetes > Mycobacteriales > Nocardiaceae > Nocardia > Nocardia sp. NPDC052566. Next base: position 246,053 of record NZ_JBIUAF010000005.1, on the reverse strand, counting down.
CCTCGCGGACCAGGTTCTCGACCTCGAAACCGTTGGAGATCACCGTGCGCACCTGGCCGCGGTACAGGTCGTCGATCTCGCGCAGCCGCGCGATGTTCAGGTCGAGCACGGTGACGTCGGCGTGCATGCCGACGGCGACCGCGATGGCGTTGCGGCCGGAGACACCGGCGCCGAGCACGACCACCTTCGCGGGCCTGGTGCCGGGCACGCCGCCCATCAGCACGCCGCGACCGCCGCCACTGCGCATCAGGTGGTAGGCGCCCGCCTGCGGCGCCAGCCTGCCCGCGACCTCGCTCATCGGCGCGAGCAGCGGCAGCGAGCCGTCGGCCGCGGTGACCGTCTCGTAGGCGATGGAGGTGATGCCGGAGTGCAGCAGCGCGTCGGTGCACTCCTTGGACGCGGCCAGGTGCAGGTAGGTGAACAGCACCTGATCCTCGCGCATCCGCGAATATTCCTCGGCGACCGGCTCTTTCACCTTCAGCACCAGGTCGGCGACGCCCCAGACCTCGTCGGCGGAGTCGAGCACGCGCGCGCCCGCCACCTTGTACGCCTCGTTCTCGAACGCCGAGCCGCGACCGGCGTCGGATTCGATGAACACCTCATGGCCGCGGGTCACCAGCTCGTGCACCCCGGCAGGCGTGCACGCGACCCGATACTCGTGGTTCTTGACCTCGCGGGGAATTCCGATCTTCACCAATACTCCTGAACATCCGCTCGTTGGAATGAGTGGGATGACCCCTGTGCACCGGATCATCTTTCATGGCGAATTATGAATATTCACCAAGATCAGGTCTAGTTTGTTGAAGATAATTCTCATATTGAGCGCTGAATGCGCGCTATCTTCAGGTTGCCACCTCGGTCGGGGCGCCGTCCCGAATCATCTTCTGCCGATCGGACGACCGTCCAGGATCGGCGGCCGGTGCACCGTGCCCGGCGTCGACCATCGCCTGCTCGTCGAAGGGCAGCTCGCGGTCGAGCACCCTACGGACCCGATCCATATCGACGGTCTCGGTCCAGGTGCCGACGAGCAGGGTCGCCACCGCATTGCCGGAGAAGTTGGTCAGGCCGCGCGCCTCGCCCATGAACCGGTCGATGCCGACGATCAGACCGACGCCGTCGAGCAATTCCGGCCGGTGACTCTGCAGCCCGCCCGCCAGCGTCGCGAGCCCGGCGCCGGTCACCGCGCCCGCCCCCTTGGACGCCACCACCATGAACAGCAACAGGCCGATCTGTTCGCCGAGCGCGAGCGGTTTACCCATCGCGTCGGCGATGAACAGTGAGGCCATCGTCAAGTAGATGGCGGTGCCGTCGAGATTGAACGAATATCCGGTCGGCACAACCACTCCCACCGTCGTCCGCTCGACGCCGAGGTGTTCCATCTTCGCGATCAGCCTCGGCAGCGCCGACTCCGAGGAGGCGGTGGCGATGATCAGCAGGTATTCCCTGGCGAGATAGCGGATCAGCTTGACGATGGAAACGCCTGCGACCGTGCGCAATACGACGCCAAGCACACCGAAGACGAACACCAGGCAGGTCAGGTAGAACGCGGCCATCAGCGTCGCGAGCCGTGTGACGGCGTCCAAGCCGGTGCGCCCGACCACATTCGCGATCGCGCCGAACGCGCCGATCGGCGCCAGCCACAGGATCATCGACAGGACGCGGAACACCAATTGCTGCATGGCCGCCACCCCGCGCAGCACCGGCGCGGCGGAATCGCCCATCGCCTGGAGCGCGAAACCCACGACGAGCGCGACGAACAGCGCCTGCAGCACACTTCCGGCGGTGAGTGAGGAAACCAATGTCGTCGGGACGATGCCCTGGATGAAATCCCAAGTGCCACCGGCGCTGTGCGCCTGCTGCGCGTATTGCGCGCCCGACTTCGCGTACGCATCGATGTTCATCCCGGTGCCGGGTTGCAGCACATTGCCGACCACCAGGCCGATCGCGAGCGCGGCGGTGGACATGGCGAGGAAGTAGGCCAGCGCGATGCCGCCGACCCGGCCGACGGTGGCCGCCGCCCGCACCGAGCCGATGCCGAGCACGATGGTGCAGAACACGATCGGCGCGATCATCATCTTGATCAGATTGATGAACATCGTGCCGAGCGGGCCGACCGCCTGCCCCGCCTCCGGCGCCCGCCAGCCGACCAGGACCCCGGCCAGCACCGCGACGACGACGGCCGGATACAACCACCTGGTCCGATCTCCGCGCCGTCTTCTGGTGTCGCCCATGGCACTTCCGCCCTTCGAGTACGACGAGGCGAACCGCTGCCTCGTGGGCAGAATGATCACAGCAGGGCGTGAGCCAGGTCACCGTCGCTGTGCAGAAGGCCATCGCGTACTTGCCGGGGGCCGCGGAATGTGTATGTCAGCCGAAGTTGGTGCGGAACCACTGGAGCAGTTCGGGTTCGGTCTTCGGGCTCGGGGATGGCGAGTCGGCCTCGCTGGTGCAGAACATGACGGTCAGGAAGTACTCGTCGTGATAGGCGAACAGACAGGTCTGCGGGTTGCGGTCACTGTCGAGGTTCGAATAGCAGAAGAAGCGGCCCACCGGGCCGGTGGGCTTGCGCCACACATCATCCGACCCGCCACCGCCACCGCAGGCATGGCCCCCGGTGCGATTCAGATTGCCCTGATAGAGCTGCGTAACCGCACGGCGGTCCTGGGAGCCGAAGAGCAGCCCGAGCGGCCAGCCGAACCGGGTCGCGCAGATCATCAGCGAGTCGGCAGGACCCGCGGGCGGATCGTCGTGCAGGCAGTTGGCCGGTCCGAGATCGTTGGTGAGATGGGTGAATACGCGACGGTCCGCCGGGGTGAACCGGTCGGGATCGCGGGGGTTGTCCGGATTGAACTGCCAGGCGTTGCGTTTGGCGCCGTAATCACGCAGCGGCTGTTGATCGGGGGAGGCCCAGACGAAGATCGCCATGGCGAGCGCGGCGTCGTCGGTCACCATCATCGCGGGCTTCGGTACGGCCGGATCGTCGATACGGCTGGCGAAACAGGCCTTGCGGCCCACCTCTTTTCCGCCACGGATCGAAGGTCCGTCGGGACCTGGCGCGTCACTCGCGCAGCTGACCGCCTTGAAGGCATCCTCCCGGAGCATCCGATAGTTCTCCTGCAGTTTGTCGAGGCTGCGGAACCGCACGAAGCGCGCCCACGGGACGCTCGCGGCCTGATTGGCGGTGCAGTTGATTATGGCGGTGGTCGATACGTCGGGTTCCACATGCATGCAGTTGGCGCGCTTGTATCCGACGGGGTCGACGATGAAGAGCAGGTCGAGATCGGCGCCGCGCAGTGCGGTGGCATTGGGGACTGCCGAGCCGCCATGGTGTGCGCCGACCAGCGACCAGACACCGAATACCGCTGCGGCGGCGAGTATTACAGCGCCGACCATGGCCCCGATGCGGACCGTGCGCCGGGTGCGGATTCGACCGGTAGGCAGGCCATCGGCATCAGGCAGCCCAGATCGCGGAACCGACGACTCCGTCACAACGGCCACGAGCTCACGGCCGGTCCCCGCCTCCTCGGGACAGCACGATTCTTCCACCGGCTCACCGGGTTCCGCCGATGGATCCGGCGGCACGGCCACCACCGGCTCAGGGCCGCTCGATAGGTCACCCCCCACCGTCGACTCACCGGACCACACCGGAACGCCGGGTCCCGTCGGCTCCCCGATCGGGCGCACCGGCGGAGTGGAGGTCTTCGTCGTGGCGTCGGGCCTGGTCCGCATCTCGGACGAATCCGTCCGCACCACGAGATCACCAGGGGCCGTGCGATTGTCGATCGGCTGCCCATCGGTGAGCGCGGCGCGGGCGGCGGCGGCCAGCGCGGTCGCGGTGTCGTAGCGCTCGGTCGGATCCTTGGCCATACCGCGCACGATCACCGCGTCGAACGCGAGCGGCACGTCCACCTCGCCCCTGCTCGGCCGCGGCGCGGGCTCGAACATGTGCGCGCGGACCAGCTCGCCGTCGCTGTCCACCGGGTAAACCCTTGCGCCGGTGAGGCATTCGTACAGCACGCAGGCCAGTGCGTACACATCGGCCGCGGGGGTGACCGCACCGGCGACGAACCGCTCGGGCGCCATGTAGTGGAAAGAGCCGACCGCCGATCCGTCGGTGGTCAGGTTGGTGTGGCTGCTCGAATGCGCGATGCCGAAATCGACCAGGTAGGCGAAATCGTCCGCGGTGACGAGCACATTGTCGGGTTTGACGTCGCGGTGTACCAGCCCGTCGGCGTGCGCGGCGTGCAGCGCGGCCGCGATCTGCGCGACCAGCGCCACCGCGCGCTCCGGCGCCAGCGGCGCCTCGTTGCGCAGCAGCGTCCGCAGGCTGACCCCGTCGACCAGCCGCATATCCAGATACAGCCTGCCGTCGATCTCGCCGTAGTCGTGGATCGGGATGACGTGCGGTTCCTTCAGCCGCGCCGCGGCGTGCGACTCACGCCGGAACCGTTCCCGGTACACCGGATCGTGCGCCAGCCGTTCGGGCAGCACCTTCACCGCGACCGTGCGGTCCTTGGTGGTGTCGTATGCCTCGAACACCTCCCCCATGCCGCCGCGCCCGATCAGCCGCTCCAGCCGATACCGCCCGAACTGCGCACCGACCTTCAGCGGCGGGTGTCGGTTCGTCATCGCGTCCCTCCATGCAGCGGACAAAGCCCGATCCGCGATCCATCCTCGCCGTCAACTCTATGCCGCGTCACCGCGTTTCGCCGACGTCCCTGGCAGATCCGCCGATCACCCACATCGACAGATCGCCCACGCACCACTGCTCCGAGGAATAGCCTTGAGGGTTACGGGTTTTCCGGCTATCAGGAAGCCAGGTCGGCGCGATCGATGAGGTAGGTGTCGTTCTTGACGACCAGTTTGGCGCGGCGGGTTTCGGTGGCGCTGCGGCCGTCGGTGTAATTGAGGGTCAGGCGGTAGGTGACGGTCAGCGCGCCGGTATCGACACGGACGATCTCCGTGGCGGTGGAACCTACTGTGCCCCAGAATTTTTGGTATGCCGCGAGGCCACCGATCTCGCCCTGGTAGCGCGGGGTCAGCCGCGCCCACGCGGTGGGGATGTTGCTGGGCAGCAGGTCGTAATGATCGCGCACGAAATCTCCCATCCGGTCCGCGGCCGTCGCGGTGGTGGGCGGAGTCGTCGGCTCGTCCCGGCGCGGGCCGAGCGGCGGTGCGGTCGGGCCGGTCTCCTCGGTGCTCGGTGTGGTCACCTCTTCGGTGGGCGCGGTGGGCGGCGCGGCCTGGTCGTCGCGCGACAGCTGACTCACCAGCACCGCGACGCCGACGACGAGCGCGATCACTATCCCTGCCGCCCAAGCGAGTACCGCGCGACGCGGACCGGCCGGCTTCGGCGGCGTCACCCCCGGCAACGTCGGGCCGACCAAGGTGGCCGCCACGGTCGTGGGGCCCGCCCCGGCCGCTCGGCCGTCGAGCGCCGCGCGGGCAGCGACGGCCAGCGCGCCCGCCGTGGCATAGCGGGCAGCCGGATCCTTCGCCATCCCACGGGCGATCACCTCGTCGAACGCCACCGGTACGGGCGCGGTCGCGGACGGGCGCGGCGGCGGCGCGGTCAGGTGCGCGGCGATCTGGCGCTCCACGCTGTCACCGGGAAAGGGTTTCGCGCCGGTCAGGCATTCGCACAGCACGCAGGCCAGTGAGTAGACATCCGAGCGCTGGTCGACGGTGCCGTGGGCGAGCCGTTCGGGAGCCATGTAGGAGAAGGTGCCGATCGCCGCGCCGGCGGTGGTCAGGTTGGTGTCGTCGCCGCCGAGCGCCAAGCCGAAATCGATCAGATAGGCGAAATCGTCCGCGGTGATGAGGATGTTGGACGGCTTCACGTCACGGTGCACCAGTCCCGCCTGATGCGCCGCGTCCAAGGCGGCGGCGATCTGGCCGAGGTAGCCGACCGCCGCGGCCGGTGTCATCGGACCGTCCGCGGACAGCCGCGCGGCCATATCGGTGCCCGCGACCAACCGCATGTCCAGGAACAGGCGCCCGTCGATCTCGCCGTAGTCGTGAATGGGAATGACGTGCGGCTCGCTCAATCGCGCGGCCGCCTGCGCTTCCCGCCGGAATCGCTCGCGGTACACCCGATCGTGCGCGAGTTGCGGCGGCAGCACCTTGAGCGCGACGATCCGGTCGGTGCCGGTGTCGTAGGCACGATAGACCTGCCCCATGCCGCCCTGGCCGAGCAGTTCGAGCAGCCGGTACCGGCCGAACGCAGTGCCATCCACGCTGTACCACTACCTATCCGGGCTTCGCCCCCCAATGTGCCAGCGCCTCAGTGTAAAGGGCGGACTCAGTACGGGGCGGCCCGGTTCGACCACGGCCCGCCGAGCCGCTCGGCGAGCGCGCGCGGGAACGAGATCCGCGCCGGATCGCCGTCGGCGGTGTAGCGCAGGCCGGGATCGGCGGCGAGCCGGTCGAGCCAGTACGCGGAGTCGAAATCGACCTCGCCCCTTGCCGATCGAATCCGTGGCACCCCCGTGGGATCGACCTGACCGTACGGTGACGGCGCCGGTTCGGCGCCGACCAGCATCACCGCGTCGAACCTGTACCGCCTGCCTTGCCACTCACCCGCACTGGCCAGGGCACGATCGGCCGGGGCGACGCCGAGCGGCAACGCCATGGTCCGCACCCGCGCACCGGGCGCACCTGACTCGATGGCGGACACGTTTTCGGCCAGTTCCCGTTGCACCCCGGTGCTGTCCAGGCGTGCCAGGTTGGCGTGGCTCGCGGTATGCGCCCCGATCTCGTATCCGTGCGCGGCCAGCCACGGCAGTGCGCGCGGATCGTTGCCGAACGGCTCGTTGTTGACATAGAAGGTCGCGCGCGGCGCGAACCCGGGATGGGCGGCGGCGAACGCCTCGAGTATCCCGATCGCGGTGTCGGGCAACGGTTTACCGTCGTCGGTGAACGACAGCTGGCTGACCGTCGAGTCATCGAAGGTCAGCACGACGGGGTGGGCGCCCGCGGGCAGGTCGATGGCGCCGGAGATGTAGTCGGCCGCGGTCACCGGGCGGTAGCCCTCGCGATGCAGGCGGTCGAGTTCGGCGCGGAATTCCTCAGGGGTCTGGTCGTATTCGCCGGACGGCGCGGCGACGATCTGGTGGTACATCAGGATCGGCACCAGCCCCAGCTCGTTCGCCGCCACCGCGGCCGGATCGGGGGCCGGGCTCGGGGCGGGTGGCGGCGGTGGCGCGCTCGTCTCGACGTGGGCCGGATCCCGCTGTGCCGCACACGCGGCGGCCAGGAACAGCGCTGCCGCCGCGACGATCCGGATTCCGATGACCGCGGTCCTCGCCATCAAGCGAACATTACGTGCCCGCAACGGTTTCGGGTACAAGATCGGCGAACCGTATCGCGGGACGGGGTCAGCGGGCGATAGTTGGGACAGGGACAAGCGAAAGTTGGTGTGCGCGTTGATCGAGGGGATCCGCCGGACAGACCGGGGACGCTTGACGGCAGTGACGGGGATCGCGGTACTGGTGGTGGTGATGACCTCGGTCGTCGTCGACGCCAGGCAGGCCGCCCCCGAGGGGCTGGCGGTGACGGGGCTCGGCGGCGGGATGATCGACGCGGCGACGCTACCCGGGCTCGTGCTGCGCGTGGACGCGCAAGGCGACGATCCCGGCGCCATGCGGCTCGAACTCGACGGCAAACCGGTGACCGGCACGGTCACCGGCACAACGGTGGAATACCGGCCCGGCCAGTTGCCCGACGGTATGCACCGGTTCACCGCCGAGATCCCCGCGGGCGGGGCGTTCGGCTTCCTGCGCACCGGGACCGGGGCGTCTGCCTCGTTCGTCGTCGATACCGAGCCGCCGGCCCTCGAGCTGGCGCCGATCGACCCGGTGAAGTCCTACCGCCAGCCGGTTACCGTGCGCGGCAAGGCGATCGGCGCGGTCCGCGTGTCGATCGGCACGCAGTCGACGGTACCGGCGGCGAACGGTGCGTTCGAGTTCAGCATGCCTCGTATCCCGGTCGGCGCCCAGGTGGTCGCGACCGACGCGGCGGGCAACACCACCACCAAGCCGATCGCCGCGGCCATCGAGCTGTCGCGGATCAAGGCGGTGCACGTGACCGCGTACGCGTGGGCACACGACGGGCTGCGCGAGAGCGTGCTGGCCATGGCCCGTGCGGGCCGGATCAACACCGTGCAACTCGATATCAAGGACGAGGACGGCGTCGTCGGCTACGACTCGCAGGTACCGCTCGCGCGGCAATCCGGTGCGGCCGCGAATATCTACGACGCCCAGGCGGCACTGCGGCAACTGCACGAGATGGGGTTGCGGGTGATCGGCCGGATCGTGGCCTTCCGCGACACCACGATGGCCGAATGGGCCTGGCGCGAAGGCCATCCGGACTGGGTCATCCAGAACCCGTCCGGGCAGCCGTATGCCAGCGGTTACGGGTCGATCGCCTTCACCAACTTCGCCAATCCCGAAATACGCCGGTACAACATCGATCTCGCGGTGGAGGCGGCCAAGCTCGGTTTCGACGGGATCATGTACGACTACATCCGCCGTCCCGACGGTCCGCTGTCGCAGATGCGATTCCCCGGCGGCGGCGACGATCCCGTCGTATCGATCGCGGAGTTCCTGCGCGAAAGCCGGGACCCGGTCCGCGACGCGGGCGCGACGCTCGGCGCCGCGGTGTTCGGTATCGCGGTGACCAGGCCGCAGGAGATCGCCCAGGACATCCCGATGATGGCGCAGCATCTGGACTACCTGGCACCGATGGTCTATCCCTCGCACTGGAACTCCGGCGAGTACGACGTCGCGAATCCGAATGCCCAGCCCTACGACATCACCTTCCGCTCGCTGCAGGACTTCCGGAAGCTGACCGCCACCCCGATTGTGCCGTGGCTGCAGGATTTCAGCCTCGGCGTCGCCTACGGCCCCGGTGAGGTGCGCGCGCAGATCGATGCGGCCAACGACGCGGGCGCGAGCGGCTTCTTCCTGTGGAGTCCCACCGTCACCTACCACGCCGAGGCGGTGGTCCCCGACTTGTGAAGCTAGCGAACCGGTTCGGCCCCCTGCGGTACGTCGGCGGCGCGAATGTCGAACACCGCGAGGTACTTCGCGGGCACCGAGCACTGCACGTTCGGGTTCGCGCCGAGGTCGGCACGCAACGCGTCGGCACTGACGTACATCAGCGGGGCGACGGCCGCACAGCCCGGCAGTACGAAGGCGAAGCGGCGCAACGGATCCGGATACTTCTGCGAGCTCAGCACGGACGCGCCGTCGAGCAGCGCCATCACCGCGGGTGGATCGGCGACGCCCGCCGCGCCGAATTCGCCTGCCAGCGTGGCGCGTTCGGCCGCGCCGGTGATCTCCCTCGGCGCGAACCCCGGCAGCAGTGAACCCGATCCGAGCAAGGTCAGCCCCACTGCCGCGGCGGGCCCATCGCGGTCGACCGGGACGCCGTTGATCGTCTTGATGCCGTCGATGTCCTTGTTGTCGACGCGGAACAGGACCGACGGGGCGACGGCCCGCACGCATTCCGGATAGTTCTTGCCGCCGATCAGCCTCGCTTCGAGGTTGTCGCGGTCGCGCCAGAGCTCGACCCGCTCCGCGTAGTGGCAGCCCCCGGGCTGATTCAGCGCCACGTACGACTTTCCGGTGATGAACGGCTCGGTGAGTTTCGCGACGAAGCTCGGCGCGGTGTGCACACTCGGCACGGTGAACCCGCCGAGATAGGCGCGCACGGCCCGCTCGCTGTCGAGGATCGCCGTACTCCCCCGCGCGCCGAATTCATCGGACTTGAACGACAACACCTCGGCGTCCACTCGGCCGCCCGGCGGCGGCGCGCCCACCGCGCCACACCCCGACGACGCGAAGGCCACGCCGAGCGCGGCCACGACCATGATCAGTCTGCGATTCATGACATCCTCCCCACCCTGGTATCGCAACGTACCGCCCGGAATTAACGCCGCCCCGGAATTCGAAGCCGCCGCTGCGACTTCGTAACCGACTCGTAGGCGTGGAATCTCCGTCTCCAGCGGGTCCGCGGTACACAATGATCACCGACACCTCCAGGTGGTTCCATGCTCGACGAGATGGTCCCACCACCCTCCCAGCGGCACCCAGGGTGGCGGGCAAGGCTAGAGAGGTCAGAGATTCCATGAGTACCAACCGTTCAATCGGCTGGGCGGCGCGCACCGCGATGGTGGTCGGTGTGGCGTCGGCCGGGCTCCTCGTGGCGGGTCCCGCGCAGGCCGAACCGCTCTGGCCGGGAGGTCCGGATATTCCGGGCATTCCGGCGATCATTCCGGCACCACCGCCACCGCCCGCGCCGTGCTCGGCGCAGGCGCGGGCATGTCTGCAGCTGTCGACGAACAAGGCGTGGCTGATGGACAAGGGCAAGACCGTCTACGGTCCGACCCCGATTTCGCACGGGCGGCCGGGATATGAGACACCGCCCGGGGTTTTCCATGTGGCGTTCAAGAAAGAGGACCACTGGAGCACGATGCACCACGCTCCGATGCGGTGGGCGGTCTTCTTCAACGGCGATATCGCGACCCATATCGGCCCGATCGAGGAGCAGTCGCACGGCTGCATCCGCATGACGCCCGAGGGCGCCGAAACGCTCTACCGTCACCTCTCCACCGGTGACATCATCGAAGTCGTCCGCTAGACGGGCACCTATTTCGCGAAGAACCCCTCCGAACTCGTTCGGAGGGGTTCTTCGTTGTTCAGGACGGCAGCGGGTAGCTCTCCGGCGCGCCGGAACCGGCCAGGGTGATCTGGGCGAAGACGCCGTTCACTGGGCCGGACAGTTCGATCGTCACCTGCATCGACTCCTGCTGTCCTGCCGCACAATCCGGCTGGCAGTTGTTGCGGTGCTCGATACCGGTACCGCGCGCGTCGCGGTCGGTCCAGGACAGCCAGGTGATATCGGTGACGGACAGGTTGGCGTCGGCGCAGGTGACGGTGATGCTCGCCGGACGCATCACCGGTTTGCCGCCGCAGTCCTTCAGTTGCGCCACGCTCGGCGCCGCCGAGCTCGGTGTAGTCGTGGCCGACTCGCCATCTTTCGTCCCACATCCCGCCAGCAGTGCCGCCACGGCCGCAGCCGCGGCGGCCAATCCCAACACGCGCATGTGCATCTCCTGAGGTCGCCTGGATAGATCGAACCCAACCCCGCGAATGTAGCCCCAGGTTCACCCGACTCGGCGCAGGACGGCGAGCCTGACGCCGAGTCCGATGAAGATCCCGCCGGTGGCGACCTCGATCCGCCGCACCGATCACCGAACAGGGTTGTATAACGTAAATCTGGCGATCGTCACGGTTTTGTCATACGGTGGTGACAGGCGGCACCCGGCAAAGGGGATCCTGATGACCATCGACAACAACACCCGCGCGCTCGAGCAGGACATCGTCACCGACTTCAGCTCGCGCATGACCTACGGCACGTATCTCGACCTCGACACCCTGCTCAGCGCGCAGCATCCGCGCACGCGTCCCGAGCATCACGATGAGCTGCTGTTCATCATCCAGCACCAGACCACCGAGCTCTGGCTCAAGCTCGTGCTGCACGAAACACGCGCCGCGCGTGCGGCATTCGATGCCGACGACATCGGCATGGCACTCAAGTGCGTCGCCAGGGTCAAGCACATCCAGAAGACGCTGACCGAGCAGTGGTCGGTGCTGGCGACCATGACGCCGACCGAGTACGCCCAGTTCCGCCATGTGCTCGGGAACGCCTCCGGCTTCCAGTCCTACCAATACCGGGCCGTCGAATTCATCCTCGGGAACAAGAACGCGGCGATACTGCCCGTCTTCGCCTCGGATCCGGTCGCACACGAGGAGCTCGACGCGCTCCTGCACGAGCCGAGCCTCTACGACGCGTTCTGGCGCCATCTTTCGCGGATCGGGCTCGACGTACCGAGCTCTATCCTGAACAGGGACGTGACAAAGGCGCACGTCCTCGATCCGGCGCTGCTGCCGCTGGCGAAGTCCATCTATCAAGCGCCGCACGAACACTGGGCGGTCTACGAGGCATTCGAGGAGCTGGTCGACCTGGAGGAGAACTTCCAGCTGTGGCGCTTCCGGCATATGCGCACGGTGCTGCGCACCATCGGGATGAAGAGCGGCACAGGCGGTTCCAGCGGCGTTGGCTTCCTGCAGCGCGCGCTCGGCCTCACCTTCTTCCCCGAGCTGTTCGCCGTGCGCACCGAAACCATATGACCGGCACCGAGCCCATCGCGGCGGCCGTACTCGACGATATCGATGCGCGGCCGGGTAGCGCGATGTCCTTGGCACGCACCGTTCTCGGCGCCTACGTGCGCGATCTCGGCGGCTGGATCGCCATCGCCGATTTCGGCGAACTGCTCGAGCGCCTCGGCGTGCCGACGCAGAGCACACGGACCGCCGTCGCCCGGCTGAAGAGCAAAGGCGTGCTCGCGGCCGAATCACGCGACGGCCGTAGCGGATACCGCATCACCGACGCCGCCGAGGCGATGTTCGCCCGTGGCGACCCGCGGATCTTCGGCTTCCGGCAGATGGCCGACGACGATGCCTGGCACCTGATCTCGTTCGGCATCCCCGAATCCGAGCGCGCCGCCCGCCATCAGCTCCGGCGGCGGCTGTCATCGATCGGCTGCGGCACCGTCTCCCCCGGCCTCTGGATCTGCCCGGAGTATCTGGCGGCGGAGGCGAGCGCGATCGTCGCCGCATTGGGCCTCGCCGAGTATGTAACCTCGTTCCGCGCAACACATCTCGCGGCGCCGACGACGCTGGAGGCCGCGGCGGCGCAGTGGTGGGATCTGCCCGCGCTCGCCGAGCGGCACCGCGCCTTCCTCGAACACCACCGGGATACCGTCGACCGCACCGAGCTCAGCGACCGCCAGGCATTCGAGCTGTTCGTCCCGCTGCTCGACGAATACCGGGTCATCCCCTACGTCGACCCCGGCCTGCCCGAGCAGATGCTCCCCACCAACTGGCCGGGCCTGCACAGCCTCGGCCTGTTCGCCGACGCGCACAAACGCTTCCTGGCACCGAGCCGCCGGTGGGTGCGCCGCACGATCGCCCCGGCCCGATCGGTGCGTTCATAACCGGTTAATACTTCGGCTGCTACCGATACACCATGCAGCTCAACATATTTCGCGGCGTGATCGCCGCGCTGGGTGTACCGGTGGCCGGTATCGCGGTGGCCGCGGCGCCGGTAGCGGCCGAACCCGCGCCGTGGACGGTGACGGTCTACTACACCGCGGTCGAATCGTTCCACCACGGGCCTGCCACCGCCGTCACCGGCTGCCGCAACCTCGACTGCACGGGCGGCACCGGCGAATTGGGCCGGTTCCCCGAGGATTTCGTGGCGGCGGTGCACGACGAGGGCACCGGCCGGATCACCAGCGGCGGGCCGCGCAGGTACCTCAACTGGTCCCACGACGTCGGCTACTGGCTCGACGACCTGCCGCGCAACGCCTCCGGGCTGCGGCTCGAACCGTTCCGCAGCGCGGCCGCCGACGGCGTCACCCTCGGCAGCACGATCCGCGTCGTCTCCTGCGGCCGCCAGTCCGATGGCGCCGCCCCGCCCGCCGCGGTGTGCGCCAAGCTGAGCGGCCCGGTGTGGACGATCGACGACGAATTCACCCCGGGCATGGGCGGCAAGGACCACATCGACCTCTACATCGGCGAGGAGGACATTCCCGACTTCACCACGGCCAGCCCGATGTTCACCACCCTGCTCGGCGCCACCGTCACCATCACCGCGCCGGCGAAATAGCCGTGCTCAGGGTTTGCGCAGGATCCCGCCGTACTCGTAGACCGAGTTGCGCAGTTCGGTCGCGCCGACGTACGGATGCAGCGGCGCCGGGACCGGTTCCAGCGGCGGCTGATTCGGATCGGGCCGCCAGTCGATCAGGTTGACCAGGCCGGGCTCGATCGGCTCCAGTCCGTCGAACAGCGCGTCGACCTCGGCCGGAGTTCGGTTCTGCCACGGGATTCCGGCGCCGTCGAGTTTGGCCGCGAACGGTCCGCCGATCTCGGGGTCGTCGCTGACGACCTGGGAGAAGGCGAGGTGGCTGCCCGATACCGCGACGGTATCGATGATGTGGCGCAGCGCGTGCCGCGCGCCGAGGCCGACCTCGTCGACGTCCTTGAGGTGGTGTCCGACCGAAAGGAACAGCACGGCAACCGGTTCGGTGAAATCGATCAACCGGCCGACCTCGGGATCGGCGAGCAGCGCCTCGGGCGTGCGCATATCGGCGGTGATGACGGTGGTCTGCTGATGATCGGCGAGCAGCGCGCGCCCGTGCGCGAGCACGATGGGATCGATGTCGACGTAGGCGACGCGGGCGCCGGGGGCGAACCGCTGCGCCACCTGATGCACATTGTTGTCGGTGGGCAGGCCGCAACCGAGGTCGAGGAACTGCTGGATGCCCGCCTCCTCGACCAGGTAGCGCACGGCGCGGTAGAGGAACTGCCGGTTCTGGCGTGCGATGTCGACGCATTCCGGGAATCCGTTCAGCACGTCGAGGATGATCTCGCGGTCGATCGCGTAGTTGTCTTTGCCGCCCAGCATCCAGCCGTAGGCTCGCGCCGAGGTCGGCTTGTCTAGTGGAATCGAGGTGTCGTCCGAAGTCATGGTGACGTCGCGTCCTTTCGCCTGCCGCGCCATGTCGGCGGCGCCGCTTGATGTTTCGGCTCCGCCGAGCATCGGGTGCATCTGCACCCGGCACGAATCTATATGCATTCGAGGGGATTTGGCATACATTGTTGCTGCGCTCGGCGGCCGCGACGGTCGGGGCGGTGTGGGTTCTCGGAGGTGGTCACGGAGTTGGCGCGCCAGCTGACCGGGTCGGTCTGGTGGCATCGCGAAAGCGATTGGCTACCTGGGTGGTTCGATACTTATCTAGGGATGGAACAGGCCGCGCGGCTGATCCGCTGCTACGAGGCCAAGGCGGTGCCCGAGCTACTCCAGACCGCCGATTACGCCCGCAGCGTGCTCGCGCTGGCGCATCCGACGGAGACCGAGGAGGCGCTGCGGCGCCGGGTCGCGGTGCGAATCCGTCGCCAGCGCATACTCACTCGTCCCGATCCCCCATTGCTCTGGGTGATCCTCGAGGAGTCCGCGCTGCGGCGCCCGATCGGCGGCTCGGCGGTGTGGCGGGCCCAGCTCGACCATCTGCTGCGCGCCGCCCAGGCGCCGAATATCGCCATCCAGGTGCTCGCCGATCATGTCGGCGGACCGGCGGTGACCGAGGGCTCGTTCTCCGTCCTGCGGTTCGCCGAGGGAGATCTGCCCGACATCGTCTACCTGCAGCAGCTCACCCGAGGGGTATTCCTCGACGACAGCGCGGATATCGAGGCCTACCTGGCCGTCGCGGACCTGCTGTCGGTGCACGCCGCGCCGCCGGAGTACACACCGGAACTCATCCGGGCACTGCGCGAACGGCATCCACCGACCATCGACGAGCCGTCCCGCACCCGCTGAGCGCGGTGGTCAGCGCAGCCGCTCGAAGGCAGCCGCGTCGTGGGAGGCGAAGATGGTCATCTCGGCGCCGTGCGCCCGATGCAGCTCGGCCAGGCGCGCCACATTCTCCACGTACGTCTTCGGCAGCGAGCCCATCGCGCCACGCACCCGGCCGATGACCCCGACCGCCATGGTATTCCGGCGGATTTCGACGTCGGACAGGAACGCGTCCCCGGCGTGCAGCAGCCACCCGGCGCCGGTGTCGACGGCGACCCCGGCATGTCCCCGCGTGTGACCGACCAGCGGCACGACGAGGAATTCCGCAGGCAGGCCGGGCAATTCGCGCACCGCCTGGAAACCGAACCAGTTCTCGCCGCCGGTCGCCGAGCTCATCGCCCACTTCGGCCCGTGCGCCCACTGCTGGGGACGGTAGCGCGGGCGCTCGGCCAACGTCGGATTGCTCGCGGCGTGGAACTCCGGTTCCCGCACATGCACGGTGGCCCAGGGGAAGTCGGCCAGACCGCCCGCGTGATCGTAGTCCAGGTGGGTGAGCAGGATGTGCCGCACGTCGGCCGGGTCGTAGCCGAGCGCCGCCACCTGACGGATCGCGGTGTCGCGCTCGGCAAGCCGGGGCCGCGTCACATGCCGCGACCAGCCGAGCACGCGCGCCGGATCGCGCACACAGTTCAGCCCGAACCCGGTGTCCACCAGCACAAGACAGTCGGCGGTCTCGATCAGCAGGCAGTGATCGACCATTCCCATGACCATCGTGCCGCAGTTGAGATGATGAACCTTCACGGTGCCGACGATACCCAGATCGAAGAAAACCGACTGTTCGGGAAAGCGCGTCGGCGTGTATAAGATCATCTTCTCCGCGCACGCGGAGGTTTCGAACGCTGATACGTCAGCCGGTGGGGGAAGATCTTGCACGACCAGTGGTACGACCATGCCGAACAACCGACGGCGGATATCGGTCAGCCGATGTCGCCGCCGCCCGCGGAGCCCGGCGGGTCGCGCAAAGGCCGCACCGTGACGTTGCTCGTGCTGGCCACGGTCATCGTTCTCGCGGGCGCGGTGGCGGTCGTCGGCTATGTGCTGAACCGCGCGGAGCCCGTGGCGTTCGCGGTCGGCGACTGCGTGGCCGATGCCGCGTCGCCCATCGAATACGACTGCACCGACAGCAGGGCGGTGTATCGCATCGCGGCACGGGAATCCGTGGTGTTCCCGCTGGAGTCGGCGTGCATGAAACATCCCAAGGCCACCAAGGCCGTCGCCGACCCCGGTGCGGGCGCGAAACCCGAAGTGGTGCTGTGCCTTACGCCGACCCGGTTCAACACCACCGATCCCGGCGCGCTAGAGGCGGGCGACTGCATCGAGGTCAAAGGCGCTGGTGAGACGGTCAAGCGCGTCACCTGCGGGCCGAACAACCTGTCCAAGGTGCTCAGCGTCGAACTGCACAGACAGATCCCCGTGACCGATCAGGCGTGCCGCGATCAGCCACAGGCCAGAAGCGCTTTCGCGCAGTCCTCACTCGGCGGGCGGGCCGTCGTGCTGTGCGTCGTCGGCACCGATCCGAACGACCTCGACAACGCCGAGGTCGGCGGCTGCACCGGCAAGGACATGCGCAAGCTGGTGCCGTGCAACGGATCCGCGGCGACACTGCGGGTACTCACCGTGCGCGTCGTACATCAGAGACCGGCCAAGCCGGAATGCCTCGGCGTCACCGGCGCCAGAGCGTCCTCGATGACGCAGAACGACAAGACCGACCTGGTTCTCGTGCTCTGCCTCGGACCCGCCGACGACAACGATTCGGAATACGCGCAGGTCGGCGACTGCATCGCCGTCAGCGGCACGGACAAATCCGCGCGGACCAGGCGGGTCGGCTGCACCGACCCCGCCGCGAAACACCGGGTGACCGATCGGCACCAACCCGACGACGGCGTGTGCGCACCCGGCTCCGCGAAGATCACCATTCGTCCGGGCGTGGACAACGGGACCACGCTGTGCCTCGGTCCGAAATGACGCAGGCCGCCACGGCCGATCCGCAGGGTGGACCGCGCACCTGACGAGTTCGGCCAATCTCCCGACGCGGGACTACGGCGCCTTCGCGGGTCGAGTACGCTGATGGCCCCTGGGTTACCAGGTCGGGAGGGCTGTCGTGGAACCATATTCTGTTGCGCCGCAACGGGTTAAACCATCCGGATGGTGGTATGCCGCGGTCGCGTTCATCATCGTCGCCGCGATCGTCGGCGGCGGGGCACTAGGGGGTTCGGGCGCGCTGCGGTCCGTCTCCACATTCGAGGACTATCAGCGGGTCGAGGTGCCGGGTTCGGGCACCGTGCAACTCACCGAATCCGGCAACTACACGGTGTACTTCGAGTATCCGGGCGCGACGGGCGACGCCGCGTCACCGCCGGTGATCGTCACCATCACCGGCCCGGACGGCAAGAAGGTGCGGCTCGAGGCATTCGACTCGAAGAAATTCACCTACACCTACAACGACCGAACGGGTCGCGGCAAGTACGACTTCCAGATCACCCGGACCGGCGCCTACCAGGTCACCACCTCCGGCACGGCGGGTGTGACCGTCGCGATCGGCAAGGGCGGCGCCTTCGACTGGCTGAAGTGGCTGCTCGGCGGGCTCGGCATCATCTTCGGCGGGCTCATCCTCGGCATCGGCTTCCTGATCGTCATCGCGATCCGGCGCGGCACCAGCAAACGCCGCCTCCGCGCCGCCTCCGCGTACCGGCACAGTCCACCGGCCCGCGGCCCGCGGGAGTACTGATCCCGCGCTGAAAAGCACTTCCCGGTCGGGTCCACCTCCCGACCGGGAAGTCATCCGGTCAGCCTGGGAGGTCGTCCAGTGTGGCGGCCTCGTTGCGGGACAGGTTGATGCCGAGATTGGCCGCGGCGCGGTCGATGTCGTCGTCCTCGTGATCCTGCAGCGAGAACGCGGCGCCGTCCGCGGCGAGCACCTCGACATTGAGGCACAGCGACTGGAGTTCCTTGAGGAGCACCTTGAACGACTCCGGAATGCCCGGCTCGGGAATGTTGTCGCCCTTCACGATCGCCTCGTAGACCTTGACGCGACCGGCGATGTCGTCGGACTTGATGGTGAGCAGTTCCTGCAGCGTGTATGCCGCGCCGTAGGCCTGCATCGCCCAGCACTCCATTTCACCGAAGCGCTGGCCACCGAACTGTGCCTTACCACCGAGCGGCTGCTGGGTGATCATCGAGTACGGACCGGTCGAACGGGCGTGGATCTTGTCGTCGACCATGTGGTGCAGCTTCAGGATGTACATGTAGCCCACCGCGACCGGATACGGGAACGGTTCACCCGAACGCCCGTCGAACAGCGTGGACTTACCGTCCGCGCCGACCATCACCTCACCGTCCCGGTTCGGCAGCGTCGAGCCGAGGAGCCCGGCGAGCTCTTCGTCCCTGGCGCCGTCGAACACCGGGGTCGCCAGATTGCTGTTCGCCGGCGCGGCCAGCATCTCGTCGGGCAGTGACAGCGCCCAATCGGGCGCGCCCTGAACTTCCCAGCCCGCCTTGCCGATCCACCCCAGGTGGGTCTCCAAGATCTGGCCGATGTTCATACGACGCGGCACACCATGGGTGTTCAGGATGATGTCGACCGGCGTGCCATCGGGCATGAACGGCATATCCTCGGTCGGGAGGATTTTGCCGATAACACCCTTGTTACCGTGGCGACCGGCGAGCTTGTCACCGTCCTGGATCTTGCGCTTCTGCGCCACATACACGCGCACCAGCTCATTGACACCCGGCGGCAGATCGTCCTCGTCCTCACGCGAGAACACCCGAATACCGATGACCTTGCCCGACTCACCGTGGGGCACCTTCAGCGACGTATCACGCACCTCACGCGCCTTCTCACCGAAGATCGCCCGCAGCAACCGCTCCTCCGGGGTCAGCTCGGTCTCACCCTTCGGGGTGACCTTGCCGACCAGAATGTCACCGTCACGAACCTCGGCACCGATACGGATGATGCCGCGCTCGTCCAGATCCGCCAGCACCTCATCGGAGACATTCGGAATATCCCGGGTGATCTCCTCGGCACCGAGCTTGGTATCACGCGCATCGACTTCGTACTCCTCGATATGAATCGAGGTCAGCACATCCTCTTCCACGAGACGCTGCGACAGGATGATCGCGTCCTCGTAGTTGTGCCCCTCCCACGGCATGATCGCCACGAGCAGGTTCTTACCCAGCGCCATCTCACCGTTCTCGGTGCACGGACCATCCGCGAGTACCTGCCGCGCCTCGACGCGCTGCCCCTCGTCGACGATCGGCTTCTGGTTGACACAGTTGCCCTGATTCGAGCGATTGAATTTGCGCATCCGGTAGCTCTTGCGGGTGCCGTCGTCGGCCATGACCGTGATGTAGTCGGCCGAAACCTCCTCCACCACACCGGCTTTCTCGCTCAGCACCACATCGCCCGAGTCGACGGCCGCCCGCAGCTCCATGCCGGTGCCGACGATCGGCGCCTCCGAGCGGATCAGCGGAACGGCCTGACGCTGCATGTTCGCACCCATCAGGGCGCGGTTGGCGTCGTCGTGCTCGAGGAACGGAATCATCGCCGTGGCCACCGAAACCATCTGGCGCGGTGACACATCCATGTAGTCGACCTCGGTCGCGGCGACCAGTTCGTTCTCCTCGTCGCCGCGCCGGCACAGCACGCGTTCGTCGAGGAAGCGGCCCTGCGCGTCGATCGGCGAATTCGCTTGTGCGCGAACGTACCTTTCCTCTTCGTCGGCGGTCAGGTAGACGATGTCGTCGGTCACCGTGCCGTCGACGACCTTGCGGTACGGAGTCTCGATGAACCCGAACGGATTCACCCGCGCGTACACCGAAAGGTAGCCGATCAGGCCGATGTTCGGGCCTTCCGGCGTCTCGATCGGGCACATGCGGCCGTAGTGCGACGGGTGCACGTCACGCGCCTCCAGGCTGGCGCGCTCGCGGGACAGGCCACCGGGACCGAGCGCCGAGAGCCTGCGCCGGTTCGTCAGGCCCGACAGCGGATTGTTCTGGTCCATGAACTGCGACATCTGCGAGGTCGCGAAGAACTCCTTCATGGCCGCGACCACCGGGCGGATGTTGATCAGGGTCTGCGGCGTGATCGCCTCGACATCCTGCGTCGTCATCCGCTCGCGGACCACGCGCTCCATGCGGGACAAGCCGATTCGGATCTGGCCCTGGATCAGCTCGCCGACGGTGCGCAGGCGGCGGTTGCCGAAGTGGTCGATATCGTCGACCTCGACCGGAACCTCACGGCCACCCGGCGCGGTCATGGTCCGATCGCCGGCGTGCAGGCGCACCAGGTACTCGATGATCGTGACGATATCGGTCTCGGTCAGCACCCGCGTCGGGCCGCTGTCGATGCCGAGCTTCTTGTCCATCTTGAAGCGGCCGACCCGTGCCAGGTCGTAGCGCTTGTCCTTGAAGAAGAAGTTTTCCAGCAGGGTCTGCGCCGATTCCTTGGTCGGCGGCTCGCCGGGACGCAGCTTGCGGTGGATATCGAGCAGCGCCTCGTCGGTGCCCGCCGTGCTGTCCTTGGCCAGCGTCGTCATCATGATCTCGGAGAAGCCGAAACGCTCCGCGATCTGCTCACTGCTCCAGCCGAGGGCCTTCAGCAGCACCGTCACCGGCTGGCGGCGCTTGCGCTCGATCCGCACACCGACGGTGTCGCGCTTGTCGACGTCGAACTCGAGCCACGCGCCACGCGCCGGAATGACACGCACGCTGTGCAGATCCTTCTCGGTCGCCTTGTCGACGCTGTGATCGAAATACACACCCGGCGAACGCACCAGCTGCGAAACGACCACACGCTCGGTGCCGTTGATGATGAACGTGCCCTTGTCGGTCATCATCGGGAAATCACCCATGAAGACCGTCTGGCTCTTGATCTCACCGGTGTTGTTGTTGATGAACTCAGCGGTGACGAACAGCGGCGCCGCGTAGGTCATGTCCTTGTCTTTGCACTCGTCGATCGAGGCCTTGACCTCTTCGAACCGAGGATCCGAGAAAGACAGGGACATGGAGCCGGAGAAGTCCTCGATCGGCGAGAGCTCCTCGAGCACCTCCTCGAGGCCACCCAGCGGATTGCCGTCGCCGCGCGCCGCGGCCCGCTCCCGCGCCTGCGGCGCGCCGATCAACCATTCGAACGAATCGGTCTGTATATCGAGCAGCCCCGGGACATCGAGGGGCTCGCGAACCCGCGCGAAGGAAATCCGCTTCGGTGCGCCGGGAACACCGGTGCCTGCCTGGCCATTATCGGGGACTACCTGAACTGACAAGATGCGTCCTCCCACCTCACGCGGATCGCGGCACCCGCGACCATCGCTTGTCTGCTATCAATTCCGCCTGGTCGCATCCCCGGCCCGAAACTCACCGATCGCACACCACAAACACCACGTCATCGGTGGTGTTCAACGGTGATTCGGGTAGTGAGGGCGAGCAGGGTCCAGCCAGCGCAAAATCCAAAGCTACACCGGGAGAGGTTGGAAGTCTAGACCAACGAAGAATAAACATTCAGATTCTCTAGACCGCGCTAGAGCCTTCAATGAATGTTTCCATAAATAGAATAACGCACTCGCTGCACTTTCGTCAAGACTCCGGTCATCAACCGAGCGCACTCTCCATCTCTTCCCGCATGAATTCACCGATTCGGGCCCGCTGCTCGGGTGTCGAGGTGACCAGCGGCGGGCGCACGAACGGCGGAAACCCGGGTAGCCGAGCGCCCAGCGCCGCCTTGGCGTAGGCGATATCGGCCAGTGGCATCGCCTTGCGGGCATCGGTGTATCGATCGAAGTGCCGTTGCAGGTCCTCGGCCCGGTCGCGATCTCCGCGCCGCACCGCCGTCGCGATGCCGACCGCGAGTTCGGCCACCGGCCCGCCCGCGCCCGTCACGACACCGTCGATGCCGAGCTCGGCCAGCCGTGCGCCGACCCGATCGTCACCGACGAAGATCCGCAACTCCGGCCGCAGCGTCTTGTATGCCCGCGTAACGGCCAGATCGCCGCCGGAATCCTTCAGCCCGTGCAGCACCGGGAACTCACCGGCCAACCGCGCCACCAGCCGCGGATCGATGACGGTCTGGGTATGTCGCGGAAAGTTGTACAGCATCACCGGCACCTGCGACGCGCGCAGCACCTGCCGGAAGAACTCCCCCACCCCGGCCTCGCTCGGCTCCGCGAAATAGTACGGCGCAAGCACCGCAACGACATTCGCGTATTCCTGCGCATGCCTGGCCAGCTCGACCACTTCACCGATCGCCGTCCCGCCGACATGCGCGACGATCTGCCGCGACCAGTTCGCCCGGCAATACTCCAGCACCACCCGCCGCTCGTGCGCGGTCATATTCGCGAACTCCCCCGTCGTCCCGTTGACCAGGATCGTCTGCACCCCCGCGGCCCCGAGCAGATCGAGATAATCACCCAGCGCGACGAAATCCAGCCCACCCGCCGCATCGAACGGCGTCACCACAGCAACGATCGGCGAGGAGATCATTCGCCCGTCCTATGCGATCCCACGCCCCCTGTCAACCGACCGGCCGACCAAGATCATCAGGAACTGAGGTAACTCGCCTCTCGGCCGCTACATCCCTCAGTTCCTGATGATCACCCGCCCAATACTCCAGCGGCGTGTCACCACTGGAGTGTCGCGGGTCAGTAGGCGATGAAGAGGATTTCTTCGCGGGAGTAGTCGTGCCCGGGATGATTCTCGGCCAGATGCTTCTTCGTCTTCTCCACCAGATCGTCCTCGTCCACCCCGACGATGGCTTCGCCACAGGGGCAGTTCAGATTTCGCTTCATCAATCGTCCTTCCTTCTCCCCCGACAGCTTAGGCGCGAGCTCCGAACCGTTTCAGTGGACGCGGACACGACCACCGGTGAAATAGGCGGCCGCGTGATCGATGGCCGATGGTGGTTGGTCGAGGATGCGGGTGGCGGTTCGGAGGCCGGTGGCGCCGTGCAGGCGCTTGCTCATCATGCGCTGTACATCGGGATGGTCGAGTCCGACGACGCATGGAGTGTGCGCGTCTACGCCGGGGAGTAGGTCGACCACCAGTAGCTCCTGCCCACGCCATCGATGTAATCGCAAGCCCTGCACCGTAGGACACCGAGTTCACGCCACAGCGTGCGCAGCCTGCGTAGGCGTCGCTGTCTACGCAGCCCGTCGTAAGCGAAAATGCCGCCCGGGACGCATTGCATCAGGCCGATCGGTCCCCCAAGCCACGTCATGAACACCCCGAGCGAAATGATCACCGCCGCTGCCGCCATATCGGTGCAGACAGTGATGACGCCGATCCTGAGCGTCCGGTCTCGCGCTCGGCGCACGGCGACAGTATCGACCCCAACTACGAACTCCCCCACGGTTTCCACGGGAGCCACCCTACGGACCCGGACGCGGCGCTATCCATCGCACGGGTCGCCACAGGGGGAAGGGGTAGCGCCGGTGAATCTTTCGTCAGATCTCAGGGCACCGGCGGTCGCCCACCAGGGGCGGAAACGCGTGGCAGGATCGGCGCATGTGGTTGCGACCCCCGTTCGGGGACACGCTCAGAGCCGAACTCGGTGCGCCCCGACAGGTCCGCGGGCTGGGCAGCAGCCCGCGATCACGGGTGTGGCGAGCCGAGCTCTCCGGCACACCCGTGGTGATCAAACAGCTCGTCGGTTCGGGAGCCGCCGAGGGGTACGCACGGGAAGTAGCCGCGCTGCGACTCGCGTCGAAAGCCGTCGTGCCCGTGGTCCCGATGCTTCTGGGCACCGACCCCGGTGCGCGGATGCTGGTGCTGGAATACCTGGAGCACCAAGAGCCACACGAGAACTGGATGGTCGACTACGCGACGGCGCTGGCCCGGCTCCATGCCACGGGCATCGACGCGGTAGGCGATCTGCCGCCCTGGTCAGGTCCGACAAGCCAGGACATCGACTCATTCCTCACCTTGGCCGAAGCGTTCGATGTAGCGATTCCGCCGGGCGTGCGCACCGAACTGGATGACCTCCTCGACCGCTCGGCCCGGACTGCGAACTCCGCTCTGCTACACGGTGATCCCTGTCCCGGCAACGACATGCACACCCGCACCGGTGTGCGGTTCATCGACTTCGAGCAGGCCGCACTCGGCAACGGGCTGGTGGAGCTCGCCTACCTCCGCATCGGCTTCCCGACCTGCTGGTGTGCCACCGCTCCCACTGCGGCACAACTGGACTCGGCAGAGCGCGCCTATCGCACGGCGTGGCACGACGCGACCGGCACCGCGGTCGAGGGCGACCTCACCGACGCCTGCACCGGCTGGCTCCTGCGCGGCGACGCCCTGGTCGAGCGAGCCCACCGCCGAACCATCGACCACCTGGCCGAAGTCCCGCACCGGGATTGGACATGGGGCACCGCCACCGCCCGCCAGCGACTACTGCACCGCCTCGGCGTCACCGCCCGAATGACCGCCGAAAACAACAAAATGCCAGAGCTACAACGACTCGTCACATCCATGCGCGAAAGCATGCTCACCCGCTGGCCCGAACTCCCGCCGCTCCCCGCACACAGATAAGAGGGGTTCGGCCAGCCCTTGTCACTGCGCACGATCAATCACCACCGACGGCACTCACCATGCCGTCGATGAGATCCAGCTTTCCCTGGCTGCTGCCGAACTTGTCCACCTGAGCCGATCCGGCAAGCCACAGCACTGTTTTGGGCAACGAGACACAGTGGCTTCAGGTGGTGGGCAGGTCGGCGGTGAACGGTTCGCCGTCGATCGTGCCGGTGACCGCGACCTGATCGCATGCGCGGAAGGCAGACCAGGTCATCGTGATTCGCTGCCCGGTCGACAATGTGAGCTCCGCGGTGGCCGTGCCGTCCTGGCCGGGTAGCCGGATCTGGCCGGACACCGCGACATCGCGGACATAACGAACATCGTCGAGCACTATCCGGTGGCCGTCGTCGTCGAAGCCGACCGATCCGCCGCGTAAACCGCTCTGTCGCTTAAGGTCAGCGAGGTAGCGGGTGTTCGGGTTGCGGCGCGACAGCGCGTCGACCGCGGTCGCGAAGGCCACCGCGAGGCCGGGAATCGGCGTGCGCGGCAGGTCGGCAGCGCTGATCGGGAACCGGCCGAGCGCCCGGTAATTCTCGGCGGTGCACCCGGACGTCGGTGAGCGGCCTGGATCCGCGAAGAACGCACGCACCTCGCCACGCAGGCACTCACCGTAGGGTCCGGACGGGTACACCGACCCTGAATGGTTGCCGAACGGCACCACGATCGCGACGCCGCGCGGAAATTTCGCCGCCACCTCGACCGCATTCCGCGACATGTCGAGATCGAGGCCGCCGCCGATGGTCAGCACCGGCACATCCGGGTAGGTCTGCGCGATCGGCGGCGCGTCACGCGGCGTCGGCCACGGCAGGCAGTGATCGTCTACACCGCCGTCGCCACCGGTAGCTTCCCCGATCGTGAACGGTGGCTGGGGATGTGTCCGCCGGAACTCCTGGAGCTGCCGGGCTCGTACCTCGGCCACGGCGTCGCGGTCGTAGGGGAACGCGAAATCGTTGCAGGCGTAGGCCAAGAACGCGGTGAGTTCCCGGTAGATCGTGTTCGGATCACCACCCTGTGTGTCGATCGTGGCGGCCAGCCGCCGCAGCGGCGCCGGGTCACGGGCGAGGTATGCGCCGACGGCGGCGTTGAGCTCGCGGCCGACCGTCGGTTCGGCGGGTCTCGACACCAGGATGTCGAGCGTTGCCAGCGATACTTCGGGGTCGGGATCGGCTCGCAGCAACTCGACCAGTTCCGTCAGCCGACCGTTCTCACTGCCGGGAAGGGTTGCGCAGGAATGGGATTCGCGACAGGTCACCGACAACAACCGCAGCTCGGCGCGCATCTTGTCGTAGGTGGTGAGGCCCATCAGATAGCCACGCCGGTCCGCGGCCGCCACACTGTCCAGAACCGCCGCCGCGACATGGTCCGGATATCTGGTCACGTACGCCTGCGCCTCGAACGCACCATAGGACGTGCCGTACACCGACAGCTTGCCCACCCCCAGCGCGGCGCGCACGGCATCCAGATCCGCTATCCGCTGGTCGATGGTGAAATACCGCACCCGAGGCCCGATTCGGTTCGCACAGTCCGAGATCGTGCCGGGCCTGTGCACGTCGATGTCGTCGCAGCGCCACGGCGCGGCCGCACCGAAACCACGACGCTCCACCAGGAGCAGATCGTGGTCGGCGAGGATCGCGCCCAGCGCCTGCTGAAATGATTGCTCGGACTCCAGATTCGACGCCGGACCACCGTCGAGTCCCGCGATCACCCCCGCCGATGCCTTGGCCGGGTCGCTGTGCGGAATCCACACGAACGGTATCGAAATAAGTTCCGCCTCCGGATCGTTCGAGTTCAACGGAACCCGAATCTCACCTGCGCAGCGCGACGTCGAGTCGACACAGGGAGTGGGCGACCGTCCGGGAGGGACCTCGCAAGCCGTACCGGCACTTGCGAACAACCCCAGCGCAAGTGCCGTCGCGAGCATGCGTCGCCCGGGCTGCACGCCATCAGTGTGCTCCCGCCGGCCTTCGCTGCCATCGGCAGCGTTTCATCGCGGCGCGCGATGTGCCTTGCCATCGGAGCCCCTAAACTTCCACTCGAACAGGCGCATTGATACATGCGCTCGGCGTAAGGCACTTGGGGGGCTGCATGGCGATGGAATGGGTGGCGATTGTCGGAACGTTGAGCGGTGCCGTTGTGGGTGCTGGCGCCACTCTGCTCACCGACTCGATTAGGGCGCGCCGGGAAAAGTCTCAGCGCTTCAGCGATACACAGCGCCAGATCTACGTGAAGTACCTGACGGCGGTGGTGCAGACGGATACGGCCGTACAGGCGCTGGCGCTCCGCGGACCGACGCCGCTCAGCCGCGAAGACGCCACCGCCGCTTTCCGATCACACGCGTTGGTCGCGGCACTGCACGAGTTGGAGTTGGTGGCGTCCAAGGCCGTTCGCGAGGACGGGCAGGCGGTATACGGGAAGCTCAGAGACATCCGGGAAGCTCTGACCACAGCCACCATGGTCGTAGGAAGGTCGCCTGCGGGATCCGCTGAGTGGCACGCGGTTCATCAGCCGTTCCTCGACGCGCTCGAACGATTGCGCAACACGATGCGCCGCGACCTGAACCCTGGCGAGAACACCACGGACGACACCCCATCCGGTTCCTGACGAGACAGCAGACCCACGAGAGTCGCGTGGGAGATGCCCGGCGCCCTAAAGGATTTCGACGTATCCGTCCGTGCCGTCGACTCGGATCCGCTGACCGTCGCGGATCAGGGTGGTGGCGTGCTCCACGCCGACGACGGCGGGCAGGCCGTATTCGCGGGCGATCACCGCGCCGTGGGTCATCAGGCCGCCGACTTCGGTCACCAGACCTGCGATGGCGACGAACAGCGGGGTCCAGCTCGGATCGGTGTAGGCGGTGACCAGGATGTCGCCCGGCTCGAGATCGGCCTCGCCGATGTCGGAGACGACGCGAGCGCGACCTTCGATCGTGCCCGCGGATACCGCCATGCCGGGCAGTGCGTCCGCCGGCAGATCCGAGCGCTGATATCGGCCGCCGAGCGCCTGACCGCCGGAGGTGAGCACCCGCGGCGCGGTGAGCGCCTGATACGAGCGGAACGCCGCCTTGCGCTCGGCGATGAGCTCCGCACTCGCACGTTGCGTGCGCACCACCTCGCGGAGCTCGTCGAATCGCAGGTAGAAGATGTCGTCGGGCTCGTCCAGGATCCCGGCCCGCACAAGGCGTTCCGCCTCATCGAGCATGGCCTGCTTGTAGCTGAAGTAGCGGCTGACCATGCCGTACTTCGGATACTCCCGATAGCCGGAGAACGTGCGCACCCGGTCGATCATGTGCGCGGTCTCTTCAGCCTTCGCCGCCCCGCCCGGCAGAGCACGCAGGCGTTCGAGGACTTCCGCCCGCTTCCGCTCGGCGTCGCGCAAGCCGTTCTCGAAGCGCTGTTTGCCCGCGCCCGGCCCGAAGTTCGCGATATTGCCGAGGATCGTCGGCACCAGTGTGGCGGGGTCCTCGCTCCACCGCGGCCTGGTGATGTCGATCTCGCCCGCACAGCGCATGCCGTACCGGTCGAGAAAGCCTTCGATCGCGGCCCGTGCCTCGCTGCCACCCGGATATTCGGCCAGCCCGTCCAGGAATTCGTTGCGCGTCAACCTCTCTCGCTCGATACGCCGCAGGTAGGCAACCACTTCCGGATGGGGGCGCAGCACATCGGCGACGTCGAGTAGCGCCAGGCCCATCTCCGAGGTGACGTTCCCTGGCACCGATTGGGTGAGCGCATCGGCGGAGTTCTTCTCGCCCAGCCATTCTCGCAGGTGATCGTTGAGCCACGCCGACGCGTTCATCGCGGTCGTGATCACCTGCAGACTTCGCGGCGTGAACAGGACCCGTTGCAGCTCTTGGATATCGGCCTGGATGAAATCGAGCAGCGCCGTTCCGGACAGGGTCCGGATGTCTCGTTTCAAGGCGGCGAGGGAGGCTTCGCTGTCCGCGATCAACTCGGTGACGATCGCGGGATCGGCGTCGAGCGGCGCGGCGGCGGACGCGGCGAGCGCGGCCGGTGCGCTGACGGAATCCTCTTCCGGGACCGGGGCGATGAAGTCGCCGCGATCGAGCACGGTCCGCAGCGCGTCCCCCATCAGGGGATCGGAGGTGCCGAGCCCCTCGACCACGGCGGTGCGGGTTTTCGGCGACGACAGCATCTCGGTGACGTCCACGAACAGCCGGCCGCCCGCCGCACGCATGGGCGCCCGGCTCGTGAGCTGCCACAGCGAGATCCCCAGCGGCTTCATCGCATCGGTCATCATCTGCTGATGGCCGACCGAGACGTAGACGCGATTCCGCCCGTCGGCGGCGACGGGAATCGGGAACAGCGTGGTGATCGGCCTGCTCTGCACGATGCGGAGATCCTCGCCGTCGAGACACCATTCGATGTCCTGCGGGCTGCCGAAATGTGCCTCGATGCGGCGGCCGAGCCGGGCGAGCCGGAGCACTTCGGCATCGGAAAGCACCGGCTCGTCACGTCGCGCCACGGCGATCTCCCGCGTCCGGGTCCCGCCCGCCGGCGCCGGTTCGACGAGGAGCTTCTTGGTGGCGATCGTCCTGCCGGTAATGCTGCCGTCGCGCACTCGGTAGACGTCGGCGTTCACCAGGCCGGAGACCAGAGCCTCGCCCAGGCCGAAGCCCGCATCGATGGAGACGACCGTCCGGTCGGAGGTGACGGGGTCGGCGGTGACCAGAATGCCAGCGGCGCGCGGGAACACCATCCGCTGCACGACCACCGCCATCCGAATCATCTTCTGGCCGAATCCATTTCGCAGCCGATAGGTGACCGCACGCTCGGTGAACAGCGAGCCCCAGCACCGGCTGACGTGTTCGAGGATCGCCGCCGGTCCCACGACGTTCAAATAGGTGTCCTGCTGGCCGGCAAAGGAGGCGGTGGGCAGATCCTCCGCGGTCGCACTGGACCGGACCGCGTAGGCGCCGTCCGCGCCGAGCCGGGCGTGCGCGCCGACGATCGCGGCCGCCACCTCTTCGGGAATGGCGAGTTCCTCTACCGCGCACCGGATCTCGGCGCTCAGCACACCGATCGCCCCCTGATCGTCCGGTTCGAGGCGCGACAGCTCGTCGAGCCGGGCCTCGATCGACGGCCCGCCCGCTACGGTCCGCGCGAACGCCTCCGTCGTCACGCAGAACCCGTCCGGCACCTCGACACCGTCGACGCGTGACAGCTCGCCGAGGTTCGCGCCCTTGCCGCCGACCATCGCGACCTGCGTCCGGTCGATCTCCCCGAAGCTCAGCACATAGGCCATCCGCTACTCCTCACCTGGTGGTTTCGGCGTTCCGCGAGCGATTATGGACCACGAATCGCCGGCTCATGAGGCTCTGGAATCGTGTATAGAGTGGAAGGTGAGGGGGATCGATCGACAAGTATGGCCACTCGGTGGGGCCGCGGCCGCGCGGTTCGCCTGGGCCGGGTCGCGGTCGCGGTGGCGGCGCTGTGGGTATCCCGCTGTCCGGAATTCATCGACTGCACCAGTGGCAGGATCGTCCGGTCGAGTCGGTGCGGATCGCCGGTGCGGTGACGGTGGCCGGGTTCGAGCGTGTCGCCGTGTTCGGGCGAGCTACATGCAATTCATCTACGGCGGCGGCGACTGGGCGCGGTTCACCACCGGCGCGTCGAAATCGGTACCGGCGCAGGCATGTCTATGGCTGACCCGGCTTGCCGCCGGGCTCACGTGCCACTATCTCGGCGAGCGCGCGGTCGTGCGCGGCCGGAATATCGTGTGGCCCTTCGTGATCGCCGTGATCGTGTACGAGATCGGACTGGATGTGACCATCGAGGTCGCACTACACGGAGTGGATGCGGCCTACCGGTCGTAGGTTCCGGACCGCGCACTAGGCGATATCACAGGACGTTCTGTCCCCCAGGGTTTTTCGCCCCACCGTCGAGTCCCGGATCGGACGGAGGCCGATTGTTGCGGGGAGGGGAGATCGGCTCTGAGCGGTTGCCGAACAAGTAGTCTCGGAAGGCCCGCAGATATTCGTCCAGTTCCTGTTGATCGTCGAACCACGCATTGGTCGGGTCGTACCATTCGCCCGGGGTCGGGCGGCGCGCGATCACGCAGTCGAGTGCTTCGCGCAGCATGGCCGCATAGCTCGGATCCTTGGCCAAGCAGGCGCGCTCCATCCAGACCATGTCTTCCCACTTCCGAACACCGAACTTGGGATTGTGCATGTACACCAGCGGCAACAACAATCGTTTGATATGCGGGATTTCGTCCCACCAAGTGGGGGACGTACCTGTGACGGGAGTCGGATAGCCGGAGCGTTCGATCGTTCGGTCGACACCCCGGGGGCGCCACATCGGCCCGGTCCACAGATTCCTGGGCGGATACCAAACACCTCGCCACACCGGGACTCCGAGAGTAGGAGGGTTCACCGGGAGTTTCTCGGCCAGTGAGATGTCGACCGTGATGCGGCGTACGGGAGGCAACGCCGTGCCGGGTTCGACCAGATCCGCCACCATCGACAAGCAATCCCGCTCGTCGAATCCGGTCACACCAACGCCTTGGATCAGCTCCGGCCAGGACAACGGTTCGTCCCCTAGATCGAATTCGATCCAGAACCGCCGCACCGTAGGCATGTGCCCTTCCCTTCCATGGACCGTGACAACTTGTCGCTTCGGTGATTGTTCACGCCGGTAAGTGGTTGGGAGAGTTGGGGACCGGAATGTCGAACTGCCAGGGGCCGGAGAGACCGGGGCGGTCGGCGGCCTTGGTATGCCGGTGCAGGTAGTCCGCACGGGGGACGTCGATGGCACCGAGGGAGGTGAGATGGCCGGAGGTGACCTGGCAGTCGATGAGGGCGAAATCCCAGGCGGCCAGTTGGGCGCAGAGCCAATACAGCGCGACCTTGGAGGTGTCACGGGCGCGGGAGAACATGGACTCACCGGCGAAGGAGCGGCCGCATGCGACGCCGTACAGGCCGCCGACAAGGTCGCCGTCGCGCCATACCTCGACCGAGTGCGCATGACCGAGGTGGTGCAACCGCAGGTAGGCCGCCAGCATGTCGGCGCCGATCCAGGTTCCGGCCTCCTTGGCACGCGGCCCGGCACAGTTCGACATGACATCGGCGAAGGCACGATCCATGGTCACCGCGTAGTCGGCATTGCCGACAGATCGGCGATAGGACCTGGTCACCCGCAGGTCGGTCGGCACCAGAATGCTCCGCGGGTCCGGGCAGTACCAGTGGATCGTTTCGCCGGGGTTGTACCAGGGAAAGATGCCCGCGGAATAGGCGTCCAGCAGTCGCTCCGGCGACAGATCCCCGCCGAAAGCGACCAGTCCAGACGGATCGGCCAGCTCGACAGGGGGGAAAGGCTGATCTGGATCGACCAGATACATCCGCATCAGGTCGGTAGCGTCGGTCACCGGACAGACACTACCGATCCGAGCGAACAGCCTCAGAGGCTGCGACAACGGCGGTGCTCATGTCGGCTAGGTCCGCGACGGTGTGAGCGCGATCCTGCCGAACACTTCGCCCGCCGCCATTTTCTGGTGGGCCGAAAGCGCCTGTTCCAAATGAGAAGGCGCATCCGCGAACCTATGGTGGCGAGGAACGGATCTGCGCCGCGCTGGTTTCTGCCACCGAGATCGTCAATGGGGCGTTGCGGTGAGGCGTCGCAATGCGGCGTGGCCGGGTGGCCCCCAAGTCGGCTTGCCGCCCGGACGGCCGTGTACGCCGGCGTCTCCGATGAGGATGCCGCTGAAGGCGCGCAGCACCGCCCATCCGCGAGCGCGCCGAAGGGTCGCCGCATCCGGAGTCGGCTGGTAGCTGTCATGGCAGCGTTCGACGGCGTTGTCCGGCAACAGAATCCACGCGGCAGCGAGGTCGGAGGCCGGATCGCCCGCGAAGAGGTCACCGAAGTCGATCACTCCACAGATCGTGCCGTCAGCGGTCAGGACGTTCGCCGGATGCAGATCACCGTGCAGCCATAGCGCCGGACCACCCCAATCAGGCGCAGCCACAGCATCTTCCCACACCGCGCGAACGGCGTCCGGATCGGAGATCAGACCCATCTCGGTGAGCGAGGCAAGCTGCTCGGCGAACCCGTCGGAGTATTCGGCCAGTCGACCTCCCCGGGCCCGGCCGGTAGGCGCTTGTTCAGGTGCGGGACAGTGCAGTGCGGTCAGGAAGGCGGCCAGGGTGTCAGCCGCCTCCGCGGCGCACGTGACGGGCGCGCGGTCAGCAGGTGTGCCCGGCACCCAGGTGGTAACAATCCACGGCCTCGGAAACCGCTCGGACGGCTCACCCAACCGCTGCGGCACCGGAATCGGCAGTGGAAGCCGCGGCGCGAGAGCAGGCACCCAGGCGTGCTCCTTACGCAACAACTCGTCCGCGGACTCCGTCGCCCACGGCAACCGAACCGCGAGATCCTCACCGAGCCGCCACAACTGATTATCCCAACCACGCGCCCCGAGCCGCACAGGATAGTCCGCCAGATCAGGATGCTGCTCACGCAACAGATCCCGCACCAGCTCCGCAGTAACCTCGATCCCGTTGTGCGCCATAGAGATCCACGGTAAGCCAGGTTTCGCCGTTCTAGTCAGGCAGGCCGGTTCGAGGCCGCACACGGTGTAGACAATAATCACTCACCGATCATGCAGACCGCGAGCGTCAATTCGGCGGCCCAGTCAACCCGAACGCCATACGGTCAAGAGCCCGAACTCCCGGCATCCACCTATAATTCTCCACGAAGGGGTCCAGAAACTCATGCGGAACCAACCAATCTCGACAATTAAAGGCAATGATGTCAAGAATACCGTAGGTTCCCCATAGATATAGGTCCACTTCTTCGCGCCACACGCGAAATGCGTCACCATCCGGTGCTCGGATGGCCATAATTCCACTATTCCGCTCCCCCCAACATCCCCACAGTCCAGACCTTCCCGTGATCGCAACCACGTTCGAGAGGTCTCCGACCATCCAAATACCCTCGGCGTCCGGGGTCGGCTCGGTGATCGCATCGGCGAAATCGTCGGTGGAGGATGTGACATCGATCGAGAACGCCGGATACACATCCCAGGATGCGGGAATGTTCACACTCCCATGGGCGGGGTCCACTACGAGGAAGTCGACACTGGTATCTCCGAACATCTCCGCCAAACGACTGAGAGCGAGCCAGAAACCTGAACTTATACCAACTTCGTATTCGATGAATACGGTCCTCACTCCCGAAAGTCGATACACATCTTCGGGAAACCTGCGGTCCAGGTAAAAAAATGACGCCATCCTATTGCGAATAGCCTCATAGTCGCCCGGATCGGTCAGTAAACGACGACTTTTCATGAGCACGCCTCCAATCCGATGGCATCCCAGATTCTCGCTCGCGAACGAATCAACCGTATGGGTGAGCACAGTATTCTCACCTCACGGGCGGGTGCTATCCGAAATATACCGGACTGTGTTCGTGGCCGGTCCGCGGCAGTTCCCAAGGCATTCCACCGGCAGGATTTGGCCAACCGGAGCATCGGACCACGCCGCCGAAGCGGCGCAGCCAAGGTGAGCGGCCCGACCAACATGCCGGATCACAGAAGGTGGTCTAAGGGGATCGCCCATGGCCCGAAAGGTTCGCTGCGAGGGAGATTTCGTCGGCCCGGACGAGAAGCGGGCATCCCACCGGGCAAGAATCAGAGGGTGCACAAAGACACGCTTCCGGATGAGTGGACTATCGACGAGGTGCGCCAGCGAGCGCGGGACAGCACTGTGGAGTTGTTGGACCCCGGTACCCCCGTATTCCTGGCTCCATTCGGACGTGACAAGGAAAACCCCTTGGACGTCGACCTGATCATCGGCTTCACCGGCCTGTGCCTCGCACGCTGCGTCGATGACGGCGAGTGGTACATGGGCGACCGGGGCGAGCCAGGGGAACCCATCTTCTGCTGGTCCAGCTACGGCGCGGATCTCGGCGCCGCGATCGACGGCCTGTAGGACAGTTCCCCAGCGTCAGATTCAACTGGCAACCGACAGTGAAGCGTTCGTGGAGATCCGGGACATCCACAGGTGGCTTCGATGACGATCTGCGACAGCGATCTGCAATCAGAACTCGACGCTCGGAGCCGCGAATCCGATCTCGCTCCGGTTACCGTGACCGAATGACCTCACGCGTGCTGGAGCATGCATTGACCGATCGATCCGAAACGCCACTGCGACTACTGCCCGACCGTGCCGCGGCGATCATTCGGGCACTGGATGCTCCACCGCGGCTCGCCGCGCACCTGCGTGCGGTTCACGACGTGGCCTGCCAGCTGGTCGATTGGCTGACAAAGAATTACGGCACAGTGCGATTCGACGCCGACTCCGTCCTGTTCGGTGCCGCCATCCACGACATCGGGAAGGTCCGCCACCCCGCCGAACTGTCCGGTCCTGGCTCAGCGCACGAACCCGACGGGTACAAGCTTCTACTCGACCACGGTGTGCCCGAAAACGCCGCCCGCTTCGCCCGCACCCACGCCGCATGGAACGAACCCACGATCGACATCGAAGACCTACTGGTCAGCCTCGCCGACAAGATCTGGAAGGCCAAACGAGTTCCCGAACTCGAACAACTCATCGTGCGACGGTTGGCGACGGCCAGCGGCCAACAACCGTGGCAGGTCTTCATGACACTCGACGAAGAACTCGACAGGATCGCGTCCGACGCCGACCAGCGGTTGGCCTTCCAATCCGCTTACCCCATCACGACATAGCGTGGCGTCACGCCATCGCGAAGCCGTCCTCCAGATAGGCAGTCCCGCCTCCGGCACGAGCCTTCAGTGCCGCGGCCACTCGTCGAGCCATCACATCCGGTAGTCGCTCGGCAGCGTCGGTCTCATCGCACCAAGCCCAACTTCGAAGCTCGTCGGTTTGAAGGACGATCGCGGCTGTGTGAGCAGCACCCAGCCCGCCGCCATCGAAGATCAGCATCAGCCCATCATCGGGATACAGACCCGGCGGAACCCAGTCGACGACCAACAGCCGTCCCAGAGGCACGCTGAGACCAAGCTCTTCCCCGATCTCCCTGACAGCGGCGGCCCCTGGCGACTCACCAGCCTCCACCACACCACCCGGCAGTTCCCAATAGTCCTTGTACGCCGGTTCGACCAACAACGCACGACCGAACTCATCGACGAACAACGCCCCAGCCCCCATCCGCTTGCGAGGCAAACTGGCAATATGTTCGGCTCGTTCGAACTCCATGGGACACAACACTATCCAGTTCCTCCAGTAGAGTGCGCGTGCTATGCGGTCGCGTCGCCGAACCGCACGGGCACGATGGCAGGATGGTCGAATCCTGGATCACTCCGAAGGCAGCCAAGGGTGTGGACAGCACCATCGCCGGCCGAGGCCTTATCGCCCTCGCACCGATCACCGCGGGTGATACCGTCGCGGTCAAAGGCGGCCACATCGTCACCACCGATGACCTGCACCAGCTGTCAGAATCGCTGCAGAACTCGGAGATTCAGATCGACGACAACCTGCACCTCGTCGCACGGACCGACGACGAGTACGAACGCGTGATGCTGTTCATCAACCACTCCTGCGAGCCCAACGTCGGGTTCGCGGGGAACATTCTGCTCGTCGCGATGCGCGACATCCGCGAGGGCGAGGAGCTGACAACGGATTACGCGCTGTTCGACGACTACGACGGTTCGATGGATTGCTCCTGCGGACGTCCGACCTGCCGCCAGGCGATCGACGGACACGACTGGCAGCGGCACGATCTGCAGGCCAAATATCACGGCTACTTCTCCGAGTACCTCGCCCGCCGCATCGCCTCGTCTTCGCCCGCACAACGGCGCGTCTAGCGGCTCGAAGGGTCCGGTCAGCGCGAACACTCCGTCTGCTGTGCTGGACTGGGTACCGTGCAGGTCGAGCAAGAGTTCCCTCCGGGGATGTTCCCCCAGTCAGTACTAGCTGCGCTGGACGCTGTCGCAAAGACATTGACCAGTACTGGGGTGATCGTGATGTGCGGCTTCCCGGCGTCAGGGAAGTCGACAGCAGCGGCTTGGATCGCATCACAAGTCGGGGCGAGCGTGCTGGACAAGGACCGGTACGCGCCTCGCCTCGAGCAGGACGTCATGCGCAGGCTCACGGGCGATCCGCACGATCGAGACAGCGATCTGTATCGGTCGGTGATATCACCGGGAATCTACGACGGGCTGATCCGCACCGGGTTGGGGATCGCGGGTCGGCATCGCGTCGTCCTCGATGCCCCGTTTCTCTCGGTGATCCGTCAGGCCGCCGTTGCTGGCCGATCGTTGGCGCACCATATGCGTGCCGTCGCACATGCTCCAGATTCGCTTGTGGTGCAGGCGATCTGGATGGATAGCCCGACGTCTCGGATCAGGGAACGGATGATCGCGCGCGGCGCCGCCGTTCAGGCCGTCGCTTTGGTGCGCGACCACCTCGGCGAACCCCTCCCGCACCTGCACGACTGCATGGATCTGCTCGTCGTGCGTGCCGACGAGCTCGGCCACCACCTCCCAGGCCGACCTGGCCCCCTTCACCTTCGTGCTGAAGCGCTGAGCTCCGCCGGAAACCGCCGCTCGAAGAGACGGCCGTGGCAGTGCGGGTGACCTACAGTGGGTTGAGTTGTCCGCGATGGCATTCGAGGAGACGTCGTGTTCATCGCCACTGTCGCTATTTCGGTCTTGCTCGCCGGTTTTCTGTGTATGTCCGCGTTCTTGAAGGTCACTCGTAATCAGATGATCGTCGAGTCCTATACCAAACTCGGTGTGCCCGATAGCTGGCTCAACCCGCTCGCGGCGGTGCTGCTGGCCGGGGCGGGCGGGCTGGTCGCCGGGTTGTGGTGGGCGCCGATCGGGATCGCGGCGGCGGTGGGGCTCGTCGTTTATTTCGCCGCGGCTACCGGATTCCATGTCAAAGGCAGGGAATGGTCGAATATCGCGGCGCCGATCGTGGTGCTGCTGCTCGCGGCGGTGGCGCTGGTGCTACGCATCACCTCGATGTGAGGTGGCCGTGTTCGATCGGCATGACATCGGCTCGATGCCGCGCGGCGGCCCCCACGCCTCGCGGCTGAATCGACTGTTCCATACCGACCGGCTCGAGTACACCGATCGCTCTGACGTGCCGGACGAGGTCAAGCAGCGCGTGATCGCGGCACTGGACCGCGGCGGTGCGCGAATGGGAATCCATGCGCGCAGTGCGCGGCTGGTGCTGGCATTGATCGAGGGCATCGACCGTCCGCGCATCATGGAGATCGGCGCCGGTCATGGGCGTTTATCCGAGCAGATCCTGGCGCGGCACCCGACGGCGCGGCTCACCGTGACCGACCTCGATCCGGTCTCGGTGGACCGGATCGCCGCCGGGCCGCTCGGCCGCGATCCGCGGGCCCGGACCGAAGTTGTCGACGCCACCGCGATCGATGCCGCCGATCAGAGTTACGACCTGATCGTCTTCGTCGACGGTTTCCACCATCTACCACCGGAATTGGCGTGCCGAGCCATCGCGGAAGCCACCCGCGTCGGCCGCAAATTCCTGATCGTCGACGCCGAACGCCCACCGACGGTGGCGCTGCTGCTCGGCTTTCCGCTGATGGTGCTGATGATGGTGACGCTGGCCCTGCGCTTCGCGCCACCATCGGCGATGCCCGCGATCGTGCACGACGCCGTCATCAGTCTGCTGCGCTCCTACAGCCGATCGGCCTTCGTCGCACTCGGACAGGCCGCACACCCGGGAATGACTATCGAATTCCCGCATGGTGCAACGGTATTCGAGTTTCTGCTGCCCGTAGTCTACGGGCGTCCCCCGGCCGTCTAGCCTTCGCCGATAGTCGCGCTCGGCCGCTGCCCCCGCACGCCCGGATCGATCTGAAGCGCGTCTGCGCTCGACTGAGTTCGGCTCGAGCCGTGGGTGACTCCGGCTGGAGACCCGGTCGTCAGGATTGCGGTAATCGACCGCGAAAGGCAAAGACATGACGAGCATCTCGGCACTCCAGTCCGATATCTCTCGCATCAAAGAGGTTGCCTGGGGCCTGGTTTCGACGGCGGCGCTGGTAACGGCTGTCGACCTCGGCATCGCCCGGGCGTTGGCAGCGGGGCCCCGCTCCGCGACGGCTCTGGCCAGGGACCTCGATGCGGACCCCGTCGCGCTGGCGCAATTGCTGGATGCGCTTGTCGCGCGCGAGATCTTCGACAGGGACGACAGCGGCGACTACCGCAACAATCCCCTGTCGAATCTGCTGCGCGAGGACGACCCCAACAGCGTGACCTACCTGGTTCGCTGGATCGGCCATCCGATTTTCTGGCGCTTGTGGCCGCATCTGCCCGGAGCGGTCAAGGAGGGCAAAGCGCAATCCGCCGCGGTGCTCGGCAGCGACTTCTTCCGCTATATCCACACACAGGAACCCGAGGCGGTGTCGGTGTTCACCGCGGCGATGACCCAGGCGAGCAATCACACCGCCGATGCGGTGGTCCAGGCACTCGGTCTGTCCGGAACGGAAACGGTGGCCGATATCGGCGGCGGGCAGGGACGGCTGCTGCGCACGATACTGGACACCCATCCGGCCGTCCGCGGATATCTATTGGATCTGGATGGCGTTGTCGCCCAAGCCCTTCCGGAGCTTCGCGCGGGCGGAGCGCTGGCCGATCGGGCCACCGTCCTCGCCGGGGACTGCCGTGCGGACATCCCTGTCCGAGCCGACGTCTACGTCCTCAAGAACATCCTGGAGTGGGATGACGACAGCACCCGCAGGACACTCGAGAACGTGCGGCGCAACGCCCGCCCCGGCGCGCGCGTCCTGGTGGTGGAAACCCTCACCGATCACACACCCGAACCGGTCGTCACCTCAGCGCTCGACCTGCTGCTGTTGCTGAATGTGGCTGGGCGCAAACATAGTTCGCACCATGTGATCGAACTCTTCGAACAGGCGGGCATCACCTTCGCCGAGGTTCGGCCCACCGGAACCTTCCTCGCGCTGGTCGAGGGCATCGTGCCGGAAGGCGGTCGCTGACATGGGGATCCGACTGGACGATCGGGTGGCGCTGATCACCGGCGCCGCATCCGGAATAGGCGCCGCGGCCGCCGTCGCGATCGCCGCGGCCGGCGCACGGGTGGTCCTCGCCGACCTGCAGGACTGCGCCGACGTCGAGCGCGCGGTGAAAGATGCCGGCGGTGAGTCGATTACGGTGCGCGCCGATGTTTCCCGCACCGCGGACGCGCAGGCCATGGTCGAACGCGCGGTAGAGCAGTTCGGACGGCTCGACTGCGCGTTCAACAACGCGGGCGTGGAGGGGATGGCCGAACGCGAGATCCACGAGGCCGACGAGCAGGCGTGGGACCACGCGCTCGCCGTCAACCTCAAGGGTGTCTGGCTGAGTATGAAATACGAGATACCCGCGATGCTGCGCGCCGGTGGCGGCGCGATCGTCAACGGCGCCTCGGTCGCCGCCATGGTGGCCTTCGACAAGAACGGCTCCTATGTCGCCAGCAAGCACGCGGTGATCGGGTTGACCAAGACCGCGGCGCTGGAGTACGCCGAACACGGGGTCCGGGTCAACGCCGTCTGCCCCGGCGTCGTGCGCACTCCGTTCCTCGAGCGCTTCACCGGCGGCGTTCCCGAGGTGGAGGCGCGGTATACGGCGATCGTGCCGATGGGCCGGATGGCCACGCCGGAGGAGATCGCGAAGGCGGTGCTGTGGCTGCTGTCGCCGGAGTCGTCCTATGTGACCGGTCACGGCCTGGTGATCGACGGCGGCCTGGTGGCTCGGTAGGAGACCGCGGTGCGACGACGTGTGGTGATCACCGGCATGGGAGTCATGGCGCCGGGCGGCGTCGGGGTCGACGAGTTCTGGAAGCTGCTGGGCGACGGACGCACCGCGACCAGGCGGATCTCACTGTTCGATCCGGCGCCCTTCCGCTCCCAGGTTGCCGCCGAGATCGATTTCTTCCCTGCCGAACACGGTCTCTCGGCGAGCGATGCGTCCCGGCTCGATCGCGCGACCCAGTTGGTGCTGGCGGCGGTCCGCGAAGCCGTCGCATACGGACCGGCGTTCGACGGGTACCGCACCGGCGTCACGATCGGCACGGCGGTCGGCGCGACGATGGGCTTGGAGCGGGAGTACCGGGTCGTCAGCACGGAGGGCCGGGACTGGCTGGTCGACCACCGGATGGCGGTCGGTCATCTCTACGACTACTTCGTTCCCAGTTCGATCGCGGCGGAGGTCGCCTGCCGGGTGGGCGCCATGGGACCGGTCACGGTGGTCTCGACCGGATGCACCTCCGGTATCGACGCGGTCGGGCACGCCGCCGAACTCATCAGGGAGGGCACGGCCGACGTCATGATCGCAGGCGCGACGGACGCGCCGATTTCGCCGATCACCGCGGCATGTTTCGATGCCATCAAAGCGACGACACCGCGCAACGACGATCCCGAACACGCCTCCCGGCCGTTCGACCGCACCCGCAACGGATTCGTGCTCGGCGAGGGGGCCGCCGTCTTCGTCCTGGAGGACTATGACGCCGCCAGGGCGCGCGGCGCCGACATCATGGCCGAGATCGCCGGTTACGGGACGCGCTGCAATGCGTTTCATATGACCGGTCTGCGCCCGGACGGGCGGGAAATGGCGGAGGCGATCCGCGCGGCACTGGACCAGGCGCGGGTCGATGCGCACGATATCGACTACATCAACGCGCACGGCTCCGGAACCAAGCAGAACGACCTGCACGAAACCAATGCGGTCAAGCGCGCTTTCGGCGCGCGTGCGCATCGGATTCCGATGAGCTCGATCAAGTCGATGGTCGGTCACTCGCTCGGCGCCATCGGGTCGATCGAGGTCGCGGCATGTGTGCTCGCG
Organism: Nocardia sp. NPDC052566; assembly: GCF_044547285.1. Taxonomy (NCBI): domain Bacteria; kingdom Bacillati; phylum Actinomycetota; class Actinomycetes; order Mycobacteriales; family Nocardiaceae; genus Nocardia; species Nocardia sp. NPDC052566. The sequence continues at coordinate 204,212 of NZ_JBIUAF010000005.1, read as the reverse complement.
ATCGGCGACAACGTGATCCCGCCGACCGCGAATCTGCATGAGCCGGACCCGGATTGCGATCTCGACTATGTGCCGGTGACCGCGCGCGAGTGGCCGACCGACACCGTGCTGACCATCGGCAGCGGCTTCGGTGGCTTCCAGTCCGCCATGGTGCTGTCCCAACCGGACAGGCCCTAGCTCGTGGGTGCGCGCGTGGTGGTCACCGGACTCGGTGTGGTCGCGCCCAATGGAATCGGCGCCGAACGGTATCTGTCCGCGATCCTGGCGGGCGCCAACGGGATTCGGCGAATCAGTCGTTTCGATCCGGCGCGGTATCCGGCCCGGCTGGCCGGGGAGGTGATCGATTTCGTTGCCGAGGACCATCTTTCGAGTCGGCTGCTGCCGCAGACCGACCATATGACCCGGCTCGCCCTCGGTGCGGCCGACTGGGCGTTCGACGACGCCGGTATCGATACCCACGATGACGACGGCCTCGGTGTCGGTGTGGTGACCGCCAGTTCGGCGGGCGGCTTCGAGTTCGGCCAGCGCGAACTGCAGAACCTCTGGAGCAAAGGCAGTTCGTATGTCAGTGCGTACCAATCCTTCGCGTGGTTCTACGCGGTCAACACCGGGCAGATTTCGATCCGGCGCGGCCTACGCGGCCCCGGCGGCGTGCTGGTCGCCGAGGACGCGGGCGGACTGGAGGCGATCGCGCAGGGCCGCCGCCTCGTCGGCCGCGGCACACCGGTCGTCGTCTGCGGTGGCGTGGACGGCATTGTCTGCCCGTGGGGTTGGGCCGGTCACCTCGCCCGTGGGCGGCTCAGTGATTCCGACGATCCCGCCCGCGCCTACTTACCGTTCGACGCGCGGGCGAACGGATACGTGCCCGGCGAGGGCGGCGCGCTGCTCGTACTCGAGGACGCCGACCATGCGGCGCGACGCGGCGCCACCCGCCGCTACGGCGAGATCGCCGGATACGGCGCGACATTCGATCCGCGCACCGAGCACGCGGACGGTCTGCGGCGCGCGATCGAATCCGCGCTCGCGAGCTCGGATTCGACCCCTTCGGATATCGATGTTGTCTTCGCCGACGCCGCGGCGACGGTGGGTCTCGACACCGCCGAAGCGCGCGCGATCGGCGAAGTCTTCGGCGCCGAGGGCGTCCCGGTGACGGCGCCCAAGACGCTGATCGGCCGCCTCGGCGCGGGTGGCGCGGCGCTCGACCTCGCCACGGCGCTGTTGTCGCTGCGGGACAACGTTATTCCGCCCACCCACCACGTGACGCCCGCCGCGGGACACGACATCGACCTGGTGGTCGGCGCCGCGCGGCGGGTACCGCTCGACGCGGCGCTGATTCTGGCTCGCGGCCATGGCGGATTCAACTCCGCGATGGTGGTGCGCCGCCCCTCTCACGTCTAGAACAGGAGCAACCGCCATGGTGCTCAACGAACTCATCGCGATACTGCGCCGCTGCGCGGGGGTCGACGAACAGGTCGTCCTCGACGACACCATCGCCGACACCGACTTCGACACGCTCGGCTACGACTCCATCGCACTGCTCGAGGTGACCTCGGATATCGAGCGAACCTACGGAATCAAACTCGCCGACGACGCCATCGCGGTCACCACCACCCCGCGCGAGGTGCTGACATTGGTTGCGGGAGAACAGAAATGAGGGACTTCGCCCGGATTCTCGCCGAAGCCGAAGTGGTCGATCTGTCCAGCGATCTCGGCAACCATGCCGAGGGACCGTTCACCACCCGCATCGAAGCACTGGAGCCCGAACCGGGCGCCGCCTTCTTCTGCGCGAACGTACTACCCAGGATCGCGGCACACGCGGTGGGCAGGTTGCGGGCGGTGGACTTTCCCGACGGCGCCTTCCTCCGCCATGAAATGGTGCACGCGTCGGTGCACGCCGGGTCGCATATCGATGCGCCGGGCCATTACGGTCCGGCCGCCGACGGCGTGCGGCGCGATATCAACGACGCGCCACTGCGTTCCTTCCTCGGCCCCGGCGTGCTGTTCGACATGGCGGCACTCGACGGCGCGGTGGTCACCCGGGCCGACGTCGAACTGCCCGGCGATACCGAGCCAGGGTCGATCGTGCTGATCCGCACCGGCGGCGACAAGGCGATCGCACCGGATGTCATCGAATATCTGCTCGACGCGGGCATCACGGTGATCGGCACCGACGGCGCCAGTTTCGACGGTCCTTTCGAGCCGATGATCGAGCGCTATCTGACCGACGGGGACCGGGGAGCGCTCTGGCCCGCGCACGTCCTCGGACGTCACCGTCCCTACTACCAAATCGAGCGGTTGGCGAACCTGGACAAGCTCCCCGCCACCGGCTTCTTCGTCATCGCGCTTCCCGTGCTCATCGCGGGGGCCACCGCCGCGTGGACCCGCGCGATCGCCGTCCTCCGACCATGATGGGAGAAACAACCATGCAAGTCATCACTCGCTCGGTCATCGTCGACGCACCGGTCGACCTCGTCTACGAGGTGTCCAACCGCATCGATCAGTGGCCGGAAATGATTCCGGAGTACCTGAAGGCGGAGATCCTGCGCCGCGAAGGCCGCAAGATCTGGTTCCGGCTGACCAACGCCGACAACGCTTCCTGGGTGTCGTGGCGGATGCTGTATCCCCCGCTGATCGCCTACGCGGAGCGATACGAGCCGTTGGCGCCGTTCACATTCAACCACCTCACCTGGGTCTATCAGCCGCTTCCCGGCTACCGCAGCCAGATGACCTGGGATATGTGCTTCGAATTGATCGAAGAGCACCGCGGCGAGGAGGCGCAGTGGCGGGAACGGATGGCCGAACACACCGCCGCCAATCAGGAGGCGATGCGCGAATACATCGAATCACTTGCGAGCCAACCTGATACGCCGGGTGTCCGATGAATGCCGTCGAGCGGGTGCCGGTACTGATCGTCGGTGGCGCGGTGAGCGGTCTGACGCTGGCCGCGTTCCTGGCCAAACACGGGGTCGGCTGCCTGCTCGTCGAACGGCGCGACCACCTCTCGCGGCATCCACGCATGAACGATATCGGGCCACGCACGATGGAGTTGTTGCGCGACTTGGGAATCCACGACCGGATTCGACTGCTCGACGAGGACAGGGAAAGTACGATCCTGCGGGTCGACACGCTCGCCGGGCGCGAACTCGATCGGCACCGGATGGGCGGGCCCGCGGAGTTCGGTGGGCTCACACCGGAGAAGCAGGTGTGGTGCGATCAGGATCAACTCGAACCGATCCTGCGCGACCGTGCCGTCGAACTGGGCGCCGAGATCCGATTCGGTACGGAGTCGATGGGTTTCGATCAGGATCCGGGGCAGGTCCGGGTCGAATTGCGCGATGGTGTGACCGGACGCCGGACCACCGTCGTCGCCGACTATCTGATCGCGTGCGACGGTTCCGGCAGCCCCATCCGTGCGGCGCTCGGGATCGGTTATGCCGGACCGGGTTTGCTGGCGCACCAGGCAGGCATTCTCTTCCGCGCGAATCTTACTGCCGCGCTGCGCGGCAGAAGTTTTGTGCTGTGCATGGTGAACGATCTCGATGCCGCCGCATCGGGTAGCGGGGTGAACGTCCTGCTCGACCGCAACCTGAATCGGTGGACGCTCAGCGTTCCACACGATCCGGAGGTCGACGAGGAGTTGTCGGCGCCGCGATGCGCCGACCTGATTCGGCGCGCGGTGGGTGTCCCCGATCTCGACGTCGACGTCCTCGGCGTGGACATCTGGCAGATGCGGGCACTGCTCGCCGACTCCTTCGGACGCGGGCGCGTTTTCCTGGTCGGCGATGCGGCCAAGACCCTGCCACCCACCGGCGGCTACGGCGGCAATTCCTGCGTCGAGGACGCCCAGAATCTGGCGTGGAAGCTGGCGGCGGTGCTGGCGGGCACGGCGGGGCCGCAACTGCTCGACAGTTACGAGCAGGAACGAAAACCGGTCGCGCAGTTGCTCATCGAGGATGCCGTCGTCCGCGCGGGCCTGCTGCTCGCCGGTGCCGCGGAGGGCGGATCCCATCAACCCGCGAACCGGCCGAGCAAGGCGAGCATCTGCCTCGGCTACCGGTACCGCACGGGTGCGCTCATCCCCGAAACGCCCGACAGCGGTGAGCAAACGGAGGATCCGCGCGCGCCGACCGGCCGGCCCGGCACTCGGGGCGCGCATGTCGTCTTGGCGCGCGGCGGCCGGGAGCTGTCCACCTTGGACCTGTTCGGCACGCACTTCGTCCTGCTCACCGGCGCCGCCGGCACATGCTGGGATGCGGTGGCGCACACCGGCTCCGGCGTTGTTGTCCACCGGATCACCTCGGCCGCCGACGGCGAGGAGGATCTGATCGATGCCGAAGGGCGATGGGCAGCGGCGTACGGGGTCACCGAATCGGGAGCCGTGCTGGTGCGGCCCGACGGCTTCATCGCATGGCGCAGCAGGTCGGCGCGGACCGGGGCCGATGACACGCTGGTGGCCGTGCTGCGGTCGATCCTGGGCAGCGGTGCGGCTCAGTCGGTGTCCAGCTCGGTCAGATAGCGAGCGACCATGGGATGCAAGACCATTGGTTTGGGCAGGACGGTGCACGGACCTCGCACGGTCACCATGCCCGAATCGATCAGGCTCAACAACCCGAACTCGGTTTGCGGCGGCGGCGTCGGTGCCAGCCGCATCACGTCCTCGACTCCGAACGGACTATCGCCGAGCGCGGCGATGCTGCGAAAGACGCTGCGCTCGACCGTATCCAGGTCGCGATAGACGGCGTCGATGCGGTAGAACAGATCGAATCCCAGGTTGGCGAGGTCCGACAGTCGCACGGCATCAACGGGATTGGCTATCCGTCTGCGGAGGCGCTCCAGCGGATACCACGGCGAGCTCGTCAGGCGATCACCGATGAATCGGATCGCCAGCGGGAGCGCGCCGACGGTTTCGATCAGCTGCTCGGCCGCGCTCTCCTCGCGCTTGATGCGATCCGATCCCACGATGGTCGCGAGCAGGTGCAGTGCCTCCGGCGTGGAAAGCGGATTCAACCGGCACTTCTCGACGCCGAACAGTCCGGTCGGCGGCCGGCGGGCGGTGATGATCGTCGCGGACCCCAGCGGCAGGTGCGCCACGATATCGTTGGTTCGATGCAGGTTGTCGAGGACGACGAGGATCCGGCGTCCCCGCGTGATCGAGCGGAACAGCGAGACCGCACCCGCCAGGGTCGACGGCAGCTCGCGATCACCGATGCCGAGCGCGCGGAGCAGGTCACCGAACGCGGCGAGGCCGGAGCGATCCGCATCGTCGAGGTCGATATGGAGCTGACCGTCCGGAAACGACTCCGCGACCAGATGGGCGATGGTCACTGCCGCCGCGCTCTTGCCCACACCGGGCATGCCGTGCACACAGACCGTCGCCGGTGCGGTACGGGACTTGCTCGTCAGGAAATCGACTGCCGCGTCGATGGTGTGCTGATGCCCTACGAAATCGGGCACCATGGGCGGCAATTGGGCCAGCTTGACGGACTCCCGCGGATCGCCGGGCACCGAGACCGGCCCCATGCCGCCGTCGAGTATCTCCAGATGCAGTCGCTGAATCGGCTGACCCGGCTCGATGCCCATCTCGCCGGCCAGCCGGGCGCGTAGCTCGCGATAGACGTTCAGCGCATCCGATCGCCTGCCCGACCGGGCCAGCGCGGCCATGAGCATGCCGTGGAATCCCTCATGGAACGGATTCTGCTCGATGTGCACCGCCAGCTCGGCGATCACCTGCTCGAACCGCCCGAGCCGCAGCTCGGCACGCAGCCGCATCTCGATCACCTGCCGATGGCGTTCCTCCAGCCATGCCACTCGGGTGTGCAGCCGCTTGCCGAGTATGACGTTGCGCAGCGGCGCACCACGCCAGCACGACATCGCCTGGCCGAGACAGTCGCTGGCTTCGGACAACTTCTCCGGACAGCCTTCGGTGACGCCTGCGCGGAGCAGATTCGCGCCGCTGTCGGCGAGACGTTCGAACTCATCGGAATCCACGTAGGCGTCGGTGAGCAGCAGCGAATAGCCGCCGTGGCGTGTCACGAGCAGATCTTCGCCGTACTCGGCCAGTACTTTTCGCAGCGCATAGATATAGGTGTGGACCGTCTTGTCCGGTTTCGCCGAGACCGGGCGGTGCCAGAGCTCGTCGACGATCCATTCGATCGGCACCGTCCGCCCGTGCTCGATCGTGAGCAGCGCCAACATGCTTCGGACCTTCGACTGTCGTGGCGTGATGTCGATATCGTCGACCTGCACCGAAAACTCGCCGAGAACTGTGACGTTCACTCGGAGCCCCTCTGTACCCGCGGCCGCTCAGTGTGCCGGAGCCGCACCGCGAGGGTGTCGCGCGGAGAACAGGCAGACGACGCCCGACCGGGCGATCCGCACCTCCGCGAAACGCGCCTCCAGTTCGCCGGCGATATCTTCGATACGGTCGGCGCTGTTGCCGAAGGAGTTTCGGCGATTGAGGCGCCCCTGCAATGCGGCCGACACCGCGTTGTGCCGATCATCGATGCCGAGGATCGTGCTGCCGAATATCCTGGCGCCCGCGCGGAGATGGGGCGTCACATTGTCGAAGACGGCGGCCTTCTCCCGGATCGAACCGGGCAGGCAGTGCAGCAACAAGTTCATGCCGACCGAATCGAACTGGGCCGCACCGAGATCCAGCGGTTCGAAGACGTCGCCGATCCGGACGACCGGCCGATAGCGTTCGATGCGCTTGGCCGCCGTTGCCAGCACGGCATCACTCAAGTCCAGCAGCGTGATCGACGGCGTCGCCGTGGGAAACCGGCACTTGTCCAGGAACCATCCGGTGCCGGGACCGAGGTCGAGATGGCGGGCGCCGACCTGAGCGTTGTAGTGCGCCAACATCGTCGACCGCGGGCAGCGCCAGACCCAGCGACATACCAACCCCAAAACCAGCCAGTCGTAGACGGCGAGCATCCGGCGATGATAGGGCTCTATCCCGGCCTGGATACGAGCCTGCGCGGGTGCGTGGCCGTCAGATCTGTCGCGTTCCACTGTGTGGCCTCCGCTCCCCGCCACCCAGACCCGTCGGCCCACGGCGATCGACCGGCATCCACGCCGAATTCCCCAGCGCTCGAACCGGATACATCGTATACGAGGCATCCGCCCCGCCGGTTCAACGCCGGACCGCTGAGTGCGCACCGGACATTCATCCAGCACAGCGCGATGCGATCGCCGCCAGAGGCCGACCTCGGTCCACATTGAACCGGGGATACGCGGCCGACACACGTCCAGCCAAAATCTTTCAGGTCGTAGTGGACATCGGCAGTGAACAACTCGCCGAGCCGATCGAGCTGCCCGCTGTCGAAGAGATGCCCATGCAACGCCAACGCCTCCCCGATCGCCCACTTGTCATCCGCCGTCAGCATTACGAACACCAGTCAGGCGGGTTGGTAGTGCTGGCACCACCCCTCACCGGGCGGTGGCCGTAGTGGCGATCCGGATGCCGGCGGGATGGAGTGCGACGGCGCGGATTCTTACCGTGGTGGTGCTGTAGCCCGCCCGATTACCCGAAGGGAATCCGTTGAGATCGAAGATGTTTGGTGCCGCCGGGCCGATACTGGCCGTCGCGGCTTTCGTTACGATCACCTGCCAACCCGACCGGCCCGCCAGCGCCGCACCGGGCGCGACGACGACATCGGAGACCGCTGCCGACAAGACCGCGCTCCAGCGCGATGCCGACGCGATTCGCGATATCGGCATCACGGGCGTGCAGGCCAGACTGGTCGCCGCCGACGGCGGTAACACGGTGGTGACCAGTGGTGTCGGCGATACCGCGAGTCAGAGTCCGGTCCCGGGGGATGGGTATTTCCGGACCGCCAGCGCTACCAAGACATTCACCGCTACCGTCCTGCTGCAACTGGTCGGTGAGGGCAAGCTCACCCTGGATGACACGGTCGAGAAGTGGTTGCCGGGCGTGGTGCGCGGTAACGGCAACGACGGCACGAAGATCACGGTGCGCCAACTACTCAACCACACCAGCGGACTGGTGTACCCGAATCCGTACCAGCTGGCCTCCCCGGAGGACTACCACCGCTATGCCCTCAATGCCCCGCCCCCGCCCGAACAGGTGGTGGCCACCGCTGTCCAGAGCCCGCCGACCTTCGCCCCCGGAACCGGCTGGCGCTACAGCAACACCGGCTACCTACTGGCGGGCATGATCATCGACAAAGTCACCGGCACACCGTGGTACGAGGAGGTCCGCAACCGGATCATCACCCCTCTCGGCCTCGAACACACCAGCTACCCCGGCAACACGGTCACGATCCCCGCCCCGCACGCCACCGGATACACGCAATGGCCCACAGGCGGATTGGTCGACACCACCAACAACCGGATCGGCCTGTTCGCCGCCGCCGCGGGCGCGCTGATCACCACCACAGCCGACCTCAACACCTTCTTCCGGGCATTGCTCGGCGGCAAACTCTTGAAGCCCGAACAACTCGCCGAAATGAAGAAGACCGTCGACACCGACGCCGAGGTCAAGTCGGTCTTCCCCGGCGCCCGCTACGGCCTGGGCCTGTTCTCGATCGAATTATCCTGCGGTGGACGGTATTGGATGCACGGCGGCGACATCCCCGGCTACAAAACCAGAGACGGCGTCACCGACGACGGCACTCGCAGCGTCGTGGTGTCCATGTCCACCCTCCTACAAGATACCGACGACCACCAGATCGCCCAGGAAAACACCGCCATGACCCTCGTCGACCACGCCCTATGCCGTACCGGAAACAAATAGCTTCCCTCCGACGCCGTATCCCGTTCCACCCGAGGCGGATCCACTGTGGCAATCGCTCGCGGCCGAAAAGACGAGCAGCACACCGGAATGCGCGGTCTCGCCATGGACGTGACTGCTACCAATCCTCCGGTGATCAGCCCTGATGAAGTGCGCGACCTCAGCGCGAGCGCCGGCACATTCATCGTTCGTAAGGGCATGCCTCCGGGGCTGGCCCGACGAGGACAAGTCGTGGAGCGGAGCGGCATAGACATTCGGTGAGTCGACTCGGGGGCCGCCCCCTGAGTGGATCAGATTGTGCATCCCGTCCAATCGGTCGCATGTGGTCGATATTCTCCGTTACGTTGTTGAGCCGCAACGGTCTTGGAGGGGTGCGATGGTAGAACAGCTCGACGTAGGCGACGCCAAGGACGGCATCGGCAGGACCGTCGACAGTATCGGCAAGGCGGCGCGGACCGCTTCATCTCAGTTCGCCGGGCAGGTCGGCAACGTCAAGGACGTTGCCAGAGTCAGGCTCGAGAAGCTGACTGCGAAAGCGCCGGACCCCTACGAAGTGGCCGTAGCGGAGTACAACGGCGTCTTCACGGCGATGGCCGACAGGGGCCTGTCTCTGTTGCGTCAGCGCGAACGTTCGACGGACCTGATCGAGCTGGTCGAGCAGTTGGTGAACAGCATCGCCAACACCCCGAAATCATTCGACACCGACTTCGACGAGATCGAGGTACATCGGAAACGGTTCCTGCGTGCGGAGGATTTCGCTCAGAAAGAGCTGGAAGCGGCGCGGTTGTCGGCTGCCGGTGCTGGCGCGGGGTTCGCGGCGGGCACCGCGGTAGCGGGCCTGGCGCCGTCGGCGGCGATGTGGGTCGCCACGACCTTCGGGACGGCTTCGACCGGCACCGCGATCTCGACCCTTTCCGGGGCGGCAGCCAGCCAGGCGGCACTGGCGTGGCTCGGTGGCGGCGCGCTGGCCGCCGGTGGCGGCGGCACTGCGGCAGGCACCACACTGCTCGCGCTGGCCGGCCCGATCGGCTGGACCATCGCGGGCGCAACCCTACTCGCGTCGATCGCTCTGTTCGCGAAGAAGAAGTTCGAGAATCGAGAGGCGAAGCACGAAGCGCTGACTGCGATAAAGCGCAACGCCGCTTTCGTCAAAGGCATGGATGCTCAGATCGACGATCTCCTTCAGCGGACGACCTTGCTCCGCGAAGGGCTGGTAAAGAGTTACGGCGAAGCGCTGGTGCACTTCCGCGCCGATTTTCACACGCTCGCCCCTGCCGAGCGGTCGACACTCGCTGCGTTGGTGAACAACACGAAGACGTGCGCGACCATGCTGAGCATGCGCATCGAACAGGATGCCGATAGTGAGTGACGCCGCCGAGTTCGTCACGAACACCCAGGAGCAGGCCCTCGCTTCCTGGGTGAGCTACCTCAACCAGCTCCGCGTAGACAACCTTCTGAACGCGCTCAGCCAGCGGGACGAGCACCTTCGGGATGCGCTCGCCAGTGTCGATGAAGCCGTCAGGAAGATCGACCTCGAGGTGGTCGCCGCCAACCGCGGCGGACAGCACGGTATGCACGGCTTCATCGCCGAGATCGCCGAGGTCGGGGTAGGCAACGCACGAAATCAGATCCTCGGCCACGAGGCCGTCTACCAGTGGGTCAACGACAACGGACCCGTCGATCTGATGCGCGGAAGTGTCGAGATCCAGCAGAAGTTCGTTGCAGCGGGTGGTCGCTTCTCGTTGGGCGCGATCGCCGAGCACCTCCAGAAGTATCCCGAGTACGTGCGCAACGGTGGGAAGTACCAGATCCCCCGTGATCACTTCGAGGTGATCCAGCGGCTACATGCCTTGTCGCCCGAGGAAGCGAGCAAGCTGCTGTCACGCAGCGGCGACGGACCTTCCCTCAAAGACTGGCAGCGGGTCCAGGTGTTCTTCCAAGGCGGATCGGTCGGGTTCGAATCGCTCGAGCCCTCGACGCTCGAGTACAACGAGGTACAGCGCGGTGTCTACACCTCGACCTTGGCAGCGGAAAAGGACTCGCTCCGCGCCACGGACCGGTCCCTGCGCGACGACGCCCACCGGCGCAGTCGACCGACGCTGCGAGAAGGAGGCACGGCCGCACTCACGGCCGCCGCGACCGCGGGCGGGACCACGTTCATACTGGCCGTGGTCGCCAAGCGCCGGGAAGGCAAGCGGCTCAATGAGTTCAGCGCGCGTGACTGGATCGACATCGCAGGCGAGACCGGCTCAGGTTTCGGCAAGGGCGGCGTCCGAGGGCTGAGCATCTACGCGCTCACGAATCTCACCGCGACCTCCGCAGCCGTCGCCAACTCGATCGTCACGACATCCTTCGGCATCGCCGAGCAAGCGAACAAGTTCCGCCGCAACGAAATCGACGAACTCGAGTTCATCGAAACCTCCGAGCTCATCACCTTGGAGGCCGCAGTACGCGCGCTGTCCGCTTTCGTTGGCCAAGCGACCATCCCCATCCCCATTCTCGGCGCCGTCATCGGCACCACGGTCGGCACTGTGATGTACAAGGCCGTCGCGTCGTCGTTGACGAAACAAGAGGCGGCGCTGATCAAGCGTTACCTCGACGAGCAGCGCACACTCGACAAGCAACTCGCCACCGAGTACCAGGCGATATTGGACAAGCTGGACCAGAGCATGTCGGACTATCTCGGACTGCTCGAACGAGCCTTCTCGCCCGACGTGCAGGTCGCGCTCGTCGGATCAGTTGAGCTAGCGATGGAACTCGGCGTGGCTTCGAACGAGATCCTGGATTCCGATGAGAAGGTCGACGCCTACTTCCTCGAATAGCGAGGCCACAGCCGACGTGGCAACCTACGGCGGCGGAGTAAGTCATCGAACGCCCCACCTTCGAGAACTTTCCGAAGCCAGCACCTGGTGGCAACGCGCCGGACACAAGCAGGCCCAACGCACCAACGAGAAGCTGCGCGATCCGGTCTCACGAAGACAGTCACGATGAGCGTGTGTCGAGACATCTCGAAGCCGGACAGGTCGCGGTCGTGAACGGTCTCGCTCGGGTCGTTGGAACTGCGGGGCCAGGCGATCGAGTCTGGTTGCGACAACGGGGATTTGGCTGCCGCAACCATCGAGCGTGACTTTCAGTCAGCATTGCAGGCGATTGCTGTCACCGATCACTGGCCGTTTGCTGTTGCCGCCGTGGTGGGCGCAGGCTCGCTGGACCGTGCTACGGCTGGTGTTCGGGCTTCTGGTTCTCACGGAAACCGAACAGCCGCATCGCATTCGAGCGACCGATACGGGTGCGGTGGCCGTGGCACGGCGTGTCCCCCTGGGCATTCGACGAGTTGGACAACCACGTATGGAAGCCGACCTGCAAGTGGGTGGCGGCCTGTCGCTGGTACGCCCCGGATACCGGTCTGCTGCTGACCGCCACTAGTTGGTCGGCCGTATTTCACCTCGAACACGTTGTGGCCGCGACACTCCGGGGATTGCGGAAACTCGTGACAGATCGACTGTCAGCTGTGCTAAACCGCTATCCATGGCCATCGGAGATCTCCGCGAGAAGCTCGGCCCGATCGGCCACGTGCTGACGGCGGTGGTGGTCGCTCTCGCGACATCCGTGACCGCGGCCGGGTCGGCCGGGGCAGCCGATTGTTTCGACCGGGCGCGCGAACCGTACACCTCGCGGGTCGACAGCCACTTCCACGCACGTCCCTTCGGTGGCGGGGCGATCGCGTTCGACGAGCTCACGCGCTATCTGCGCAAAGCAGGTATCCGCCGGGCCACCATATACGGCATCGGGCAGACGCTGCCGCTGGATTCGAGCTGTACGTACTATCTCGACTGCCCGGGCACCCCCGTGAAGTCGAGCATGCGCAACGACCTCGCCAATGTTACGAACTGGCTGCAATCCAAGCCGGACGATCCCTCGCTGACGCTGTCGATGACCTTCATGGACCTCACCAGGCCGGAGACGATCCCGGACGGAATCGCCCTGTACGACAGGGAATTTCCCGGAATGTTCCAGTGGGCGGGCGAGGTGAACGTCGTCAAACAGGCGCTGTTCCCCAACCATGGCGAGCCTGTGAATCCCGTCAATGTCGTGCTCTGGGCGCCGTTCATGAAGGTGCTGCAGGACCGTGACATTCCGATCACCCTCCACTCGGATCTCGGAGAAAACGCCGAACCGACGAGATACCTCCACCTGATGGAGGAGATCCTGAGCCTCTACCCGAACAACAAGATCGTCTGGGCGCACATGGGCCTGTCCAAGGAACTGACGACCGTGGATCCCGACGCCCATATCGGCACCGTCGAGCGGATGCTCGACCAACACCCCAACCTCACAGTGGATTTGAGTTGGCGTGTGCTCGAAGACGAGTACTTCAGCAAGCCCGGAGCGCGGGCGAAGTATGCGGCCTTCCTGGACCGCCACCCGACGCGCGCGATCCCGGGAACGGACTTCGTCGCGTCGGACAACAAAGACTACGCGGTCTACGAAGAGGAGCTCAACGTCACCAGCCGCATCAACAAGGAGCTGGGAGACGAGGCGTTCCGCGATATCGCCTTGGGGCAGAACTATTTCCGGCTGCTGGGTAGTAACGAGTCCGCTCCGCGGGTGTGCGCTCGGCAGTAGGAGCGTCGCTGCCCGCGGGATGCTCTGTGTCACAGCTGTTCTCGTGATTTGCCGGTGCGGGTTGCGGCGATCGCACTCAACCCGCTGGTCCGCTGCACCAATTCGGCACCCGAGGTACGCCATCCGAGTACGGCGCATCACCAAAGTGCGCCAGAGCCCTTCCCTCTGGCAGCCGACAGTCGTAGACCTGTGCGGTTTTCGCCAGATTTGGTCGACAAGTCAGCCAGGGCATCGGGCGGTGCTCGTCGTCAAATCCGAACCAGCCATTTCGGCATCCATGCGCACTCATGTACTCCACAACTGGTCACGCCTTCGTCATTACGACACCACCGGCACGACGGAATCGTGGTATTCGAATCGGCTGTAATCCTCGGAACTGACATCCGCTTCGGGATCGGCGGCATCGTGGTCGGCAACCCCCGCCACGACCTCGGACTGCCACCGAGGACCTCCACCCGGACCTGACAACGGATCCGATGTCGTAGCGCCGGACCACCACTGGGATGGTCCGGCGCTGCCGATCGCAGACCTGGCCGCTCAGGTCCTCCGTGCGTCCGCACGGTGCGCGGTGATCTTTCCGGTGAGGTGGTCGACCGTGACGTGGGTGTGCAGTCGTATTCCGGTGGCCAGGACCGCGTCGTCGGCGTAGAAGGCGGGGTTGTGGTTGTAGGCGAGGCCGCGTCCGCCAGGAATCGGTTGGGGGTGGCCGTCGACCAGGCGTGTGTCCTGTGCGCCGAGGAGCACGTACAGCCCGCCGTAGGCGTCGAGGAAATGGGATACGTCGTCGTAGCCGAGTGTCGGAGGGACCTCTACCAGTCGGTGCGCGACTCGGCCGAGGGTCGGCAAGGCCGCCTCGATCCACTGCGGTTGATTGTGTACCGCCGGAACTGGTTGCAGGAAGCTGGTTTCGGCGGTGCAGCCGTAGGCGGGGGCGATGTGGGCGGCGGTACGTTCGAGCAGCTGCCTGGTCTGGTGCATGGTCGGCTGAGCGAGGCTGCGGACGGTGCCCCACAGGGTGACCGTTTCGCCGATGATGTTGAACCGCCCCGCATCTTCGACGTGGCCGATGGAGACGGTGACCGGTGCGAACGCGTCGATCTGCCGATAGAGCTGACCGGTCGCGGAGATGATGTCCGCCGCCGCGGGCATCGGATCGATGCCTTGCCATGGGGTGGAGCCGTGGACCTGTTTACCGGACACCACGATCTTGACCATGCACGAGGCACCGAACTGATTGCCCGCGCGGTATCCCACGTAACTGAGGGGATACGGCGACACGTGATGGCCGTAGACCATGGTCGGGGCCGGATCGGTGAGCGCGTTCTCGGCGAGCATCTGCGCCGCACCGCCGGTCTCGCCGACCGGCGGCCCCTCCTCGGCCGGCTGGAAAACGAACAACACCGTACCCGAAAGCTGTTCCCGTACTTGGGCAAGAACACTCGCGGCACCCAACAGCATGGCGGTGTGGCAGTCGTGTCCGCAGGCGTGTGCCACGGGGAATGGTCCGCCGGGATAGTTGGTGTCGACGACGGTGGAGGCGAAGGGAACCTCGGCGGTTTCCCGGACCGGCAGCGCGTCGATATCGGCGCGCAGGGCCATCACCCGCTCGCCCGGTAGGCCGCCGCGCAGCACACCGACCACGCCATGACCGGCGATGCCGGACCGAATCTCGTCCAGCCCCAGCGTGTTCAGTTGTTCGGCGATGAACGCCGCGGTGTTCTTCTCCCGGTTCGGCAGTTCCGGGTGCTGATGCAGGTGGTGTCGCCAGGCGATGGCCTGCGGTTCGATCTTTTCGGTGAGCCGGTCCAGGTCTCGATAGAGGGACTCGGGCATTTCTCGGGACAAGGTCATGGTCTAGTCGGTCGCGATGAAGACGTTTTTGGTTTCGGTGAACGCCAGCGCGGCATCCGGACCGAGTTCGCGGCCGAGGCCGGATTGTTTGAATCCCCCGAACGGAGCCCAATACCGGGTCTGGTGGCGCGAATTCACCGATATGGTGCCGGTCTCGACGGCGCGCGATACCCGCAGTGCCCGGCCGACGTCGCTGGTCCATACCGTGCCGGACAGGCCGTATTCGGTGTCGTTGGCGATGCGGATGGCGTCGGCTTCGTCGTCGAACGGCAGCACTGCGGCGACGGGCCCGAAGATCTCCTCGGTGACCACCCGGTCGGTGGGTCCGGACGGAAGTACAACCGTTGGCGGGTACCAGAATCCGGGTCCGTCGGGGCTGTCGCCGGTGCAGGCGACCTTGGTGGACGGTTCGAGGAATCCGGCTACTCGGGCGCGGTGCGCGGCCGAGATCAGCGGGCCCATCTCGGTAGCTTCATCGGTCGGATCGCCGACCCGGAATCCCTGCACGGCTGGCTCCAGCAGTTCCAGAAAGCGATCGAAGATGCTGCGCTGCACCAGGATTCGCGATCGTGCGCAGCAGTCCTGGCCCGAGTTCACGAAAATGCCGTACGGTGCGACGGCGGCTGCCCGTGCCACATCCGCGTCCTCGAAGACGATATTGGCGCTCTTACCGCCCAATTCGAGGGTTACGCGCTTCACCTGTTCGGCGCAGCCCGCCATGATCTGCTTGCCGACCGCGGTAGAGCCGGTGAAGACGACCTTGCGCACCAAGGGGTGGGTGACGAACCGTTGCCCCACCACCGGGCCGGTACCGGGCAGGACCTGGAAAACACCCTCGGGCAGGCCCGCCTCCACCGCGAGTTCGCCCAAGCGAATCGACGTGAGCGGAGTCAGCTCAGCC
Source organism: Nocardia sp. NPDC052566 (assembly GCF_044547285.1). Classification (NCBI taxonomy): domain Bacteria; kingdom Bacillati; phylum Actinomycetota; class Actinomycetes; order Mycobacteriales; family Nocardiaceae; genus Nocardia; species Nocardia sp. NPDC052566. The sequence continues at coordinate 188,082 of NZ_JBIUAF010000005.1, read as the reverse complement.
GGTTTGAGCACGACCGTGTTGCCCGCGGCGAGTGCGGGCGCGAACGCCCACACCGCGATCGGCATCGGGAAGTTCCACGCCGTGATCACCCCGACCACGCCGAGCGGTTCGTGAAAGGTGATGTCGATGCCACCGTCGACCGGAATCTGTTGGCCTAGTAGACGTTCAGGCATGCCTGCGGCGAACTGCAGCACGTCGGGGACATGCGCGGCCTCCAAACGTGCGATCCCGATCGGGTGGCCTGCGTTGGCGACCTCCAGCTCGGCGAGATGCTCCCGCTCGGCGTCGACCGCCTCGGCGAAACGACGCAGCAGACGAGCCCGGTCGCCCGGCGCGACCGCGCGCCAGTCCGCCCACGCCCGGTGCGCACGCTCGATCACCGCGTCGGTGGTGGCCAAATCGGCCATCTCGACCGTCGTGATCACCTGTTCGGTCGCCGGGTTGATCACCGGGGCGGATGTCATGTGGTCATTTCCTTTCGGCAGTGCTGTGCCGCCTCGGTCGAGGCGCGGTTGACGATCTTGGTAAATCCATCACTGGCAGAACCGAGTTGAGCCGCGCTCCTGTCCGTCGAATAGACCCTCGACGGTGGCGGCGTAGGGCTGCTGGAACGCCTCAACGGCGGGGTCCAACTCACGCTGCTTGCTCCGGGTGACGGCGCGGGCCGCACGGAGCATATCGATGGATGCGCCACCACCTCACCGCGTGGATCAGGCGGTGGCTCGTCATCCTTCGAACAGGCAACGGCCCCCGATAACAGGACGATCACCCCGGTCGCGGCAAGCGCACTGCGTTTGGGACTCATGATTGCTCATTTCGTCGAGGACCGGACGCCGATGGCGTCATAGGCGGCGACCACCAGGCTGGTCGCGCGATTGTCGCCGGTGGTGTTGAGGCCGCCGGTGGAGATCATGTGGTTCATCACGTAGGCGACGACCATCCGGGCGTCGAGATCGAGGAAGACCAGGGAGCCGCCCGCGCCGCCCCAATAGCAGGAGCGCGGGCCCGCCGCCGGGAGTTCGCCCTCGGCGAGGGCGTATCCCATGCCGAATCGGAGCTGCCGGTCCAGTACCAGGTCACGGCCGTTGGACTGCTGGTCGAACACCGCCTGGCAGCCACGTTCGGACAGCAGCCGCACACCACGGACCTGGCCACCGCAGGCCAGCACCGATTGGACGGCGGCGACCGAGCGGGCGTTGCCGTGACCGTTGCCTGCCGGGATGTCGGCGGCTCGCCACGCACGGGTGCTCACCATGTCGGGCTGGGCGAGGATGTTGGGTTCCCCGACGAGTTTCCCGCTCTGGCGTTGTTGTTCCGGGGTGAGGGACAGCGGCGTGGTGCGGAACGGGATGGCGACGCGGTGGTCGTGTTCGGCAGGCAGGCCGAGGTGGAAGTCTGCGCCGAGTGGTCCGGCCACCTGGTCGGCGAAGAACGCTCCGACGCTGTGCCCGGTGACGCGCCGGATTACCTCTCCGACCAGAAAGCCTTGGGAGAGTACGTGGTAACCCGATGTGGTGCCCGGCTCCCACCACGGGGCCTGCCTGGCCAGGCTGCCGGTACACAACTCCCAGTCGTAGAGCTGCTCGGGCGCCAGCAGCGGCTGATCCCAGCCTGCCAGGCCGGAGGTGTGCGACAGCAGATGCCGCACCTGCACGTCGCCTTTGCCTGCGGCGGCGAACTCCGGCCAGTACCGTGCCACCGGTGCGTACAGGTCGATCTCGCCGCGGTCGGCGAGGAGGAGCGCGCACAGGTTGGTCATGGTCTTGGATGTCGAAAAGACGTTGACCAGGGTGTCGTGTTCCCAGCGGCGCGTGCGTGCTTGATCGACGTACCCACCCCACAGGTCCACCACCGGTTCGCCGTCGAGGAACACCGCCGCCGAGGCGCCGCCCTCCCCCTCCCTCAACGACGCCTCGAAAGCATTCCGTACCGCGGCGAATCGCTCGTCACACTCGCCTTCGATCGTGGTCACGTCGTTGTCCTTTCGTTGGAATATGTTCTGGTAGCGATGTTTGCGGCGGTGTCAGTCGAGCAGGTCGGGTTGTTCGCGGGTGATCTGCTCGTAGAGCGGCTGGAATTGGATCCACCCGGCGAGACTGCCTCCGACCTGCTGGTGGGTCAGCGCGGCGCTGTCGGGGTCGATCAGTACGGGCTCGCCTGCCGCCTTGGCCAGGAGTTGGACCTGGCAGGAGCGTTCCATGGTGATGAACCACCAGGCAGCGGCGTCGACAGTGTCGCCTACCGTCAGCAGGCCGTGATTGCGCAGGATGACGGCCTTCGCGGCGCCGAGGGCGACTGCGATGCGCTTGCCTTCTTCCAGATCGGTGACCACGCCGGTGTAGTCGTCGAACAGGCCGTGGTCTTTGTAGAAGGCGCAGGCGTCCTGGGTGATCGGCTCTAGCATGTCGCCGAGCGCCGAGAGCGCGCGGCCATGAATGGAGTGGCTGTGGCAGGCGGCGACCACGTCCGGACGGGCCAGGTGCACCTGGGAATGGATCGCGAACGCGGCCTCGTTCACCGCAAGCCCGCCCTCGACGACTGTGCCGTGATGGTTGACCAGGACCAGATCCCGCACGCGAATGTGCTTGAACGACATGCCGAACGGGTTGACCCAGAAGTGGTCGGTGAGCTCCGGGTCGCGTGCGGTGATGTGCCCGGCCACGCCCTCTTCGAAGCCGAACTTGCCGAACAACCGCAGCGCGGCGGCCAGTCGTCGCTTGCGGTGCAGGCGTTCGTCGTCGAGGGTGGCGAACGTCGGCGGCTGCGGTAGGCCCGCGATGGCTGCCTCGAAGAACGTGTCGGTGTCTGTCATGACAACCTCCGTGATCTGTTGCGGCTGTTCTTATCGGTGATCCACTGAACCGGAGGGCCGATGCTGTTCTCTAGGACGATCGAGGCCAGTTGTGGCGTCGGCGTTTGTCGATATCCGACAACCGGCTATCGGGTGTAGGTGCTCAGGAACTGGTCGAGCACGCCGTAGCCGACCTGGGCGGTCCAGCTGTCGACGAACCACTGCAGTCGTTGGGTCACTTCGTTGCGCCCGCCCATGGTCCAGCCACCGCCGTGTACGTACACGATCGCGGGCCCACCGGCTCTGGGTCGCTCGGGGCGGCGGACATCCAGCCGCAGCGGCTGTCCGTCCACGGTGGCGAAGACCTCCGTCGCGGTCATGTACAGCGAGTAGGAGGTCGCGAGCAGTGACACCGCCCAGGCCCAGGTGGTCGGCAGCGTGGGCGACAGGACGATCGCCACGACCAGCACGACGATCACCGCCCAGAGAACGACCACGCCGGCGAGCAGCGGGCGGCCCCACCGACGCCGTGGTGATCGGTTGTCCGCCCGCGCCGCATGGGTCATCTACCGAACCTCGTGGCCCGATGCATGATTCAGGCTGTCCCAGTCGAGGGCGCGTTTGAGGATCTTGCCGGTGGCGCCTTTGGGGAGGTGGTCTACGAAGGCGAATCGGTGCGGCACCTTGTAGGCCGACAGTCGTTGCTTGGCCCATGCCCGCAGCTGGGTCGGCTCCAGGTAGACGCCGGGGGTGGTCGCGACGACCGCAGCGACCTCCTCACCGTAGTGATCGTCGGGCACGCCGATCACCGCGACTTCGATGATGTCGGGATGCTGGTAGAGGACGTTCTCGACCTCGGCGGGGTAGACGTTGTAACCGCCGCGGATGATGAGATCCTTTGCGCGGTCGACGATGTAGAGATAGCCGTCGGCGTCGGTGCGGCCGAGGTCGCCGGTTTTCAACCAGCCGTCGGCGAGTGTGTCGGTGGTCGCGTCGGGTCGGTGCCAGTAGCCCTTCATGATGTTGGGGCCGTGCAGGAAGATCTCGCCGACCGTGTCGGCTGGTAGTGCGTGGCCGTCGAGGTCGCGGATCTCGAGCGACACCCCCGGCAGGACGGTGCCCACTGATCCCGTTCGTTGTTCACGCGCGGAGTTGAACGTGCCAACGGCGGTGGTTTCAGTGAGTCCGTAGCCCTCGAGGATGGTGCAGCCGAAACGCCGCGAGAAGGCGTGGAGTACGTCACTGGGCAGTGCGGCGCCGCCGGATGCTGCGAGTCGAAGGCTGTCGAAGTGTTCCGGCCCGTAGCCATCGTTGTTGTGCAGCATGGCATTCCACATCGTCGGCACGCCGGCGACGACGGTGAGCCGGTGGTAGCGGATCAGATCGATCATGGCCCGCGGTGCGAACGGCGCGAGCATCGACAGCGAGCCCCCGGCGTGCAGGGACGGCAGCAGACAGACCGCTTGTCCGAAGATGTGGAACAACGGCAGCCCGGTGCCGAATCGCTCGCCGGGACCGAGGGCGAACTGCTCGGCGAAAATCCGTGCGGCGTCGATCAGATTGCCGACGGTCAGCTCGACACCTTTGGGTTGGCCGGTGGTGCCGGAGGTGTAGAGCAGTGCGGCGGTATCCGCGCGATGCCGAGGCGTCGGCGCGCTCACCGGTTTCGCGGTTTCGGGACTCTCGCCGGGCGCCAGCGACCGGAAGGTCAGCTGTCGTTCGGTGGCGGCCCGCCGGGTCGCCACCTGCGCGTCGTGCCACGCGATGGCTACCTGTGCGCCGGAATCATCTAGCACATAACCGATTTCGGGCACGGTGGCCATGGTGTTCATGGTGATGGCGATCGCCCCGATGAGCTGCGTCCCCAGATAGGCGACGGCGAATTCCGGGACCGTGGGTGCCACGAGCAGGACCCGATCGCCCGCGGTAACACCGGCGTCGGCGAGCGTGCCACCGAAAGTGGCGCAGCGGCGGGCCAATTCGCGATAGGTGAGCTGTCTATCCCTGGTGCGCAACGCGACGGCGTCGGGGCGTTCGGCGGCGTGCTGCCACAGGGAATCGGCCACATTGGGCATAGGGTCTCCCGGGTTGACGAGGGGTGGGTGACGGTGTCCGGATGGTCAGAGCTGGACCGGAACTGCGGCGGCGTCTTCGGCTGCGGCAAGTCGGCGTGGCACGGTTTCCGGAAGCGCCCACGCACAGCCCAGCGTGCACACCGCCATGAGCATGAGGAATCCGGAGAGGGCCGCTGTACCGCCGGTGGCAGCCGGCAGCGCGGTCATCAGGAATGGCGTGCCGCCACTGACCACGATCGAGGCCAGCTGATAGGCCAGGGTGATACCGGAATACCGGATCCGGGGTTCGAACAGTTCGGTCAGATACGCCGCCAGCGGCCCGAACACCATGGCGGCGCCGAGGCTGGTGCCGACCAGGCCCGCGATCAGAATCGAGACGATCGAGCCGGTGTCGACCAGCCAGAAATACGGGAACGCCCAGACGGTCATGATCACCGCGCCTGCCAGCATGATCGGACGGCGACCGTACCGGTCCGACAGCGATCCCGCGATGTGGATGACCGGAATGGCCGCGGCCGAGACCGCCAATGACACCATCAGCAGTTCGTTGCGGGTCAGTCCGAGCTCACGCACGCCGTAGTCGAGGACGGCGGCGACGCTGGTGTAGAAGGTGGCGTTGCCGCCGCACAGCAGGCCGGCGCCGAGCAGCACCCGGCGCGGATGTTTGCGTACCACTTCGAGAATGGGCGCCTTGGCGCGGGCGGTGGCCGGGTCGGCGGCGCGCTTCTGCAGGCGGCGGAACTCGGGGGAGTCCTCGATGCGCAGTTGGATGAACAGCACAACCGGTATCAGCAAGGCGCTGGCCAGGAACGGAATTCGCCATCCCCAGGCCAGGAAGTCCTGGCCGCGGACGAGCCCGCCCACCAGCAGGAAGGCGCCGGTGCCGAGGAGCAGGCCGAAGGGTGTGCCCAATTGGGAGAAGGTGCCCGCGCGTCCTTTGCGATCCGGGCGGGTGGTCTCGGTGAGCAGCAGGGTGACCCCGCCCCAATGGCCGCCCGCCGCGAGGCCTTGCAGAAAACGCAAGACCAGCAACAGGATCGGCGCGGCCACACCGATCGTGGCCGCGGTCGGCAGCAGGCCGATGGCGCAGGTGGCGACCGCGATCAGCGCCAGGCAGGCGACGAGTGCGGGTTTGCGGCCGAAGGTGTCGCCCACGTGTCCGAAGATCAACCCGCCCAAGGGCCTGGCGAGGAAGCCGACCCAGAATGTGCTGAACGACAGCAATGTTCCCATCAGCGACGAGGAGTTCGGGAAGAACACCTCGCCGAAGACCAGCGCGGCGGCGGTGCCGTAGATCAGGAAGTCATAGGCCTCGATCGAACTCCCGACCAGCGCGGCGGCCATGAGCTGACGGAGTTTTCGCTGTTCTGATCCAGCGGGTGGCGGCTGCGGCGTCATGGGTGTCTCCAGAGTGGTTTCGAGAAGGGGTTGGCGCTTTCGATTTGCGCCGCCACCGGCAGGATGAGCGTCTCACCACCGGGCGGCCCGACCAGTTGCACGGCAAGCGGCAGACCATCGCCGGCGATCCCTACCGGAACGGAGGCGGCCGGGTTGCCTGCGACGTTCCAGATCGCGGCATAGGTGATCATCGGAAAGCCCGCGATGATCGCGGCTACGCTGCCCTTACCGTCCAGCACGCCGACCGGTGGCGGGCGATGGGCGATCGTCGGTGTCAGCAGCAGGTCGTAGCGCTCGAACACCCGATTGAGCTTGTGCGCCAACGCCTCTCCGGTTCGGATCGCCCACTCCGCGACCGGTTTGCGCGCCCAGATGCCGAGCCGCAGGCAGTGGCGGGTACGCCGTTCGAGCAGTTCGGGATGCTCCATGGCGTTCGCCTCGGCCCGAACTCCCGCAAACGCCTGGGCCAGTAGCACGGCAGTCGTGTCGGGGTAACGCGGTGAGAATTCCTCGACCTGGTGCCCGAGGTCGGCAAGCAATACGGCGGTGTTCTCCAGCGCCCGCACATGCTCGGGGTCTGAGGTGACCAGGGGCGTGGTCGTCTTCGCGGAATACCCGATTCGTAACGGGCGCGGCGTCTTTCGCGCGGCGTCGGTGAACGAGATCTCCGGGTCCGGAGCGCGGAAGCGGTCGCCGGGTGTGGCGCCGCGGATCACGTCGTAGACGATGGCGCTGTCGAGCACGGTGTGGGTGAGCGGTCCAGTTGTACCCAGGGCACACCACAGCGACTCCATCGGCGCCGCGGTGACCCTGCCTCGTTGCGGTTTCAGTCCGAACAGCCCGCAGCAGGCGGCGGGGATCCGAATGGATCCACCGCCGTCCCCTCCGATCGCCACGGGCACCAGACCGGCCGCCACCGCCGCCGCCGAACCGCCACTCGACCCGCCCGGCGTCCGCGTCGGGTCCCAGGGATTGCGGGTGAGGCCGAAGGTGCTCGATTCGGTATACGGCCATTGCCCGAACTCGCTCATGGCGGTCTTGCCCACGATCACCGCCCCGGCATTCCGCAATCGGCGTACCACCTCGGCGTCGGCCCGCGCAGGTGTGCGATTGGCGCGGGTGCCGAATGTTGTCACCGCACCGGCTACGTCGAGCTCGTCCTTGATCGCGACCGGGATGCCGTGCAAGGGCCCGAGCGGCGCACCCGCGCTACGCTGCCGGTCCCGCGCGGCGGCCTCGCCCAGCGCGGCGTCCCGCAGCACCGTGGTGAATGCCGCCAAGCCGGAAGCTCGATCGATGGCGTCCATGGTGGCGGCGATCAGCTCGGTCGAGGTCAGGTCCCCCGCCGCCAGTGCGGTGCGCTGCCGGACGATCCCGGCGGCCACAATGTCGTTCTCGGCCACTCGTTTCCTTCGCTGTCAGCGTCGACTGGTGATGGGTGTTCAACTACAGCAGTCGAGGTGGACGGCCCTCTAGGCTGTCGCGGACAGTGGCGATGGCGGCGATTGTCCGAAACCGACAGCGGCTGCTCGGGTGAGATGGAGTGATCGTGGAAGAGCTGAATGCCGAGCAGGCCAGGGCGCGGTTGATCGAACGGGTCAGGGAGCCTGCCGTGTTCGGGGAGATGATAGGGACGGTCGTGCGGGTCGCGCGGGCGGCGTCGCCGCAGGTGGCCACGTTGCCGGAGGAGGAGACGCGGCGGCACAGCGAGGTGTTGGTCGGCGGCATCATCACCGACGGTGACCGGCCCGGGGCGGAGGTGCTGGCGGCGGCGGAGCGCTTGGGCTCGGAGCGGGCTCGGCAGGGGGTGACGGCGGCGGCCGTGCTGGACGGGGTGCAGGCGAGTCGGTCCTGTTTGATGCGGCTGTTGTTGGATCACGGCGACTCCCTGGGGGTGCCGTCGCGGGTGCTGATCGATGTCGTCCTCGGACTCGACGACGTCAGTACCGCGGTGGTGCAGCGCATTCTGCATGCCCACCGCGAGACCGAGCTCGAGCTGGCGCGCACCCGGACCGAGCGCGAAACCCAAACTCTGCGACAGCTTCTGCACGGCGAGCCGGTCGTGTCGTGTGCCCCGTTGGTCGCGTCGAGCGCCTACCACTGCGTGGTCAGCGATATCAGCGATCCGGCCCACGCACAGCAGTTGGCGATCACGCTGACCTCGGCGGGGCCGGGGTTGTGCGGCCTGGTCGACGGACGGCTCGCGGCACTCGTCGTCCAGTTGCCGACACTGGACGACGAGTGCCCGCTGCTCGTGAGCACCCCCGCGGTGCGTCCCGCACAGGTGGGCCCGCTCTATCGGCTCGCCCGGCAGGCGCTACCCGCGGGGCGTGCGGCCGGGCTGGCGGGACTTCGCGAACTGCCCGGCCTGGCGCTGCTCACCGCGATCCATGCCCAGCCGGAACTCGGGCAGATCCTGACGGCAGGGCTGCTGGCCGACCTCGACCTCGAAGACCAGTTCCATCGCGACCTCGCCGAGACCGCGCTGGCCTACCTCGATCATCGGCGCCGCATCGAACCGACCGCGGCCACGCTGCACATTCACACCAACACCGTCAAATACCGGTTGCGGCGCTTCGGCGAACTCACCGGCCATGTCTTGACCGGCGCCGAGAATGCCGGTGTCGTCGAGACCACGCATCAGTGGTGGGCGTTGCGGCACTGGCTCACTCAGCCGTCGGCTATGTGATGGTCAGGCCGCCGTCGACGACGATCGTCTGTCCGGTCACATAGCCACCCGCAGGCGACCAATGCGGCGAACAGATTGAGAACGCTCATGATGTCCCTTTGCCTCAGAGCCAGGCGGGGTCGGTGTCGAGGACCGTGGTATCGAGCATCGACAATATGTTCAACGTCGTTGTCACGCTAGGGAGTTCGTACACGAAGAAATAGCGGGCGGCTTGGCGCTTCCCGTCGTAGAAGGCGCCTTGTTTGGTGCCGACGGCGAGCAATTGTTCCAGCCACAGCCACGCGAGCACCGTGTGGCCGAAGGCCTGCAGGTAGGGCGTGGAATTCGCCAGCCCGACCGCGGGTTCGCCGACGCTGGTCAGCCGGTCGGTGACAGCGACGAGCGCGGACCAGACCGCTGCCAGATGCCGCGCGTGCAGTTCGATGTCCCCGCCGCAACGCACAGCCCGCTCGACCGTTGCCGCGATCCTGGTCCCGAGTAGCCGCAGACCCGCGCCGTCGGCCATGGTGACCTTGCGGCCCAACAGGTCCAGGCCCTGCACGCCGGTGGTGCCCTCGTGGATCGGGTTGAGCCGGTTGTCTCGGTAGTGCTGTTCGACATCGTAGTCACGGGTGTAGCCGTAACCCCCGTGCACTTGGATCGCGAGATCGTTGGCGCGCAAGCACCATTCGGACGGCCAACTCTTGGTGACCGGCGTCAGCACGTCGAGCAGCAGCGCCGCCTCGCGCGCCGCGTCAGACTCGGCCGTGGTCTGCTCATCCACCAATCGGGCGCAATACAGCACCAACGCCAGCGCACCCTCGACATAGGACTTCTGCGCCAACAGCATTCGCCGGACGTCGGCATGCTCGACGATCGGAACCGGTGCCACCGCGTCCTTGGCGCCCGCCGGGCGGCCCTGCGTGCGAACCTTCGCGTACTCCAACGACTTCAGATACGCGACGTAGCCGAGGGCGGTGGCGGCGAACCCGACACCGATGCGGGCCTCGTTCATCATGTGAAACATGTAGGACAGCCCGCGGTGTTCTTCGCCGACGAGGAAACCGATCGCGCCCGCGCTGCCCTGCGGTGTGTAGGTGCCGTCGCCGAAGGCCAACATGGTGTTGGTGGTGCCTCGGCACCCCATTTTGTGGTTGAGGCCCATCAGTGCGACGTCGTTGCGTTCGCCTTGTCCCGGAAGATATTTGGGCACGATGAACAGTGAGATCCCTTTGACGCCGGCACCGCCGCCCGGCGCCTTCGCCAGCACCAGATGCACGATGTTCTCGCTGAGTTCGTGATCGCCGCCGGAGATCCACATCTTGGTGCCGAACAGCCGGTAGGTGCCGTCGGCCTGCGGGACCGCGCGCGTGGTGATGTCGGCCAGCGAGGATCCGGCCTGTGGCTCCGACAGGCACATCGTCCCGAAGTAGCGGCCTTCGAGCATGGGGCGCACGTAATCGTTCACCTGCTGCTCGGACCCGTGGTGGGCGAGGAGATTCGCGTTCGCGATGGTCAGGAAGGGGTAGCCGGCCGTTGCGATGTTCGCGGCGTGGAACCACGCCATGGCCGCCCTGGCGACGGTACTGGGCAACTGCATGCCGCCGAGGCGTTCATCGAATTCGCCTGCCATCATTCCGGCTTCGGTGAAAGCCTGCAGCGCGGTCCGCACCTCCCCGATGATCTGCACGGTGCCGTCGGGCCGCATCGTCGGTTCGTTCGCGTCGGAGAGCTTGTTGTGCGGGGCGAAATACTTCTCGGCGAGATCCGCGCTGAGGTCCAGCACGGCGTCGAAGGTCTCTTTGGAGTGCTCGGCGAACCGGGAGCGGGCGGTCAGCGCGGTGACGTCGAGCCATTCGTACAGCAAGAAATCGACGTCGCGACGAGCCAGTAGTTCAGGCATAGGCGTAATCCTTTGGAGGAGAACAGTTCACACCGACAAGCCGACCGGCTTCTTCGGCGACAACTATACGATCGCATATTTTCTATACGATCGCATATGATGTGCGTGACGCCGACGGCTTGTCAACCGAGGTCCCGGCGCATGAGGTAGGAAGGCGAACGCGATGAGCACCCGAACGCGAGCCGACGACGCGGTCGGGACATCCCGTGCCGCCGCGCGGATCCGGGCGGCGGCAACCGAGATGTTCGCGGCCCGCGGCTATGGCGAGACATCCATGCGCGACATCGCGGCGCGCCTTGGGCTCAGCCCGGGAGCGGTGTATCCGCACTACAAGACGAAGGAATCTCTGCTGTTCGCCATCGCCCTGGAAGGGCACCGGGCCGTGCTTTCGGTACTGGCCGAGGCCGATTCGCCGCAGGCGACACCTGGGCAGAGACTGGCCGCGACCTTCGCTGCCTTCGTCCGGTTCCACGCGGACAATCACGCCCAGGCGCGGGTGGTGCAGTATGAGCTGCGCTCGCTGTCGGAAGAGTCGTTCAAGCAGATCGCGGCGATCCGCCGAGCGACGTCGAAGATCTTCCTCGATATCGTGAAAACCGGTTGCGAGGCTGGCGATTTCGACGCCCCCGACGTCGACGCGGCGGTCCTCGCCATCACCTCACTCGGCATCGACGTGAGCCGCTGGTTTCCGGCCCGCGGTCACCGCGACCCGCAGGCGCTGGCAGCAAAGTACACCGACCTGTGCCTGCGCATGGTCGGTGCTCAACCCCGCCCCCGGCTGCCTCGATTCTCAGCGGCAGAGGGCGGTTGAACCTCGGCCCGAGGGCGGTCCACGATCCCGGTGGTTCAGGCAGATTCTCGAGTTTCGACGCCGACGGCCTCGGCCAGTTCCCTTCGATGCCGGTCGAGTTTCTGTTGCGACGCTTCATCGGATCGAGATTGGGTGTTCTGCAGCACGAGCAGGAAGGTGACGATCGTGGTGGCCGTGTTGATGACCAGCTGCCAGGTGTCGATGCCGGGCAACACCACGGAGAATCGACCACAATAAGGACGGACGCGCTCGAATGTCTACAAGCTGGCGCTACCTCCGGCTCCGCCACTGCGGTTACCGGGAAACCCCGACAAAACGGGTGCCCTAGAAGGGTAAGCCCCGCACGCGGCGACAAGCAACCGTCCAGCACCCTCGCGGGGACCAGCGGCCGATGCCGCGCACCAAGACCGCCACGCGCGCATAGGACGAACCCCGAAAACCACTCGACCTGCGCGGAGAACCCGCTGACTTCCCCTGTGCCCGCCACACCCGGCACCCACCCCGTGGTCCACATTTAGTCCACAAAATGGCACAGGTCGGAGGCGGAAACCGCCCCCGACCTGGTCGGGCTGACAGGATTTGAACCTGCGACCACCTGACCCCCAGGACTCGAATTCGGGAGTTTCCGCACGCCGCGCACGGTGGGCATGCGCGTCCGCCGATCGCATGACCTGGGGGCGTGTATCGCCGTGCAGTGTGTGTGGTCCCAACTTGGTCCCAGATTTGGGGCCCGCATGCAATCCGCAGTCAGATATCGTCCTCGTTTCGTGAGTCCTCGACCAAGTGCAGTTGACGGGGGTCACCCCACTGCGCGAGGAGGTGAGCGTAGTCCTGACACTCTTCGGGGATGAGGTCGCACCACTCCTCTATCAAGTCGTTCAAACACTCTGCGGCCGCGTGGCGGTCGATTTTCGAGTACAGCGTGATGACCTCGAAACGCGAGTAGTACCAGGAGCTCTCTTTCGCAAGCATGCTCAGCGCTGCTCCGGCATGCTCGTCGGAGTTTTCGAACAGGATTTCCGCAGCTCTTACCCGTACCAACTGGTCGAGGTCCTCGTCGTCAAGCACGAGTTGCATCAAGGCGTCGGCTCCGCGGCGAGTATCGAACTGCATCAGTGCTAAGGCAGCCTGGAGCCGAACGCTGAAATCCGGCGTGTGCGGATCTTCGTTGAATTCGCGATCCAGGGTTGGTTCTTTCGCGAGTGATTCCAGCGCGGCAAGTCCGGGGTCTTCGTCGAGCTCGGCAAGAATCTCGGCCGCCCAGACTCGCGTTGTTGGATCTTCTTCCTCGAGCTCGACGACGGCCCTCGTCGAGTGGATCGCTTTCTCGATGAGAGGTTGCCAACTTTCGGGTTCGAGGGATCCGAAGCGGTTGATCATTGCGACGAGTAGACAGCAATGCAGACTTTCGCGGGTGACGTTGTCGTACAGCTTCCGGTGAGCAATGTCGTGTAGGGGCGATTGGTCGGCTTCTATCAGGAAGCTGATGTAGGACACCGTCTCCAATGGTGCCCCCCAGGGATTCGATCCTCCGTTGTGAATCCATCGATGGAGGGTCCTGTCCAGTTCCTGCTCGTAGGCCTGTGGCGTGCGCATGGCCCACCGTGCGGCGCAGTATTCCTGCATTGTCTTGTGTGCGAACTCGAGTCGGTCGCCTTCGCGGACGAGGAGGCCGCATCTGGTCAACGCGGAAACAATGAAGTCCGTCCACATTTTGCGTGTGATGGCAGGTGGACGTTCGCCTGCCGGGCTCCGCGATATCAGCGTGATCCACGCCTCGACACTGTGGTCGGGGAGGTATTCGGGCCTCGCAGGGCGGATATATATCAGTGGATCGACCGGTCGCGATTCGTCTTCTGCGGCCATTTGTCCGATGAGATCGAGCAGTCCACTCATGAGCGATTCGACATGTTTCGACACGGTCGGGCCGAATCGCTGCGTCAGGTACTCGCTCTGCGTGCGGAATCCGGATGGCCCTCGACTGTGCATTCGTTCGTGCAGGAGGTCCACGAAGCTCGAATAAAGTGCATTTCTGCTGTCGGGTATCACACCGTCCGGATTCATCGAATAAACCTGGCACAGAAGGGAGGTCATCAGTGGTGTTCGCGCCAGTTTGGACATCCCGACAGAGCTCAGCGCTGCAATGAACGCGTCCGCCGAGGTGTCGGGGCGAGGGATTCCGAGTTGGCGAAACCATCCCTGCACTGCGCTGCGTAAATCGTCGGTGGAGAACTGGTCGAGTCGATATTCGGGAACGGTACCCAGGAGCTTGCGCTCGGCATCGGATATCGGTCGTCCGGCCACGACGAAGGAGTGAACGGCAGGTTGGCGATCAGTGCATTGCACGATCCACTGGAGGACTTCCCTGCGGAGTTCGGGGTCGGTAATCTCGTCGATTCCGTCGACTAGGACGAGCCATCTGGTGCCGGGCCGCGGCGCTGTTCGGAAGAACCCCTCACCAAGCGTGCGCCCGAGTCCGAGCCGCGACAGGGATTCGTTTGCCGCCGAGGCGAGAGCGGCGCCGAGGGGTCGAAGCGGAGTCAGCGCCGTGGCGTTGACCGTGAGAGCCAGCGGCTGCGTTTCAACTCCCGCCAGCCATTGCGCTGCCGAGCGTGCCTGAATCGCGCGCAGGAGGCTCGTCTTACCGCCACCTGGTCCGGCAGTCAGCATGCACAGCGCGTCCTGCCCAAGGCAGGTTTCGGGCAGTGTTTCACTGCTCGCGACGATCGAGATCCTTTGCGGGACTCGAACATCCGACAGTCGAGTTGGACAGCTCGTCTCCATCAGACCGTAGGGATGCTGATAGTCCGCACTCTGGCTGGCCTGGAGAAAATCCAACAGCTCAGGAGGCAGCAACCGAACTGCTATGGCGGCAAGTGTCTGCCGGGTCAGCCGTTTTCGAAGGATCACCTCCGCAGGGTCTGGCCGGGTAACGAACAGTTGCCACCGCGGGCCCAGGCGCTCCACCATGGCCGAGCGCACCAGGTCGGACAGGGTCTGGTGAAATTGCCATACCTCGGCGATGGTCAGATGCTCGGCCAGTCCCCCCAGCGCGTCTCGATTGTCTCGCTCGAGCTCACCACGCAGCGGGAGCTCGACGATGTAGATACGGGAAAGAAAGTCGCTCAGCTCCTCGGGATCGGCGTCGAGATCCTTGAGTTTCGATCCGAGCCTGGCGCGGATGCTGGATTCTCGCTTGCCGTCACTGCGCGCGACGTCACGAAACGAAGGTTCCCTGGCAGCGAGTTTCCCTTCGATCGCCACAGTGAGACGATAAGTTAAAACCGAGCCTTCCGAATTGGCCTGTCGGAGAACACGATCTGTTCGAAGGAGGCTGTGCAGAGCCTTGGAGTCACCTATCCGCAGCAGCGTCCAAGGCTCGTTGGGCTCACGGGATTTGACCTGCTGAAAATCCCACAAAGTCGTGTCGCCGCCATGGTGCGTGCCCAACGTGCGGGCCACCACGACGTCTTCGATGTGTTCGCACGTCACATTATCGATGGGGTAGCCACCCAACATTTCTATGGCATACCGCACGGCCACTTGCGCCTGAAACGCAAACCGCTTCTCCGTCTCGGTCCCAGTGTTGTCCGGCGCTGGAATGTGGCGAGGATCCTGCCCGACGTCCACCCGACCTCCTTGTCCTCGGTGGCTAGTTCAGCGAGACCGAGCCTGATGCCACGCCACATGACCACGCAGGAAGCGTAACTGCGCATCGGCGCGGCACGCTGCAATCGTTGATGTGGCGCCCACGAGCTTCCATGAGATCCTCCGACACGGTGCCAACCTGGCGTCATCGGTCAGCGTGTCCGCTGCTTTCAAGGCATCCAGCAGACGCACCTTCCCCAGCGGAATGTCGAAGGGGGCATATTCGACCCTGACCGTGGTAATCAACGCCGCGGTGGGGCGTTGATTGCCCCGGGTGAGCCGGAGCCGGTAGAGCCCAGCATCGGCACCGGTAACACCACGACCGTCGCAGCTACCGACAAGATGGGGGTACGTGATCGTGCGTGGGAACATAGTTGCCTATATGCGCGCATCAGCGAGAGCTACGAAAGGCCAGCCGCCTCGAGCTGGTCGATAATGTCTGTGACGTAGCGGTGGATAGTCTGTAGTTCAGGTATCAACTCGCGGTAGTCCGTTGTCTTCGGGATATCGATAACAGGTGTTACGCGCAAGTGCTTCTGGTATTGAAACTCGAAGGGTCCGACTCCGGTCTGCGCCAGCCTGAACCGCGTTATCACACTGCCTTTTTCGAGATTTGCGCCGCTCTGAGGATCCTCGTGTGTTATGACGTATCCCGTCCGGTGCGACAATTTGGATCTGCGCGGAGAATCCGTTTGTAACTAGCAGCTGACGGTGCTTATCTTCGTTCACCAGCTCCGTTAGTACGCCGAGGGGTTGGTGGTGTGCGGACGGCCAATGATACGGCTGGCACTGTTCAATGACGGCTGTAACCGCAGGCGAGTGAACAGGCTTTGGTGCAACGGGATTACCTTTCTGATCCACAGCGCTAAGCAAGATTTGGAACTGCCAGGCGTGTGGGTAAACCGCGTGATCTAATGCGGCCCGGATGCAAGTCAAGGCATCGCCGGTAATCAGCGACCAGACCTCCGGCACGTCGGATGGCTCGGTAACAGCGATCGCTTGGCAGTCCACCTCCCCGGGGTGAGTGGTGCTGGGCTGCCACAGGGCGTGGACCTCAATCGGGTGTTCCTCGGTGAACACCTCCACACGCGCAGCCAGGTCAGCCAGGTGGTAAGCCGCGCGATCGAGCTTATGGCGTGCGCTTTCGATTCCAGTAACTGACATACCTTGATCGTAGAACGATCTCGCCACCGGTCTTGTTGACTTCGCTCGATTCGTCACGGCTGCCGTCAAAGCAGCATGGCTAGAGGAGATTGAGCTCTGCTCGTGTCTGCTGGATCAGCGTGGATTCAAGCTGCCTTGCTTGTCGCCATAAATCTTCCCACCGGCTGTACATCTTCTTGGGGTCTTCGTCCTTGCCTATGCCGGCGGCTTCGCGGATATGAGAGATGGCAAGGTTGTGAGTTGTCCAGACAATATCCGTGAGAAGTTCCAATAATCTGCCGGACGTCGCCGACATTCCGTCAGGGCTAAGTATTCGAAGCACCGGATGCATATCTACGGGAGTACAAAACGATGCGTCACAATCATGCCCTGAATGTCCTGCGGCCTGGGAATAAAGGCTCTGACCGATGAGCAGGCTACCCAAGCCGATCGGCACGTTCGGGAAACCCACTGAACCCAGGAAGCAGAAGAACGGTTCGTTCCGAACCACGGTGCGCTACTACGGCTCGACTGGTTCGAAACAGATCGCGCGATTCGGTGAAAGCGCCGACGACGCTCGTAACAAGCTCGCCGAGGCGATGCGTGACTATCAAGAAGTTCATGGTATTTCGCGAATTACTCGTAATACCAAACTGATCGACCTGGCCGCCGAGCTTCTCACCGAACTTCGGGGCGACGACTCGTACACCGAGGGGAACATCGAGGACTACCGCCGCGAGATCTACGTCTCCGACGATAAACGAGCGAAACCTGGCACGGTCAAAATCGAGAACTCAGTGGGCCATCTCCAGGTCTGGCAAGCCACGGCTGGCGAGCTGGACCGCCATCTCAAGCGGCTGGTCTCGCTGGGGCTGCGGCGGAAAGCCAAGCAGCACAAGATCATCCTGAAAGCGATGATGGCCATCGCAGTGCGGCACGGCGCAATCGACATCAACCCGATCGACGGAGTAGCCGCATTCACCAGGCGTAAGAACCGCGCTCGCGGGAAAGTCAAGGACCAGCGGGCGCTGCCCGCGTTCCGGGCACAGGTGCGTACCTGGGCTCGGGGCGAGGCGATCCCAGGCACTCCGGCGTATCGGTCGGGGCCGAGGCGGGATTGGACGCTGGTGTGGGTCATCGACGTCATCACCGGCACCGGTATGCGCCCACACGAGGCGTTCGCGGTCCTACTGGACGAGATCGACATCGAGTGCCCGGACCCGTACCTCGACGTCACAGGGACGCTGATCGAGGTGCGCGGGAAAGGGCGCGGCAGATGGGTGCGGAAACCGTTTCCGAAAACCGATAACAGTTGGCGTCGGTTCCTGCTGCCCCCACATTCGATCGACGCGATCCATCACACCATCGCCGATCTGAAATCCTCCGGCAGGCCCAACCCGGACCGGCTCCTGTATCCCTCGCGCAACGGCACGCCACGAAGCCCGACCAACTTCGGCAGGCCATGGCGCGCTGCCCGTGGCAGCGAGTTCGATTGGGTGACACCGCGAACCTTCCGCCGAGGCGTGGGCACCGAGGTCGACAACTTCTACGACGACCCGGAGCGGGCCGCCCGCCAGCTCGGCAACACCAAGGAGGTGGCCAAACAGCACTACATCGATATCCCCGAGACGGTGCCCGACAACCGTGAGGTGCTCGAGCGGTGGGCTACCGGCGGCGGAGGAGGCAAAGTGTGACGTTTCTGTGGAGCAGCCTCGAATCCGGTCACCGGGGCAGGTAACAAAAACCCCTCCCGACCGAGGTCGGGAGGGGTTTTCTGTCGGGCTGACAGGATTTGAACCTGCGACCACCTGACCCCCAGTCAGGTGCGCTACCAAGCTGCGCCACAGCCCGTTTGCGCCTTTGTGGGCGCTCGAAGAGATTACCTCAGGGAGTGGCGAGACGACTAATCGCCTGGCTGGACGGCATTTCGCGGGATGTGGGCTGGGTCAGTGGCGGTTGCGGCGGGTCGTGGTGGGTGGCTCGCCGTGCCAGCGGAGGTAGGCGCGGCGGAACTCGCGTTGGTCGGTGAAGCCGAGTTCGGTGGCGATGTCGGCGATGGTCATCTGGGTTTCGAGGATGAGGTGGGCGGCCCGGCGGCGGCGGACGGTGTCGCGCAGGTCGTTGAATCGGGCGCCCGCGTCGGCGAGTTGCCTGCGCAGGGTGCGCTCGGTCAGAGAGAGGCGGGTGGCGACCTGGGACATCGTGAGCGGGTGACGCAGGTTCTCGGTGAGCAGGGTTTCGACGACGGCGACGATGTCGCGGGGCGCGGTGTCGCGGCCGTTGAGGAGTCGGTGGCAGGCGTCGAGGGTTGCGGCGAGGCTGGCTTCGTTATGGGTCGAAAGGGGGTGGTCGAGCAGGTGGGCGGCGAAAATAATTCGGGTGACGTCGGATTCGAAGCGGATCGGGCAGCGGAAGAGACGGCGATATTCGTCGGCGTAGGGCGGTGCTGGATATCGCACCTGGATTTCGGTGGGGGATTCGTCGAGCCTGGCCATCGCGCGGCAGAACATGACGGCGATGGTCAGTGCCTCTTCGCAGAGAAAACACAGCAATTCCGGATCGGGCGTGCGCTCGTAGAAGCGGACGCCGACGCGTTCGTCGAAGTATTCGACGGTGTAGTCGAGCATGCTGCCGCCGACCTGATGTAGTTCGAGTCCGAGCATGACCGCGTCACCGAAGGTCCGGCAGGATTTCATGGCCAACCCGACCAGTCCGAACGCCACGTCGAGGTCGCGCGCGCCGGTCATCATGCCCCACGGCGCGGCGGCGGGCAGTGCCCGCAGCGCGCGGCGCAAGATCGCCGCGACCTGCCGAAATGACATCAGAAAGCCCGGCGAGGTGAGGTGGCGTGCGGTGATTCCGGTCCCGGCGAACCAGGGCGCGGTGGGATAGCCACGGTCCTCGGCCACCGCAACCAGTCTGGCGAGCACGGTGGGCACGATGGTCGCCGCGCTCAAGCGCGGGTCCGTCTCGGCCATAGACAACTCCCGGCAATTTACGTGGGTCCGTCGTCATATTAGTCACGGTGCTAGCGATCCGATCCGCAGCGACCCCCGATGTCACACCCGAAATGTGTGCGATAGCGAATTGGTGGCGAACGTGGCCGAGTTTGCCCCCACGATGTCCTGCGCGACCCGCGTAGGAACGCACCCGGATCCCGTTCAATTCCAACTCCCACTGTTCGACGAAAAGGAGTTGGCCACGATGAATGCGAAATCCACCGCGACCGCGATTCTCGCTGCAGCAGTTTCGATTCCAGTGATGATCGGTGCGGTATCGGCGCCGATGGCGCACGGCACCCCGGTCCCCGGACGGGTGAGTATCGCCGCGCCGCCGAGCGCCACGATCGAGCTTCCGGCGCCGAGCACGGCACTGCGCGAAACCGCGGACTCCTACGCCGTCCTCGCCGCCCAGGGCGCGCCGCACGATCCATACCCGTTCCTGACCCCCGAAGAGGATAAAGCGGCCCAGTTGTTCGCCTCCGCGGTGCCGCTCACGGCACTCGGCGCCACCCTCGGTATCGCAGGCGGTATCGGCCTCGGCGGTGCGGCGGGCGTGCTCGCGGGTGCGGCGCTCGGATGCCTGGTCGGACTTCCGTTCATCATCGTCGGCTGCGCTGTCGGCGTACCGATCGGTGCGGCACTGGGCGGCACGGTCGGTGGCGTGGTCGGCGCCGTGGCGGGTACGGCCATCGGCGCTGCCGCGGGCACCGCGCTGACGCTGGCCCTGGTCAACCCGAACGGCGACGGCCTCGGCTTCCTCCGCCCGCAGCAGGCCATGCCGCCTGAACAGATCCACGACGCCGCGGCCGTCGTCGACGACAACCCGCAATTCGGTGCCGCCGTGGATCAGCTCCGCACCGATGTCGCCGCGTTGCCCGGCGCCGTCGAGGTCATCGACACGGTCGAGACCGCAGTGAACAACATTGCCCCACAACTGATCCCGAGCGTGCAGGGTGTGGTGGATCAACTGAGCGGGCTCCTCCCCCGCTGACCGGCCCGGCGGCCCGCCTCCGATTTCCTCGGCGGCGGGCCCTCCGGCGTAGGTCCCGCCGGCGTCGGCGCTATGGTGCGGCGGTGATCGCGAGTCCGATCAGGGCTACGACCTTTGCCGACTCCAATCCGATGTACCAGAAGTGTGCTCGTGAGCGCGGTAGCTCCTCGCCGGCGAGTACGCGATCGGAGCGGCGGGTCAGCGGCGGGCGCACCAGGAGGATTTGCACGCAGAGGATCGCGGCGGCGCAAGCGAGCCAGGCCCAGGTTCCGCCGCCCGGAGCGATGACCACGCCCGCCGCGATCAGCAAGGCCGCGAGCACGGCCTCGGCGCGGTTCAGTGCACGAAAGACGAGCCGTCCGATGCCGAGGCCGAGCGGCAGGGTGACGCCCGGCGCCCGGAACTTCAACGGGGCTTCCAGGAACGAGATGGCCAGCACCATGCCCAGCCACAGCATCGGCAGAAACCACAGGAGATGTTGTGCGACGGTATCCACGCCCCGGACCCTACCGACGCGACCGGCCGGAGATCCTCGTCGACTGCCGCGGGGCGCTCAGCGCGCGGACCGGCCCGATCAGCGGGCGACCGCGTCCTCACCCAGGAATCCCCCCGACTGGTGCCGCCACAGCTGCGCGTATGTTCCGTCCGTGGCGAGCAGGTCCTCGTGGGTGCCCGCTTCGACGACTCGCCCGTGATCGAGCACGACGAGATGGTCCATTCCGGCCACGGTGCTCAGGCGGTGCGCGACCACCAGCGCGGTGCGGCCTTCCATCAGCTCCCAGAGTGCTTGTTGCACAAGCAGTTCGCTTTCCGAGTCGAGGGCGCTGGTGGCCTCGTCCAGTAGCAGGATGGGGGCGTCGCGCAGGATCGCCCTGGCCAAGGCGACTCGTTGGCGTTGTCCGCCTGACAGTTTCACGCCGCGCTCCCCGATGAGCGTGTCCATGCCCTGCGGCAGCGCGTCGGCGAACTCGGTGACGTGTGCGGCCTTGGCGGCCCGCAGTATCTCCTCGTCCGTGGCATCCGGGCGGGCGAACCGGATGTTCTCGCTCAGCGTCCGGTGGAACATCGCCGGATCCTGTGGCACGTAGGCGATCAGACTGCGCAGATCCGCCTGCCGCAGCCGGGCGATATCCTGCCCGCCGATGCGGATGGTGCCGGATTGGATGTCCATCAGCCGCAGCAGCAGCTGGGTGATGGTGGTCTTGCCACCACCGGAGCGTCCGACCAGGCCCACTCTGGTGCCGCTCGGCACGTGCAGATCCAATCCACGGAACAGCTGGCGCGCACCGTCGTGGGTGAAGTCCACCGCCTCGAAGCGCACATCGAAGCCGTTGGGCCGCAAGGGTTCCGGATGCGCTGGATCGAGCACCCGCGGTTCGTTCAACAGCAGCTCGGTGAATTGTGCGGCCTCGGTGAGCACGGTCTCCAACCGGCGGTAGATCTGGTTGAACCGGAACATGATCCCGGTGGCGTTGAAGTAGTAGGTGAATGCCACGACGACGGCTTCCACCCCCGTGTTCCCGCCGCTGAGACCCAGCGCGATCAGCAAGCCGATCACGTTGGTGCACACCACAAGTGGCGCGACCAGCGTATCGATCCGCAAGTTCGCGTAGTCCCAGGAGCGCACCGACTTCCGCCGCGCCGAGGCGACGCGGCGCCGATGTTCGGCCGCCTCTTGCGGTTCGGCGGCGAAGGCGCGCACCACCTGCATATTGGCCAGGCTGTCGGCCACATGCCCGGCGACCTGCGCGATGGCGGCCTCCCTGTCGTCCACCAGCTTCTGGCGGCGCCGGATCAGGGGCAGGATGGCCAGCGCGGTCACCACGATCATCCCCATCAGCACCACGACGAGCACAGGGTTGTAGCGCCACAACACAATCGATGCGAACACCAGCGGCACCACCGCTGAAAGGATTTCGAAGGCGAGGGTGTCGACGAACTGTTCGAACCTCGCCGCGAAGCTGAGTGAACGCTTCGTCAGCGAACCGGCGAAGTTGTTGTGGAAGAACGCCGCGTCTTTCGCGAGCAGTTCGTCCATGGCAACCACGTACAGGTGCTCGATGCCGTAGGCGTCGACCCGGTTCAGGCAGTGAATCCCTATGCGCCACAACAGTTCCGACAGCAACATGACGCCGCCGAAGGCGAGGACGTACGGCGCGAGCGCCGAGAAACCGGTATCCCCCGTCGCCGCGATCCGGCCGACCATCATGGCGACGATCAGCGGTGCGATATACAGGTTGCACGTATTGCCGAGTGCCGGCGCCAGCAACGCCGGAATCGCCGCGGCCTTGCGCGAGGCCATTTCCCGTCCGTAGAACCGCAGTACGAGCTTGACCGCCGTGGCGCGTGAACTCATGCTCCCCTTCTCGTCTCGAATAAACGAGCGATGCAGGTGAGCAATCATCCCGCGTCCAGGCGACTTACAGCCAGCGAATATTCGACTCGCCGGGCCTGCCACCGTGATCCGCATGACGACCACAGATCCGCTGGCCCCATCGAGCCGTACGGGTGGACGTCGACGTTGCACCCGGAGCTGGGCGAACCGTCGCGAGGCTGCGGGCTGCTGGCAATCACCCGGCACGACTACGCCGCCGACCACACCCTCGACTACGCGATCGACGGCCCGATTGTCACCGGCTACCGATTGCGGCAGCCCCACGGCCGCCACGGTTGCCACCCCGACCGGTTCACCGCGGTGCCGAGAGCCTTCGCCCTGGCGGCAAAAATCACAGGAATGTCATTCACGCCGGACATGCTCGACCGGCCCCTACTTGTGGGCCCCCATCGCGAAAATAGTCGCATCCTGACCGCTTGTTCTCCGGGGCGCCATTGCACATCGCGAAACGGTTTCGAGTAACGGACCCGATCCGTACGCGATGTTTCCCAGACAACACTCATTCAGGAGGTGCGGAATGATATCTGCGAAGCGTCTTGCTGCCGGCGCCGTCGTTGCCGCCGCAGCTGCGACCGGCGTTCTCGCTGGTGGTGGCGTTGCCCAGGCCGACGTCCCGGTATGGCAGGCCAACTGTCACGTGTACAACATTTTCAATACCGGCGGGATGTCCAATTGTGAGCTGCCGACCTGGCACCAGGTGAAACTCACCTGCGTCGCCTGGCCCATCCCATTCACCTACTGGAAATACGGCCCGATTCAGTATGGGCAGAACCAGTCCTGGGCCAGTTGTGATTCGCTGAATGCGCTGGTGCAGGTCGAGGTTATCCAAGCGTACGTCTAGCCGCCATTCACGACCTGCGCACGAACGCCGGCGTGTAATAAACGTTCTCGACGTTCCGCGCTGGCCGCGAATGCGCTGCGCGCCTTCGCATCCGCGGCCAGCGCGTCGATCACGCGTTGCGCAAGTGCGATGCCAAGAACGCCAGTGCGTCCGGTAGCGACGCGAGGAAGGCGCCGCTGTGGTCCTTGTCTTGATAGCTCTCGACCTGGATACGCACGCCCGGGTTCTGTTCCTGGAGTGCGCGGGCATAGCCGTCGGTGTAGGTGGGCGCCACATCAATATCGGCGGTGCCGTAACCGATCAGGATGTCGGTGGTGAAGCGGTCCTCGCGATAGCCCGCCAGTGCGGCGATATCGGATTCGAAGGTCGGAGTCACCGTGCCCGGATCGGCGACCAGCGCCGACGGCCTGCGCTTGTCGGCGCGAGCGACCAGGTCCGAAAGGCATTCGGTCGCGGCCTTCGCGATGTACTCACGGCCGAAATCGGACAGATACGGTGCCACTCGGTCGGGATACAGTTCCAGCAGCGAAGCCAGGAAGTAAGCGGCGTAGCCGACCTGATTGGCAGAACCGGTGGCGGTGCGCTGGAACATTTCCCGCAGGCTCGGTCCGGTGTTCGCACGCAGACCGGTGGCGATCACACCGCTGAGCCCGGCCGCGGGACCGTCGGCATGGTCGGCGTAGCGCCCGGCCGCGCTCATCACGGCGTGCGCCCCTTCCGATTGGCCGATGGCAACCCACTTGCGCGACAAGGGAACCGGTGTCGTGCGCACGGCGGCGACGGCATCGATGATGGACATGCCTTCGACATTCGAGCTGTAGTAGCTGAATTGGCCTGGAGTGCCCAAACCTTGGTAGTCGGGTGCGAGCACAGCGTAACCGCGGGCAAGTAGTTCGTTGAAATAGGTGGTGTTGCGCTCCGATTGCGGTCGGCGCGACGGCGCGCAGGTATCGGCGATACCTACCGTGCCGTGCGCCCACACGACCAGCGGCCAACCGCCCTGCGGTGGAATCCCCTGCGGGACATACAGTCCCGCGGAGGCCTGTGCGGGCGCGTCACGCTGGTCACGTGTCGTGTAGACGATGTCGAAAGCCGCCGCGGCTTTACCGAACGACCACGCGGGATCGAGTAGCCCGATCCGCTCCGCCCGCCCGGGCTCCGCCTGCGCCGTTACCGGCGGAATCGTGAAGCCGACCGACACACATAAGCCGACCGCGGCGAGCACCGTCGCACGCCGCAAAGACCGCAATTCGAACATGGCGCAACGGTACCGGCTGGTCTGGTCTCGCGCTGCTCAAACGCTGAGCCCGAACGACGGGCCCCCGGGGATTCGGTCCATCACCCGGGCCACGCAGCTGGATCCAGATGTCGCGGGTCTTTTCCAGCAGTTCCCGCTGCTCGGCTTCGTTCGATGCGGACATGAATTGCTCCTCTATTCCGATTGATACGCCCGTGAAACGCGTCTGACGGGCGCTGGCCGAAGACTGCTTTCGTAAGACCTGCTACCGCGGATCGCTCGGTGCGACGGACCCCATCTTGGATCCGGACCACCAACCAACGAAAGCAGCCATACGTGCCATCGGGATGCCCGTTCCGATCACCGAGCCGGCGACGATCAGACGATGGGTCGATCCGCCCCGCTGAAACACTATGGGAGGACTGAGTGAACGAATCGACAATGGCCGGCCGCGGCGTGCTGGAAAGCGCATTCACCCTGCTGGATGCGCTCACCGAACGCGACGAAATGGGGCTGGCGCAGCTGGCAGCCGCGACCGGATTGCCGAAAACGACCGCGCATCGGTTACTCGGTCAGCTCGTCTCGGAGGGAGCCGTGCAACGGCGGACCGGACGTTATCGACTCGGACCTCGGGTGTTCCAACTGGGACAGACCTGGCAACCGGCCGGTTTACTGCGAGCAGCGGCCACCAGACCGCTCGGGCAACTCGCCGCGACGACGGATAGAGGAGGCTTCAGCGTGACGGTGCCGGAGCGGGGGCGACCGATGCTGGTTGCTGCGATCGGACGCGAGATCGACGAGGTGTTCCCGCTCCGCGCAGGCGTATTGTTGCCGCCGGGCAGTGCCGCCCAGCAGATCCTGGCCGTCTCGGATCCGAAACTGGTTCCACCCGAAGGCTATTCGTCACGACAATGGCAACGGCTGGTCGACACCGCCCGAGATCGCGACCTCGCCGACCACCTCGATACGCGGCTCGGTCTTTCTTGCGTCGCGGCGCCGATACGCGATCTCGACCGGAAAGTCGTTGCGGCGCTGGCGGCAACGACCACCGATCCGGAGCAGATACCCGCGCTCGTCGATGCCGTGCGCCGATCGGCAGGGCTGATCACGACCAATGTGGCGCGCCTGATCCGGTCGAACCACCTCGATTCGTTCTGAGGTGGCGATCGAGAACGGCGGTCAGCGACCTCCGGCTACGACTGGCAGTACCGACGTACACATGGAACGGAGTCCGTGGCCGCCCCGGCCTGCCCGTCCGGTCGGGAGCGCGAGCTGACTGGCGAACCCGGCGCCGCAGGCAGTCGATGACAGCGTTCGCCTAAACGCCATGGGGTGTTGGCCAACGTTTCAGGACCGATGACCATAATCGCCGACCATGATCAAGATGCTTCGTGTGCTGACGGCGGCGAGTGTGTCTGCGCTGGCCGTGACACTGCTGGCGGCGCCGCCCGCCCATGCGTGGGGTAAACAGGGCCACAACACTTCTGGCGCCATCGCCGACCTGCGGTTGACCGCGACCGCCCGCAGTGAGGTGGCCCGGCTATTGGCCGGTGAGGCGACGCCCACGCTGTCGGGAGTCGCCAACTGGGCCGATGAGGTGCGCGCCAACGACCCCGAACTCGGCAAGCTTTCCGCGCCATGGCATTACGTCAATATCGCCGAGAACGGCTGCGCCTACGACCCCGCCGTGAACGGAAACGACGGCCAGAACGTCATCGAGGCGCTGCGCGCCCAGTCGGCGATCCTGGCAGACCGTACGCGCTCGGATACCGATCGCCGCCAAGCGCTGAAATTCATCGTCCATTTCGCCGGTGACATCGGCCAGCCCATGCACGCGGGCTACGCGCGCGACCGCGGCGGCAACGAAATCACCGTCGACTACCTCGGTCGCCGCACCAACCTGCACTCGGTGTGGGACAGCAGAATGCTCGACACCCGCAACTCCAGCGACGCCGACGAACTGCAACGCCTGCTCGCCCTCCCCGCACCCGATATCAGCGACACCGACCCCGCGCACTGGGCGGAGGCCAGCTGCCGCATCGCCACCACCCCCGGTGTCTACCCGGCCTCGACGACCATCGGCGCGGACTACACCCGCCAGTTCCTGCCGATCGCGGAAAACCAGCTACGCCTGTCCGGCGAACGCCTCGGCCAACTCGTCAACACCGCCCTCGACCCCAAAGGTCCCGCACCGCTACCGAATTCCGGGTCCGCCGCCCGTTGATCGGATCCGGCCGTCTCTCACGAACGGGTGACGGCCGGATCCATCCAGCGTGCCGCATCCCTGAACCGCCCAGCGCGTCGGTCCGCTCCCCTGACCCGCGAATCCGCGACCGGTCGAAAAGCAGTGGAGCGGTACCGGTTTGTGTCACTACCATGCTGCCGAGCCACATTGTCTAGTCGAGGACATGCCGTTGTACATCTAGTGAGACCTCCCGAGCGCTAATTCGTCGCGCGTCGCGTATCCGCGTCGCGCTTCTTTCTGCTGCGGAATTCTCACTGGAACAGGTGTACTTCTGTGCTCGAAAACTGGGTTATCGAACCCGTCTGTCTACCCCTTGTTCGTCGCCGTTGCCACGTGTGCGCGTCCGGCGGCTTCCGGACAAGCGGTAAATTTCGCGTCAACGCGAACCACAAGCTGATCGACGTCTGGCTCCTCGCGCGCTGTGTCGGTTGCGGGGAGACCACCAAGCTCACGGTCATGGAGCGGATGAATGTGCGCGCCATCCGATCCGAGCTGCTGGACCGGCTGCACGACAACGATCCGAGCCTGGCGGCCGAGTTGCTCCAGGACCCGGCCGTGCGGCGCCGCAATCGCATCGCTCTCGACTGGGACGGTGCCTGGCGCCTCGACACCGGCGGATCGAATCACCTGGATCGCGAGGCGATCGACGTCTCGGTCCGCTTCGCGGCGCGGATCCCCGTCCGGCCGGTGCGAGTCATCGCCGAAGGCTGTGATCTATCGCGGGCCGAGGTCGAAAGGCTGATCACCGAAGGGAGGTTGGTGTCGGCGGTCCGGCTGACCGGCAAGCTCGCCGGCGACTTCACCTTCGTGCTCAAACGCTGAGCCCGGACGGCCGCTATTGTCGGAGCCGAGTCGCGATCGAAAGGCGAATCTCCCATGGCCGCAACCATTCCCACCGGCGTCGTGATCTTCCCACCGCCGGTTCGCCCTGTCCTGGAAGCGATTACGCGTGCCGAGCGGGCGGGTATCGGGATGGCCTGGGTGCCGTCGTGGCCGGTCGGGCCCGATGGGCTGAGCATCGTCACGGCGGCAGCGGCGAGCACCAGCAGCATCGGGCTCGCCAGCGGCATCGCGATCACCTATCCCAGCCACCCCTTGGCACGGGCGAACGAGGCACTGGTCGCGGCCGAGCTGGCGCCGGGACGATTTCGGCTCGGCATCGGGGCAAGTCACAAGGTGCGGATCGAAGGGCAGTATGGCCTTCGATTCGGCAAGCCACTGGCCCACCTGCGCGAATACGTCGCTGTACTCCGGGGGATGCTCTGGGACGGACGGATCGACCTGGACGGGGAGTACTACCAAGTGCACGCGGAACTGCCGCCGACGGTCACGCCGCCGCGGCCGCCGATCGTGCTGGCCGCGCTGCGAAAGAATATGTTGCGCTTGGCGGGCGAGGTTTCCGACGGGGCGATGCTCACTTCCGCTGGGCCAACCTATATTCGCTCGATCGCGCTGCCCGCGCTGGAGGAAGGGGCGCAACTTGCTCAGCGTCCACGGCCACCGCTGATCGCCGGCGTAACCGTCTTGCCCACCAGCGATTTCGCTGTTGTGCGCCAGGCCGCGCAGGCCAGGTTCGCCAGATACGCCGCACTTCCCACCTACGGCAAGATGTTTCAGGAGGCAGGCTTTCCCTTGAACGCGCAGGGCCGACTGGGCGATGAACTCATTCACGAAATCTTCGTCTATGGCGACCAGGACTCGATTCACCGGCGCCTGCTCGGCCTGCACGAGGCAGGCGCCGACGAAATCGCGGCCAGCATCCAGCCGCTGGCCGATCCCGCCCGCGAAGAAGCCGCCGTTCTCGAGGTACTGGCCACGCTGTCCTCGTAGCCGCCCGGGAAACTCCGTGCATGAGATCTTCTGTGCCGCTTACGATCAACAGGTGGCGCGAGCGGTACGAAGCCGGTTCCGCGCAGAGAGCGAGGGGTGGTCGCGATGGCGGTGGTGTCATGGGCGAAGGACTCGGAATCCGGCTTGCCTTACGATATCTGCCAATCTTCCCTCGGCGCCGAGTTCTCCGCGGTCGACCGCACCGATATCTGGCGCGATTACGTCGACGGCAATCAGGGCACGGCCATCACCCGCTTCGGCTCGCCCAAGGATTTCTGGGCCAAGACCTGGACGCAACGGGCGCTGGCCAAACGGATCAAGGACCCCGATCAGCTCCAGCTCATCGAATTCGCCACAGGCGCCGTCTCATACGACCGGAACGATAAAGCCGCGAAGTCGGACGACGACGACAGCGCCAGGCTGTACATCGCACTCGATGGGCGGATAAATCTGCTCCAGTCCGACCACGCGGTGGAATTGACACCCGGCCAGATGGGGGTCATCCGCTGCGATCAGGGCATGATCATGTCACACGACGACGGTTTTCGTGGCTACCTCATCACCATCCCCGGCTACGCGCTACCACCGACCCGTGAACCCCGCGGGCCGTTGGGTATTCGGCCGCAGAACGCCATCCTGAGAACCGTGCGGCTGCTCGCCGACAACCTCGCCGCCGAGCGCCTGGAGTTGACCGAGACCGAGTTCATCGCGATCAGCCGATCACTCATCGATCTCGTCGCGGGAACACTCGACGACGTGCGTGCCCCGCAGTTGGACGTCTACGCCAGAATCTCCGCGGACGCTCGCCGGCGCATCGAGCTCTACAGCGACGATTTCCGCCTGTCAGTGCAGACCCTGGCGGACAGCCTGGGATGCTCACGACGCCAGCTGGAAATAGCGATGAAGACCGCCACCGGAAAGACGCCCGGCGACCAGCTGCGCGAAACCCGATTGCGGCGAGCGTACGAACGTCTCGCCGACCCGAACAACACTCAGGCCATCGTCGACGTCGCGACGTCATCGGGCTACAGCTCCCCGAGTGGATTCAGAGCCTCGTTCACGGCCCGGTTCGCCATCCAACCCGGCGAGCTGAAACTCCGGGCCCGCTCGACGAACCAACCACCGTCCCAACCGAAGGATCGAAAGTCCCGCTAGCGGCACCCGATGCGCAAAAACGTCTACGCAAAACCGGTTCCACCGAATCAGCCACGCTGAATAGCCTTTTCGTGATGGAACCCATACCTCGCGGGTATGGGTTCCATCGGATGAAAGAGGGGGACGGCTGCTGCGGCAGTGCCGCCGCAGCAGCCGTGATCAGTTCGCGGTACCGACGTAGACGTGGAACGCGCGGTCGCCACCCGGGTCGATCACGCGCCGCGCTCAGCGATAGACGGTCAGGGGCAGCGTGAATCGTTTCGCTGGTTCGCCCGGCCTGCCCGCCGGCAGCTCTGCGAGTACGAGGGTGGTGACGCCGGGGGTGACCGCGGTGAAACGCCAGGTCGAGGTGCCGCCAACGCCGACGATCGGTTGCGAGCTCGGCGGGATGGGGTATCCGGTGTAGATCGGGTCGCCGTCCTGCTCGACGATGTTCTGATCGAGTTCCTGCCGCTGCCAGGAGTATCCGGTGGTGATGTTGCCCGCGAGTACCACCACCAATTGCCGTCCTACCGATAGCCCGATCGGCTGTCCGTCGGAGTCGGCGCCGACAGTCACTGGCGCGGAGGCGCTTTCAGTCGCGACACTCGTCGAGGTTGCCGTCGAACCGCCGGAATCACCGTTACCGCAGGCGACGAGCAAGATGCCGAGCACAGGAATCAGCAGGAAACTGCGCACATCGTCCTCCCGAACCGAGTGGAGCAGGGCTGGCTTAGGTCCGCACAAGAATACTCACTATGGCAACATGATAGTTAATGCCATGGCGCAGCTCTTCCGATCCGGTACACGCGAAATTCACCAGCAATATCGACCTCGACATGGGATCTGGCGTGAATTGCAGCGTTAATCCAGCAAACGTGTCAGGGTTGGGCAGAGGCAAGGAAGGGATGGGTATGCGGATCATCGCACTGGAGGAGCACTTCACCACCCCGGCCATCCATGCCGCGGCGGCGGACAGCCCGCTGCTCACGATGTACACCCTGCTGGCCCAGGCCGGGATGTGGTCGGCGGACGGTGACGTACCGCCCGGGATCACCGATATCGGCGCGGGGCGGATCGCGGTGATGGACCGCGCCGGGATCGATATGCAGATCCTGTCCCAGACCGCGCCGGGCGCCGAGGCGGTGCCGCAGGAGCAGGCGGTCCGGCTCGCCGCCGAGGCCAACGACGCCATGCGGGCGGCGATCGAGAACCATCCCGGCCGCTTCTCGGCGTTCGCCTGCCTACCGGTGACCGATCCGGTGGCGGCCGCCGCGGAGTTCGATCGCGCGGTCACCCAGCTCGGATTCGTCGGCGCGATGATCAACGGCCATGTCCGCGGGGAGTACCTGGACGCGCCGAAGTATCGGCCGATCTTCGAGAAGGCCGCCGAATTGGACGTGCCGATCTACCTGCACCCCACCCGGCCGCCGCAAGCGGTGGTGGACGCCCAGTTCTCCGGCTTCGATCCGGTGATCACCGAGATGTTCGCCGCGGCGGCCTACGGCTGGCACGCCGACGCGGGCGTGCACGCGCTGCGCTTGATCCTGTCCGGACTCTTCGACGAGCTGCCGACTCTGCAGATCATCCAGGGACATATGGGCGAGACGCTGCCGAGCATGATCTGGCGGGTCGATGAACGCATGCACCACCTGGTCACGCTGAAAAACTCCATCCGGGATACCTACACCAGCCACTTCTCGGTGACCTTCGCGGGCATTTTCGACTATGCGCCCCTGGCCGCCGCCCTGCACACCCTCGGCGCCGACCGGGTGATGTTCTCGGTCGACTATCCCTACAGCGACCCCGCCCAGGGCCGGGCATTTCTCGATTCCCTGCCGCTGAGCCCCGACGACGTGAACAAGATCGCACACCGCAATGCCGAACGCCTACTACGCATTCCGACCCCCTGAACCGAAGGAGTTGTCGCACATGTTGACCAGCATCCTCGGCGCGCGTTTCCGCTGGCACGAAGCCAACGGCTGGACATTCGAACCCGTCATCGTCGGCGCCGACACGATCGAATACACCCTCACCGCCGGACCGCACACCGGCCGCCACGCCATCCAGCATTTCTTCTACAACCGCGTCGCCCCCGACATCGAAACCACCGCGTGGTACGAGGAGAGCGGCGCGCTCGTTCACATCACCTGGTACCTGGATTCCCAGACCTCACACCGCTTCTGGGCCGCGCCTGCCTGGCTCGCCAAGGACTTCTCCGTCTACATCGGCGACAACCAGGATCCCGCATTCCTGGACAAGATGGCGAAACTCCGCACCGAGCAACAGGACTGGCCGCGCCACGTCGGCGACGACGACGGGTACTTCGAACTGCTGTAGGCCCGTCAGCGTTCTCCGGTCCGCTACCAGGCAGGCGGCGCAATCGACTGGCGCACAGACAATCTCGGTTCCCGACGCCGAACAGCACACGCCCTGCGGCGCCGATCCCCGGCTGATGGGCCTGAACAACCCACAGGTGGCTCGCCGGATCATCGATCACCCTCGGCGGCTGAGCACGCTTGCGCAACCCCCGATGACGGCGGGACCATCGTTGCAGCATGTGTCGAGTTCCGACCCTCTCGAGCGAGGAAGCGACCGAAATGATGTCTCCTGGAGTCGCCTTCGCCACCGTCGTCGCGCTCACCTGCGCCCTGCTCACGGCGGGCTCCGGCACTGCCGACGCCTACGGCCCATGGTCGTGCGCACCCGAGAATCCGTCGCGGCCCACCGCGGAGCTGTTCGGCACCTGGAACACGGCAACCATCACCGACCCCGCCGACCCCCGCCTCACCGACCCGCTCACCCAGTTCGAGCTCGAAGTGAATCTCACCGCGGCAATGGAACTCGGTCTCACGGTCCACTCCGAACACACTGTCGAGGTCCACTGGTCCGAGCAGTCACAACAGGTCACCTACGCCCCTGCCCGCCGCTTCGAACTGGCCTGCACCGGCCGCGACAATCTGTGCTGGATCGCCGACGACCTGCGAATCCGCTACCACCAACCCGCCGTTCTCGGCATCGAATTCCTGCCCGCCGACGATGAACGCGCCGACGGATTCCTCGTTTCCGTCCCCAACACCGACCGAAATCGCTTACGCGACGCACTGATAGCCGACCCATTGGCGCGGGATCACCTCGGCGGCGGCGCACTCACGGCCGACGACACCCTCATCCTGATCGCCGACCGAAACGACCTCGACACGGCACAAACCTTCATTCAAGCCGTAGGCGCACAATGGAATCCAGCCGCCATCCGCTACGGAGACCGCCAGCTCGTCACCGGCTATTGCGTCCCAGACATCTATTTCTGACCCCAGAATCGGACAGCGGCTCGTACCGCTGGCGGCGGCGCGACGATTCACGAAACTATCTGTCGATGACCTACTACGACGACCTGACCGAGTACTCCTACTGGACCCGAGTCTCGGGCGGCAACCGCGGCGAGCAGGCACTGAACGTCGGCTGGCTCGATGGGGCACATCCGTTCCGCACCGGCACACTTCCGTTGAAGCTCGGCGAAAGACTCCTCGAGCTGTGCCGCAGGCCATGCAACCTGACCCGCGGCTTCCACGTCTGCACCGTGTGCCCGCCGGCGGATCGGGACGAGCATCGCGTCCGGTGGACCGCACTGACCGGCACGATGATCGGAAACGGCGAGATCCGCGTCACCGGACCATCCGGTTCGCTCTACGCGGCCCCCACCCTGATCGTCCACTACACACACGAACACAACTACCTACCGCCACGCGACTTCGTGGAGGGCGTTCTGGCGCGACGATAGACGTCGACGCCCGCAGTAGGGCGACGGCGCCGCAGCTGTAAGGAGTAATCGCCGAGCTCAGCGCCCACTGGTCGCCCCGGACGTGAATCTGGTGGAGGGTCTTGCCAGATTTGATAGAGTGGGCGATGATTCCTCTCACAATCCGGTGAACATCGTTCGCCGAACTTGCGAAGGAGAAGCTCGATGACGCGCTCTCGGTCCATGGATCCTGCCCGTCCGGCCATTCCCGCTCGCCACCCCGTCGATCGGGCGGATATCCCGGTCCTCGGACCCGTCATCAGGCTGCTCGGGATCAAGCCACCGACCGATCAGGAGTGGCAGGACATCGGTATGGCGCTCACCGTCGGTGATCCGCCGATGGACGCGCTGATCGAATGGATGTACAGCGCGGGCATGGGCAAGGTCCGGCCGCTGTTCGACCAGGCGCTCGCGCACGGCATCGACAGCATGCCGGACGCACCGCAACCCCTGCGTGACTACTTCCGCATGGTCGAGAACCCGCCGTCGTGGGTCGACTGGAATCGGATCACCCTGGGCGAGCAGATCTTTCAGCGCACCGGCCTCGACGGCGTCTACATGGCACGCGATGTGCCCTTCCTCGGTGGCTTCGTGGCCTCGGGCATCAATCGCACGCTGATGCTCACCAACACCGGCAAGAGCGGTGCGACCGGCGGCGGACAGCGCTTCGCCGAAACACTGCAATGGGCCCTCGACGTCATGTCCGAGGACGGAATGCGTCCCGGCGGCAAGGGATTTCGCTCCACCCTGCATGTGCGCCTGATCCACACCTTCGTGCGCAGGCACGTCGGCAACCTACCGGAGTGGAGCGCGCAGGAGTGGGGCGTGCCGGTCAACCAGACCGATATGGCCGTGACCATGCTCGGCGCCCTGTTCGCCCCCGCGGTGACCGGCATGATGATGGGCATCGTCTTCACCCCCAGGGAACTCGACGCCATCGCGCACCTGACCCGCTACACCGGCTGGCTCATGGGCATCGAGGAGCAGTACCTGCCCAACAGCTTCCTCGACGCGACCAAGAGGCTCTACCACTACCTGGCCGCGCTCGCCGTGCCCGACGAGACCAGCGCGCAGCTGGCCCGCCCCATGGCCGAGGACCCACTCACCTGGCACTATTCGACATTCGCGCCGATCCGCCGGAAGATCGCCCGGGCACAGCATCTTTCGATCAGCACCGCGTTCCTCGGTCGCGGTCGCATGCGCCAGCTCGGACTGCCCGCCACCATGCCGCCGTGGTATCCGGCCCTCCGGTTCCCGATCAATGTGGCGCGCACCGGCGCGGCGCTGATCGTCCCCGGACTGCGTGAACGTCAGGCGCGCATGGGATACCGCGCCCAGCAGGACTTCATGACCACCCTTATCGGCCCGAAGGCCAACGGCGCGATCGGCAGTTCGGCGAAGTACCTCCGCCATGTCGCCTGACACGGCACAAGCATTCAGGTACCCGCCGTCCATGCCGTCACAGAACGGCGCTGGACAATTGCGAAAACCGAGCAATGGCATCGACGCCGACTCCTCGGCGACAGCGAACGCCGATCAGCTCGACACCATCGTGGAGAAATCTGAAAGCCTGGCCCACAACACCTTTACAACGCGGCCCACAGATCCTGAACTACTTCGGGAAGTCTCGGATGTCTTCGGGGAGCAGTTGTCCTGATTCGGCGTCGTACAGGAGGACTCGGCCGGGTTGCTGGATCACCCAGCCGTCGGTGCCGACCCTGGGTTCATCCATTTCCGGCACCACGACGCCGACGGCGAAGCCGTCCATGTCCAGCGTGACGAGTGACGTCGCGCCGAGGTGCTCCACTGTCGACACCACGCCGCGCAACGCGCCATCCACGGCCGCCGCGGAGAAGCCCAAATACTCGGGGCGGGCGCCCCAGATCACCGAGGGATCGAGGCCGAGCAACTTGCCGGGGACGAGGTTCATCGGTGTGGAACCGATGAAGTTGGCGACGACGGTGTCCGCTGGGCGGCGGAATACCTCACGGGCGGTGCCGAGTTGGCGGATCCGGCCGTCCCACATCACCGCGATCCGGTCGGCCAGTGCCAGCGCCTCGGCCTGGTCGTGGGTGACGAAAACCGTTGTCACGCCGAGCTCGTGCTGCAGCTTCTTCAGGAAGGTGCGTGCTTCCAGTCGCAGCCGGGCGTCGAGGTTCGACAGCGGCTCGTCGAACAGGAATACCTTGGGGCGGCAGACGATTGCCCGGGCGAGCGCCACGCGCTGCTGCTGTCCGCCGGACAGTTCGGCCGGTCGCCGCGCCATCAGCCCGCGCAGCGACAGCTGCTCGCCGGTCTCGGCGGCCTTCGCCGCGCGGGTGCGCCGGTCGGCGCCGCGGACCTTCAGCGGGTAGGCGATGTTGTCCACCACCGTCATATGCGGGAACAGCGCGTAGTCCTGGAACACCATGGCCACGTCGCGTCGTCCCGGGGACTGCCGCGTGACGTCCTGCTCCCCGATCCGCACCTGTCCGCTGGTCGGGCTCTCCAGCCCGGCGATGGTGCGCAGCAACGTGGTCTTACCGCAGCCGGATGGTCCTAGCAGCGCGAAGAATTCGCCGTCCGGGATGGTGAAGGTCAAGGCGTCCAAGGCTTTCACCTCGCCGGGATAGACCTTCGTCAGCTCCACCAACTCGACCTGTGCCATCTAGGATTTGATCCCTCCGTGGAACCGGAAACCGTAGCGCCGGTTGACAAACAGATACATCAGCACCACCGGTATCGAGTACAGCAGCGAGAATGCCGAGATCGGGCCGAGCATGGCCCCGCCGCCCTCGTCGTAGAAGGTGCGCACGACCACCGCGGCCGGTTGCTTGTCCTGATCGCGCAGGAGCAGGAACGGCACGAGATAGGTGCCCCACACGTTCACCACGGTCCACACCGCGACGGTGGCCAACCCGGGCCTGGCCACCGGCACCACGATGTCGCGCAGGATCCGCAGCGGTCCGGCCCCGAACACCCGCGCCGATTCCTCATAGGACCGCGGCACCGTATCCATGAAGTCCTTCAGAATGAAGATGGCCGCGGGCAGCAACCCGCCGGACAGCACGAGCACCACACCGAGCTGCCGGTCCAGCAGTCCCATCTTCCAGACCATGAGGAAGATCGGCACCATCGCCGCGGTACCGGTGACCACGCTCGACAGCAGTAGAAGCAGATACAGCAACGCATTCCGGCCCGGAATACGCACGCGCGACAGCGCGTACGCCGCCAGCGCGGCGCCGCTGACCACCAGCACCATGCAGGACACCGACAGGACCGCCGAGTTCCACAGCGAGCCCATCGTCATGTCGTTGCCGAACAGCGCTGAAAAGTGTTTCAGGGTGGGCTTTTCCGGTACCCGCGGCGCATATCCGGGATGGGCGTCGAACGGGGCGGACGCCAGCCACAGCATCGGCAGCACGAAGAATCCGGTCACCACGGCGATGAAGGTGTAGAAACCGATCCTGGCGAGGATCTGCCGAGGGCTCATGCGGTCCTCCGTCGCAGCAGCCGCAGGTAGAACAGTGCGAGCACCAGATTGATCAACAGCATCAACACCGATGCGGCGGCGCCGTATCCGAGCGCTCCCTCATCGATTCCCTGCCGGTACAGGAAGATCGGCAGTGTTTCGCTGCGATGGTTCGGCTCACCGCGGGTCAGCAGGTAGGGCGTGAAGTCGTTGAAGGTCCACAGGCTGATCAGCAGGGTATTGGTCAGGACATGCCCGCGCAGATGTGGAAAAACCACGTCGCGCAACGTTTGTGGTCCCGACGCTCCGGCCAGTCGCGCGGACTCCAGCTGCGAGGGCGGCACGGTGGACACCGCCGCCGAGTACAGCAGCATCGAGAAGGCGGTGCCGCGCCAGATGTTGAACACGATGAGCACGGCCAGCGGATACCGGATCATCCAGGCGTAACCGGGGGTGTCCAGCAGCCGGTTGACGGTGCCCTCGTCGCGGTCGAGCATCGCGATCCACAGCACCGCGACCACGCTGGAGGGCAGGATCCAGGCCAGCAGCACCGCACTTTCCACCAGGGTGCGTACTCGGCGACCGGCGGCGCGCAGCGTCCACGCCAGCGCGAAGCCGAGGCAGTTCTGCCCGATGACCGCCGAGCCGAAGACGAACAGCAGCGTGATCCACAGGCTGTTGCCGAACAACGGGTCGTCCAGCGCCTTGGCGTAGTTGTCCAGTCCCACCACGGAAACATCCACCGAGGTGCGCCCGGAGACGGTGAGGTCGGTCAGCCCGATCCACAGCAGCCACAGTGCCGGAAATACCAGGAATACCGCGATCAGCAGCAGTGCGGGCGCGACGAACGCGCTCGCCGTCCCGCGCCGCAACCCCGCTGTGCCGGAATCGGATCCGGCCGGTCGCGCCGCACCGATGACAGGAGTCGCCGGGTCAGTCATTGACCACCTGGTCCTTGCCGACCGCCTGTTCCACCGCCTTGCCGTATGCCGCGGCGGCGTCGGCCGGACTGGTGCCGGTGACCACGTCCAGCGTCGCCTGCTGCATCGCCTTGGACACCATGGTGTACTCCGACTCCGCAGGCCGCAGCGCTGTGATCGGTAGTATCTGCTCGGATACGAAGGTCAGCATCGGATCACCGCCGAGCACTTCGGCATTCACGTCCTGCCGCGCGGCGATCCGCGGCCCGCCACCGGCGAACAATTCCTTGAACGCCTCCGTGGAGTTCATGAATTGCAAGAGTTCCCAAGCTAGTTCGACGTTCTTGCTCTTCGGGTTGATCACCCGCCCGCCGCCACCGGACATGCTCACGAAGTCCTGCCGGTTCACGCCCGCGCCGGGTGTGGCCGCCGGAATCTTGGCCCACCCCACCGTGGTGTCGCGCTCGGCCATCGGGAAGCTGCCGCCCGTGGGATTCAGCACGCCGCGCCACAGGTAGTCGCTCTCCAGCAGAATCCCCACCTGCCCCTTGGCGAACTTCTCCAGGCTCTTCTCCCTGCCCTTCGCGTCTTGCTGCAACTCCGCGTCACCGAGCTGCTCGCCGTACAGGGTTCGGTAGAACTCCAGCACCCTGCGGAAGTTCGCGGTGTTCCCGATCCACTTGTCACCCTGGTACATCGGGCTACCGGTCCCGACCAGCAGCGGCAGAATCCCCTGCATGGTCGTGGCTTCCCCGAAGCTCGTGCCCGCATTGAGTTGCACCGGAATCACTCCCGGCAGTGCCTTCAGCTTCCGCGCGGCCGCCAGCAGCCCGTCCCAGCCGGTCGGCTGCCAATCGGCCGGTAATCCGGCCTGGGCGAACAGCTTTCGGTTGAAGAACAGCACCCGCCCGTCGGTCTCCTGCGGTACTCCGTACAGCTTGCCGTCGTAGGACATCAACCGCTGCACCGGCTCCGGAATGTGGCGCCACCCGTCCCACGCCTTCGCCTTGTCCGCCCCGACGAGTTCGTCCAGGGGCTTGATCTGCCGCCCCTCGGCGAACTCGCCGACCCAGATGCCGTCCAGCGACACCACATCGGCGCCGGTCCCGGTCTTCAGGTCCTTGGCGATCCGGCTCTTGTAGTCCTCGTCCGCGACCCCGGTCGCCTGGAACTTCACCTGCACGGTGACGCCCTTGGCCCGCTGCTGCTCCACGAACTTCGGGATCACCCAGTCTTCGATCCACTTCGCCTCGGCGGCATTCTTACCGCCCGCCGAGTTGATCGCGTTCGCCGTGATCACCAGCGAGTTCGCGCCGCCGTCGGACCCGCAGGCCGGGGCCGCCGCCACGAGGAGGGCGACGCCGACCATTGCCGCGAACATCCGCCTGTTCGGTGCCATGGTTCCTCCCGAAGGAAAATCGTGCTCCTCCCGACGGTGTCACACGAGGCCTCCCCCGGCACCTACTTCCGGCCAATTGCCTTGGTACTCACCAAACCTGGGCCATGCGGTGCAAAGCCTCCGCGAGTACGCCGGGCTGCGTGGCGAAATTCAGCCGGACGAATCCGGCGCCGCCGCGGCCGTGGTCGGCGCCGTCGCTCACCGCGACACCCAGCTCGGCCAGGCGTCGCACCGGATCTTGCGTAACCCCACGCAGATCCACCCAGGCCAGGTAGGTCGCCTCCGACGGCCGGTAGATCTCGCGGGGCAGCTCCCGCGCCAGCGTCTGACGGTTGCGGTCGAGGAAACCGAGCGTGCTCGTCAGCCATGGCCCGCCCGCGGTCAGCGCGGCGACGGTGGCGCGCATGCCGAGCGGGCTCATACCGCCGACCGCCGCGCGCGGCAGGCCGGACCAGATCTTGCGGTCGGCCTCGTTGGTGAATGCGACCAGCCCGCAACGCAATCCGGGGAAGTTCCATGCCTTGGTCGCGCTGAACAGAGTGATGCCGGTTTCGCGCGCGCTCTCGCTCACCGAGGCGTACGAACGGAATTCGACGCCGTCGTAGCGGATCGGCGCGTGGATCTCGTCGCTGATGACCCTGGCGCCCCAGCGGACGG
This sequence comes from Nocardia sp. NPDC052566, assembly GCF_044547285.1. Classification (NCBI taxonomy): domain Bacteria; kingdom Bacillati; phylum Actinomycetota; class Actinomycetes; order Mycobacteriales; family Nocardiaceae; genus Nocardia; species Nocardia sp. NPDC052566. The sequence goes on along the minus strand of NZ_JBIUAF010000005.1, from coordinate 147,744 downwards.
CGATCTCGGCGAGCGCGGCCAGCTCGGCCGCGCCGAACACGCGGCCGGTCGGATTTCCCGGATGGCACAGCAGCACACAGCGTGCGCCCGCGGCCAGTTCGGCATCGATCCGGTCCAGGTCGAGCCGGTAGCCGTCGTCGCAAGCCTGCATCGGCACCTCGACGGCGGCGCGCCCGGCGACCGCGATCGCGTCGAAGAAGCGGCCGTAGGTCGGTGTCGGCACCACCACCGGCGTCCCCGCGGGGGTGAGGTGGACGATCGCCTGGCTGATACCGCGCATCAGTTCGGGCAGCAACCGGACATCGCCGGGGGTGACCGCGAGTCCGTGTTCGGCGAGCAGATAGTCGCTGACCACTTCCGGTATGCCGCTGTCCTCGTCCGCCACCGGATAGCCGAACGACTGACGGTCGACCGAGTCCCGCACGGCCGCGAGTACCGGCGGCGGTGTCGGCAGGTCCATCTCCGCGACGGTCAGGTCGAGGATCCCGTCCCGATAGGTGTTCCAGCGCTTGTTGCCGCGGGCCCGTGCCTGTTCGAGAGTCCAAGAGAAGTTCATGCTTGCTGGCTGACTTTCTGCATCGATGGTTGCGGTTCACTGTCGGAGAGATCGGCCTGGAAGCGCAGGCCCGACCGGTGCGCGGCCCACCAGGTGAGCCCGCTGGCCGCGGCGACCAGTAAGGAATCGAAGGGGGCGGCAAGCACATTCAGCCCGCGGAACGAACCGAGGTAGGAGACGACGCCGAGCATCACCATGAATCCCACCAGCCAACTGCCCAGCCAGGTTCGCCCGGGTGCGTTCTCGGCGCGCAGCCGTCGCTGCACCAGATACGCCACCACACCGATCAGCAGCAGCGGCATCGCCACCCGGATCTTGCCCCACCCCGACCAGTACAGAATCAGGCCGGACAGCACGAAGGAGCTCAATCCCACCGGCAGCGACCACTTCCCGAGCCAGCCGGCCGACGGATCGCGCGCGGCGAGCACGGTCACCGCCACCGACACCGCGGCGTAGGAGAGCCCGTAGTAGAAGCTCAGTGAGCTGGCGATGGTCTTCCAGCTGCCGAGCAGCAGCAGGATGACCGATCCGATGCTGACGTTCAACAGCAGTGCGCGGTAAGGGATCCCGGTGCGCTGATGGACGGCGGTGAAGTAGCGCGGCAGCAGGCCGTTTTGCGCGGCGCCGTAGGTGTAGCGTCCCTTCACCCCGATGCCGACGAGCAGGCTGCCCGACGGCGAGAACACCGCGTCGGCGAGCAGCGTGACCGACAGCCAGCCCATGCCGAGCAGTGCGGCGATATCGGCCAGCGGCGAGGTGAGGTTCACCCCGTGCCAGCCGGTCCCCAACAAGCCTTGCGGAGTGGAGAACAGCACCGCGGCCTGCAGCCCCAGATACAGCAGGAACGACCCGCCCGCCACGATCAACGTCGCACGGGGCACGGTCCGCCGCGGATTCCGCGCCTCACCGGAAAGCACCGCGGCGGCGTTGATTCCGGTGAACGAGTACACCAGTCCACCGCCGACCACGGCGCTCAGCGCCGCCGAGATCCCATAGGGCGCGAAGCCGCCGCCCACGCGGTAATTCGTGCTGTCGAACCCGCTCGCCAGCAACAGGATGACGGTCAGCGCCGGGATGACGCATTTGACGACGGTCACCACATTGTTGATCGAGGCCAGCAACCGCACGCCGAACAGGTTCAACGTACAGAAGAAGAACAGCAGCGCCACCCCGAGCAGCCGCCCGACCAGCGTCAATTGATGGTCGGACACCACACCGGGCAACCACTTTCCCGCGTATTGGACGACGGCCGCGGATTCGCTCGGACCGGCGAACACGGCCTGCAGGAAAACCGCCCAGCCGACGATCGCGCCGACCAGGGGGCCGTTCGCCCGTTTCGGCCAGCGCACGTTGCCGCCGGTCAGCGGGTATCGAAAGGCGAGGTCGATGAATGCGAGCGAGACCAACAGGGTGGCGACACCGGCGATGACCCAGGAAAGCAGCGCCGCCGGCCCGGCTGTCTTGGCGGCATTGTAGGGAGCGAGCAGCCAGCCCGACCCGATGACGCTGGAAAAGGTGATCAGGGCCAGCGAGACGGTCCCGAGACCGCTGTGCAACCGCCGATCGGATTCCGGATCGACGGCGGCGACCGCACTGTCGCCGCCCGCGGAGGTATTTTGCATTCCTGAACTATCGTGGTCGCGCCAGTACACCGGTAGCCGCGTTTCACCTATCGGAGGTATTAGCCCATGCCTAACACTCCCAGTTCGGTCGGCAGCCGCGTCGAGACGATGGATTTGCTGGTTTTCAGCGCTGTCGCCCGGTTGGGCAGTTTCGGCCAGGCGGCCGCCGAATTGGCCATCGCGACACCGTCGGTCAGCGCGAGGATGGTGGCGCTCGAACGCCGCCTCGGCGCGAAACTGCTGGTCCGAGGCGCGCGCGGCACCACGCTGACACCAGCGGGCGAGCGATTCGCCACCTATGCGGACCGGTGCCTCGAGCTCCTGGACGAGGCAGGCCTGGTCGTCACCGACAACGATGTCGAGCGGCTCGTGATCGCCGCGCCCGCCAGTTTGGGCACCGCCGTCTTCGTGCCCGCGCTCGCGGCGCTCGCCGACGTCGGCGTTCATGTGCACTGCCGGATCGCGCACAGCGGTGAGGTGATCGCGCGGCTGCGCGACGGCACCGTGCACGCCGGATTCGCGTTCCCGAAAGGGTCTACGGCGGGCGTACGCTCGCGCCGTGTCGGCCAGTCGAAGCTCGTCGCGGTCTGCGCGCCGGACCATCCACTGGCCGGAGCGCCGAAGATCACCCGCACCGACTTCGCCGAACTGCCGGTCGTGGTCTATCGGTGGGGTGCGGCGGCGCAACCGCTGGTCGAGCTGTTCGATCATCCCGGACGTCGGCCCGGCGCGCCGGTGCTCTCGATCGGATTGCCGGAGACCGCGGTCGAATTGGCCGCCACCGGCGGCTACATCGCCGTCGTGCCCGCGTTCAGCGCGCGCCGCGCGGTCGATGCGGGCCGACTGCACATCCTCCCGTATCAAATGCCCAGCTGGCGTATGGATATCCGATTCTTCTATTCCTCCGCCACCATGCACCGCACGGGTGTCGCCGCCCTGCTTTCCCGGCTCGACGACATCAGCCGGGCCCTGAAAAGTTGACCATGATGAAATATCATTCGCCTGACTAAATCGACGTCCCGGGTGTGAGATTTGAATCTGACCGCCGCTGGCATTAGCATTCGAGAAAATACTCCAGCGGCAAAGGACTCATCATGGCCAAGAAAGTAACCGTCACCATGGTCGATGATTTCGATGGGACGTCGAAAGCGGACGAGTCCGTCACTTTTTCCATCGACGGCGTGGCCTACGAGATCGATCTGTCGACCAAGAACGCCGGCAAGCTTCGTGCCACATTGGAGCCGTGGACGAAAAGCGCCCGGAAAACGGGGCGTATCAAGTCCCGCCCCAAGAGCGGGACCAAGAACTTCCACGCCACAGTTGACCGTGAGCAATCGACCGCCATACGCGAGTGGGCACGCAAGCACGGCCACAAGGTCTCCGCGCGCGGCCGGATCTCCGCCGATGTCCTCGCCGCGTACAACTCGGCGAAGAAATAGCGGACCCGATCAGCGGGCTCCGCGCATGGCCCGCTTGCATCGCTCTTCCAGATATCCGACGAACATCCAATAGTCCGCGAAGACCGGGTTGTGGGTGCCGCCGTCGTGAAACCGCCGGTACAGCTGTTGGATTATTCCGGCCAGCCGGAACATGCCGTACACCTCGTAGAAGGTCCAGTTGTCCACCGCCGAACCCGTTGCGCGCGAGTAGTAGTCGATGATTTCGGCCCGGGTGAGCATGCCGGGCACATGGGTCGGTTGACGGCGCAGTTGCTGGATGAACTCGTCGTCATCCGCCTGTATCCAGTAGGTCAGCGTGGCGCCCAACTCCATCAGCGGATCACCGAGGGTGGCCATTTCCCAATCCAGGATGCCGAGCACCGCCATGCCGTCACCGAGGACGATATTGTCGAACCGATAGTCGTTGTGGATCAGGCAGATTCCGGCATCCTCGGGGCGATTGGCCGCGAGCCAGCCCATCACCCCTTCGAAATCGGGCACATTCTCGGTGCGCGCCTTGCGGTATCGATCCGACCAGCCGTCGATCTGCCTGCGCACATACCCGGATCCCTTGCCGAGATCGGCCAGCCCGGCCGCCTCGACATCGACCCGATGCAGCTCGATCAGCTTGTCGATCACGTCGATGCACAACGCGCGCACCGCGATCGGGTCGAGGTCGAGTTCCGCGGGGATATCGCGGCGCAGGATGAGTCCCTCGAGTTTCTCCATCACGTAGAACGGCGCACCGATTACCGATTCGTCGTCGCAGAACGCCGACATCGCGGGCACATAGGGGAACAGCGGCCGCAGGGCGCTCTGCACCCGGTATTCGCGGCCCATATCGTGCGCGGAGGCCGCGCGATGCCCGCCGGGCGGCCTGCGCAGGATGAGCTCTCGGTCGGGATAGGACAGCTGATAGGTGAGATTGGACGCGCCGCCGGCGAATTGGCGCACCGTCGGCTTACCGTCGAGCCCATCGAGCCGCCCGGACAGCCATTCGTGCACGGCCGCGACATCGAAGGCGTCCTCGTCGCGTGTCGCGCCCGGCGTATCGATCAGCTCCGGTTTCACGAATCCACCCGGTATCGCGCGAGTTCGATCCGCGAGACGACGCCGAGATGCACCTCGTCCGGACCGTCCGCGAACCGCAGCGACCGTGCGCCGGCGAGCGCGCCGGCAAGCGGGAAGTCGTTGGTCAGCCCGCCCGCGCCGTGCAACTGGATCGCCATGTCGATCACCTCGTAGGCCATGCTCGGCACCGACGCCTTGATCTGCGAAAGTTCCGACAGCGCACCGAGAGCGCCCTTGGTGTCGAGCAGCCATGCGGTCTGGAGCACCTGCAGCCGCGCCTGATTGATCGCGATGCGCGCGCGGGCGATACGCTCCCGGTTGCCGCCGAGATTGATCAGCGGCTTGCCGAAGGCGGTGCGGTCCATCGCCCGCCGGATACCGATCTCCAGCGCCCGTTCGGCGAGCCCGATGGTGCGCATGCAGTGGTGGATGCGACCGGGGCCGAGACGGCCCTGCGCGATCTCGAAACCCCTACCGAGACCGGCGATCACGTTCTCCCTCGGCACCCGCACATTGTCGAAGGTGACCTCGCCGTGCCCATACGGCTCGTCGTGATAGCCGAACACCTCGAGCATCCGCTCGACCTTCATGCCCGGCGTGCCGACCGGAACGATGACCATCGAATGCCTGGCATGCCGGTGCGCCTCAGGATCGGACAGGCCCATGAAGATGACGAACCGGCAGTTCGGGTGGCCGATACCGGTCGAGAACCACTTGTGCCCGTTGATGATGATGTCATCGCCGTCCGGGATGGCCGTTGCGGCCATATTGGTGGCGTCGGAGGAGGCGACCTCCGGCTCGGTCATACAGAACGCGGACCGAATCTCCCCCGCCAGCAACGGATCCAGCCACTGCCGCTGCTGGGCCTCGCTGCCGTAGTGCACCAGCACCTCGGCATTGCCGGTATCGGGCGCATTGCAGTTGAACACCTCCGGTGCGATGGCGTGGCGTCCCATCAGCTCGGCCAGCGGCGCGTACTCCACGTTGCTGAGCCCCGCGCCGTGCCCGCTCGCCTCGGAATACGCCTTGGGCAGGAAGAAGTTCCACAGCCCCTGCGCCCGCGCCTTGGCCTTGAGCTCCTCGACGATCGGCAGCACCACCCACGGGTCGTCCAGCCCACGCAGCGTCCGCAGATACTCCGCTTCGACCGGCTCGATCTCCTTGCCGATGAAGTCGGCCACCTTGCCGTGATATTCGGCCGCACGCGCCGATGCCGCGAAATCCATACCCCAGACGTTATAGACACGCCGGGGTCGCTGTACCGAACTTCGGCCAACTACCGCTCGGCGGGTCGGGCGCGCTGCGCCATGAACACGGTGACGCCGACCGCGAGTCCCACCGGGATCATGGCCGGATCGAGCCGTTCGCCGAGCAGGACCGCGGCGAAGATCATCGTCAGGATCGGCTGCAGCAGCTGCACCTGGCCGACCTTGGCGATGCCGCCGTCGGCCAGCGCGCGGTACCAGCAGCAGAAGGCGAGCAGCGAACTGCCGAGGGCGAGATAGCCGAACGCGGCGACTGCGCCCCAGGTCAATTCGGCTCGACTCGGTACGCCGGTGACGACCACGATGACGAGCACCGCGGGCACCCCGGCCAGCAGTGACCAGCAGGTGATCACCCAACCGGGAACCCGCCTGGACAGCACGCCGCCTTCGGCATAGCTCAACGCGCACAACAGCACTGCCGCGAGCAGCTCCACATCGCCGATCCCGAACCGGCTGTCGGCCGCGAACCCGAGGTATCCGGCGACCAGTGCGGTGCCTGCCGCACACCACAACCAGAAGACCATGGGTGGTCGCTCGCGCGCCCGCAGCACCGCCATGATCGCGGTGCCCGCGGGCAGCAGCGCGATCACGACCGCCGCGTGACTGGCCGATACCGACCGCAGGGCGTGTGCGATCAGCAGCGGAAAGCCGACCACCGCACCAACGGTGACCACCACCACCGACGGGAGCATGCGCGGCGGCGGAAGTAGCGGCCTGCGTGCTACCGCGAGCAGCGCGACGGCGAACAGCGCGGCAGGCAGGGAACGACCGGGTCCGACGAGTTCCGGCCCGAAGGCGGGCACGGCGTACCGGGTGAACGGCAGGGTCAGGCTGAAACCGATCACCCCGGCCAGGCCGAATCCCAGCGCGCTCGCCGTCGGCTGCGCGTCGACGCGGCTCGGCGATACGGTCACGGCCGGAGTGCGATCGAACCGGTGCTGAGTTCGGCGATCTGGGTGAGCACCGTATGTCGCTGTGGCGCTGGGCCGATGGTGATCCGAATACAGTCCTGTAGTGGGGCGATCGTGAGGTGGCGAACGAAAACGCCGGTGGCGCGCAGCGAGTCGGCGAGCGTCGCGGCGTCGACGCGGTCCGGGCAGCGGAAGGTGAGGAAATTCGCTGAGCCGGTGAGCACTTCGAAGCCGAGCTCGGTGAGCCGCTCCGTATAGTCGGCCCGGCCCTCGGCGGTGCGGTCGACCGTTGTGGCGAGATAGTCGTCATCGTCGAGGGCGGCCAGCGCCGCTGTTTCCGAAAGACGGCCGACGACATAGTGTTCCGCGCCGCGCCGCAGGACTTCGAGCAGATCCGGATGGCCGATCGCGTAACCCACGCGCAGGCCCGCGAGCGCGTACGCCTTGGAAAAGGTGCGCAACCACAGCATGTGCCGATCGATGACATCGTCCGCTCGCAATCGCCGCGGCGCCGCCTGGTATTCGGCATACGCGCCGTCGACCACCAACAGCGTCTCCGGTGGCATCGCATCCGCGAAGTCCAGTAATGTCCTGCGCCCCAGGCAATTACCCGTCGGATTGTCCGGATCGGCGACGTATACGACGGCTGCGGCGGTCCGTCGCGCGTGCTCGGCGATGCCCGCGACATCCACCGCCACGCCGCGGTAGGCGGCCCGGTACAGGTTCGCGCCCGCGGATTCGGCGAAGTACGCGAACGTCGGATAGGTCGCCGCGCTGGTGATCGCCGTGCGCCCCGGCCGGAGATGGCCGCGGCACACGGCGGCGAGCAGGCCGTCGATACCGGGCCCGATGTGCACGTGATCCGGCGGGACGCCGAGCCGATCGGCCAGGCGGTGCCGCAGGACGAAGTGGTCGCAGTCCGGGTAGCGGTGCACCGTGCCCGCCGCGGCCGCGATCGCGCTCAGCACCGAGGGCGCGGGACCGAACTCGTTCTCGTTGGTGCTCAACCGTTCTCGCGCGCGCAGGCCGGTGGCCCGCTCGGTCATCTCCAGTGAAGGGAAGGGGTTTCCCGTCACCTGTGCGCCCCGAGCGCCGACGCGGACTCGGTGTCGTCGTCGGTGAGCCCGATGCTGCGCGCCAGATATTCGTTGTAGCGCCGCATGGCCAGCATCCGCAGCGCCCCGCCCGTGATCAGCTCGAGGCCCGCGTCCGGTTCGGCCGCCACGATGGGCAGCACCACGCCCTCCAGCCATTCGGGGCCGTGCTCGGCATCGCCCTCCATGTGGTTGTAGAAGAACTCGAAATCGCGTGGGGCATCGAACCCGTGCCGCTCCAGTCCACGCACGACGGCCGCGTCGCGGTCCACATCGAACAGTTCCGGCATGGCGAGGCTGCCCAGCGCCTTGAAATAGTGCCGACGATTGCACGCGAGCAGGAAGTACAGGTTGTGCCCGGCGTACGGACGCCAGTCCTCCCACGGCGGCACGGCGGGCAGCTCGAGTCCGAGCCGTTGCAGACTGCGGGTGAATTGCAGTGTGTGCGCGGCCATTCCGTCGCCCTCACCGCACTCGTCCCACATGTGCTTGCTGATCTCGTGTTTGACGACCTCCATGAAATGCGGCTGGGCGAGCACCAGCGCATCGAAGAAGCGGTAGTTGAGATATCCGTCGGCCTGGATGAACCTGGCCAGCTGATCGAGGGTGGCGCGCTCGGCCAGGAAGTCCTCCACCTGCTGGTCCACTTCGTTGCGGTGCTTGGCTTCCGCGAGGAACCAGTCACGGACGAAGTCAAGGCGGGTCGCCTCGTCGGGGGCGGGCAGCCGGTCGGCGATCTCCGCGCAGTCGGCGGCCAGGGTGCGCTGCTCATAGCTCGAACGGAACGCGTTGAACCATCCGCTGCGTTCGTGCCTGGCGCCCGCGCCGAGGGGATGGCCGAGCAGCGCCTCGTAGATCGCGTAGGCGCTGCGATGGATATCGAGAAGTGCCGCGTCCGAACCCGGATCGGCGGCGAGCGCGCGGTCGAGCGCTGTGTCGAGCGCGTCGACCAGAGTGTGCTGCTCCGGCCGTTCGGGCGGCGCGACCGGACCGCGCAGGCAGCGGCCGAGCAGATCCTCCACCGATCCGGGCGGCGCGTCCCCCGGCGCGCGCAGCACCGGATCGCGCGGCGGAATACGTTGCAGCACAAGGTCGTCGATCATCGGGATCACTCCTCATTCGGGCAGCGGATCGGGATAGCGGACGCGTTCGCCCTGCCAGTTGACGAATTCCAGCACCCGGTTACCCCGGGGGTCGGCGGTGTGCCGGGGACGCTCATCGGCCGACAGGTCGAGCGGAACGGTGAACTTCCCGGTGGCGTGCGGCAGAACATATTCGGGCACAGCGGGATTGGAGATATGGCGGCGCAGCGATCGGACGATCTCCACGCCGCGACGGATCGGGACACGGAAGCACGCCGCCTCCGGGCTGTGCGGCATGAAGTGATAGAGGTACCCGGCGTGCACACCGCGCCGATACAGTCCCATGCACAGGTCGCGCATGGTGGCAGGATCATCGTTCACCCCCGCGAGCAGCGGGACATTCGCGAAGAGGATCGGCACGGTGCCGCGCAGCAACTCGAGCGCCTTGTCGAAGGCCGCGCTCAGCTCGCGCGGGTGGGTGATGTGCAGGCCGATGGCGTTCACCCGATGCCGCGCGAGCACGCCGGCGAGGTCGGCGTCGATCCGGTAGGGGTTGAAAGTCAGTGCGCGGGTGTGGATTCGGATGATCAGGTCGGGCCTTGCCGCGTGCGCTTCACGCAGCACCTGATCGATCTGATCGTCACTGTGCATCAGCGGCTCACCCCCGCTGAGGATCATCTCCTCGACCTGCGGGTTGGCGGTGAGAAAGTCCAGGGTCGCCTGCCAGTGCGTGCGATCGAAGGACGCCTTGTCCGACTTCTTGTCCAGGGTGCGCAGCGCCTCGTAACAGAACTGACAGTAGGCGTGACAGACATTTCCGAACCGGATGATCACGCGGTTGTCATATTTGTATTGCGCGATGGGCGTGACCATTTCGTGCGGAAGCTCCCAGTTCTCGGTGCTTCCGTCATAGCCGTAGGGGTCGGCATTCTCGTCCGTCTCCAGCGGCACCACCTGCTTCCACAGGGGATCGTCGGGATCCGGATTACCGTTGTGCGGATCGGTGCCGACCAAGCCGAGGTAATACGGTGTCACCTGGAATCGCCGGGACTTCGTGTGCTGTTCGATGCGATCCAGCAGTGCCGGTTCACAGTTCGGGAACCGCGCGCGGAATTGCCGGGAGCTCCGAATGGCGTTTCGCTGTTGCCACCGCCAATCGGACCAATCCTCGGCCGTCACTTCGGAGAGCAGTGTCGGAGTTGCCATCGCGGTGTTCTCTCAATCGTCGAAATTCGTTGCCGGCACCGGGATCGCCGAGGTGAGCTGTGCCCCGGTGAGCAGTTGCCGCGCCGCCTCCGCCGCGCGGGTGCGCAGCTCGGTCAGCGATTCCACCGAATAGAAGGCGGCGTGCGGGGTGAGCAGGGCGCGCGGATGTGCGCTCAGCCACTGCGGAATTCGCGGTTCGCCGTCGACCACGTCCAGTCCGACGTAGCCGGGACGGCTCGCGGCCAAGGCCGTGCGCAACGCGTCCAGGTCGATGACCGGACCGCGGGCCGTATTGACCAGTACCGCATCGTCTTTCATCGCGGCGAGTTCATTGTCACCCAGTAGGTGCCGGGTCTCCCGGGTCAAGGGAACATGCAGGCTGACGATATCGGCCTCGGCGAGCAGCGCCGTGAGGGTGTGGGCGCGGCGGTAGCCGAGGCCCTTCTCGATACCCGGATGGTTGTACGGGTCGTAGAAGGCGACCCGCATGCCGAGCGCGCGGGCGCGCAGCGCCACCGCGGTGCCGATCCGGCCCAGTCCGACGATGCCCCACACCCGGTCGCGCAGCCTGCGTGCGGGACCGATGGCCCGCCAATCCCATCCGCCGTCGCGGACATGACCGTCCAGCGCGGGCAGCCTGCGGGCCAGCGACAGGCCGAGGGCGAGGGTGTGGTCGGCGACCTCCTCGGTGCCGTAGTCGGGGACGTAATACACCGCGACGTCGTTGCGGCGCGCCGCCGCGATATCCACGTGGTCGTACCCGACGCTGGCGCAGATGACGGCCCGGCATGTCTTGATGCGGTCGAAGAACGCGGCATCGAGCGCGACGCGATGCCACAGGATGATCAATTCCGGCTCGGCGGCATACAGCGGCTCGAGGTCACCGTCGGAAATGATCTCCAGGCGTACCTCGCCGTGCGCGCCGATCACCTCGGTCTCGATATCAGGAACTTCGACGTAACCGCCGCCGGGCGCGTCGATCACCAATACTTTTTCGCCAGCCGAGGCCATACTTTCCCCTACGCCACCATGCGGCACGCCATTCGCGGTGATTTGTGACCCACATCATGCCGCCAAATCAACTGGGGATCAACGACGTTGACATGAATGGCGGATATGGGCACCCCTATTCTTCCGTAGCACATTTGCGACTCCCCCTGTTGCACAGGAATTTCCGAGTGTCGGCCAGACGAATACAGTAGTGTCCTGCCCCCAATTCCTTTGGCATGAGCGGACCGCGACCGCGAGCGCAGCGCTACATCACCCGATTCCGTGACGGTCGGCTATGACCATCGGCCGGGCTGGATCACGTCCATCCAGTCGGCCGGCCAGGTGGCGAGGGCGACGATCCCTACGACGACCAGGTGCACCGGGGCCGAGAAACTCTCCTTGAGGCTGTGGTGGTTGATGGTGTGCGTGACTACTGCGCCGGTCAGCACGAGGACCAGGACCGCGGCGCCGAGGAATCGGGACTCGTGGTACGGGATCGCCAGCAGGAGTGCGCACACGCCCTCGATCGCGCCGACGACGAATCGGAACCAGGCGGGCCAACCCCAGTCCGGGAACTTGACCGAGTAGGCGGGCCCGAAGAACGTAGGCCCTGGCCAGAATTTGGTCACCGCTCCCATCAGGAACTCGAAGGCGAGGAACCAGAGGAAACCGGTCGCGACCCATCCGGGCCAGGTGTGCGCAATTGCCATACCGCCATGACCGCCCGCGCGGCCGAGATGTGACAGGCCGGGTTCGTCAGAGGAAGACGCGGGCGATATCGAGCCACTTCTCCGCGTCCGCGCCGACCGCGGTGAGGTCGGTCTCGGCACGGGACTTGCGGTGGGTGACCCGAAGGCAGAAGTCGAGGGCACTGCCCTGAATCCGTTGCCGCGCATCGTCAGGACCCCATACCCAGGTTTCACCCGCGGGACCGGTCAGCTCGACGCGGAACGGCTCTGCCGGAATGGGTAATTGGGCAGCGTAGAAGGACAACTCCCGTCCGACCACGCCCAACGCGGCCACATGCCGGAGCCGACCCGTCGGGCGGTGCGCGACACCCAGCGTATCGAAGATGTCCTGCCCGTGCGCCCACGTCTCCATCAGCCGAAGCGGCACCATGAGCGTTGCCGTCACCTCCGAACCGAACCACGGAAACCCTTGTTCCAGTGGCATTTCACCCAGCGCCGCCGCCACTTCGGCGCGACCGGCCCGCCACCGCTCCAGCAGCACCGACCGCGGTTCGGCCGCACCTGCCGCGGCCTCGAGATCAGCGTGCCGACCACCGTCGGCCTCCGCCTCCTTCAGCACAGCGTCGAACGCGTCCGGGTTCCGCACAGCGATGACGACATTCGCATCGGCCGCCGCGAGATGAGCGATCTGATGCGCGATCGTCCACCCCACCGCGGGCGTAGGTCCGGACCAGTCGGACTCCGCCGCAACCAGGGCGTCGAGCTCATCCCCTTCAGCCACCAAGTCGGGCAGCGCGAGTTCGCGCTCCACACCGGACAAGTCGAGGCCGTAGTCCAGCATCGCCATCACCTTCACCCGCGTCGACGACAACCGGATCACCCGTCGGAACCGGTCAGTTCGCTATGCCCCAGCCAGGCTACCCGAGCAGCCTGCGCTCTCCGTTCCGCCGAGCGCAGTCGAATGGCCGAGCGGCACACCGCAATTGACGGCCATTCGACTGCGCTCGAAGGCAATCGCGGCCGGAAGATGCTGCGGCAGGCCCGATTCGAGTCGCCGCATGCGCCCGTTCCGCCACCTCCCGCTGCGGATCCCCTTCTAGGGACCAAAAACCCACGAGCGGCACCGCGGAGCGGGGTCGGCGGCGGCTCCGGCCCAATTGCCCCGGTCGCCGATGCACAGTCTGATGGACGGCTGCACGCTGGCGCTTGGAGTAGTGGGCGCGGGCGAGGCCGGTCCGGGGGAGTCGCCCTCAGGTTCGAACGATGGCTCGGCCTGCGCGGTACAGAAGCGGCGCCGGGATCCACGCATCCGAGGCATCGTCGCCCCGACCTGTGTGGTCAAGCGGTGATGGAGACCAGCGGTGTCCGCGCAACGGTCTGACCAGCGCCAGCTCTGCAAACAGGCCGGGCGTAGCGTCTAGTGCCATGGCGGCACCCAAGCACATCGGTCCTACTGCGGGGACGCAGCGGTTGGCGGCGGGGTGCCGGTCCGAGATTCCGGTGCTGACCAGGCGGTTGATGGCGGCGATCTTTACCGATATTCCGGAGTGGACGGACTATTCGCCGGTCAGCAGGGAGGACCTGCGGAATGGGTGCCGGAGTTATCTGACGCGGGTGCTGGATCTGCTCGCCGGGGACGTGAGCGTGCCGGATCGCGACGATGTCGCGGCGGCGATCGGGCGGGATCGGGCGGCGCAGGGTGTGCCGCTGGAGGTGATGCTGCGGACGTTCCGGCTGGGCGGGCAGATCGTGTGGGAGGCGCTGGTCGACAAGGCGGGGGATCTGGCGCCCGGTGATTTCCGGGAGATCGGGGCGGCCACCTGGTCGACGATCGACGGGATGTCCTCGGCGCTGGTGACCTCCTATCGCAATACCGAGCTGGAACAGGTGCGCCGGGACGAGCGCCGTCGGCACGGGCTGATCGAGGACCTGCTGGCCGGGCGCGCGCACGACGCGACCTTCGCGGCGCGGGCCGCACGTGAGCTGAATCTGCCCGCGCACGCGGCGTACCTGGTGGTGGCCGTGCGTGGGGCCCGCCCGGCGGTGCAGGTGGGTACGGAGACGACGTTGGCGGCCTTGGGTATCCGCTCGGTGTGGCACGACCGGGTGGACTCCACGGTCGGGCTGGTTTCACTCGAGCGGCAGGACAGTTCCGCTGTGCTGCCACAGATCCGGCCGCGCATCCGGGGCCGGGCCGCGGCGTCGCCGACGGTCCCGGGACTGGCGCAGATCGATACCGCGCACGCGCTCGCCATGCTCGCACTGGAGACCTTGCCCACGGACACAAAGGGTTTGGTGCTGCTCGAGGAGCGCTACCCGGAGGCCATGCTGCTGCGCTCCCCCGATCTGACCGAGCTGATGGTGGCCCGCACACTCGGACCGGTACTGGCGCTGCCGGACAAGGAACGCGAGATCCTGCTGCGCACGCTGACCGTCTGGCTCGCCGAGAACTGCTCGGCCGCCAACGCCGCGCCGCTGCTGCACTGCCATCGCAACACGGTGATCAACCGGCTGCAGCGGATCTCGGCGCTGCTCGGCAGGCCGCTGGAGGGCCAGCGCTCCTACGTGGAGCTTTCGCTGGCTCTTGCCGCACTGGAGCTGGGCACACCGACCGCGGATTGATCGGTCCGGGCCGCTTCCGATTGGGCGCTGCGCCCATTTTCACACCCCGATATCTGGGCTCGCGGCAGATTGCTTGTGCAATTTCGGCCCGCGAGACTCGACGGTATGACCCATGCCATAACCCGGCATGGGCCGGAATCGTCGAGATGAGGAGCACCACGAGTGCCGGAATTCGATCTATTGGTGATCGGCGGTGGCCCTGGCGGATATGTGGCCGCCATCCGGGCCGCGCAGCGCGGCCTGCGCGTCGGCTTGGTCGAGAAGGAGCGCGCGGGCGGCGTGTGCCTGAACTGGGGTTGTATCCCGACCAAGGCGATGTTGCGTTCGGCGGAGGTTTTCCACACCCTCACCGCCGCCGCCGAATTCGGCGTCTACGCCGATAACGTGCGCTACGACTTCGGCGCGGTGCGCCAGCGCAAGGACGGCATCGTCAAGGAGCTGACCGACGGCGTCGCGAACCTGTTGAAGACCAACGGCGTGACGGTGATCGAGGGCCATGCCCGGTTCATCGGCCCGACCACGGTCGAGGTGCACGAGACCGGCGCGTCGCCGGTCTTCGAGGGCGGCCCGCGCTATGCCGCGGCCCCAGGAGCAGCGTTGCGGCAGGTCAGCGCGCGAGACGTGATCGTCGCGACCGGTTCGGTGCCCGCGCGGCTGCCGATTCCCGGCGCGGATCTGCCCGGCGTGGTCACCTCCGACGGCGCCTTCGGGCTGACCGAGGTGCCCAAGCGGCTGGTGGTGATCGGCGGCAGCGCGGTCGGCGCGGAATGGGCGAGCCTGTTCGCCACGTTCGGCAGCAAGGTCACCGTCGTGGAGATGCAGGATCGCCTGGTTCCGTTGGAGGACAAGGAGATCGGCGCGGCACTCGGCCGATCCTTCCGCAAGCGCGGCATCGAGGTGCTGACCGGCGCCACCGTCACCGCCATCGCGCAGGCTGACGGGTTGCGCGTCTCGGTGGGCGGCGCGCAGGCGCGCGAGCTGGACGCCGATGTGGTGCTCGTCGGCGTCGGCAGGCGCCCGAACACCGCCGACCTCGGCCTGGATGTCGCCGGAATCGCCACGGACGCACGCGGTTTCATCGAGGTCGACGATCAGTTGCGCACCGGGGTCGAGCACGTGTACGCCATCGGCGACGTGACCGGCCGCGCGCTGCTCGCCCACGTCGCCTCGCACCAGGGCCTCACCGCGGCCGATGTGATCGCCGGGCACGACGCGCATATCGACTACGCGGTCATCCCGGCCGCGACCTTCACCCACCCCGAGATCGCGAGCGTCGGCCTCACCGAGGACGCCGCACGCGCGGCGGGCCACGAGGTGACGACCGCCAAGTTCCCGTTCGCGGCGCTCGGCCGGGCCAAGACCTTCGGCGAGACCGAGGGGTTCCTGAAAATCGTTGCCGGGCAACAGCATGGGGAAGTACTCGGCGTGCACATCATCGGCCCGTCGGCCAGTGATCTGATCACCGAAGGCGCGCTGGCGATTTCGCTGGAGGCGACGCTCGACGAGCTGGCCGACACCATTCACGCCCACCCCACTCTCGGCGAGATCGGCATGGAGACGGCGCTGGCCGGGCTCGGACTGCCGGTACACATCGCGCCGCGCAAGCGCTGAGGAGTCCGACCGTGACAACAACCACCGCACCGCGCAAGACCACCCGCAAGCCCGCGGCCAAGAGCGAGCCCGTCGCCGAATCCGCGTTCGAGGCGGCGGATTCGGCGACCCTGCGTGGTCTCTACCGCGACATGCTCTTCGTCCGCCGCTTCGAGGAGCGCACCGCGCAGAGCTATCAGCAGGCCAAGATCGGCGGCTACTGCCACCTCAACCTCGGCGAGGAGGCCACCGTCGTCGGCCTCGGCGCGGCGATGCGCCCCACCGACTACCTGTTCACCAACTACCGCGAGCACGGCTACGCGCTGGCCAAGGGCATCGAGCCGGGCCGGGTGATGGCCGAGCTCTACGGCCGCTCCACCGGCACCTCGAAGGGCTGGGGCGGGTCGATGCACATGTACGACACCGCGACCCGCCTGCTCGGCGGCTACGCCATTGTGGGCGGCCAGGTTCCGCTCGCCATCGGCGCGGCGCTCGCCATCGACTATCGCGGCGGTGACGACGTTGTGGTGTGCCAGATGGGTGAGGGCACCACGAATATCGGCGCGTTCCACGAGTCGCTGAATATCGCGGCGCTGTGGCGGCTGCCCGTGGTGTTCCTGGTGATCAACAACCAGACCGGTATGGGCACCACGGTCGAGAAGTCCTCGGCCGAACCGGATCTGTGGAAGCGCGCCGCCGCCTACCGCATGCGCGGTGAGCGGGTGGACGGTACCGACGTGCTCGCCGTACGCGATATGGCGTCCGAACTCATCGAAACCGCTCGCCGCGAAGGGAAACCGGCGCTGCTCGAGGCCGTGAGCTACCGGCTCAAGGGTCATTCGGTGGTCGACCCGGCCAAGTACCGCAGCTCCGACGCGGTGTCCACGGCCAAGGAACACGATCCGATCGTGCTGTGGCACAACCGATTGCTGGACGCCGGCGTGCTCTCCGCGGAGGCACTGGCCGACATCGAGCGCGAGGTGACCGACAGTGTCGCCGCCGCCGTCGAATTCGCCGATTCGAGCCCGCATCCGGAGCCGTCGAGCCTGTTCGACTACAACTACGCCACCCCGGTGCCCGGCGATTCCCGCCGACTGCCCGCCGATCCGCTCTTCACCGCCTGAGGACGAACTGTGCCTGTCATGACCTATCGCGAAGCGCTGCGCGAAACCCTGCGCGAGGAGATGCGCCGCGACGACGACGTCTTCCTCATCGGGGAAGAGATCGGCGTCTTCGAGGGCTCCTACAAGATCACCGCCGGACTGCTCACCGAATTCGGGGAGAAGCGGGTGCGCGACACCCCGATCGCCGAAGAGGGTTTCGTCGGTGCCGCCATCGGCGCCGCCATGCTCGGGCTGCGCCCGGTCGTGGAGATCATGACGATCAACTTCTCGCTGCTCGCGCTGGATCAGATCGTCAACCACGCCGCCAAGATCTACGGCATGTTCGGCGGGCAGACCAGCGTGCCGATGGTCATCCGCACGCCGGGCGGCGGCGGCCAGCAGCTCGGTGCGACGCATTCGCAGAACATCGAGCTGTACTACGCCTTCGTGCCCGGCCTGAAAGTGGTTGCGCCCAGTACGCCCGCCGACGCGCGGGCACTGCTCAAGGCCGCGATCGAGGACGACGATCCGGTGCTGTTCCTGGAGAACCTCTCCCTCTACAACACCAAGGGCGAAGTGCCCGAGGATCTTCCGGCCGCCGAGATCGGCAAGGCGGCGGTCACCCGGGAGGGCACCGACATCACGCTGATCGGCTACTCCCGCATGGCCACCGTCGCCACCCAGGTGGCCGAACGCCTTGCCGCCGAGGGCATTTCCGCCGAGGTGATCGACCTGCGCAGCCTGCGGCCGCTCGATCGCGACACCTTCGTCGCCTCCGTGCGCAAGACCGGCTGCGCCGTGATCGGCGAGGACGACTGGCTGACCTACGGTATCGGCGCGGAGGTCGCGGCCTCCATCTCCGACGGCGCGTTCGACTACCTCGACGCGCCGGTGCGCCGCGTCGCCATGGCCGAGGTGCCACTCCCCTACGCCAAGCCGCTGGAGAAGCTCGCACTGCCGTCCGCCGACTCGCTCTACACCGCCGCCGTGGAAACCCTTGCGGCCGTGGGTCGTCGGCGCTGAGATCCGGGAACAGGAGGACATAGATCAATGCCCGAAATCACGATGCCCCGGCTCTCCGACACCATGGAGGACGGGGTCGTCTCCGCCTGGATGAAGCAGGTCGGCGACAAGGTCACCCGCGGTGAGGTGCTCGCCGAGATCGAGACCGACAAGGCGCTCATGGAGCTCGAGGCGTACGAGGACGGTGTGCTCGAGCGGATCATCGCCGAGCCGGGCGCGCGCGTGCCGATCGGTGAGCCGATCGCGATCGTCGGCGACGGTAGCGGTGCGAGCGCGGCGACGCCCGCGACGCAGCCGACCTCGGCCGGCTCCGCGTCGCCTGCCGCTGAGGCAGCTCCCGTGGCCGCCGACCCGGTGTCCGGAACGGCTGGGACACACGCCGCTTCGGCGGATATCGAGCAGGACGCCCAGCCTGGCGAGCGGAAGAAGTCGTCGCCGCTGGCGCGCAAGATCGCCCGTGAGCTCGGCGTCGACATCGCCACCGTGGTCGGCACCGGCCCCGCGGGGCGGATCACCCGGCAGGATGTCGAAGCGGCGCACCGCAATATGCCTGCCGCGGCGGCTGCGCCCGCACCCTCGGCCACAAGCACCGCAGCGGCTCCGGCGTCATCGGCCGGCACCCCTGCCCCGCAAAGCATCCCGGCCTCGGACGACTACGAGGAAATCCCCCTCACCACCATCCAGCGCCTCTCCGCGACCCGCCTCACCGAGAGCAAGCAGCAGGCGCCGCATATCTATCTGACCAGCGCGATCGATGTGACCGACCTGCTCGCCTTCCGCGCACAGATCAACCAGACCCTGGAGGCGGCGGGCGAGGGCAAGGTCAGCGTGAACGACCTGCTCGTGAAGGCGGTCGCCACCACCCTGCGCAAGAACCCCTCGGTCAACGTCAGTTTC
This sequence comes from Nocardia sp. NPDC052566, assembly GCF_044547285.1. Taxonomy (NCBI): domain Bacteria; kingdom Bacillati; phylum Actinomycetota; class Actinomycetes; order Mycobacteriales; family Nocardiaceae; genus Nocardia; species Nocardia sp. NPDC052566. Next base: position 128,584 of record NZ_JBIUAF010000005.1, on the reverse strand, counting down.
GCGGGTGACAAGCTGCTGCGCCACAAGGGAATCCACCTCGGCATCGCGGTCGCCACCCCGGCCGGTCTGCTGGTCCCGGTGATCCGCGACGCCGACGGCAAGAGCGTCTCCGCGATCGCGACCGAGGGCCGCGACAAGGCGACCCGCGCCCGCGACCGCAAGCTGCGCGCCGACGAGATGTCCGGCGGCACCTTCACCATCTCGAATCTCGGCATGTTCGGCATCGAGCACTTCACGGCCGTCATCAACCCGCCGGAGTCCGCGATCCTCGCGGTCGGCGCGGCGGCCGACGAATTGCGCCTCGACAACGGCGAGATCGTGACCCGGAAGATCCTGCGCGTCACCCTGTCCGCGGATCACCGCGCCATCGACGGCGCCGTCGCCGCCCAGTTCCTCTCCCACCTGAAGGAACTCCTGGAGACCCCTCTCCGCATCGTCACCTGACGCCGACGTCTTACATCTGGGTGAGGCAGGTCTGGAGTCGTTTGAGGCCACCGCGGATGCGGCTCTTGACGGTCGGTAACGGCACCCCGAGGTACGCGGCGGCCTCGGGGTAGGTGCGGCCACCGTAGTAGACCAGCGCGATGGCCTCTCGCTGTATCGCTGTCAGCACCGACAGCGATGCGGTGACGGCCTGTTCGTCGAGGTGCTGGTCGACCTCTTCGACAACGGTGTCGCAATCGATGCCGACCGAGGTGTAGCCCCATACGGTGTCACGGCTCGCCGCGGCCTGCTCGGCACGTACCCGGTCGACCGCGCGCCGGTGGGTCAGCATCAGCAGCCAGCCCAGCGGGGAGGACATGGTCTTGTTGTAGCGGTCGGCGGTCGTCCACACCTGCAGATATACCTCCTGGGTGATCTCCTCGGCCATCAGGCGATTGCGCAATATGTGCACGGCCAGGCCGAATACGCGGTGGCTGGTGTCGCGATAGAACTCGGTGAACGCGTCGCGGTCCTTCGCGGCCACCGCGGCGAGCAATTCCATTGATCTTCGTGTGCGAGCGGCTGTCGTAGCCGGTGAAATCCCGTCGAAATGCGGACGGATCGAGCTCGGTTCCGGGTGAAATGTCATGCCGGGTCCTCAGTTCCATGACACGGATGGCGCCTATCGCTTCCATAGAGACGGCCGTCAGGTCCTGCAGTGAGCAATGCAACGGAGTTCGTGACGGTCACCGGCCCGGTTTGGTCTGATCATGAAATGATCTACGGGCGCGATTTGCCCGAGATACACTCACCCGGAACAGTTTTCGTTACCGACCGGTCTCGAGGCGTGCCGAATGACTGATGAGCGGAACTACCACGACACGATCGAGTCGAGTGAACGGCTCGTCGAGTTGATCGAAGCGGCGGCCACGGGCGACCGCGAGGCATTCACCGAGTTCTATCGCGAGACGAGCCACCGCGTTTTCGGCCTGGCCAGGCGCATCGTCCGCAATCAGCCCGCGGCCGAGGAGGTCACCCAGGAGGTGTACCTGCAGGTGTGGTCGATCGCCGACCGGTACGACAGCACGCGGCTGAGCCCGATCGCCTGGCTGCTGATGCTGAGCCATCGCCGGGCGGTGGACCGGGTGCGTGCCCAGCAGTCGGCGACCGACCGCGAGATCATGTACGGGCACACGCATTTGGGGCGCGACCACGACATGGTGTCCGAAGAGGTCACCCAGCGACTCGAGGAACAATCGGTGATCCGCTGTTTGACGACGTTGACCGCGCTCCAGCGCGAGGCCGTCGCGCTCACCTACTACGGCAGCCGCACCTACAGCGAGGTGGCCGATCACCTCGAGGTGCCGCTCTCGACGATCAAGACCCGGATCCGTGACGGGCTCAAACGGCTCGCGACCTGTCTGGGCGGGGGTGCGAACTGATGACCGAGCCAACCGGTGATGAGCTGCTCGACCTGGCCGTTCCCTATGCGCTCGACGCGGTGACGGACACCGAACGCGATGCCATCGAAGTGCGCCTGCAGGCCGCCGAGCCCGAGGCGAACGCCGAGTTCACCGACGCCGTCCGCGATATCCACGAAACCATGGTCGCCGTCACGGTATTCGACTCCATCGCACCACCGCCCGAGGTCGAAGCGGCGATCCTGCGCGCTATCGACGAGTCGGAACCCGGTACCGCACAACGGTTCCGCCGGATACCGAGGCGGACGCGGTGGCTCGCGGCCGCCGCCGCGGTACTCGCCGCCATCGGCATCGGCGTCGCGGTGGTCGTCGTCAGGTCCACCGAGCACCCCGCGTCACAGCTGACCGCGCAGCAGGTGCTGGAACAGCCCGATACCAGGACGCTGTCCGAACCGATCGCGGGCGGCGGCACGATGACGGTGTACACCTCGGCCGGATTGCGCGCTGCCGCAGTCTCGTTCGCCTCGGTGCCCGCGCCGACGGCCGGGCGTTCCTACCAGCTGTGGCTGGTGCCGCAGACCGGATCGCCGCGCTCCGCGGGAGTACTCGCCGACCTGCCGGGCTCCGGTGCGCCGGTGGTGACGCGGTTCGACCCGGCCGACGCGCTGGCCATGACCATCGAGCCGTCCGGCGGCTCGCCACAGCCGACCAGTACTCCCATCGTCGTCGTCAAACTCGGGTGACAACAAACTAATTGGACGTTTGCTCAATCGCTGGGCTCGTTCGCTACGAACAAGTGGTGAAGGTGTTGTCTAGCAGAGGTGGGGCACCATGGCCACTGCCGGAGTTTCCGTGGAGCGGACAGTGGTGCGCGGGGTGCTGCTCTCGACACCGGGCGCGCGGCACGCAACGGTTATCGGTGCAGCCGCACGACGGGTCGACGGCGGTGTGCCCATCGAGGCGATCACGGACGTACTCGACGAGCTCACCGCCGCGGCGCCACCGGATACCACCGTCGACGACGTCGGCGTCATGTATCGCACGGTCGCCGAACGCCGGTCGGCCATCGCGCATCTCGCCACGGGCACCTGGGCCGCGGCATCGCTTGTTTCGGTCCGCCAGGCATTGCTCGCCGTCCTTCGGGAGCTGACCGGGCTCGACGGCACCGTGCTCGTGCTGGATGCCGTCGAGCACCACACCTCGTACCTGGTGGTCGACCGGCGCCGCACCGGCATCCTGACATCGGACTCCTGGCCGTTCGGCATCGTCGACACCGAAACCGCGGAGCAGGCCGTCGTCCGCATCCGGCTGATGCTGGAACCGAACGCCGCGCGTCCCGACGCGGTCCTCCTGTGCGGTGCCTCGGCGGATCACCCCGATATCGCGGCGGTACTCCACCGGGGATTCGACGCGCCGGTGACGGTGGTCCCCGATACCGTCAGCGCGGCCACACGGGGCGCGGCGCTGGCGGTCGCGGGCCGGACCGAGCCACCGCGGGCCCCGATCGAAAGTCGGCGCACGGGACGACTATTGAGCGCGGCGGCCGTCACCGTGCTGTTCGGCGCATCCGGTTTCCTGCTGGCGCAGCACCACACCGGCCCGGCTGCTCCCGAAGCCGCCCGTCCCGCACCGGCTTCGGTCATCGCACCACCCGCCGATCCGACAACAACCTCTCCACCGCCGCCTGCACCGCCGCCGGCACCGCCGCCGGCACCGGCACCGGCACCGATAGCCAGCGAAAGCGAGCCCGAACCGGACCCACCGGCCGACCCACCCGCACCGGTTGTCCGGCCGACCCCGGCAAAGCACACCCCCGCACCTGTTCGACCGACCCCGTCACCCTCGACGGAGGAAACCCCCACCGAACAGACCAAGCCCGAGCCATCGAGCCCACCACCCACCCCGACGACAATCGGTGCGCCGGACAGCAATTGGCTCTTCCCCGGCGAATCACCACCACCTCCGCTCAACGCCGACCCCGCGATCGTCAACGCCTGGTGGGACAACCACTGGCGCCTGAAACGCCAATGGCTCAACGGTGGCCAGCCCTGAGCCGCACGGGCGCCGTGCACCGAGAACACCCGGAATGCCCACCCGTGGCCGAGAATGCCTTCGATCGGTATGGTGTGGTGACACGATTCCGGAGGGGGCATCATGTCGTCGAACAGTGACCGAGAGCAGGTTGATGATCCACGCGCCCGATGGCGCCACCTGCCCGCCGAGCCCACCCACTACGTCGAGGAAACCCACGTCGACGGTAGCTCGTCGAGCTACACCGTGCCCGCCGTCGACCCGACCCAGGACTTCATTCGCCTCTACGGCGGCTAGGTCCCGGAGAAAGTGGTCGAGACGTAGGTATCCGCCGGGATGAGATCGGTGTAGTCGAGGAGACCGGCGTCGCGGTAGATCTGCTGTTGCGCGGTCAGCTGGGCGGTGTCCGGGCTCAGGTCCGGTCGCCACCGGTACGAGGGGACGGATTCGAGCACCGCGAGGTCTTGGCCGGTGGCCTTCGCGAGGATGGTCAGGTTCTCCGGGGAGGTGGCCGCCGCGCCTTGCAGATCCCGGCTCGCCCGCTGTAGCGCGTGGAAGAACGGTTGCGCCGCATCGGATTCGGCGAATCTTCCACCGAAGATGACGCCCGTCGCCGAGGTGCCATCGGCCGGTACCGCCAGCGGCACCGCGACACCGGCCTGCTCCATCTTGGTCGTGAACGGCGCGGGCGCCAGCGCGGCGTCCACACCGCCGTTGGCCAGCGCGGTCCGCTGATCCGGTATGGCGATATTGACGATCTGCACATCGCGCAGCGAAAGCCCGGACTGCGCGAGCACCGTCGCCAACTGGTAGCCGCCCGCCGCGGCCGGGCCGCCGGACACCGCCACCTTGCGCCCGCGCAGATCGGTCACCGACCGCACCTCGCCCGCGTCCACCAGCTTCTTCGACACCTCCAGTGCGGTAGGCGAAGCCTTCGGGTCCCCGGTTGCAATGCCCATGGACCCCACCACCTTCAGCGACAAGCCGCTGTGCACGGCGTTGAACAGCCCGGCCGAAAACCCGGCAACGACCACGTCGACCTTGCCGGCCGCCGCCAAAGGGACGGCATCCTGGCCCGCCTTGATGGTTTGCAGATCGACGTCGATCCCCTCCTCGGCAAAATATCCCTTCGCCTGGGCCACATACAGCGGCGCGAACAAGGTGGACGGGACGTGGGCGACGGTCACCCTGGTCGCCGAGCCGGTCTCCTGCGTCTTACCGCCGCAACCGGCGACGATCAACGCGAAGACCGGAATAAGCACGGAAAGAAAACGTTTCACGATCATTCCTCTGATCTCGAGCGAATACTTACTTGGCTTGCCCATGGCGCCACGGCATGGCGAGGAACTCCAGGGCGGCGAGAAAACCGGTGATCCCCGCGCCGAGCAGCGCGGCGGTCAGCAGCCCGGCATACATGCGTTCGGGCTGGAACAGCTGCCATGAGTTCCAGATCAAATAACCGATACCGCTGTTGGCCGCGACGAATTCGACCGCGATGACGACCGCGATCCCGAGACCGGCCGCGACCCGCAGGCCGGTGAATATCGCGGGCAGGCAGGCGGGAAGCAGCACGAAACACAGCGAACGCCAGCCCGTCGCCCGATAGGCCCTGGCCGCTTCCCTTGTGCGAGGATCGATCTGGCGCACACCGGCCAGCGTGTTGATCTGGAGCACGAAGAACACCGTGATCGCCACCGACAGAATCTTCGGTGTCTCCGTCAACCCGAAAATCAGGAGCAGCAGCGGGAGTACGGCCACCTTCGGCAGCGCGTACAAGGCGGAGAACAGCGGCCCGAGCGCCGCGGCGACCGGACGCCAGCACCCCATGGCCGCACCGACGGCGACACCACCCAGCGCACCGCAGAGGTAGCCGATCGACAGCCGTCCCATCGTGGCGTTCACATGCATGAGCAGCTCGCCGCTGCCCATCAGCTGAAACCACTTCGCCACGACCGCCGACGGCGGCGGAAACAGCTGGGCATCAATGAGATCCGCCCATGCCGCGAGCTGCCAGGCGGCCAGCGCCACGATCGGCGTGCCCACCGCGAGCAGCACATCGCGCCGACGCCGCCGACGCTCTCCGGCCAGGTGGACCTCGATCCCCGTACTCATCGGGCCAACGCCGACATCTCGGCCTCTTCCCGCAGCGCCGCCCAGATCCGATGCCGCAACGCACCGAATTCGGGGGTCCGCTCGAGCGCCAACCGCCGCGGGCGCGGAAAGGGAACCGTCAGTTCGTCTTTGATCCGGCCTGGCCGCGCCGACATCAGGATGACCCGATCGCCGAGGAGCAGTGCCTCCTCGATGCTGTGCGTGACAAGCACAACGGTCTTGCGTTCGGCTTCCCACAGGTCGACGAGCTGTTCCTGCATGAGCAATCGGGTCTGCGCGTCCAGCGCACCGAGCGGTTCGTCCATCAGTAGCGCGGGTGCGTCGAGGGCGAAGGCCCGCGCCAGCGCGACCCGCTGCCGCATGCCGCCGGACAACTGATGCGGGTACGCCCTTTCGAATCCGCGCAGACCGGTCCGCTGGATCCACTCCCGTGCCCGCACCGTGTACTCCGCCCAGCGCATCCCGGCCATCCGGCAGCCGAAGGTGATGTTGTCGAAGACGTTCAACCACTCGAACACCCCGTGCTCCTGGAACACGAACGCCGAGGCCGGAATCCGGCCGTTCGCCTCCGGCATCACCACCCGCCCCGAGCTCGGGGTGTCCAGCCCGCCCAATATCCGCAGCAGCGTGGACTTTCCGCATCCCGACGGCCCGACGATGCAGGTGAACGACCCCGGCGCCACCTCGAGTGACACATCGCGCAACGCCCACAACGGCTGCCGCCCGGCCAGAAAGGCCTTGGACACGCCCTGTGCCTCGAAGGCCACGGCGCTCAATGCCGCGGCCCGAAGACGTCGGCGAGCGTGACCGTCTTCAGGTTCCGCTCGTGGATGATCCGTAGCAGCTGGTCGTAGACCCGGGTGACCGGCTTCTGATTGGCATGCCCGATGACGATCGACTGGGCGGTGAAATACTTTCTGGCGTTGTCCACCAGATCCCGCTCGGTGATGATGCGGTGATCGCCGAGCGTGCCGTACCACATGGTCGGCACGGTGTAGCCGTGATCGGCGGCGATGCCGTCGACACGGGCGTCACGATATCCGTACGGCGGACGATAGAACGGTGTCCCGTCGACGCCGAAGTTGTTGCGCAGCAGCGTCTTCGTCCGCTCGAGTTGTGCGGCGACATCTGTCGCCGACAGGCCGGTCAGATCGGGGTGATCCCAGGTGTGGTTCCCGAGCTGGATCTGGCCGCTGTCCACCAGCGGCCGCAGCAGCGCCTTGTTGACCGTCCACGAGTCGTAGCAGGCCGTCACGAAGAAGGTGAACCGCGCACCGCTGTCCTTCGCGAAACGAACATAGGCCGCAACGACTTCCGCGTCGGTGCCGTCGTCGATGGTGAGCGCGATGTTGTTGCCCTTGCCGGGAATCGAGGACACCACGCCGGTCGGCGCCGGGCGATCGGCACGCAGGTGACGGATCACCGGATCGGCCGGGGCCGCGGCCGGACTCGGCGCCCGAGTCGGCGTCAGCCGATCGCTCTCCTCGGCCTCGGCCGAACAACCGGCCGCCAACGAGAACGCACCCGCGGCGAGCAGGGTCAATAAGATACGCCGTTCCATATATCCCTCTCAGCCCCGATCTCCGCCGGGCAGATAGTCGTTGGAGTAGGTGCGGGACAGGTCGATCTCGGCGCCTGCGACGGCCTGGTCGAACTGGGCGAGCACCTTGCGCACGGCCTCGGCGCCGTCGGCGGACATCACGCCGTCGTCCGAGAAACCGGACTTGATCTTGGCGATGGTCTCCACGTAGACCCCCCGGTTGTCCTGCGCGAACTCCGCGGGCATCCGCGCGGCGATCTCCTCGGCGGAATGCTGCTGGATCCAGCGCAGCGCCCGCACGATCGCCGTGGCGAGCCTGGTGGCGGCCTGACCGTTGTCGTCGAGCCACGCGCGCGTCGAATACAGAACCGACGCAGGGTATTTCGCGACACCGAAGGTCTGCTCGACGCCTTCGCCGCTGCGCGAATCCAGCAGGATCGTGACCTTGTCCGCGCCCGCACGCTGCTGCAGCGTCGAGAACGCGGGATCGACCATCACCGCCGCGTCGACGCGCCCGTGCTCCATCGCCGCGACGGCGGTCGCCGCGGTGCCGATCGCCTGCACGCTGACCGCGTCGGCCGCGACGCCGTGCTTGCTCAGCACATACTTCAGAAAGAAGTCGGTGGACGAACCCGGCGCGCTGACACCGACATTCGCACCGGCGAGGTCGGCGATCGAGGTGATCGGCTTACTCGCCGCCGGTGAGACCGCGAGCACGATCTCGGGTCGATTGAGCATCGTCACGAACGAGGTCAGCGCCCGGCGCTTGGCCTGCATCTGAATCGTGTGGTCGTAGTAGCCCGCGACGACGTCGAGGCTGCCGCCCTCCAACGCCTGCAAGGCTTTCGAGCCGCCCTGTAGGCCTTGGATGTCGACCCACAGCCCCTCCTCGCCGAAGTACCCCAGGCGCTCGGCCAAGGTCAGCGGCAGGTAGACCGGCAAGGTCTGCCCGCCGACTCCGATGGTGATGCGCTGGCCCGCATCGGTTTTCCGCACACAGCCACCCAGTGCCAGCACCAGGACCGCCGCCACGAGCACGGCCGCGCATCTGCGCCTTCTCATCGATCAATGCCCTTTCATAGACGCCGTGCCGTGGACGGGCTTCCAGCGAAGGAGATAGCGTTCGGCACGGTTGATTGCGAGGTCGATCACCACCACGACGGCGCACAGCACGGCCATGCCCGCGAACACCCCGGTGGTGTCGAATGTCCCCTCCGCCTGCGAGATCAGATAGCCGACGCCGCGGGAGGCGCCGAGGTATTCCCCGATCACCGCACCGATCAGCGCGAAGCCGACACTGAGCCGCAGGCTGGCGAGGATCCAGGTGAGCGCGCTCGGCAGCAGCACATGCAGGAGCAACTGCCGCTCGTTCGCGCCGAGCATCCGCACGTTGTCGACGAGCACCCGCTCGACGTCGCGCACGCCCTGGTAGGTATTGAAGAAGACGATGAAGAAGACCAGCGAAACGCCGAGCGCGACCTTCGACCAGATGCCGAGCCCGAACCAGAGCAGGAAGATCGGGGCGAGCACCACCCGCGGCAGCGCATTGCCCATCCGCACATACGGTTCGACCACCGCGGCGACGAATCGCGTTCGGGCCAAGGCGAATCCGATGAGCATTCCGGATGCGACGCCGATGCCCAAGGCCAGCGCGGCCTCCACCGCGGTGACAGCGAGATGCCGCCAGATCGCACCGGACCCGAACCAGTCGCCGAGGCGAACGGCGATATCGCTGGGCCGGGAGAAGAAGAACTCGTCGACGACGCCGTAACGCGCCGCCAGTTCCCAGCCGAGTATCAGCACGACACCGAGCGCGAGCTGAACGATCCGGATCGCCAGTACCCGCCCCCGAATATCAGTGGGCTGCGGCGACATCGGCGAACCAATCCTATCCGGCCCTGCGGGCCAAAGAAATCATCGGCCACGAATGCGCCGGGTTACCCATCCACACTATCCCGATCGACACCGAATTCAACCGCCGATACCGCTGCCTTTGCCGCGCCTTTAGACAGGCCGAATATCTCAAGAGCGGTTGCCGCACAACGTAATACAACTATCAAGCGTTGATTGACAGCGGCGAGATCCTCCGGTTCAATCGGCGCCGACAACACAGAATTCACCGCCGAAAACGACTGGATCACTTATGGAAACAGCACATTCACCGAGGATCGCGGTGGTGGCCGCGCGCTGGCACTCCGGACTCGTCGACCGGATGGTCGAGACGTTCGTGGAGCAGATGGGCAGGCAGGGATATTCGGGCATCGATGTCTGGGGAGTTCCCGGCGCCTTCGAAATCCCTTTGCACGCAAGGCGATTGATCGAGACACAGCGCTACGAGGCGGTGGCGGCCTGCGGTTTGGTCGTCGACGGCGGCATCTACCGGCACGAGTTCGTCGCCGACGCGGTCATCGGCGGCCTCATGCGTGTGCAACTCGACACCGGCACACCGATATTCTCCGGGGTGCTCACGCCGCACCATTTCCACGAGCACAACGACCACCGCGCCTTCTTCCTCGATCACCTCGCCGAGAAGGGCACCGAACTCGCCTGCGCCTGCGCCGAGACGCTGGCCGGGCTCGAACGGCTGGCGACCATCGAATAGCCACACCCACGGCCCTGCCGGATTTATCCGGCAGGCGCCGGGGCCAGCCAGCGGTCGACCGCCTGAATTCCATTCGGCACGAATGCACATGTCACATGCCCGCCGCAGGACAGCTCGTCCAACGTCACGTCGACGCCGCGGGCCCGCCATTCCTGCGCCAGATTCCGCACACCCGACAGCGGAATGAATTCGTCATCGATGCCGTGCCAGAAATAGATCGGTATTCGCGGCGCCTGCTGTCCGGCACGGGTATCGCGGAGAATGGCTTTCGCGATATCGGTGTCATACGGGGATCCATCGGTCAGCGCACCGATCGGAATCGGCGCCGGACCGAACAGCAGTCCGGCGTGCACACACGAGTTCTTGAACCGGGCCGCCAGCTCCGCGCCGACCGGGCTCAGCAATCGCAGCGCTTCCGGTGTCGCGCGCGCGACGCCGAACGCACCCATGAGGTAGAAGGCCGAGGCGGGCGGCTTCCCGTCCATCGTCGCGGGCAGCAGTCCGAGATCGGTCGGCGCGCCGCCGGCGGCCGCGCCGACCAGGTCGAGCTCGGGGGCATAGGTGGGATGCAGCTGCGCCGCCCACACGGTGGCGATGCCGCCACCGCTGTACCCGAGCAGCGCGACGGGTCCCGACAGTCCGGCGTCCGGCGATCGCAGCGCGGCCCGGATCCCGTCGAGCACCTCCCGGCCTTCGGTCGGCCCGTGCCCGTACGCCATCCGCGGTCCCTGATAGTCCGTCATCACCACCGCGTAGCCCCGGTCGAGCAGCTGCCTCGTCACATCGGGCGCTTCGATCGAGAACGTGTGGGTCAGCTGGTAGGAGGGATTGCAGGCGGCGCCGAGCCCGTCGATCGCGAAGTTGTTGCTCACGATCCTGCCGTTCCAGCCCGCCGGTTTCAGCACCGTGGTCAACGCGGCGATCGGCGCGCCGTCGGCGTCGGTCGATTTGAACCAGATCTGCCATGCCGAGAAGTGCGAGGTGAGCGCCAGCGGCGCACCGATCGTGACCGGCCTGGACGCCAGAATCGTGCCGTTGGCCATCGCGTTCGTCGTCGTGAATCGCTGATCCAGATACGGGTCACCCGAGGGATCGGGCAGGAAGCGCGTCTCGTCGAACGCCTTTCCCGTTCCGGCCGCCGACCCCTCGGTGGCAGCGGCCGGAACGTGCGGCGCGAGCAGCAGCAGCGCCCCCACCGCCATAGCCGATATCCGCCGGAACGAACGACTGGTGCATCGATCACGCAAAGGGGCAGCCCGGGTTCGGCGCGTCCTCGAACAGCGGGCTGCCCTTGGGCAGCACGTAGAGCACGTCGAGCACGACCGGCTCGGTGCCGATATTGCGGCCCATGTGGGTGTATCCGTGCCCGCTCGGCTCCGCGATCGTGGCGCCGGGCCCGTACGTCCCGTCGACCTTGCAGGACGAGTCGTAGTGGGTCAGCGTGCCGCTGCGGATCACGCCGTAGAGGTTGCCGTCGTGGAAGTGCCAGCCGGTGCTGCCGCCGGGCGCGATCGTCAGCTCGCGCAGGGTGTAGTCGGTGTTGCCCGCGGTGAAGGCCGTGAGCGTGGTGGCGGTGATCCCGCCCGCGGGCGTCGCGTGCGCAGGCCCGGTCGCGATCGCGGCGTGACCAGCGAGGACGACGGCACCGGCAAGCACGCCGCGCAGAAGAATTCGCATACCATCCCTAAGTCTCGGTAGGTGACCGCACCGCTGCGCAGCTACCGCCGACTCGCTCGAATCCAGCAATAGGGCGCCCACAGACGGGGTCGCGGTGACGAAATCCGACGATAGACGAGGTTTATATCGCACGGCAACCCCGCACCTAAAGCGCTACTAAACAGCAGTGCTCACAGCAAGCATCCGGCAATTGGTCAAAAAGTTGACAATATCAGACCCGCCAAAGTGACGCCCTGATTATTCCAGGCGGAAGCACTGATAAGGTTCAGCACAATAGTGACGCTCGGGCCCGTCCGTAGTATTGTCGCCAGGGCCGATGAGAACAATGCCGCATCGCCAGTCGGCACGCCGGAGAGGACAGGTATGAGGAACGCCGCCGCCGACGCGCGAATCACGTTCTTCCGGAACAGGTTTCGGCGTTCCGCCGGGCGCCCGCGCCACTATCCGCGCACTCGGCCCCTCCGCGGGGCCCCGGCCACCGCCGATGGCGACCGCGACGGCGCCTCCCACGTGTAGCAGTCGACCCGGCCCATCGCGGCCACTTCGGATACCTGCACAGAGCCGACTTATGCGTGAAAAGGAATGTGCCGTAGTGAGATTTGAATTGTTCGGACGTGTGCAGATCAGGAAAGCAACGGCGAGCGAGCCGATGTATTTCTCGGCGCCGAAGGTGGAAATAGTTCTGCTGACGCTGATGGCGAATGTCGGCAAGGTCGTCTCGGTGCAGCGGCTGACTACCGAGATATGGCAGCAGGACCCACCGATCCGCGCGAATGCGACTGTGCACGTATACATCTCGCAATTGCGCAAACGGCTGCGCGCACTCGACCCGGCGGCGGAGCCGATCGTCACGGTACAACCGGGCTATCAGCTCCGCGTGCCCGCCGACCGCACCGATCTGCACGACTTCCGCGAGGAGGTCAGGCGCGGGCGCGAATACGCGGCGGCCCAGCAGCACGACAAGGCGATTCCGTTGCTGCGCAGCGCACTACGCCGCTCACGGGGCACCGGCAAACCGCCGTACGTCCAGGGTCCCGTGCTCACCAGCCTCTACACCTGGCTGGACGAAACGCGGCTCGACTGCAAGGAGACCCTCGCCGACAGCATGATGACGATGGGACAGCATCGCGAACTGACCGGACCGCTGCAACGCCTGGTCTGCCAGCATCCGCTGCACGAGGCGTTCTATCGCCAGCTGATGCTCGCCTATTTCCGCAGCGGTCGCCGGGCCGACGCGCTGCTGGCCTATCAGGTGCTGCGCTCCCGGCTGCAACACGACCTCGGGCTCGACCCGAGTTCCGCGGCCCAGGAATTGCACCGGTCGATACTCGACGGCGACGAGGCCCTGCATGACGTGTTAACAATTGTAAAGCGCGAGAGAACGAGCGGTTTCTAAAGCTTCACAGACAGCGGGCGAGCACCCCGCCGAATGCCCTGCTCATAGCGGTGCCGCGGGTGAATCGCCACGTCAGTGCGTGGCGGCCGCAACGGGCGAGCAGCGAGGTCATGACTGCCAGATTGCGTCGACCTCACTGCTCTCCACGTGCGGTTTTGGGTTGTGAGGCAACCGTTTTGCCACCCGTGCGCGGCTACTTACAGTCCCCTCATGGTGCCTTCGCGAATCCAGGGTTCCGCGCCGAGCGACCCGACTGTCGACAGCGATGCGCTGTTACGTCTCGGGAAATATTTTCAGCGTGGCGAGGTGTCGGCCGACCAGCGCAGCGTGCACAAGGTCGGCGGCCGGTCCGCGGACGAGTTCTACCGTGACCGCTGGTCGCACGACAAGGTGGTGCGCTCGACCCACGGCGTGAACTGCACCGGGTCGTGCTCGTGGAAGATCTACGTCAAGGACGGCGTGATCACCTGGGAGTCGCAGCAGACCGACTATCCCTCGGTCGGCGCGGACAAGCCCGAATACGAGCCGCGCGGCTGCCCGCGCGGCGCCTCGTTCTCCTGGTACACCTACTCCCCCGCACGGGTCCGCTACCCGTACGTGCGCGGGGTGCTACTGGAGATGTACCGGGAAGCCAAGCAGCGGCTCAAGGATCCGGTGCTGGCGTGGGAGTCGATCGTCGAGGATCCGGCGAAAGCGAAGCAGTACAAGGCCGCTCGCGGCAAGGGCGGATTCGTCCGCGCCGAGTGGTGGGAGGCGACCGAGATCGCCGCCGCCGCGCACGTGCACACGATCAAGAAGTACGGCCCGGACCGGGTGGCCGGGTTCTCCCCCATTCCCGCGATGTCGATGGTGAGCCATGCCGTCGGCGCCCGGTTCATCTCGCTGCTCGGCGGCTCGATGCTGTCGTTCTACGACTGGTACGCCGATCTGCCGGTCGCCTCGCCGCAGGTGTTCGGCGACCAGACCGACGTGCCGGAATCGGCGGACTGGTTCGACGCGAGCTATCTGATCATGTGGGGCTCGAACGTGCCGGTGACCCGCACACCCGATGCGCACTACATGACCGAGGCGCGTTACCGCGGCCAGAAGGTGGTCGTGGTCTCCCCCGACTACGCCGACAATACGAAGTTCGCCGACGAGTGGGTGCCTGCGCGACCGGGAACCGATGCGGCGCTTGCCATGTCGATGGGGCACGTGGTGCTCAAGGAATTCTTCGTCGACAAGCCGACACCGCGGTTCCTCGACTACATCAAGCGCTACACCGATCTGCCGTTCCTGATCTGCCTCGACGAGCACGGCGGCTGGACCGCCGACGGCGACTACCGCGGTGACGGCACCGTGCCGGGGAAGTTCCTGACCGCCGCCGATCTCGGCCACACCGGGCCGGGCGCCGAGCACAAGATGGTGCTGCTCGACGCCACCGGAGATCCGGTGGTACCCAACGGATCACTCGGCCACCGATTCGGCGCCGAGGACGCGGGTAAGTGGAACCTCGATCTCGACGGCGTCGATCCGCTGCTGTCGGTATACGACCTGCCCGGCCGCCGCACTGCCGAGCTGCGGCTGCCGCGCTTCGACACCGATGCGCCCGCGACGGTGGTGCGCGGTGTCCCCACGATGACGCTCGCGGGTAAGACCGTGACGACCGTATTCGACCTGCTGCTCGCGCAATACGGCGTCGCGCGCGACGGGCTGCCCGGTCGGTGGCCGAGCGGATACGACGATGCGGCCGAGCCGTACACGCCCGCCTGGCAGGAGACCATCACGGGTGTTCCCGCAGTGCAGGCCGCGCGGATCGCGCGCGAATTCGCCGACAACGCCGACCGTTCCGGCGGCCGGTCGATGATCCTGATGGGCGCGGGCACCAACCACTGGTTCCATTCCGATCAGATCTACCGCGCGTTCTTCACCCTCACGCTGCTCACCGGCTGTCAGGGCGTGAACGGCGGCGGCTGGGCGCATTACGTCGGCCAGGAGAAGTGCAGGCCGGTAACCGGTTGGTCCACACTGGCTTTCGGCCTGGACTGGCAGCGGCCGCCACGGCAGATGCAGGGCACCGTGTTCTGGTATCTGACCAACGACCAGTGGCGCTACGACCCGTTCACCGCCGAGACCTTCGCCTCACCGCTCGGCCGCGGCAAGTTCGCGAACCGGACCGCCGCGGACAATATCGCGCTGGCAAGCAGGCTCGGCTGGATGCCGAGTTATCCGACGTTCGACCGCAATCCGCTCGATCTGGCCGACGAGGCCGCGGCCGCGGGCAAGGAGGCGCCGAACCATATCGTCGACGAACTGAAGGCGGGCAGGCTGCGCTTCGCCTGCGAGGATCCCGATGCGCCGGAGAACTTCCCGCGCGTGCTCACCGTGTGGCGGGCGAACCTGCTCGGTTCCTCCGGCAAGGGCAACGAGTACTTCCACCGGCATCTGCTCGGCGCGGACTCGAACCTGCAGACCACCGACGCCACCGGCGTGCGGCCGCAGGAACTGGTGTGGCGCGACGAAGCGCCGACCGGCAAGCTCGATCTGCTGCTCTCGCTGGACTTCCGGATGACCTCGACCACCCTGTTCTCCGATATCGTGCTGCCCGCGGCCACCTGGTACGAGAAGCACGATCTGTCCTCCACCGATATGCACCCGTTCGTACACGCCTTCTCCCCCGCCATCGCGCCGCCGTGGGAGGCCAGAACCGATTTCGACGCCTTCCACCGCCTCGCGCGCGGCTTCTCCTGGCTGGCCGAGAAGCATCTCGGGACACGCAAGGACGTCGTCGCGGTGCCGTTACAGCACGATTCGCCGGACGCGCTCGCGCAGGCAGGCGGCCGGGTGCTGGACTGGAAAGCCGGTGAGTGCGAGCCGATCCCGGGGCGGACGATGCCCAAACTCGTTGTCGTCGAGCGTGATTACGCCAAGATCGCGGAGAAGATGGCGGCGCTCGGCCCGCTCGTCGACAGCCTCGGCGTGACCACCAAGGGTGTCACCACCCATCCCGATGTCGAGGTCGGCTACCTCGCCGGTGTCAACGGGACCGTGGTTTCCGGTGTGGCGCAGGGTCGTCCGTCCCTGGCCAAGGACACCCACGCCGCCGAGACCATTCTCGCGCTGTCGGGCACCACCAACGGCAGGCTCGCGGTCGAGGGCTTCGAGGCGCTGGAGCGGCGCACCGGCACGCGGCTGGCCGATCTGGCCGCCGAACACGAGGGCAAGCGAATCACCTTCGCCGACACGCAATCGCGCCCGGTGCCGGTGATCACCTCACCGGAATGGTCCGGCAGTGAGACCGGCGGCCGCCGGTATTCGCCGTTCACCATCAACACCGAGCGGCTCAAGCCGTGGCACACCCTCACCGGCCGCCAGCACTTCTACCTCGATCACGACTGGATGATCGAGCTCGGCGAGCAGCTGCCGATCTTCCGTCCGCCACTGGATATGACGGCGCTGTTCAGCGAGCCCGGCGTCGGCCAGGTCAGCGAGAACGGCGTCACCGTCCGGTATCTGACCCCGCATTCGAAGTGGTCGATCCACTCCGCCTACCAGGACAACTTGCACATGCTCACGCTCTCGCGCGGCGGTCAGTCGATCTGGATGTCGGAGCGCGACGCCGCGAAGATCGGTGTGGCCGACAACGATTGGATCGAGGCGATCAACCGCAACGGCATCGTCGTCGCCCGGGCGATCGTGTCGCACCGGATGCCCGAGGGCACGGTGTTCATGTATCACGCGCAGGACCGGGCCGTCGACGTGCCGCGCATCGAAGGAACGGCGGCGCCTACCCACCCCGTCGGCTCCGCCGACCGCCGCCCCCAGGTAGACGACGCGCGCGGCAAACGCGGCGGCATCCACAACGCGCTGACCCGCATCATGATCAAACCCTCGCACCTGATCGGCGGCTACGCCCAGCAGTCCTTCGCGCTGAACTACCACGGCCCCACCGGAAATCAGCGCGACGAGGTCACAACCATTCGCCGCCGCTCGCAGGAAGTGGAGTACTGACATGCGTGTCATGGCACAGCTCGCCATGGTGATGAACCTGGACAAATGCATCGGGTGTCACACCTGCAGCGTCACCTGCAAACAGGCGTGGACCAATCGCGGCGGCACCGAATACGTCTGGTTCAACAATGTGGAAACCCGTCCTGGACAGGGCTATCCGCGGCAGTACCAGGATCAGGAGAAGTGGAAGGGCGGCTGGACGCTCACCAAGCGCGGCAAGCTGACCCTGAAGTCGGGCTCACGAATGAAGCGGCTGCTCAATATCTTCGCCAATCCGGACCTGCCGACGGTGTCGGACTACTACGAGCCGTGGAGCTACGACTACGACAACCTGCTGTCCGCGCCGCCGATGGACACCGTCCCGGTGGCCAGGCCCAAATCGCTGATCACGGGCGAGGACACCAAGGTCACCTGGGGCGCCAACTGGGACGACGATCTCGGGTCGGGTCCGGAGCAGGTCGGCAAGGATCCGCTGCTCGCCCGGCTCTCCGAGCAGGTGAAGCTGGAGTTCGAGCAGACCTTCATGTTCTATCTGCCGCGCATCTGCGAGCACTGCCTGAATCCGTCGTGTGCCGCGTCCTGCCCGTCCGGCGCGATCTACAAGCGCGCCGAGGACGGCATCGTGCTCGTCGACCAGGACAAGTGCCGTGGCTGGCGTCAATGCGTGACCGGCTGCCCGTACAAGAAGATCTACTTCAACCACAAGACCGGCAAGGCCGAGAAGTGCACCTTCTGCTATCCGCGGGTGGAGGCGGGCATTCCCACGGTGTGCTCGGAAACCTGCGTCGGGCGGCTGCGCTACATCGGCGTCATGCTCTACGACGCGGACAAGGTGCTCGAGGCGGCCTCGGTGACCGAGGACAAGGATCTGTATCCGGCCCAGCTCGGGGTGTTCCTGAATCCGCACGATCCGCGGGTCGTCGCGGCGGCGGAACAGGCGGGCATCTCGCCGGATTGGATTCAGGCGGCCCAGGATTCGCCGATCTACAAGCTGATCGTCGACTATCAGATCGCGCTGCCGCTGCATCCGGAGTATCGCACCATGCCGATGGTTTGGTACGTGCCACCGCTGTCCCCGGTGGTGGACGTGCTCGCCGAGACCGGCCACGACGGCGAGGACGCCGCGAACCTGTTCGGTGCCATCGACGCGCTGCGCATCCCGATCGAGTACCTGGCGGAGCTGTTCACGGCGGGCGATATCGGCCCGGTGCGCGCCGCGCTGCAGCGGCTTGCGGGGATGCGCTCGTTCATGCGGTCGGTCAATCTGGGCGAGGAGCCCGATCCCGCCATCGCGCCGTCGACCGGGCTGGCGCCGGAGGAGATCGAGGCGATGTACCGGCTGCTCGCCATCGCCAAATACGAGCATCGCTACGTCATCCCGACGGGCGCGGGAACCCGTGCGCACGAACTGGATTCGCTGGCCACCGGATGCAGCCTCGACACCGACGGCGGGCCGGGCATGACGGCTTTCGACGCCATGGCGGAGAAGTTTCACCTCACCGACGCCAATGACGCGGCGCCGGAGCAGAAGTCGACGCGGATCAACCTGCTGAACTGGGACGGGAACTCCACCGACGGCCTGCTGCCGCCACCCGCGCACACCAACGGCACGGCGGCCGAGCCGGCCACCCCGCTGTCCGGCGGTCGATGATGGGACTGCTGAAGCTGAGCCGCCGCGTCGAACCCGTGGCGCGGATGGACGAACGGGATCGCCGGATGGTGTGGCGGCTCGCCGCGCTGCTGCTGGACTATCCGGCGGCGGAGACCTTGGCGATGACCGGCGAACTGCGTAGTGCCGCAATGGCTCTGCCGGATTCGGTGGCGCCGCGGCTAGTGGAGTTCCTCGCACATCTGGACGCCGTCGCGCCGATCGAACTCGCCGCGCGCTATGTCGAGACCTTCGACATGCGCAGGCGAAGCAGCCTGCACCTGACGTTCTACGCCTACGGTGACACCCGCAAGCGCGGCATGGCGCTACTGCGCTTCAAGCACGCCTATCGGCACGCGGGCGTCGAACTCGGCGATCGCGAACTGCCCGACCATCTGCCGGTGCTGCTGGAATTCGCGGCGACGGTCGACCCGATCGGCGGCGAGCGGCTGCTCGGCGAGCACGTACCGGTGCTCGAGCTGCTGCGATTGTCCCTGTCGGACAACAACTCTCCCTACGCGCACCTGCTCAGCGCGGTACTCGCGACGCTGCCGCCGGTGACCACCGCCGACCGGCGGCGCATCGCCGAACTCGCCGCGGCGGGCCCGCCCGAGGAAGAGGTCGGGCTCGACCCCTTCGCGCTGGATCCCACCCTGTTCGCCGGATCGGAAGGCCGCCGATGAGCTCGAGCCTGTGGCTGATACTGCCCTACATCGCCTTCACCTCGTTCGCGCTCGGTCACCTGTGGCGCTACCGCAACGACCAATTCGGCTGGACGACACGGTCTTCGCAGATCTACGAGAGCAAGCTGCTTCGGCTGGGCAGCCCGCTGTTCCACTTCGGCATGCTCGGCGTGATCGGCGGGCACGTCCTCGGCGTGCTCATCCCGCAGTCCTGGACCGACGCCGTCGGCATCTCCGAGCACCTGTACCACGTGGTCGCTGTCTCGGCGGGCTCGATCGCCGGGCTCGCGGTCGTCGCGGGCATCGGGATCCTGCTGTACCGGCGCTGCACCGTGCCCGCGGTGCGACGGGCCACCACCCGCAACGACAAACTCATGTACGTCCTGCTCACGGGCGCGCTCGTCACGGGTCTGCTGAATACCGTCGGCAGCAATCTGCTGTGGGGCACCTACAACTATCGCGAGACGGTATCGCCGTGGTTCCGCAGCCTTTTCACGCTGCATCCGGAACCGGAATTGATGGTCGGCACACCCTGGACCTTCCAGGCGCACGGGATAATCGTGCTCACGCTGATCGGCATTTGGCCGTATACCCGGCTGGTGCACATGTTCAGCGCGCCGATCGGCTATCTCACGCGTCCGTACATCGTCTACCGGGCCAAGGCCATCGATCCGCCGGACAAACGCCGCTACTCCCGCGCGTGGGAGGCACCGGTCACACCGCCGGCTCGACGCTGACCATTACGAAACCTGTTGTCTCACAATGAATAAGCGCGCGATGTGATCTCACATCGGCCGAAAGGTATTGGTGCGCAACCATTGACGCGGACGACATTGCGCGAAGCATGACCGCAACACCCGTTTCCTACCTTGAGGTCAACCGAATTCTGGGAGGCCTCGTTGAGCACACTGATGCGCAATCGCGACATCGAGAACTGGAACGCCGAAGACGTCGACGCCTGGGAGAACGGCGGAAAGGAGATAGCCCGCCGCAATCTCGTCTGGTCGGTCTTCGCCGAACACGTCGGATTCTCGGTGTGGTCGATCTGGTCGGTGATGGTGCTGTTCATGCCGACCGATGTGTTCCATATCGATCCGGCGGGCAAATTCTTCCTCGGTGCGGTACCGACGCTCGTCGGCGGCGTGCTCCGCATCCCCTACACCGTCGCGACGGCGAAATTCGGCGGGCGCAACTGGACCATCGTGAGCGCGACCGCACTGGTGATTCCGGCACTGCTCGCGCTGTATTTCATCAACCAGCCCGGCACCTCGTACACCACCTTCCTGATCGTGGCGGCGTTCGCCGGACTCGGTGGCGGCAACTTCGCCTCATCGATGGCCAATATCAACGTCTTCTATCCGCAGCGGCTCAAGGGCTGGGCGCTCGGGCTCAATGCCGGCGGCGGCAACCTCGGCGTTCCGGTGATCCAGCTGATCGGCCTCGCCGTCATCGCGGTGCTCGGCAGCTCCTCCGGCAACGCCTCGGCGGTGTGCCTGGTCTACCTGGTGCTCATCGTGATCGCGGCCACCGGCGCCGCGCTGCGCATGGACAACGTGCGCAACCAGAAAGCGGACCTGTCCTACATGGTCACCGCGCTGAAAGTGCCGCAGGCGTGGGCGATCGCGTTCCTGTACATCGGCACCTTCGGCTCGTTCATCGGCTACAGCTTCGCCTTCGGCCAGGTGCTGCAGATCAGTTTCAAGGCGGGCGGCGCGACGGCGGCCGCCGCGGCGCTGCACGCGGCGCAGATCGCGTTCATCGGCCCACTGCTCGGTTCGCTGGCGCGGCCGTACGGCGGCAAATGGGCCGACCGTTTCGGTGGCAGCCGGGTGGCGCTGTGGAGCTTCGTGGCGATGATGGCGGCGACGGTCGTGGTGGCCACCGCGAGCACGGTCGCCGACGGCAACAAGCACGTGCCGAGCGGCGGGGTGATGGTCGCGCTCGTCATCGGGTTCATCGCGCTGTTCGTGGTGTCCGGCATCGGCAACGGCGCGGTCACCAAGATCATCCCGTCGGTCTTCGACGCGAAATCCAAGAGCCTGCAGGCCACTCCGGCCGTTCAGGCGGCCTGGTCGCAGAACACCTCGGGCGCGCTGATCGGTTTCGTCGGCGCGATCGGAGCGCTCGGCGGGGTCGCCATCAACCTGATGCTGCGATCCTCGTACGCCGCAACGCATTCCGCGACCAGGGCGTTCTGGGTGTTCATGGTCTTCTATGTGCTCTGCGCGGTCGTGGCGTGGGCGGTCTTCCTGCGACGGCCGCACCCGAGCTCGTCGATGCCGTCCCCCGCGCCGGTGACCGCACCGGCCCACGTCTGAGCACGTATTCGACGGCGCCGCCCTGATGTACCAGGTCGGCGCCGGTCCGGGCGGTATGGTCGGGACATGGATCGCGCGCCGACGATCGGTCCCGAGGCCACATCCTTCCTACGGTCGAATATCTGGTATCGGCTGTGGGCCTGGTTCGTCGTCATCGGCTGCGCCGCGACCGCCGGTGCGGTGTTCCTGCTCGACCGGCAGTTCCCGGCGAACCGATTCGGCGCCATCCTCGCGCTGGCGAGCATCGTGGCCTGGACGTTCGCCTTCGCCCGCGGCCGCGCCGACGGTCAGGACCGGCTCTACCTGTGGCGGGAATTGACCTGGCGCACAGAGGTATTCGTTGTCGGCGTGCTGGCCCTGTTCGCCGTGGCGATCGGTTTCGCCGGTGCGGCGGTCGCGGTGCTGCCCGTCGTCTACTCGCTGGTCTATCTGGCGCTGCCGCTGCGCGCCGGGCTGGCCGCGGCGGCGGTGGCCAGCGTGCTCCCCGGTGCGCTCGCCTTGCTGACCGAGGGCGTGCACGGGCCCGATGTGCCACTGGCCCTGGTGATCTCGGGCGTCGGCCTGATCTCCAGCCCGGTGATCGGCACGGCGATCAGGGTGGCCGTCGAGCGAGGCGCACAGCAGGCGGTGCTCCTCGACGAGCTGGCACGCAGCCGGGCCGAGGCCGCCCGGCTCTCGCGCGAGGCCGGGCAGTCGGCCGAACGCGCGCGCCTGGCCCGCGAAATCCACGACACGCTGGCGCAGGGCTTCACCAGCATCGTCGCGCTGGCGCAGGCGGCCGAGATGGAGGTCGACAGCGATCCGGCGGCGGCGCGCAGGCATATCGGCTTCATCGGCGCCACCGCGCGAGAGAATCTGGCGGAGGCACGGTCGATGGTGGTCGAGCTGACCCCCTCGGCGCTGGCAGCGGGTTCGCTCGTCGATTCCGTACGCCGCCAAGGCGATCGGCTGACCGAGGAGACCGGTATCGCGGTCACGATCGACGTCGCCGCGGACCTGCCGGACATCGGCACCGCGGGCGAGGTGGTGCTGTTGCGCGCGGCGCAGGAGGCCTTCGCCAACGTGCGCAAGCATGCCGAGGCACGGACGGTGGTCGTCGAGCTGGCGCCGGCGGATTCCGGGGTCAGGCTGTCGGTGGCCGACGATGGCATCGGGTTCGCGCCGGACGACGCCACCGGCTTCGGGCTGCGCGGCATGCGGGAACGGGTCGAGCAGGCCGGCGGCACCGTCGCGGTGTCGAGCGCGCGCGGCAGTGGCACCAGGGTGGAGGTCGAGATTCCGCGATGATCACGGTGATGCTGGTCGACGACCATCCGATGGTCAGGGAGGGCCTGCGCAGCATGCTCGAGGCCGAGCCCGATCTGACCGTCGGCGGCGAGGCCGATTCCGGGGCGGCGGCGGTGGAACTCGCCGCGTCGCTGTGCCCGGATGTCGTACTGATGGATCTGCGCATGCCGGGAATGGACGGCGTGACCGCGACCGAGCGGATACTCGCGATCCGCCCGGAGACCAAGATCCTGGTGGTCACCACGTATGAGACCGACGCGGACATCCTGCGCGCGGTGGAGGCGGGCGCGACCGGCTACCTGCTGAAGGACGCCTCGCGCACCGAACTGGGCGACGCGGTCCGCGCGGCGGCGCGCGGTGCGACGGTGCTGGCGCCGTCGGTCGCGGATCGCCTGGTGCAGCGGCTGCGCGAGCCGGCGCAGCCGGCACTGTCGGCCCGCGAGATCGAGGTGCTGCGCTGGGTGGCGAAGGGCAGGACCAATGCCGAGATCGGGCAGGAATTGCATATCAGCGAGGCGACGGTGAAAACGCACCTGCTGCGCGCGTTCAACAAGCTCGACGTGTCGGACCGGACGGCGGCGGTGACCACCGCCATGAACCGCGGGCTGTTGAACACCTGAATCCGGTGTCCACCGTTCGGTTGACCCGGAATTCAGTCGCGCGGTCGTCCCGTCGCACCACCGCCGCGGCGCACGATTTATGCCATGACCGCATTAGTCGAACACTCGTTGTCCCGCTCGGAAACCCTCGAAACACGGTGTGGCCCTGTCGTTGTCGCCGTCGACGGGTCCGCGCTGTCG
The DNA here is from genome assembly GCF_044547285.1 of Nocardia sp. NPDC052566. Taxonomy (NCBI): domain Bacteria; kingdom Bacillati; phylum Actinomycetota; class Actinomycetes; order Mycobacteriales; family Nocardiaceae; genus Nocardia; species Nocardia sp. NPDC052566. The sequence continues at coordinate 104,656 of NZ_JBIUAF010000005.1, read as the reverse complement.
GATCGGGCGGTCACACGGGCGGCCGCCATCGCCGTCGCGGCGGATACGGATCTGCTGCTCGTCGGCAGTTTCGCGGTCGCCGACCGCCGTGAGCTGCGCACCGCCGACGCCGTACTCCGGGCGGACGCCTACCTGGTGCACGGCAGCACACCCGCGGAAGAGATCCTTCGGGTCGCGGCCGAGTCCGCGCGGGCGCGCGGTGTGCGCCGAGTAGTCCGGCGGGTCGTCTCCGGCTCGCTCGCGACCGCGTTGATCGCGGTGGCGGACGAGACCGGGGCCCATCGGCTGGTGGTCCCGGATCACGGCGTCGGAACCAGGCAGGGCCGCTGGTTCGGCACGTTGAGCGGTGCGCTCACGCGACGGGGCGTCGAGGTTCTCGCCGTCACCGAGGGGCGTTCTCCGGGGCCACAGCGACCGACGGCGACCGCGACGCTACGGGCCCGAACGCAGGGTCGGCTCCACTGTTGCCGCAGGCTCGCACGCGCCTAGCGACCGATTGGCAAACGCGCTCGTAACCGCGACATGACCCCGCGTCCCTAGCGTCGTGCGGACCAACCACAGGCATGGCCAACAGGGGGATTCGAATGACCGAAGTAGCAATCGTCGGAATCGGCTGCCGGTTTCCCGGCGGCGTCCACGACGCGCCGAGTTTCTGGGAGTTCTTGGTGAACAAGGGGGACGGCGTCACCGAGATCCCACCCGACCGATGGAACGTCGAGAAGTATTACGACCCGGACCCGGACGCACCGGGCCGGATGTACACCCGTCGCGGCGGGTTCCTGACGGAGTCGCTGTGGGATTTCGATCCCGACTTCTTCGGCATCTCACCGCGGGAAGCATCGATCATGGATCCGCAGCAGCGCATGCTGCTCGAGGTCGCCTGGGAGGCGCTGGACGACGCCGGACTGGCCGCGCGGGTGAGCGGTCAGCCGGTCGGCGTCTACGTCGGCGCGTTCACCAGCGACAGCGCCATCGGGCGGGTCGGCATGGACGCGCGGATGGAGATCTCCGGGCACACGCCGATGAGCTACACCTTCACACTGCTGTCCAACCGGATCTCCTATGTGCTGAACCTCAGCGGGCCGAGCATGACGATCGATACCGCGTGCTCGTCCTCGCTGGTCGCCCTTCACCAAGCCGCACAGGCGATTTCGGCGGGTGAATGCGATCTCGCACTCGCGGGCGGGGTGAACGCGATGCTGCAGCCGGAGACCTTCGTCTCGATGTCCAAGGGCCGATTCCTGGCCGCCGACGGGCGGAGCAAGGCCTTCGACGCGGCCGCGGACGGCTATGGCCGCGGCGAGGGCGCGGGCATCGTGGTACTCAAACGGCTCGACGCGGCACTGCGCGACGGTGACCGGATCTACGCGGTGGTGCGCGGCACCGGCGTCAATCAGGACGGTAAGACGCCCGCGATCCCGGTGCCCAACCCGCAGGCGCAGGAGAACCTGGCCAGGCGGGTGTGCCTGGAGGCCGGTGTCGCGCCGGAGCGCGTCGCCTACGTCGAGGCGCACGGCACCGGGACACCGGTCGGCGATCCTCTCGAAATGTCCGCGCTCGGAAAGGTTTACGGCGCGGTGCCGGGTCGGCAGGTACCCCTGGCCGTCGGGTCGGTGAAGGCGTCGATCGGACATCTGGAGGCCGCGGCGGGTATCGCCGGTGTCATCAAGGCCGCGCTGACCGTGCACCACCGCACCATCGTGCCGCAGGGCTGGCTGGAGCACCCGAATCCCGATATCCCGTTCGACGAGCTGAATATCGCGATACCGACCGAGGCGCGGCCGGTGGCCGACGAGAAGGTCGTCGTCGCGGTGAACAGCTTCGGCTACGGCGGCACCAACGCGCACGCCATTCTCCAATCGCCGCCGAACGCCTTGCCCGAGCGGGAGATGCACGCCTTTCCGGTGCTGCCGCTGTCGGGGCGCGGCCCGGAGGCGGTCCGCGCGCTCGCGGGCCGGTTCGCGACCGCCGTGGAAGACGGCGCGGATACCGATGCGCTCGTCGCGGCGGCGTGGGCCCGGCGCGCGCACCATCAGTACCGCACCGCGTTCGAATTCTCCGATGCCGCTGAGCTGGCGGCCAAGCTGGCCGACTTCGCCTCCGGCGAAGGGCAGCGTCCGGCACGGACATTGGCCACCGACGCGGCGGCGCCGGTCTTCGTCTTCAGCGGCATGGGCCCGCAGTGGTGGGCCATGGGCCGTGAATTGCTGCGTGCCGACGGCGAATTCACCAGGGTCGCCCGGATGATCGACGAGGAATTCGTGCCGATCGCCGGATGGTCCATCATCGAGGAACTGTCGCGGGCCGAGGAGGATTCGCGCGTCACCGACACCGAGGTCGCGCAGCCGGCGAACTTCCTGGTGCAGGTGGCGCTGGTGGCGGAACTCGCGGCACTTGGCGTGCGCCCCGCGGCCGTCGTCGGGCACAGCGTCGGTGAGGTCAGCGCCGCGTATGTGTCCGGAATGCTCAGCCTGCGTGACGCTTTGCGCGTCAGCTACCACCGCTCGCGGCTGCAGGCCACCACGCGCGGCGCGATGCTCGCGGTCGGACTTTCGGCCGAGGACGCGATGGCGCTGGTGCCAGAGGCCGACCGGATCTCGGTGGCGGCCGTCAACAGCCCGACCGCGGTGACGCTGGCCGGTGATCGGGACGCCATCGGGCGGATGTACGAAAGAGTTTCCGAGACAGGCACGTTCGCACGGATTCTCAATGTCGAGGTCGGCTACCACAGCCATCTGATGGATCCGATTCTCGACGAGATCGGTGCCGTGCTCGCGGATCTGCGACCGCGGACACCGGATGTTCCGCTCTACTCGACGGTGCACGCGGGCGCGGTCACCGGCGCGGAATGGGATGCGGCGTACTGGTGCCGCAATGTCCGCGAGCCGGTGCGCTTCGCCGACACGATGACCGGCCTGATCGCGGACGGGCACCGGGTGTTCCTCGAGGTCGGGCCGAATCCGGTACTGAGCGGCAGCATTCGGGAGATCCTGGTGCGCGCCGACGAGAGCGGCACGGCGATCGGCACGCTCAATCGCAAAGAGGGCGATATCGTCAGCCTGCGCCGCGCGATCGCCGGGCTCTACGCGGTCGGCGCGCTCGACACCTCGGTCGTTCCCGGTGGGCCCGCGGTGACACCGCATGTCGCGCTGCCCGCGTACCCGTGGCAGAAGAGCCGGGTGTGGTCCGAGCCCGAGAGCGTGGTGCGCGAGCGCATGGCGCTCGATACCCGCTACCCGATGCTCGGCCAGCGCACCGCGCCGTCGGCATCGGAATGGACTGCGTCGCTGTCGGTCTCGACCCTGCCGTGGCTGCACGACCACGTCGTGGAGGGGCTGGTCGTGCTGCCCGGCGCGGCGTACCTCGATGCGGCATTGAGCGCGGCGGCGCTGCGCACCGGGCGAGACGACCTGGCGCTGGAGGACGTTCGCTTCGTCACCCCGCTGGTCATCGATCCACACGACGTGCCACTGCTGCGGCTCACGGTCGAGGAGACCACCAAACGGTTCACCATCGCCTCGCGACCCGCCGCCGGTACGAACTGGACGGTCAACGCGACCGGGCGACTGGTCGAAGGGCCCGTGCGGTCGGTGCGAGTGGACGTGCCCGCGGAGGCGGGCGCGACGACCATCCTCGGTGCGGACATGTATCCGGCGCTCGCCGCGCACGGGTTGACCTATGGTCCGGCGTTCCAGGGCGTGGAGTCGGCGAGCGTCACCGCCGATACCGTGGTGGCCGCGATCGACACCTCGATCGTGAAAGAGTCTGCGCACCTGGCACATCCGGCCGTCGTCGATATCGCGCTGCAATGCGTCGCGGCTCTGGCGCACGGCACCGAGTCGGCGTCCGGCGGTGCGATCGTGCCCGCGGGCGTGCTCACGGTGCGACGCTTCCGGCCGATTCCGGATTCGGCGACCGTGCTCGTCCGCCGCACCGGCACCGCGCCGCTGCTCGCCGACGTGGACATCGTCGATGCCCAGGGCGATCAGGTCCTGTCCATGACCGGGGTCGAATTCCGGCCGGTCACCCCGCATACCTCGGTGCTCAACCGCCTCGGGCAGGTGTTCTACGAGCCGAGCTGGGAGCTGTACGACGGCGTCGAGGCAACGGCGGCCGGGGTCGCCGAGGAGTTCGGCTTGGTAATCGCCTTGGGTGAGACCGCTTCACCGCGCGCGGCTTCGATTGCCGAACGGTATTCGCGGGCAACGGTTTACCGGGTCACCGATCCCCTGCTGCCCGAACTGGCCGATGAGATCGGCGCGGCATTGCGCGACGGGCTGGCCGCGAACGAGCACGAGCGCGCCGACGTGATCGTCGTCGCCGGTGCGGGATTCGCGCCCGCCGCGAATGTGGCGGCCGTGGCGCGCGTCGCGGCCGCCATCGCCGCGGTGCTCGACCAAGGCGATACCGAGTCGGAGCCGCACGCCACGATCAACGCGGTCGTCGTCACCGAGCACGCGTTCTGCCTGCCGGGCAGCATCGTCGATGCCGATATGGCGCACGCCGCGCTCGTCGGCGCACGGCGCTCGCTGCTGAACGAGCAGTCGATCGCGGGCTGGCGGCTGGTCGACATCGAGGCGGATACCCCCGATGATGAACTCGCCGCCGAGGTGTCGAGCGGATCCCCGTGCCGCGAGGCGCAAGTGGACGAGATCTGCCTGCGCATGAGTTCGCGCTGGGGCCTGCGCATCCACAAGAACCTCGCCGACCATCTCGCGCCGAGGGAGCAGGTGCACACGCTCACCGATCCGGAGGCCTCGTTCAAGCTGGAGGCGCCCAGCTCCCGCATGCTCCAGGATCTGGCCTGGCGCAGGCTCGAACGCGTCGCGCCAGGCCCGAACCAGATCGAGGTGCGGATGCAGGCGATCGGCGTGAACCCCAAGGACGCGTTCAAGGTGCTCGGCGTCCTCGCCGACAAGGATATGGACGAAACCTTTTTCGGCCGCGATCTCGGGCTCGAAGGCGCGGGCCGGGTGGTGCGGGTCGGCGACGACGTCACCGATGTCGCCGTCGGAGATCTGGTGACCGTGTCCGCGCGCGGAATGGTCCGCCGGTTCCTCACCATCGACAGCCAGGATGCCTCCGTGGTGCCGAGCCACTGGGAGCCGGGGTGGTCGAGTTCGAATGTCCCGTTCCTGACCGCGGAACTCGCGCTCATCGATGCCGCGCGTATCGGCGCGGCCGATACGGTGCTCATCCACGGCGGCGCGGGCGGGGTCGGCCTCGCGGCGATCCAGGTGGCCAAACACGTCGGCGCGACGGTGATCGCCACCGCCGGCAGCGAAGAGCGCCGCGCGCACGTGCTCGCGGCCGGGGCGGATCACGCGATCGATTCGCGGTCGACGAACTTCGTCGACGACGTCCTGCGGCTCACCGGCGGCCGCGGCGCCGATGTCATCCTGAACAGCGCACCGGGCGAGATACTGCGGCAAAACCTCAGGGCGGCCGCCGAATTCGGGCGGGTCGTGGAGATCGGCAAGATCGATATCTACAGCGGCGGCGTCATCGATCTGCGGCCGTTCGACCGCAACCTAACCTTCATCGCACTGGACCTGGATCGCATGATGCGGTTCCGGCCCGCCGCGGTGCGGGCCAAGACCGCGGGGCTGATCGAGAAGCTCGCCGCGGGCGTGTACCGCCACCTGGCCTACCACGCGTACTCGATGAACGACGTCGGCGCGGCCTTCGAGGCGATCGTGCGGCCCAAGCGGATCGGGCGGGTGGTGCTCGATCTCGACGAGCCCGCTCCGCAGGTGCGGCCGCAGCTCCCGTCGGCCGGAATCCGTTCGGACGCGGCGTATCTGGTCTCCGGTGGATTCGGCGCGTTCGGTATGGCCACCGCCCGCTGGCTGGTCCGCAAGGGTGCGCGGCGACTGATCCTGGTCGGGCGCCGGGGTGCGACGAGCGATAGGGCTGTCGCCCAGTTGCGCGAATTCGCCGACGCGGGTGTCGAAGTCATCGAGGAACATCTCGATATCTCCGACTACCAGGCGATTTCGGCCGCCGTCGAGCGGACGAAGACGGCGGGGTATCCACTGCGCGGTGTCTTCCACGCCGCGGGCGTCGTCGACAACTCGCCCATCGACCGGATCGGCGCCGACACCGTCGAGAAGGTGTTCGCGCCCAAGGTGACCGGTGCGATCAACCTGGACCGCGCGGTGCGTGCGGCGGGCATCGACCTCGACCACTTCGTCCTCTGGTCCTCGATCAGCGCGCTGATCGGCGGCTTCCCGCAGGTCGTCTACGGCGCCGCGAACGCGGCACTCCAGTCGCTGGCGCACAGCCGCCGCTCCCGCGGCGAACAGGCGCTCTGCGTCGACTGGGGTTCGATGGCGGGCGGCGGTATGGCCGAGGCGAACGAGGAGACGGTCAGGTACCTGGCGATGGTCGGCTTGCGGCCCATCGACATGGACCTCGCGACCGACTACCTCGCCGAAGCCATGTGCCTTGCCGTCCCGCACGTCTCGATCCTCGATATGGATTGGAGCAAGGCCGCCGCGACCACCTACGCGGTCCGGCATGCCGCGCGCTTCGCCGAATTCGCCAGCGGGACCAGCGCGGATCAGGACGAGGCCGCCGCACTGCGGGCGAAGCTGCTCGCCATGCCACCCGACCAGCGCGGCGCGGCGGTGACCGCGGCGCTGGCCGAGGTCATGGCGGTCGTGCTCGGCGTCGGCGCGGACGCGGTGGACGTGGAGACGCCGCTGCTCGAACTCGGCATGGATTCGCTGATGGCCGTCGAGTTCGCGGCGCGCACCGGCAAGGCGATCGGCATCGAACTCTCGCCGATGGAAATGGCGCGCGGCCTCGGGCTCGGCCTGTCCGGCATCGGCGCCAAATTGGCCACCCAGCTCGACACTACGGAGGCGAAGTCCGCATGAACCAGCAAGTGAAAGCCCGTAAGTCCGTGTTCGACGACCATCCCGAGGTCGTCATGGCCAGGCAGCGACTCGAATTCAGCTCGCACGTAGCGAGTTTGGGCATGCCGAACCCGTATCTCGAACCGCACGAGGGATTCAACGCGACTACGGTGCGCAAGTACGGGCGCGAGATGATCAATTTCAGCAGCTACAGCTATCTGGGCATGGCGGGCCATCCTCGGGTGCGTGCCGCCGCGAAGGCGGCGATCGACACCTACGGCACCTCGGTGTCGGCGAGCCGGGTGGTCTCCGGTGAGATCCCGCTGTACACCCAGCTCGAGGGCAAACTCGCGCAGCTCTACGACGCCGAGGACGCGATCGTGACCACCAGCGGCTACATCACCAATGCCGCGGTGCTCGGATTCCTGCTCGGCCCGCAGGACATCGCGGTGTGCGACGCGCTCGCGCACAACAGCCTGGTCTCGGGCACGCGGTGGTCGGGCTGCCGGCGGGTCAACTTCCGGCACAACGATCCCGCCTCGCTCGAGGCGGTGCTGCGGATGTCGCGGCGCACCGCCAAGCGGGCGCTCGTGGTGCTCGAGGGGCACTACAGCATGGAGGGCGATATTCCGCCGCTGCCCGAACTTATCGAGGTAGCAAGGAAATACGACTGCGCCGTCATGATCGACGAGGCGCATTCCTTCGGCGTCCTCGGCGCGGGCGGGCGTGGCGTGCGCGAGTTGTACGGTCTGCCAGGCGATGCCGTCGACATCTGGATGGGCACGCTGTCCAAGGCGCTCGGCAGTTGCGGCGGCTTCCTGGCGGGCAACCGCGACCTGATGATGGCGCTGAAATACACCGGACCCGGATTGAGCATGTTCACCGGCGGCCCCGCGCCGTCCGCGATCGCCGCGGCACTGGGCGCGCTGGAGGTGCTCGAGGCCGAGCCGGAGCGGGTCCAACGGCTCCAGAGCAATGGCAAGACGCTCTGGAAACTGGTGACCGACAACGGCTTCGAGACGGGTATCGCCCAGGGCACGCCGATCGTCCCGGTGATTCTCGGCGGCGGCGGGCGGGCGGCGCTCGCCTCGACCAAGCTGATCGAGGAGGGCGTCAACGTCAGCCCGATCATGGCGCCCGCGGTCCCCGACGGCGAGGAGCGATTGCGGTTCTTCGCCACCAGCGAGCACACGACCGACCAATTGACCACGGGCGTCGAGGCGCTCGTCCGAGTGATCCGCGCGATGTAGGGGGATGCGGCGATGACGCGTTGGGCAGACTTGATCACCGCTCGGCCGAGGTACACCGTGGCGATCGCGGTGCTGGCCGTCCTGCTGAGCGGTGTGTGGGGTCTCGGGGTGCTGGACCGGCTGAACCTGGCGGGCCAGATCGACCCCGGAAGTCAGTCCGCGCGGGCCGACGAGCTGATACAGGCGAGTGTCGGCCGTCGGACAGCGGATGTCGTGGTGATCTACACGGCGCCGCAGGGCAGTTCGCTCGACGACCTGCGACCCCGGGTCGTCGAGCGGCTGGACCGGGTCGATCCGGCGCTGCTGGCCAAACCGATCGAGTCCTATTGGACGACAACGGATCCGCTGCGCCGCTCGGCCATGGTCTCCACCGATGGGTCGAAAGCCCTTGCGGTGCTGACCCTCAACGGCAGCGACGCCGATCAGCTGCGGGCCTATCAGCGGTTGGCGCCGGAGCTCACCGTGCCCGGAATCCGCACGCAGTTCACCGGATTCAGTGCGCTGACCGACGACTACAACAACGAAACGCTGCGTGACGTCGCGCTGGCCGAGACGGTGGCGTTCCCGTTGACGCTGCTCCTGCTGCTGTTCGTGCTCGGCGGTCTGGTCGCCGCGTCGTTTCCGGTGGTCGTCGGCGGCCTGACCATCCTCGGTTCCCTCGGCGCGCTGCGGCTGATCTCGATGTGCACCGATGTCAGCGCGTTCGCGGTGAACGTGGCCACGGTGCTCGGCCTCGGCCTGGCCATCGACTACGGCCTGCTGACCGTCGGCAGGTTCCGCGAGGAACTCGATCGGGGCCGTTCGCCCGTCGAGGCCGCACGGCACACCGTGCGGACCGCAGGCCGCTCGATCGCCTTCTCGGCGCTCCTGATGACCTGTGCGTTCGCCGGTGCGCTCGCCGCGCCGATCTCGATGCTGCGCTCGCTCGGCTTCGGCGCGATGGCGGCGGTGGATATCGCGGCGCTGCTGTCGCTCACGGCGGTGCCCGCGATGCTCGCGCTGCTCGGCGCGCGCGTCAACGCGCTGCCGTGGCGGCGGGGCGCGGTCAGGCGCGGTGAGGAACGCGCGGTGCGCTTCTGGGGCGCGGTGGCGGATCGGGTGATGCGCCGCCCCGGGCTGATCGCGGTGGTGGCGGGCGGTGTGCTGCTGGTGTCGAGCACGCCGCTGCTCGGCATCCAGCCGGTCGGCATCGATATCAACGGCCTGCCCGGCGACAGTCCGGTCCGTGTCGCCCAGCACACGCTGACCACCGAATTCCCCAATGCGACAGACGGTGTCACGCTGGTGCTGCGCGGGCCGGACGGTGCGCCGCCGTCGTCGCAGGCCGTGGGCGAGGTGATGTCGGCGGCCCAGCGCACCGCGGGCGTCCGGTTCGTCCTGCGGGAGGCCCAGGGCGAGGACATCGTCGTCGTGCACGCGGTGATCACGACGCCGGATTTCACCTTCGGCGTCCGTGACACGGTGGCCGCGCTGCGCGAGATCGCGCCGCCGCCAGGCACCACCCTCCTGGTCGGCGGCCAGAACGCGATCAGCACCGACAGCGACGCGGCGATCATCCGCAGCTTTCCGCTGATGCTCGCGATCATGCTCGGCGCGACGCTGGTGGTGATGTTCGTGGCGTTCCGGTCGGTGGTGTTGCCGTTCAAGGCGGTGGCGATGGCGGTGCTCAGCCTCACCGCGACGATCGGCCCGCTGATCTGGATCCTCCAGGACGGCCACGGCGCCCGGTTCCTCGGCGCGGAGGTGGCGCCGCTGCCGTTTCCAGCGCTGGTGGTGGTGATCGGCGCGGTGTTCGGCTTGTCCACCGACTACGAGGTATTCCTCATGTCCAGGATGCTGGAGGCACACCAGCATGGCGCGACGATCGACGAGGCGGTGCGTGCCGGGGTTTCGCGCACCGGCCGGGTCATCACGGCCGCCGCGCTGCTGCTGATCATCGTCACGGGGGCCGTCGCGTTCTCCGATGTGAGCCTGATCAAGGTGACCGGGCTCGGCATGGCGGTGGCCATCTTCGTCGACGCGACCATCGTGCGCATGCTGCTGGTACCCGCGCTTGTCAAGCTGATGGGCGGCGCAAACTGGTGGATGCCTGGCACCGGATCGGCTGTGCCACACGCCGATCCGGTACCCGTCGGCCGTTAGCGCTCAGCCGGTCCGCCGGACCGGCTGAGCATCGGCGCACGGCGCGAGGGTGCGCCGGAACACCGCCAGTGTCTCGGGCGCGGGCGCAACGCCGAGGTGTTCGCGCAACCGCACCACACACAGCCGGAACCAGCTGTGCGCACGCTCCAATTCACCACGCTGACCGTGCAGGGCGACCAGCTTCCGATAGCTGGCCTCGTGGAAGCGGTCCAGGTCGATCGTGCGGACGCACAGCGAAATCACCTCGGCGATATCGGCATCACGTTCGGCGATATCGCGCAGTTCCTGTAATGCGCACAGCGCCAGCGACTTCAAATATTCGCGATGCGCGATCACCCAATCGGTCATATCGCCCTCGAGAAAGTCACCGTCGTAGAGTCGCATGGCCGCCTCGAGATCGGCGCGGGCGATCCGCGCATGCCCCGTCTTCTTGGCACGCAATCCGGAATCGACCAGACGCTCGAACTCGGTGACGTCGAACCAGACATCATCGGCTTCCAGCATGTAGCCGAAATCGCGATACAGGAGCCGGATATCCGCGGAACCGTCCCGTGCCGCACCCAGTGTTCTGCGCAATCCGTGGCAGGCGACCTTGAGTGAACTCGTCCCGGAGCTTCGGACGGTATCCGGCCACAGCGCCTCGTACAAACGGTCGCTCGTTACGCGTTGATTGATATGAATCATCAGGTACTGGAAAAGAATTCGGGAGCGGCCGGCAGGCCACCGCAGGATCGGCTCACCGCGCAGCCGAATATCGGACATTCCGAACGACTTGACGAAGAGCGCGGCATCGGCGCCGCGGTGTGGCACTGCCGCGAATCTGACAGAGCTGCTGCGCAGGTCGGTCCGGTCAGCGAACCCGAGGTCCGATCCTTCTCCTGCCATGAACCCCCCTTGGAAAGGGCAACCGAGTACCGGCTGCTGATTTCATCGTTTTTGCGATCGAAGAGCGGCGTGACCCGCCGCGTGCGCGGCGGTTTCGAACTCGGCATACGGGCCGGTACCCGGTGTATCCGCCATCAGTCTGCGCACGTTATCGCGCGGGGTCGTGAGTAATCGACTACTCGTCCGCCATACCCCCCGAACACCGGGGGCCGACGATTGCGCATAACCGCGCAGTAACCGAACCGGGTGACACTGAACCGGTGACGAAATCAGACCCCGCGACGGTTACCATCGGCAACGCCTCCGGGCAATTCACGATCGATACCTCCGCCGACCGGATCGAAAGCCCGCAATGGCTGGATGAATTCATCGACCGATATAGCGCGGCCTGGAATTCCGGCTCAGCCGACGCGGTGGCAGCCTGTGCGACGGAAGACGTCCTGTGGCGTGAACCCTCGATGGGGCGGCCGGTCCGGAATCGGGACGGGCTGGCCGATTTCGTCGCCGATACTCTGCGCACCTTCCCGGATATTTCCTATACCAACCCATTTCCACCGACCATCGCGGGCGAATCGAACATCGCCGTCGTCCCGTGGCGGATGACCGGCACCCACCTGGGCGTGATCGATCCGCCGGGATTCGCGGGCACCGGCAAACGCATCGACCTGTTCGTCGTCGACGTCTGGCAGTTCCGCTCCGGCCTGATCGCGCGCTGCCGCTCGACCTGGGATCTCGCCGAAATGCTCCAGCAGCTCGGCATCATGCCGCCGCGCGGCAGTGCGGCGGAACGCGCGCTCGCGCAGGCACAGCGGTGGCGGTCCAAACTCGGGATATAGCCGCAATCGCGGAGTCGATCACCGCGTTTGATGGGAGAATCGTCGGCGACCGCCACGACCACATTGCCGGGGGACCATGCGGACCAGGAGAGCACTGCTGCAAGCGGGCATGGTCCTGCCGCTGGCCGCCTGTGCTCCCGAATTGCTGTGGGGCGGTTCGGGAACCGTCCGGATCGGCGTGTCCTGGAGCGGGGTGGAGCTCGCGGCCTTCCGGGAGGTGCTGGCGCGGACGGCATTCGGGCGATCGGTGGATGTGATTCCGATGGGCGACGATGTCGGCACGGCGTTCACCGCGGGCGGGAAGTCCGCGCCGGATATCGTCATGCTGCCGCAGGCAGGCCAGGTTCGCGCACTGGTCGACAATGACAAGCTGCGGCCCGTCGCCGAGGCGCTGTGGACCGACGACGAGGGGGCGCGCTATCCGGAGCCGTGGCGTCAGCTGTTGCGGCACAAGGGAAAACCGTATGGGGTGCCGTTCAAGGCCGCGGACAAGTCGCTGGTCTGGTACGACCGGCAGTCGGTCGACCGCTATCACCTCGGCGACCCGGCGTTGTGGACGATCCCGGACTGGGTCGACCGAATGGAGGTGCTGGCGCGCACGCCCATTCGGCTGCTCGCCCTCGGCGCCGGTGACGGCTGGGTGCTGACCGACGTCTTCGAGAATGTGCTGCGCGGCGAATCACCGCGCAGCTACGACGATGTCGCGGCGACGCGGGGAACGATGACCTGGGATCGGCCCGCCGTGCACGCGGCGTTCGGACATCTCGTGCGGCTGTGGGGTCAGCCGCACACCTTCGCCGGTGGCGTCGCGGTGGCGCTGACCCGCCAGTTCCCCGATGCCATCCGTGACGTGTTCGAGCGCAGGCGCGCGGCCATGGTGATCGCGCCCGATTTCGCCGAACCCATTGTGCGGGAAGCCCTTCGAGCGGCCGGTCGGCGCTCGGAGGAGGCGGTGGGCATCGTGCCGTTTCCCGCGGTCGGCCCCGGCGCGGATCGGCCGCACATCGTCGGCGGTGATGTCATGGTGGTGACCAAGAACGCCGATCGGCGCGCCGACGAGGTGGTCGCGGCGCTCGCCGCGCCCGAGGCACCGCTGCCGTGGATCGAGCGCACCGGCGGGTTCCTCGCGCCGAATCTCCGCACCACCGCCCGCTATTCGATGCTGATGGCACCGATCGCGCGGGCGCAGGGGTCGTGGGGGGCGTTCGATCTGTCCGATCAGCTCGGGGCGGTGGGTGGCCGAAACGGACTGTGGCGCATCCTGACCGAGTTCCTCACCACGATCGGCGATGGCGCGCGGGAACATCCGGAGCCCGCGATCGATCAGGCGATCGCCGCGCTGGAAGCCTTCGAGCAGGGGCGCCGATGACGGGCGTCGCCGACTTCCGCGCCAACGGGCTGCGTCTCGAACTCGCCACCCGGCGGATGCGCGGACCGCTGGTGCCCGGCGGCAGGCCACACCGCTGGCTCGGCTGGGCCGGTCTGCTCGCGGTCGGGCTGATCGCGGCGTTGCTGGTCGCGCCGACCGGGTGGACGGTGGCGATCGCGATCGCCGCCCGCCCAAGAATCGTGCTCTGCTGCACCGTCATTGCCGCGGCCACCGTCGCGTTCACGGTAACCTCCCGGCACCGGCGGCCCGGCGATGCCCGGCGGCTGCGGCGGGTGGCGCTCGCCGCGATCGCCGCCGTCGGGCTCTGGCAGCTCGGCGGCGCACTGACCAGCGATGGCATGTGGGCTTATCTGCGCACCATGCTGTGGGTCGGCTTCGCCATGGTGCTGCTGTTCGCCGCGTTGATCATCGCGTGGGTGTCGCGCGATTCACGCAGGCTGTGGGCGCCGTTGATCGTCCCGTTCGGCATCTCGGCCTTCGTCTCCGGCGTCGCGTTCCGATCGATCTTCGAACACCTCGCCGACTGGCTCGGCATCGACGACATCGGCTGGTACCGAGTCTGGTTCGCGCTGATGCTCGGTTCGGCATTCCTGTGGACCTGGCTCGGCTTCCTCACCGGACTGTTCCGCGCCGCCATCCGGGCGATCGAAGCGGATCCGGTGCGCGCGGGCTATCTGCACGGTGTGCCGCACCGGCTCCCGGTGCTGCGCCTGCTGGAGTTGGTGCGCCCGGTCATGCTGATCCTCGGCCTCGCGGTGGGCGTCGCGGCGGCCCGTGTCTTCGATGTGGTGCTGATCGGGCTGCCGAGTTCGATGCAGTACCAGGTCGACAGCGCCACGGTGCACTGGTGGCGGCTGGCCACCGACGCCGATCTCGGCTCCGGTGTCGCGGCGGCATATGCCATGCCGCTCACGGTGCTGGTCGGTTTCGTGGCCTGGCTGCTGCAAACCGGTGTCCGCAGGCATCGCACCGGATGGACGGCCACCGCGGTGGCGCCGCCGGTGGACGGCAGGACCCGGATCGGGGTGCTCCGTGCCATCGGCATCGTGCTGGTATCGATCTTCGCGCTCATTCCGATCCTGGTACTGATCGCCGTATGCCTGGACAGCCCACAGGGATTCGGCCTGTCGGCGCTCACCGGCATGTGGCATGATCAGGCGTTCCAGGAGGCGTGGCAGACCACGGCGCTTGTCGCCGGGCTGGCCACGATCGTCGTGGTCGCCGCCGCGTTGCCGGTGGCGCATCGGCTGGCCGCACTGCGCACCGATCGGGCGGTCGCGCGCATCTCGGTGGTGGCGCTGGTCATTCTTTCGGTGCTGCCCGCGCAGAGCTACCTCGGTTCGCTCGATGCGTTCATCGACGCATTCGGCTTGTCCGGCACCAGAATTCCGCTGATCTTCGTGCACGCGGCCGCCGGGCTGCCGATCGCGATCCTCATCCTGCGCGGCGCCATGCTCGCCCCGCCGGGCAGTCCGGCCGATGACGCGCTGCACGGGCTCGCCAGTCCCGGCACGATCGTGCGGCGACTGCTGACCTCGGCCGGTCCCGCCGTGGCGGCGGTGGCGGTGCTGGAATTCGTCCAGGTGTGGAACGACTTCTTCATCGGGCTGATGATGAACGGTGCGGGCGCGAGCCCGTGGTCGCTGCTGTTGTGGGGCGAGGCAAGGCAATTCAACGAGAACGCCGCGCAATTGGCGGCGGGGGCGTTGCTCTCGGCGGTGCTGCCCGTGCTGCTCGTGCTCGCGACCTGGCGGCGCTGGCTGGTGCCCGGCCTGACCGGCGGAGCGTTGCGATGACCCAGCCACACGGACACGAAAGGCCGCGGCAGGCCGCGCCGCGCTCCTCGATCTGGGAGGGCGTGCTCGGCACCGCGGAGGTGGTCGCCTGGGCGCTGGTCCTGGAACTCGGTCGCAATATCGTGGTGAATTCGCTCGGCGACAGCGATGTCGTCAAGGTGATCGGCGGCCTGCTCCGCGGGCTCGCGGTCGTCGGCGTGCTGACCGCGGGCGCGTACGCGGTCTACCGCCGCATCGATAGATTTCGCGAAAGAGTGCGCACCGAAAGGGAACTCGCGCTGATCGCGGAACTGGTCGAGCCGGGGGAAGCGGTGCAGTCCGCCGAGGACAGGCACTGTACCGAGGCGCCGGAACAGCTTTCCGGGCTCGATCACGATCCGCTCCTCGCGGCGCTGCGCGACCTGCCGACACACGAATTCGAAACGGCCGCACTGCTCGCCGTGCTCTCCGCGATGCTCGACGCGCCCGCCCGGCTGCCCTCGGAGTCGACGGCGGAACGGCGCACCCCGCTGGTGCTGCTCGAGGATCTCGAGGTGCGCGGCATCGTGAGCCATCTCGGGGCCGACCGGTACTGCCTGCGCAGAACGCCGAAGCTGCCGTCGACGGCCGAGGTCGTCGCCGGTCCGCACTGGCAGGCGGCATTGCCCGCGCTGCTGCGCCACTACGCCGACCGCGCCACCCGCTGGGCGATCGCGTTGGACACCGATCGATTCGCCAAGGGGGCCCGCCGGTGGTTCGACGCGGAGGAACCGTATCTGCGCACATTGTTCCCGGCGCCGTCGGTGCGTCCACCGGCGGCCGCGGTACATGAACTCGCGCGCATCGCCGACGCACTCGACATCTGGTATGCACGAAAAGGGTTGCTGGAGAACACCTCTGGCGTGGCCGAAGCGCTCAGGCGGTTGATGGACCAGTCGGCGGGCGACTTCCCGGTACGCGACGCCGTCACCGTGCTGCGGGCCGGGCGGCTCGCACAGCGTCCGCCGAAGTATCGCCCGCGCGGGCTGTCCACCAGCCTGTCGGCGCGGTGGGCGCACTACACCGCGCTGCGGCGGCTGGATTCCTCGCCCAGCCCGCAGGTGCTTGTCGACGCGGCGGATCAGCTGGAAGCCGCATGGTGGCTACTGCCCCACGCCGATCTGGCGGGCGAGGTCTGCGCCCTGATCAACCTGGCCGTCGTCCATCTGCATCAAGGCCGTCTCGACGCCGCCCAGGACCGCCTGGAACTGGCCGAATCCCGCACCCGAGGCGGCCGCGACCCCGCAGGCCGCGCCCAGACCTTCGAAACCCTCGGCGCTCTCTGGTGGACCCGCGGCGAACCCCGCCGCGCCCTGCGCTGCTGGCAACGCGCCCTCACCGCCTACCGCGACCTCGCCGACGACCTCGGCATCGCCCGCTGCCTCCAGCACCTCGGCTCCGCCATGACCGTCGCCCCGGAACACGGCGGTCTCCTACTCGACCCGCCCCTGACTCGCGCGGAGGTCCTGCGCCAAGCAGGCGGTTGGCTCGCGACCGCCCGTGCTATGCACCCCGACGCCCTGCACGCCGAACACTATGCGCAGCAGGCCGACTCACCCCTGCACACCGTGGACCGCTGGCCGCTGGCCGCGCGCGATCCGCAGTGAGCGTCCCGCGGTGCTCCTGCGCTCCCCGCGACGCTCGATACCCTCACTGCGGGCACTCGGCGACGAAACCGCGGAGTAGAGCCGCGGTGACCTCGGGTTCCTCGAGCATCGGTGTGTGACCGACGCCGTCGAGGATTTCGACCCGGGCATGCGGGACCACACGATAGTCCGCAGCGGAGGACGGCTGCCATCGCCGGTCCTGCGCGCCGAAGATCACCAGGACCGGCAGGCCGAGGTCGGTCAGCCGGTCGGGCACGGGCCGCTCCGCCAGAAATGCGCGCGCCGCATCGGATGTCGCGATAAAGGCGCGATAGGTCATGCCGCGGACGTCGGCGATGATCTGGTCCGGAATCCGCACATCGCGGGTGACCGCGGTGCGCGCGGCGGCACGAATCGTGCTGTCGGAGCGCAGCCGCCATGCCAATGGACCCACCACCGGCACGTAGAGCAGGCGGCCTGCCAGGGTGTTACCGATGAACGCGGATATCCGCGGGCCGGTGTCGATCAGTGCGATCGCCGTGATCAGCTCGCGGCGCTGGGTGGCGAGGGCGGTGGCGACCGACCCGCCGGTGGAATGCCCGACGACGATCGCGCGACGCACGCCGAGCCGGTCGAGCACGGCACCGACCCGGCGCCCCTGCTCGGCGATGCCGTAGCCGTCGGCGGGTTTCGCCGATTCGCCGTGCCCGAGCATGTCCACCCGCACCACGTGAAAGTCTTTCAGGGCGAACATGATCGGCTCCCAGCTCGCGGTCGAACCGGCAAGGCCGTGGATCAGCACCACCGTGGTCGCGCTCGTCGGCCCGCTTTCCACGACGTGGATGTCGCCATCGCTCAGCCGCACGATCCGCTCGCCCGCCGTGTCGCCGTCTTTTCCTGGTGGTACTGCTATTTCGTTCATGGGCCCTCCTGCGGTCGATCCGTCCTCCCCTCACCTTCCAGGAAACCCGCCCACCGCGTCTTGAAGAAATGTCGGCATCGCGCGTTTCGCGCCGTGCCACACACCGCTCATACAATCGTGGTGTGCGCTCCACCGGCCGACAGGCAGATCTCACTACCGGCTGGGAGATCGCGCGACCGGCACGGACCACCGTGCCACCCGGTATCGACATGGCGGGGTTCAGTATTCGTGGTGACAGCGTCACCGAATTGCGGGCCATCCCCCATCCGGCCGTCACCGTGGTCGTCGAGTTCGGTGGCCACCCGCTGGCCGTCTCCGACGCGTCCGGCCGGACGCATTCGGGCAGCCTGGCCGTCGGACTCGCCTTCGACGGCATCAACGCCCGTGCCGTCGGCCTCGACTGTGTGCAGGTGCGCGTGTCGCCGGTGCTCGCGCACGCCGTGCTCGGCGTTCCGCCCGCCGAATTGGGTGGAACCATCGTCGCGCTCGAGGATCTGTGGGCGCGCGACGTGGCACGCCTGCGGGAGCGACTGCACTACGCGCCGACTTGGCAGGAGCGTTTCGCGCTGGTCGACGCGGCGCTGTCGGATCGGCTCCGCAATGGCCGGACGGTCGATCCCGAAGTGGCGTGGACCTGGCGTCAACTGCAGCTCAGTCACGGCCGAAGCCGCGTCGGCGACCTCGCCACCGAGACCGGATGGAGCCGCCAGCGGCTGTGGTCACGCTTCGGCGCACAGATCGGCCTGACCCCCAAACGCGCTGCCATGCTTGTCCGTTTCGACCGCGCCATCCACCGCCTCGCCGACGGGCACACTCCCGCGCGGGTGGCGGCCGACGGCGGCTACGCCGACCAATCCCACCTCCACCGCGAAGTCCGCGCCTTCACCAGCACGGCCCCCACCGCCGCGGCCGCCGAACCGTGGCTGGCCGCCGATCACACCGCGTGGCCCGGCATCGCGTGAACCGGTGCTAGCCTGGGGAGCGCGCACGCAGGGTGCGACCGGTCCGCGGGCAGGGCTCAGCCCACCTGAATTCGAATACCATCATTGACCGATCCTCTTTTCCGGCCCGGATGATGCGGACACCAGGCGCATACGGAAGGGAGGCCATCGTGCCTGTTCGTCGACTCCCCCAGCAGCCGAATCTCGAGCATCTGCGCAAGCAGGCCAAAGCGTTACGACGCCGCGTTCGAGCGGGCGAGCCGGGATCGGTGGCGCTGGTCGGCGAGTATCACCCGAATCCGCCCGTGGTTTTCGGCCTGTCGGATGCTCAGTTGGTGACGGCGCGCATGTACGGCTTCGGCAGCTGGCCCAAGCTCGTACAGCACATCGAAACGGTGCATCGATACAGTCGGTCACCACACGAGGTTCAGCATGGTGACGGCCTGGCGGGTGAATTCCTGCGCCTCGCCTGCCTCACCTACGGTGACGACTACCGCGAACGAATCCGCGGCGCCGACAAGCTGCTGACATCGGCGGCGACCGTCGATGTCTTCACCATGGCGGCGACCGGATCCGCCGACGCGCTCCGGTCATTGCTCGCCGGCGATCCCCTGCTCGCCCGCACCCAAGGCGGGCCCTTCGGCTGGGAACCGCTGCTCTATCTGTGCTATTCGCGTGTCGATACGCCGGGCCGGTACCTCGACGCCGCCCGGCTGCTGCTCGAATCCGGCGCCGACCCGAACGCCGGTTTCCTCTGGGAGGGATTGCCCTCGCCGTTCACGGCCCTCACCGGGGCGCTCGGCGGCGGGGAAGGTGATCAGCCTCCGCATCGCGATGGCATGGCGCTGGCCCGACTGCTCCTCGAGGCGGGCGCGGACCCCAACGACAGTCAGGCGCTGTACAACCTCGGCCTCGGTGGCTCCTGGTCCGACGACACCGCCCATCTGGAACTGCTCCTCGCCTTCGGACTCGGCCAGGGCGACGGCGGGCCATGGCGGGCCCGCCTCGGCCACACCATCGCCTCGCCCCGACAGCTGATCCGCGACGAATTGGCGACGGCCGCGCTCCGCGGCGGCCCGCGCCGGACCGCTCTGCTGCTGGAACACGGGGCCGAGGTCGACGGAATCGGCGAGCACCCGTTGTTCGGCGGACGCACCCCTTACGAGCTGGCGCTACTCAACGGCCACACCGAAGTCGCGAATCTCCTTGCGGCCAAGGATGGTTCGGCCGACCTCACCGAATCCGACGCGTTCATCGCCGCCTGCCTACGCGCCGACACCTCGGTCCTGTCCGCCGACCCGCAACTGATCGCGAAGGTGCGAACCGAAACTCCCGGCCTGATCGATCGAGCCACCGAACACGGCAATCTCGCCGCCGTCCGCCTACTCGCCGAACTCGGATTCGACGTCAACCACCGCCGAGGCACCACACCACTGCACACCGCCGTCTGGAACAACGACGAACCCATGGTGCGTACCCTCATCGCCCTCGGCGCCGACCCTACGATCGAGGACGCCGACCACAACTCCACCCCCCTCGGCTGGGC
The DNA here is from genome assembly GCF_044547285.1 of Nocardia sp. NPDC052566. Classification (NCBI taxonomy): domain Bacteria; kingdom Bacillati; phylum Actinomycetota; class Actinomycetes; order Mycobacteriales; family Nocardiaceae; genus Nocardia; species Nocardia sp. NPDC052566. The sequence continues at coordinate 84,484 of NZ_JBIUAF010000005.1, read as the reverse complement.
CGAGTACCTCGAAAACGACCCCATGGCAACCTATCTCCGCGAGGTGACACCCTCGACCACCGACTGAAGCTCGCGTCGGGCGCGGCAGTAGCGCGGCGCACGGCTCCATCCGGCACGTCGACGGTCTCGAATACCGACTGGAGCGGTACGGGCTCGGACGTCACATCCGCCGCCGGGGCGGAATCCCACGCTCCGGGGAGGAGAGTTCGCCATGCCCGGGTCGACGATTCTGTTGGCGGTCAACGACATCACCCCCGGTTCGGTGCTGGCGGACCAGCTGGAGCGGATCTGCGAGCACCTCACCCGCGAGGGGCACGACGTGGTCAGGGCCCGTACCGACGAGGACGCGCTGGCGCTCGTGCAGAGCCGTGCCGATCTGATGGCCGCACTGGTCAGCTGGGATCTGAAGGGCACGGACGGCGAGCGGCCCGCCGAAGCGGTATTGCACGCGCTCGGTGCGCGGTTCGCGCAGTTGCCGGTGTTCCTGGTGACCACCGCCGTATCGGTGGACGACCTGCCACTGTGGGTGTCGGAGGTGGTGTGCGGGTATGTGTGGCTGCTGGAGGACACCCCGGGCTTCATCGCGGGTCGTATCGGCGTCGCGGCCCGCCGCTACCGCGACGAGTTGCTGCCGCCGTTCTTCCGGGAGTTGCGCCGCTTCGACGACACCCACGAATACTCCTGGCACACACCGGCGCACGCGGGCGGTGTGGCATTCCTGAAGTCGCCGGTCGGGCGCGCGCTGTTCGACTATTACGGAGAACGACTGTTCCGCACCGACCTGTCGATCTCCGTGGCCGAGCTCGGCTCGCTGTTCGAGCACACCGGACCGATCGGCGACGCCGAACGCAACGCGGCCAGAATCTTCGGCGCCGATCTGACATATTTTGTCCTGCACGGAGATTCGACCTCCGACCGGATCGCACTGCACGCCAGTGTCGCCATCGACGAGCTCGTGCTCGTCGACCGGAACTGCCACAAAGCGATCTACCACGGACTGACGCTCACCGGCGGTCGCCCGGCCTATCTGGTGCCGACGCGCAACGGCTACGGGCTGATGGGCCCGATCCCACCGGCGGCGCTCACCCGCGACGCGATCGCCGAATCACTGTCGCACAACCCACTTTCCGCGGACGCGGCGGACCCGTCACCCGTCTACGCCGTGATCACCAACTCCACCTACGACGGCCTCTGTTACGACGCGGTGCGCCTCGCCGAACTGCTCGGCGCCAGCGTGCCACGACTGCATCTGGATGAAGCGTGGTTCGCCTACGCGCGGTTCCACCCCCTCTACGCCCGCCGCTACGGCATGTCGGTGGACGCGGGCACGGTGCCCGACGATGTCAGGCCGACGATATTGACCACCCAGTCCACGCACAAACTCCTCGCGGCGATGTCGCAGAGCGCGATGGTGCACGTGAAGAATTCGCCGCGGTCGCCGGTGGAGCACCGGCAATTCAACGAAACCTTCATGATGCACGCGACGACCTCACCGCTGTATCCCATGATCGCCGGACTCGATGTGGCCGCGAGCATGATGGACGGCCCCGGCGGCCAGTGGCTCACCGACGAAGCCATCACCGAGGCGATCCGATTCCGTCAGGCGGTGGCCCGCATCGGCAGGCGAATCGCCACGGCGGGCGATCGGCCCGAATGGTTCTTCGGCACATGGCAACCCGACGAAGTCACCGATCCGGGCACCGGGCAAACCTATCCCTTCGCGGACGCGCCGCTGGATCTGCTGCGCACCGAACCCTCGTGCTGGAGCCTCGAACCCGATGCGGCCTGGCACGGATTTCCGGGCATGGAGGCCGGCTACTGCCTGCTCGACCCGATCAAGGTCAGCGTCACCTGCCCCGGCACCGACGCCACCGGGCGCCAAGGCGAAATGGGCATTCCCGCAAAGATTCTCACGGCATACCTCGAGACCCGGCGCATCGTCGTGGAGAAGACCGACGCCTACACCTGCCTGATCCTGTTCTCCATGGGCATCACGAAGGGCAAGTGGGGCACGCTCATCGACGGGCTGATGGACTTCAAATTCCTCTACGACACCGGCGCCTCCCTCGACGAAGTCCTGCCGGGCCTCGTCAAGACCTTCCCCGAACGTTACGCGGGCCTCACGCTGCGCCGGTTGTGCGACCAGATGCACGAGCAGCTCCGCAGTAGCGAGCTGATCCCGTTGCTCGAGGAGGCCTTCACCCACCCGCCCCAGCCCGAACTCACCCCGGCGCAGACCTACCAGCGACTGCTCAGGGGCGGCACCGAACCCGTCCGCCTCGGCGATCTCGCCAAACGCACGGTGGCCACCCAGGTGGTGACCACCCCACCCGGCATCCCGGTCCTCATGCCCGGTGAGAACACCGGCGACCACGACGACCCCACCCTCCGCTACCTGCGCGCCCTGGAGGACTTCGACCGCCACTTCCCCGGCTTCCCCAGCGAAACCCACGGCGTCGCACGGGATTCCGACGGGGACTACTGGATCACCTGCCTGCGGTGAGCACCGGTTCCGGCTCGAGATCGACCACGCCGCTGCCACTGGTGATGTCGAGCGGCACCGAGACCTGGTCGTGCGCGATCAGCCAGGTGCCGTGAATCTTGCGCATTCCGTAGGTGACCCGGACCCACATGCCGCTCGTCGCCGCCCCGTTCTTCAGCGTTCCGCTGAGACGAGCGAAGGCGTGCCCGAATGCCACGTCATCGCCGATGGTGAACGTCAGGTCGCGAATCTCGTAGGTCACGCTCTCGAAGAACAGGAACACATTCGCCCAGTTCTCGAGTTTCGCCGCCGCCCCGACGTGCTGGAGCGGCGGCTCGACGTCGAAGGACACGACATCGGTGGTGTACAACCGCCGCACGGCCTCGAGATCCTTGGCCCGTAGTCCTTCGACCACCTTCTCGATTTGCCCGCGAAGCGCGGCTTCCTCCGACTCGAGCGTGGTTTCGGCGCCGCGCCGCAGCGGCGCGAGCGCGGTGCTCCAGGCGATGAGCTGATCCAGCGTTTTGCCGAGCGCGGCGGCATGGTGGTCGCGCGGAATGAAGGTGGCGTGGTTCTCGAAATCGGTGAGCAGCGAGATCGCGACCTGATAGCCGACATCGGCCATGCCGAGTGTGCCGCAGACCGTCCGCAGTTGCACGACGGACCGGACTCCACCGCTCACGCCGTAGGAGACAAAGCCGACCGCTTTGTCGGTCCACTCCGTGAACAGGTGATCGATGGCGTTCTTCAGCACTCCTGGTGCGCCGCCGTTGTATTCCGGTGTCACGAAGACGAAGCCGTCGAACGGGGCGATCCGCTCGGCCCAGGCGCGGACGCGCTCATCGGCCGAGGGGCCGAACATCGGCGGCGTCGGCTCGTCCAGATGCGGTAGCGGGTGGTCACGCAGATCGATCAGCTCGAATTCGGCGTCGCCGCGCTGCGCCGCCGAATCCAGCACCCACTGGGCGATCTGCGGGCCTTTGCGGTTGGGCCGGGTGCTGCCGAGGATGATGGCGATTCTGGTCATGTCCGGAACTCCTGCTTTGCTGAACGGGTGTACGACCTTCCGACGACACAGCCGCCGGGAATGTCAGGCCTCGCCCGCCCGTCGCCCGACCACCACCCCTCATCGAGACGCTTCGCGTCGCTCACACTTCGGGGCCCTGATTCGTCGGACTCGGTGAGGGATACACAGACCGGAGGAGCCGACCATGACCGACCCGCATCTACCCGCGGTGATCAGCGAACGCCGTCAGCTGATCAATCTCGCCTACCGGCTGCTCGGCTCGCTGGCCGAGGCCGAGGATGTGGTGCAGGAGACCTACGCGCGCTGGTACGCGCTGTCCGAGCGACAGCGGCGGGAGGTGGCCGCGCCCGGCGCGTGGTTCACCACGGTCGCCAGCCGTATCTGCCTGGATCTGCTCGGCTCGGCGCGCGCCCGGCGGGAACGCTATGTGGGCGAATGGCTTCCGGAGCCGGTGCCCGGCCATTCCGATTGGTTCGGTGGTCCCGTCCCGGCCGATCCCGCCGACCGGGTCACCCTCGACGAGTCGATCAGCATGGCCTTTCTCGTCGTGCTCGATTCGATGACGCCGGCCGAGCGAGTGGCCTTCGTCCTGCACGACGTGTTCCGCTTTTCCTTCGCCGAGATCGCCGAGGTCGTCGGCCGCACTCCCGCGGCGTGCCGCCAGCTCGCCTCCAGCGCCCGCCGCCGCATCGATGCTTCGCGGAGCCCGTCCACCACCGAACGCGCCGAGGTGGTGCGTGACTTCAAACGAGCCTGGGAGACAAGCGATATCGAGGCGCTGATCGCCCTGCTCGACCCGCAGGCGACCGCGACGGCCGACGGCGGCGGCCTGGTACTCGCCTTCCGCGACCCGATCACCGGCGGCGAACAGATCGCCCGCGCCTGGATGGAAATCGCCGCCCGCGGCGCCGAGCTGACCCTGACAGAGCGCACGGTGAACGGCCAGCCCGGCTTGGTCGCACAGCTCGGCGACACCATCGTGTCGGTATACGCCTTCGACATCGCCGACGGCCGCATCACTCGCATCTGGGTGATCCGGAATCCGGAGAAGCTGCGGCCATGGACGGCCGACTGAACCGTCCACGCCCACTTGATCCTATTGAGATTAGGTTTTATCTTAAGAGGGTCAGGAAGGAGGGTGGATGTCACCTCGGGTCGGATTGACCAAGGAGCGGGTCGTCGCCACCGCGGCGGCGCTCGCCGACGAGATCGGCTTCGAGAAGCTGACACTGTCGGCCGTGGCGCGCAAGGTCGGCGTGAAGGACCCCAGCCTGTATGTGCACGTGCGCAATCTGCACGACCTGCGGGTGCGGGTGGCGCTGCTGGCCGGTGCGGAGTTGAACGATCGGATCGGTACCGCGATTGCGGGCCGCTCCGGCAAGGACGCACTGATCGCGTTCGCCGACGCCTATCGTGCGTACGCGCTCGAACACCCGGGACGGTACGCCGCGACGCAGATCCGGATGGACCCGGCCGAGATGGCGGACGAGCCCGTGCTGTTGCGCAGTATCGATGTGACCGCGGCAGTGCTCCGCGGCTACGAGTTGGCGGACGACGAGGGGTTGGACGCGGCCCGCCTGCTACGCAGCACCTTTCACGGTTTCGCCACACTCGAGGCCGCGGGCGGCTTCGCGCACGCCCGCCCGACCGATGTCACCTGGCCGCACATCCTCGACGCGTTGCATCTGACGCTGTCGAACTGGCCGTCCTATACCGAATCCAGCTGATATCCGTGCCGCCGCATGGCGGTACCTCATCAATGTTGCCTGCTCTGCGACGAAATGAACTCTGTCGCATGGCCATTCCGCATGCCATCACCCATAAGGAGTCTCGCTATGCATCCCGTCACCGAACCCGAGATCAGATCGTCGTTCGTCAACTGCTCCAAAGGAGACGCCAAGCGACTACACGTGCCACGAAACCTGAACGAGAAACCCTGGGACGATCTCGATTTCCTCGGCTGGAGCGACCCATCTCTGCCGGGCCGCTGCTATCTCGTTGTCCCCCAGCAGGATCGGCTCACCGGAGTGGCCATGCGCTATCAACCCGGCGGTTCCGGCCGCGCCCAGATGTGCACCATCTGCCTGACCACCCACACCGGCCACGGCGTATCCCTCATGACCGCGCCCAAAACCGGCGAGTCCGGCCGCCTCGGCAATTCGATCGGCACCTACATCTGCACCGACCTGGCCTGTTCCCTCTACGCCCGCAACAAGATCCGCCCACCCCTCGGCGCCCGATACCGCGAAGACCTCACCACCGAGCAAAAAGCCGAGCGTGTACGCACAAACATCAACGCCTTCCTCACCAGACTCGAAAGTTGATGCCCGTTGGCGGGCAGCGCGTTTCGGGCTAGTCGTTCCTGCGTGCGGACCGAGGGACGCCACTCCGGTGCGTGCGCGCATACAGTTGCTTCATGATGGCCAGCCCGGCACGACCCGCAGTCATCTCCGGTGGCGCACTCACCGCGCTCGCCGCGGCACTTGTCGCCGCCTTCGTCGTCGCCCCTGGCACGCTGGCGGCGCGCTGGTCGGGCGGTTCCATCGATGAGAGCAACCTGCGTGGAGCACTTCGTGACGCGTTCATCGGGTATTGGCGAGCGGGCGAGCGGGGCTTTCCGCCGGACTTGGCGCGGGTTGTCGATTACTGGTTCCGGTATCACGTGGTCAAGGGCGTGATCGCGGCGGTCTTGTTGATCGTGCTTGTTGCGCTCGGCGTTCTGCTCTGGCGGGGTTTTCTCCGGGCCGCCGGGGTGGGCGATAAGGTCGCGCTCGGGTCGGGCGGTGTTGTTGTCACGGCGGTGGGGGTGTTGTCGCTGCTGGCGGTGATGGCCAACATTCAGGGGGTGGCGGCGCCGTTCTCTTCGCTGTTGCCGATGCTGGGGGTTGGCGAAGCCGAGGGTGAGCTCGGCGAGACGGTCGATCAAGTCAGGCAGCGGCTGGCCGACTCGTCAGATGGGCGGCCACTCGATGTGATGATCGGTGATTTTGCCCGATATCACGTGGCGATGGCGGTGATTGCCGCTATCGTGGCCGTCGTCTTCCTCGGCACGAGCGTGCTGCTGTGGAAGCGGTTCGCGGGCACGTCCGACAGGCGGGCGCGGTGGGTGTTCGGGTCGTTCGGCGCTCTCTCGGTGTTGTCGTCGCTGGCCATGTGCGGTGTCGTGGCGGCGAACACGATGGCCGCCGTGCATTCGGCGTCGGCTCTGCTCGGCTTCTTCAACGGCGGATGGTGATATCGGCGCATCGGGTCCAGAACATCTGAGCCCGGAATATATTCGTGGAGGACGTGTGCGGCGGCTGATGACTCGGAGCCGGTGTCACGTCGGAGCCTCCGTCCCGCCGCAGAATGCTGGCGAAAGGACGTCACGATGAGCTCGGGCAGGGGCGATCCGGCGAGTCCGTTCGACCGGCCCACCTCGGCACGCGCGTACGGGTGGATGCTCGGCGGGCAGGACGTCTACCCGGTCGACCAGAACATCCTGCTCTATGTGCTCGGCCGCTTCCCCGAATGCGTCGACATCGCCCGCCAGAACCGCCTGTTCCTGTATCGCGCGATCCGCTATCTGGTTCGGGAAGCGGGCATCACCCAGTTTCTCGACATGGGCTGCGGGCTGCCGACCGACAACAACGTCCATCAAGTCGCCCAGCGGTTCAACCCGGACGCGCACGTCGTCTACGTCGACATCGACCCCATCGTCCTGGCACACGGTCGCGCACTACTGGCCGGGCACGGGCCGACCACCACCGTCGTCACCGCCGACATGCGCATCCCCGAAATGGTTCTCGCCGACCCCGATGTCGGAGCGCTGATCGATTTCACCGAACCGGTTGCCGTGCTGTTCCTTTCGGTAGGCCACCACCTCAAGGACGTCGACGAGGTCGGACTCGGCGCGCGACATGCCGTGCGGCACATCATCGATACCGTCGCCGTACCGGGCAGCCACCTCGCCTTCTCCCAGGTCGTCAGCGACGACCCCGAACTCGGCGCCGTCTTCGCCGCGAGCATCGACGGCGCCGGAATCCCTTGGCAGAACCGCTCCCCCGCCGAAGTAGACGCATTCTTCGACGGCCTGGACCCCATCGCCCCCGGCCTCGTCAACCTCGCCGACTGGCACCCCGATCCCAGCCAACCCCCACTCGAACCGGTCCCCGAACAACTCCGCCGCTTCGTCGGCGCCACCGAACACCACAGCATCGTCTACGAATACGGTGGAATCCTGCGGAAACCGTAAGCCGCGGGCGCACGTTCAAACCCGTGAATACGCTACGGCGGATCAGCGTGGACTCGAGCACATCAGCGAACGTGATGATAGCGATTGAAACGAGCATTCCCGCCGAGATCGTAAGGCCGAAATGCCCCTGGGGCAGTGGACGAAACTGATATACAGCGTGGTGATCACGGTGCTCGACTCCATTCTCTTCGGCGTGATACTCGCCAGCAGGTCGCGCTCCTCCGGCTGAGTCCACCCCGCTTTTGCCCGGCTGCGGCATCGAGGGTGGTGGCAATAGTAAGCGTCAACGGATTAGTTGCCAGAATGATGCTGTTGAGAATCCACTGGCGGCAGCGCGATTCGGGATCGGTGAAGTCGGGGTCGGTTGGCGAGGTGATATCGAATGTGAAATAGCTTCTGGCGTAATGGGTTATCGGGTAGTATCGAAGATGTGTTCGAGACCTCGCTGAGCATTCTTGCCTACCCGGATCCGCGTGATCCGGGTAGCGCTGAGAGTTGCCTGACCGATCTCGAGAGTGCGCGGCGGATCGAGAATGTCGCGTGTCACCGGAAGGTGCTGGCGGCGCGGGGGTTGTGGGAGCACCGTATGTGCGATGCTGCCGTCGACGGTGAGGATGCGGTGCTGGCCGGTAGTGCGGCGGTGTCGGAGATGACGGCGTTGCTGCATTGTTCACATACCGCGGCGCGGGGTTTGGTCGAGGTCAGTGCGTTATTGGATGTGTTGCCTTCGACCGCGGAAGGGTTCGCGCTCGGTGAGATCGACTATGCGAACCTGAAAACCCTGTACAGCGTGTTCGACGATGATGCTTCTCCCGCGACGTTCGCGGCGTTGGATGGACGGATCCTGGCCGCGGCCAAACAGTTCAGTCCCGCGGTGCTGCGCGGGCAGGTATGGCGGATGTGGATGCACGCCAACCCGGAGGAAGCCGCTGCCGCGCGAGCGCGACGCGCCACCACGAATCGGTGTGCGTATGTGCGGCGGGCCAGCAATGGTTTGTCGTGGGTGTCGGCATGTTTGACCGACACCGAAGGCAGCCGTGTCGAAGCCCTGCTGACCGAGATCACCGCTACTGTTTGTTCGAGTGATCCCCGCACCCGCGGTGCGTTGCGTGCTGATGGATTCCTGGCGTTGATGCACGGTGAAGCCGCCCTGCTCTGCCAATGCGACAACCCTGAATGCTCACGCAAGAACCCCACCGTCACCACCCGGCGAGGCCCGTTGATGCAAGTCGTTGTCGATGCCGACACCCTGCTCGGGATGGCCGACAACCCTGGGGCTTTCGCCGACGGCACTCCCGTCGATGCCGAAGTCGCACGCACACTCGCCGAGGACGCGACCTGGCAAGCCATCATCACCGAGGTACGCGAGAGCCGCGCGGACAACGCCGCTGCTCCGGTTGTACGCGATGACTCGACTCGGCCAGTCGAATCGACCGATCCTTCACCCGCCGACGCCGACGCCGTGTTCGTGCGAGCGGCCTCGATGGACGACGAACACGCGTGTGTGCGTGCCGAAGACGGCGCACAACAACCGATCGTCACCGAAGCGTGCGCAACCCTCGCACGCAACACCCCGGCCTTCGACGCGCACGAAGAGCCGAACCGGCCTGCCGCATCGGCGAACACCGACGGCGACACGCACTCTCCCGCCAGCACGGTGGACGAATCGGCAGACGCGGTGGTCGGCAATGAATACAGCGAGCAAGCCGCTGCACAACAGGCCAACGATCACACCGCCCGAGACGCGGCACTGGCTGCGGCACTGGCCGAGATCGAAACCCTGTTCCCGGCAAACGAACTCGCCGACACCACACCCACCGCCCCCACACAACGGCGGTTCATCAGTCGCGGCCGCACCCATCAGCCGGGGCAAGTCATCCACCCCGCCACACCACCCAGTCCGAAAACCCCGGCAGAGATCCCACCCGGGGCCGCCGAACTCATCGAAGAATGGGCCGACGCGGTCGCGCGCGGACACCACCGGATCGACGGGCCGGAATCGGATGGGCACGGCGGGCACGAGCAGCCGCCACCCGGCGCCTTGGTGTATCGACCATGCGCCGATGTCGCCGCGATGGTGCGTGCCATCTATCCGACGTGTACCTTCCCCGACTGCACCGTGGCTTCACGCCGCTGCGAACTCGACCATGTCGTACCGTTCGACCACGGCAACCCCAGCGCAGGCGGATGGACCATCCCAGAGAACCTGCAACCACTATGTAAACGACACCACGATCTGAAATCACACCAATACTGGCGCTGCACCAACCTCGGCAACGGCGGCCACTACTGGCGACATCAATCCGGGATCGAACGAATCACCATGCCCACCACCGGATTCATGCCGCCCACCGAACCCGCACAGACATCAGAAACCGCCACCAGCGAACTGGCCCCCGCCCCCGCGCTCACCGATGGCGAACTGTTCTACGAACCAACCTGGTGGGAACTGACCATGGGCACCGACGACCACCCCGGCAACGACCCGTTCTTGATCGCCCACTACCGCGAACACCAAGCCGTCCTCGCCCACCGAGTAGGACGACAACCGGCACCATTTTGATCAGACCGAACCTGCTGTGGCTGCCCGGCGACAACGCGGAAACTGTACGGGCAGAAAGCATCTGGGACACGTAGCACTCAGGCGATAGGGTGTCGACAAGAGCGCCTACTTCGGCGGCGACCTCTGGCCCACATCAACATATCCTCGCCCGACCAGTGTCGAGTGCACGATCGAAGATATCAACGACGATATCGCCAGCGTCGGCCCACGGTGGGTAACCAGCAGTGCTGACACACCTTTCGTCTTCGACGTTCGGCTCGACATCCTCGGACCGATCACGACCGCGTGACTCAGCGTCGACCATGTCACCGACATGGTCTCAACCCCAAGACAACCCGGGTCCGCTCTGAGGTACGGACCAAGGGTCGGCGGCGTCAGAAACCGCGGAACACTCCCTGTGCGTCGACGTTTTCGGAGAAGTCTTCGAAGTCCATGTTCGACAGTGAGAGGTTGTTCTCTATGGACGCCATTTCGCTGGGTAACGTGCGGAAGGCAGGAAGGCCCACCGCATCTGGGTTTTCTCGGCTCGTATCAACCACGAGGATCGGGTGTTCGGGGTCGGTGATCGTTCGTTTGTCCACCAGGAAGAGGTAGTAGGGCGGGGGTGCGGGGACGAGGCTCTCCAGCTTTTCCACTGTCAAGGCGTCGAAGCGGCGGTCGTCGACCGGGGTGAGGTTGGCGTAGGCGAGTATTCCGTCACCGAGATCCCAGGGTTGCAGTGCCGCGTCCAAGACCGCGGCCCAGGCGGCATTATCAGTGAAATCGGTTCTGATGAACAGGGATTCGCCCTCCGGCAGCACCATCACGTTCTCCCTCTTCGCCGCGCCGGGATCCGTATCGCCCGAACACACGGCCATCACGATCACGGCCGACGCGCCCACCGCCATCAGCCCGAACCTCACAGGCCGAAAGCCTACCCACGCTCAGGGACCCAGGATTGCGCGGATCTGGTTGGCGGCGCGACGAGCCGCTTCGTCAACCGTTGACGTCGACTCCGTATCCGCGAGCCAGGCAGGCGAGGTCGGTGGGGTATCCCTGGCCGACGGCTCGTAGCCGCCAGACGTCGCCGCGGAGGTAGATCTCCGCGAGGAGCAGGGTTCGTTCCTCGGTTGCCGCGTCCAGCGTCGATCGCGCGAGGGGGCTCGACTCGGTTCCAGGTGCGGCTTCGATCTCGATGGCTCCGACATCGCCGAAGGTGACGCCCGCACCATCGAGGGCCGCGGCGACGACGATTCGGCGGCAGTGGCTCGGAAGTTCTTCCAGCGCAACTTCGATCGATTGTTCATTGGGGCCGTCCGCCGCCAGGCGGGAACCCTGGGTTTCGGGTTGGTTGTAGAAGACGAAGTCGGTGTCGCTCGCCACCCGCTCGGCACCGTCGAGCAGAAAAGCGACCAGATCGACTTCCCACGAGCCACTTTGGGTCCACGTCGCACGCAACGTCCACGTGTCGGCGGATTCCGTGACCGGCAGATCCACCACCTGTCCCCGGGCGAGCATCATCGGCTCAGCGACCAGTGGGCGATCAGGCCGCTCAGGTGCCGGGTCTTGCTCTGCGACAAGTAGTTCCATGCCGTGGATGGGCAATCCGAGCTCGACCGCTTTGGCGTGCCGGGTGTCGGCCTCCGCACCTGGTAGAGCAAGCACGTCGGTCACTCGCGCGGACATGTTCACCGCCGCGGACGCGCCGAGTTCACCGATCCGGGCCCGCGCGTCGGCGGCCTGATCGTGGGAGCCGCCGAGCACGAGAACCCGGCGTCCCGATAACGGACCCTCCACTTTCTTCGCTGTAGAAGCAGGTGTTCGAGAGCGCCCTGAGGACGCTTCCTTGGCGCGGCCAGGCTGAACATCGTCCAGCAGCATCAAGAACCGGGTCTCGTCCACCACCGGGGTACTGAACTCGATAGCGTTACGCGCCTTGCCTGTTGACGAGTTCGGGAAATTCGATACCAGCACGCTGGTCCGTCCGCTGACGTTGCCGGTCACCTCGAGACCGGCGGACTCGGCACGGCTGATGAGAATGTCCCGCTCGATCCGAGTGTCGCCGGTGAACGCGATCTTCATCCCCTGCACCAACCGCCCGCCGGACTCGAGCCGACCGGGATAGGCGTACGCGCACAACGGCTTCGGACCGCTGCGGGACGCGGGACGACGCCACGCACTCCGATAGTTCTCCTTCGGCGGACACGGCAGCAGCGGCGGCGCGATGCCCAGCCGCGCCGCATCGGCCACCAACGCGCGCAGCACCCCCACCAGGACACGGGTGTCGTCGAGTGCGTCGTGAGCCTTCGACTGGGGAACACCGTAATACGTCGCGAGAGTTCCGAGCTTGCAGTCCGGTGTCGGTGGCGACACCCGGCGCGCCAACGCCAGCGTGCACAACCGCTGATCGACGGGCAGAACGGATCCCGTCAGATCGAACTCGTGCGCCAGGAAGCCGTAATCGAACTGCGCGTTGTGCGCCACCATCACACGCCCGGTCAACATCGCCGAAAGTTCTTCTCGTACCTGCTCGAAAAGCGGCGATCCGTGCAGCACCTCTCTGGTCAACCCATGGATATGCACCGGACCGGGATCGCACCCCGGGTCGAGGAGGGTATGGAATTCTCGATGCACACCTCCGGCACCATCCAACGCCATCGCCGCGACCGACAAGACACGATGTTCCCCTGCCCGTAACCCCGAAGTCTCGACGTCCACCACGGTGAAAGATCCGAACCCCGCGTCAACAGGCGCCCACTGGGCGCCATTCGAATTCCCCTGCATGAGCTACGCATCGCGACTACCGACCCAAACGTTGCACTACCCCGCCGGAAAAGATGAAACTTCCGCCCGGAATCGCAACTCCATTACCGCACAACACTTTCCACCGCTGCCCCACCTCGCTGAACCAGCGGTTGGCGTCAACGCCGGAGAATCCGGACGGTGGTTGCCGAGGCGGCGCTCATCGGGCACCTCAGGTGGGTGGGATCAGGGTGATCAGGAATTCTTGGTCGCGGGCGCCGGAGCAGGGGGCTTGGATGATTTCGGTGAGGGGGGCGGTGTCTTGGTCGCGCAGGGAGAGGCAGTTGTCGGTGAGGGCGGGGCGGAGGTGGAAGTGGGCGGCGGCGGGTGGGCCGGTCGGTTCGACGCGGAAGCGTTGGGCCGGGTTGTCGTCGGCGCAGGCGTGGCGGGGTTCGAGTAGATCGCGGGCGGGGCCGTCGGTGAGGACGGTGAGGCAGCCGATGCCGAATGTCGGATGGTGCCATTGGATCTGCACCGTTGCCTTGCCGAGCGGTTCGAGGTAGACGCGGGGCGGAGATGCCTGATCACAAGGGCGCTGGACCGCTACGGCGGTGGGATAGCGCTGTGTTCGGTCGACGCCGTCGGAGAGGCAGAGCTCCGGTGTTCGGACGGGTTGAATCCAGGCCCAGCTGCCGACGGATGAGATCGCGAGTCCGGGAACGGGATCCACCGTGGCGAGGGTGACCGCGCGGTCGGGGCGCGAGAGCAGGGCCTGCACACCGAGCGTTCCCGCGACACCGACGGCTACCGCCATGAGCAAGTAGAGGAACTGGGGCCACCGCGCCGGCGGTCGCCGTAGCTCTTCCACCCGCTCGACGAACGAATCCTGCGGCTCGGTCACAGGCGTGGCGGTGGTGCCCATGGCGATGCGCCTGCGCGAGTCGAGCCACTGCCGCACCTGGTTGTCGTCGAGGCCGCAGGCACGGGTGAATGCGGTGACGAATGCTTCGCGCGGTAGTGTTGCCCGGCCGAGGGTTGTCGCGATCGTGCTCGACGGCAACGGGTTTCCGCGCGCGGCGGCTTTTCCTTGCAGTTGCCGGTATGCGAGTCCGGACCAAGTCTTCAATGCCCGCAGTGCGGCAACGTATTCGGCCGGGGTATCGGTGCGTTCGGGTTGCGGCCGATGTCCGGCCGAGGGGGCCGAGTCGGTCTCCTCCCCTTCCTCCATGCCCTCAGGATGACAGAAACTTCCAAACGGTAGAGCCAGGTTGACCGGAAATTGTCAGTCCGGGGCACCCCTATTTCTACTGTTCAAACACGTTTGCGCACTCGGTTCGACCTGTTCCGAACACTCCCGAACAGCGTCAACTCTTGTCGACAGCACATCGAAGCGGCAAGGCTCGTGATGACGTTGAACCGACAACGGTTGCGTGACAACGAATTCGAGATAGGAGGGTTCGCGATGGACTACCCACACTGAGCAGTAGATGAAGATTGACGTTGGGTGCCCAGCGCCTAGCGCGTTGGGCCCCAACATCATTCGTCACCGACAGGAGCTGCGGTGTCCGTCCACCTCACCACGAGCACGAACAACGAGATATTCCGCCCGCTTTCGCCGGAAATGCTCGCCGATCCCTACGCGGTGTACGCGCGGTTGCGCGGCGACGATCCGGTGCACTGGCACGATCAGCTCCAGGCGTGGATTCTCACCCGCCATACCGACTGCGTACGGGTACTCAAGGAGGTCGAGACCTTCTCCTCCGACCCGCGCAAACTCGGCAAACCTATTCCGCCCCAGATCATCAGCCTGCAGACGATGGATCCGCCCGAGCATTCGGTGATCCGCCATCACTTCGTCGCGGCACTCAAGCAGCGCGATCTCGCGACCTGGACCGATCAGGTCGCCGCGGCCGCGGACAAACTGCTGGCCGCCGTCGGCGACGAGCCGTTCGATTTCGTCGCCGATATCGCCGAGCCGCTGGCCTTGACCGCGATGTGCCTGCTCTACGGCGTCGACTATCCGCGCGACGACACCCGGTTCCGCACGGCCTCACGGACATTGGCCCTCGGCATGGATGCCGGATTGGCGCCGGACCGGCGCGCGCCCGCGCTCGCGGCGCGTGAGGTGATCAACGAGATGGTCCAGGAGTGGCTGGATCGCCAAGTGGGTGTGCCCGCCGGTCTTCACCAGATCACCACGGTGCCACGCGAATACATCGTCAACTCGACCCGCGCGGTATTCGACGCAGGCTATTCGACCACGGCCAACTTCCTCGCCAACGCGGTGCACTGGCTGCTGACCAACGGCCACACCGATATCCGAGTCTTCGGCGAGATGGACGCACGCGCGGTGGACGAGCTCGCTCGCCTCGTCGGCCCCGTGCAGGCGGTGAGCAGGCATTGCCATGCCGACACCGAACTCGGCGGTCGCGCATTCCGCCGCGGCGATGTGGTCGTCGCGATGATCGCCGCGGCCAATCACGATCCGGACGTATTCCCCGACCCGCGCACGGCCGATTTCCGCCGTGCCCCTAATCCTCATCTCGGATTCGGGCGCGGTGTCCATTCCTGCCTCGGCAGCCATATCGGCAGCCGAATCATGGTGGCGCTCAGCCATACCCTCGCCGCCAGATATCACCGGCTCGAGCTCGCGGGCGCATGCCGCCAGCGGCCGACGGCCACCCAGCGCGGGCTCGACCTGCTGCCGCTGCGGGCCCGCTGACCACCAGGGAGATTTATGCGTATCGCAGTCCTTGTTCTGCTGCTCACGCTGCTGTCCACGCCGGCGGTGTCCGCGGAACCGGAGGACAACTCGCTGGCCGGCGGCGTCTCCTCGGCGGTGAGCGCCTCGGACGCCATGAAAACCGTCGCCGCGTTCGACGCCATCGCCAAGGCGAACGGCGGCAACCGGGAGGCGGGTAAGCCCGGTTACGAGAAGTCCCGCGAGTATGTCGAGGGCGTGCTGGAGCGCGCCGGATATCGCCTGATCCGGCAACCGGTTCCCTTCCGCGCCTTCGCCGCCGACGCCGAGACGCTCACCGCGCCCGACGGGCGCAAGGTCCGCACACTGATGGCGCAGTACGCGCCGTCCGGCCAGTTCAGTGGCCCGATCGCGGGTGCGGGCGCCGGGTGTAAGGCCGAGAACTATCCGCAGGGCACGGTGATCGCGGTGATTCGCAGCGGTGAGTGCCTCAGCGGAGACAAGACGGTCGCCGCACGGGATGCGGGCGTGCAGGCCATCGTGATGTACGACGTCTCGCCGGTGATCGATACGGTGATCCGCAGGCAGGTGCGTGGCACCGTGCTGCCCGTGTCGTTCGTCAGCCAGCGCGACGGGGAGGCGCTCATCGCGAATCCCGGTGTGGGACAGCTTGATCTGCGTGGACGCTCATTCGACGCCACCACGGTGAACCTGTTCGCCGAGACCTCGGGCGGACGACCGGACAGCGTGGTGATGGCGGGCGCGCATCTGGACAGCGGCGCCGACGGACCCGGCATCAACGACAACGGCACCAGCGCGGCGGCACTGCTCGAGACCGCCGTCCGGCTTGCCCCGTTCCAGCAGAAGGTGCCGAACAAGGTGCGCTTCGCCTTCTGGGGCGCCGAAGAGTTGATCAACATCGGCTCCATCCACTACATCCAAACGCGAACGCCGGAGGAACTGAAAGCCATCAGCCTCTACCTCAATTGGGAATTGATCGCCTCGCCCAACTACGTCCACTTCGTGATCGACGGCGACGACAGCGACCACGCCGGCACCGGCGCACCGCCCGGACCGCCGGGATCCGGCGCCGTCGAGGCCGTCATGGCCCAGGGATACCAGTTGCAGGGCTTGCCATTCCGCACCGCCGACCTCGCCGACATCCGCTCCGACCAGGAACCGTTCATCGGTGCGGGCATCCCGGTCGGCGGCGCGTTCGGCGGGGTGCGCGGCATCAAAACCGCCGACGAGGCAAAGGTATTCGGCGGGACCGCCGGACAACCCTACGACCCGTGCTACCACCAGCCTTGCGACGACCTGTCCAACGTGAACACCAAGGCATTCGGCGAGGCCCTGCGCGCAATGGCCTGGGCCGTAACCCGATTCGCCATCGACGACAACCTGCGCAAGTGATCACACCCACCCTTGCCGGACCGCGTACACCGCGAGCAGTACTCGGTTCTTGACACCGGTTTTCGCCATCGCGGCGGTGAGGTAGGACTTCACCGCCGTGATGCCGACGTACATGGTCTCGGCGATCTCCTGGTTGGTGAGGCCGGCGCCGACGTAGCCCGCGACCTCGCGTTCGCGTGGGGTGAGGGCGGTGGGGGCCGGGACGGGACGGGTGGTGACGGCGCGGCCGACCAGTCGGCGAAGAACGTTGGGGCTGAAGGGGGTGTCGCCGGCGGCGGCTTGGCGGATGGCGGTGAGGAGTTGGTGCGGGGTGGCGTCTTTGGCGAGAAACCCGCAGGCGCCTGCCTGCAGGGCCGGGTAGAGGTGATCGTCGTCGTCGAAGGTCGTGAGGACGACGACGTTCGCGGTGGGAACGGACTGCCCGATGCCGCGGGTCGCGGCGATGCCGTCCATGCCCGGCATGTGCAGATCCATCAGGACGACATCGGGTTTGGTGTCCTGGGCGAGCCGGATGGCGGCGGTTCCCGCGCCCGCTTCGCCGACCACCTCGATATCGTCGGCGCCGCGGCACAGCATGCGCAGGCCGCTGCGCACGAGGGCTTGATCGTCGACGAGCAGCACCGTGATCATGAGGCCGCCCGTGGCGGAATCGTCGCCTGCAATCGCCAGCCTGCGCCGTCGGGCCCGTAGTCGAGGGTGCCGCCGAGGGAGGTGAGCCGCTCGCGCATGCCGATGAGGCCGAAGCCGCCGTGCCCACGCGGTGCCGCTTTCCGATCGTTGTGCAGCGACACAGAGATGGTGCCACCGTCCTGGACGTCGGCCCGCAGCGTCAGCGCCGCCGCGTTCTCGGAGTGCTTGATGGCGTTGGTGATTCCCTCCTGGATGGTGCGGTAGAGCACGAGTCCGCGCACACCGTCGACGCCGACGATCGCGGGGTCGACGGCCGAGCGCACGCGCAGTCCGGCGCCGGTGGCGTTGGCCAGCATCGCCTCGATGAGGCCTGGCAAACTCGAACGATCCTCGGCCAGTACGGATCCGACACCGAGCGCGCCGGTGTCGTCGCGCAGGACGTTCATCAGTTCGTGTAGATCCTTCAGTGCGGAGTCGGCGGTGCGGTGGATGTCGGTGAGCAGCTGCCTGGTTTCGCCGGGGGCGAGGTCGGACACCGTGCGCGCCATGCCGACTCGCACGAGGATGGCCGAAACATGGTGCGCGATAATGTCGTGCAGATCGCGGGCTATCGACTCGCGTTCGGCGCGCCGCGCCGATTCCGCCCACAGTACGGCGGTGCGCTCGGCATCCTCCGCGCGTTGCCGCAAGGAGGCGATGTAGGCGCCGCCGAGCGCGGGCAGCGCCACCAGCAGCAACAACCGATAGAGCAGTGGTACCGATCCCGTTGTGCTCGTCAAGACATCGATGACGAGGTAGGCGGCGGACAGTACCCCGATACCTGCCACCAACTCCCGATACGGCCGCAGCAGTGCGACTTCGAACAGCGCCACCGCCGCCCACGCTTTGACGCCGATGCCCACCGACTGGCCGTAGGAATGCGCCGCGACGAGCAGTACCGCCTGCGCGCACAGGACCGGCAGCGGCCACCGTCCGCCGACGACGAGCACGGCACTGGACACGACCGCGATCAGGAGGTCGAAGTCGTTGGCGCCCTTGGTCAGCACGAAGGCGACGCCGACCGGCAGCGCGAGTAACCGGACGGCGAACCACCTGCGGGCCGTCACCCGGGAATCCCCGGCGGCATCCGCATCTTGCCACCACCGGCGGGGCCGCCACCCACGAGAACGGTCGAGCCGACCATATAGCCGAAATCGTCGGAACACAGTGCGAGTATCGCGCGGGCGATTTCGGCGGGCGTAGCCATCCGCCCCAGACCGGAGATATTGAGCGGGCCCCAGGCGTCGCGGAAGGTGTGCCAGACCGCGTCGGGCATGCCGCTCGGCCGGACCAGTGCGGTATCGGTGGTGCCGGGTGAGATGGCGTTGATACGAATACCCTTCTCCGCGTAGTCCAGTGACATCGCCGCCACCATGCCCTGGATCCCCTGTTTGCTGGCGCTGTAGGCGGCGCCGCCCGGCCGTCGCGATTCCGACGACGTGCACAGGATGGTCCCGCCGCCGGACCGCAGCATCAGCGGCACTTCGTTCTTGACCGACAGGAATACGCCGCGCACGTTGGTGTTCAGCACGTCCTCGAACGTCTCGATCGGCAGTTCGTGGGTGGGGCCGGTGCGCGAGATGCCCGCGTTGTTCAGCGCGATGTCGAGTCGGCCGAACTGCCGATCCACCTCGGCGACAAGGTTTTCCACGTCGGCGGCGACGCGCACGTCGGCGCGGACATAGCTGGCGTTCGCGCCGATCGAGCGCTCGATACCGCGCCCCAACTCCTCACGCCGCCCGCAGAACACCACCGAGGCGCCCTCGCCCGCGAACGCGCGCACGGCGGCCTCGCCGATACCGGAGGTCCCGCCGGTCACCAGCACCACTTTCCCGGCGAACCGCGCACCGGGCGCGGCCGCCGGAAGCGGTGCGGTCGGCGGATTCCGCAGGTAGGCGGGCACCGTGGTCGCCGCCGTCACCGCGACGGCACCGGTGGCCGCGGCGGCGGCGAGACCGACGAAGGCCCGGCGCGAGCGTTTCTTGGTAGTAGCATCATCTTCGGGCAGTTCCTGCGCCGTCTCATCGCTCATACCAACCATCGTCTGTGCGAAGTGTCGCCGTCGATACCTACCTTCGGCCGCACTCGGTCGGCCCGGTGAATGACCGGCGCCTCACAGGTCGAGGAAGCGAACGTCCTTGGCATTGCGGGTGATGAAGCTGCGCCGCGCTTCGACGTCCTCCCCCATCAGCACGCTGAACAGCTCGTCGGCGGCGGCCGCGTCGTCCAACGTCACTTGACGCAACAGGCGCACGGCGGGGTCCATCGTGGTCTCCCACAGCTCTTTCGGGTTCATCTCACCGAGACCCTTGTAGCGCTGGACGCCGTCGTCCTTGTTGATCTTCTTGCCCGCCGCGACACCCGCGGCGAGCAGAGCGTCGCGCTGCCGGTCGGAGTAGGCGAAATCAGGTTCGGAGCGCTGCCATTTGAGCTTGTACAGCGGCGGCTGGGCCAGATACACGTGCCCCTGCTCGACCAGCGGCCGCATGAAGCGGAACAGCAGCGTCAGCAGCAGCGTGGAGATGTGCTGGCCGTCGACGTCGGCGTCGGCCATCAGCACGATCTTGTGATACCGCAGCTTCGCGATATCGAACTCGTCGTGGATACCGGTGCCGAACGCGGTGATGATCGACTGCACCTCAGTGTTCTTGAGCACCTTGTCGATACGCGCCCGCTCGACATTGATGATCTTCCCGCGCAACGGCAGGATCGCCTGATACATCGAATCGCGACCGGATTTCGCCGAGCCACCGGCGGAATCGCCCTCCACGATGTAGATCTCCGAACGCCGTGGATCCTTGGACCGGCAGTCGGCCAGCTTGCCGGGCAGTCCGCCGAGATTGCTCGCGGTCTTGCGCCGCACCAGCTCGCGCGCCTTGCGCGCCGCGATGCGGGCCTGGCTGGAGGAAATGGCCTTGGTCACAATCGTTTTGGCATCGCCGGGGTTCGCGTCGAACCAGCGGGCCAGGTACTCGTTGCAGGTCTTCTGCACGAACGACTTCACCTCGGTATTGCCGAGCTTGGTCTTGGTCTGGCCCTCGAACTGCGGCTCACCGAGTTTGACGCTCACGATGGCGGCCAGCCCCTCGCGGATGTCGTCGCCGCTGAGGTTGTCGTCCTTTCCCTTCAGCAGCTTCTTGTCCTTGGCGTACCTGTTGACCACCGTGGTCAGGGCCGCCCGGAAGCCTTCTTCGTGCGTGCCGCCCTCATGGGTGTTGATGATGTTGGCGAAGGTGTGCACCGACTCCGAATAGCCGGAGTTCCACTGCATCGCCACCTCGACCTCGTACCCCTCGTCCTTGCCCGCGAACGAGACAACCGACTGGTGGATGGGTTGTTTGGTCCGATTGAGATGGCGCACGAAGTCGCCGAGGCCGCCCGGATAGTGATAGCTGCGCACCTTCACCTTCGGCGCGCCGTTCGGCTGCCTCGGCGCCTCGGCCGTCTCGCTGACCACCTCGTCGACGACACCCGAATCGGTGACCCGATGGTCGGTAAGAGTGATGGTCAGGCCCTGGTTCAGGAACGCCGTCTCCTGCAACCTGCGCGCGACCGTCTCGAAATCGAAGGTCGTGGTCTCGAAGATCTCCGGATCCGGCCAGAACCGCGTCGTATTGCCGGTGCGCTCGGTCGGACTGCCGCGCAGCAACTCTCCGGGCGCTCCACGGTCGTAGTCCTGACGCCAGTGATAGCCGTCCCGATCGATATCCAGCTCCACCCGGCGGCTCAGGAAGTTCACCACCGAGACACCGACGCCATGCAATCCACCGGCGACCGCATAGGTTTCGGAGTCGAACTTGCCGCCCGCGTGCAGCCTGGTCATGACGACTTCGACCGTCGGAACGCCCAGCTCGTGCATCGCCACCGGGATCGCTCTGCCGTCGTCGGCGACCTCGACGCCGCCGTCGGCGAGCAGCGCGACATCGATGCGGGTGGCGGCGCCCGCCATCGCCTCGTCGACGGAGTTGTCGACGACCTCCCAGATCAGATGGTGCAGACCGAGCTCACCGGTGGAGCCGATGTACATGGCCGGACGCAGGCGCACCGCGTCCCTGCCGTCGAGCACCGCGATATTGGATGCGTCATATTTCCCCGTGCCCGTTTTGGTGGCAGCCACTGGTCGGAAGTCCTCCTCGTACCGACCTCCCGGCGCGGCGCACCGGCACGCGGCGAATGACCCCCTACGAAGAGCAATTGCGGGGCCCCGCACGCGGACAGGTGCAACGCGTCGGGAGAGTCACCCGCTGGTTACTTCTCCATAGTACCTTCAACCGTGTCCAGATGGTCAATACACCCATCTGAGTTGGCCAGGGATTCAACAGAATCTATGGTTGCAATCCCCCCCATGCGAAAGTAGGGTTTCGAGCTTCAGAGGCGCACTGGGCGCGAATCGGGAAGATCGCCGCTTCGGCTTGCGCAGACTGTTCGTATGCACGATGACCGTCGGCTGATCGAGAACCGTCTCGGACGGGTTCTCGGCGAGCGGATCACTCCCGCGATCTACCCGGAGTCGGTGCCGCTGAAGGCGTCCATCTGGAACGCGCCGGACGAACCGGTGCCGGTCGCCGAGGGCCTTACCGCGCCGCGAACACCCATCGAATCCGGCGCGCGCTGGGGTCCGCCGTGGGGAACCAGCTGGCTCACGGTCGAGGGAACGGTGCCAGCCGCGTGGGCGGGCAAGACCGTCGAAGCGATCATCGACCTCGGCTTCGACCAGAACATGACCGGTTTCCAGTGCGAGGGGCTGGTCTATCGGCCGGATGGATCACCGGTCAAGGGGCTGCATCCGCGCAGCGCGTGGGTGCGCATCGCGGCTCCCGCGGTCGGCGGTGAGCATGTGCTGTTCCATGTCGAAGCGGCCTCGAACCCGATCATTCCGTTCTTCGGGCCGACCGCGCTCGGCGACAAATCGACCGCGGGTACCGCACCGCAGTACCGGCTCGGCCGACTCGATCTCGTGGTCTTCGACGAAGAGGTCTGGCAGCTCGTGCTCGATCTCGAGGTGCTCGGCGAGCTGATGCACGAGATGCCGGAGGATCCCGCGCGCCGCTACGACATCGTGCGGGCGATCGAACGCGCGCTCGACGCGATCGAATTGGACAACGTGAACGCGACCGCCGCGGCGGCGCGCGCCTGCCTGGCCGATGCGCTCGCCAAGCCCGCGATCCCTTCCGCGCACCGGATCTCCGCGGTCGGGCACGCCCATATCGACTCGGCGTGGCTGTGGCCGCTGCGCGAGACGGTGCGCAAGGTCGCGCGGACCACCGCGAATATGACCGCGCTGCTGGACGACGATCCGGCGTTCGTCTACACGATGTCCCAAGCGGCGCAATACGATTTCATCAAGCGGCATCGGCCCGAGGTGTACGAGCGGGTCAAGAAGGCGGTGTCACAGGGGCGGTTCGTGCCCGCCGGGGGCATGTGGGTCGAGTCGGATACGAATATGCCGGGCTCCGAGGCGATGGCGCGCCAGTTCGTGCACGGCAAGCGGTTCTTCCTGGCCGAATTCGGGATCGAGAACGAGGAGGCGTGGCTGCCCGATACCTTCGGGTTCGCCGCAGGGCTGCCGCAGATCATCAAGGCCGCCGGATCCAAATGGCTACTGACACAGAAGATCTCATGGAGCCAGATCAATCAGTTCCCGCACCACACCTTCCTGTGGGAGGGCATCGACGGGACGAGGATCTTCACCCATTTCCCACCGGTGGACACCTACAACTGCTCGATGCACGGCCGCGAGATCGCGCACGCAGCAAGGAATTTCAAAGAGAAGGGCCGCGCGTCGATGTCGCTTGCGCCGACCGGCTGGGGTGACGGCGGCGGCGGTACGACGCGGGAGATGATCGCCAAGGCGGCCAGGATGAACAACCTGGAAGGCTCGCCGAAGGTGGCGTGGGACAAGCCCGCCGACTTCTTCGCCAGGGCCGAGGCCGAGTACCGGAATCCGGCGGTGTGGGTGGGCGAGCTGTACCTGGAGTTACATCGCGCGACGCTGACCAGCCAGGCGAAGACCAAGCAGGGCAACCGGCGCAGCGAACACCTGCTGCG
Organism: Nocardia sp. NPDC052566; assembly: GCF_044547285.1. Taxonomy (NCBI): domain Bacteria; kingdom Bacillati; phylum Actinomycetota; class Actinomycetes; order Mycobacteriales; family Nocardiaceae; genus Nocardia; species Nocardia sp. NPDC052566. Next base: position 60,626 of record NZ_JBIUAF010000005.1, on the reverse strand, counting down.
CGAAGCGGAGCTGTGGTGCGCCACCGCGACGGTGCGCAAGAACGCCGAGTATCCGTACGCGGAGCTCGACCGGATATGGAAGACGGTGCTGCTCAATCAGTTTCACGACATCCTGCCCGGCTCGTCGATCGCCTGGGTGCATCGCGAGGCGGAAAAGACGTACGCGGTGGTCGCCGAGGAGTTGACGGCGATCATCGAACGGGCGCAGTGGGTGCTCGGCGGCGAGCGGAGTGGGCCGAATGTCTTCAATCCGGCGCCGCATGCGTGGGGCTCGGTTCCGGCCGGTGCGGCGGCTCCGATGACGGCGCCACCACCGAGCTCGGTGGTGGCGCGTGCGGGCGGCGGATTCGTTCTCGACAACGGCCTGCTGCGGGTCGAAGTGGATGCGCGCGGGCTCGTCGTCTCGGTATTCGATCCGGCGCATCGGCGGGAGACGCTGCCGCCGGGATCGGCCGCGAATCTGCTGCAGCTGCACCCGGATTTCCCGAACTCCTGGGACGCTTGGGATGTCGACCTCTTCTATCGGAACCGGGTGACCGACCTGGTCGACGTGGACTTCGTTGTCGCGGAAACGGATTCGGCCGCGGTGCGGGTCGGCCGCTCGTTCGGGTCGTCCAAGGTCGAGCAGACTCTGGCGCTGCGGCCGGGAGCACGCGGTCTCGATATCGAGACCAGCGTCGACTGGCACGAGACCGAGAAATTCCTGAAACTGGCCTTCCCGCTGGATATTCACGCCGATCGCTATGCCTCCGAAACCCAGTTCGGGCATCTGTTCCGGCCCACCCACACCAACACCAGCTGGGAGTGGGCGAAGTTCGAGGCCTGCAACCACCGGTTCGTCCACTTCGCCGAACCGGGGTGGGGTGTGGCGCTGGTCAACGACTCCACCTACGGGCACGATGTCACCCGCACGGTCAGGGCCGATGGCGCGACGACGACGACGGTGCGTGCTTCGCTGTTGCGGGCGCCGCGCTTTCCCGATCCGGAGACCGATCACGGAACGCATCACTTCCGGCACGCCCTGGTGCCCGGCGCGTCGATCGGGGATGCGGTGTGTGCGGGTTACCAGGTCAATCTCACCCCGTTGCGGCCTGGCGTCGCCGAGGCCGTCGAGCCGCTGTTCACCGTCGACAACGACGCGGTGGTGACCAGTGCCGTCAAACTCGCCGACGACGGCAGCGGCGATGTCGTGCTCCGCGTGTACGAGTCGCACGGTGGGCGGGCCTCGGCGCTGATTACGCCCGGTTTCACGGTCGAGGGATGGCAGGTGTGCGATCTGCTGGAGCGGCCGGTGCCCGGCGACTCCCCCGCCGAGGCGCAGGGCGCGGGGGTTCACGTGCGACTGCGGCCTTTTCAGCTGGTCACCCTCCGCTTCGCGCACGGATCATCGCGACGCCATGACTGATCAGTTTTCGAGAAGCTCGCGGCGGGGTCGGTTCCCTACGATTGTTTCAACGCCATAAAAACACTGATCACCAGGGAGAATCCAATGGCCACCAACCAGAAGTCCACCAAAGCTACCGCCGCGAAGAGCGATTCCTCGGTGGCGTTCAGCGCCGAAGAACGCGCCGCGATGAAGGATCACGCGGCGGAGTTGAAGAGGGCGGCGCGCCGCGACCCCCGCGCGGCCAGGGCCGACGGCGAGGCCGACGTGCTCGCCAAGCTCGCCGAGATGACCGACTCGGATCGGGCGATGGGCGAGCGGATTCACGCCATCGTCACGGCCAACGCACCCGAGCTGATGCCGAAGCTGTGGTATGGCATGCCCTCCTACGCCAAGGACGGCAAAGTTCTGTGCTTCTTCCAGTGCGCGCAGAAGTTCAACGCCAGGTACGCCACGTTCGGGTTCAACGACATCGCGACCCTCGACGACGGCAACGTCTGGCCGACCGCGTTCGCATTGACCGAGCTGACCGCCGCCGACGAGGCACGCCTCGGCGAGCTCGTCAAGAAGGCGGCGGGCTGACGATCAGCCGAGGGCGAGTGGAAGTTTCGCGACCGCTTTTCAGAGCGTGCGGACGAAGGTGACTCGGGTCAGGTCCGGGCCGTCGTAATGGGGGTGGGGCGAGAGGGTGGCGGTGAAACCCATTTGGGCGTGGAAGGATTGGGAGCCGGTGTTGGCGGGGGAGGTGATGGCTCGGACGGTGGTGCGGTTGTGGCGGCGGACGAGGTCGAAGAACTTCTCGTAGAGGGTGCGGCCGAGGCCGTGGCCTTGGAGTTCGGGGGCGATGCCGACGAAGTGGATGTAGGCCTCGTCGGGGTGGGATTGCGACAGGAAGCCGACCAGGAAGCCGACCAGTTCGCCGTCGCGTTCGACGATGAAGCTGGTGTCGTTGAAGTGCTGGAAGAACAGGCGGGGCAGCAAGCTTGCGCGCTGCCTGGCGCCCTCGTCGCCGCCGAGCCCGCCCCACCAGCGGCCGAGTACCTCGAGCACGCGGGGGTGGTCGTCTTCGGCGGACGCGCGGAAGGACAGATCCGCAGCCGCCGGGACGTTGTCGGTGGTGATGTCGAATTCCATACGATCTCCCTGACGCAATCGGCTGCCTCCGAACACTACCGAAAAGTCTCGACTAGTCGGTTCGCAGTGGTTCGATGAACAGCGGGGTCAGCGAGATCGGGAAGTGGACGGCGCCCGAGGCGGTTTCGACCGGGACCGGTTCGCCGTAGGCGTTCACCGCGTGCGCGGTGGCGGCGGACCACGGGTGATGGAACAGGGCCGGAGGTTGTGCCTCCCCGGTGACGTCGTCGCGGCGTTCCCAAGCGACGAGCAAGGGCCCACTCGCCCGCTCGATCTCGAAAACATACAGCTCGGGGTGACCCTCGAACTCCCGGCGGACGACCACCGTTGTGCCGCTGAGCATTCGAGCGGTCAGCGCCAACGCTGCCGCCGAGGGGTAGCGGTGCGCGATCCGGTCGCCCTCGTAGTCCATCAGCTTGAACTTGTTGAACAGCAGCACCATTCCGGAGTAGATGTCGCCCCCGGCAGGCGATTCCGGGGCGAGGTTCCAGCACAGCGTCCGCCGCACGCCTGCCGACAGCGCGAGCACATTGCGCATCACGATGTCGCGGCTGTTCCATCGGTGCCGCAACTGTTCGTACTCCGGCGGGCAGTTCTCCATGAACATCTGTATCCGCGGCGGCAATTCGGCCATGCGGGCGTAGAGGTCGGCCATCGCCTCGTGTTCCGGCGCCGGACCGGTATCGGTGGTGGTGGCGGTCCACTCGGCGTCGGCGGTTCCCTCGCCGTCCGTGCCGACCATCTGCGCGCCGAAACCGGCGAATACCGCACCGAGTTCGCCCATCAGCTCCGGGAACTGGAACAGCACCGGGCCGTTGTATTCGCCTGCGACAACAGGCTTCTGGTAGCCGTGCGCCGCCATCAGCTTGCGCGCCGCCGCGATCTGCTCGGGTATGCCGTACGGGTCGCCGTACAGGTGGATGTCGAATACGTCGAAGTCGTCCCGCGCGTGTTCGGCGATGTACTCGAACACCCCGGGCCGGTGCCCGCCGGGCGGCAGCCCGCCGAGCGTGACCAGCGCGGCGGGATCGGCCGCGCGGACGGCGGCGGCGAAAACCTTCAGTTGCGCAACGTATTCCGCCGCGGTGCCCGCCCACAGAATCGGGATCGACGGCTCGTTGTCGCACTGCCAGTACATGACCCGGCCGCGGCACCGCTCGACCAGCCGCCGCACGAACGCGGCGAACGTGTCGAGGTCGCGCGCCGGTGACGGCGGCAGCATGTCGGTGGCGCGCCGCGTGGCCCACATCGAACTCGATGACACCGTGACCCAGACCTCCTCGTCACCGTCGAGTTGCGCGAGCAGTGTGTCGACGGCATCCCAGACGAAGCGACCCGGCTCGGGTTCGATCTGGGACCAGTACAGGTAGACCCGGATCACCCCGGCGCCGATGCCGCGCGCCGGGGCCACGATCGGTTCCGGCGGACCGAAGAGGCCGTAGGTGATGCCGCGCACCACGCCGAGGCGGATACCGGGCGGGATGCGATCGATCTCGTTGTCGGACATGACTTCCTCCCTACTAGACAGTGTTCACTGAACACTGTCTAGTAGACTAACTGAACACTGTCTAGTCGGAAAGGCTAGGATTTCGCCCCATGGCCTGGGACCGTGATCAGATCGTGCGTATCGCCCTCGACCAGCTCGACGAGGTCGGGCTGGAAACGCTGTCGCTGCGCAAGCTGGCGGGCAGGCTCGAGGTGCATCCCTCCGCGCTCTACTACCACTTCTCCAACAAGCAGGACCTGCTCGACGAGATGGCGCGCGCCCTGGTCCAGACCGCGGTCACCCAGACGCCGAAGCCGAGCGAGTTCACCACCGACGGCCTGCTGACGCACCTGGCCAGAACGCAGCGCGCCGCCATCCGGTCCCGGCGCGACGGCGGACTGCTGATGATCAAGGCACGCCCCACCGCCGACGATCAGCTGGAATACCTCGACTGGCTGATCGAAAGGCTTGTCGCGGAAGGATTCTCCGTGACCGAGGCCGCCACGGCATTCACCGCGGTCAGCAACTACGCCATCGGCGCCACGGTCGCCGAACAGCAGCGCACCACCGACGCACCGGCTGATCCGCAACTGCTCCAACAGCATCCGGGCCTGCGCAGCATCGCCGAGGTCACCGCCGACGCGGACGCGACGTTCGAGCGGGGGCTGCGCTGGCTACTGGATGGCATACGCGCGAAGCCGTGACCCTCGCATTACTCCCGTGAGCACTTGTTCCAGCGGTTGTAGGGGCCGGAGCCGCCGTACTTGGTTTCCACGGTGTTGATGGCCTTGCCTTCGGCCTCGGCGACGGTGGCGCCCCAGGAGCCCGCCCAGCCGTTCTTCCCGATAACGAAAGCGACGCAACCGTTTCGCGCCCAGGTGGGTTCCTGGCAGTTACCGCATTCGGCGCGGGCGCGGGAGCTGGCATCGGCGCTGCTGATGCTGCTGCGCGCCCAGTAGACGTTCTTGGTCGCGGGGTTGTAGATCGCCGCGATCCAGATGTCGTTCGACGGTGGCGGCGGCGGAGGCGCGGGCCTGGTGGTGAATGTCGGCAACGGCGGCAGCGAGAACGACGTCGGCAACGGCCGGGTGGTGCTGGTCGGCGTGTTACCGCCGAGCACGTCGGTGGTGTCGGGCTTGCTCTGGTTGATCAAGAACGCCAACCCGACGCCGCCCGCCCCGATGACGAGCACCGCGGACACGACGAGCGCGATGATCAGGCCCGGACCACCGGACCGCCGCGGCCCCTCGGGACCGTATCCGGGCATCGGGTTGGACGGATACGGCGTTCCCGGATAGGGATTCGTCTGATACGGGTTTTGCTGATACTGCTGACCGGCGTACGGATCAGGGGGAATCCGCGGGTCGTACGGTTCCTGTGGCGGATAGGTCATGGCACTTCCACCTTTGTACTCAGGATCGCCGAGCCCCACCGCAGCGCTGTCGAAGCCGCCATTGAACCTCCCCCACGGGTTCATCAACGAAAACTGTCATGTCACGATACCGCACTGCCGAACGACACTCGATCCGCCGGCGGATCAACGGGAATGGACAGCGGCGTGTCGTCACGGTGCTGCGGCGAGGTCCGCTTTCCTCGCGGACCGCAGACGTGTTCGGCGGGCGGCGACCAGCAAAGTCACGATGGAAATCCAGGCGAGGAGCAGCGGGCTCGGGCCGCCGATCACGTCGCACACGGTGATCCACGCCGCGATACCCCAGGCGAAATACCGTGGCGGGACGAGTCCTCGGCGACCGATCCAGCTGATTGCCAACCCGACCAGGAGCAGCGGGACGCCGAAGCTTGCCACCGACACGAAGAATGCGCCGAGTATCGGTTGCGGCGCGTGCAGATCCATCGCGGGGTCCCAGAGATCGCCTGCCGCCCAATTGTCGAAGAAATCGCGAGTCAGGATGAGCGCTCCGACACTGTGACCGGCACCGAGAAAAGCGATCAGGCCGCCGGCCCAGACCACTGAGCGGGCACTGCCGAATGTTTTGGATGTCATGGTTTCCGACTGTCGCGCAGCGGTGGCCCCGGCACTTCCCGCCGTCGGGTGAACGGCTGTCCCTCGCACGGGGGAATCGACCCCGGGCGGCGTTCTGCGACGATGGGTACGTGCGATTCGCTGCGACACTACGGAGGCTGGTACGCCCGCTGGGGCGGCCGTCGACATATCTGCGCGGCGTCTATGTGCTCTTCGGCGGCGTCGTCGCCATCCCCTATGTCGTGCTGGCGATCGTCTTCGTGATCGGTATCCGGCGCGACGACGTCACCGCGGGACGTCTCGCCCTCATCGCTGTGCTCGCCATCGGTACCGCTGTTGTCGCAGTGGGCGTCGCACTGCTCCCCGGTGTGCGGTTACTCGAAATCATCACCGTACGAGCATTTTTGGGTGTACCGCTGCCGGACCCTGATCCGTCGTCTCGCGAGACGCTCGAGTCACGAACACGGGGCGCGGTCTGGTACTTCCTGACGCTGGTACTCGGCGGCTCCGTGACGAGTGTCTTCATCTGGGCGGTTCCCACGGCAGCCACGATGCTCATCGTGCCGTTCACGAGCTCGCACAAGGCGACACTGCACTTGACCGAGCAGTTCACGCCGGCGGCCGCCAGCACGTCAGGGGCCATCCTGACAGGCTGCGCGGGTGCCGGACTGCTGCTCGTCGCGGTGTACCTCGTGGCAGGCGCCGCGGCGCTGCTGGCGCGACTGGCACCCGCGTTGCTCGGACCGACACAGGCGGATCAGGTTGCCGCGCTGCGCCGCCAGGAGCGCAAGCTCGCGGCGGGAAATCGACTCGCCCGCGAATTGCATGATTCGGTCGGTCACGCGTTGACGGCGATGACGATGCAGGCGGCGGCCGCCGGAAGGGTACTCGATGACGATCCGGAATTCGCCAGGCAGGCGCTGCATCGGATCGAGGAAACCGGGCGAGCCGCCCTCGACGAACTCGATCAGGCGCTCGGGATGCTGCGTCGCGGCGTCGACGAGGAGCTGCCCGGCTCGACGCTGACCGGCATCGACGGGTTGATCGCCGCCTATACCGGGGCTCGGGTGGTCACCAAGGTGATCGGCGACCTGAATGCCGTTCCGCCCTCGGTATCTCGGGAGGCATTCCGGGTGCTGCAGGAGGCGTTGACCAATGCCGTGCGGCACGGTGACGGTGGGCCGATCGACCTGGTCGTGCGTGCGTCGCCGCCCGCCGTCCGGCTCGAAGTGACCAACGGTGTGACCGCGCGGCCCGCGGCCGGAAGCGGGCGTGGATTGATCGGCATGCGCGAACGAGTTCTCGTGCTCGGCGGCCAACTGCGTGCCGGCGCCGCACGCAACCGCTGGACGGTGCATGCCACCCTCCCCTGGGCGGAGACGACACCGTGATCGCGGTGCTCGTCGTCGACGACGATCCGTTGGTGCGCACCGGTTTGCGCGCGATTCTCGGCGCGGAGCGCGATATCGAGGTGGTGGGCGAGGCACAGGACGGAAGCGAAGTCCTCGACCAGGTGCGCGCCACACGACCGGACGTCGTGCTGATGGATGTGCGGATGCCGACGGTGGACGGCATCGCCGCGACGAGACACCTGCTGACCACACTGGCCGCCCCGCCGAAGGTCGTGGTGATCACGACCTTCGAGAACGACTCGTACGTGTACGACGCGCTGCGCGTCGGCGCGGCGGGCTTCCTGCTCAAGCGCGCCAGGCCCGAGGAAATCGTGCAGGCGGTCCGCACTGTCGCGACGGGCGACTCGGTGCTGTTCCCCAGCGCGATCCGTGCGCTGGTCACCGCGCGCGGAGACGGTGCGAATCCCTTTGCGGCGCACGTGAAACCGGCACAGCCGAAGCTGACCGAACGCGAGGCCGAGGTACTGCGCGCCATGGCGAGCGGCCTGACCAACGCCGAGATCGCGGCGTCGCTGTACCTCGGCGTCGAGACCGTCAAGACACACGTAGGCAACCTGCTGATGAAACTGCAGGCGAGAGACCGGACGCAGGCGGTCATCGCCGCCTACGAGTCCGGCTTCATCGCGCCCGGCCGCTAGCGCGCAGGAGCATACTGAGCTATCAGCGGTCGAGGGAGGAACCGCCCGGTGCGGTCTGCGCGTACGGCGCCGGTGACCAGTAGGCGGTGCGGCGTGTCATGAGTGTGGAACCGACGATCGTTTCCGACGGTGTCGACCGGACTCGCTCACTGCTGGCAACGCTGGTCGCCCGGTTCGCCACGGCCTGGGACGCCACGGGTACCCCGCCGGATCTGCGCGAATTCCTGCCCGACGCACCGGAGTTCCGCAGGCTGTGCCTGGTCGAGCTGATCAAGGTCGATCTCGAATACCGGTGGCTGCGCTACGACCATCCGAAACGGCTCGACGAATACCGCGGCGAATTCGACGAACTGCGGGAGCGGCCGCTGCCGCCGGATCTGGTGTACGAGGAATCCCACGCACTGCGCCGATCCGGGCGGGATCCGCGGCCGGAGACCGCCGAGTCGACCGCACCCGATCCGACCGACTATCGCAGCACGCTCATCGCCATCCCGTGGGCGCAGGAAGCGTTGCAGTGCATCAACGTCGGCGATCGGGTGGACGATTTCGACCTGCTCGTCGGATTGGGCAGCGGCTCGTTCGCCCGGGTGTTCCTGGCGCGGCAGCGATCCATGCAGCGGCTCGTCGCGGTGAAGATCTCGCACAATCGCGGCTCCGAACCGGAGACGCTGGCGCAGCTCGATCACAACTACATCGTGCGGGTCTTCGATCAGCGGCTGATCGAAGACGACGAGCTCAAATTGATGTACATGGAATACGTTCCGGGTGGCACCCTGCTCGGAGCGCTCAGGCTGGTGCGCGAGCGGCCACCGGATCGGCGCGACGGCCGGTTGCTGCTGGACGCCGTCGACCAGACGATGCTGAGCAAGGGCGGTATCGCACCGAGTGAATCGGGTGTGCGCGCCGATGTCGCCGCGTACACCTGGCCGGAAACCGTTGCCTGGCTCGGCAGTCGGCTCGCCGCCGCACTCGAGCACGCGGGACGGCACGGCGTGCTGCACCGAGATATCAAGCCCGCCAACGTTCTACTGACCGCGGAGGGCATACCGAAGCTGGCCGACTTCAATATCAGCTTCAGCCATCACGTCGCAGGCACCAGCCCCATCGCGTATTTCGGCGGCTCGCTGTCCTATATGTCGCCCGAGCAGCTGGCCGCCTGCCATCCGGATCTGCCTGCGAGCGCGGCGGATCTGGACGCCCGCAGCGATATCTACGCGCTCGGCGTGATGCTGTGGGAGTTGCTGACCGGGCACCGGCCGTTCGACGACGAAACCCGCGCGGGCGAATCCGACACCTCGCTCGAACGCATGCTGGAGCTGCGGCGCCATGAGATCGACGCGCGCTACCTGTCCGAGCTGCCCGCCGATTGCCCGCCGACGCTGCGCCGGATACTGCTGAAATGCCTTGCGCCGCAACGAGACGACCGCTGGTCCACCGGCGCCGAGCTGGCGCAGCAGTTCGAGCTGTGCCTGGACCGGCGGGCCCGCGATCTGGTCGATCCGCCGACCGGAAGCCTGCGCACGAAACTCGGACCGTGGTCGCTGCTGGCGATCGTCACACTGGCCAGCGTGATCGGCGGTGGACTCGGCGTGCTGTACAGCAATCTGCACAACGCACCGCTGATCGAATCGTGGCTCACCGCGGGGCAGCGCGCGCAGATGCGGCAGATCAGCGCCTGGCTGGAGCTGACGGTGCCGCTGTCGGTCGCCGTTGTCACGAGCTATCTGTGCCGTCGCGTGTTCCTGGTGTGGTGGGGGCTGCGGCGCGGAAAGCAGTACGACGCAAGGACTCTCGCGCTCACCCGCACCGACACGCTACTCGACGGCGACCGCGTCGCAGTGGTCGCGTTCGGTGGCTGGGCCGTCTCCGGTATCGCGTTCGTCATCGGCCTGCTGACCTACACCGATCTCACGCCGGGCCAGGTCGTGCATTTCGCCGCCTCGCTCATCGTCTGCGCGACCCTCGCCGTCGCCTACCCGTTCTTCCTCGTCACCCTGTTCGTCGTCCGCTGTGTCTACCCGCACCTGCTCACCCAGGGCGCGACCAGTACCGACCTCGCCAACCTGCGCGCGCTGGCCCGCCGCTGCACCCGCTACCTCGCGATCGCCGCATCCATCCCGCTGATCGCCGTGGTCACCGGCCTGATGTTCCTGACCCCGCAAGAGGTCTCCCTGGTCATCGACCCCATCCGCTGGCTCTGCATAGCGGGCGTCCTCGGCTTCATCGGCAACTACTGGCTCTTCCGCAACCTCGAAGACGACCTCCGCGCCTTCGAACGCGCCATCTCCTCCGCCCACCAACGCTGATCCTCGAGCATCGCCATAGGGGCCGCAAGGGGGACAGATCAGACTGTATGCCGCACAACACCTTCCACTGCATTCAGAGCGTCTGCTTCGAACCGGCTGCGACGAAGTCGTTACCGCGAGCGGTCGCGGAAACCACAGCGGACCGCTGGATATCGCCGCAAACTGGGAGGACGAGGTTGAGGGGGTGCGCGCAACGATGGCGCCGGGAGCAGGATCGAAGAAGACCACGTCACGGCGCTCGGCCGCGGAGACTCGCACCATGGTGCTCGCGACAGCACTGGACGCGCTCGAGCACGACGGACTGAAGCTCGACCTCCGAGCCTTGAACATGAACGATCTGATCCGCAACGCCGGGGTGTCGCGGTCGGCGGTGCGGCGGATCTGGACCTCCAACAAGATGTTCTACCTCGATTTGATCGAGGCCATGGCCGAACCGGAGCGGCGTCGCGACGCCGTGCTGGACGAGGGAACCATGCGAGTGGCCGACGCCGTGCTCACCGAGTACAAGCACTTGCGAGACAGTGAGCGCGGCCGCCGCGCGGTGCTACGCGAAATGATCCGTCAGGCCGTCACACACAACTTCGAGACCAACCATCGCAAGTTGGCCTGGCGAACCTACGCGGCGCTGACAGCGGCCCTTCCCTCATTGATCGACGAAAACCATCAGCGGGCCAGGGACATTCTCGCGGCTGCCGACGCGCGCGACACCAGACTCATGGCCGAGTTCTACCAGCAGATGATGAACGAACTCGGCCTGCGGTTCCGCGCAGGATTCGATGCCGATATTTTCGCGACGACGGCGTCGTCGTTGATCGGCGGCCTGGCGATGCGGCGGTTCATCAGCCAGTCCATCCCGACCACGACGCGGCTGCCCGGCGTGGAGGGCGGGCCCGTCGATTGGCATTATGCCGCCGCCGGATTCATGGCCATCATCGACGGAATGACCGAACCCGACTCCGGACTGCGGAATTGATCATTTCTGATTGCGCTCCAGATACCGTCCGACCGGTTCGATAAGGTCGCGCAACCCCTGCATCGCGTCCGCATCGAGTTTGGTCCGCCAGGTGAAAACCTTCAGGAGAAGATCGTTGATCGCTCGCTGGAATTCCTCGACCTCGACCGCGCCGACCGCCGGTGGATCGTCGTAGGTGTTGCAGACATTCTCATAGGAGTCGATCAGCTCATCACGCTCTTTTTTGGCGCAGTACCGCAGTTTGCCACCGGCTCCCCGGCGGCGGGTGACCGCTTCGGCATGCGAGTAGAAGTAGATCGCGGACTCGATGAGGTCGCGGCTGGAAGCGTGAATGGGTGAACCGTCCTCATCCGGCAGGGGGCCGCCGGCGAAACCGCGCTGTTCGAGGAGTTTCGCCTCGGCCTTCGCGACGAGATATCGGGCGACCAGGACATGGCGGATGATGCCGAAGCGAGCGCTACGGAGGAGATCGACCGGCGCTTGTTCATAACCCTTGATGACGTCACCCAGCGGCGCGCCGTCGCGCCGCGCTTGCCTGAGAGTCGCATCCAGCTCTTGCAACCTGATCAGCGCCGCGGTGTCGTCGTGTTCCTGCCTCGCGTCACCGCTGGCGTTGCCGAAGCATTGGAGAAGTTCGTCCTTCACCTTCGCCGCACCGTCCGGAAAGGCAGCACGGAACGCGTCACCGTATTTGCCGTCCTCCGAATAGGCCATCTCGATCGCGCAGAGGCGGAAGATGACGCCGGCCAATTCGTCGGCGGGCACTTGATCCTGTGGTGTGTGAGCCCTGGACCGGCACCTGTCCAGCAGGGTCGAACTGATCCACCGGATGGAGGCGATCTCGGGTTCGACGCGGTCATCGCAGAGCGCCGCCGAGCGATCGCGGTGGAACCGGGCCAGCTCGGCTTTCAACTCCCACCCGAGTGCGTCGGCGAACTGAATCTCGCGCTCCTTCAGCGAGCGGATCCGGCTCAGTCCCTTTGTCTCATAGCGCAACCGCTTCGTGGACAACAGCAGCTCCGCCCTTGCCGCGGTCTGTGTCAGGCGGAAACCGAGCATGCAGTGCGTTTCATTGGCCGGGTCGAGCAGGTCCAGACCGCGGTGTGCGTATTCCAGGCACTTCTCCGCTTTCCGCAGATCCTCTCGCTTGCAATCCGCCAAATATTTCTCCGCCAGTTCGACGCACCAAAAGATGATCTCGGTGTGGTCGTCTCCGCGTTCCTGTTCGACCCTGGCCACCGCCTCCTCGTACCCGCGCCGGAGCTGGGTGACGTCGACATTCTTGCCGCCGATACGTCCCACCAGGCGAACCGGGTCGCTGTGCACGGCGTCCTTCCACGACCTGTCCCGCACATGCCGCTCGGCGAGATCGGCGATCTGCGGCGGCACCGGCCTGCCCTCGGCCCGCATTTTATCGACAACCGCGGCGCCGACGGCCTCGACGGTCTTGAATCGGCGGAACAATGTCGTCTTATTGATCTTTCCCAGATCGCAGATCGTCGCCATCTTCATTCGCGACAAAGGCTCTGCGGGGCGAGTGGCCAGCTGGATCATCAGCGCTTGTTCGGCGGCTTGCACCACCGCGGCGGTAGTCCGCTTGACACGCGTTTGCGCACCCCGTTGCCGGTAGGTGTGAACAGGTGAATTGTCGCGGGACCGCTTGGTCGGCATGAGCCTCGCTCCTCAGCGATGCCCGGGGCCTGCGTATCCGGGCCCCGGTGGAAAGTCAGCGTGTCCTTGAATACTACGATGGCCGAGGCAATCGTTACACCTGTCCCAGCGATCCGTCACCGGATGCCGTACGATAAGGCCACGAGTTCCGGTATGAGTTTCACTGAGAATACGATCAATATCGAATTCGGTTAACCATCCCAGCAATCTCCATCGGGGGAGGTGGCACGAGCGGAAGCATCGCGCGGCAAGCTCCGCCGGTGATTCCTGTCCGAACAATGATCAACAACTGGCTAGAAGATCATGAGGCCGACGCGCACGACGAACTGACCGGTCTCCTCGAAGTGGCATGCGATACGCTTCCGCCCAAATACGTCGACCAGCTGAGCCTAGCGCTCGAACGCGGCGAAGGTTTGACGCGGGATCTGTTCCGGCCGATTTGGAAACAATGGGCGAAGATGAAGGATATGCCGCCGCCGGACAACACCACGCCGGCAGGTATCGCCGCCCTCATTCTCGCGTTGCGGGATCTGCCACATCCGAGCTGGTCACTGCAAACCCGATACCAGGCCGCGTACGCGGCGCTGCGGATGTACGCACACATCTGCGGCTACCGCCTGGTGGGCGAACTTCGCGTCCGCTTCGACGTGATCTTCGATTTCGAACAGTTTCTGAGCGGTAAGACCTATCCGCAAATGCGGGACGCGCTTACGCAATTGCTCCGCAAGTCTTGATCAACTGACAGGAGCCCGAGAGATGCGCGGACGATTCCGGGATCCCCTGATCGAGATAGCACCGTTCGGCGCGACCGTCAGCGCCGAGCTCATCGCCACCGTGCTCGCCCGGGTCGCACGCTGGGCGCCCGCCGAAGTGTCACGAGCGCAGCTGGCCGCGGGCTGGGCGGAGGCGCCTCGACAGCTCGATCGGCGTACGCTGCCCCAGGCATCGACGAGCAAGGCGGTCACCAGACTCATCGAGGCGAAACTGCTGGCCGAGGGAGACCGCCGCCCAGCGGGCAAGCGGCACTACGTGTGGCCGCTGCGCCTCGGCACCGGGTACGTCACCGCCGCGGCACATGTCGCGATGGAACTGGGGCGCCCCGTCGCGGTGACCACGATCCTGTGCGACATCGTCGGCTGGCAGATCCACGCGTCCGAATCCGAGGAGATCGGCAATCCGGAGGCCGGGCCGTGGCCCGCCCTGGCATCGACAATCCACCGCCACGTCTGTCTTCTCCTGGATGGGCACGACCGGAGCCGCGATCGGGACGGCGTCGGCCCTGAGTTGTTCGGACTGGGTGTCGAAGTCGGTGCACCTGTTTTCGACGGCAAGGTCACCCCTATCGTCAACAAACAACATTTCGCGCCACAGACCATCGATCTGGAACACGAGCTGCGCGTAGCCTTCGGAGCCGGTAACCGCTTTCCCGACATTCCGATCATCGTGGAGAACGACGCCGCCGCCCTTGCCGCGCTGGCAATCCGTGAACTCGGATATGGCTTCTCCGACCTTGCGGTGGTGGCGGTCTTCCACGCAGGCGTCGGCGGCGGCCTCGTAATGGACGGCCGGGTCCGCCGCGGCAAATCCGGCAAGGCGATGGAGGTCGGCCACATCGTCGTCGACCATCCGCCCGGCCACCCGGTTCCGGGGCGCGAACCCCTCGAACTGCCGGACACGGCCAAGTGGGTCGGCCGCGACGAAGAGGATCAACCGGCTGAATGCACCTGCGGGGCCATCGGCCACGTCGACGGGATCGCCACGCCGCGTGCCATTCTGGCGAAGCTCGGCGCTTCTGCCGACCAACCTCGTCTCGACGTCGCGGTGCGCAACGTCCCGTACCGAGAAGGCAGGCTGCTGCTGTCTCGTGCGGGAGCCGCACTCGGCCAAGCACTATCGCACGTCTGCAATGTCGTCGACCCGAGCGAACTCATCGTCTATCTTCCGGCGGAAATCACCGACTCGGCGCCGGGGAGTCCGTTGGCCGATTACCGCAGGGCCGTGTCGGCCGAAATCACCGCCACCTTTGCGGTCGACGCCGTGGATGCCACCGAAATCGTCTTCCGATCCCTCCCGGACGAGCCAGTTGTCCTACAGGAACTCGGCGCCCGCGCCGCGGCGGTCTGCGTGCTGGACGCCATCATCGAGCACGCCTCAGAGGGCGACCTCGCCTCCCGCGCGGATTCCTCCGGCGACGCCGCGCGCATGCCTAAGGCTTGATCCGGTTCAGCGCGGCCAGCATGGCCTCCCGCTCGGCGGCGAGTTCCTGCTCTTCTTCGGCGAACTGACGCCGCAGCGTATCGGTGATCCCCGCTAGATCGGCGGCGATGAGTTCGGCAAGGTAGGCATTCAATGTCAATCCGCGCAGCTTCGCCGCACGCTTGGCGCCCTGCGCCAGCGCCCACGGGACCTTCGCGTTGATCTGCACCGGCGGTCGATCCACACCCCTCACCTCACGTCTGTGCATTCCCCCTGCATTACCGGCATTCGCGGCGTCTGTGTTGCTCATGTGAACCGCCTGCCCTTTGGGACCGAGAGTCTCAACACTCTCTTTGTACTCCTCCTTGCAGCGTTCCGCTGCATCCTTGGTCCAATTGTTGCCTGGCTTAACCAAACCTTCATTCAGTTGAAAACGGCCAACCTAGCGCCTTGCAGATATATCTCGGCTGCACCTTAGAGCGTTTCCACCGTCGACAGGCCGGAATCGGCTCCTGGACGGACGCGAGCCACCGGACCGTCGCGCCGGACCGGCAACATGCCGCGAACAGAGGCGCGGCACAGCGGCTTTCGGCGCGTCGCCGCGACATCCGCAGGACAATCAATCGATGTTCGGATGGCTGAACAAGACACGTCGCGGTCTTGGTCGGCGTGCGGGCCGGGTACGGCTGTTGTATTCGATCGTGTTGGCGATCCTGGCCGCTCTGGCAATCGCCTCGGGCGCGCAATGGACGATCAACCACATCCTGCACATCAACCCGAGCGCGGACGCCAAAGTCGCGTCCACCGATATCGTGCGGCTTTCGCTCACCGTCGTCGGCGGCGTAGGCGGCGTCGTCGCCCTGGTCATTGCCTATCGGCGGCAACGCGACCTCGAACAGGGCCGTTTCGTCGAGCGCTTCGGGGCCGCGGCCGCCCAACTCGGCGACAGCGACGTCGCCGTCCGCATCGCCGGGGTGTACGCGATGGCAGGCGTCGCCGACGAATCCGATCGCCATCGCCGTCAGCAGTGCGTCAATGTGCTCTGCGGCTATCTTCGGCTGCCCTATCAGGTGGCCCATGGCAACAGCGGACGCACCAAGCTGGTGGTAAAGGCACCGGGCCGCCCGGACGGACATGCCGACGGCGAGACCGAAGAGCACATCGAATACCGGCAGAACGATCGTGAGGTGCGCAGGACGATCCTGACGGTCATCGCCGACCACCTCCATTCGGGTGCCGAATACTGTTGGTCGGCAAGTGATTTCGACTTCCGGACCGCGCACCTCGAGTACGTCGACCTGCACGGGACCACCTTCTCCGGCGCAGTCCGATTCGACGAGGTCACTTTTCTCGGCGACGCACGGTTGGGCAAGGCCGTCTTCGACGGCGACGTCACCTTCACCGATGCGAAGTTCAAGGGGGATGCCGGCTTCGGCAATGCCGTATTCCGCGGTGAGGCCACCTTCACCAACGCGAGATTCACCGGCTCGGCGGGATTTTCCGGCGCGACGTTCACCACCGTCAACTTCACCAAGGCCGAGTTCACCGGCGATGCCAGATTCGGGCACGCCGTCTTCACCCGTTCGGCCGGTTTCGAAGGCGCGACCTTCATCCGCGAGGCCGGATTCGGGTATGCCCGATTCGCCCGAGCCGCCGGGTTCAAGGGCACGACCTTCACCGGCACCGCCACGTTCAAGGGCACCAAGTTCTTCGGGCCCGCGGAGTTCGAGCGGTCGAAATTCCTCGATGGCGCCCGATTCACCGCCGTCACCTTCGCCGGCGGCGATACCTCCTTCCGCGGTGTCGAGTTCGGTACCGCCCGTATCTCCTTCGCCAACCCCACCCGGTGGGGTCCACCGCCACCGCAGTTCGACTGGGACAACGACCCTTCCCGGAAACCGGCGAACATCGAACCCCAGCAATGGCCGCCGGTCCCGGCCCCGTGAGTTCATCCCTGCCCGGCGCCCCAGTGCGCAGAGCCGATACTGGCGGTATGCCGCACGCTCTCGTCGACCCGGAGTCGGTCCCCGTCGAGTTGCGTCCGTATCTGGGCGAGCTCGTTCGGCGGACGCGGGTCATCTGCGGGGATGGGCTGGTGAGTGTGTTCGCGGTGGGGTCGGTGGCGCTGGGGGACTATCGGCACGGGCGCAGTGATGTGGATGTGACGGTTGTCGTCGCGCCGTCGGTGGGCGCGGCGGAGTTGCGTGAGCTGGCTGAATCACTGGGTGCGCTCCCCTGTCCTGCGGCCGGGCTGGAGCTTGTGGTGTACGACTCGGACTTCCTCGGTCGGCCGTCCGGGGCGGCCGGGTATCTGCTGGATCTCAATACCGGGCCGCTGCTCACGAACCGGGTCAGCTTCGATTCGATTGGGGCGCAGGCGTTTTGGTATGTCATCGATCGGTCGATCGGGTACCAGGCCGGGTGCCTGCTTTATGGGGAACCGGTGCGGAGGGTGCTTGCCGCGCCGGGGCGGCGGGAGTTGTCGGCCGCGATTTCGGACTCGGTGCGCGAACATGCCGACGGGATGGGACATTTGGCGGATAACCAGGTGCTGAACGGGTGCCGGTCGGTGGCGTTCTGCCGGGAGGGGCGCTGGTCGGCGAAACGGGTAGCCGCGCGGGCGATCGCGAGGTCGGAGCCGGAATTCCGGGCGCTGATCGAGACCGCGCTGCGCAGCTTCGAGCGGCCGCGTGCCGAAGCGCTCGCGCTGCCCGCAACCGAAGTACGAGCGTTCCTCGCCTGGGTACGGGAAAGCGTCGACGCCTTTACCCACTGATCTCCCTGGAGGTGCCCGAAAGTCCGTGCGCGGTGGCGGGTTTCCGTGCGACCGTGGTGGTGTGGGCGAGGATCTTCCCAGAGTCAGTGCGGCCGTTATCGGTTCGGTGGTCGTCGTGGCGATCATCGGTCCCCTGATCCTGCTGACCGGGATCAAGGAGTTCTTCTTCGCGCTGCTGCCCGGTATCGGGGTGACCGGGATGTTCCCCGGCCTGGTCGAAATGGTGTTCGGCGCGAAACGGCACTGGGTGATCAGGCTGATCGGGTGGACGGTCATCCTGCTCGGTACCGCCGAGGCCGTCGCGGTGGTGATCAAGTATCTGCACGCGTCGCCGTGGGTGTGGCCCGCGGCCATCGGCGCGGGCCTGATCGCCGCGCTGTTCATGTATCGGCAGGTGGCCGCCGAGGTCGTCCACGCGTGGATGCGCGGCAGCCTGCTCCGGTACACGATCCATACCGAGATATTTCCGCGGACCACCTCGAAACCCGCTCGCGCACTGTCCATCACACTGCCCATCGCCAAGGAGCTGATCGGCGTGCGGCCGCCGCCGTTCGTCCTGGGCTACCACCGAATTCTCAACGAGATAGCGGAATTTCAGCTGGATACGGCCAGAACGCTCGGCGACGCAGGCGATCTCGTGCGGGCCGTCACACACAGCGCCGAATCGGCCGCGCTGCGCCGGCACATGACCGGCACCGTGCTCGGGCGTCCCTACCTGACGCATTTCGCGGATTCGCTCGCACTCGAGACCTATTACCTCGACCTGTCCGAACGCACCGGCGACGCCGTGATCGTCGGCGCCGAGCAGATCGCCCTGCTCCAGCGCATCCTCGCCGGCCTGCGAGCCGACGCCACCACCGCCCGCGACACGATGAAGCGGTTCCTGGCCGACGCGCTGACCCGGCAGTCGGAACGCATGGAGCGGCTCGGCCGAAAGTCCGAAGCCGAGCAACTCGGCAAGCAAGCGCGAGCCGTCGAGGACTGATCGGTCGATCCGATCACAATGGATGTCCGAATTGACTAGTGTCCGAGGGAATCCCTTGCGGATCCGGTGAGTGCGGGCGAAAAACCTTCGCGTGCGCCCACGGACCCCTGCTTTCTCGATCGGAGAACCCGTTGAGACTCAACAGAATTACGGCATTGGCGGCGGCGTTGCTGCTGACCGGCGGTGTCACGCTGACGGCGTGCTCGTCGGACAGCGACGGCGGCGCCGATGTGGTGACCGTCAATCTCGCCGAGCCGCAGAACCCGCTGCTGCCCGCGAACGCCAACGACAACAACGGTAGCCGCATCATCGACCGACTATTCGCCGGGCTGAAGTACTACGACGCCAGCGGCGTCGCCCACAACGATATGGCGCAGTCGATCGTGACGACCGACCGCAAGAACTACACGATCACGATCAAGCCCGACTGGAAGTTCACCGACGGCACCACGGTGAAGGCGAAATCGTTCGTCGACGCGTGGAACTTCGCCGCACTGGGCACCAACGCCCAGATCCAGAGTTACGTGTTCAACGGGATCGTCGGATACGACGAGGTGAGCGCGGAAAAGCCGACCGCGCAGACGATGTCGGGCCTGAAGATCGTCGACGACTACACCTTCACGGTCGCACTGAAATCCCCGTCCATCGATTTCGAGACCGGCCTGGCCTACGCGCCGTTCTATCCGCTGCCGGAGGCGGCGTACAAGGATCTGAAGGCGTTCGGCGAGAATCCGATCGGCAACGGCCCCTACAAGTTCGCGCGCCAAGGGGCGTGGGAGCACAACGTCAAGGTCGAGCTGGCGCCCAATCCGGACTACAAGGGCGGGCGCCCGGCCAAGAACAAGGGCCTGCGGATGGTGATGTACCAGTCCTATGACACCGCGTACGCCGACCTGCTCGCGGGCAACCTCGATGCGCTCGACACGGTTCCGGCCAGCGCGATGAGCACCTACAAGAAGGATCTCGGCGCGCGCGCGATCACCAAGTCCACCGCGCAGAATTCGCATATCGGCCTGCAGCCCACCCTCGCGCACTTCGGCGGTGAGGAAGGCGTGTTACGGCGCAAGGCGATGTCACTGGCGGTCAACCGGGAACAGATCGCGGAGAACATCTTCCGCGGCGGCCGCGTCCCGGCCAAGGACTTCACCGCGAGCACACTGCCCGGGTTCAACGGAAGCCTGCCCGGCTCGGAGTTCTTGAAGTACAACCCCACCGAGGCGAAGAAGCTGTGGGCGCAGGCCGATGCCATCTCGCCGTGGTCGGGCCGCTTCGAAATGGCCTACAACTCCGACGGCGACCACCAGTCGTGGGTCGAGGCGGTGACCAACAGCATCAAGAACACCCTCGGCATCGATGCCGTCGGCGCGCCGTACCCGACGTTCAAGGACATCAGGACCGCGATCACCAACAAGACCATCGGCAAGGGCTTCCGCTACGGCTGGCAGGGCGACTATCCCACGATGCTGCAGTTCCTCACCGCGAACTACTACAGCACCGCCGGATACAACAACACCCTCTACAACAATCCGGAGTTCGACCGGCTGATCGATGCCTCCCTCGCCGCGCAGACCGAGCAGGAGTCCTACAAGCTGGTCGGGCAGGCGCAAACGCTGCTGCTCAAGGATATGCCGAGCGTCCCGCTGTTCGACTACATCGCCCAGGCGGGTCACTCGGACAAGGTGAAGAATGTGGCCCTGACGTGGGCGGGTCAGTTCGACTTCGAGAACATCGAGAAGTGAACATGTGGAAGATCTGTAGTACCTGCGCGGTGGAACACGAGGAGTCCGCGACGATCTGCCGGATCTGCGCCGACGACCGACAGTGGGTGCCCGCCGAGGGCCAGCTGTGGAGCACGCTCGACGAGCTCGCCGCCAGCGGTCATCGGGTCGAGGTGCGCGAGATCGAACCCGACCTGTTCGGGCTGACGGTCGAGCCGGAGTTCGGCATCGGCCAGCAGTCGCATCTGGTGCGGACCCCGGCGGGCAACCTGCTGTGGGATGTGCAGGGCTATGTCGACGAGGAGGCCGCGCGCCGGGTGCTCGCGCTCGGCGAGGTGGTCGCCATCGCGCCGAGCCATCCGCACCATTTCGGCCTGCAGGTGGAGTGGAGCAAGGCGCTCGGCGGGGTGCCGGTGCTCGTCGCGGAATCCGATATGGAGTGGATCGCACGGCCCGATCCGGTGATCCGGCCGTGGTCCGGACGGCTCGACCTGTTGCCAGGTGTGACACTGCGCCAGGTCGGTGGGCACTTTCCCGGCAGCGGCGCGGTGCACTGGTCCGCCGGTGCGGGCGGTAAGGGCGTGCTGTTCAGCGCCGACACCATCCACACCAACCCGGACCGCAAGTCGGTCACCTTCATGCGCAGCTATCCGAACCGCATCCCGCTCTCGGCCGCGGTGGTCGACCGAATCGCCAAGACGATAGGCGAATTCGAGTTCGACCGGCTCTACGACAACTTCGGCCACGCGATCGACACCGACGCCGACGCGATCGTCCGCCGCTCCGCGGACCGCTACATCGGTTGGGTCAGTGGCGAATTCGACCACCTGACCTGAGTTCGCGCGCCTCGGCGGCGGGTTGGAGCCCGCCGCCGAGGAACCGCGCACAATTCGGAAGGCGGGGAACCGCGGATGGTTTCGGTGCGTCGAATCATGTGTAGGGCTTGATTCGTCGTCTCTCGGGAGCACCATGTCCGTTGTCCAGCATGTCTCGCGCCACTATCCGTGCGATCCGAGCGCCGCGTCCGCGGAGGCGGGTGATCGGATCGACTTCTATATGGACGTGCTCCACCGCGGGGTGGCCGAGGCGCAGCGGGAGAAGCAGCGACTGCTGGCCGAGGACGATCTCGCCGGGGATCAGGACGGTGCGCTGGCCCGGATCGGGGTCAGCAGTTTGCAGCTGGCCGGGTACTTCAGTCTCGCGGACTTCGGTGACGAGTTCGCGCGGATCCGCGCGAGCGTGCGGTGTGCGGCGAATGCGCTTGTGGCACGGTTGCAATCGGCCGGACAGCCGGCCGGGCGGGCACATGTCACGGCGGTGATCGAGGAGCGCGAGTACTGGATTCCCACGCTCGGCGGGACCGCCGACGCGCCAGCGGCATCGGACTTCCTGGCGGGTCTGTGGACCACGCTGGTCGTGCGCGATCCGCGGCTGCTCACCTTCCTGCTCGGCGGGCCGGACCGTCTCGGATATCCGGTCGGCGCGGGCGAGTATCGGCAGCTGTGGGCGCGGTGCTGGCAGCAGTGGCATACCGGAGACACCCGGCTGGCGCAGACCATCGCCGACGCCGAGTCCGCCGCCGACGCCTCGGGCGAGGAGTACGCGACATACATCGCGGCACCGGCGATCCGCGCGCTGCGTCACCTGACCACCGGCGCCGCAACCGAATTCGACGCCGCGCTCACCGAAGCGCTGCGCCAGCACCGCGCCTACTGGGGCGCCGACGAACGGCGGCTCGACACACTGGGATTCGTCGCATGGCCGCTACTCGCACTCGTCTGCCAAGCCACCGCACGCGGCCTGCACCGCACGGTCGAATCCGACTACCTGCCGGTCGGCCTGCTCGACCACGCCTGGACACTCCCCTTCGCCGAGGACATCATCCGCTACCCCAACGCCACCCACGACAAAGACGGCGACCCGCTCTACCCCATCCGCCTCGGCATCGACGGCCTCTGGGAACTCCACGAGGCCACCGACCGATAGCTCGCACGTACCGCCAGCCCCACCCGATCTGCCGCCGCCAGGTCCGGTAGCTCGAGATGTAGCGCCATTTCTCCCGATCGGAAACAGCGCCGACAGGTCGGGCACCGGACGGCAGGCGGCAGGCGGCAGGCGGCAGGCGGCAGGCGGCAGGCGGCAGGCGGCAGGCGGCAGGCGGCAGGCGGCAGGCGGCAGGCGGCAGGCGGCAGTCAAGTCCAGCAGGTCGCCGAGCGCAGTCGAATGGCCATGCGACACGCCGAAGTTGGTGCCATTCGGATGCGCTCGATGCCGGAGGTTCATGATCAACGCGCACTGCGGTGGTACGTGCGAGTGGCCCTACCCCAGTGCACGCTGACCTTGAACTACGTTGTGTCACAGCACAACACGCCGAGAAGGCCGTCGAGCGCAGTCAAATGGCCGTGCGACACGCCGTAATCGGGGGCCATTTGACTGCGCTCGACGGGTCGGGGCTAGCGGAACAGGGCAACGATCATGTCGGTGATGATGCGTAGGGTGTACTGGGCGGCGCGACGGCGGGACGCGTCGGGATGTGCGGCGGCGAGTCCGATCACCGCGATGACGGTCGCCAACAGTGCGGCGAGCCCAGCGGCGCCGATAATGAAGACTGTCGGCGGGAGCTGCTCGGCAGTCGAAACACCCGCAGCGATGGGTGATTTCATAGTTCCTCCAACTCGGTCGTTCAGGTCGGAGCAAACTATTCGCTGAAACCACATCCCTCGGCAGGAGGCAGCGGCACGGCGGCGGCAGCAGGTCGGATCGAACCAGGTGGCAGTGGTTATATCCGCTGCCGCCGCGATGCCGCGGCGGCACTCGGCGGACATGCGACAGGCCGATGACCCGCCTTGACGGCAGGCAGCGCTATTCCGCGGCATTGCGGCGGCTACTCGAACAGGCCGAGCAATGCGCGCAGGGTGAACGCCTTACCCTGCACCGCATCGCCGCGGCCGCCAACGAGCTGGTGCGCGCCGATCGGCGACGCAAGCAATTCTCGTCCAGCGGATCGAGTGCGGAACCCAAGCCCATCACCCGCACCGCGCTGAACGGCTGGTTGAACGAGGGCAAGGTGCCCGCCGCATGGGAGCAGCTGTGGGCGGTGGTGCGAGTACTCGCCGAGGCCGCGGACATCGCCGATCTGCGTGCCCTCGAAATGCGCTGGCGCAAACTGCGCACCGAAGCGCTGATCACACCGAGCCGCAACGCCGCCATGCCGGAACCCGCACCGGAGCAACCGGTCTCCGCGACAGCACAACCAGCTACGACCGCAAAACAAACAGCTACAGCACCGGCTCAACCGGCCACAACCACAGCCCCAGCGCAACCGACCTCAGCCACGACGCAACCAACCTCATTCCCAGCGCAACCGACCACAACCACAGCACCACCAACTACCACCGCAGAACAAACAGCTACAGCACCAGCTCAACCGGCCACAACCACAGCCCCAACGCAACCAACCTCAGCCACGACACAACCAGCCACAGCCACGACACAACCAGCCACAGTCACAACACCACCAACGACCACCGCAGAACAAACAGCTACAGCACCGGCTCAACCGGCCACAACCACAGGCCCAACGCAACCGACCTCAGCTACGACACAACCAGCCACCATCGCGGAACAACGGGCTACAGCCCCGGGGCAACCGGCGCGGCACGGCATCGTGGTCGGCAAGATTCCGCAGGAGTCCGCGCATTACATCGTCCGCGACAAGCTGCGGGAACTGTCCGACTCGCTGGAGCGGTCGCAGGTGGCGGTGGTGACCGGGCTGCACGGCATCGGCAAGACGCAGCTCGCGGCGGCGTACGCGCGATCGCGGGTGGATCGCGCGAACGGGTTGGTCGGCTGGGTCAACGCGGACACCGAGGACGCGCTGCTCGCCGATCTCGCGGCGATCGCCGAGCGCGTCGGCGTGGCCGATCCGAACGGCGATTCCGCGGTCTCGGCGCGGCGGCTGCGCGATCACCTGTCCGGCCGGGCCGCGGCCGCACTGCTGGTCTTCGACAACGCGATCGACCCGGACCGCATCCGGCCGCTGCTGCCCACCGGCGGATGGACCAGGGTGGTGATCACCAGCACCGACCTTTGCTTCCTATCGCTCGGCGCATCCGCCGATCTCGAGGTGTTCGCCCGCGCGGAGTCGGTGCGCTTTCTGCGCGAGGCGACCTCGTCCTCTGATGAAGCGGGCGCCCAGCTACTGGCCGCGGAACTCGGCGATCTCCCGCTGGCGCTGTCCGCGGCCGCGGCGACCATCACCGGCCGCCGATTGGACTATGCGCGCTACCGTGCGCTCCTGCGCGATCACCCGCTGCCGAAAGCGTTGAGCCGCAGGCGAGGCCACGATCATCCACTGCCGGTCGATCGAGCGATCATGCTGTCGCTCAGCACAGTCGAAGCACCGACGGACGATCCCGAACTCGATGTCGTCGTCCAGTGGTTGGTCGGAGTGATCGCGATGCTCTCCCCCGCGGGCGTACACCGGACGGTGCTGCCCGATCGGGATACCAGGCTGGACGAGGCGATTCAGCGGTGCGTCGACGCTTCCCTGCTGACCTGGTCCACCGGTGGGGACGCGCTGTCGATGCACCGGCTGGTCGGCCGAGTCGTCCGGGAGCGGGCGGAGATTCGCGGGATCGGTGCCGAACTCGTGTGCGCCGCAGGCGAAGTACTGGAGACCCGATTGTTCGGCATCGGCCAGGCCTGGCCGCGGCGCGCCGAGGGCTCCCACCTCGTCGAACACATCGACGCGCTGTGGGCAACCGGCCTGCCCGAGACCGCCGATATCGACACTGCGGCACGGTTGTTCGACCTGCGGTTGTGGGCACAGCGGCAACTGATCGCGGCCACCGACTTCACCCGCGCCATCGCCGCGGGCAAGCACGACATCGCCGACAGCACGCGGATACTCGGCGCCGATCATCCCACCACGCTGCTCTGCCGCAACAACCTTGCCATGACCTACTATTCGGCGGGCCGCATCGACGCCGCGATCGACCAGCAGCGCACCGTGCTCGGCGACGGCGCGCGCACCCTGGGCGCCGATCACCCGGTGGTAGTGCTCACTCGCTCCGACCTCGGCACCACTCTCAGCGATGTCGGCAACTTCGGCGAAGCCATCGCGTTGCTCGAACAAGCGCTCGCCGACTATCTCCGTGTCCATGGCGTCGCCGATGTACGAACTCTCACCTGCCGCATCAACCTTGCGCGAGCCTACGAATCGGCGGGGCGTTTCGACGACGCCATCGCCGCCTACCATCATGTGCTCGGCATCCGCACCCGGACAATCGGCGCTGACCACGCCGATACGCTGCTCAGCCGCAACAACCTCGCCACCGCCTACGACTCGGCCGGACGCCACGCCGAGGCGATTCCACTCCAGGAGGCCACCCTCGCCGACTGCGAACGCGTCCTCGGCACTACTGCCCCGCTCACGCTGACCGTGCGCGGCAACCTCGCGATGGCCTACCGCTCGGCGGAGCGTTTCGACGACGCGGCCGCCCTGCTCGAGCAGACCCTCGACTGTCGCGAAAAGCTCTACGGCGCAGACCATCCCACGACAATCGCCTGCCGGACCAACCTGGGCTTGGTCCTACAGGAAGCGGGCATGCACGAGCAGGCGATCGCGCTCCAGACGCGGACGCTCGCCGACTGCGAACGGGTGCTCGGTAACGACCATCCCTACACCCTGTCGTGCCGCAACAACCTGGCCGACACCTATCGTCGCACCGACCGCTACGCGCAGGCGCTGGCGCTGCACCGGCAGACGCTCGCCGATCGGGAAAGGCTCTTCGGCACAACGCATCCGAAGACCGCGACCTCACGCAACAACCTCGCGGCCACCCTCGAAGCGGCGGGCAGCCCCACCGAGGCGATTCCGCTCTACGAGCGGACGATCGCCGATCGCGAGCAGGCACTCGGTCCCGATCATCCCGACACGCTGAGCGCACGCAACAATCTCGCGCATGCCCACCATGCGGCGGGCCACGCCGAGCAAGCGAGCACGCTCTACGAACGCACGCTGGCCGATTGCGAACGCGCGCTCGGCCCCGACGACCCGATTACCATCGTGGTCCGGTCGAACCTGGACGGCGTCCGATAGCTCAGCGGGCCGCCATGCGGATCGCGGCGTCGAGGCGGATCACCTCGCCGTTGAGCATCGGGTTGTCGACGATGTGCGCGACCAGCGAGGCGAATTCGGCCGGATCGCCGAGCCGCTGCGGGTGCGGAACTTGTTGTTCCAGTGAGGCTTTCGCCTCCGGAGTCAGACCGGCCAGTAGCGGGGTTTCGAACATTCCCGGCGCGATGGTGACCACCCGGATGAGATGTTCGGCGAGATCGCGGGCCAGCGGCAGCGTCATTCCCGCGACGGCGGCCTTCGAGGCCGAGTAGGCGGCCTGGCCGATCTGCCCGTCGAAGGCGGCGACCGACGCGGTGTTGACGATGACGCCGCGCTCGCCGTCGACCGGCTCGGTGCGGGCGATGCGCTGCGCGCCGAGCCGCAGCACGTTGAAGGTGCCGATCAGGTTGACGTCGACGACCACCTGGAACGCGGTCAGCGGCACCACCCGGTCGCCGGTGAGCACGCGGCCGGGCAGGCCGATGCCCGCGCAGTTGACGATGCCGCGCAGCGCGCCGAGCGATTCGGCGCGGTCGAGTGCGGCCTCGACATCGTCCTCGTCCGTCGCGTCGCCGGGCGTGAAGACCGCCGCCGCGCCCAGCTCGTCGGCGACCCGAGCGCCTTCGGAGTCCGGCAGGTCGAACACCGCGACCTTCGCGCCGTCGGCCACCAGCCGCCGCGCGGTCGCGAGACCGAGCCCCGAGGCGGCACCGGCGATCAGCACAACGTGGTCGCGGATCTGCATCAGCCCGAATTCCTTCCAGCGCGCCCGTGGTCAGGGCGGTAGTGAGTACGCCAGGCCATTCATATCAGCAAGGATCCCACTTCTCAACAAGAGATCTTTCTGAATAAGCATCGATGCCCAGGCCGACCGAGCGGAAAGGCGTGCGATGCGGCGAAGACGATGCCGAGCGCGAGGACCGAGGCGGCCAGGGCCGCCGTCGGCAGTGCACGAGTTCCCACCGAGGACAGCAGCAACCCGCCGAGCAGGCCACCGCCCGCCACCGCGAGATTGAAGACGGTGACCAACATGGATTGCGCGACATCGGCATTCGCGCCCGCGGCATCGGCGATCGCGGTCTGCAACAGCGTCGGCGCGCCGCCGAAGGTGAGGCCCCAGGCGATCACTCCGGCGATCACCACCGGTGCCGATTCGGCGCCGACGCCGAGAATCACCGCCGCGCCGGCGAATCCGGCGAGCGAGGCCAGGGTCGCGATGCGCAGGCGGCGATCGACCACCACGCCGGTACCCCAGATACCGCCGATCGCGGCGGCGCCGAAGATCAGCAGGACGATATCGGCGGAATCGGCCAGGTTCGCCCTGGCCAGGAACGGCGCGATGTAGGTGTAGAGGATGTTGTGGCCGAGGATCCAGAGCATGACCACGGCGAGGACGGGACGTACACCAGGCTGAGTGATGACCTCGCGCAACGTCTTGCGATCACCGGCGGGCTGACCGGGGCAGATCCGGGACGAGCGCCCGAATCCACAGCAGCAGAACGACGGCCAGTGCGCGCCCCTGCCATCGCTGCGGCACCAGACGCCGGGCGTATCCGGCGAGCAGACCCCGGATCACGCCCGCCGCCATCCCCGCGGCGAAGCGGGCGACGAGAGTGAGTGCGTAGCTGGGCGATACAGCGTGACGAGCTGGCCCGCCATCGCCTCCGAGACGCCGAGGCCGTGCCCGATCTTCGGAAGCAGTCCGGCGGGCATGGTTTCGATGATGATCGCCAGGAATCCGGCGGTGGTGAAAGCGAGTAGCCGTCGCGTCGGCAATGATTCGATGCTGGTCGGGCTGATTACTGTGCTGGACACCGGAATTCCCCTCAGCGCGCCAGATGGGAAGCGGCCATGTCGGCGTCGCCGTATCCGGCCGCGGCGGCACGGCGGAATCGGCCGAGCCCCGCGGCGGTGACATCGACTGCGACACCGGCTTGTTCGGCCGCGGCGACAATGAGCTCGGCATCCTTCACCGAGTTGGCGACGGAGAAGGCCGCCGGATACTCCCCCGCGAGCATCGCGCCCGCCTTGGCGCGCAGGAATCCGCTGTCGAGCGGACCGCCGGCGACCACATCGACGACCAGTGCCGGATCCACGCCGAATGCGGTTGCCAGCGACAGGCTTTCGGCTATGCCATGGGTGAGCGCGAAGACCAGGCTGTTCAGCGCGAGCTTGAGCCGGGTGGCCACGCCGGGCCGCTCCGCAACCCACACGGTCCGGCTACCGATGGCATCGAACACTGCCTCGGCCACGTCGCGGCCATCCTGCGGTCCGGCGGCGAGTACGACGAGCGTGCCGTTCTCGGCCGGTTGCTTGGTGCCCTGCACCGGCGCGTCGTAGAAGGTGAGGCCGGTGGCCCGCGCGAAGTCCGCGAACTCGGCGGTGTCGGCCGGGCCGACGGTGCTCAGCTGGATCCACACCACACCGGGTGCGAAAGCCGGTGCGGCAGCGGCCATTACCTCGCGCACAGCCGGTCCGTCGGCGAGCACCGTGACGATGACATCGGCGCCCGCCACCGCCTCGGCGACCGTATCGGCGACCACGATGCCTCCAGCGGCGCCGACCTCGTCCGCGGCGGCACGCGTCCTGTTCCACACGCGCACCGCACCGTAGGCACGCAGATTCTTCGCCACCGGTGCGCCGATGATGCCGGTGCCGAGCACCGCGACCGTCCTGATCGGTTCGTTCACTACCGTCTCCTCATCTTGTTTTTTAACGATCGTTCCACTACGTGGGCATGCGAAAACCGCATGCCCCCAAGGGAACTCCTAGAGCAGGCGCATGGTGGTGTCGACGATATCGACCATGGCGGGCCGGTCGGCGGTCTTGCCGAGCACCCGCAACCCGTACATCGCGTTGATCAGATACCGGCCGAGCGCCTTCGGATCGCGATCCGCCCCGATCTCACCGTCGCGCCTGGCCCGTTCGAGCGCGGCACGGAAACCGTCCTCCATCCGCCCGAAGATCCGCCGGGTGAGCGCGGTCACCTCCGGGTCGCGCCCGCCCAGCTCGATGGCCGCGTTGACCGCGAGGCAACCGCGATGCGCCGGAATCGTCCCGGATTCCTCGTCGACGACGGTCATCAGCACGGTGCGAATGCGTTCGCGCACCGGACCGTCGCCCTCGAGCACGGCGATCTGCCTGGTCGCCCATTCGCTGTCGTAGCGGCGCAGGCATTCGAGGAACAGCTCGTGCTTGCCGGTGAAGGTGTTGTACAGACTGCCGCGGCCGAGGCCGGTGTGGTCGACCAGATCCTGCGCCGAGGTCGCGGCGTAGCCCTTGTCCCAGAACGCCGCCATCGCGGCGTCGACGACGCGATCGGGGTCGAATCCCTTGGCCCGTGGCATGACGATGACCCTAGCACGTTTTTGAACGATCGTTACAACACGATTCGCGGACCGTCCCCCAGTACTCGGCGTAGGGGGAGCAAACAGGACCGAAGAATGCGTAGCGATTACTCATGTGCTCGTGACCCGCGAGTTCTACCGTTGATTGTGTTGCGGGACATCCCGCCACGAGGGCAGGCAATTCAGCGGCGTTCCGCAACACCCGACACACGCACGGAGGTTGCGACCATGACTGTCCACGATTTTCTAGAGATGCCCGGGGAGCCGAACGCCTGACCCCGGGCGTTCGGTGACTCGGCGCGTTCGCCAAGGAGCAGGGCAATGGCGCTCACTCCACTCCAAGAACTCGGAGACCTCATCCTCGTCGCGCTGTCGGCTCCGAAACACGCGACCCCCGACCAGGTGATCCGGATCATCACCGGGATGCGGGAGTTCGATCCTTCCGACGACGATCTGCGGCCCGATCGCCCGCACGACGATCGGCCGGTCTGGCACAGACGGCTCTACATCGCGCGGCGCTACCTCGGTGACGACACTCTCGTGCTGTCCAACCGCCGCCAGTGGATCATCACCCCGATGGGCGAGGTCGCCGCGATCGAGGCGCGGCGCAGGCTGACCATGCCGGACATGCCCGCCGTCACGCAGAGCCCGGACCAGCGAAACCTGGTGCAGCCCAGTGTCATCGCCAAGCCGCTGCTGGATCCGGACGTGCGGGCCCGTGTCCTCGACCAACCGGTGAGCGAGCACGAGCCGCTGTCGGTCGTGATCGAGCTGAACGTCGGATACCTCGGCGGGAAGCAAGCGGCCGCAGCCGCCCTGAGGCAGTTGCTCGAACAGATCGAGCCGGAGGCCGACGAGCGCACGGGCGCGTTCGAAATGTTCGACGAGTATGTGCGGGCACGGATGTCGATCCGGCAGGTCAAGCAGCTGGTGCGCCTGGATCACGACATGCGGCCACAGCAGAACGGCCACAACGTGATTCACCGGATCTGGCCGAACTTCCCGGTCAAACCGCTGATCGACATCTCGGCGCGCACGGTCAAGGCGGATGCGGCGCGGCGCTCGTTCGACGCGTGCGGACGCGGGATCCGCTGGGCGGTGGTGGATTCCGGGATCGACAAGAACCACCCACATTTCGCCGAGGCCAAGACGGTGCTCGCCGACGATGTCATGCCGCTGCACCGCGATTTCACCAAATCGGTGCACCCGGAGCCCAAGACGGCCGAGGACGCGCTGCGCGACGACCTCGGGCACGGCACGCACGTGGCCGGGATCATCGCGGGCTATCTGCCGAATTCCTTTCCGGCGGACAAGATCCAGGTGATCACCGAGCAGTACACCGAGCCCGACGATCCGAAACCGATCAGGGGTGACCGCGTGGTTCCCGCTTCGGCACTGTCGGGGATGGCGCCGCTCGCCCACCTGGTCAGCCTCAAAGTGCTCAGCGCGGAAGGCGCCTCGGACATGATCTCGGTGATGGCCGCGCTGCGCTATATCCGGGAGGTCAACGGCGACAACGACAAGATGACCAAGATCCACGGCGTGAACATCAGCCTCGGCTACGAATTCGACGCCGAATGGTTCGCCTGCGGGCAGAGCCCGCTGTGCAAAGAAGTGGATCGGCTGGTCCGCTCCGGCGTCGTGGTGGTCGTCGCGGCGGGCAACACCGGATACGGCCGGTTCAGCGCATGGGAACGGCAGACCAACGTCGGCCTGACCATGACCATCAACGATCCGGGAAATGCCCAGCGCGCCATCACCGTCGGCTCGACGCATCGCGAATCACCGCACACCTACGGTGTCTCGTACTTCTCGTCGAAGGGGCCGACCGGCGACGGCAGGCAGAAACCGGACCTGATCGCACCCGGTGAGCGAATCACCTCGTGCGCCACCGGAAAAGCCGCCGCCAAACGCGGAATCATCGACCCGCTACCCGATCTCGCGTGCTACGGCGAGGACACCGGCACCAGTTTCGCGGCGCCACACGTCTCGGGGGCGATCGCCGCATTCCTTTCGGTCCGGCCGGAATTCATCACCCAGCCGGAACGCGTCAAGAAGATATTCGTGAAATCGGCGGTACCGCTGGGCCGGGAGCGCTACTTCGAGGGCGCCGGACTCGTCGACCTCATGCGCGCCCTGCAATCGGTATAGCTCGGAAAGAGGAGAAAACCATGGCCAAGGACATCGGCGGGCTGCCGCTGTGCGAGATACGGTTCGACGACGACGGCGACGTCGACCAGGACGGCGAGCGCGCGCTCAACGCCGAACTCGACGCGTTCGAGCCGACCGACCTGCTGGTCTTCAGCCACGGCTGGAACAACACGCCGAGCGTGGCGAGCCGGCTCTACGAGGCCTTCTACGGTCAGGTGCCGTCGCTGCTCGCCGCACACGGTGTGCCTGGCCGGAAAGTGTTGCTGCTCGGCGTCTTCTGGCCGTCCAGCCGCTGGTCCGACGAGCCGATTCCGGATTTCGCGCCCGCAGGCGTCGTCGATCTCGGCGAAGGAGCAGGCGGCGCAGCGGGTTTCGGGCCACGGCCGGAATTCGAGCCGCCCGCACCACCCGACGCGGGCATGCGGACGCTGATCCGTGCCGCCTTCCCCACCGACCAGCACGCCGCGGTCGACGAACTGCTCGACCTGCTGGTGAAGCGGCCCGACGACCTCGACGCGCTGCGGCGCGCACGCGAGCTCGTCCGGGCCATCGCCGCGGCCACCGGCAGCGACAGCGACGGCGAGCAGGCCGATGCCGGGCCGTTCATGGCCCAGCCCGACCCGGAGGCGGAACTGTTCGCCAGCTTCGCGACACAGCTCGAGGAGCTCGATGTCATCACCGGCGGCGCGGGCGGGGCGGCCGGATTCGGCGATGCCATCAAACGCCTGTGGCACGGCGCGCAGGAGGCCGCCCGCCAGCTCACCTACTGGCAGATGAAACATCGCGCGGGCACCGTCGGCGAACGCGGTCTCGGACCGCTGCTCGACCGGCTGCTCGCCCGGCGGCCCGCGCTCGGCATCGACCTGATCGGGCACAGCTTCGGCGCGCGGGTGGTGTCCTACGCGCTCGCCGGACTGCCGGGCAACCATCAGGTGCGCTCGGTGACGCTGCTGCAAGGGGCGTTCTCGCACTTCGCCTTCGCGTCGTCGCTGCCGTTCGATGCGGGCAGGCACGGCGCGCTCGACGGGCAGGCGGCCAAGGTCAGCGGGCCGGTCACCGCCTGCTATTCGAGCCACGACTCCGCCGTCGGCACGATGTATCCGCTGGCGTCGATGGCCAGCCGCGAGGATGCCGCCGGATTCGACGAGGCCACCTACCGCTGGGGCGGGATCGGGCACGACGGGCACCAGGCGGGCGTCACCGAACTCGCGCTGCGCGATGTCGGCACCCGGTACGAGTTCGGGAGCGGGCTGGTCAATATCGATGCGGCACGCGTGGTGAAGAACGGATCACCGCCCTCCGGCGCGCATTCCGACATCATCCATCCCGAGCTGGCCTGGGTGGTGCTCTCGGCGGGCGGCTTGGTGGGCTGAGCTATCGTGGAGGCATGAATTCACTGTCGTGCCAGAGCTGGTGGCGCTCCGTTTAGGAGCGGTCACCTACGTTGCGCGCGATTCGGGCCGTTCGGATGGACGGCCCTTCGTGTTTCCTGATCGGGGTGGACGTGCCGTCCGACGGCGACCACCACCCACCAGGAGCACGTCATGAACACACTCACGGCCGCGGAGGCCGACATCCTCGCCGACCCGGCGGCGCACCGGATCCTCACCGGCGACCGGCCGACCGGGCGGCTGCATCTCGGGCACTACTTCGGCACGCTGCACAACCGGGTCCGGCTGCAGCACCTCGGCGTCGAGACGTTCGTGCTGATCGCCGACTACCAGGTGCTGACCGACCGGGATATCGCCGACGATCTGGCCGGGCACGTCGAGGAGCTGATGCTGGACTACCTTGCCGTCGGCATAGATCCGCAGCGGAGCACGATCTTCACCCACAGCGCCGTTCCCGCGCTCAACCAGTTGCTGCTGCCGTTCCTGAGCCTGGTCTCGGTCGCGGAACTCGGCAGAAATCCCACGGTCAAGGACGAGATCGCGCATTCGCGACAGTCCTCGGTGAGCGGGCTGATGTTCACCTATCCGGTGCATCAGGCCGCCGACATCCTGTTCTGCAAGGCCGATCTGGTGCCGGTCGGCCAGGATCAGCTGCCGCACCTCGAGCTCACGCGCACCATCGCTCGGCGCTTCAACGATCGCTACGGCAAGCTGTTTCCCGAACCGGCGGCCATGCTCTCCGCCGCACCGCTGCTGCTCGGCACCGACGGCACCAAGATGAGCAAGAGCCGGGGCAACGCGGTCGCGCTGGCCGCCGATGCCGACGCGACCGCGCGGCTGCTGCGCGGCGCCAAAACCGACGGCGAACGGCACATCACCTACGACCCGGCGCACCGGCCGGAGGTGTCGTCGCTGGTGCTGCTCACCGCGCTGTGCGAAGACCGCGATCCGGTGGCGGTCGCCGCGGAGATCGGGGGCGAGGGCGCCGCCGCGCTGAAGAAGCGCGCGACCGAAGCAGTCAACGAATACCTGGCGCCGATCCGCGCCCGCCGCGCGCAGTACGCGCAGGACCGGGGCTACCTACGCCAGGTGCTGCGCGAGGGCAACGAGCGTGCCATCGCGATCGCCGAAAAGACCCTGAGCGAGGTGCGCGCTGCAATGAATCACCTTTGCTGACAAGCCTTTCCCTTGCTGCGAGTCGGTGCCGCGTTGCGCGTGCCCGTCGACGGCGAGCACAGCAGGTGCTGCGCGTCGGCACCGAGCGTGCCATCGCTGAAACGCCCCGGGCGCAATGCGCATTGCGATGAGTCACCCACGCTGGCGGGCTCGACCTTGCTGCGAGTCAGAACGGCGTGGCACCCGCTCGTCGTCTACGGGTCAGAGCGAGCTGACACGGGCGGTGGCGCGGGCCTCGTCGTCGACAGCGATCCAGATGTCGAGGTCGGCGTCCGTTCGGCGGCTGACCAGCCGGACGGATTCGCCGGTCTTCAACGGCTTCGCGTATTCGATGATGACGCGGTGCGGGGTGGCCATCAGATCCGGATGGGCGGCAAGCACCTCTTCGACCGCGCTCAGGTAGATGGCGTTGTTGACGTGGTCGAGCAGGTCGATATCGGCGACGCGCAGCGGGAACGGCAGCTCCTTGACGTCCGAATCCGGGACAGGGTCGGTGAGCACCGCCTGCCAGCGGAGCCGGTGCTCGGTGGTGCTGGCCAGCATGGGTGCCATGAAGGCGTCGCTCATGCGGGCCGGAACGCCGGACTCGGTACCGAAATGGATGAGGAACGCCTCGGTTTCGACAAGGCCGCCCTTGCTACCGCTGATCTGCACGCGCATATTGCACCAGCGGGTCGACAGCGCCGAGCACCAGCGGCTCAGGGTCACCCGCTCGCCGAACTCGACCGGCTTCAGCACGTCGATCACGGTGCGCCGCACGACCCAGCCACGATGCGTGTCGCCGTCGACGACGGCGTCGAGATGCTCGAAACCGATGTCCTGCAGGTAGCGGGCGATCGCGTCGAGCCGCAGGCGCTGATCGCGATCGGTATCGCCGTAGCGAACGGGCCACCCCGTCTGGAACGGCGTTCCGATGGCCGGACGTTCCGGCAGTGTGCTGGGAATGACCATGCCCGGATGATGCCAGGCGAAGATCGCCCCGTCCCGCACCGCCCTTCCCTCAGCGCGCCGCGGCACGTGTTCCCTCCGCTCTGGCGCCGAAAACGCCTAGGGGATCGCTGCTGATGGCTTGTTCGCGTGCCGCAGGACCGTGCACGGCGGGAACTCCTCGGTGAACGTGCGCGGACGATTCTCGGCAACCCGTGCCTCCGCCGTGCCTGACCAGCGGATACTGACGATATGACCCAGCCGACCAACGAACAAGCACCCGAACCCGTTATCGACGAAACGCCGGTCCGCGAGGAAGTGTCCGGCGTCGAGGAAATGCCGGTCGAACAACCGCGGGTCGCGCCGACGGTGCGCTCCACCAGCGTCACCTTTCCCGCCCTGAAGTAGCGATCCCGACGGCATTTCCGGCACCGCGCCACGTCGCACACGGCCGGAGCGGCGATGGCCGGAGCGGCCTTGACCCTGACACCGTGTCAGGCGGTTGCCTCGAAGTATGACGGCTTACATCGGTTCCGGCCCTTACTGCTACAGCAACGCACTGGCGATGATGCTGGCGGGTGCGCCGCCGGTTGGCGTGATCGAGACATTGACCGGGGCGCCTTTCGGGGCCCAGATAGAAAGTGGCATACCGTTTTTCGATCCGATCGGGTGGCATCCGGAGATCGGGATCGACACGGCCGTCGAATTGCTCGGGTGGTCGTGTGTGCGCACCGACGGCGGGTCGGAGGAGGAGGCGCTCGAGCGGCTGCGGGGTGCGGTCGCGCGGGGGCCGGTGCTGGCCGGACCGCTCGAGCTGGGGTTGCTCACGTATCGGCCCGACTCCGGAATCGCGCTCGGCGCCGACCATTACGTCGTGGTGCTCGCGGTCGACGGCGATACCGTCGTGCTGCACGATCCGCAGGGGCATCCACATGCGTCGTTGCCGACGAAAGCCTTTCTGGAATCGTGGCGGGGCGAGCAGGTCACCTATATCGATACGCCGTTCGTGCTGCGGGCGGGATTCGTCAGGCACCGTTCGGTTTCCGCGGTCGAAGCACTGGAATCCGCACTGCCCCGAGCCATCCGCTGGTTGGACGGTGCGAGCGCCGCGATCGAACAGCTTGCCGCGATGGTCGAGGAAGGGTTAGATCCCGAAATCCGCCACCTGCTCGGCATATTCGGTATCCGGCTCGGTGCCCGCCGGCTACTCGACGCGTCCGTCAGCCTGAAGATGCTGGGCCGCACCGCTTCCGCCGACATCGCCGCTCACCAATCCCGGCTCGTCGGCGCCCTGCAGTATCCCCTCGTCATGGGTGACGATACGGCGCTGGCTGCCATCTTGCGCCGCCTGTCCCCCACCTACGCGCAACTCCGCGACGCTCTCGCCGGCTGACGAAAAGAGATCCGGCCTACCTCGTGGTGGCGCGAATCATGTGCACGCCGGTATCGGACGAGGCCGGTACCGGACGCCCGAGGTATCCGGCCAATAGCGCTGCGGCAGTATGGTCTTCGATGTCGGTGAAGCCCAGCGACAGGAGCTGATCGCGGATTTCGTCGGCGGTGAAATAGGTTTGCCATGGCTCGCCCATGTCGGCGACCCGAGCGACCCTGTCCTGACGGGATGCCGCGACGTCCGGCGCCAACGACAGTTCCGGGTACAGGTAGTCGAGAACCAGCACCGAGCGGTGGCCGTGCGTGGCGATGAAGCCGAGGGTGTCGGTGACCGACGCGCTGGTCAGATACATGACCACACCGAGCCAGACGAACACCGCGCCGCGGGCGCGATCCAGGCCCGCCGCGGCCAAACCGTCGGCGAGAGTGCGCTGTTCGAAATCGATGGGCGCGTAGGTCAGTGTGGGCGGAATCGCGATGCCCGCCTCCGCGATTCGCTGCCGCTTCCACGCCTGGGTGTCGGGATGGTCGACTTCGAAGAAGCGGACATCCGGATGCGGGTTGCGGTAGGCGGAGGTGTCCATGCCCGCGCCGAGGATCACCACTTGACCGATGCCGTCCGCGATCGCCGCGGCGATGGTGTCGTCGGCGAAACGGCTGCGCGCCGCGATGAACATGCGCCGCCGCCTGACCACCACCGGATCGGCGCCACGGTCGAATTCGTTGTCCCGGCAAGCGGATTCACCTACGAGCGGCACAGCCAGCGGATCGGTGAACACACGGGGCTCGTCGGCGAGTTGATGGTAGGCCCTGGCGTTGGCGGTGGCCATCGCGGTCCTACTCGGCTGTCCTAACCGCATGCCGATCACCCTACTGGCATACGGACCGTGCTCGAGTGTGGCGTCTACCTCAGCCACCGCAGCGCGGCCTCGGCGATATCGTCGGGGCTGCGGTTGAAGGCGATGGCCGCATCGGGCGCGTGCTGCCGGATCAGATTGATCACCGTCTCGAAGAACTCGAGCAGCGGCTCGTGCTTGCGGATACCGCCGCCGACCACCACGCACGCGTAAACGTTGCCGGTGAGCGCCGCAACGATCGCGTCCTCGGGATCCTCATCGAGCGCGACCAGGCACAGATCGGCTTCGATGCCGTGATCACCGAAGCGGGCCTGCCCGCGCGCGATTGCCGCCACGACCGGTTCGGGATCCCAGTCCGGAATCTTGGTGGGATCGACTCCGATCACCAGAACACGCCCCAGTGCCATACATCCTCCGCTCAACCGCATCCCCGATGGCCGGGCCACACGATCCTGATGCTGCCACACGGAGCACCCGACACGGCTGCGGTCGTGAATCCTGCCGTCGGGTGGTCGTGAATTCGGGCGAATCGAGAGGGGCTGGCCGGTGTCGCGTCGACGCTACGTCGCGATCGCCGAGGCAATGAGCTCCTGACCGTCGCGCGTCAGGAACAGCGAGTAGTGGCCGGTATCCCGCAATTCCGCGAATATGCGCCGCGAACAACACCGCGCCGGATGGCTGAGCGGCACTCAGACATCCGACGCGGTGGAAATCGGTTACTTCTTGCGTTCGCGCTTCTCGCGGACGCGCACCGAGATGCGGACCGGTGAACCGTCGAAGTTGAACTCTTCGCGCAGGCGGCGCTCCAGGAAGCGGCGGTAACCCGCCTCGAGGAAGCCGGTGGTGAACAGGACGAACGTCGGCGGGCGGGTACCTGCTTGGGTGGCGAACAGGACGCGGGGCAGGCGGCCGCCGCGCATGGGCGGCGGTGTCGCCGCGACCACTTCCTTCAGCCAGGTGTTCAGGCGACCGGTGGAGATGCGCTTATCCCAGGACTCCAGCGCGGTTTCCATTGCGGGAACCAGCTTTTGCACGGCGCGGCCGGTATGCGCGGAAATGTTGACGCGCTGCGCCCACGGCACCCGGACCAGATCCCGGTCGATCTCACGCTCGAGCATGTGGCGGCGGTCCTCGTCGACGAGATCCCACTTGTTGAACGCCAGCACCAGCGCGCGACCGGAATCGGCGACCATGCTGATCACCCGAAGATCCTGTTCGGTGAGCGGCTGTGAGGCGTCGACAAGCATGATCGCGACCTCTGAGGCATCCAGCGCGGCCTTGGTGCGCAGCGATGCGTAGAACTCGGTGCCGCTGGCATGGGACACCTTTCGGCGCAGCCCCGCAGTGTCGACGAATTTCCAGATCTTGCCGCCCAATTCGACGAGCGAGTCGACCGGGTCGACGGTGGTGCCCGCCACATCGTGCACGACTGAGCGCTCATCGCCCGAAAGTTTGTTCAGCAGACTGGATTTGCCGACGTTCGGCTTACCGACCAGCGCTACACGACGCGGACCGGCGCCGACGCTGCCCTCGCGCGGGGTCTCCGGCAGCACCGCGAGCGCGTCATCGAGCAGGTCGCCGGTGCCGCGGCCGTGCGCGGCGCTGACCATGCGCGGCTCACCGAGTCCGAGCGACCACAGCGACGCGGCCTCGGCCTCGGCGCGCTGGTCGTCGATCTTGTTCGCGACCAGGATCACCGGAATCTTGGAGCGGCGCAGCATCTTCACCGCGGCCTCGTCGGTGGCGGTCGCGCCGACGACGCCGTCGACCACCAGCAGGATCGCGTCGGCGGTCTGCATGGCCAGCTCGGCCTGACGTGCCACCGACTGCTGCAGGCCCTTCGCGTCGGGTTCCCACCCGCCGGTGTCCTGCACCCAGAACTTGCGGCCCGCCCAGTTCGCCTCGTAGGAGATGCGGTCGCGGGTGACGCCGGGGATATCCTCGACGACGGCCTCGCGGCGGCCGAGGATGCGGTTCACCAGCGTCGACTTGCCGACGTTGGGGCGGCCGACGACCGCGAGCGTCGGCATGGCGATCTGGTCTTCGCCCTCGAACTCGCCATCGAGATCGCTGATCTCCCAGTCGGTTTCGTCGCTCCAGACGCCGTCACCGGCCAGTACGTCTTCCGTCATCGGACACCTCCCTTCCTGCTCACCGAAATCTGTTCGGCCACTACGCGATACAGCTCATCGATGACCTCGTCCATGCTCAGCTCGCTGGTGTCGACCAGTACGGCGTCCTCGGCGGGACGCAGCGGGGAGACCTTGCGCGTGGAATCGAGGTTGTCGCGGCGCTGCACGTCGGCGAGCACGGCCTCGTAGTCGTCGCCGCGGCCCTCGGCGATGTTCTGCTGATTGCGCCGCTGGGCGCGCGCCTCCGCGGAGGCGGTCAGGTAGATCTTGGCATCGGCGTCGGGCAGGACGACGGTGCCGATATCGCGGCCCTCGACCACGATTCGCTCTGCGACGACGGTGATTTCGCGCTGCAGTGCGACGAGCAGATCGCGCACC
Source organism: Nocardia sp. NPDC052566 (assembly GCF_044547285.1). NCBI lineage: Bacteria > Bacillati > Actinomycetota > Actinomycetes > Mycobacteriales > Nocardiaceae > Nocardia > Nocardia sp. NPDC052566. The sequence goes on along the minus strand of NZ_JBIUAF010000005.1, from coordinate 20,091 downwards.
TCGGCCACCGCGGACACCGCGGAGACGGCCTTGGTGACGACGTCGCCGCGGATCTCGGAGGAGACGTCCTCACCGTCGAGCTCGATCAGCTCGCGGCTCGGGTCGGTGCCGATGGTCAGGGGTAGCTCCTTGACCGCGGCGCCGATGGCGGAGGCGTCGGTCAGCTCGACACCGGCGCGCAGCACATGCAGCGTCGCGACACGGTACATGGCGCCGGTATCCAGGTAGCGCGCGCCGAGCCGGGTCGCCAAACGCCGTGAGACGCTGGACTTTCCGGTGCCCGACGGGCCGTCCATGGCGACGACCAGCGGGGACGTGTCGGACATCCGCGCCGGATTCGCGACAGGAATCTCCACACCGTTCACAAAGACACCGCCTCGTAGAGTTTGCCGATTTCGTCGCGGCCGAGCACGCGCAGCGTGCCCGGACGCTGATCGCCGAGCACGACCGGACCGATGTTGGTGCGCACCAGCCTGCTCACCGGGTGGCCGACCGCGTCGAGCAGCCGGCGCACGATGTGCTTACGCCCTTCGTGCAGTACGAGTTTCACCAGCGATCGGCCCTCGCCGAGCTCGAGCACCTGGAACTTGTCGACCTTCGCCGGGCCGTCCTCGAGCTCGATGCCGTCGCGCAGGCGCTTGCCGATCACCTTGCCGTTGACCTCGCCGTTGACCGTGGCCAGGTAGGTCTTGGACACCTCGAACGAGGGGTGCATCAGGCGATGCGCGAGATCACCGTCATTGGTGAGCAGCAGCAGTCCTTCGGTGTCCGCGTCGAGACGCCCGACATGGAACAGCCGCTGACCGGCCGCGATGCGCTCGGCGACGATATCGCCGACGCAGGGGCGGCCGAGATCGTCGGACATGGTGGACTGCCAGCCCTTGGGCTTGTTCAGCGCGATGTGCACCAGTTCCTCGCGCACCATGACGCGGGTGCCGTCGACGCGGACCACGGCGTTCTGCGGATCGATCCGCAGGCCCTGCTCGGTGACGATGGCGCCGTCGACCTCGACGCGGCCCGCGGCGATCATCTCCTCGGCGGCGCGGCGCGAGGCCACGCCCGCCTTGGCGAGCACCTTCTGCAGCCGCTCGCCCTCGCCCCACGGCATCTTCTCGTGGCCGCCCTCCACGGGCGCCTCGGTGTGCTGGCGCTTGGCCGGTTTGGCGTTGCTCAGCAGCGGCGCGGAAACGACCTTGCGCTGCGGCTTCGGATTCTTCGGCTTCTTACCGGTCGGCACGGAGGTCGCCGGACGGTCGGTGCGACGTGGCGAATTGCCTTGCTGGGCAGGGCCGCCCGGCGCGAACCCGCGCGAGGTGCCACGCGAAGCGCCACCCTGCGCGCCCGCACGCTGACCCGAACCACCCTGTGCGCCACCGCGGTAGCCACCATCGCCCTGCGAGGAGCCACGGTAGCCCGAACCACCCTGCGACGAACCCCGGTAGCCGCCCTCACCCTGCGAGGAACCACGCGAGCCGGAACCCGAACCACGGTAACCACTCTCGCCCTGCGAGGAACCACGGTAACCCGAGCCGCCCTGCGAAGAACCGCGATAGCCGGAACCACCCTGCGACGAACCCCGGTAGCCGCCCTCACCCTGCGAGGAACCACGCGAGCCGGAACCCGAACCACGGTAACCACTCTCGCCCTGCGAG